>NZ_RWJI01000001.1:0-125000 GCF_003933235.1 Sphingorhabdus wooponensis
GCGCAGCGATGTCCGCCACGGCGGTGGCTGCTTGGACCGCAACGAGCGCAAGCTACAACAAGGCTGCGGCGGCCTCTGCTGCCACCATCACAGCGTCGGGCTATAATATCGACGTTTCGGCGGCAACCGGGACTAGCGGCTGGACTATAACCAACCAAGGAGGTGCGTCTGCTGTAACGCTGACTGGATCAAGTTTGGCTGATATCATCACGGGTGGTTCCGACAATGATACCCTGACCGGTGGCGCCGGCGATGATACACTAACCGGTGGAAGTGGTGCAGATACACTCACTGGCGGCACAGGCGCCGACACTATAGTGCTAACTGGGGACAGCGCTTCCGATCTGGTCGTCACTGCTTCAGGCGATGGCGCAGGCTTCGGCGAAACTTCGGGATGGGATGTCATAACCGGCTTCAGCGGAAGTGGTGCGAATGCCGATCGTGTTCAAGTTTCTGGTTGGACAAATCGTAGCAGTGGATCCTTCATTGGCGAAAACAACACAACCGTTACCGCAAGCAATCTTGGCTATCTGACCTCGACAATGAGCAGCAACTCAACTGTTGTTGACGAAACCGAACTACTAATTGTCTCGAATTCCACGGTCTCTTCGCTAGCGGATGTCAAAACTGCGCTTGGGAGCGCTTATAATTTGACCAACCTGGACGATGGCCAGGTCCTTTTCTCTGTGAAGGGTGCCAACGCCAATGAGTGGTGGTATGGCATTTATCAGGACAGTGGCAACGACGACTCTATCAATAACTCTGAAATCAATATTCTAGGGGTTGTGACAGTCGCGTCTGGCCAATTTGGCGCCGATGCTTTCTGGCAGTCTGGCGTCCTGCTCAACTTGCCGCCCGTAGTAAACGCGCGCGCGATAGAGAATGGTGTTCAGGTGTCGAGTAATGACGCGGGCACAATCAACATCGGCGGAACGCAGGTTGACAATCCGAATATCTCTGCAGGCGGCACTGCAACTGTGGGTGTACAGGCAGCAGCCATAAGCGGTACAGCTTCGGTCACCGACACATTTGGTGCTACAGGCAACGCGAATGGTGATTCCGGATGGTTGCCTGCAGACACGATTTATGGATTGGGTACGTCTGGTGCCGACACAATCACCGGCAACTTTGCCTGGGGCTTTGGTGGCGACGATATTTTGACTGGTACAGCCACAACGGATTATCTTTTCGGTGGTCCCGGCGCCGATTTGTTTAGCCCTGGCGATGGTGCAGATTATGTTTATACCGGTGGCGGTTCCGAAACAGTGAATCTCTCAGTTGACGGAGATACCGATCGAATTGTGTTTTCCGCGGCCACTTCGCCCCAAATCAGTACAAGTGGAAACCGCGTTGACGTCGGAACATTCTTTGATTTCTCGACGGACGCGCCTTCGAGCGGCGGTGACCTGCTTGTTATGTCTGGAGTAGCACTCGGCAACCAGCAAATCATTGTCCAAAATGACCCTGTCAGTAATCCTTACGATCAAGATTCTCTTATAGCTGCATTCAGCGGTAACTATGGTGGCCATGTCCAAGCAATTTTGATCATGATCAATGACGACCCTAATGATGCATATACTGATGGGGCTTACATCTACTTCTGGGATGACGCCGGTTCGGGTGATATGACAACTGCCGATGATGTTTATCTTCTTGGTATCGTTGCGGGGGTAACGAATGCCTCATTTCTCTCAGATAACGTGACATTTGGATAGCAGTAAGACCAAAGGGGAATTGCTACACGCGGGAGCCAGCGCAGTTTGCGCCTAGCTCCCGCCAGTATTTCTCTTCAGCTGAAAGCAGTTTACGATATAAGCCTCTCGCACTATTGGGCGATTCAGCAGATGCGGGTACTGAAGGTGATCTAAGCCGATCATAATCTGACCGAGGATTGCATTAAACTTGTCGGCTGCGGCACCGCGCATGTGTGCCGCCCACACGGGTTCAGTCCAGCAAGCTTATACTACAGCGGGTTTCGAATTGTCTGGATATAAATAGCGTGGTCCGCCGACTATTTTATGTGGCGGACCCTGAAAAACAGATTTGGATGCTGGCACATACCAGCTGGTTCAAATAAGTGCTGCGGCCTTATGCCGCATTAGCTGCTAAGCTTGTCTCAATTTCCTCTTTCAAGCTCCGTACATATGCCGAGCGGGCAGTTTGATAGATAGCTGTCTGAGCACGGAAACGATCGATTTCGACGTTCACGGCATGAAGGTGAGCGGCGATAGCCTTCGCCTTATCCGACAGGCTATCGAGCTCGTATTCGGTATCATCAATTTTTACTTTGGTCATAAACGGAAGTCCTCTTTCCTGTAAAAGTCTAGTTATTGGCTGAGATGCCGGTTTGTTTTGGGACGTGCGTGCTTGGCGGTAACATAATTCCAAAATTATGGAACTCAACGCGCCGCACGTCAAAGACCAAGTTCAAAAATGTGCCAGCTCCATGGCTTTTGACCTGCCAAAGTTACGGCCCGACCCCAGCGCATATTTTTTGCCAAAATACCTTATAAGGAGGGTCAGAGCTGGTCTCTGGGGATACGCCGCACGCACAATTTCTATGGTCGGTGCGCGATCTGTTTGTGGGTTAATGTGCCTTGGCCTTACTACCGCGCTTGCGCTTTGCCGCTGCAGCTGGTGCTGCATTTACGGCAGGCGCTGCTTTTGCCGCTGGTAGCGTTTTGGGTTCTGTTGAGATGGCCTCGATATCTTCCTTCAAGCTGCGCACATAAGCGGCGCGGGCGGTATGGTAGATAGCGGTCTGCGCTTGGAGGCGATCAATTTCGAAATTAACGGCCTGAAGATGAGCAGCGATAGCCTTTGCCTTGTCAGACAGGCTATCCAGTTCATACTCGTTGTCATCGATTTTGACTTTGGTCATTTAACGGATCCCTTGGTTCTCTTTGAAAAGTCTGCGCTCAACATATTTTTATCAAATAATTTACAATAAGCTATTCGCTTAGAAATTGTTTTATATAGAAAAAATATCTTAGACTTTATGATTTAACCGGAGGCACGGGGCGTGTAAAGCGCCATGTAAAATTGTCTTCTTTACGCCGAGGCGCGGTCGAGGGCCGATGCAAATTGCTGACTGGCCCATTGGGTACCCGGTACCGATTTCCACTGCCTACGCGTCATCCGAGCCATGCAGCACTTTGCGGAGCATCGATCGATGGCCGACGCCAGACGTTCGCGGTTGTCCCACTCGGACAGGCTCGCATCCATATGCAAAAAGAAATCCAACGCTGAGTATAAAAATGCAAATGTTATTATTTGTTAAATAACTCGGATAATCGATAAGTTAATTGCTTGCAGAAAGCATTGGCGTTAGTTGCGCAGCCGAGACAATTCAAAAACATCTAGGGAATATCTCTATCATGCGATCCCTTGTTTATTTCGACATGCGTGTTTGGCTTTCTGTCTTTGGTGCTTTGTTAGTTTCAGGATCGCCCGCCGTTGCCGGCGTACTCGGTAATGCCGGTTCACCGCTAAAGCAGGATTTAGCCACAGGTACAGGTTTAGCCTCAGGCAAGGGCGTATATGGGCCGCCCAGTCCAAAGACGGTCTCTACTGATCTTGCGAATGCCTCCTGGCAAGATCCGCCCTCTGAGGTGTCGCAAGTTCTTCTCGATGTAGTGCGGTCGACATCTGCTAGCCATCCGGCAGCTCGCGCTGCGCAGGCTCAATTTCGTGCCGCAACTAGTGACGTGTCGGCGGCGCAATGGCAGCGCTTTCCGACGCTTTCGACCCAGCTAAGTTACGGAAACTTAAGTCAGCAGTCCCAGAGCTATTCGATTGCTCCAACGGTTACTGTTGATATGCCACTCTGGGCGGGCGGTAAGATCGATGCTACACTGAACCGGACACGTGCTCAGCAATGGGCTGCCTTCATGGCCCTTAACGAGACGCTTCAGGTACTGGCGCTAAATGTCTCACAAACCTACTTTGATATTTTAAGGTTGTCGCGCCGCGAGAGTTTGCTCGGAGAAAGTATTCGAGAACATGAGCAGCTTGTTGAAACCATGGAGCGCAGGGTCCGGCAGGAAGTCAGCCCCTTTTCCGACCTAGAACTTGCTCAATCTCGTCTTGCGCAAATTCGGCAGGAGGCGGACATTATGCGCGCGCAGCGGCTAGCGTCACAACGCTTCTTTATCGAATTGGCTGGCAACGAGGCGTTCGATTTTACAAGCTTTCCATCAACGCCGCCGGAAGTTGTCGCCTATGAATGGAGTGGCGTTGAGAACGAGGCGCTCGCGTATGATCCGTCTCTTCGAAGGCAAAGCGCCTTGGCAGACGTAGCGAAAGCTGAAGGAGATATGACTAAGGCGTCAATTTTCCCTCAGGTGAGTGCGCAGTATAGTCACAATGATTTATTCGGCAGCCGTGTTGGATTGGTTGTAAAGCTGCAGTCAGTTGGGGGCCTTTCCCAATTTTCAGCGGTAGAAAGTGCCCGTCTGCGGCTTGAGGGAGCAATTGACCAGATCGCTGGGGTACAGAGGCAAGTGCGTCAACAGGTCAGTAATGATGTCATTGAAAACGACGCTGCCCTCGCTCGTCTAAAAAATAGTTCGGTCGCGGCGGCGACTGCGGGACGAATTAAGGATAGCTACATGCGGCAGTTTATCTCCGGTCGCCGTTCGTGGCTCGATGTCATGAATTCATTGCGCGAAAGCGTGAATGCACAGCTGAATGAGGTGGATGCTATAGTTTCTGCTTCTGCGTCCGCTGTTCGCATTGCTATCCGCACAGGCGCCTGGCGGCCCTTCAAAGATCCTAGCTCGGAGTGACGACCATTACTGTTTCCATATCGCAAATTGTTGGCCGAATAGCGTCGCTTCGTCGGATCGATCTGAGCCCAGACTGGGCAGAAAACGCCCTGCTAATATCGGCTGATTATGAATTTGCACTCTTTGATCTTTGCGAAGCTGTAGGCTGGCCGGAGCCCACAGTTCTTCTGCACGTGCCGGGTGCGCACGAATTTCCTTTAATGGCTTTTCATCCGGTACATGGTTGGGCGATCGCCGAGCGGCTAGAAGATGGAGGCGAAGTCCGTGTGCTTTTAGGCGTGGGTAGCGCCCTCTGGTCAGTCTCTGACGGCTGTTGTTTATACGACATTGTTATCCCAGCGCCGGTGCGTCAGCTGGCTTACACCAAGGCTATTGATGTTTTCCGAGATGCTGTATTCAAACGCAAGTCAACGCTAGTGTTGGCTGCACTCGCAACAATAGTCGTCAATCTAATTGCGCTTGTGACCTCAATCTATTCAATGCAGGTTTATGATCGGGTTGTTCCATTAGGCGCATTCTCGACCTTGCTTGTCCTTAGCTTAGGTACTCTAGTTGCGCTCGGATTTGACTATATGATCCGAATAATTCGGTCAAATATGCTGGAGCAAGAGGCTGCAAAGATTGATAGTGAGATTTCTGAGTATTTCTTCGCTCGCGCTGCTGATGTGCGGCTCGATGCTCGCCCACCTTCGATTGGCACGATGGCAGCCCAGCTTAGAGGCCTTGAGCAGGTGCGTGCTCTTATGTCGTCGGCGGTTCTGTTTGTTTTCGCCGATCTCCCGTTTGCAATATTTTTTATATATGTAGTTTATTTGCTTGGCGGGGTCGTAGCTGCCGTCATGTTGGTCAGTTTTCCTGTGGCAATATGCGCAGCTTTGATCTTTGCCCGTTTGATCCGCGAAGATACATATAAGTCGCAAGTTACTAGCAACCAAAAGAACGGTCTGCTGGTTGAAGCACTTGATGCAGCAGAAACAATAAAAAGTAATCGCGGTCAGTGGTCAATGCAGGCAAGATGGAACGCGCTTGTTGAACAAGTGCATGCCACAGAGCTTCCTGTTCGCTATCGTCAGGCAACCGCCAGTACATTATTCGGTACTATCCAGCATATTAGTTATATTTTCGTAATAGCGTTAGGTGCGTATGAGGTGTACGAGCAAAACATGACTATGGGGGCGCTGATTGCGTGCTCGATTTTATCAAGCCGAATTAACGGGCCTATGATATCGCAGTTGCCCAGTCTTCTCGTTCAGTCGAGCTATGCTCGGACGTCGCTTCAGATGCTAGATAGCATCATGAATCTTCCAACGGATCGTCCAGGCGGCATGGTGCAATTGCGGCCAAGCCGTTTGAAACCTCGGCTTGCGTTAAAGGATGTCGCGTTCGTGTACCCTGCTGCCCGCGCCGGGATTTCGGTTCCCTCGCTAGAAATTAAAGCAGGCGAACGCGTGGCGATTATTGGCGGAATAGGTTCGGGTAAGTCAACGTTACTGCGCATGCTGGCGGGCCTTTATGCGCCTATGCAGGGTTCTGTCATGATTGATAACCTTGATTTGTGGCAGGTCTCGGAAGACGTATTGCGAACGCACATCGGCTACCTCCCGCAGGACTACCGTCTCGTCAATGGGACACTCCGGGACAATCTTTTGCTGGGCCTCACTGAGCCTGGAGATGATGCTATGATGGCGGTGGCGGATGAAATTGGCCTTGCCGCTATGATTGCTACCCACCCTATGGGGGTAGATCTTCCAATCGCCGAGGGCGGGCGAGGTCTATCTGGCGGCCAGCGTGTACTAACAGGGCTCACGCGGATTATGCTCGCAAAACCGAAACTTTGGCTGCTCGATGAACCAACATCAAGTCTCGATGTCGATACTGAATTGAAGGTTGTCAAGGCGCTCAACAATCGCGTGCAGCCTGATGACACGCTTGTGATAGTGACTCATAAGCTGAGCCTCCTCAATCTTGTGCAGAGAGTGATAGTCATGGCTAATGGTCAGATTGTTATGTCTGGTCCAACATCAGAAGTCGTCGCTAGGTTACAGGGTAAAAGCAAACCTAATAATAACCAAGAGCCTTCCCCCGGCCCAGTGACAAATGGTGACATTAACAGCACGGCCAAACCTGCAGGAGCTGACGCGTGAGCCTTTCCTTTAAATCTAGAAGCGGTTGGCTAACGCCCGCAGCCGTGCTTATCTATCTCGTCGTGGGCTTTTTGATCGCCGCGTTCGTTTGGTCGCTATATGCTGAACTAGACCAGACTAGCCGTGCGACTGGGCAAGTTATTCCGACGGGGCGCGTCCAGGTCGTTCAAAGTAATGATGGCGGTGTAATCAAAGCGATAAATGTACTTGAAGGCGACAGCGTCCGTTCCGGACAGGTCCTGGTCCAGCTCGACGAGATCAAGATAAAGGCATCAGTCGATGAGGCACAAGGTAAGGTTGCATCACTGAAATCTTCTATGGCGCGCATTAATGCAGAACTGTTCGATAGGCCGTTAGTTTTCGATGAGGATGTAAGGAATTTTTCGGAGTTTGTTTCCAATCAGACCCAACTTTATAAGCAGCGCCGTCGCGCACTAACCGACCAGTTAGCTTCGCTTGAAGCAATGCTTACACTTCAGCAACAAGAATTAGACATGAACCTGCCGCTTTTAGAGCAGGGAGATGTCAGCCGAGCTGATGTCCTGCGGCTGCGTCGCGGCGTAACAGATATTCGTGCGCAGATGGTAAATGTTAAAAATAAGTATCTTCAGGATCTTCAGGCCGAATATACCAAGACTGAAGAAGATCTGGTTACCGCGCGTGAAATTTTAGCTCAGCGGCAAGATGCGTTGAACGATACCATAATTCGTGCACCTACAGATGGTGTAGTCAAAAACGTGCGCCTGACTACCTTGGGCGGGGTATTGAGGCCAGGTGATGAGGTGCTCACTATCGTTCCTACTGGGCAGAAGCTGATTGTTGAAGCAAAAGTTTCACCCTCAGATATCGCTTATCTTCGTGTCGGTCAGACAGTGTCAATCAAGTTCGACGCCTATGACTCGTCGATTTATAGTTCGGCTCAAGGTCTGGTTAGTTATATTGGTGCAGATACGCTGACCGAGCAAAAAGCAGGCGGCGAAATCGTTTATTACAGGGTTCATGTTACTGTTGATACGTCCCGTATGAAACCTAGGCCTGGAGAAAAAGTCGAAATACAGCCTGGAATGACTGCAACAGTTGAAATAAAGACAGGGCGTAACACTGTATTCCGGTATCTAACGAAGCCCCTTACTCAAGCTGTGGGTGAAGCGATGACAGAGCGATAATCGGGTAGCAGCGGCAGGGATTTTTAAAGATTTGGTTCCTGCCGCTTGCCAATCATTATATTACCTTACCTTACCTTTAAAAGCTTAGGCGCTTATGCATCCAGATTTAAACGCCTCTTTTCGGGCACTGCAGACCCTTTGACGTATTGGAAGAAGTCAGTTTCACTCTGGCAGCATTCTAGTCAGCTTTACCGCCCATTAGATCTTTATTGATTGCTTCAACAAACATTTCAACCGAGGCATTGTTGTAGCAGTTGCCTTTACAACTCATTGACGGGGCAGGCCATGACTATGCGAGACCGCTCATAGCTGCCCAAGCTTAGCTCTATTGCGCACGAATGTGAGTTAGCACTTTCAGATCTCGGCGCTGGCACTAACTTGACGCAGTGTAGGCCAATTACGGAAGCCACGCGGCGTCATCTGTATTAGCCCGCAAAGCAGCGCCGCTGACCAAATATGCCGCCGCTCCTTTAGTGATGCCGATTGCCTCACGTGAACAGAACCAAATCGTTAAAAGTCCAGTCTGAGCTCCACGGTGGGAGTAGAGCTATAAATTTTGACGATCGTTTCAAGCCAGTATTGCATACGTCATTTAAGAAGGGCTGTTTCTAAGCAAAACGAAACAGCCCCAGCAATCAATCACTTGCCATCAGATTGTCCTCGTAGTTTTTGATACGTAATAATCTATAGCATTAGCAAAAAGGTCGAAACTACTATTCAGGTCGACAGAAAGTGCGAAAATTTGGCCTGATTTGAAGTGGCATTGCCCGCACTAACTCTTTGAGTTCGATAGTTGGTGACCCCTACGGGAATCGAACCCGTGTTTCAGCCGTGAAAGGGCCGCGTCCTAACCGCTAGACGAAGGGGCCAATCACTTGGCGAGCCGCGCCTTTACGGGTTCGTTTTGCACTCGTCAAGGCCAAGTTCGCGCAAATTCAGTCTGCAAAGGCAATGTCGTCGACATGCAGCTCCGCTTTTGGCGTTGCGCCCCAGTCATCAACCTTCGCACGGCCTGCAAGCCAGTAGCGGCGGCCGCGGTCAGCGTGGAGCATCGTCTGGCCAAGAACGGTCTCGCCCTGACGAAAAGCCATGGCTTTGAACGATTGGCCATCGTCGCCTGCGACAATCGCGCGGACATGGTCCTTGCCGACAATATCGCACTTGATGATTCGTAATGGCCCCGTGACCACCCGCGGCCCTGGCCAGCCCATACCATAAGGTCCAGCCGACTCCATGGCATCGACAAAAATGGGGTTCAGGCCGCGTGGCGCGACTATGGCATCGATTAACAACGCCTTGGTCCCCGATGCCTTGGCGACGTCCGTTGCGAGCCTTTCGTCTAACCAATCGGCCAAGGCGTCAATTTTATCGCGCGCTACGGTCAAGCCCGCCGCCATGGCATGCCCACCGCCTGCGACCAGCAATCCAGCCTCCCGCGCAGAAATAATTGCCGCGCCTAGATCAACACCGGCGATAGACCGACCCGATCCTTTGCCGACGCCATTTTCGTCGACCGCAATGACAATCGATGGTTTGCCGGTCTTTTCCTTGATGCGCCCAGCGACGATACCAATGACGCCGGGGTGCCAACCTTCGCCAGACAACAATGCCACCGCGCGGTTGTGCTGGCCCGCCAGCATAGCCTCGGCCTCTTCCTGCACCACCGATTCAATCGCGCGGCGCTCTTCATTCAGACGGTCCAGCTCCATCGCGATATCTTGCGCTTCGATTGGATCTTCTGTGATGAGCAACCGCACGCCTAGGTCCGATTTGCCAACGCGGCCTCCCGCGTTGATACGTGGGCCTAAGGCAAAGCCGAGGTCAGAGCATATTGGCGCGCGGGTCAAGCGGCTCGCTTGAATGAGAGCAGAAAGGCCAATGTTACGGCGCGCGGCCATGACCTTTAGTCCTTGCGCAACGAACGCACGATTCAGCCCGCGCAACTGCGCTACATCGGCCACGGTGCCCAAGGCCACGATGTCGAGTAGCTCCATGATTTTGGGTTCGGGCCGTTCGGCGAAATAGCCACGGGTGCGCAATGTCCGGATCAGCGCTGCTCCCAAAAGGAATGCCACGCCAACAGCCGCCAGATGCCCGTGAGATGCTGCTTCGTCGGTTTCGTCGAGACGGTTCGGATTGACCAAAGCAAAGGCTGCAGGAAGCTCTGACGCGCATTTATGATGGTCGACGACAATGACCTCAAGGCCAGCGGCTTTGGCCTGCGACAAAGCGTCATAGGCCATAGCCCCGCAGTCGACGGTAATGATCAAGCGGCTACCGCCATCACCAATGCGCACGAGCGCCTCGCCGGAAGGACCATAACCCTCCATCAAACGATCCGGGATATAATAGCCTGCGTTCAACCCTAAGTTGCGCAGCAAGCGGATGAGGAGTGCCGCGCTGGTCGCGCCATCGACATCATAATCACCATAGACGGTGATTTGCTCCCCTGCCTCTACGGCCTGCGCCAGTCGCTGCGCGGCATTTTCCATATCCTGAAAAATGGACGGGTCGGGCATGAAATTGCGGATGGTCGGGTTGCGGTGTCGCTCGATATCATCGCGCGGGACACCGCGGGCCATTAGCAATTGGGTGACCAGATCATCGGGCTGAAAATCGGGGTCGCGGCTATCGGTACCGCTACCACGCCAATGCCAGGCTTGTTCAAGGACGGAATGATGGATGTTCAGGACAGACGACATGATGCTTCCCTATGGTGCGCTGCTGGTGCTAGCAAGTGGCGATGAAGCAACTCGCAATAATCTGGCACAGCATGACGGGCGGGTCTGAGGCCCTAGCGCAGGCGGCTTATGCGGGCGCGGCGCGAGGGCAGGGCGTGAAAGTGCTAATGCTGAACGCTGCAGAGGCGGACGCTGAACATATGTTGGCGGCAGACGGATATCTGTTCGTCTTTCCCGAGAATCTCGCGGCGATCAGCGGGGGCATGAAAAGCTTTTTCGACCGATGTTATTATCCGTGCCTTGGCGCGCTAAACGGGCGGCCTTATGCCATGATCGTGTGCGCAGGTTCCGATGGGCGAAATGCCGTCGCGCAGGCGGAGCGTATTGCCACGGGCTGGCGGCTGCGACAGATTGCGCCCAGCGTGATTGTGTGCACGCAAGCGCAGACCCAACAGGAAATATTGGCGGCCAAGATTATCGATAGTCATCACTTGTCCGCCGCTGCGGAACTGGGTGAACAGATGGCAACTGGGCTGCAAATGGGTATTTATTAAAAATCAGCCGAGATGGTCAGCCTTGCGATGTTCGCTCTTGACCCAGCGCACGGTGCCGGATGAGGCGCGCATCACGACACTTTCGGTGGTTATGCGGCCATCACGCAGGGTCTTCACGCCTTCCAGCAAGGAACCATGGGTCACGCCCGTGGCGGCAAAGATGCAGTCACCCTTGGCCAATTCCTCCAGGTCGTAGATCTTGTCCAAATCTTCGATGCCCCATTTGCGTGCGCGTAAGCGTTCGTCATCGTTTCGGAAAAGCAAGCGCCCCTTAAACTGGCCACCGACGCAACGCAAAGCTGCGGCAGCCAATACGCCCTCTGGCGCGCCGCCGCTGCCCATATAGATGTCGACTGTCGTATCGGGGTTCGTTGTCGCTATTACGCCCGCGACGTCGCCATCGGGGATAAGCATAACGCCGCAGCCAATTTCGCGCAGTTCGGCAATCATCTTTTCATGGCGAGGCCGGTCAAGGACGCAGACAATAAGCTCATGTGGCGGCACGCCTTTTTCGGCGGCAACGGCTGCGACATTTTCGGCCACAGATTTGTTGAGATTGACAATATTGGGCGAGTAGCCGGGGCCAACCGCGATTTTGTCCATGTACACGTCGGGCGCGTTGAGCAAATTGCCTTCTTCGGCCACGGCCAACACCGCAAGCGCATTCGGGCCAGCCTTTGCGGTGATCGTCGTGCCTTCTAATGGATCGAGCGCGATGTCGATCTTGGGACCAGTACCAATCGCGGAACCGACCTTTTCACCAATGAATAGCATCGGTGCTTCGTCTCGTTCGCCTTCGCCGATGACGACCGTTCCATCCATATATAGCTCGTTCAAGGCAGCGCGCATTGCTTCGACAGCGGCAGCATCAGCGGCCTTTTCATCGCCGCGACCAATCAGCTTCGCTGCTGCAATGGCTGCAGCTTCCGTCACGCGCACCATTTCCAAAACAAGGACGCGGTCGAGGATTTTACTTGCTGTAGTCATTTGAATTCCTAGCTATCTTATAATGATGGTGCGCGATCGGGGCACCCTCAACGGAACGACATTTCGGGGCTTAAATTCCGATAGGGAAGGCAAATGCCATTGTCGAGATTGCTTATCGCAATTTGCCTTCTCACCGAGATAGCAACGAAGGCTGCTGGGCAGGCAGCGATCAACGCAGATCAAACCGCCGCCGCACAAATCGATGATAACGGGCAGTAAGGAACCTGAGCAAATCCTTGGTTTAGGCGCCCAATATATGCATCACCATGGGTTCACCAAGCAAGCTATCGGAGCTTGCCAGCGCATCGATTGTATCATTGATCGCCTGCTCCGGTCCGGCATGCGTAACCATGGCAATTAACGCTGAGCCATCGTCGCTTGCCTCGGTTTGGATGAGGCTTTCAATCGACAATCCCGCATCGCGCATGGCCGCCGTGATTTCCGCGAGCACACCGACCCGGTCCGCCACCAGCATGCGCAAATAAGTTTTACCAATCCGATGGGCTGAGGCTGCACGCGGAAGCTTTTCAAGTTCAGCCGATGGCATGGAGAATGCGGGGCCGGTTTCCTTGCGCGCAATGTCGACCAAATCGGCAACGACCGCGGATGCCGTGGGCTTATCGCCGGCGCCTGCACCTTGAAATAAGAGGCGGCCGGAGAAATTGCCTTCGGCAACGACGGCGTTGGTTGCGCCAGTGACATGCGCGAGCGGATGGCTCAGTGGGACGAGGCAAGGTTGCACGCGCTGA
This sequence comes from Sphingorhabdus wooponensis, assembly GCF_003933235.1. Taxonomy (GTDB): domain Bacteria; phylum Pseudomonadota; class Alphaproteobacteria; order Sphingomonadales; family Sphingomonadaceae; genus Sphingorhabdus_B; species Sphingorhabdus_B wooponensis. The sequence goes on from NZ_RWJI01000001.1 coordinate 13,069, forward strand.
AAAATAGTCGACGATCCATTGTCGCCATCAATCTCGGCAAGACCAATGAGCCGGATGCGATAGCCTAATGTCTTGGCTTGGGCGATGTCCGCCGCCAATATTTTGCGTACGCCGCGAGCTTCAACGCCACCAAAATCAATGACCGTACCAAAACTTAAAGACGCGAGAATCGAAAGCTTGTGCGCAGCATCTATGCCGTCAATGTCGAACGAGGGATCGGCTTCGGCAAAACCCTTTGCCTGCGCATCGGCCAGCACCTGGGCAAAGTCCAGGCCGTCGCGCTCCATCGTGGATAGGATAAAATTGCAAGTGCCGTTTAGAATACCATAGACGCGATCAATGCGGTTGGCGGCGGCACCATCGCGCAGACCTTGAATGACCGGAATACCGCCAGCAACCGCTGCTTCAAATTTGAGCGCGGTATGCTTGCTTTCGGCCAAAGCGGCAAGTTCTGCGCCATGATGCGCGATCATTGCCTTGTTGGCGGTCACCAAAGCGCGCCCGTTGGACAAAGTCTCCCGCGCAAGGGCCAAAGCCGGGCCGTCGGATCCGCCGACAAGTTCGACCACAACGTCAATGTCTTCAATGGTCGCAAGCGCAGCCATGTCGTCGACCCAACGATAAGGCGACAGATCAACGCCGCGATCCTTTGTCCGGTCGCGTGCGGTAATGGCTACAATCTTAATTTCGCGACCGGCCCTGCGGGCAATAAGCGCCGTATTTTCTTCAATCAGCCGAATGACTCCGCTACCCACGGTTCCAAGTCCCGCGAGGCCCACTTTAAGGGGTGCATGACGAACGGATGTGGACATTGTTAAATGACTTTCTGCCTAGAATCTGTTGGATTTATGCCGCGCTTAAGTGGAATTTGATGGAAACGCTAGCCCAAGCTTGCGTTGCCCTTGTGAGTGCACGCGCGAAAGGCATAAGACAATCGCAAGGCTGGCGCTAGGGCATGGCGTTCGCTAGAGCCGAGATATATAAGAAATCGGAGCAAAAAAATGCGTGCAGTTGGTATCATCGGGGCGGGTCAAATGGGCGCAGGCATTGCGCAAGTGAGTGCTGCTGCTGGCTATCATGTCTATCTATCGGACCTTGACCTTGCCAAGGCCGAAGCAGGCAAAGCGTGCATTGCAAAGGCGCTTGCCCGGCTGGTTGCCAAAGAGAAAATGGGGCAGGACGAAGCCGACGCATTATTGTCACGCATTGAACCCGTCGCCAGCTATGCACCCATGGCGGATGCAGGGTTGATCATCGAAGCTGCGACTGAGCGTGAGGACATTAAGCGCAAGATATTTGAGGCGGTGGGTGCAGTTCTTAGCGAGCAAGCGGTTCTGGCATCGAACACATCATCCATTCCCATCACGCGGCTGGCGCAGTCATCGCCCGACCCCACACGCTTTATTGGCGTCCATTTCTTCAATCCCGTGCCCGTCATGGGCCTGATTGAGATCATTCGCGGGCTTGCGACCACCGACGCCACTGTCGACGTCGTGCGCCAATATGGCGAGGCGCTGGGCAAGCAATTGGTCTTTGCCAATGATGCGCCGGGCTTCATCGTCAACCGCGTCTTGATGCCGATGATCAACGAAGCAATCTTTGCGCTTGGTGAAGGCGTGGCCAACATGCGTGATATCGATACCGCGTGCCAGCTTGGCCTCAATCACCCGATGGGACCTTTGACTTTGGCGGATTTTATCGGGCTCGATACCTGTCTTGAAATCACCAATGTGCTGTTTCAATCGACGGGTGATCCCAAATTCCGTCCTGCGCCCTTGCTACAAAAATATGTGGAAGCCGGATGGTATGGCCGCAAGGTGAAGCGCGGATTTTACGATTATTCCGGGGACGTGCCCGTGCCGACACGCTGAGGCTTACGCGCGTCGCGCCTTCACAAAAGCTGCCTCAAGATCAGCGATCAAATCGTCGGTGTTTTCCAAACCGATTTGCAGCCGAATGAGCGTGCCGTCTTTTTCCCAAGCCACGGCCGACCGGTATTTTTCAGGCTGGACGGGCAAAGCCAAGCTTTCAAAGCCACCCCAGCTATAGCCGATGCCGAACAGGCCGAGGGCGTCTACAAAGGCGGCGGCAGTGGCGGCGTCGCCCTTATGAATGAACGAAAACAAGCCTGACGCGCCGGTAAAGTCACGCTTCCAAATTTCGTGCCCCGGGCATTCTGGCAGTGCGGGGTGGAAGACGTTTGCAACGTCTGGCTGTGTTTGTAACCATCGCGCAACCTGGAGCGCCGACGCCGCATGTGCCTTCATCCGCACGGATAAGGTGCGTAGGCCGCGGCTGGCGAGATAGGCATCATCTGGGGACACTGTCTGGCCAAGCTGTTGCGCGGTTTGGCGCAATCGCGTCCAATATTTCGCATGCGTGGTGACGCTGCCCATCATGACGTCGCTATGGCCCACAATATATTTGGTGCATGATAAGATTGCCATATCGATGCCCTTATCGAGCGCCGTGTGGAAATAAGATGTCGCCCAAGTGTTGTCGAGCACAGTGACAACATTATTTTTTTTGGCCGCTGCGCATATGGCGGGAATATCTTGCACCTCAAAGGTCAGGCTTCCGGGCGATTCCAACAAGATCGCCTTAGTACGGTCACAAAATAATGTGTCATAGTCAGTGGTAAGCGGGTCGAAATAGCGCGTCTCAACCCCGAAACGCTTCAGAAATCCGTCGGCCAAAGAGCGGCTTGGATCATAAGCATTGTCCGTCATTAACAAGATGTCACCGGCTTTTAAGACCGATAACAATGCGCAGGCAATAGCAGCTACACCGGAGGGGTAAAGCATCGTTCCATGTGCGCCGGGCTCCATCTCTGTGAGCGCCTCAGCCAACGACCACTGCGTCGGCGACCCGCGCCGCCCGTAGAAAAAGCGACCATCTTCGTTCGACGTCTTGCCAGCTTCAAGCGCGGCGACATTGGGGTATAAATGCGTACTCGCGCGCCAAATGGGGGCGTTGACAACGGGGCCAGTTAACGCTTCCCGTCGTCCCGCGGTGACTATTTTCGTAGAGGGCTTTTGGGGCTTGTCAGAGCTCAAGCCGCACCCTGCGCTTTTGGGGTGTTCGCGTCGAGGCCCCATTCGGACCAGCTTCCATCATATAACGCCACATCGGTTTTGCCGGTCATGCGTGCGCCAAACAGAACAACCGCCGCCGTCATGCCGGACCCGCAAGTGGTGATCATCGGTTTGTTCAGATCCACGCCTGCGTCGGTAAAGGCCCCAGTCAATTCCGCGCCGCGCTTCCATGTTCCATCTGCTTTGAAAAGCTGACCAAAAGGTAAGTTACGGCTGCCCGGAATATGTCCCGAAGCCATTTCGGGCCGTGGCTCGGCCTCTTCACCCGTAAAGCGGCCAGCACCGCGTGCATCGACCACAACTGCGTCTTTGCTGTGCAAATTGGCTAGCATGTCGGCCTTGTTGCGCACGGCCTTGTCATCTTTCCACACCGTAAAGTGGCGGTGGCGCAAATTGGGCTTACCTGCCTCCAATGGCCGGCCTTCAGCCTTCCACTTGGCGATGCCGCCATCGAGAATTGCCACATCATGCGCACCGAATAGCGTGAGCATCCACCACGCGCGGGTAGCAGACTTGAAGGGGCTGTCATCATACACAACGATACGGCTGCCATCACCAAGCCCAAGCGATTGCATACGGCTCGCGAATTTTTCGGGTGGCGGTAATGTGTTTGGCAGGCTGCTATTGGCGTCAGCAAGCTCTTCCAAATCCATGAACACGGCCGATGGAATATGCCCGCCTTCATATTCTGCCTGCGCATTGCGACCCGCATCGAGCATAAACCATGTTGCATCGACGACGCGAAGGTCGGACGCGCCGATTTCATTCGCCAACCAATCGGTGCTTACTAACAATTCCATGATGTCGTCCTTGCCCGCATGTTTGATTCTTATTCGGGGCAGGATAAGCCGCTTTTACAAACTATCCAAGCGTTTCCAGAAATTGTTGCGCCTGTGTCCGAAGCTTTACTTTATCTGTATCCGCCATCCGGTCCCAATTTTTATATGGCATTGCCATGCGTGGGTTTTTGCGCAATTCCCCTTCGTTGCGTGCAATGAATTCCCAATATAAAGCGTTGAAAGGGCATGCTTTTGGTCCAATGCGTTGCTTCACGTCATAACGGCAATGTGTGCAATAATCGGACATGCGATTGATATAAGCGCCGCTCGCCGCATAAGGTTTGGAAGCGAGCATGCCGCCATCGGCAAACTGGCTCATGCCCAGACTGTTGGGCAATTCTACCCATTCATAGGCATCAGCATAGACCGCGAGATACCAAGTATGCACCTGTTTGGGGTCCAACCCCGCCAACAAAGCGAAATTGCCGGTGATCATCAGCCGCTGAATATGATGCGCGTAGCTATGCGCGATTGTCTGGCCAATGGCTTGCGATAGGCAATGCATGTCGGTTTCGCCCGTCCAGTAAAATTCGGGCAGAGATCGCGTTGCGTCCAGCGCGTTGCTGTCCACATATTCGGGGCCAGCATGCCAGTAAATGCCGCGCACATATTCGCGCCAGCCAATGACTTGCCGGATAAAGCCCTCGGCTGCATTAATCGGAACCTTTCCAGCCCGATATTCCATCTCAACCGCGCGGCACAATTCTAGCGGGTCAAGCAAACCCGAGTTGATATAGGGGGAGAGGATCGAGTGCCATAAAAACGGCTCGTCCGTGAGCATCGCGTCCTGATAATCGCCAAAATAGGGCAAAGCATACGCCAGGAAATGTTGCTGCTGCCGCAATGCATCTGCACGGGTCACCGCAAAGCCGAATGTGTCCGTCAGTCCTATGTTATCCCCATAACGATCCTCGACCATCTGGATGACCTCTTTCGTCACGGCATTGGGCGGAAAATGCAGCGGCTTTGGCATAGTCAGGTCGCGCTTGGCGGGCTTGCGATTCTCAGCGTCAAAATTCCATTGCCCACCTTCGGGCACATCGCCGTTCATGAGAAAGCCGGACTTGCGGCGCATATCGCGATAGAAAAATTCCATGCGCAATTGCTTGCGGTCCTTGGCCCAGCTTTCAAATTCGCCATGGGTGCACAAAAATCTATCGTCGGGCAGGATGGTTACCGGAATATCAAAGCGGTCGGGCCAGCTATCGAGCATGGCCTTTACGCGCCATTCGCCCGCTTCTGTCACACGCAGCGCGGAGATTTTGCGCCGCTCAATGGCGCGCGCAACTTCCCCGGTGAGGCTCCCGCTATTATTTGCATCGCTTAGTTTTACGTAATCGACCGTCCAGCCTGCCGCACCCAGATCCTCGGCATGGTGGCGCATAGCAGAGAGAATATACGCCATTTTGGATTTATGGTGTGGTACATATTCCGTTTCTTCGTCCACCTCCGCCATCAAGATGACGCATGCTTTTTTGTCCTGCCCCGTCAAAGAGGACAGGCCGTGGCTGAGTTGGTCACCAAATATGGGAATCAAAATTGTCATGTTGGCGCCATAGCGCGGGGCGCATGCAAGGACGATACAGGGTTTCCAGAAAGACAAAGGCGTGCTGTTTGGATGGCGCCTGCTATATTTATTCCCGTGTCATTGGCGATATCTGGCATCACCCGTTTGCTTCGCGCCGCGAAACGGCTAAATGCGGCATCATGACTGATATATTAAAGCCTAAATTTCTTGGTGCGCAAAGCGCGCTGCCCCAAACGCCAGAAGAAGCGCAACTGGATTATGTGCCCAATCCACGCCCAGGCACGCTGTATCTCGCGCGCTTCGCAGTGCCTGAATTTACCTCGCTCTGCCCCGTCACGGCACAGCCGGATTTTGCGCATTTGGTGATCGATTATGCGCCAGATGCGACTATCGTAGAATCAAAATCATTAAAGCTTTTCTTGGGTTCATTCCGCAATCACGCTGCCTTTCATGAAGACTGCACCGTTGGCATCGGCCAGCGTCTTTTCTCGGAAATGAAGCCCCATTGGTTGCGGATCGGCGGCTATTGGTATCCGCGCGGCGGCATACCGATTGATGTGTTCTGGCAATCCGGCGAGCCGCCCAAGGGTTTGTGGATCCCCGATCAAGGTGTTCAGCCCTATCGCGGCCGCGGCTAGGATAGATATTCGGCCCGCTAAATTATGTGTCAGTAGCCATGCAGTTCACCGTTGCCGCATGCTAGTTCCTCATCTCGTCGACGCTCAAGAATCGTTCGTCGCAAAAAATCGGTAAATGCTGTTCTCGACTGAGGGCCTGCTTTATCACTTCTGCATGGCCCATATCTTAAAAGTTCGAGGAAACCGTATCCAAAGTTTCGGCCGCAAAGGCATGGCCTCATTGGCGATATTGTCCCTGTTGTCGGCATGCGTTGCTGCAGAACGCGCACCATCACGAACACCTGCGCCAGCCGCGAAAAATGCACTGCCTTCGCAAAAGCCTACGACGCCCGCCCTTCCGGTTCGTCCGTCGGTTGTTCGCGCACCTGTCGGATTGGAAAATCTTCTAGATGACCAATGGCGCGCTTTTCCTGGCCGCACGGGCGTTGCTATTATGCGTATTGATGGTGGCGAATGGATAACCGGCAAACGCGCAGATGAGCTTTTTCCCCAACAAAGCGTATCCAAAACATGGGTGGCACTGACGATTTTGGACTTGGTCGACCAAGGGAAAATCCGCCTGGACCAAAAAATACGTATCACGCGCGATGACCTTGCGGTCTTTCATCAACCCATTCGGGACCGCGTTATCGCTAATGGCGAGATTGACGTCACGGTGCTGTCGCTTCTCGAACAAGCGATTATCGGCAGCGACAACACCGCCAATGATTCTCTGCTACGCACGGCGGGTGGTCCGCAGGCTGTGCAAAATTTCCTGCTGCGTAAAAAATTGGGTGCCATTCGCTTTGGACCAGGGGAGCGTGCGATGCAAAGCGCGATAGCAGGGCTGGAATGGCGCCAAGAATATGCGATTGGACAGCGCTTTTATGCTGCGCGTGCAGAGGTGCCTTTGGCGACACGGAAAGCAGCATTGGATCGCTATCTTGCCGATCCCATCGACGGGGCTAGTCCTGAGGCGATTGTCCGCGCACTTGCGAAATTGGCAAAGGGCGAATTGCTTTCTCCTGCATCGACGCGCCTTATTTTGGGGATAATGTCACGCACATCAAGTGGTCCGAACCGGCTGAAGGCAGGGGTGCCTGCGGGCTGGCAGTTTGTGCACAAGACAGGCACGGGGCAAATTCTGCCACCGGTTGCAACGGGCTATAATGATATCGGCCTAATGACGGCACCTGACGGGACACGCTATGCAGTGGCTGTTATGATGGGCAGCACCACCGCATCTATTCCGCAGCGCATGGCATTCATGCAGTTTGTGTCACGTACGGTTGCTACATATCACGGACAATAATCGCCGACACGCATTCTGTTTAGCAAAGACATAGCCCATCTGTGCCGCAGACAAAGAAAAGGGCCGCCCTGTAAACAGGACAGCCCTTATCAAAATGCTTTCGTTTAGAAAGCGCGAATATTACTTCGCAGCTTCTTTCGCAGCGTCTGCAGCGGCGCCAGCTTCTGCAGCAGGTGCAGCAGCGTCAGCAGCAGGTGCAGCAGCGTCTGCAGCAGCAGCGTCAGTTGCAGCAGCGTCAGCAGCTGGTGCTTCAACAGCGGCGTCAGCAGCTTCTGTTGTTGCTTCTGTTGTTGCTTCTTCAGCACCTGAGCAAGCGGCCAAACCGAGCGAAGCGGCAAGAACGAGAGATACAGCAATTTTCTTCATATGGGAAACCCCCTAGCAAAACTTATGAAAACCTGACAGGCACGTTGCAAGATTTGCAGCTTGCCTGCGAAAAGCCCTCTAGCTCGTTCATAATTCGCTGGCAATGCGCTTTTTCACTTCAGCAAAAGGTTATCTAGCTGATTTGGACTTATGTCTACTATAACGGTAGAAAATGTGGCGAATTTGTGCGGATTGACTTGATATAAAGAATTCTTTATATCCCTAACAAATGATCAATTTATTAAATATCATGCGGGCCTTGGCCGACCCTACGCGATTACGAATCGTGTTTCTAGTGCGTCGGTTGGAGCTGTCTGTGGGTGAATTGGTCCAGATACTCGACCAAAGCCAGCCCCGTGTATCCCGGCATATCCGTATTCTGGATGAGGCGGGGCTTTTGGAGCGTCGCAAGGAAGGAAGTTGGGTATTTTTAAGGCCAAGTGGCCTGTTAACGGACGGCTCGCTCGCATCTTTACTAGCAGAGGCTGATGTCTCGCAGGCAAAGGCGTTCCAGCGGGATCTACTGCGACTGGATGAAGTCCGCAACGCGCGCACCGCCATGGCGGCACATTATTTTGCAGCGCATGCGGATGAGTGGGATTCACTGAGATCATTACACATTGCCGATTCGGAAGTTGAGGCGCGCTTGGCGCAAGTTCTGCACAGCGCCCCCTTGGGCCGCGTTCTTGACGTCGGCACGGGCACCGGGCGCATTGTTGAATTGTTCGCAGCAGACGCCAGTCGGCTTGTGGCGATAGATAGCAGCCCCGAAATGCTCCGGCTGGCGCGGGCGAAAATTGCCAATTTAAGTCCCGAAATCGCTAGTAAAGTTGATATAAAGCTAGGCGACTTCAACATGCTGCCCGTGGGGAATGGTGAATTTGACACGGTCATCTTCCACCAAGTCTTGCATTATGCCCAGCACCCCGAAGCTGTCATCGCCGAAGCAATCCGCACGCTTGCACCCGGTGGCCGGCTCGTGATTGTTGATTTTGCGGCGCATGATCTAGAAGAACTCCGCACGGTCCATGCCCATGCCCGCCTTGGCTTTTCGGATGAATTCATGAAAAAGGCATTTACCAATCACGGCCTCCAGATGGTGCACCAAACCGCACTTGAAGCTGGCGCATTGGTGGTCAAAGTCTGGATGGGCGAAAAAATCTCGGCCCAGCAACCGCGCCCCACGAATAACATCAACCCCAAAAACAATTTAAGGATCGTCGCATGATTCTCCCACTTGCACAGATGCAGGAGGCCAGCAGGGCTATTGCCTCTCCCCTTTTTGCGGGGCTTCCCGGTGATTGCGAGATCAGTTTCGAATTCTTCCCGCCTAAAACGGAAAAGATGGAAGAGCAATTATGGGATTCGGTCGTGACCCTATCACCGCTGGGGCCACGCTTTGTCTCGGTCACTTATGGTGCAGGCGGGACAACCCGCGAACGCACGCATAACACGGTTGCGCGTATTGCCCGCGAAACCCAAATTCCGGCTGCCGCTCATTTAACCTGTGTTGAAGCATCCAAGAGCGAAATTGCTGATGTCGCCAACGCTTATTGGGAAGCCGGGGTTCGCCATATTGTCGCACTGCGCGGGGACGCCCCTAATTCTGACGGCAAATTTGTGCCACATCCCGACGGCTATGCCAGCGCTGCGGAATTGGTCGAAGGTTTGCGCAAACTGCATCCGTTTGAAATATCGGTCAGCGCCTATCCCGAAACCCATCCCGAGGCCCTTTCAGCAGCTTCAGACATTGATTTTCTGAAGCGCAAGCTGGATGCCGGCGCGAGCCGCGCGATTACACAATTCTTTTTTGAACCCGAAACTTTCTTCCGTTTCCGGGATGCGGTTGCAGCGGCCGGTATTGATGCAGAGATTGTGCCGGGTATCATGCCTGTGTCGAACTTCGCCGCGATTACCCGTATGTCGCATCTGACGGGCACGGCGATACCTGATTGGATGGCGGACGTGTTCAATGGATTGGATGATCATCCGTCCGCACGGCAATTGGTGGCGGCTACTGTTTCGGCCGAAATGTGCCGGAAATTATATGCAGGCGGTGTTCGGGAATTTCACTTTTACACGTTAAACCGTGCCGAATTGTCCTACGCCATTTGCCATTTGCTGGGCAAGCGACCCACTGCTTTAGCGCAAAAGGCCGCAGCATGAGCGCGCGTGAAACCTTCGTCGCCCGCGCGGCGCAACAGATATTGGTGTTCGACGGGGGCTATGGCACCGCGATCCAAGGCTATAAATTGTCCGAGGCGGATTATCGCGGCGAGCTTGAACTGACGCATGATCAAAAGGGCAATAATGACCTATTGTCGATCACGCGTCCGGATGTCGTTGGCGCAATCCATAGCGCCTATCTCGACGCTGGCGCTGATATGATCGAGACCAACACGTTCAGCGCAACCAAAATCAGCATGGCCGATTATGGCTGCGAACATTTGGTACGGCAGTTGAACATGGAGTCAGCGAAGCTAGCCCGCGCCTGTTGCGACGCGGCAGAGGCGAAAGATGGCATAAAGCGGTTCGTCGCGGGATCGATTGGCCCGACTAACAAAACCCTGTCCTTGTCGCCTGATGTCAACGACCCCGGCTATCGTGAGATAGACTTTGATTATCTGAAAGATGTCTATCGCGAACAATGCGACGCGTTGATTGAAGGTGGTGTCGATTTCCTGTTAATCGAAACCATTTTCGACACGCTCAACGCCAAATGCGCGGCGATGGCGGCGCAAGAGGCTGCTGCAGCCTGTGGGCGCGATGTACCGTTGATGATATCCATGACCATTACCGATATGGCAGGCCGGAATCTCTCAGGCCATACAGTGGAAGCATTCTGGGCTGCGATCCGCCATGTCAAACCGCTGACCATCGGGTTGAATTGCTCCTTTGGCGCAGATCTGTTGCGACCGCATCTGGCTGCCTTGTCCAAACAAGCCGACACGCTTGTGATGGCCTACCCCAATGCAGGCCTGCCTAACGATTTGGCGGAATATGATGAGCTACCCGAAACCACGGCGCAATTGATTGGGCAATGGCTTGACGATGGGTTGGTGAATATCGTTGGCGGCTGTTGCGGCACCACGCCTGCGCATATCGCCGCAATTGCCAAGGCGGTGGCGCATCGTGCACCGCGCGCCATTCCCAAGGCAGATATTGTCACCCGGCTGGCGGGGCTTGAACCCTTCGTCATGGCCGCTTGAACCTTATAAAGCAGAACAAAAAATGTCCTCCACCACGTCCTCTTCCCGCTTCGTCAACATTGGCGAGCGCACCAACGTCACAGGCAGTGCCAAGTTCAAAAAATTGATCCTCGCAGGCGATTATGAAGCCGCGGTTGAGGTGGCACGCGACCAGGTCGAAAATGGCGCGCAGATTATTGATATCAACATGGATGAAGGCCTGCTGGACGCGCATGAAGCGATGACCACTTTCATCAAGCGCATCGCGGCGGAACCCGATATTGCGCGCGTCCCGTTAATGATCGACAGCTCCAAATGGAGCGTGATTGAGGCCGGGCTGAAATGCGTTTCGGGTAAGCCCATTGTGAATTCGATCTCGATGAAAGAAGGCGAAGAGGCTTTCTTGCATCACGCGCGCCTCTGCATGGCTTATGGTGCTGCGGTTGTGGTCATGGCGTTCGATGAAACCGGGCAGGCTGACACGCAAGCGCGCAAGGTCGAGATTTGCAAACGTGCGTATGACTTGCTGATCGGCATCGGCTTTCCGCCGGAGGACATTATCTTCGATCCCAATATCTTTGCTGTGGCAACGGGGATTGAGGAGCATAATAATTACGGTGTCGACTTTATCGAGGCGGTACGGGAATTGCGTATCCTATGCCCACATGCGCATTATTCGGGCGGGCTTTCCAACCTGTCTTTCAGCTTCCGTGGCAATGAACCCGTGCGCCGTGCAATGCACTCCATCTTCCTCTATCACGCTATTCCTGCTGGCTTGGACATGGCCATCGTTAATGCCGGGCAGTTGGACATTTACGATGACATTGACGCAGAACTGCGCGTGGCGTGCGAAGATGTCATCCTCAACCGCGACCCTGATGCGACTGAGCGCCTGATCGCGCTAGCCGAAAGATATCGCGGTACTGATGTTGCACAGGAAAAAGCCGAGGCTGAATGGCGCGGCTGGCCTGTGACCAAAAGGTTGGAGCATGCCTTGGTCAAGGGCATCGATGCCCATATCGTCGAGGACACCGAAGAAGCGCGACTGGCCATCAAAACGTCTGGCGGTCGCCCGATTGAGGTGATTGAAGGGCCGTTGATGGACGGCATGAATGTCGTGGGCGACCTGTTTGGGTCAGGCCGTATGTTCCTGCCGCAAGTGGTGAAGTCTGCGCGCGTGATGAAGAAAGCGGTCGCGCATCTGTTCCCTTATATTGAGGCCGAAAAAGAGGCTGGTGCCAAAGGCAAGGGTAAGATCATCATGGCGACCGTGAAGGGCGACGTGCATGACATTGGCAAGAACATTGTGGGCGTTGTCTTACAATGTAATGGCTTTGAGATTGTCGATCTCGGCGTCATGGTTCCGTGGCCGACAATCTTGCAAGCAGCGGTCGAACATGATGCCGATATGATCGGGCTGTCGGGCCTTATCACCCCTTCGCTCGACGAAATGGTGACCGTTGCCGAGGAAATGGAAAAAGCGGGCATGTCGATGCCGTTGATGATCGGCGGCGCTACCACCTCGAAAACGCATACGGCCTTGCGCATTGAACCCGTCTATTCTGGCCCCGTCATTCATGTGCTGGATGCCTCGCGCGCTGTCGGGGTCGCCGGTACATTGGTCAGCGACACTATGGCGGACAAGTTCGTTGCCGACACCCGCGCCGAATACAGTCATATTCGCGATGCCCGCGCGGGCAAGACGGCGAAGCCGCTCGCTACGTTGGAAGAAGCGCGCGCCAATGCCTTTGAAATAGATGAAAGTCTAAAACCAGCGGCGCCGCAAAAGCCGGGCGTTCATGTCTATGATGATTGGGATCTGGCTGACCTGCGCAACTATATCGATTGGACCCCCTTTTTCCGCGCGTGGGAATTGCACGGTAATTATCCCGCGATTTTGACGGATGAAGTTGTCGGTGAAAGCGCGACCAACTTGTTTGCCGATGCCAATGCGATGCTCGACAAGATCATCAACGAGAAATGGTTACGCGCCAAGGGTGTGGCTGGCCTGTGGCCCTGTCGGCGCGATGGCGACGATGTGCTTGTTTATTACGACAAGACGCAGGCGCATGTCCGCTTGCCGTTCTTGCGCCAGCAAATCACGAAGCGCGAAGGCAAAGCGAACATGTGCTTGGCCGATTTCATCAGCCGCGATGGCGATTGGATTGGCGGATTTGCAGTGACTACAGGCCATGGTATCGAAACGCATCTGGCGGGGTTCAAAGCCAATATCGACGATTATTCGGACATCATGCTGAAGGCGTTGGCTGACCGCTTGGCGGAGGCCTTTGCCGAGCGGATGCACGAACATGTCCGCAAAGATCTATGGGGCTATGCCCCCGATGAACAATTCACGCCTGAGGCACTGAACCGTGAAGAGTATCGCGGTATACGGCCAGCACCTGGCTACCCAGCCTGTCCAGACCATAGCCTGAAGCCGACATTGTTCGATCTGTTGGATGCGACATCCACGACGGGCATCGCCTTGACCGAAAGCTTTGCCATGTTGCCGACCGCTGCTGTGAGCGGTCTGTATTTTGGTCACCCGCAATCTGAATATTTTGGTGTCGCGCGTATTGGCGATGATCAGGTGTCAGATTATGCAGCGCGCCGTGGGTTGAACCTTGACCGTGCACGGCAATATTTGCGGCCCAATCTCAACGAATAAGGATTTCAGTTGTCCTAACCCAAAGCGCGCTTCGGGAATGGTTTATAGCCGGTTGAAAACAAATCCGGCAAACCAACCGAGCAGCAGCGAGACAAGCACCGCCATTGCGCCATAAAGCAGCGCATAATCCTGTGCCAAGATAGTGACCAATTGTTCGAACCCGGTTTTCCGGATCCGGACTTCAACATTGTCGTCGGCGACAATCACGCGGCCATCACGAATGAGCAATGTTTCCGCCGTATAGACACCGACCGGCACGCTGGATGGAATGTTGAGGCGCGCGCGATATAGCACCTGATCAGTAATCTCGACTGTGCCGGCCTCTTGGCGGAAAAGGCCGTTACGGCGATTTAAATCGACTAATCCATCGACAAAACGTCGTTGTTCGGTGGCGTTGACCTCCCCACTGGGGGATAATTGTAGGCGATCAAGGCCAAGCTCGTAAATCGCGGCTGTTTTGCTGTTGACGATTTGATTCAGCGGCCGTGACGACGCAATGGCATAATATGCGGGAACGGACCGAAAATCGGTGCTGTCGGCGTTGACCCAGATGCCAGCAATTTTCTGCTTTTCCCGTAATGTTACGGAGCGCATTGGTCCGCGTAGAACAACAGCAACATCCACTTGCCCCTCTGGTGCCACGCCGCGCGGGTAGATGATGGCCCCGAATAACAGCATTTCGGCGCCGGTGAATCCGGACTGAATATTGATTTGCCGTTGCGAGACATCCGGCACCAGCTTGGGCACATTTTGCGCGCTCGCGCTTATCGGCAGCAAAAGGATTAAAAGGACGAAGAAGCGGATCATAGGGCCTGCAACGTGTAAATTTCGTCAGGACGCCAGCCGAGGCCAAGCGCCATGCGGATGGCCACAAGCAGAACGATCGCGGCGAGAAAAAGACGCAAATATTCTGGGCGCATACGCTGCGCCAGACGCGCGCCGATTTGCGCACCAGTCACACTGCCGATAAGCAAAAACACCGCGAGCACGATATCAACCGCTTTGGTTGTCAGGCTGTGCATCATCGTTGATGCCATCGTTACAAACAAAATTTGAAACAAGGATGTCCCCACCACGACCTGTGCGCCCATGCCCAACAGATAGAGCATGGCTGGGACCATGATGAAGCCGCCGCCCACGCCAAGCAGCATGGTCATGATACCTGTGATAAAGCCCAATATCAGCGGCGCGATAGGCGAAATATACAGACCGGAACGATAGAAACGCCAGCGCATGGGCAAATTGGCGACCAACGGATGGTGTCGGCGTTTGGCCGCAGCAACCGGTTTCCCTGCCCGCACGGCCAAAACGCTAGTTAAGCTTTCCTTGGCCATCAAGCCACCGATGCTGCTCAACATCAGCACATAAAGGATGTTGATGACGGTATCGATCTGGCCAAGCGATTCCAATATTTCAAATATCGCTGCGCCTGCGCCCGTGCCGAATATACCGCCGACCACGAGCACGCCGCCCATCTGAAAATCGACCCCGCCGCGTTTCATATGTGCAAAAACGCCCGAGACGCTAGCTCCGGTCACTTGCGTGGATGCTGACGCAGCGGCAACCGCTGGCGGGATACCGTAGAATATCAGCAAAGGTGTTGTCAGGAACCCGCCACCGACGCCGAACATACCCGACAGCACGCCGACGCCGCCACCCAGTAGGATGATCACCAGCGCGTTGACCGACAGATTGGCTATGGGAAGATAAATATCCATGATCGACTACCGGACCCTAACGGCATTTGACGGCAGGATAAAGGCGGCGTTTTAGAAACTGGTGGACAAGGTGACAGTCGGACCATCGCCGGGCGTTGCCTTGCCCGCAACACGAAAGCGCCAGCTTGCGTCAAGCCGCAGTGATGCAGCACCAGCCTGCAGGTTCGCGCGGACAGATGGCCCCATGTCGACCCGCATGATGTTGCCTTGGCCGCCCGCCCATGCGCCGGCACCTGCGTTCAACGAAAAGCCTTCGTTGCGGGCCAGGTTTTTCAATGCGTGCAATTGCGCATCGGCAAATGCACCGCCAGATTTGCCCGTGACAAACCCGGCCTGTCCATATCCGTCGAGCGCAAAGCCCAAGGGCAATGAAGCGCCTTCATGTCCGCCAGATACAAAAGCCGCAACGACGTCGGGGCGATCTGGCCGAAAGCGTTGTTCTATCGATAATTGTGCTGGAAACCTGTTCGATAGATGCCACAACAGTCCCGTGGCCCATTCACGTTCGCGCGGGGCATTATGGGCAACCGACGCACGCCCGACAAATGAAACAGGCGTAACGCTGCCATAACCTTTATGTCGCAGCAGCGGGACTGTCACCAACAGCGCGCTTTGACTACCGCCATATTGTCCGTTGCCAAGCACCCCTGGCGTTGTATCGCCCTGCCGCCAGAAGCTATACGCATATATCTGGATTGGATGCATGGAACCGCGCTTTTTCGGGGACTCAACTAAGGCCGAGGATATAGGATATGGGGTCTTCTCATCAGGCACCCAATCACCACCGATTTTGTATATTGTCTGTTTTGAATCAACGTAAAGAGGCTCAATGATCTCTGGGAGCAGAGCCGCAACACGACCTTTTTTGTTATTGGCAGCGCTTTTGGTTTTTGCAGCCATATTGCCGAGCAGCCTTCCCCGGACCAGTTGAGTGACAGGTTGGGCAATTGCGTTAGCTGAAGTATATTGCCGAGCTGTGACTTGCTTTGCGCCGTCGGTGATGAGGGTAAATCCAACCCGCACAGTCACCCAAGTTGTGCATAATAAGGCGACAAATCCAAAGGCCTTGCCGCGCATCAGCCGCTATGCGCCAACTTATCAGGCATGAAGTGATGCGCAGTCTTGTCCCATGTCAGCGGCGCACCAAAACAATGCCGCAGATAATTGGTGCAGGCGCGCCGCATAGCCATGATGGCAATGACATTGCTGACGATGCTTCGGGGGACGGATAGCAAAGCCTCTTTCGGGCCGTATAATGCAGCCACAAATCCGGCACGCACCGCAAGCCGCCACAGCAAAAAAGCCGAGTTTAGCCAGAGCAATATGATAATTTCCGCACGCATTGCGGGTGGTTGATATAAGCCTTGAACTTGCGCAGCGGCCAATATGGCGGTGAGCAAGAGGCAGATATATCCAGCGATGACTACAATCGTTCCGAAAATCGATTTGCGATCTTGGCATAGCATCCATTTCTGCGCGATGTTTCCTTTCCAACCGAGCCTGTCCCACCCCGCCAGTGCAATACCTGTCAGCCAACGGGTTTTTTGGCGCACTGACGTTTGCAGCGTATCGGGGAAGCATGATCTGGTGCCGACCAATCTGCCTTCATGGTCCCATATCCGCGCCATGATGGTGCGCCCGCCCGCCGCACCCATTCTGATGCCGAGTTCATAATCCTCTGTCAGGCTGTGTGCATCGAAGGGCCTACCGCCGTTTATCTGTGCAAGATGTCCCATGAGCCTGCGTTCAATGGCACATGCTACACCGGCCAGCGGCAAGGACGCGCCTAATGTTTCGCGTACCACCAAATTTTTGCCATGCGCTTCGGCAAATTCGTCGCAATAATGACCGCTAATCCATCGGGAGCTGGCGGTGCGTATTGGGATCACCGGTAATTGCACAGCGCCCACCCGCGATATTAAGCAATTGAAAACCAGCAGTTCATCCGCGTGCACGGAGTCTTCTGCATCATGCAATATAACGGCCTTTGCTGTATATCCTTCGGCAATTTCGTCTGCGCGCAATGCGCGCCATAATCGGTTGAGACAATCGGCTTTGGTGGTGGGGCCGTCATGTTCGACTAAGACGAGGCGGATGTCGGCATTACCACGAGCTGCGTCAATAATCGCGGTCGCCGTATAAGGATCATTCGGGTAGCAGCCGACGAATATGCGATACCGACCTGCCCATGTGGACCATTGGCGCATGCAGTTTTGTAGCATATCGCCAATGACGTCCGCCTCCCTCCAAGCAGGCACAAAAACCGCAAGTCGTTTATGGTCAACTGGGTCTGCAAGTTGGTTCACCGTCAGGGGCAGCGCGTGCCGGCAAAGGTGCAGCCGCCGACAGATGTAGCGGCCAATCCAGATGACGTCGACACACAGATCATCGATCGCGCCAATCAATATCCAGAAGGCGCTGAACAGAAACAGCTCATATTGTAGCATTTCTAGAAAAGGCAAAATCCATTCTGACAAAGGTGCAGCCCCATTGTGGCCGCAACCTCAGTCACGCCCACCATTAAGTGAATTTATTGATCACCAAGCGTGAATTACCGACCTATGCTCAGTTCATATTGGCGGTCTTTGTGCGTGCCGGTCACCATCACCCACAATATCGGGATTGCCCAAAAAGACAGCAGTGCTTGGAAGGATTTTGGTACAACATCGGGGATAAACAGCGTTGCAAGATGCGTCGCAACCGCGACGATTTGAAACCCTAATGCCCAAATTGGCCAAAATCGGTTGCTGGCCAGCGCCAGCATGACCAACGCGAACAGGCACCCAGCGTCGACTGCAAACAGCCCCAGCGAGGTTCCCGCCCAGCTGGGGCTCATGCGTACCGCCGCCACGGTAGATATAGATGCCACGATAAAGATGGCCGATCCTGCCTTCCCCGTGCGGCCACCATTTTTGCTGGCATAGGCAGCGCACAACAAAAGCGCAGAGTAAAATGCCAGCAATATCGTATCCATGCTTTTGCCTGTCTTCTTTATGCTAGCCGATAACGGGCAAGCATATCTTAACTCAGCCGTTTACAACCCGAAGAGCGGACGGCCGGGTTAGCGGACCTGGAGCGCATCCAAAGTTAATCTCTTGCAAGTTGCTATCCCGTTGCGCGACCGCAATCTTGCGGTGGGCATGCATAAATCCTTTGCGCGCATCGACCATTTTGGTGAGACCATTGGCGACACCTTCAATGGCAGCCTGCGACTGGGCCAAGGATGCGTCGGAATGACGGCATGCATCAATAACGGAATATGTAAGGGTGGCGAGATCCGCGAGAGCCTTATCAATGGCCAAATGTGTGGAGGTAATGTCCAATGCCAATTGCTTGGCTGTCTCATGCTCAATATGTACCATGTCGAAGTTTCCTCATGTTCGAGGCATCTTCAACCGATGGGGAGGCAGCTTATTGAAGCAGTCGAAACGTTCCCGTCAAAACAACAACAACAAAAGCCATCACCACCGTGCTGAAAAATGCCAAATTCAGCGCAAGAACCAGAATTTCCCTGCTGGATAATTCATGTCTTTCC
This sequence comes from Sphingorhabdus wooponensis, assembly GCF_003933235.1. GTDB lineage: Bacteria > Pseudomonadota > Alphaproteobacteria > Sphingomonadales > Sphingomonadaceae > Sphingorhabdus_B > Sphingorhabdus_B wooponensis. The sequence goes on from NZ_RWJI01000001.1 coordinate 31,935, forward strand.
CCCCCGATGGGCGGCACGGAAATGAACGAAAGTATTTTCGACAATTTCCGCCGCCACTCGTCGGGAAGAGTGTTTTGGCTACCGGCATCGTCGGTCGATTCAAGCATCGACGTCTCGTATACGAACCGTTGGGATATCCCGTTCTGGTCGAGCGCTGCGAAAATCTTGGCCGCCTCTATGCGACTGGCAGCATTTAACTTGCGTCTTGCGGCATCAAGCCGTTGATCCACAGTGAATGGAGATATGCCCAATGTCCGGGCTATTTCTTTAGAAGTGTGGTGCTGCTCCACCAGCCGGAGGCATGCCTTTTGACCCTCGGTCAAGTGAAGAGGTGACTGTGCGCTCATCGAAATGTTTTTTTCGACAAAAGACTTTTTGGGCATTATTTTGGCCATGGTCCTTGCCCCCTTAACCAAGGTTATAAACAGAGATAAGTTGCTAAGGCAAGGCAATTGCAGCATTTTTCGCCTTTGCTTGCCATCTTTTGGTCGAGTCGCCATAAGCAATGATGATGATAGAAACTATAAAACAACCCCCCAAAAATTCTGCTTTACGGGCCTTTTTGTCGAGTGAAGCGGCGGGCGGCATTTTGTTAATGGCGGCCGCGGCATTGGCCATGATTTTTGCGAATTCACCAATTGCTGAAAGCTATACTCATTTTTTAAATTTGGTAATCGGGCCTGAGTTGACACCAAAGCTTGGCCCGATGACCGTACACCTTTGGATTAATGACGGTCTGATGGCGATATTCTTCTTGCTCGTTGGGCTGGAGATTAAGCGCGAATTTGTGGACGGACATTTGTCGACTTGGGCTGACCGCACGCTTCCAATGGTTGCGGCTGCGGCAGGGATGATAGTTCCGGCGGTAATATATCTTGCGGTTGCAGGCGGCGACCTCACGTTGCAGCGTGGATGGGCTATACCGGCTGCTACTGACATTGCCTTTGCTATTGGCGTGCTTGCCCTTTTGGGCAGTCGAGCGCCCGCTTCACTGAAACTGTTCCTGACGACCGTTGCCATTGTTGACGACATGGGCGCAGTGGCGATCATAGCTTTATTTTATACAGCTGAGTTAAACATGACCGCGCTGATCGCGGCAGGTGGCATTTGGGTCGCGATGATGTTGCTGAACCGTTTTCGGGTAAATGCCCTGTGGCCCTATCTCATCCTCGCTGCCTTATTATGGTATGCGACATTATTGTCCGGCGTACATGCTACTATTGCGGGCGTGATGGCGGCATTTACCATTCCTTTCCGCCGGACGCTGGCCGCACCTGACGCCGAAGATTCGGCACTTCACCGGCTGGAGCATGGGCTGGTAAAGCCCGTTGCCTTTCTTATCGTACCTATTTTTGGGTTCGCCAATGCGGGTGTCTCTTTGGCGGGTATCAGCTTTGCTGCGCTTGCCGCACCGCTGCCGCTTGGTATCGCTATGGGCCTGTTTTTAGGTAAACAACTTGGGATATTCACCAGCGTCTGGCTGTCTGTCAAACTTGGCATTGCTGCACGTCCGGCACATGCAAGCTGGCTGCAAGTCTATGGCGTCGCCTTGCTATGCGGTATTGGCTTTACGATGAGCTTATTTATTGGCGGCCTTGCCTTCACGGGGCCGGATCAGGCCGATGATGTGAAAATCGGGGTTCTCATGGGTTCGCTTCTGTCTGCTATTCTGGGCTATCTTGTTTTGCGCTTTGCCGCGCCACAAAAAATTATTTCTGAAAGCACTATATGAACCTTCGCCACCTCATCCTTCTGCTCGCTTTGCTTGCGTCGGGTTACGCCATTGTTGCTCCTATTGTCCCTGTAAATACGGCTGCACCAGCGATGTCGATTGCTGATATTTCCGATGCCTATATTCGTTTGACGCTTGAGGCAGGTACGCATGAAGCGGAATATGTGGATGCTTATTATGGTCCGCCCGCATTGCAAGCGGCAGCCAAAGCAAATCCGAGGTCATTGGTACAATTGATTGCAGAAGCCCGCACACTGACCGCGGCGATTGATGCCGCTTTGCCTTCAATCACAGTAGATTCAGATCGCCGCCGTGCGGTTGCGTTGCGCGGCATGTTGATTGCGGCGGATACGCGGTTGCAAATGCTTCAGGGGCGGAAATTTGCATTTAATGATGAAGCCCGAGGCCAGTTTGCAACTGTGCCCGACTTGAAACCTTTAGCGCATTTTGACGCCATATTGGCCAATCTGGAAACCTTGATTCCCGGCTATGGGCCGCTCGCCGCACGCGTTGATGCCTTTAATGAGCGCTATGTCATTCCTAAGGACCGCTTGCAGCCTGTGTTTGATGCCGCAATTGCCGAATGTAGGCGCCGCACAGCGCAATATATTCAATTGCCAGCAGGCGAGGCATTCGTGATGGAGTTCGTCACGGGTAAGCCTTGGTCAGGCTATAATTATTATAAGGGCAATTATAAAAGCCTGATCCAAATCAATACCGACCTTCCCATCCGCATTAGCCGCGCGGTCGATCTGGGTTGTCATGAAGGCTATCCAGGCCACCATGTGCTGAACCTGATGGTTGAAGAACAAATGGCACGCAAAAACGGGTGGAAGGAATATGAAGTTAATCCGCTCTACAGCCCGACCAGTGTGTTATCCGAAGGCAGCGCTAATTATGGCATCGATCTGGCCTTTCCTGCGGAGGAACGCTTGGCTTTTGAGCGCGATATTCTCTACCCCATTGCTGGCCTTGACCCCAAATCTGCACAAGCCTTTTGGCAAATGCAGCAAATGACAGAAGCATTGTTGGGCGCGCGATTGACCATTGCAAGAATGTATCTCGATGGCGAAATTACAAGGCCGCAGGCACTCGAATTAACGCAGAAATATCTCTTGCTCTCCCCCGCGCGCGCGGAACAATCGGTAAAATTCACCGACCATTATCGCAGCTATGTGATCAACTATGGCTGGGGCAAAGATCTGGTCCGAGCTTATATTGAACGCGGCAATCCAGATACGACCGAGCGGTGGCGCAGGATGGAGAAAATATTGAGCGAGCCCACCGTGCCAGCGGACCTTCTGCCTTAACCCCAGTGTTTGCGAAAATAGACGGGCAGGCATATTTGTAGCTCGCGCGCGGGTAATCGCAATGTCGTCGCCACAAGCAAAAAGGGCGGACATTGCTGCCCGCCCTTGATTTTTTACATATTAATACAGCTTATTAAAGCTTGCCAACCAGCTCCGGTACGACCGTAAACAGGTCGCCAACGAGACCGATATCCGCGACTTGGAATATTGGCGCGTCTTCGTCCTTGTTGATTGCGATGATGACTTTGGAGTCTTTCATGCCGGCGAGATGCTGGATCGCGCCGGAGATGCCGACCGCGACATATACTTCTGGCGCAACGATCTTACCCGTTTGGCCGACCTGATAATCATTGGGCACAAAGCCTGCGTCCACGGCTGCGCGGCTTGCGCCAACGCCTGCACCAAGCTTGTCGGCCAAGGGCAAGATAGTCGCGGCAAAGGTTTCCGCATCCTTCAACGCACGACCACCTGATACGATGATCTTGGCTGAGGTGAGTTCAGGGCGTTCTTGCTTGGCAATCTCTGCCGACAGGAATTTTGAAGTGCCGGCGTCGCCAGTGCTAGCGACAGCTGCAATAGTTGCTGAACCACCGGTTTCTTGTGCCTTGGCAAAGGCTGTCCCGCGTACGGTGATAACCTTCTTGGCATCCGATGATTGCACCGTCGCAATCGCGTTACCGGCATATATCGGACGCGTGAACGTATCTGCGCTTTCAACTGAAAGAATGTCCGAGATTTGCATGACATCCAGCAAAGCCGCAACACGCGGTGCGATATTCTTGCCATTTGATGTGGCAGGCGCAAGGAACGCATCATGCGTTGTCATCAACGAAGCAACCAAGGGTGCAACATTTTCCGCCAATTGCTGTGCATAAGCCGCGTCATCGGCAACATGCACCGTGCTGACGCCAGCGATCTTAGCCGCTTCATCCGCAACCGCGCCACAGCCTGCGCCAGCAACGAGGATATGTACTTCGCCCAATTGCGATGCAGCGGTAACAACAGCTAATGTGGCATCCTTTAATGATGCATTGTCATGTTCGGCATAAACGAGGGTCTTCATGCGGCCACTCCCATTTCCTTGAGCTTTGCTACCAACGCATCAACGTCGGCAACCTTGATACCGGCGCTGCGCACGGGTGGTTCGACAACCTTCAACGTCTTGAGGCGCGGGCTGACGTCAACGCCATAATCGGCAGGTGTTTTCTGCACGAGAGGCTTTGCCTTTGCCTTCATGATGTTCGGCAAGGACGCATAACGTGGTTCGTTCAAGCGCAGGTCGGTTGTAATGATCGCTGGCATCTTCAACGCTACTGTCTGCAAACCGCCATCGACTTCGCGTGCGACATGCACTTCGTCGCTCGATACATTCACCGTATTGGCAAAAGTACCCTGCGGACGACCCGTCAACGCGGCGAGCATTTGGCCGGTTTGGTTGGAGTCATCGTCAATCGCTTGCTTGCCAACAATGACAAGACCAGGCTGTTCTTCTTCAACGATTTTTGCGAGGATCTTCGCAACGCCCAAAGGCTCAACATCTTCAGCAATAACCAAGATTGCGCGATCTGCGCCCATGGCCAATGCCGTACGCAGCGTTTCTTGTGCCTTATCCGGCCCAATCGACACAGCAATAACTTCGGTCGCAATGCCCTTTTCACGCAAACGCAACGCTTCTTCAACGGCGATTTCGTCAAACGGGTTCATGCTCATTTTGACATTTGCCAAATCAACACCCGAACCATCGGGCTTAACCCGCGGCTTTACGTTATAATCGATGACCCGCTTAACGGGGACGATGATCTTCATGTGCTCATCCTTCCATACCGACTCAATTAGGCAATTGGATGCCCGCTTAATCTGTTGCGCCTATGCTTAACGTTTACGTGAACGTCAAGTGCCTGATCTACGCATCCTATCAAGCATCTAACATGCTGACGATTCTTGCATCTTGCAGGAACCGTCAGGGGTAAGTTTTATGCCGCCTTGCGCACTTCCGCGACAATCTTCTCCGCTGCATCGCCAAGGTCGTTGGCCGATACGATGGGCAGGCCGCTATTGGCCAAAATGTCCTTGCCCTGCTGCACATTGGTGCCTTCAAGGCGCACAACCAGCGGAACCGACAGGTTCACTTCCTTGGCCGCGGCAACAATACCATCGGCGATGATGTCGCATTTCATGATACCACCGAAGATGTTAACCAAGATGCCCTTGACGGCAGGGTCCTTCAAAATGATTTTGAACGCAGCCGTGACCTTTTCCTTCGATGCGCCGCCGCCGACGTCCAAGAAGTTGGCAGGGAATTCACCGTTTAGCTTGATGATGTCCATTGTTGCCATGGCAAGGCCAGCGCCATTGACCATGCAGCCAATGTTGCCGTCGAGTTTAATATAAGCCAAATCATATTCCGAAGCTTCAACCTCTGCTGGGTCTTCCTCGGTCAAGTCGCGCAGTTCGGCGAGGTCCTTGTGACGGAACATCGCGTTGCCGTCAAAACCGACCTTGGCATCAAGCACCAGAAGCTCGTCGCCATTCTTACCTTCGCAAACCGCCAGCGGATTGATTTCGATCTGTTCGGCATCGGTGCCGATGAATGCGTTGTAAAGGCCGGCAAGAACGGTTTGCGCTTGCTTGGCCAAATCACCGGTCAGGCCAAGTGCCTTGGCAACGCTACGGCCATGATGGGGCTGCAGACCAGCGGCCGGATCGATGACGATAGTGTGGATCTTCTCGGGGCTGTCATGCGCCACGTCTTCGATGTTCATGCCGCCTTCAGTAGACGCCACAACCGCGATGCGGCTGGTCGCGCGATCCACGAGCAAAGCGAGGTAGAATTCCTGCTTAATGTCGGCGCCATCGGTGATGTAGAGACGGTTGACTTGCTTGCCTTCAGGGCCAGTCTGTATAGTCACGAGCGTGTTGCCCAACATGTCTTTGGCATGTGCCTCAACCTCATCCAAATTAAAGGCCAAACGCACGCCGCCCTTCGCGTCGGGACCCAACTCCTTGAACTTGCCCTTGCCGCGTCCACCAGCATGGATCTGCGATTTCACCACGTAAAGCGGGCCAGGAAGTTGTTTCGCGGCGGCAACCGCCTCTTCCACGCTTAATGCCGCAATACCAGCGGGCACAGCCACACCGAATTTTGCGAGCAGTTCTTTGGCCTGATATTCATGGATATTCATGGGAGATTACGTCCTCGATTATAAAGAGTTTCATCGGTTGCTTAAGCACAGACGGGCACTGAATGGAAGGGCTTGCGCGGATGTTTTTTGGTCCACGCAGAGGCGCAGAGCGCGCAGAGCGCGCAGAGGAGCATGGCTAAATCTCTGTGTCCTCTGCGCCTCTGCGTGAAAAATTTCAAAGCAGTAAATCAAGCGTCACCAAATCGCGGCGGAGCGAAGCTGCATCCGTAAAATGATGCGCAACAAAACCGTTGGCGCGGGCGCTAACGACATTGTCATGATTATCATCAATGAAGATCGCTTCGTCCGGCTTTAACCCGAAGCGTTTCAGTGCAAGCGCATAGATCGCCGGATCAGGCTTCACCAATTTTTCGACGCCCGATACGATTATGTCCTGAAAATGGTCGAATATCGGCTGGGTGGGGTGGAAACAATCCCAGAATTCTGCGCCAAAATTGGTTATGGCAAATAATGGCACGCCGCGTTGGGCGAGCTCTTGCACAATCTCCAGCGACCCTGACACGGGCCCTGGAATGGTCTCGTTAAAACGGGTGGGGTAAGCCGCAATCAACGCAGCATATTCTGGAAATTCAGCAATGCGCTCTGCAACCATGTCAGTTAAGGCGCGGCCTGCGTCATGCTGAAAATGCCATTCGGGAGTCACAACATGCGTGACGAAATATTCCAACATGTCCTTGTCGGCGATAAGCTTGGCAAAAAGATATCGGAGATCCCATTCGAACAATACTTTGCCGACATCAAAGACCACGGTGGTTATCTTCGTCATGCATTGCACCTCTTTGCAGGAAGGACGGAGACGGGGTTTGGGCGCAAAAAAACCGCCCGCGAATCAGATTCGGAGCGGCGTTTTGCCTGAACCATCTGCCCGCTTAGTGCGGGCAGGGCCAAATTAGCCCTGGCGCGCCTTGAAGCGTGGTTGGGTCTTGTTGATGACATAAGTGCGACCACGGCGACGAATCACGCGGTTATCGCGATGGCGGCCTTTGAGCGACTTAAGAGAATTAACGACTTTCATCGGATTTACCCGTCTAATAAATGCATAAAGCTTGAATTGAAGGCGCGCTCCTATGGGTCGGGCTTTAGAAAGTCAAGCGGGATTGGCCTTTTTTGCGGATTCAGCGCCCATACATCGTAGGATGTGGTAAAGGGTGACCCTAAGGATATGCTTATGATGAAAAATGCCCGGCTGACGCCGCTTCTTGCACTTCTTGTGCTAACCGCTTGCGTCGTGCCCACGGGGCCGGTCGAGGTCACCCGTTTTAACCGCGCTGCCGAAGGTATTCCTTATGGGACAGGAAGTTTTGCGGTCGCGCTAGTAAGCGAATCGGTTTCGGACCAGTCACTTGCAGGATCGCCCTATCTGGCCGCTGTGGCGCGCGAAATGCAGCGCATCGGCTATCGGGATAATATAGGAAATTCAGATGTGATCGCCGAGGTGCGTTTTGGCGCAACTGTGATTCGCTCCGACCGTCGTGCGCCAGTGTCCGTTGGCGTGGGCGGATCGACAGGGAGCTATGGCTCGGGCGTTGGTGTTAGTCTTGGTATCAATCTGGGCAATGATTCTGCGGCGCTGTTACAATCCAGCTTGGCTGTTCGCATTGTCCGACGCAGCGACCAGATGGTGATTTGGGAAGGCACGGCAGTGCAATCCGCAAAAGCGGGGTCACCCGCCGCACAGCCGGGTATCGCGGCATCAAAATTGGCAGAAGCCCTGTTTAAGGACTTCCCCGGCGTGTCGGGTGAGACTATCCGCGTGCCATAAACTTCATTGCGAGAGCGAAACTAAAATGCCGATTACTGACATCAACGCCGCGTTCGATAGCGGCAACATCATCGTTCATGCCGTCGATGGCCATGTTGCGACACTAGGCATCCGTAAGGACAAGGATTCGGAATTCGCGCAATGGTTCCACTTTCGCGTGGCATGTACCGCAGGCGAAGAGCTTGAGTTGCGGATTACCGGACTGGAAAGTAGCGCCTATCCCGGTGGCTGGCCCGATTATCGCGCGTGCGTGTCCGAAGACCGCGATTATTGGGGGCGCGCCGATACGAGTTATGACAAGTCCAAGGACGGCGGCACGTTGACCATCCGTTACACCCCAGCAAGCAATCTTGCATGGTTTGCCTATTTCGCGCCTTATAGCATGGAACGGCACCATGACCTGATTGCGGAGACAGCATCGTTGGAAGGCGTAAGCTATCGCTGCCTCGGCCACAGTATTGAAGGCCAGCCGATTGATTGCCTCGAAATAGGCCATGGCGACACGCAGGTCTGGCTATATGCGCGGCAGCATCCCGGTGAGACTCAGGCGGAATATTGGATGGAAGGTGCCATCGATATGCTTACCGACCTCAGCGACCCGCATACACGCGTGCTGCTTGAAAAATGCCGCTTTTATATTGTGCCCAATTGCAATCCAGATGGAAGCTGCCGTGGACATTTGCGGACCAATTATCTGGGCATAAACCTGAACCGCGAATGGGCCGAACCCTCGGCAGAGCGCAGCCCCGAAGTATTGGCCATTCGCAACGCAATGGATGAATCCGGCGTGCATTGGGCCATCGATGTGCATGGCGACGAAGCCATTCCCGCAGCGTTTATGGCGGGTTTTGAAGGCATCCCTTCATGGACCGATGATCAGGGTGATCGGCATAACGCCTTCATCAACCGTCTTTCGGCGCGCACACCCGATTTCCAGACGGAACTAGGTTATACCAAGGCTGGTCCCGGCAAAGCCAATCTGTCGATGTCGACCAACCAATTGGCGGAACGATTTGGCCCTTCGCACCAATGCGTCTCCATGACGTTGGAAATGCCCTATAAAGACACCGTTCACGGTAATGACCCTGATCAAGGCTGGTCCCCCGAGCGCTGCCGCTTACTGGCGCGCGAATGTCTCGCGACCCTTGCGGAGATGGTGTAGATTTTTGACCTCGCTAAAAACCCTTTCTTCGGTTTCATGACCTTGGCGATTTGACCAACTTGCGTTAGGGCGCCGGCAAACAATTTAGGAAAGTAAATATGCCGAAACTCATCCTCATCCGTCACGGCCAATCGCAGTGGAACCTCGAAAACCGCTTTACTGGCTGGTGGGATGTGGATGTCACTGAAAAAGGTGCGGCTGAGGCTTGGGCAGCGGGCGTGTTGATGAAGGAAAAGAGCATCGCGCCCGATACCGCTTTTACCAGCGTGCAGACGCGGGCAATAAAGACGCTCAATTTGGCACTTGAGGCGATGGGGCGTTTGTGGGTTCCAGTAACCAAGAACTGGCAATTGAATGAACGGCATTATGGAGGGCTAACGGGCCTGGATAAGGCAGAGACAGCGGCAAAGCATGGCGAAGATCAGGTGAAGATCTGGCGCCGCAGCTTCGACATTCCGCCGCCGCGGCTTGCGGTAGGGTCGCCATATGATCTGTCGTCTGATCCGCGTTATGCCGGCATCAATATTCCAGCTTCAGAAAGCCTGAAAGACACCATCAACCGTGTGCTGCCTTATTGGGAAAGCGCGATTGTACCTGAGTTGCAGGCCGGGAAAACTGTTTTAATTTCGGCGCACGGCAATAGCCTGCGCGCGCTCGTCAAGCATCTGTCGGGCATTTCGGACGCCGATATTAACGGCTTGGAAATCCCCACGGGTCAGCCAATCATATATGAATTGGACGACCATCTGAACGGCGAATATTATTATCTTTCGGAGCGGTAAATTCTCTTTACCCGCGCGGGTGTTTAACGCCGCGTTGCTGGATTGCGCCATTTGCACCACAAGGCTAAGGCCATTGCCATCGAACTTGTCAGGGGAGTGACATATGACTGACGCAGCGCCGATCATTGGCATCATCATGGGAAGCCGTTCGGATTGGGAAACGATGCGAGAGGCTTCGGCGACACTTGCTGCGCTGCACATTCCCCATGAATGCAAAGTGGTGTCTGCGCATCGCACGCCCGAACGTCTTTATGACTATGCCAAGGGGGCCGTTGGTCGCGGCCTGAAATGCATCATTGCTGGCGCGGGCGGCGCGGCGCATCTGCCCGGCATGGCAGCATCCATGACGCGCTTGCCTGTGCTGGGCGTACCCGTACAGTCCAAGGCGCTGGACGGTATGGATAGCCTTTTGTCCATCGTGCAAATGCCCGCTGGCATTCCTGTTGGCACATTGGCAATCGGCAAAGCGGGCGCAACAAATGCGGCGCTTTTGGCGGCGGCAATGCTGGCCAATGAAGACACCGCGCTCGCCGAACGGTTGGATGCCTGGCGCACGGCTCAGACGGCTTCGGTCGCCGAAACACCTGAATAAGGTTCGGTTATGGCCGCGTTACCCCCCGGATCGACTATTGGTATATTGGGCGGTGGTCAGCTTGGCCGCATGCTGGCGACTGCCGCTGCGCAATTGGGCTATCGTTGCCATATTTATGCGCCGCCGGGGGATAATGTGGCTTTCGATGTCGCCGCCGCTAATACAGTCGCCGCATATGATGATCTGGTCGCGCTGAAGGCATTTGCAACAGCTTGCGACGTGGTGACTTTCGAATTTGAAAATGTGCCCGTGACGCCGCTGGAATCCATCACGGGCCTTGTTCCGGTCTATCCGCCGCTTAAGGCACTGGAAGTGGCGCAGGATCGTGCTGCCGAAAAGCAGTTTGTCCGCGCGCTTGGCGGGAAAACGGCGGAGTTTGCTGTGGCACAGGACGAAAGCGCGGTGCCCGCCGCGATTGCGGCAGTTGGCATACCGTGCATCCTCAAAACCATACGCATGGGCTATGACGGCAAAGGCCAGTCTAGGATCATGGCTGATGCTGACATCACGGGTGCGTGGGAACGCACAGGCGGGCTTCCCCTTATTGCCGAGGCCATGGTGTCGTTTGATGCGGAATTTTCGGTCATATTGACGCGCGGCCAAAACGGTGAAATCCGCTTTTGGGACAGTTCGCAAAATCTCCATGTCGGCGGGATTCTCGCGAAATCGACTCTGCCATCCGGGCCATTGATCGAAAGCCAGCAGCAAACAGCACGTGATATGGCCGCGGCGGTCGCATCGGCGCTCGATTATGTTGGCGTGTTTACCGCCGAGTTTTTTGCCAGTACGACGGGTCCCTTGTTCAACGAAATTGCGCCCCGCGTGCACAATAGCGGACATTGGACCATCGAAGGCGCGGCCACTAGCCAGTTTGAGAACCATATTCGGGCCATTTGCGGGCTCCCGCTTGGAGCCACCGAAACGATTGCTGCGCGCGTGGAAATGGAAAATCTGATTGGCGCCGATGGCGACCGTTTTGAACAAATTCTGGCGGACCCTGCGGCGCATCTGCATCTATATGGCAAGGCAGAAGCACGCCCAGGCCGAAAAATAGGCCATGTCACACGCTTGTATAGGTGAGAAAAAGTCGGCAAGACGGGCGCATGAATCATCCCGAAATCGTTCTTGTCCTCGCCCGCGCCGCAAATGGAACAATCGGGAAAGATGGCGGTATGCCATGGCATATCCCGGCTGACCTGCGCCATTTTAAACAAGTGACTAAGGGCCGGCCGATGATCATGGGCCGCAAGACTTTTGACAGTCTGCCGGGCTTATTAGAGGGTCGCCGCCATATTGTCCTGACCCGCGACCGGGACTGGAGGGAGGAGGGCGCTGAAGTTGTGTATTCGGTCGAGGAAGCGTTAAAGCGCGCCAATGGGCCGCATGTCTGCATCATTGGGGGCGCCGAAATCTACAGCCTATTTCTGTCACTGGCCGACCGCATTGAGCTCACCGAAATTGCGGCCAGCCCGGATGGTGACGCCACCGTCCCCGCGTTTGACATGTCGATCTGGCAAGAAATTGCGCGGGAGAGCCATGAAGCTCAAGGCGGTGCTCCAGCCTATGATTTTGTAACGTTATTGCGGCGGGTGGCGACCTAAAAGTCGTCGCCATAAGGGGGATTATGCGTAAGAGAATTTGGATACCGGCGACGTTGATCGCAGCGGCTGCTTTGGGCTTTTTTGGCTTTGCGCCCGGTTATGTCGAAGGGGCCATGAACCAGATTGATGGTAAGCCGCTGATCGCCGTCAGCGACGAAGCTAAGGCCTTGCACAAGACGCTGAACATTGTTGACCTGCACAGCGACACATTGATGTGGAACCGCGACCTAAACGACAGCGTCTCGCGCGGCCATATGGATTTGCCGCGTTTGCAAGAGGGCAATGTCGCGCTGCAATTATTCTCGTCGGTGACAAAGACACCCAAGAACCAGAATTATGATGGCAATGGGGCTGACACCGACAACATCACCTTGTTGACCATTGCGCAGCTGCAACCCGTGAAGACTTGGAGCTCGTTGGTTGAGCGATCACTATACCATGCACAAAAACGTGATGCGGCGGTTGCGGGATCGAGCGGGGCGATCAAGGCAGTTGATACGGCAGGCCAGCTGGACGCGTTACTATCCGCGCGGCAGAAAGATAAGCGCGCCGTGGGCGCTATGCTGACCATTGAAGGCCTCCAAAATCTGGAAGGGAAGGCGGCTAATTTGGACCGGTTGTATGACGCTGGTTTTCGCATGGCTGGCCTGACACATTTTTTTGACAACGAACTGGCAGGTTCGATGCATGGCCTGAAAAAAGGCGGGTTGAGCCCTTTTGGCCGTGACATTGTTAAGCGTATGGAATCGAAGGGTATGATTATCGACATCGCCCATTTGTCGCATACCGGTGTTGCCGAAGTGTTGGCAATGGCCACGCGGCCGGTTGTATCCAGCCATGGCGGTGTGCAGGCGACATGTAAGGTCAACCGCAACCTGACCGATGACGAAGTGCGCGGTGTGGCCAAAACGGGCGGCGTCATTGGCATTGGCTATTGGGATGGCGCCTTATGCGACACCAGCCCACGCGCGGCAGCCAAGGCCATGAAGCATGTCCGCGATCTGGTGGGCATAGAACATGTCGCCTTGGGATCGGATTATGATGGCGCGACCACCGTGCGGTTCGACACCTCGCAATTGGTTCAGGTGACGCAAGCCTTGATGGACGAAGGGTTCACGCCAGCCGAAATCCGGGCCGTCATGGGCGAAAATGCCCTGCGTGTTATCCGCGCTGGCTTGGTGCCAAGGGCAAGTGCCCAATGATGATTCCCCGCCTTTCTGCCAAGGACCGGATGCCTGACGCGCTTCGTGGAGGCGTGGTTGCCTTGGGCAATTTTGATGGCTTCCATCTCGGGCATCAGGCCGTTGCGGGCGAAGCGATCGCGCAGGCGAACGCGGCAGGCCGCCCGGCTATCATCGCGACTTTTGACCCACACCCTGTGCGTTTTTTCGCACCGCAATCACCTTGGTTCCGGCTGACAACATTGGATCAACGGCAGCGGCTTTTTGAAGATGCGGGCGCGGACGCCATGTTGGTGTTTGATTTTGATGCTGAATTGGCGGCGACCAGCGCGGAAGATTTCATCGTCAAATTGCTCATTGAGCGACTTGGGGTTTCGGCTGTTGTCACGGGCGAAGACTTCACTTTTGGCAAAGCGCGCGGCGGCAATATCGATGTGCTGCATTACATTGGCCGCGCGCACGGGCTGTCCTCGACGGCGATGGGCCCTGTGGTCGATAATGGAGGGGTGATCTCCTCAAGCCGCATCCGCACAGCATTACAAGACGGCGACTGCGCAACCGCGACCGCCTTGCTGACGCGGCCCTTTACGGTAGCGGGCATTGTCCAGCATGGTGACAAAAACGGTCGACTTCTGGGCTTTCCCACCGCCAATATCGACATGGGCCATTATCTGCGTCCGCGGTACGGCATTTATGCGGTGAAGGGCCGCCTGCCCGATGGCCGCGTTTTGAACGGTGCGGCAAATCTGGGTATTCGTCCAACCTTTAACCCGCCCAAAGAATTGCTGGAGCCGCATTTCTTTGACTTTGCCGAAGATCTCTATGGCCAAAATATTGAGATTGAATTCCATGCCTTCATTCGTGGCGAGGCCAAATTTGACAGCCTAGATGCGCTTATGGCGCAGATGGCAAAGGATTGTGATCAGGCGCGCGATATTTTGGCGTGACATTCAATGGGTCAGAGCGACCCTCTCGTTCGGTAGTACTGCGCTCAAATAGTTGTCTAAAGCGCCAACCTCCCCTAAGCACCCGCACGATATGACCGAAACTCCTGACTCACCGAAACAAGACTATCGCGACAGCGTCTTCTTGCCCAAAACCGATTTTCCGATGAAGGCTGGCCTTCCGCAGAAAGAGCCCGGGATATTAAAGCGCTGGCAGGCGCAGGATTTTTATGCGGAGCTGCGCAATCGCCGTCGCGGGCGTGAGAAGTTCATTCTGCATGATGGCCCGCCTTATGCGAATGGCGACATGCATATCGGCCACGCGCTGAACCATATTCTGAAGGATATGGTTGTCCGCACGCAGACATTGCTGGGCAAAGATGCGCCTTATGTGCCCGGTTGGGATTGCCATGGCTTGCCCATTGAATGGAAGGTTGAGGAGCAATATCGCAAGAAAAAGCGCAACAAGGACGAAGTTCCGGCGCAAGAATTCCGAGCCGAATGCCGGGCCTATGCGCAAAATTGGGTCGATACACAGCGCGAGCAATTGAAGCGTTTGGGCATCAATGCCGATTGGGACAATCCCTATCTGACGATGGATTTTCAGGCCGAAGCAACGATTGTTTCGGAGCTTTTGAAATTTGCCGAAAGCGGCCAGCTCTATCGCGGCGCGAAGCCCGTCATGTGGTCGCCCGTTGAGAAGACCGCGTTGGCCGAAGCCGAAATTGAGTATGAGGACATCACATCAACGCAGATCGATGTGGCGTTTGAGATTATCGAGAGCCCTATTGACGCGTTGAAGGGCGCTTACGCAGTTATCTGGACAACGACACCGTGGACGATTCCGGTCAATCAGGCGATCGCTTATGGGCCGGATGTTGAGTATCGGATTTGCCGTAAACGCCAAGATGACGGTCGCCAATATATTGTTGGGTTGGAGCTCTTGGGAGCATTCGGAGCGCGTCTGGGTGATGAGTTGGTTCCACTTAAGGCCATCAAAGGCTCAGACCTAGCCGGAACCATGGTTCGCCACCCAATGCACGCGCTCGGCGGTTTCTTTGCCAAGCCCCGACCAATGCTCGCGGGCGATTTCGTTACCACCGACAGCGGTACGGGCCTTGTCCATATGGCCCCCGACCATGGCGAAGATGACTTTGACCTGTGCAAGGCCAATGGCATTGAGCCGTTGTTCGCAGTTGAAGGCGATGGCAAATATCGCGCCGACTGGCTCTGGCTCGGCGGTGAGGGTAGCGTCATCAACCCCAAGTTTAACGCGCCTGACGGCCCGATCTGCGCGGCTTTGCACGAAGCTGGTGGATTGCTCGCGGCGTCGGCGGATTATAAGCACAGCTATCCGCATAGCTGGCGGTCGAAGGCGAAGGTCATCTACCGCTGCACCCCGCAATGGTTTGTGCCGATGGACAAGGCGTCGGCCGATGGCGCGCTGCGTGAAAAGGCGATGACCGCGATTTCGCAAACCCGTTGGGTACCTGAAAAGGGCCAAAATCGTATCACCGCAATGGTCGAAGGCCGCCCCGATTGGGTGCTGTCGCGCCAACGCGCATGGGGCGTTCCGATTACTTTGTTCGTGGATCGCAAATCTGGCCAATATCTCTGCGACGCGGGTGTTAACGCACGCATCATCGCGGGCGTGCGTGAAATGGGCGTCGATGCCTGGTCCGATGAACGCGCACAGGCATATTTGGGCAGCGATTATGCCTTGGCTGATTATGAGCGCGTCACCGATATTTTGGACGTGTGGTTCGATTCGGGCTGCACCCATGCATTTGTGCTTGAAAGCGGGCGCTGGCCTGACCTGTCATGGCCTGCGGATCTCTATTTGGAAGGCAGCGACCAACATCGTGGTTGGTTCCAATCGTCCTTGCTGCAAAGTTGCGGCACGCGCGGCCGTGCGCCCTATAATGCCGTGCTAACGCATGGTTTTACTATGGATCAAAAGGGCATGAAAATGTCCAAGTCGCTGGGCAACACCATCAACCCGTTGGACCTGATGCGCGATAATGGCGCGGATATCTTGCGCTTATGGGCGTTGACCGTGGACTTCACGGAGGATCATCGCATCGGTAAGGAAATCCTTGCTGGCGTGTCCGACCAATATCGCAAATTGCGCAACACCTTCCGCTATTTGCTTGGCGCACTCGATGGATTTTCCGATGCGGAAAAGGTTGCAGTTACCGATATGCCAGAGCTGGAGCGTTATATGCTTCATCTGCTCGCCGACATGGACGCGAAGTTGAAGACGGCGGTCAATGACTTTGACTTTAACAGTTATGTCCGCTTGCTGACCGAGTTTTGCAACGAAGATCTGTCGGCCTTCTTCTTCGATATCCGCAAAGATTGCCTCTATTGCGATGCCGCGACTGATCCGAAGCGGATGGCTTATCGCACAGTACTGGACACGCTGTTCCACGCGCTCGTCCGCTATGCTGCCCCGGTGTTGGTGTTTACCAGCGAAGAAGTTTGGCAGACGCGCTTCCCCGATGCGGACAGCGTGCATTTTTCGGAATGGCCCGATGTTAATGCTGGTTGGATTGATGCAAAATTGTCCGAAAATTGGCTTAGCATAAGGGGAAGCCGTATGCTGGCAAATGAGGTGATCGAGCCTATGCGCCGCAACAAGGAAATCGGCTCAAGTCTGGAAGTCGAATATAGCTATAATGGCGATCCGGGTGAGGTCGACCTAGCAGAAATATTTATCGTGTCGGCGGTGCATCATGGTCGCGAGACAAGCGCAGTCAAAACCACCAACCACAAATGTGGTCGCTGCTGGCGACATTTGCCTCAGGTTGTTGAAGACGGCGCGCTTTGTGGTCGGTGTGCGGATGTTGTGGGTGGGGAATAACCATACTCCCATGATCGTGATCCTGAACTTGTTTCAGGATAACGCACGGCGGCAGTTTGTTATGCTGAAACAAGTTCAGCATGACGCGAAATTGAGTTAGGACGCGCTCATGATCCCAAATCCCAAATTCCGCCTTCAGGGCCTCATGCTCGCTAGCCTTGTGTTCATCGCCGATCAAATGGTGAAATTCGCAATGCTTGGGCCGTTGCAGTTGAAAGAGCGCGGCGTCATTCACATCGTGTCGTTTTTTGACTTACGCTACGCAGAAAATCGGGGCGTTTCGATGAGTTTCCTAACCGCGGATAGCGATGGCGAACGTTGGGCGCTGGTTGCGCTGACTTCAGTAATTGCAGCGGGTGTAGGGGTGTGGATGTGGCGTGAGAAATTGCGCGGTGATGTCCTGGCTTTGTCATTGGTCTTAGGCGGTGCACTTGGAAACATCGTTGATCGGGCGCGTTATGGTTATGTCGTGGATTATGCAGATCTGCATTTTGGGGCATTCCGACCTTTTTACATATTCAATCTGGCCGACGCCTGCATCAGCATGGGCGTATTGATATTGCTTGCCCGCGCGTTCCTGATAGGTGACAAGGAAACCGGTCGCGGCCCTGATGTTCAGGAATCTGCAAGTAATGCCGACATAGTGGAGAAGTCATGAAGCGGATATCTATCTTAGCGGCGGCGTCAGTTGCTTTTCTTGTGCTTTCGGGATGCGGTACAACCAGCATCTATGACCGTGAGCGGCCCGATGAATTCGCGGTGAGCCGCTCAAAGCCAATCGAAGTTCCCAAGAACTTCACCTTGCCAACGCCGACCCCTAATGCGCCGCGTCCGCAGGATGGCGACACTAAACAGCAGGTTTTGGACGCCATGTTTGGTGGCGCTGCGCCTGCGACTGCTCCCCGCCCATAACTCGGCCTGAAATGGATATATATATGAACACCAAACCTGTCCTTTTTGCCGTTGCGATGATGACGCTTCCTATGCTGTCGGGATGTGGATCTATGGGGAGCATATTAGGTGGCGATCAGGCCGCTGCCCCATCGGTTGGCCGCGCTGCGCCATTGGTAGTTCCGCCCGACTTTGCTCTTGAGCCGACAGTGGCCTCTGCCATCCGCCCCGCCGAATCCGGTCAGGAACAGATGCTGGAGACTTTATTCGGCGGTACCGCTGCGCGCTCTGCTGCCGAACGTGCGATTTCGACGACATCAGGCGCTGCCGAATTAGGCATTCGCTCATCTGTCGGTGATCCGCAGACTACGACCGTAAATAAGGGCAGCATCACGCGCGATATCGTCGCCGCACCCGAAGGTGATGGTCAAACCGCGCAGGCTGTTATTCCGGGTTAATGAAGTGGGAGCGGCGCGACCTTAAGCGCGCACGCTTGCCTCTTCAACACCTGCGCTATTGTGGCGCAGCGCCTTCAATACAGTTTCGACGATTTGCGGCGCATTGAGCCCTGCTTCGTCATATTGTTTCTGCGGGCTATCATGTTCTTGGAATATATCGGGCAGGCGCATCGTGCGGATTTTTAGGCCTGTGTCCATCAAACCAGCGTCGCTGGCTAAGGTCAGTACATGTGCGCCAAGGCCGCCAACGGCTGCTTCTTCAACTGTCACGACAACTTCATGCGTGGCAATGAGGTGGCGGATCATTTTTTCGTCCAGCGGCTTGGCAAAGCGTAAGTCTGCAACGGTGGTGCTAAGACCCTTTGCGTCCAGCATATCTGCTGCCTTCATCGCTTCGGCCAGACGGGTGCCGAGTGACAAGATCGCGACCTTCTTGCCCTCACGAACGATACGACCTTTGCCTATTTCGAGCTGCTGGGGCACTTCGGGCAAAGGAACGCCCGTGCCATTGCCGCGCGGATAGCGGAACGCGATTGGGCCGCTGTCGTGCAAAACGGCGGTGTAGGTCATGTGGACCAACTCTGCCTCATCCGCAGGGGACATGACGACCATATTAGGCAGCGTTGCAAGATATGTAATGTCGAATGACCCGGCATGGGTGCTGCCGTCGGCGCCCACCAAACCGGCGCGGTCAATGGCGAAACGGACGGGCAGATTCTGGATCGCGACATCATGCACGACTTGGTCATAAGCGCGTTGCAGGAAGGTCGAGTAAATCGCGCAGAAGGGACGCATGCCTTGCGCGGCGAGGCCAGCGGCGAAAGTTACGGCATGTTGTTCTGCGATGCCCACATCAAATGAGCGTTCAGGGTGCGCGGCGGAGAATTTGTCGACACCCGTGCCGCCGGGCATGGCAGCGGTAATTGCACAGATTTTGGGATCGGTTTCCGCAAGCTTGGCCAGCGTTTCGCCAAACACATTTTGATAGGCAGGTGGACCGCCACCGGGGCCCTTATCTTGTTTGCCCGTCATTACGTCGAATTTCACAACGCCATGATATTTGTCGGCTGCCGCTTCGGCTGGGGCGTAACCCTTGCCCTTTTGCGTGACGACATGAATCAGGACCGGACCTTCGGCATTGTCGCGCACATTTTCGAGGACCGGGATCAGCTGGTCGAGATTATGGCCATCGATAGGGCCGACATAGTAAAAGCCAAGCTCTTCAAACAATGTGCCGCCCATCGCCATGCCACGCGCGAATTCTTCGGCCTTTGATGCGGCCGAATAAATGCGGCGCGACAGGCGCTTGGCGACCTTGCTCGCCAGACTGCGCAGGCCCAGATATTCGCTCGAGGACACGAGCCGTGACAAATAAGCCGACAGGCCACCTACGGGCGGGGCGATCGACATATCATTGTCGTTCAGTATGACGACCAAGCGATTGCCAGCGGCTTGCGCATTGTTCATCGCCTCATAGGCCATGCCAGCGGACATGGACCCATCGCCAATGACGGCAATAGCTTTACCGGGCTTGCCAGCAATCTTGTTGGCGACAGCAAAGCCCAAGGCGGCGGAAATGGATGTTGAGCTATGTGCCGCGCCGAACGGATCATATTCGCTTTCGCTGCGCTTTGTGAAGCCCGAGAGCCCGCCGCCTGTGCGCAAAGTGCGGATGCGGTCGCGGCGTCCGGTGAGGATTTTATGCGGGTAGCATTGATGGCCTACATCCCAGACCAACCGGTCATCGGGCGTGTTGAAAACATAATGGATGGCGGTGGTTAGTTCCACAACGCCAAGACCTGCGCCCAAATGCCCCCCTGTGACCGATACGGCAGAAATGGTCTCTGCGCGCAATTCGTCGGCAAGCTGGCGAAGCTGCGACGCGGCAAGATTACGTAGGTCCGAGGGCACTTTAACCGTATCAAGTAACGGCGTGTCAGGCGAATGTGTCATGCTTTAAGCTTAGCGGTGTTTTATCGGGCTGTCGAACGGGTAATTGCGGCTATATCAATCACAATCGGCACATTTGCCACGTACTTCGATGACGGGGCGTACTTGCGCAAAGCCAGCATGTTCCGCCGCTGCCCGAACACTCATGGTCAATGCATCATCGTCAATATGCGTTGCGGTGCCGCAGCTATCGCAGATCAGGAAAATGCAATCATGCAAGCACCCCGGGTGCGAGTTAGCGATATACGCATTCGCGCTTTCCACGCGGCGCGCGAGGTTCGTCGTCACAAATAGGTCCAATATACGATAGACGCTGTTGGGGGCTACGCGTTTGCCGCGCCTTTGCGACACAAGATCAGCAATATCATAAGCTGACGCTGGCTTTTCAAATGTTGCGAGCACTGCGAATATATCTGACCGCATATCGGTCCATTGTTCGCCAGCCTCGACAAGCGCGGCTTCTGCGGCTTGCGCAAGCGACGCGCCTGCATGCTTATGATGGTGATGTGCTGCCATATGACCGATGTAGGCGTTGGCATGCGGCGGGTCAATCACCGCGCGATTGCAGGTCCGCCTCTAGCCCGGTGGTTCAGTAAATGGCCAAATCCAAGAAGAACAACGCCAATGACTGTCCATGCGATCTCCATGATGCCATGTGGCAGGGTCAGTGCGCCGCCCATCATGCCGATACCTAGCGCGCCAACAAAGGCGGGTAAGAACAAGCCATGTGCACGAAAGCCCTTTCCCAATGCCACAACACCAAGAAGAATTGCGAGGCCCAATCCAGCCTCATGGATCATGGGATTAAGCAACACACCGCTGCCAGACGCAAGAATCGCCAGCAAAACGGTTGTTATAAGGCAATGAAACAGACACAGTCCGGCGATGCTGAGGCCCAGCCCGTCCCAACGCCATTTTTGCCATACTTGTGCCATGAATTGGTTACTACACTGATTCGATGCACGTTACAACATTACATCGCTAAATTGCAGCTTGGTTGACATTTTTTGCAATCTCCTTTGCTTGCGGCAATCTGCATTAAGCGGCATATCAACGCACATGGATACTGCGCTCAAATCAACCTCCGCGTCTGAAACCTTGCCAGCACTACCTGCTGCCTTGATTAACTGGCTCATGGGTGTCGCTGCCTTGGTCTTTGCAATGGTCGTTGTTGGAGGGATTACGCGCCTGACCGAATCGGGGTTATCGATTACCGAATGGAAACCCATTACCGGCACGCTTCCCCCACTAAGCGAGGCTGCCTGGGTATCAGAATTTGAGAAATATAAGCAGATACCGGAATATACGCAGATTAACGGCCCTGCAGGCATGACCATGGCAGAATTTAAATTCATCTATTTCTGGGAATGGGTGCACCGCTTACTTGGACGGGTCATTGGACTTGCCTTTGCACTTCCGCTGGCATGGTTTTGGATAAAGCAAGCCATACCAAAAGGGTATAAGCCACGTTTACTTGCGTTGCTGGCCTTGGGCGGGCTTCAGGGTACGATTGGTTGGTGGATGGTGTCTTCGGGCCTTTCTGCGCGCACCGATGTCAGTCATTACCGCCTTGCAGTCCATTTGCTCACCGCTTTTATCATTCTGGGTGGGTTGGTTTGGACTGCGCTCGACCTAAAGGCGCTGGTCAAAAACCCAGCTGCAAAGTCAGCGAGAATCAACCCCTTTACCGCGGCAGTTTTTGCGATTCTATTTATCCAGATGCTGTTGGGTGCATGGGTCGCAGGTTTGAACGCGGGTTATGTGTCCAACACCTGGCCTTTGATGAATGACCGACTATATCCCGACGGCGTCGATACCGCTAAAGGCGTTTTCTATGCGTTGGTGAATGATCCTTATTTGACGCATTTCGTGCATCGCTGGTGGGCGTGGGTTGCGGTGGTCGCCTTGATCCTGCTGTCGCGCCGCGTCAAGCAGACAGGTGCGCGTAGCGCATCCATTGCCATCCACATCACTTTTGGTGTTCAAATCATCTTGGGTATCGCGACGGTTATGACCGGCGTGAACATCGTGCTGGCGGTATTGCATCAGGCGGTCGGCGCTTTGTTGGTCGCATCTACTGTCTGGGGCGCGCATATATTGGGGCGCGAGGCGGCATAACTTTTCAAGAGGTATTATTATACCCGTCGCAAAACCCCTGCTTTTGCTTGACTGTTGGGGCTTTAATCGCCATTGGCTCCGCTTCGCATGTGGGTCAGTGATGATTCTACATAATTACAAAATTTCGAAAGGTGCGATTAGCGATGAAAACGCTATCCAGAGTTACGAAATCGATTCGTCCACAGGACGTCGAGAAATCGTGGATCCTCATTGACGCAGAAGGTTTGGTTGTTGGTCGTGTGGCCAGCCTTATCGCCAACATCCTGCGTGGTAAGACCAAGCCAAGCTACACTCCGCACGTTGACTGCGGCGACCATGTTGTTGTCATCAACGCGGACAAGGTAAAGTTCACCGGCAAGAAATTGACCGACAAGGTCTATTATCGCCACACCGGCTATATCGGCGGTATCAAGGGCATCACTGCTGGCAAAGTGCTGGATAGCAAGTTCCCTGAGCGCGTCCTTGAAAAAGCCGTTGAGCGCATGGTTCCGCGTGGTCCTTTGGGACGTGCGCAAATGCGTGCGCTGCATTTGTACAATGGCACCGAGCATCCGCATGCTGGTCAACAGCCAAAGACGCTCGACGTCGCTTCCATGAACCGCAAGAATAAGGTGGGTGCATAATGTCTGATACTGCAAATTCGCTCGCTGATCTCGAAACTTTGGGCGCTGACGTTCAAGCACCCGTACAGATCGCTGCCGTCATTCGTGAACAGGAAATTGATGCCCAAGGCCGCGCTTATGCAACTGGCCGCCGCAAGGACGCAGTTGCCCGCGTATGGTTGAAGCCTGGCACTGGCAAGATTGTCGTCAATGGCCGCGACCAGGAAATCTATTTCGCACGTCCTTCGCTGCGCCTCGTCATCAACCAACCGTTCGGCGTTACTGAGCGTACTGGTCAGTATGATGTTATCGCAACCGTCAAGGGCGGTGGCCTTTCGGGTCAAGCCGGCGCGGTAAAGCACGGCATCGCGCAAGCACTGTCGAAATATGAGCCAATGCTGCGTAGCGCCGTGAAGTCGGAAGGCTTCCTGACCCGCGACAGCCGGGTGGTCGAGCGTAAGAAATACGGCAAGGCCAAGGCGCGTAAGAGCTTCCAATTCTCGAAGCGCTAAACCGAAAACTCGGTTTTTCCGAACAAAATCAAGGGGTTGCGAGAAATCGCGGCCCCTTTTTCTATGTAATGGAGTTAGGCAGTCTCCGCTCCTTTTGAAGATACCTAAGATGGCATGTGATTTAACAAGGAAAATGGCAAGCGTTTGCTCTCATGTTCAGAGCAACATATGTGACGATCTTGCGGTGACCTAATGTGCTTGGTGCTGTTTTAGGCGGGCGCACTTTACTTGAAATAGGCGCTGACCATAAGGTTTGAGATGCGCGCACTGCGTTGGAGAATTGTTCGGAAAACCAGTGTTTTCATGTCAATCATTGAGACGCAGAGGGCAGATTCTAAGCGTCGGATAGCGCGCTCGGTGCTTAAGGTTGGAAGTTTAAGAGATTGTATATGTATCTCAGGTACAGATTTTTGGCTGTCATTCATCGTATATCATCGGCTCTGAGTTTATCAATTTTCTCACTGATAAATGCCGCTCTTAAATCATCCGATACATCATATATTCTTTTTCTCTTATCAGTTTTGGAGCCTTTTAAAGTTAAAGCTTCTATGTCTAATAATCTCTTTAAATCTTGATTGTGACCAGAAATAGATCTGCCAGTACGCTTCATTAAATCTAAAGAAGGAAGTGGCCCATCTATCAGAATTTCATTTATAATTCTTATTTCATTATGCAGGCATTTAATATTAGTTTTATTTTGAAAATCTAATATTTTCCTAATCTCATCAATCATAGAACGCCTCTGACGATATATGTTAAACAATTCATCGTGAGATTGAAAAAAATGTATCGTATTTCAATATTGATGGACAATAGTATAAAAAACTAGCGATAGTAAAATTTACATTATGCCATGGGCCCTAAAAGCTATCGGCGGCCAGATTTGATGGAGCGCATAGTTCGATATGTGTAGTCCACAGAGTATTTTTCAAAATTGGCACTTTTCATGCGCAAAAAGCGTCCTCAAGGCGTATGCCAACAACCCAATTCTCAAAAAAAGTGACTGCCATTCACATTTACAACTCTTTAGCAGAGCCTGTGTATTGTCCCAAACTGCTAGACTCGCATGCGCGAACCAAACCTACACACAAGCATTGCCGTTGCGCTATTTAGATTGTTTTTCGTTGTGGATCTGCGCGTTGAAGGGCAGATGTAGCGGATGATCAAAACTATCCTTATCACCCTATTGCTCGCCTTATTTGGCTTCGGTCTATGGTTTTGGAGCAAGACTGATCCCCAAAAGTTGGATTTTGCCGACCGGATGGCATTTGGTACTGCCGAGCATCACCAAGCCCCGATGACAAATATCGCATATGGCGATGACGCGCGGCAAAAGCTTGATATCTACCTGCCTAATCAAAATGCCAATGACGCTTCTCCGGTGCTGATCTTTTTCCATGGCGGCTCTTGGCGTGATGGCGAACGCGAAGGCTACGGCTTTTTGGGTCGTGCTTTTGCATCGCGGGGTTTTGTCACGGTCATTGCCGATTATCGCAAGACACCGCGCGTGCGCTTTCCCGCCTTTGTCGAGGATACGGCAGCGGCCATTGCATGGGTACATGCCAATATCGCCAAGCATGACGGTGATGCAGAACGCATCTTCATCATGGGGCATAGTGCGGGTGCCCACATCGCCATGATGACGGCGCTTAATCCGCAATGGCTGGCTGCGCAAAATCTCACGACGGATGTGATTAAAGGGGTCATTGGCCTTGCCGGGCCTTATGATTTTTTACCCCTGACAAGCGATTCGTCAAAAATTGCCTTGGGCCATTGGCCTGACCTCACTGAAACGCAACCGATCACTTTTGCCCGCGGGGATGCGCCGCCGCTGCTGCTACTGACAGGCGACAAAGACACTGTCGTCAAGCCGCGCAACAGCAAAAATCTATCGGCGAAAATTCAAGCGCTCGGGGGAAAGCAGCAACTGCAGATTTATCCTGATGTAGACCACGCCGATATCATCATGGCCGTCGCGCGTCCGTTTCGGCAAAAGGCACCTGTTGTCGCCGATGTTGTGAGATTCATCAACGCCCGCTGACGTCTAAACTTCCTTGTGGGTGGCTGATGGTTGGCGCGTAGCTAACACGTCATAATGCTTTCCGCGACCTACAGTCTCGAAATGGGTAAAACCACCGCTTTCCAAAATGGCACGCAAGCCGTTGGCGTCGCTCCATTTCGCATCGACTTCGTAAAATACAGATTCGATACGCGATAGAAACCGTGACTTCACAAGCTCAGCCATGACCGCGGCTTCATGGCCTTCGACATCGACCTTGATGACCAACATTTCGGGATCGCCAAGTAGATCATCGAAAGCTGGCATATTGATGGTAGTGATGTCCAAACCATCTGCGCCGTCATTTCGTAGCGAGGCAAGCCCGCTATGCGCGGCATCAAAGACAATTTTGGCGGTGCCCGCTTGGTTTGACAGGGCGGCCTGCACCGCTTGGACTTTATCTTGCAGCTTATTGGCTTTGATATTCTGGCTTAGCCGCACAAAAGTATCTGGAACTGGCTCAAGCGCAATCGCGCGGGTGCAGTGCGGGTTCTGTCCGGCAATCAGGCTGTAGAGGCCTTGGTTTGCACCAATGTCTAAGAAAACGAAAGGCCGCGAAAGACCTTTCAGATAATCTGACAGTCCGTGCCCATAGACAGCGAAACGGCAGTAAATAAATGTCCGATCGCGCCAGTTTGTCTTCATCAGCACGCCATAACTTGAGCGGCTAAAACCAGTGCCTTCGCCGCCAAGTTTTGCCCGCAATTTGGCATATGGCAGAAACACAGCCTTTTTCAGCTGCTTGATGAGAAAATCTGCGCTTGTCATTTCTATTCCCCCGGCCCGAATATGGGCGCGTAATCACATCCCGCTGCTTGGCGCAAGGCGGGATTGGTTATAACTCCAAATCAATAGGCTTAGAAGGACCAGGCTTTGCAATATGCCATGCACGCCAGCACCGTTCAGACCGAACCACCAAATCATGAGGGGTAGTATCGGTAACATGCCTACATTGCTGGTTAAATTGGCGCGGGCACTGATCCAGGGGCGACCTTGCGCAGTGAGCGCCGCCGACAGCGTCGGCATGCCTGCAATCATCGCCCGACCAAGCAGGACCAAAATGAGCAACGACGCGCCGCCTGCAAAGCTTGCGCCGCCAAGCAGCACCAGAACTTTTCCGGCGAATAGACACATGATAACTGCGGCCAGCAATGCAATGCCGGTAGCGAATATCGCCGAACGCCGAACAGCTTTTCCAGCGGCCTTGTTATCGCCGCTAATCAACAGACGGGTTACGACTGGATAGGCGGCCTCCCCAAGCATTTGTGCGGGCTGAATCAGAATGGCACTCGCCCGTTGCACGAGGGCATATAGGCCTGCGGCGGCTGGCCCGAGCATCCATCCGATGATTAAGGGTGTTGCCTTAGGCGCAATGTCCCGCAAGGTGAGGTCGAGATTGGTCGTCGCAATAAAGCGCACGATGCCAGGATTGTCGCGTCGTGTGCCCTTCAACGTCGGCCGCCCATCTGCGCCGATGGCCAGATGGCGCGTGCCAATCCAGCATAAGACCCACATGGAAAGCCCCTCAGCAATCGCTGAGGCGAGCCACACCCACAAAAATGCAGCCAGTCCGCCGTCCATAAACAGAATGGCCAGCGCCCCCGCCAAGCGAACTAATGGCATGATAACCGGATGTAGGCCGATGAGGTCAAAGCGTTCGGCCAATTGAAGCAAACCTTGTGGTGTGGCCCGAACCGTGGCGAGTATGGCGAAGCAATATAGACCGCCAAACTGGATGGCTTGCGGGCTCCACCCCAAGGATGCCCCGACCCATGGAACCAGCAGCATCGCCAAGGCAATGGCCACAGCGGCCATGCCGAGTTCAATTAGTGCCAGTAACAAGACGAGGTTACGGAACTGTGTGTGGGCACCACGGTTGAGCGCCTCTGCGCCATAGCGCACCATGCCGTGGAAGCCCGAAAATGCGATGGTCCCACCCATCAGCGTTGCAAAACCGTGCACCAGATTTAGGACACCATATTGCTCGACCCCAAGAATTCGGGCGGCGATAGCAATCGAACCAAGGCTGATGATGCCAGCGGCCGCCTTGCCCGAAAGCAACCGCCCCATATTACCAGCAATCCGGCGCAGTGGCGAATGGGCTGTTAACGGCAATTGGGGTGCATCTTCAACCAATGGCTTGATCCAGATAATCGATGATGGCTGCCGCTGCGCGCACGGATGCAGCCGTGTCGGTGACCGAAAAACTGTCTGCCAATGCGGTACGCTGGGCATCATTATACGAAGCCTGCGTCGCAAAAGCCGCATCTACAGCACCGATAATGTCTTTTGCGTCCGTCTTCACAGGTCCGGTAGTCCAGTGACGGTAATTAGGATTTCCCTGCCATTGTGTATCATGGGCATCCAAAAACAGGCAGGGACGTGGGCGATGTAGAAACTCATAGACCTGACTGCTCACATCGCCCAGATACAGGTCGGCCGCGTTGGTATAGGTCATGTCTGTGCAGGCGGGGCTGCCCAAATCCATTAACATATGCGGTGCATCATTATATCGGGGATCAGGTTTATTGGCGGACGCGATCGACAGCCTATCAATTGTGACTGTCCATGGCCGCGCAAACAGCATCACATGCGGCGCAAAAATAAGATTGTAGCGGCCGCTTTGGTAGAACTGTTCCAACACCTCTGCACCGAATTTGAACCAGCTTGAAAGATGTGGCGAAGGGTGGGGATTGTATAAAATGGTCCGGCGATCAGATGCTGGAAACAGCGGCTTCTGTTCAGGCACCACAATATCGAATTTCGCATATCCCGTGATGCGGATCTTTTCGGGTGGGACCCCTGCATCACAGATCAGGCGGTCGCGGATTTTTTCGCCCGATACCAAAATGAGATCGAATTGCGCGCTTTCTGCATTGAACCCTATCGCGCGGTCGCCTGCACCATGGCGTGTGTGGATGAACTTTACATCCTTCAAGCCATAACGCGTTTTTAGAATGAGGCTGGATTTTTCCGAAACTACTAGCGCGTCAAACTGCCTAAAAAAGTCGAGATTGTCGCGGTAGACGAGGAGCTTTCGCGCTGGCACCAGACTGTCCAATGCTCGGACGAGTATTTGCGATACCGTTGACTTTGTTTGCAGCGGGACAATTTTCATGCCCTCTAGCGCCGCACCGCTTAATCTGCGGATTTCCGCTTCAACTAAAGTATTGGTGACAGCGAGTGTCACATCGGCAGTACCGCTTTTAGCCATTTGCAATGCAATCGGTAGGCTGTGCGCAATCTGATGCGTTTGATCATGGTTGAACAGGAAACAGATTTTTTGCACGTGCTTCAATGCCCTTCAGCGCTCGAAAAGTCACGCACTTGCCAATTTTTTTGCGCTGCCAACTTGCGCAGCTTTTCCGACGGGTTGACGAGATATGCCGCATGTGCCCAATCCATCAATGGCGCATCGCTAGCATGGTCGGAATACACTGAAATATGGCAGTCTTCGCGCTTTAACCCTTGGGCATCAAACCATGTTTTGACCATTTTCAACTTTTCTGGGCCATAGCAGTTTTCGCCATCAATGAAGTGGCAGATTCTGCCGTCGGACCGCAATCGATGTTGCGTTGCCACAACCGCATCAAACCCCATCACGTCACCAATTTTATTGGCGTAAAATGCGGGGGCAGCTGTCGCTATTAATAGTTTTTGGTTTTGGCTTCGTTCATTTTCAATAGATTTGGCCGCGCCAGGTTGAATGTCGGTTAAAACGGCTTCTGACACGAAATTTGTCACCACTTCGGCAAGCGTTTCGGCATCCAAATTACGCCCCATGAACATGCTTATACCAAATTGCTTCAATGGCTTGCGGCCATATAGGCCAACGCGATATCCGATAAGGGCCATGATCCAAATAGGAAGCCCGACCAACCGAAAGGGCGCAGTTCGCCGTGCGTAAAATAGCAAAAAATGGGTGAAGGTCGGACGGCGCGTGATGGTTTTGTCGAGATCATATATTGCAATATTCATATTTGATGGCCAAGCCCCGCCTCAAGGTGCCGCCAGATAGACTGACGAACCCTTCTGATTTTTCGCGTTTAGGAGAAGCGACTTGCAAGCGCAATGGACCTGCATCGTCCTTGCCGGACAGCGGCCCGGCCCTGATATGCTTGCCCAGCATTTTGGCCTTGAACACAAGGCCTTAGTCCCGGTTTGCGGCGAACCGATGATTTGCCATGTTGTCCGCACACTGCATTTGTCACCGCATATCGGCAAAATCATCATATTATCGCAAGACATAGAGCATCTGCGGTCGGCTGTTGATGCAGCGGGCGGCGCTATTTTGGTGGAAAGCCAGAACAGCATTTCACTTAGCATTAAGGCGCAGGCCGAGACACTCGGTTTTTCTTCACCCTTATTGGTGACCACGGCGGACCATCCTTTGTTGACGGTGGCGATGATCGAGGAATTTCTGCGTCATGCGGATGGCGATGTTGCGGTCGCCATGGTTGAACGCCAAACTATGCTAAAGCAATTTCCGGATGCCCAGCGAACTTGGCTGCGCTTTTCCGATGGCGCATGGTCTGGGGCCAATCTGTTTGCGCTGATGACGCAGAAGTCATCGTTTGCGCTCGAATTATGGGCCGGTGCTGAGCAAGATCGCAAAAAGGCATGGCGGTTATTTCTGCATTTTGGTCTGCTTTTGGCGATACGTGCGCTTACGCGCTCCGTTGGCTTGCATCAGGCTCTGGAGAAGGCTGGGAAACGGCTTGGTCTAGACGCAAGGCTGGTTTCCATGTCTGACCCCGTTGCTGCCATAGATGTCGACAAGCTGAGCGATCATCTGCTTGCCGAAAACATACTCATGGAACGCGAAACACCAAGCGGCGATACCTAAGCGCCCTAGGCCCTGACCCTAATTATCGGCCCATTTTCTTTTGCCGACGCCGCTGCACGGACGAACCAATACCCATAGCCTCACGATATTTGGCAACGGTCCGTCGGGCAATGTCAAAGCCCTTTGCTGTAAGTAGCTCGACTAACGTATCGTCTGACAGGATTTTCTCGCCCTCGGCCTCAATCAGCGATTTGATATGGCTTTTCACTGCCTCGGCAGATACACCCTCGCCATCGGCAGACTGAACACCTGACGAAAAGAAATATTTGAGGTCAAATAGCCCGCGGCCGCAATGCAGATATTTGTTACTCGTCACCCGGCTGACGGTAGATTCGTGCATCTCGATGGCATCGGCAACCTGGCGCAGGGTCAGGGGGCGCAAATGCGCAACGCCGCGCCGAAAAAACCCGTCTTGCTGCTTTACGATTTCGGTCGCGACTTTGATGATCGTGCGCTGCCGTTGGTCCATGGCCTTGATCAACCAATTGGCGTCGGCCATGCAATCGCTGAGCCACGCCTTGGTAGCTTTGTCCTGCCCAAGCTCCGCCACATAGCTTCGGTTGATCAGCAAGCGGGGTAGGTTGGCGCTGTTCAATTCAATCGACCAACCATCGCCACGTGGTGTCACATAGATATCTGGTGTCACCGCGATACTGTTGTCGCTTTCAAATCGACAACCAGGTTTTGGATCATAACCGCGCAGCTCAATCAGCATATCGCGCAAATCTTCGTCATCGACGCGGCACATGCGTTTCAATTGATCAAAAGCGCCTTTGGCCACCAGATCGAGGTTATCAATCAGCCTTGCCATGCATGGGTCATAGCGGTCCGCCTCCTTGGCCTGAAGCGCAAGGCACTCGGCAAGATTGCGTGCGCCAACCCCCGTCGGGTCAAAGCGCTGAAGCGCAGTTAGCGCCGCCTCTACTTCGGCGAGGGGCACGCCAAGGCGCTGCGCCATAGCCAGTAAATCTTCACTCACATAACCTGTGGGTTCAATATGCTCGATAATCTGTTGAACCAGAAAAAGCTGATGCCCTGAAAGGCTTGCGCCCGCCTGCGCCATTAAATGCGTGCGCAAATCAATGTCGCGTGCTGCAAAGCTATCGAAATCTGTGCCGTCGACGTCAAAACTGCCTGTGGTCATCGCAATGCCCGACAGGCCAAGCATCCCATCGGCATCCCCCACGCTGTCGGATGGTGTATCATGATGGAAGGATTCTGCGCCAAAATCGACGTCAAGCGCTTCGGCGGCCGCGTGACTGTCATCGCCGATTATCTCGTCACTGCCGCGTTCGTTGCTCTCGATAATGGCGGTTTGCGGCAATGCATCAAGCGGTGTGTCGGATATGAAATCGTCGCCGCCGGCATCAAGGACTGGGTTGCGCTCGACTTCCTCGGCGATGAAGGCTTCTATTTCAATCGATGAAAGCGCCAATAGCTTAATAGCTTGCTGCAGCTGCGGCGTCATGACCAGCGACTGGCTTTGGCGGAGGTCGAGGCGCGGAGCTAATACCATGACCTTAGGTTTCCGTCATTTCCCCCACATTACATTGCAAAGCTCTCGCCCAAATACAGGCGGCGAACATTAGGATCGGCAACCAGCGCCTCTGGCGATCCGGCAAATAGGACCTGTCCACCGTAAATGATGCAGGCACGGTCAACGATATCCAAGGTTTCACGAACATTATGGTCCGTGATGAGCACGCCGATTCCGCGCGTCTTCAATTCCTTCACAAGATCGCGAATGTCAGAGATTGAAATCGGGTCAATGCCAGCAAAGGGTTCATCGAGCAGCATGATCGACGGGTTCGCGGCAAGTGCGCGGGCTATCTCGCATCGCCGCCGCTCTCCGCCGGACAAGGCCATGGCAGGCGCACTACGCAAACGGGTCAGGCCAAATTCGTCCAGCAGTTTCTCCAACCGATCGCCGCGCGATTCTACGTCGGGTTCCGACATTTCGAGAACCGCACTTATATTTTGCTCAACCGTCATGCCGCGAAAAATGGAGGTTTCCTGAGGTAGATAGCCGAGCCCCAAAATGGCGCGGCGATACATTGGCAATTTCGTAATGTCCGCGCCATCCAGCGTAATGCGGCCGCTATCGGGTTTAACCAGCCCCATGATCGAGTAAAAACAGGTGGTTTTGCCGGCGCCATTGGGACCGAGCAGGCCGACCACTTCGCCCTTGGCCACGGACAGCGATACATCTGTCAGAACGGCGCGTTTGTCATAGCTTTTGGCGATGGACACAACGCCCAATCCCGATTGCATACCTGCATCGGTCGTTGCATCAGCAGCAAGTGGGGGTGCCGTTATGCTTTCCATATTCAATGTTCGCCTGCAATGATTCTTTTGTTTTCTGGATGATAGCTAGTGACTAGCGAAACATTTTGCAATTGGCATGGTTCATGCTGCACGCAATTGTTTACAGCTTTAGCCCAAACCTAATTCTTGCGTTGCGGAACGCTGAAGGTACCCGTGACGCGGCCACCTGAAGCTGTTGTGCCGGATGTCCCGCCACCGTTGATTGTTGAGCGCCCGGCGTTGAGGTCAATGACTAAACGGCCTCCGGTGAGGCGGTTATTGCCTTGCACGAGGTTCACATTGCCGATCAGCGTGATGAGGCTGGAATCAAGATCATATATGGCAGAGCTGCTTGTAGCGCGCAGGTCATCTTTGGTTATTATCACGCCGCCTGTGGCATCCAGTCGGTTCACATCAACGCCTTCATTGCTGGAATATGCAGCTGTCACGCGATTTGCCTTCAGCGTAAGCCCAGCTTGGATCGCAGTTACGCCGCCAGACAAAACGACTCGATCCGCGCGGTCCTGCAGTTCCATAGAAGCGGCCGAAAAATCGACAGGGGCGTTGCTATCATGATTGCGAATGCTTTGGGCCGTCGAAGCTGTGGATAGCATGCTCATGCCAGCAATCGCCGCGCACAGGCCAAAGGAGAGAGAACGGATAGTCATTGCGCGCTCACTTAATCGCATTCTGGTCGATACGCAAACGAACGCCACCATCCAGACGCACAATGCGCGTGTCCAAGTCGGCGCGCAGCCGCCCTGCGTGGAAGGTGCCAACTTTCGTGCGACCGCTAACGGGACCAAAGCTTTGCATCGAACGATTTTTCAGCGATAGTTCTACATTACTGGCGACCATGTCATAGCCCGTCGATTCAACAGCCAGGGGGCCGTTCACGCGCATCGTTTCTTTATTCAGGTCGTAAACACCGCGCCGCGCGATGATAGACGCCGGTCCGTCATTCAGCATTATCCGGCCCGATAGGGATGTCATATCCAAGACAGGGGCAGCAGATGTTTTCTGCACAGCGCTACCCGCGCGCAAGGAAAAAGGTCGGCCTTTGCTGTCATCGCCGCGGTATAGGGCCTCGACGACGCGCAAACGCTCTCGTGACAAGTCTACTTCATCCTTGTTCAGTACGAAGCTTAGCTCCTGCTTGCCGGTAAAGGGGCTGAATGCCAAGACCGCCACCAAAAGGCCAATAATGATGGGCAAGCCAACGCGCAGCGAACGGATTAGGCGGTCATGCCGCCCGTCGGGCATAGCCCAACGCTGCCTTTGTGTGCGTTCAAGATCGGCTTGTGCTGACATGATCGATAGCTAACCCGATCAAACCTTAACTGTGCCCGAATATGTCGATTTCTGGCCAGCCCGCGAGATCAAGATCTGCACGGTGCGGTAGAAAGTCAAAGCATGCTTGCGCCAAGCCTGTGCGGCCTTCGCGTTCAAGACGGATAACAAATTCGGCATGCAGCCGGTGGAGATAGCGCACGTCGCTTGCCGCATAATCCTTTTGCGCTTCGGACAGCACGGGGCCACCCCAGTCGCTGGATTGTTGCTGTTTCGAAATATCGGTCGACAGCATTTCCTTCACCAATTCTTTCAGGCCGTGGCGGTCTGTATAAGTCCGGGTCAGGCGTGACGCGATTTTGGTGCAGAATAATGGTGTCGCAACGACATTCAAATAATGCGAAATGGCCGCTAAATCGAATCGGGCATAATGAAATAGCTTGAGGCGTGTAGGATCGGCAAGAACAGCGCGCAAGTTGGGCGCTTGATAGTCGCTGTTCCGGCCAAAGCGGATTAAATGTTCGTCCCCGCGGCCATCGGAAATCTGCAAGAGGCAGAGCCGGTCGCGTGGAGTAATCAACCCCATGGTTTCCGTGTCAACGGCCACAGGACCTTCTGCCAATACGCCAGTGGGAAGGTCTTCTTCATGTAAATATACGCTCATGCTTGCCCCTTGCCCGACAGTGCTGTCCAAGGCAAATGAAACTACAGTTATGACACCGCGAAATCCCGCCACAATATTTGCTATCGCGGCACATTGTATTACGATATAGATATAACTCGCGTAATCACCAACGGTTGCGCTTGTGACGTGCAGTACAGTCGCCCTCGACTGCATAACATAGTGGTTTAGGGCGATGAGAAGGCAAGCAAGAAGTTATGGGTTTTGATCGCAAGCGTGCTGGCAAGGGCCGGGACAAAAGAGACGGTTTCGGTGATGAAAGCTACGATGGTTATCGCGCACCATCCCCCTATCAAAGTGATTTTGGTGGCGGCCGTTCTGGCGGCGGTGGATATGGCGGCGGCGGTCATGGTGGCGGTGGCGGAGGTGGCTTTGGTGCCCCGCGCCGTGGTCCCGGTGGCCCACCAATGCCTGCGCAAGTCATCGGCTCAGGCAAGGGAATCGTTAAGTTTTTCAATGGTCAAAAGGGTTTTGGCTTCATTCAAGTAGATGGTCGTCCAGACGACGTCTTCGTGCACATCAGCGCTGTCGAACAGGCTGGCCTTGCCGGCCTTGCCGAGGGTCAACCGCTTGAGTTTCAGCTTGTGGAGCGTGGCGGCAAGGTGTCGGCAACCGATCTCGTAATCGACGGTGAACCAATGCCTGTCAGTGAACGCGCACCGCGTCCTGATCGTCCAGCTTTTGATCGTGACCGTGCACCACGCGGCGATGATCGTGGCGGCTTCCGTGGCGGCGATCGCGATTCGGCTCCTCGTGGTCCGCAGCGCGAATCGACAGGCGAACGCGCCAACGGCACTGTTAAATTCTTCAATGACATGAAGGGTTTTGGTTTTGTGCAACGTGATGATGGCGGCGAAGATGTGTTTGTGCACATTTCCGCGCTTGAGCGTTCGGGCATGGGTCAAGTAACCCAAGGCGACCGTTTGGCCTTCGATATCGAAATTGATCGTCGTGGCAAATATTCGGCAACAAACCTGAGCACGCTCTCCGAATAAACGCCCTTTAGACATTCAAAAAGGCGGGTGGAGTCATACGCTTCGCCCGCCCTTTTTGTTTCTGCCGTTATGCGTTACCCATCGTGGCGGCCAAGAACCAAGCGCGCTGCTCGGCTTGGTCCGTCCAATCGTCAAGCAATCCATCGGTGGCATTGTCGCCCGCTTCTTCCGCGAGGTCTTTGGCCTCCTTCAACGCTTTTATTAGCGTCTCATTATCGGTGTGCAGTGCCGCGAGCATCGCGGCCGCATCCGTTGACGTCGAATCATGATCAGCAATGCGCTGCTTTGCTGCAATCGAACCGATGGACGTGAGCGTATCCTGACCCAATTTGCGCACCCGTTCGGCCACAAGGTCGGTCGTCGCGATCAGCTCTGTCGCCTGTTCGTCAAACAGCAAATGATATTCCCGGAAATGCGGGCCTGTAACATGCCAGTGAAAATTCTTAGTTTTCAGATATAACGCATAATAATCGGCCAGAAGGCCATTTAACGCGTCCGCCAATGCCTTTTTGCTATTGTCGCCAGCTGCCATTGCAGTTCTCCTGTATCGGGGGGACTCTTAACATGGGGACGAAGGGACCGATTTCCAAGCTGTCGCTTGGGAGGGCAGCGCGTGATGCAGATATTTTGATGTTGGCGGGTTGAACGAATCGCTTTATTTGCGCGCACAGCCTACGCATCATCTGAGCCTGTTTCAGGAACTTGTGTACCGAGGTGTAGAAAAAGTAAGCTGCTGAAAAGCGTTCAGCATGGCAGCTAGGTACGAATTTGGCAGGTCTTCAATCCAGATACCAGCTTATTGGCTTGACTTTGGTCCCGCGAATCCGCATTGGCCCCCGTCTGTGAACAGCGCGGCTTTTTTCTGCGCAGTTTTTTACGAAATTTTTTGAATAAAAGGAATGGGCCATGGCGAAGCCAGCCACGATCAAGATCAAGCTGCTCAGCACCGCTGACACGGGCTTCTTTTACGTGACCAAGAAAAATCCGCGCAACATCACTGAAAAGATGACGTTCCGCAAATATGACCCCGTTGTGCGCAAGCATGTCGAGTTCAAGGAAGCCAAAATCAAGTAAGCCAACGCGGTTGCTTGAATAGGGTATCGATCAGGGCGCTTTTGGCGCCCTTTTTGATTTTTGTAATAAAAGTACTGGGGTGCGCGCGCCGTTCCATTGATCGCTGCACCGCTTCCCAAAACGGCATCAGCTTTTTATCCATATGGACCTTTTCTGGCTTTGCGTTCGGCTATGCCTTGGCTTAAGCGGAAGGCATGCATGAGAGAAACCACACATTAGACCCATCGGCGATGGCGTTCCAGGCATTGGCTTGGGCGTTGATGGAAGAATCACGTGCGGAGCGATTATTGTCGCTCACTGGCCTCACGCCAGAGGGATTGCGCAGCAGCGTTATGGAACGCAGCACGCAGGCCGCGATTCTGTCGTTTTTGGAGGCGTATGAACCCGACCTTGTCGCTTGCGCCGCGGTCATAGGGGTGTCGCCCGCTGTATTGGTGCAGGCACGGCAGGAGTTGGATGCATGAGTGTTATGAATTCCCGGCCATTGCTGATTTCCGATTGCGACGAAGTGTTGTTGCATATGATCGTGCCATTTCGTGACTGGCTCGATGGTGTCCACAATATCCATTTCGACCTTGTCCATGGTGACTGGGGTGAAGCGTTGCGCCACAAGCATGATGGCACAGTCGTTGAACGCGGTCAGGTTTGGGATTTGCTCAACGGATTTTTCGATACCGAAATGCACCGACAGCAGGCAATTGATGGCGCCGTAGAAGGTCTCAATCGCCTACGTGAACATGCCGATGTCGTGATCCTGACCAACCTGCTTGACCACCGCGCAGGGCCGCGGACTGAGCAATTGCGGGCCGTTGGCATCGACGCACCTGTTTATTGTAATCAAGGCGGCAAGGGGGAGGCGCTTGGACGGATCCTCGAAGAATATCGACCCAGCGTTGCGGTTTTTGTCGACGATCTGGGGCATCAGCATGAATCGGTAGGGGCGTTGCATCCCGACGTCTGGCGTCTGCATTTCGTTGGTGAGCCATTATTGTGGGAGCGCGTTAAGCCTTCGAAATCAGCGCATGCGCGGCTGGATCGGTGGGCGGACGCGGAAGTTTGGATTAGGGAAAAGCTGGTGGCGAACGTACCAGCGCCTGCATTGGAAAAGGTAGTATGATGATCGAAGCAAAATTGGCTGAACTGGGCATTACTCTTCCGGCACCCGCTGCGCCGGTCGCATCTTATGTGCCCGCTGTCGAAGCGAACGGGATGTTGTTCATTTCGGGACAGTTGCCTTTCGTAGATGGCAAGGTTGTTACCGGTAAAGTCGGCGACACGCGGACACTTGAAGACGGAAAGGCTGCGGCCAAAGCGTGCGCAGTCATGCTCATTGCGCAGATGAAAGCAGCCCTCGGTGGCGACCTCGACCGCGTGGAGCGGATCGTCAAGCTTGGCGTATTTGTCGCGTCGACCCCTGATTTCACAGATCAACCTGAAGCCGCCAATGGCGCTTCGGATTTGATGGAAGCTGTGTTTGGTGACGCCGGCAAGCATGCCCGCGCTGCGGTGTCCGTGCCAGTGCTACCACGCGATGCAACCGTTGAGATTGACTGCGTTGTAAAGGTGCGCGCGGTTTAATGACCGACGGCGTCACCGCCGAACTCTTAAACAAAGTTAGCGATATTCCCGCCGACCAGTGGGATGCGCTGAACCTACGGGGCAACCCGTTTGTCGGCCACGCGTTTTTGGTGGCGTTGGAGGAGTCTGGCAGCGTTGGCCCTGGGACGGGCTGGTCGCCTGCGCCAATCATGATCCGCGATGAAGGCGACATTCCTGCTGCTGCTCTGCCGGCCTATCTTAAAACCCACAGCCAAGGCGAATATGTGTTCGACCATCATTGGGCGGACGCATTTCACCGCGCGGGCGGGCAATATTATCCGAAGCTGCAGATTGCTGCGCCATTTTCGCCCGTGCCGGGACCGCGAGTGCTCTTGCGCGACCCCGCTCTTGCGCCAGCGATATTGGCCGCCGCCGAAGCGGTTGTGGACCAAAATGGCCTGTCGTCCGCGCATGCCACTTTTGTTGAAGAGGCGGAACTGGAGCTATTTCGCGCGGCAGGTTGGCTCACGCGCGTTGGAACGCAATTCCATTGGCAGAACCGCGATTATGCCGATTTTGAAGACTTTCTGGGTGCTTTATCGTCGCGTAAGCGCAAGGCCATCCGCAAGGAACGTGCAGGTGCACAAGAGGCCGTCCGGATACAACAGATTGCGGGCGCGGATATCACACCCGAACACTGGGATGCATTCTGGATATTCTATCAGGATACTGGCGCGCGCAAATGGGGCACGCCTTATCTGACGCGTTCTTTTTTCGACATTATCGGCACAAAAATGCGCGACAGCATTGTCCTTTTCCTCGCCTTTGATGATGACCGTCCGATTGCAGGTGCGCTCAATTTTGTCGGACCCGATTGCCTATATGGCCGCTATTGGGGCTGTACGCGCGACGTGCCCTTTTTGCATTTTGAATTATGTTATTATCAGGCGATTGATTACGCCATCAAACATGGTCTGGCCCGTGTTGAAGCTGGCGCACAAGGCGCGCATAAATTGGCGCGCGGTTATGAAGCGGTGCCGACCTATTCGGCGCATTATATTGCCAATGAAGGCTTTCGAGCAGCCGTGGCCGATTTTCTGGAGCGGGAAACTCAGGCGATGGAGCGCGAGATAGAATTTCTCGGTGAAATGGCACCGTTCAAGAAGGGCTGAACCTGTCAAACGGCTCTTGCAATCCTCTATTTAATCGCGCAATTAAATGCGGAGAGAGGAATCAGCCCATGAGCACACCAAGCCCGCAGGAACTCGCCACCTTTGAAAAGCAATGCGACGCGTGGTTCTCCGAAAATACGGTGCGCGATCCCGGCTTCATGCTGCCTTTGACCTTCATGGAAGTGTCGACCGATCAGCAGTTTGATTTTCTGCGGGATTGGCAACGCAAAGTTTACGAAGCAGGCTATTTCGGCATGTCTTGGCCCACCGAATATGGCGGCTATGGCATGCATCCCGAATATCAGCGTATCGCCACGCGGATCATGAAAAACCATGATGCACCTATCATGCTGAACGCGATTGCCAATGGTTGGACGGGGCCCTTGTTGCTCGACATTGGCCGTGAGGAGGATAAGCGCCGCTTCATCAAGCCTATGCTGTCTGCCGAAGAAATCTGGTGTCAGGGCTTTTCGGAACCGGAGCATGGGTCGGATCTTGGTAGCGCGCAAACCAAAGCGGTCCGTGATGGCGACGAATATGTCATCAATGGCTCCAAAATCTGGACATCTTTGGGCGATCGCGCAGATTATATGATCCTACTCGCGCGCACGTCGAATGACGGACCAAGCAAATATGCAGGGCTTTCGTTCTTCTTAGCGCCGATGAAAATTCCCGGTGTTGAAACGCGGCGGTTGAAGAAACTTACCGGCGAATATGGCTTCACCCAATGCTTTTTCACTGACGCGCGCATCCCGGCATCGGGCCTTGTTGGCGAAGAGGGCCAAGGCTGGATGGTCGCGATGAAGACGTTGGAATATGAACGCGGCGCGAAGGTGAACCCTGTTGGTGGCTATTTCGTTAAAGAAATGGACGTGATGGGCGTGATTGATATGGCGCGCTCGGCAAAGCGGGGCGGTAAACCCGTGCTGGATGATCCGGTCATGCGCGACAAGCTCGTGGATTATATGATCGAGATTCAGGCGCTGAACCTCAACAACCAACGCCGCCGCATGGCACCGCTGACCAGTGATCGTCCCATGGGGCTGGCGTTGATGAACAAGTTGGCACGCACCGAGTTAGTGCGGGAACTGACGGAATTTTCGCTGCAGTTTCAGGGCACGCGCGCGGGCTATTATGTTGGTGACGAAAATGCAGTCGATGACGGCTATTGGCACCGGTCGTATCTCAACAGCTTTTCCGCCACCATTGGTGGCGGCACGAGCCAGATTCAGAAGAATATCATCGGCGAACATGTGCTTGGCCTCCCCAAAGGCCGGTGAGCATTTAAGAATGTGTTAGCCCCGAGCCTGCAGAAGGGCGCGTCTCCACCGGGCACAGTCATTGCCTGACAAGTGACCTTCAACTGAGCGCGGGGTTATGGTTGTTGTTTAGGAGAGTATGCATGTCCGAAGTCCTAACTCAAACGCAGGACGGTGTCCTGATCATCACCATCAACCGGCCCGAGGCCAAGAACGCGGTTAACCAGGCTGTCGCCCAAGGTATCGCTGCGGCCATGGAGCAGTTGGATAACGATAAAAGCTTGAACGCGGGTATCATCACCGGCGCTGGCGGCACTTTCTGCTCGGGCATGGATCTGAAGGCTTTTCTGCGCGGGGAGCTACCTAGCATCAAGGGCAAGGGCTTTGCAGGCTTTATTGAGTCTCCACCGGCCAAGCCGTTAATTGGTGCGGTAGAGGGCTATGCGCTGGCTGGCGGCATGGAAATTGCAATTGCGTGCGACCTTTTGGTGGCGAATGACAAGGCGCAGTTTGGTATCCCTGAGGTGAAGCGCAGCCTTGTGGCTGCTGCTGGCGGTTTGCTGACGCTGCCATCAATCATCGGCAAGCGCATGGCGATGGAACTGGCGCTGACAGGTGATTTTATCTCTGCGCAGCGAGCATATGAAATGGGCTTTGTGAACCGCGTGACGGACGGCGCCGCCATTGATGCCGCGCTTGAACTTGCTGCCAAAGTAGCCGCCAATGGACCGCTTGCACTGATTGCGACGAAGCGCGTTATCAACGAGCGCCCCGACTGGAATTCTTCGGAAATATGGAAGAAGCAGAACGAGATTTGCGCGCCTGTTTTTGCGTCGAAGGACTCACGCGAAGGCGCGTTGGCCTTTGCCGAAAAGCGTAAACCGAATTGGCAGGGGGAATAACATGGGCCATCCAACCGTTCACGCCGCCGCAAATCCTCAAAAACCCGCCGTCATCATGGCGGGGTCCGGCGAGACCATATCATACAAGCAACTGGATGAACGTTCCAACCAGTGCGCCCATTTATTTCGGTCGCTGGGACTGGAGCATGGCGATACATTGGCAATTTGCCTCGAAAACCGCGCTGAATTTTTTGATCTTGTCTGGGGCGCGCAGCGGGCGGGCTTGATCTATGTGGCGATTAGCTCCCGTCTTACGGCGTCCGAAATCGATTATATCCTGAAGGACAGCGGGTCGAAGGCTTTGTTCGCCTCGCCTTATCTTGGTGCGGTGCTGGACCAGATTGAAAGCCCGGTGACGCGTTTCATCCTTGGTGGCGCTCATGCCGGGTGGCATAATTACGCCGCTGCAGTTGCCGATATGCCCATCACGCCGGTGGCCGATGAGCGCGCGGGTACTGACATGTTGTACAGTTCCGGCACTACGGGGCAACCGAAGGGTATTCGCTTTCCGTTGCCCGAAGACGCCAATATTGCCGCCCCCAATGTCCTTGCTGGCCTTGCCATGATGGCCTTCAAATTTTCGGGTGATAGTGTCTATTTGTCGCCAGCGCCGCTTTATCATGCCGCTCCCTTGCGCTGGTGTGCGGCGGTGCATCGCCTTGGCGGCACGGTCGTGGTGATGGAGAAATTCGATCCTGAAGCGGCTTTGGCGGCTATCGAGACCTATAAAATTACCGCCAGCCAATGGGTGCCAACGCATTTTGCACGCATGCTGAAGTTGCCCGAAGAAGTGCGCGCTAAATATGATGTGTCCAGTCTGGAAACAGCAGTCCATGCTGCCGCACCATGTCCTGTGCCCATTAAGGAGGCAATGATTGACTGGTGGGGCCCTGTATTGCGCGAATATTACGCCGGAACCGAGGGGCAGGGAATCACCTTCATCTCCAGCGAGGAGTGGCTGACTCATAAAGGTTCTGTTGGCCGAGCGTTGAACGCCACGATGCATATATGCGATGAAGAAGGTGACGATGTGCCCGTTGGCCAAGAAGGAACCGTGTTCTTCGAAAGCGCGGCATCATTCAGCTACCATAATGATCCTGATAAAACCAAAGGTGCGACCAATAAGCATGGCTGGACCACATTGGGCGATGTTGGACGGCTGGATGAAGAGGGTTATCTTTATCTCACCGACCGAAAAAGCTTCATGATCATTTCGGGCGGCGTGAACATTTACCCGCAGGAGATCGAAAACCATCTCCTCACGCATCCCCGCGTGCGCGACGTTGCCGTCATCGGCGGCCCGCATGACGAAATGGGCGAAGAGGTTATCGCCGTGGTGCAGCCACTCGATATGGCCGACGCTGGCGATGATTTGCGTGATGAACTGACCGCTTATGCGAGGGAGAAGCTATCGGGTATTAAAATCCCGCGCCGCATTGATTTCCGTGAAGAGCTTCCGCGTCACGATACTGGGAAACTATACAAGCGCCTGCTGCGCGATGAATATTGGGCAAAGCAGGACAAAGCGTCAACTTAAGGCTATAACGCCAAAGACTCATCAGGAGATAGACAATGACCACGCAATATAAAAATCTGATCAACGGCGAGCTGGTGGATAATGGCAAATGGATTGATGTCGTGAATCCAGCGACCGAGCAGGTCATTGGCCAAGTACCCGATTGCGGTCAGGCAGATCTTGACAAGGCGGTTGCCGCTGCGCGTGCTGCGTTTCAGACATGGAAGAAAACAAGCGTCGAGGAACGCCGCGCTTTGTTCGCAAAAATGGCAGAGGTGATCAAGACGAACAGCGATGAGCTGATGCGTTTGCTTACCGCTGAACAGGGCAAGCCGCATATGCAGGCGGGCAGTGAAATAGCCGGCTGCGTGGGTATGACGCGCGCTTTGCCAATGCTGAATTTGGAAGAGAAGATCACGGAGGACAGCGACAAGCGTCTCAGCCGTACCCGTCGTGTGCCTGTTGGCGTGGTGGGCGGTATAGTGCCGTGGAACTTCCCTGTGTTGATGGCAATCCAGAAGATTGTGCCTGCCTTATTGTCCGGCTGCACAATGGTGCTCAAGCCATCGCCGTTCACGCCGTTGGCGACGTTGCGCTTGGCCGAACTGGTTGCGGGCGTGTTCCCGCCCGGCGTGCTGAATATCATTACAGGCGGCGACGCGCTTGGTCCATTGCTCACCGCGCATCCTGACATCGATAAGATCACCTTCACGGGTTCAACGGCCACGGGCAAGCGCGTAATGGAGTCCGCGTCGAAGGATTTGAAACGCATCACGCTTGAACTGGGCGGTAATGACGCCGCAATTGTTCTGCCCGATGCCGATGTCAGCAAGGTTGCGGAAAAGCTGTTTTGGGCAAGCTTTTACAATGCAGGCCAAGTCTGCATTGCGGCCAAGCGTATCTATATTCACGAAGATATATATGACGAATTGTCGGGTGCGATTGCCGCCTATGCCAAGGCAGTTAAGGTTGGCGATGGCGCTGAACAGGGAACCGCAATTGGCCCCATTCAGAACAAGCCACAGTATAAGCGCGTGTTGGAACTTATTCAGGACGCGAAGGACAAGGGATATAAATTCCTCGCTGGTGGCGATCATGACCCATCGATCCCCGGCTATTTTGTGCCCGTCACAGTGCTGGATAATCCGCCCGAAGACGCGCGGATTGTAGCAGAGGAACAATTTGGCCCCGTCATGCCGTTGATGAAATTTTCAACAATTAATGAAGTTATCAGCCGCGCCAACGCGTCCGACTATGGACTTGCCGGATCTATCTGGACCAGCAATCCAGAAGCCGCTGTGGAGGTTGCCGAGCAATTGGAAACCGGCACGGTCTGGATTAACGAATCCATGCACCTTGCCCCCAACGCGCCTTTTGCCGGACATAAGCAGTCTGGTTTCGGTGCAGAATTGGGTGAGGAAGGTTTGCTTGAGTTCACCTATCCGCAAGTGATCACGATAGCCCGCGAAGCGGCCTAAACTTAAACCCTCCCCATCGGTTAAAGATGGGGAGGGCCTTGACTCTCCCCCTTCAAAGTTTAATCGTCTGATTAAATTTCGAACAAGAGGAGAGTGAAAATGGCAGACGCCTATATT
Organism: Sphingorhabdus wooponensis; assembly: GCF_003933235.1. Classification (GTDB taxonomy): domain Bacteria; phylum Pseudomonadota; class Alphaproteobacteria; order Sphingomonadales; family Sphingomonadaceae; genus Sphingorhabdus_B; species Sphingorhabdus_B wooponensis. Next base: position 76,831 of record NZ_RWJI01000001.1, read on the forward strand.
GTGGATGCGGTCCGTACCGCAGGTGGCCGTCGCGGCGGTAAGCTTGCGGGTGTGCATCCGGTGGATTTGGGTGCTGCGGTTCTCGATTCTATTGCCGACCGCAATGATTTCGACCCTGCGGCGATTGAAGACGTTATCATGGGCTGCGTCATGCAAGGGGGCGAGCAAGCAGGTGACGTTGGCCGCAACATCGTGCTGGCCTCACGCCTTCCGAACTCTATCCCTTCGGTCAGCATTGACCGCCAATGCGGATCATCACAACAGTCGATGATGTTTGCCGCGCAAGGTGTTATGTCCGGTACGCAGGACATTGTCCTTGCCGCGGGTATCGAGAGCATGACGCGCGTGCCGATGGGCTCGACATCGATGCTGTTCAAAAAAGAAGGTATGGGCACTTACAAAAGTCCGCGTTTGGAGGAAGCCTATCCCGGCATCATGTTCAGCCAGTTCATGGGCGCTGAAATGCTGGTGAAGAAATATGGCTTTACCCGCGAAGATCTTGATCAGTTTGCTTTGGAATCGCATCAAAAGGCGATTGCCGCGACGCAAAGCGGTGCATTTGCCAATGAAATCGTCGGCATAGAAGTCGATACGCCAGAGGGCAAAATTGTCCACAATAGCGATGAAGGTATCCGCTTTGACGCGACCTTTGAAAGCCTGTCGGGCGTTAAGTTGCTACAGGAAGGCGGCTCGATCACTGCTGCCAATGCCAGCCAGATTTGCGATGGTGCATCGGCGGTTCTCATCGTGTCGGAAAAGGCGTTGAAAGAACATGGCCTGACCCCGCGCGCGCGGATCGTCAACCTGACAGTGACGGCGGGCGACCCGGTTATCATGCTGGAAGAACCATTGTTCGCAACCGACCGCGCGTTTCAGCGTTCGGGTATGAAAATTTCGGACATTGATTTGTATGAAGTAAACGAAGCGTTCGCGCCGGTGCCTTTGGCATGGCTTAAGCACATTGGTGGCGATCGTTCGAAGATCAACGTTCATGGCGGGGCGATTGCCTTGGGTCACCCGCTGGGTGCATCAGGAACGAAGTTGATGGCGACCTTATTGAATGCGCTGGAAGCACGCGGTGGGCGTTATGGTCTGCAAACGATGTGCGAAGGCGGCGGTCAGGCCAACGTTACGATTATTGAGCGGGTTTAACACCCCACCATCCACACGTTCAGAGTGACGATGTATATTTCGGAGATTTAAGAATATGAAATTGGATTCAACAGTCGCAGCAGTCGTCACCGGCGGCGCATCTGGCCTTGGCGAAGCAACCGCACGGGCGCTCGCCGCCAAGGGTGTAAAGGTCGCGATTTTCGATCTTCAAGCCGAAAAGGGCGAAGCATTGGCCGCAGAAATCGGTGGTGTGTTTTGCAACGTCAATGTCACCAGCGACGAAAGCGTTGACGCTGGCTTTGCCAAGGCACGCGCGGTGCACGGTCAGGAACGTATCTTGGTGAACTGCGCGGGCACGGGTAACGCTGCCAAAACGGCTAGCCGTTCGAAGGAAGACGGTTCGATCAAGCATTTTCCGCTCGACGCCTTTGACCGTATTATTCAAATCAATCTCGTTGGCACGTTCCGCTGCATCGCCAAGTCGGCAGCGGGTATGTTGACGCTTGAGCCAATAGAAGATGGCGAACGCGGTGCGATGGTAAACACCGCATCGGTTGCGGCTGAAGATGGTCAAATGGGTCAAGCGGCTTATTCGGCATCCAAGGGCGGCGTTGTTGGTATGACCTTGCCAATCGCGCGCGATTTGATGAGCGAAGGCATTCGCGTCAACACTATCTTGCCGGGCATTTTCAACACGCCGTTGATGAATGGTGCGCCGCAAGCCGTGAAAGATGCACTTGCGGCATCTGTGCCTTTCCCCAAGCGCCTTGGCCATCCGGAGGAATTCGCGCAAGTCGCCATGACAATGATTGAATGTGGATATTTCAACGGCGAAGACGTGCGTATCGACGGTGCTATCCGCATGGCGCCACGGTAAACGCAACGCATTCTGTTCGTGTCGCGCATCGTTGAGACATTTTGAGGTCGTGGACGACTGAGAGATGTCTAGACTGGGCGCGACACGGATAGATTATAGGGTGTGTTGGAACCTATTATAGAGGTGTGCAAGTGATGACCGAATTCACCCAAATCCAATATGCGGTCGCTGACGGCATCGCCACGATCACGATGCATCGTCCCGAAAAAATGAATGCATTTACCAATGTTATGATGCGCGAGATGTGCACGGCATTTGATTTGGTCGACGCAGATGATGCTGTGCGTGCTGTCATCGTTACGGGATCGGGTGAACGCGCTTTTTGTGCCGGCGCGGATCTTACGCCGGAGGCGGGCGGCGATGTGTTTGCTAGCCGATCGGAGGTGGAATCGCTTTCGGACGAGCGGGTGCGCGACTCTGGCGGGCGTCTGACGCTACGAATTTTCCAATGCAAAAAACCGGTTATCGGCGCAATCAATGGCGCCGCGGTGGGCATTGGCGCGACCATGCAATTGCCAATGGATTTTCGTTTGGCGAGCGACAATGCGCGCTTCGGCTTTGTCTTTGCCCGGCGCGGGATTGTGCCAGAGGCGGCCTCTAGTTGGTTTCTGCCCCGCTTGGTAGGCATGCAGCAGGCGTTGGAATGGTGTATGACGGGTAGGGTGTTTAACGCCGCGGAGGCCTTAAACGGTGGCCTTGTCCGCTCTGTTCATGCGCCCACCGAATTGATGGATGCGGCGCGGATGCTGGCGCGTGAGATTGCCGATAACACAGCGCCTGTATCTATTGCTCTGACGCGCGCTATGCTGTGGCGTCTGTCCGCTGCCGACCACCCAATGTCCGCACATGCGATTGATAGTCGGGCCATTTACCGCCGTTCGCGTTCCGGCGATGCGAAAGAGGGTATCGCCAGCTTTTTGGAAAAGCGTGCCCCAGATTATCCCGATAAAGTTTCCGCAGACTTACCAGACTTCTTCCCATGGTGGGACGAACCTGTCTATAAGTAACCTCACGCAAAGGGGGTGCGGACACCAATGGCAACAACAGGACCAAGACTGGCGAGCGATACATCCGATGGCAACAATGCGCGCGATCAATTGATCGAGGCAGCCAGCCAGATCATGCGCGAAGGTGACACGATTGACCTGTCGCTGTCCGAACTGTCGCTGCGTGCTGGGCTCAACAGCGCTTTGGTCAAATATTATTTTGGCAATAAAAACGGCCTAATGCTGGCGTTGCTTGATCGTGACATGGGCAATATCGTGCAAAGCTTGGGAGCTTTGGTCGCCAAAGACATGCAGCCTGCCGACAAATTGCGTATCCATATTGGCGCTGTAATCGACACTTATCATGCCTTTCCCTATCTCAACCGCCTGTTAATGCGCATGGTCCGCGACAGCGCCCCTGCTGAAGCGGCGCGCATTGCGGAATTGTATCTCAAGCCGATTTCGAACGTCTATGAAGTGCTTATTGCGCAAGGCATAAAAGCCGGTAAATTCCGCAAAACCGACCCGCAATTTTTCTACTTCACGGTAACTGGCGCGGCCGACCGTTTCTATTCATCGCGGTTGGTGCTGCGCCATTGTTACAATCAGGATGATTTTGACGAGAATATGCGCGATGCCTATCGCGAGCATACCATTGACCTGATCATGCGCGGACTGCTGGTTTAGGTTTATCCTTCCCCAAAGAGACAGGGGCTTACATCCCTAACGCGGCCTTAATTTCGTCTCCATCGGCATCCAGCATCGGCGGATGGGCATAATTGGACACAGGCGTCCCCGCATAATGCACGGGATGTTTCATCGACCGGTATTTACCAAGGTCCGGCGATTCCCGTTCTTCAAAAAAGCCGACATCAGCCAAATGTGGATCGGCCAGCACGTCGGCCATGCGGTTATACTTCATTGCTGGAATGTCATGCTGTGCTAACAGGTCAAGCCATTCGGCGGTGGTTCGCGTCGCGCTCACTTCTTCGATCAACGCATATAATTCGCCTGTGTGCTTGGTGCGTTCCTGATAGGTCGAAAAGCGCGGGTCATCGAAGACATTGGGCCGTCCACCCAGTTCAAAAAATGTGGCCCATTGCCGGTCATTATAAGGGACGATGGCAATGAAGCTGTCTTTGGTCGGGTAGGGCCGGCGACGCGGGTTGACCGAGCGTGTGTAGCCCATACGGCCATTGCCGGGGACGAAGGTTTCGCCCCACAGGTTTTCGACCATGTTGAACCAAGTGAAGCATTCAAACATCGGTACTTGAACAAACTGCCCACCTTGGCCCCCTGCGCGGCCAAGCAATGCTGCCATTGTGGCGTTGGCCGCGAACAGACCGCTGACCTTATCTGCGACAAGGCTTGGGGAATAAGTTGGTCGCCCGCCATCGCGCTGTTCGCTTAATGCGGCAAAGCCGGAGGCGGCCTGGATGAGGTCGTCATAGGCCTGCCGCTCCCCATAAGCACCGCCCGCACCAAAGCCCGCGCAATGCACATATACGATGTTGGGGTTGATAGCCTTCACGGCCTCATACCCAAAACCAAGTCGCTCGACGCCTGCCATGCGGACATTATGGATGAACACATCGGCCTCTTCCAACAAAGCTTCGAGCACGGCTTTGTCCTCAGGCTTTTTGATGTTGAGGTTAATGGCTTTTTTATTGCGGTTGAGCGCAGTGAAAATCGGACCATGTTGTTTGGTGGGCGAATCGCCGCCATGGCGCATCATGTCGCCAGGGGTGTTGCCCTCGCTATTTTCGATTTTGATTACTTCGGCACCTAAATCGGCTAATTGCACAGTAGCATAAGGCCCAAGCACGACGGTGGCCATATCCACAACCTTAATGCCCTTCAAAGGTCCGGTTGGTTCTGTGTCCCATGTCAATTTCGGCCATTTCGCCATGTGCGCTCTCCTTATTCCTTGCATAGCCTGCTAGCATATTTAAGCGTGCAGTTAAGAGATAATCGGGAGAGCAACATGAGCAATTTTGACGCGGGCGCGCCAGTAATCATCGGTGTAGGCGAAGCGAGCCGCAAGACCGTGGCTGGCGAATGGCCAGCTCCACGTGATTTGGCCGGCGCCGCAATCAAGGCAGCCCTTGGCGATACGGGGCAGCCGCAAGCCATCGCTGCCGCGATTCACACCATCGCCGCCATTCGGACCTTTGAGGATAGCGGTGTCAGCCTTGGTACAGGCTCTCCCGATAATACGCCCGAGGCCTTTGGCGCCGCGGGCGGGATCAGTGCCCAGCGTTTGATCTATGCCGATGTCGGCGGCCAAAGCCCGCAGGCGATGTTGAACGAGCTGGCCGGGGACATAAGGCGAGGTGCGTGCAGTCTGGCGGTGCTTGTTGCAGCAGAGGCTACGGGCACGGCCAAGCGTGCCCGCAAGGCGGGCATATCATTAGACTGGGGTTTGGCGTCGGACACGCCGTTCGATAACCGCCTGTCTACCTTTCCTATTTTGAGCCGTACCGAAATCCGCCATGGCATCATTTCCATGCCGCTGGCTTACAGTCTGATTGAAAATGCACGACGTATAGAAATTGGCCTCGATGGAGAGGCCTATGCCCGCGAGATGGCGGCCTTATGGTCTGCCTTTTCGGTGAAAGCCGCAACGCGCACCCATGCGCAGTTCCCCGGTTTACGATCCCCGGAGGCACTGCAGAGTGACGACAATGGCAATTATCCGCTAACCGACATTTACCGCCGCTGGCATGTCGCGCAAGACGCGGTCGACTTGGGCGGCGCGGTTATCCTGACCAGCGCAGGCAAGGCCCGCGAATTGGGCGTACCGCAAGATAAATGGGTGTGGTTGGCGGGCGCAGCCGAAGCAGCAGAGCCACCCTTGTCCGAACGCGCGGTCATTCACCGTTCCGCTGCGTTAGATTTTGCGATCACTGCTGCACTTAACCAAGCCGGTCTTGCGTCCGCTGACCTTGGCCCGGTGGACATTTATAGTTGCTTTCCCTGTGCGGTATTCGCGGCGGTGGACAGTATGCAAGATGCAGGCCGAGCGTTAGGCGACTATACGCTCACCGGCGGACTCAGCTTCTTTGGCGGCCCGGGCAATGGCTATGGCAACTATAACATCGCCGCGATGGTTGACGCGTTGCGCCGTGACGGAACTAAGCCAGCTTTGGTCACGGCCAATGGCGGCGTGATGTCGAAGCAGGCGGTCGGGATTTACGCGGCAACGCAGCCGCGGGTAGCGTGGTCCGGCGATGCGGTGAATGGCTATGCGCCAACGCCGCTGGCGCTTGACGATGCGCCCCAAGGCAAAGCGCGGGTGCTCAGCTTTGTGCGATCAGCGGGCAAGGACGGTTTCGGTGCGGCAACATTGTTGCTGGAAACCGAAGGCGGCGCGCGCGCCATGGCGGTGATGGATGGGCCAGTGGATGCTGACCTTAGCAACGCGGTCGTTCAGGTCACCGCGGGTGAAAAACGTCATAGTGCGACATTTATCTGATAATCTGTGGTTCATCCTGCCGCGTATATGATATGCCGCTCGCGTGATCCGGAGAAAATCGATGCATATATGTAAACTGGTCGCCTTTGCCTCTCCTTTGACATTGGTTGCTGCGTGCGGCCAAGTGGATAATATCCCAAAGCCGCTAACCGAAAAACAGAGCGCGGTCTTGATGAAAGAACTGAACGGCAAGGTCGCTGGCAAGCCGGTAAATTGCATTAGCGACTTTAACGGCACCAATACCATCCGCGTAAGTGACAATATCTTGCTCTACCGTGTGTCAGGCCGTTTGGTGTACCAAAACAATTTGCGATCCGCATGCAGCGGACTATCGCGTGACGATGACATCATCGTGTCCGAACAATTTGGCAGCCAAAAATGCAAAGGCGATCTCATCCGCCTCGTGGACAGGACCACCGGCATGACTGGCGGCGTGTGCAGCCTTGGGGAATTTGTTCCTTATCGTTCGGAGAAGACGACAGGCTAGTTGGATTGTCTATGATAAGTGGTTCTTGTTCAGGGACCATGGCTGCACACTTGCGACTTCGCCTCTGGGCTGGCAAAGGAGCGCTTCTAACCGCAGTTGAAAGCAAATAATCCATGTCCGAGATGATCCGTGTCACCCTTCCCGATGGCTCTGCCCGTGAAGTTGCGCGTGGCACTACCCCTGCGGATATTGCCGCCGCAATTGGTCCCGGCCTTGCGAAGGCGGCGATTGCAGCGCGTGTGGATGGCGAATTACGTGACATCATGCGCCCTATTGAGGCAGATGCGGAGCTGGCGTTGGTGACGACCCGTGATGAGGCCGACGCGCTTGAGCTCGCCCGCCACGATTTTGCGCATATATTGGCAGAAGCGGTGCAGACGCTGTTTCCCGGCACGCAAATCACATTTGGCCCATCGACGGATGACGGTTTTTATTATGACGTGATGGCGCCTGCCGAGCGTGGGCCGTTCACGATGGATGATTTGCCTGCGATTGAGGAACAAATGCGCGCAATCATACGCGCCGATAAGCCGCTTCGCCGCGAAGTGATGGCGCGCGATGCGTTGATTGCGACATGGCAAAAGGCTGGCGAAAAATTTAAAGCGGAATGGGCAGCGGAACTGCCCGCGGGCGAGGAGCTGTCGGTCTATTGGTCCGGCGATGACTGGATGGACATGTGCCGGGGGCCACATTTGGCATCGACCGGAAAGTTGGATCCGGCGGCGTTCAAGCTGACGCGGGTGGCTGGCGCTTATTGGCGCGGCGACCAGAACAATCCCCAATTAAGCCGCATTTACGGTACGGGCTGGTTAAACAAGAAACAGCTTGATGCCCATCTGCTCCGGCTGGAAGAAGCTGCCAAGCGGGACCATCGCCGTTTGGGCCAGGATATGGACCTTTTCCATCTGCAGCAAGAAGCGCATGGATCGGTCTTTTGGCATCCCAATGGCTATCTGATCTGGCGCGAACTTGAGGCTTATATGCGCAGGGCGATTGATGGCGCCGGTTATATGGAAGTCAAAACGCCGCAAGTCATGGACGCGCGCCAGTGGCAGCAATCGGGACATTGGGGCAAATATCGCGCCAATATGTTTGTCATCCCGGATGAAGTGCCCAATGTCGATGACGATGGCCCCGTAATTTCGGGCGATGCCGACTGGATGGCGCTGAAGCCCATGAACTGCCCGGCGCATGTTTTGATTTTCCGTCAGGGGATTAAATCTTATCGCGATCTGCCAATGCGCTTATACGAAAATGGCTGCTGCCACCGTAATGAACCGCATGGCGCGTTGCATGGCCTGATGCGGGTGCGTCAGTTTACGCAAGACGATGCGCATATTTTCTGCCGCGAGGACCAGATTGTCGAAGAGGTACAGGCCTTTTGTGTGCTTGCTGACCGAATCTATAAGGAATTTGGGTTTACCTATTCAATCAAGCTCGCTTTGCGTCCAGACCAACGCTTTGGTTCGGATGCCGATTGGGACAAGGCGGAAAATGAGCTTCGTGATGCCGTTGTTAGAGCGGGGCTCGCGACTGCAGAATATGGTTGGGAAGAATTGCCAGGCGAGGGGGCGTTTTATGCACCAAAACTGGAATGGCATCTGACCGACGCGATTGGCCGAACATGGCAGGTGGGCACAATTCAGTCGGATCGCGTAATGCCCGAACGTCTGGATGCAAGCTATGTTGGAGAGGATGGCGCACGCCACCGCCCCGTCATGCTGCACCGTGCAATCTTTGGCAGCTATGAACGCTTTATCGGCATCTTGATCGAACATTATGCAGGCCGGTTCCCAGTCTGGCTCGCGCCTGTGCAAGCCGTGGTCGCGACGATCACGTCGGAGGCTGATGGATATGCGCATGATGTTACCGCAAAGTTGCGGGCTGCGGGCATTCGCGTTGAAGCCGACACGCGCAACGAAAAAATCAATTACAAGGTGCGTGAGCATAGCGTGGCGAAGGTGCCGCACTTGCTTGTCGTTGGAATGCGCGAGGCAGAGGAAGGCAAAGTTGCGATCCGTAGCCTTGGCTCGGATGGCCAGCGCATCATGACACTGGACGAGGCGATAGCTATGTTGTCGCATGAAGCTACGCCGCCGGATTTACGTTAGACCATCTTTGAGGAGACAGTGATGAAAACGCTTCCATTGACGCTTTCTGCCCTATTATTCTTGGCTGCGTGTCAGCAACCCGCAGCGGATGAGAGTGCCGCTACACCAGAGGCAGCGGCAGATGCGACCGCAAGCTACAACGCCGCACAAAAGGCTTATGCAGCGGCCAATGACAAGATGCATGCCGGCATGGGTACGATAAACGCCGACGCCGATATTGCGTTCATGCAGGGCATGATTCCGCATCACATGGGAGCAGTCGACATGGCGAAGGTCGCGCTGGAGCATGGCAAGGACCCTGAAGTGCGCGCGCTTGCGCAGAAGGTCATCGCCGCACAAGAAGCCGAAATAAAAGACATGCAGGCATGGCTCGACAAAAAAGGCGTGGCTGCAGAAAAGCCGCTGACCGCGGCTGATCATGCCGCGATGGGGCACTGAGCATTCAAGAGCTGATTGGACTTACCACAGGGCAATTGTCACTGTTGGCGGCCATGACCTTTGGCGCGGCCTATATTCGTGGGCTGACCGGATTTGGCATGGCCATAATTCTCGTGCCCTTGTTCGGGTTAATTGTGAAGCCCGGCGAGGCCGTGGTCATCGGCATATTGCTTCAGGTTTTGATTGGGCCTGTCGGCTTGAAAGTTATATACGCTGACGCTCACCGCCAGAGCGCGTTGATGATTGCCGCTTTTGCCATGTTGGCAACGCCCCTTGGTATCTGGCTGTTGATGAACACCAGCCCGGATGTGGCGCGGTTGATGATTGCTGCCATCGCCATTGGTGCGTTTGTGCTCGTGCTGCTGCCGCAACGTGGGGAGCTGCGTCCCGGGCCAAAGGAGACTGCTTTAACAGGCATCGCCTCGGGCATTTTGACCGGTTTTGCAGCGATGCCGGGGCCGCCTGTCGTGCCCTTTTATTTACGGCAACCCATCCCACCAAAAGAGGCCCGCGCATCGATGATGCTCGTGTTTTTTGCGACCGCAATTGCAGGCACGATTTCGGCTTTTGTGCTCGGGCTGGCCGATGCGCGCCTGTTGTGGCTGTCTTTGCTGCTGTTCCCGTCGGTGTTGTTGGGCAACTGGCTTGGCGCCAAATCCTTTGGCAAGGTGCCGCCGGCTTTATGGCGCAGTTTTGTCGCGGGCGTTCTTGGCCTTGCGGGGCTTTCTGCCGTTTTGCGATTGCTCAGTTAAACCTTATTTCCCGAACTTACGCTGCGTTTTGCCATAACGCATTTTGCGGGTGCCAGGTTGGCCCTCGGTTGCGCGGCCCTTGGGTGCAGTAACATGTTGCTGGTGCGGCAGGCCAAGTTCATTTGCCTCAAGTGACCGAATTTCGTCACGCAGGCGGCCTGCCTCTTCGAACTCCAGATCGGCAGCAGCAGCGCGCATCTTCTTCTCCAGTTCGTCGATATAGGCGCGCAGATTATGCCCTACGAGGTTGTTGGCACCATCCGCGTCAATCTCGACCAGCACCGAATCGCGGCTGGCTGTGTCGGCGACTATGTCATGGATGTCGCGTTTTATTGTCGCAGGGGTGATGCCATGTTCGATGTTATATGCATGTTGTTTTTCGCGACGGCGGTCGGTTTCGCGAATGGCGCGTTCCATGCTGCCAGTCATACGATCGGCATAGAGAATTACGCGGCCCTCAACGTTGCGCGCTGCGCGACCAATTGTCTGGATTAACGACGTTTCGCTGCGCAAGAAGCCTTCCTTGTCGGCATCCAATATCGCAACCAACCCGCATTCGGGAATATCGAGACCTTCCCGTAGCAAGTTGATACCGACCAGCACGTCATACACGCCGCGCCGCAAATCCCGGATCAGTTCAATGCGTTCCAGCGTCTCGACATCGCTATGCATATATCGCACGCGCAGCCCTGCTTCATGCATGAACTCGGTCAGGTCCTCCGCCATGCGTTTGGTCAGCGTTGTGACCAATGTGCGGAAACCGGCTTCTGCCGTTTTGCGGCATTCATTGATGCAATCCTGCACCTGGTCTTCAACGGGCTTTATCTCAACTGGCGGGTCGATAAGCCCCGTTGGACGAATGACCTGTTCAGCAAATACGCCGCCCGATTGCTCCATCTCCCACCCGCCCGGCGTCGCTGATACGCACACCGTCTGTGGGCGCATAATGTCCCATTCGTTAAAGCGCAGTGGCCGGTTGTCGATGCAAGAAGGTAGGCGGAAACCATATTCGGCCAAGGTCAGCTTACGCCGGTGGTCGCCCTTGGCCATCGCACCGATTTGCGGCACTGTCTGGTGGCTTTCATCGACGAACAATAACGCATTGTCTGGCAAATATTCAAACAAGGTTGGTGGCGGTTCCCCGGGCAAGCGCCCCGTGAGAAAGCGTGAGTAATTTTCGATGCCAGCGCAAGATCCTGTTGCGGCAATCATCTCAAGATCGAAATTGGTTCGCTCTTCTAGCCGCTGCGCCTCGAGCAATTTGCCTTCGCCCACCAGCTCTTTCAATCGCTCGGTCAACTCAAAGCGGATTGCCTCGCTGGCCTGCTTCATCGTTGGCCCGGGGGTCACATAATGGCTATTAGCGTAGACGCGCACGCTGTTCAGCTTCGCGCCGGTAAGGCCGGTGAGCGGGTCGAACTCGGCAATTTCCTCAATCTCGTCGCCAAAGAAGCTAACACGCCATGCGGTATCCTCATAATGCGACGGGAAGATTTCGAGATTGTCGCCACGCACGCGGAAATTACCGCGCGCAAAGCCCATATCATTGCGCTTATATTGAAGCGCGACCAGCTTGCGGATCAACTCCCGCTGATCCACGCTTTCGCCCTTTTTCAGGTCGAAAATCATAGCCGAGTATGTTTCGACGGAACCGATACCGTAAATGCACGAAACGGAGGCCACAATGATGACATCATCACGTTCCAGCAAAGACCTGGTCGCCGAATGGCGCATCCGATCAATCGCTTCGTTTACGCTCGATTCTTTTTCGATATAGGTGTCGCTGCGCGGGACATAGGCTTCGGGCTGATAATAGTCGTAATAAGATACGAAATATTCGACGGCATTGTCGGGGAAAAAGCTTTTGAATTCGCCGTAAAGCTGCGCCGCTAAAATCTTATTTGGCGCCAGAATGAGCGCCGGGCGCTGCAATGCTTCAATCACCTTGGCAACGGTAAAGGTCTTACCTGATCCGGTGACGCCCAGCAGAACCTGATTTTTTTCGCCCGTCAGCGCTGTGTCGACAAGTTCGCGAATGGCTGTCGGCTGATCGCCCGCTGGTTCGTAATCCGACACGATCTTGAACGGCCTGCCACCCTCCAGCTTGGGCGGGCGTTCCGGGCGGTGCGGGGTAAAGGTGCCAACCGTGTCCGGTTCTTCCAGCCCACGGCGGATGATGAGCTCTGCCATGTTCGCTCTATGTGCTTTGTACGCTGTAAGGGCAAGAGGCCTGCGTCGGAATGCGGACCGATGCACCAAATTTACTTCGCTACATGGCGGATATTTTTTATCGCTGTTGCCTTTTGGCGGCAGCCGCGACACACATATAGTCGAGAGAAATGAGGAGGTGCGTCGATGCTTAAATTTGTCCTTCTGTGCGCATCCGCGCTGGCATTATCCGCATGTTCGGAGAAGGGATCCGGCGGCAGCGCGGATAAGAATGGCAATGGCATAATAGATAGCCAAGAGCGTGTCGCTGAAATGGATTATGATGCGTTTATTCCGATGAAGGCCGGACTTTGGGAAACTAATTTCGTCTTTACGGACATTAATGTTCCGACATTGGGTAAAGCCGAAAAGCAGCGGATCATGAACGAAGTGGCGAAAAGCACTTCCAGCCAGAGCTGCTTGACCGAGGCGCAAGCGCAAAAACCAGATGCGGGTTTCTTTGGCGGCAACAGTGCTGGGAAATGTGCTTATGAGGCGTTCGATGTTTCGGGGAAAAATGTCCGTATGAAATTGTCTTGCGGCATGGATAGCATGGGCAGCGTCGATATGGAGCTGGCCGGCGTCATGGGTGAAACCGAATTCAACTATGACAGCACAGTAAATGTCCGCCTGCCGATGGTTGGCAAGGTCGCCATGCAGGGCAACGCAAGGGGCAAATATATCGGTGCCTGTCCTGCGTCATGATGTATCTCCGTCGCTTAAAATTAGTCTGCGCCATGCTTGCGGTGGTGATAGTCTCGGGATGTGCAGCGACTAGCAACGTGCAAGCTTTATCTGACGAAGGCAATGTCCGGCCCGCAGTGGTCAAAATCGATTTCACATCGGACAGCATCACTCCTGCGATAGTCGAGGGCGATGCCGGTGTCGCGGGGCGGGCCGTCACCATAGACGATCCGGCGCGGGTTGCCTCTATTTCGAAATTGGTCGTTGCCATCGGCGTCATGCGCCTATCGGAGCAAGGCAAGCTTGATCTCGACCGTGACGTGAATGAGTATTTGGGTTGGCGGGTTCGCAATCCTGCATTCCCTAATGCGCCGATTACCTTGCGTGCCTTGTTATCGCATCAAAGCAGTTTGCGTGACACTGTAGATTATATCGTACCGCTGGACGGCAGCCTAGAGACTGTCCTTGCCAACCCAAAGGCATGGGATGTGGACCACGCGCCGGGCACGTATTTTTCTTACGCCAATATCAATTCGCCCTTGATTGCAGCAGTGTTGGAGAGCGCAACGGGTGAACGTTTTGACCGCTTGATGGCGCGGTTGGTGTTGACGCCGCTGGGGTTGGACGCCTGCTATAATTGGGGTGCGGGTTGCGGCGACGGGCGGCGGGTGCAGGCGGTTACATTGTTGCGGCCCAATGGAGACCTTGCGCGTGATGCACCGATGAACGGGCCTGATCCATGCGCGGTTTATCCGGCTAGCAACGGCAGTTGTGACGTCGATAAGCTTTATGTGCTGGGCCGCAATGGTTCTGCTTTTAGCCCGCAAGGCGGCTTGCGTATTTCGGCGCGCGATTTGGCAAAAATCGGTCAGTTGCTGTTACGCGACGGTGCGCCTTTGCTGTCGCGCGAGAGTTTTACTCAGATGATTGGTCCCGTCTGGACCTTTGACGGTAAAAATGGTGATGATGATAATGGCTATTTTACGGGCTATGGTCTTGGCGTGCATTGGTTGACGGACAAGGCTGGTCATCGCTGGTTCGGCCATGTGGGAGAGGCGTATTCGCTGCGCGCAGGCTTTTGGATCAACCCTACCGAACGCAGGGGCTTTTACCGCTACGTGACGATGGTCGACGAATTTTCGACGGTCGGGCATTGCTTTGACCGGTGCCCATGATAGCGTGGGCAACAGATAACCTAAAATTAGAATATCAGGGGGAATAAAATGATGAAAAAGACCATTTTGGGTGCATTATTGGCCAGCGCGTTGGTCGTAACGCCAGCAGCCGCGCAGCCAGATTACGCAGACTCGATTAAAGCTGACTATGATAAGTCGCTGGCGAGCCTTTGGGATCATTTCCATCGCAACCCTGAATTGTCGTTCCGCGAATTTAAGACTGCTGCGCGCATGGCGCAGGAACTGCGCGCTGTCCCCGGCATGCTCGTAACTGAAAAAGTAGGCGGCACGGGCGTCGTTGGCATGCTGAAAAATGGCGATGGCCCAGTCGTTCTGGTGCGCGCGGATATGGACGGTCTGCCTGTGCAAGAACGTTCGGGTCTTGCCAATGCGTCCACGGTGAAACAGGTCGGGGTCGATGGTCTTGAAATGCCTGTGATGCACGCGTGCGGTCATGATGTGCATATCACATCATTGGTCGGTACAGCCCGCCAGTTGGCACGGATGAAAGACCGCTGGAAAGGGACGGTATTGTTCATCGTCCAGCCTGCCGAAGAACGCGTCGGTGGTGCAAAGGCGATGATAGAAGATGGGCTCTACACCCGTTTCCCAAAGCCGAATTATGCATTGGCCTTCCATGTTGCAGCAGAGCTTGAGACCGGTAAAATTTCGGCCTCAGAAGGCATTCAATATTCATCGGCGGACAGCGTTGATATCCGCGTTCCTGGCATCGCTACACATGGCGCAGCGCCCCATTTGGGTCGCGACCCAGTCTTTATTGCCTCGCAGATCGTAGTTGGTTTGCAGTCGATCATCAGCCGCGAAAAGGGACCATTGGACCCCGGCGTGATTACTGTTGGTGCGTTCCATGCGGGGACAAAGCACAACATCATATCCGAATATGCCGATTTGCAAGTCACCGTGCGTTCAAACAGTCAGGCAGTGCGTGATGGGTTGATTGCCTCCATCGAACGCGTTGCCAAGGGTATTGGCGCGGCGCACGGCTTGCCCGCCGATAAGCTACCTGTCGTAACCGTTACGGAAAGCACGCCAGTCACGGTCAATGATGGCGCGCTTGCCCGCCGCTTAAATGGGGCTATCGCTAATGCCTTGGGCAAGGATGTGGTAACACCGTTCCGCCAGACAACAATGGGCGCGGAAGACTTCGCCTTCTTCGTGGACCAAAAACATGGCATTCCGGGCTATTATTTTGCCGTTGGCGGGAGCAATCCTGAATGGATAGCCGCTGCCAAAAATGGCGGAAAGCCAGTGGCGGGCCACCATTCGCCTTTGTTCAAAATTGATCCGGAACCATCTGTGCGTTTGGGGATTGAGGCAACAACCGCCGCTGTGCTCGATTTGCTTGGCCCCAGCAAAAACTAATCGGCAGGGCAGGTAGAGTGTAGGGAAGCCATTATGGCACGCAAAATTCGCGATCATTACGAAGCGGACGAAGTGTCAGCAGAGCCAGAATTAAGTTGCTGGCTCTGTTCCCGCCCGATGGGCAGCGTAACCGAATGGCATCACCCCATACCCAAAAGCCGGGGTGGGAAAGAGCGGCAACCGGTGCACCCGATCTGCCACCGGACCATCCACGCCAATTTCACCAACAGCGACCTTGAAAAGCGCTTTGCCACCGTGGATGCTTTATTGGCGCATGAAGAAATCGGACGGTTTGTCGACTGGATAGCCAACAAACCGACCGACTTTAACGCACCGACGAAAGACCGGCGTTAGTATGTTCGGCGCAGACGCGAGTTGCGCGCCTTAATGGGATGCTTGTGCGTGCACATCATCCTTGGTCTTCCAGAGGGAAAACAGGATGCCGCCCAATATAAGGCCAAAGGTAACGCCTAGGCTCAATACCGGCGGAAACTTGTCGCCGTCCAGAAGGAAGTCGGACACAAAAATCTTTGAACCGATGAAGACCAGAACGAGCGCCAGCGCGTATTTCAGATAATGGAAACGATGCACCATCGCTGCTAACGCAAAATATAAAGCGCGTAGGCCCAATATAGCCATGATGTTCGATGTGTAGACAATGAACGTATCGGTAGTGATTGCAAAGATAGCTGGCACCGAGTCTACTGCGAACACCAAGTCGGCCAAGTTGATAACGACTAACGCCAAGAATAAAGGCGTTGCCGCACGTACCATTTTGCCTGTCTTCTCGTCGGGCACCTTTACAAAGAACTTCTCGTCGTGAAGCTCCTTGGTCACCCGCATATGCGTTGAAATATATTTCACGACTGGGTTTTTGGCGACGTCCATTTCCTGTTCACCGCTGAACAGCATCTTGATGCCGGTTCCGATAAGGAAGACGGCAAAGATATAAAGCGTCCAATAATATTCCTGCACAATGGCTGCGCCAGCTGCTATCATGAGGCCGCGCAATACGATGACGGCGATAATGCCCCAAAGGAGCGCACGATATTGATATTTGCGCGGTATCGCGAAGAAGGTGAATATCAGGCTGATGACGAAGACATTGTCGATTGACAGCGCCTTTTCGATGAAAAAGCCTGTATAATATTTCATGCCCATGTCGGCGCCTTTTTGGAACCAGACCCATAGGCCAAAGAGCAATGCAATGCTGATGTAGAAAGCCGACAGCTTCAGGCTTTCGGCGATGCCCATTTCCTTGTCCTCCTTGTGCAGGATACCAAGATCAAAGGCTGTCAGCGCGACAACAATGCTCAGAAAAGCGAGCCAAAACCAGACTGGTGTCCCCAACCAGTCCATCGTCAAAAATTCCATGAAATATTCCCTGTTTTACGTAATGTGATACACCACGCGGACGAAAATCCGCGTGGTGGCTAAGTTTCAAATTTCAGATTTTGTTTAGGCGCAATGGCCGCCGTGCAGGCGCCTTTGCTTGGCCCTCAAGGCGATCTTTGATTGCCAGCTTGAGCCGCTTCAGTTTTTGCACGCGGAAGATATCCGGACAACGCCGCGTAATCTCAGCCCGCAGCTCTCGGTCTATCTTCTGATGATATTGCATCAATCGAAATGACGAAAATGTCATAACCTCATCCTCTTTGAACATTGTTTAAGTTCAATCGGATGTTCCGGGCTTGGTTAAGCGCATTTCGGGGGTATTTGAAGACCGCCTGACCACAGCACCGGAAACATCCGATGCGGCCGACATCACGTTCCTTCCGAAGAAGCGAGCGTCAGAGGGGCCCGGTCCGCATAATCCTTATGGAGCGATTTAGTCCTAATTGCAAGACGATTGCGACACAAGATACTCAGCTCGTCGAGTTAATCCCTCAACAGGTCGTTGATTGCCGTCTTTGCACGGGTCTGTGCATCGACGCGTTTGACGATGACGGCACAGGACAAGTTAGGTCCAGGGCTGCCATCGGGCAAAGCCTTTCCGGGTATCGAGCCGGGCACGACAACCGAATAAGCTGGAACGCGGCCAACGAATATCTCACCTGTCGTGCGATCGACAATTTTGCTGGTTGAGCTGATGAACACGCCCATGGCCAGCACAGCGCCTTCTTCCACAATTACGCCTTCAACAACTTCTGACCGCGCACCAATGAAGCAATTGTCTTCGATGATTACTGGTCCAGCCTGAAGTGGTTCCAGAACACCACCAATACCAACGCCACCCGACAAATGCACATTCTTACCGATTTGGGCGCAACTGCCGACGGTAGCCCATGTATCAACCATCGTTCCATCATCGACGCGCGCACCAATGTTGACAAAGCTGGGCATCAGGATGACGTTTTTGCCGACATAACTGCCATGGCGTGCAACAGCGCCGGGTACGACCCGAAAGCCTGCATTACGGAAACGGTCAGCATCCCAACCGCTGAATTTTGAAGGAACCTTATCATAAGCGGGCGCGCCGGAAGCGCCGCCATCGACCAAGATATTGTCATTGAGGCGGAACGACAAAAGCACCGCTTTTTTCAACCACTGGTTGACCTGCCAACTGCCATCCAGTTTCTCGGCCACGCGGAGTGATCCGTCGTCCAAGCCAGCCAAAGCCGTTTGCACCGCGTCACGGACTTCGCCTTGGGTGCCGCTGGAAATGCCATCGCGTGCGTCCCAAGCGGCATCAATAATTTTGGCAAGCTGATTGATCATATACTACTTTCACGTAATTGGAGCGATGAAAGCCATCCGCTGAGGTCGGCAATCTCATGGTCGACATAATCTTGTTTATCGCCGTTATCAGCTTCGATGCCGTGGTTCACCCAAATAGTTGTCATGCCCAAGTCTTTCGCTGGCGCAAGATTATGCGCCGAGTCCTCGACAAAAAGTGCGCGCGCTGGATCTATATCTAGCTCAGTACACAGCCTGTCATAACTCGCTGGGGCAGGTTTCGGCAGATGCTTCATCCGGTGGATATCAAATATATCTTCAAACACGCTATCTAGGCCCCGCATCGTCAAGACGCGCTGCGCATAAGGTGCATCTGCGTTGGTGAAGATAAGCTTGCGGCCCGGCAATGCTTCGATCAAGCCACGCAAATCGGCGGCAGGATGCAACAGGGTCATGTCCACATCATGGACGAAATCGAGGTAATCATGGGGGTCTACCGCATGTTCGGCCATCAATCCGCCCAGTGTCGTCCCATATTTTTTCCAATATGCGTGCCGGATTTGGTGGGCAGCGTCGGGCTCGATATTGAACAGTCGCTCAACATATAACGCAATCCGGTCCCGAACTTGCGCCATGATATTCGCCTCTGGCCCATAAAGGGTAAGGTCTAGGTCAAAAATCCAAATGTCGATATGTTCGAAACGCGAATGCATCCGACTGCGTAGCTAGAAATGCAGCTTTACTCAACGGGGACGTTAAGATTAGCAATGGCCAAACATACTTAAATTTATTCTCAATCGCTGGAAGTCGTGTCTTGATGCATGAAATGCGCGTTAGCCGTAAACTTGCGATCGGAAGTTCGGCCATTTTCGCACTTGCGCTGTCTGGTTGCGGCGGAGGGGGTGTAAGCTCGATACCCGTGCCGCCTCCCCCCACAGCCGACGTGCCACCACCGCCTCTACCAACTCCACCTCCGCCGCCACCGCCTCCGACAACGACAAGTTTCGCAACCTCGGAATATCTCCGCTCAGATGGTCCAGATTTTCATCGGGCGATCACGGCCTATCAAGCGGGTGCTAGTGGCCGCGGTGTTACCGTTGGTATAATTGATTCAGGAATTGACCCAAATAGCCACGAGTTTTCCGGTCGAATCCATGCCCAGTCCGGGGATGTAACCGGTGCAGACCGACCGCTTGGCGACGACGACGGCCACGGCACGAGCGTTTCTCGCGTTTTGGCTGCCGCGAAGAATGATCGAGATATCCACGGCATGGCGTTTAACGCAACAATATTGGCCTTGCGGGCAGATCAAGCGGGTAGCTGTATCTCCACAGACGCTGGCGTGGATGAAGCGGGATGTTCCTTCTTCGATTCTGCCATTGCCGCTGGCGTTGATCGCGCCGTCGACAATAAAGCGCGCGTCATCAATATTTCGCTCGGCGGCGCGGGTGGCGCCAGCAGCGCGCTGCGCAGTGCGATACATCGTGCGACATCGGCTGGCGTTGTGGTTGTCGTGTCAGCAGGAAATGAGGGGGATAAATTAGACCCCGCATTTGACCCGAATAGCCCAAGCCCCTTTGCACAAGCATTATTGGCTAATGGCAACGGGCTTGTCATCATTGCCACCGCCGTTGATGATGATGGCAACATAGCAAAATTCAGCAACAAGGCAGGGGTTGTGCAAAATGCGGTGCTGTCCGCCCTAGGCCAAAACATTTGCTGCGAATATCGCAACGACACGATTTACCGTTTAAATGCCAATGATGGGACGTCTGTGCGGGTGTATAATGGCACGTCCTATGCTGCGCCACAGATCGCTGGTGCCGCAGCTTTGCTGGCGCAGGCCTTTCCGAATTTGACCGGCGCACAGATTGTGAACTTGCTGCTGACATCGGCGCGTGATGCTGGGGCCCAAGACACCGATGCGATTTACGGGCGCGGCATATTGGATATTGGGCGCGCCTTCGCACCTGCAGGAACAACATTGCTGGCCGGTACAAACACAGCTGTTGCGCGGAACGGCAATGGCGGAACAACATCGATGTCCATGGGGGACGCGGCTTCTTCACTTATGTCAGTAAATGCAGTGGTGTTGGACAGCTATGGCCGGGCATATGACATCAATGTCGCCGAAGGGATAAGCCCAAGCGCGCCACGCCTTCAGCTCACACCTGCTTTGGCGGATCAGAGCCGATCTGTCAGCATGTTACGCGGAACAACCGAACTTGCCTTTTCAATCAGCGCAATCGACGCTGGAGGTCCGCGCTTTTCTCCATTGCTTTTGTCCGATGGCCAGCAGAACCAAGCGCGTATTTTGGCGGGCCGTGTGAGTGCCGCAATAGCACGCGAAACACGGTTTAGCCTTGGCATCCGCCAAGCGGCAGCAAGCCAAGTGGCGGCCTTGCAGGGCATGTCGCGGGCTGCGTTTCTTACCGCGACCGATGCGCAAATGGACGGCGGGTTCGATCGCGCACCGAGGCAGTCATTGGCGTTGCGCCGTCAACTTGGGGGCTTTGGCCTGACAGGAAGCGTTGAGACAGGTCAGGCACGGATATTCGAGCGCGGTGGCGCGACGTATATGCGTGGCGCAAACAAGCTTTATTCTTATTCCTCCCTCGGCCTATCGCTAGACCGCCAGATTGGCTCTGCTAAATTCGCTGTTGGCGCACATTGGATGCGTGAAGACGAAACCGTTCTTGGTGCACGGTTTGCCAACTTCATTGGCCAAAATGGCGCACGCAGCTTGTTTGTCGACGGTAGGGGCGATGTTTCACTGAACGGCGATTGGTCGCTTGGTGCAAGCTGGCGGCAGGGATGGACGAAGGCAAATGCCGGGGCATCGCTTGCGAGCCAAAGCTTAATGAAAAACAATGCCTTTTCGTTGGATCTGTCGGGTAGCAATGTTTTATCCCGCCATGACCGAGTTGCGTTTCGAATTGCCCAGCCGTTGCGCGTTACAAGCGGCGGGCTCGCGCTCCATCTACCTGTGGCCTATGATTATGCGACATTGGCGACGACATTCGCTGCCCGCCAGATTTCGCTGGCACCAAAGGGGCAAGAGATCACTAGCGAGCTTATATGGGGTATGCCGATATATGGCGGCCATTTGTCGTCAAATCTGTTCTGGCGTCAGGAGCCGGGGCATTTTGAAAACGCGCCCGATGACGTTGGCATTGCCTTCCGCCTGCAATTCGATTTTTAAACGGTAAAGCTTTCGCCACAACCGCAACTTCCCGTTGCATTGGGATTGGTAAACACAAAACCAGCGGCAAATTCATCCTCGACCCAGTCCATGATTGACCCGACGAGATATAGCACGGAGCCGCCGTCAATATACAAAACGCCACCCGGCGTTTCGATCTTTTCATCGAACGCGACGGCTTCAGTCACATAGTCGACTGAATAAGCAAGGCCCGAACAGCCGCGGCGCGGGGTGGACAGCTTCACGCCAATCGCCCCTTCGGGTGCCTTCGACATCAATTCCGCAATCCGCGCTTCGGAAGCGGGCGTAAGGACGACGGCCGCAGGGCGTGCACGTGTTTTCACATCGGTCATAGCATTCCAAGCTCCAAACGGGCTTCATCGGTCATATTGGCCGGGCTCCATGCTGGTTCCCATACCAAATTTACTTCCGCGTCCCCAATGCCAGGAACCGCACCCACGCGCAGCTCAACCTCACCGGGCATCGATTCCGCTACGGGACAGTGCGGCGTCGTGAGCGTCATGGAAACAACGGCATGGCCATCATTAATCTCGACATTGTAAATGAGGCCCAGATCATAAATGTTCACCGGAATTTCGGGATCATATATTTCCTTGAGCGCAGCAATCACCGCTTCGTATAGATCACCATCAGGTTCGCTTGATGCAGGCACAGAGGGTTTTTGCGCGAGGAATCCTTCCAGATAATCCTTTTTGCGTTCGATATTCTCGGTTGCGCTATCAACCCGCGCCTTGGGCGGCTTTTCGACGCTATCGACTTCTTCTATGCGGATGTTCTCGCTCATCCAAAAATCCTCTTCACCCGTTCGAGGCCGCGCACCAAAGCCGCGACATCATCTTCGTCATTATAAATCCCAAAGCTTGCCCGCGCGGTGGCCGGCACGCCTAAATGGTCCATCAAGGGTTGTGCACAATGATGGCCAGCGCGAATGGCGACATTTTCCTCGTCCAATATCGTGCCGATGTCATGCGGATGCACCCCCACCATTGAAAAGGAAACAATCCCCGCCGATTGTTCAGGGCCGTATAAAGTGATCGAACTGATCGCGCGCAAAGCATCGCACGTTTGCGCGGCGAGTGCGCTTTCATGTGCAAATAATGCGTCTGGTCCAAAGCTATCGATGAAGTCGATGGCGGCGTGCAATCCTATCACCTCAATGATCATCGGCGTCCCCGCCTCAAATCGCGATGGCGCGGGCGCATAAGTCGTTTTCTCGAACGTCACCCGGTCAATCATCGCGCCGCCGCCCTGATAAGGGGGCATGGCATTCAGCGTTTCTGCCTGCGCCCACAAAACGCCAACGCCGGTCGGGCCATATAATTTATGCCCGGACATGACATAAAAATCGCAACCCAAGGCCGCCATATCCAGATGCATTCGGGGCGCAGCCTGACAGCCGTCGAGCAATAGCTTCGCGCCAACGGCATGTGCTGCATGCGCAGCACGCTTTGCGTCGAGCACCGAACCAAGCACGTTCGAGACATGTGCGAGTGCAACCATCTTGTGCGCGGGTGTTAGATGGGCCTCTAACCAATCAAGATCAATCTGACCGTCCTTGGTCAACGGACACACATCAATAAACGCCCCAACCTTCTCGGCAACCATTTGCCATGGCACGATGTTACTGTGATGCTCCAGCTGGCTCAACATGATGCGGTCGCCTGCCGTCAGGTTCGCTGTGCCCCAGCTATGCGCGACAAGATTAATGCCCTCCGTTGCACCCCGAACAAACACAATTTCATCGGCCGAAGTCGCACCCATAAACCGCGCCACACGGGTCCGCGCGGCTTCGAACGCAACCGACATATTGGCCGACCGTGCATAAACGCCGCGATGGACGGTTGCGTAGTCAACGCCGCCTGCACGCATCATCGCGTCGAGCACCACCTTAGGTTTTTGCGCCGTTGCGGCGGTGTCTAGATAATGCCAGTTGTTTGCGAGGCCCGGGAATTGGTCGCGAATGTGCTCTACCTGCAAAAAGGGAGACATGGAGCTAGCAGTGCTCACACCAATTCGCCCAATTTCTGCAATGCGGCTTCAATGAGCATTTCCTCGTGCTCGGCGCCTTCAAACACACCAGCGACAAAAGCCTGCAGCATCAATTTTTTTGCGTCCGCTGGCGATAGGCCGCGGGCTTGCAGATAGAATAGCCCCATCGGGTCCAACTCACCAATCGCACAACCATGCGCGCATTTGACGTCGTCGGCGTAGATTTCAAGTTCAGGCTTGGCATTGGCGGTCGCGCTGCGGTCAAGCAGCATGGCCTTGACTGACTGCACGCTGTCGGTCAGTTGCGCGTTGCGCGCGACGGCGACTTTGCCCAGATAGGTTCCTATCGCCGTGCCAGCGAGGACCGAGCGAACGATTTGCGACGACGTCGCTTTGGGTTCGGCATGAGTGACGGTTGTGATGATTTCGAGCGTCTGCGCGTTCCCACCAATTTGTACGCCGCCGAGTTTGAAATCCGCGCCCTCATGCAAGGTCACATTCAATTCAATGCGGCCATATTCGCCGCCGATATTGAGCACATGGATAGCCGCCGTTGCGCCCTTGCCGATGGCGATATCAATTTGGTGGATTGCACCACTGTCCTGAACAATCGTGCGCGCATAATGACCGCCTGCGGGCACAATGATGTTTTCAGGCGCAGGAAGAGGCCACGCCGCAGCAACCGCGGCAATGTCGCTATAGCGCCATGCTTCATCGTGGCGGGTGGGCGCGGGCATGTTCAAGCAGCCAGTTCCTTATATCCGTCACGCTCGAGCTCCAGCGCGAGCTCAGGCCCGCCACTTCGCGTGATGCGCCCATCGGCGAGAACGTGGACAAAGTCCGGCTTCACATAATCGAGTAAGCGTTGATAATGGGTGATAAGCAACACGGCCTTGTCTGGCTTGCGCATGATCCGGTTGATGCCGTCGCCAACAATACGCAATGCGTCGATATCGAGCCCACTGTCGGTTTCATCAAGGATGGCGAGCGCCGGGTCGATGATGCCCATTTGCACCATTTCATTGCGCTTCTTTTCACCGCCGGAAAAGCCAACGTTTACAGGGCGTTTGAGCATTTCCATATCCATGCCGAGCGCTGTCGCCTGTTCGCGCGCAACTTTAAGAAATTCTGCGCCAGACAATGGTGCTTCACCACGGTTCTTGCGCTGCGCATTCAACGCTTCCCGCAGGAACTGAACATTTGATACGCCGGGAATTTCGACGGGATATTGAAAACCTAAAAACAACCCAGCCGCCGCGCGTTCATGCGGTTCGAGGTCGAGGAGATTTTGTCCGTTAAATGTTACCTCACCCTCAGTTACCTCATAACCTGGACGGCCGGACAGCACATAGCCAAGTGTGGATTTTCCTGCACCATTCGGACCCATGATCGCGTGGATTTCGCCTGCGTTCAGGGAAAGTGTGAGGCCCTTAAGAATAGGCTTGTCGCCTACATTGGCGTGGAGATTTGTAATTTGGAGCATGTTACTTCTTTTTTTCCATCAAAGCTTGGTTCGATCATTGAGCGCTGGTTGGTTTATCCAACCGATCCCTCTAAGCTAATTCCCAGCAGTTTTTGTGCCTCCACCGCAAATTCCATCGGCAGTTGCTGCAATACTTCCTTGGCAAAGCCATTCACAATCAACGTCACCGCTTCTTCCGTGTTTAAGCCGCGGGCCATTGCGTAGAACATCTGGTCATCGCTAATCTTGCTTGTCGTTGCTTCATGTTCAATCTGGGCGCTCGGGTTGCGCACTTCGATATAGGGCACGGTGTGCGCGCCGCTCAAAGACCCAAGCAGCAAGGAATCGCATTGTGTGAAATTGCGAACTCCCTCTGCATTGGGTGCGACGCGGACCAACCCGCGATAGGTGTTGTTGCTGTGTCCGGCGCTGATGCCCTTGCTGACAATGGTCGAGCGGCTGCCTTTGCCATTATGGATCATCTTGGTGCCGGTGTCGGCTTGCTGATAATTGTTGGTGACAGCAACCGAGTAAAATTCGCCCACTGAATTTTCGCCATTCAAAACGCAGCTTGGATATTTCCATGTGACGGCGCTGCCGGTTTCGACCTGAGTCCAGCTTACCTTACTGTTCCGGCCTTGGCACAATGCGCGTTTGGTCACGAAATTGTAGATGCCGCCTTTACCCTCGGCGTCGCCGGGGTACCAATTTTGTACCGTCGAATATTTGATTTCGGCATCGTCGAGCGCGACGAGTTCTACAACAGCAGCATGCAGCTGATTTTCATCGCGCATCGGCGCGGTGCAGCCTTCGAGATAGCTGACGTAACTGCCCCTGTCGGCGATAATCAATGTGCGTTCAAACTGGCCGGTGTTTTCAGCGTTAATCCGGAAATAGGTGCTGAGCTCCATCGGGCAGCGCACGCCTTCGGGGATGTACACGAACGTCCCGTCGGAAAAGACTGCGCAGTTTAATGTCGCGAAATAATTGTCGTGCATCGGCACAATCTTGCCGAGCCATTTTCTAACCAGCTCCGGATATTCCTTAATCGCTTCTGATATGCTGCGGAAGATAACGCCGGCGCGCTCCAGTTCGGCGCGAAAGGTGGTGGCGACCGAGACGCTGTCAAACACGGCATCAACAGCGACGCGGCGTTGCGGCAAGCCGCCATCTTCGCCGCCTTCTACACCAGCGAGCAACTTCTGCTCGGCAATTGGAATACCAAGCTTTTCATAAATGCGCAGAATTTCAGGATCAACCTCGTCCAGCGAACCAAGCTTTGGTTTCGCCTTTGGCTCGGCATAATAATAAGCGTCCTGATAATCGATGGGTGGCACGTTGAGCTTGGCCCAATCGGGCGGCGTCATCGTTTTCCAGCTTGCGAACGCCTTTAACCGCCATTCTAGCATCCATTCGGGTTCATTTTTCTTGGCAGAGATAAAGCGTACGGTATCCTCGGTCAGGCCCTTGGGCGCAAAGTCGGTTTCGATGTCCGATGACCAGCCATGCTCATAATCCGCGACGCGCTCTGCAGCATCCCAAGCGGCTTTATCCTTAATGTCCATGTCATCGCTCATCGCGTTAATCCCGCCAAATTGATTTGTGCTAAGGCACCGCGCACCGCATTGTTGACCACTGGCCAGTGCGCCTGGACATGGCAGCTGCCTTCCTTGGCGCAATGTTGCCCCATTGCCTGTTTGTGCGAATCGCAACATGTGGTCAGAGCAATCGGGCCTTCGACAGCTTCAATGATGTCGGCAATGGTGATTGCGGCTGCCGGACGGGCAAGCGTGATGCCGCCGCCCGTGCCGCGGGCCGACCGCAACAGGCCTGCTTTGGTCAATATGCTCACCAGCTTTTGCGTTGTCGGCAGGGCCAAGCCGGTTTCCGCAGCAAGGTCAGTGGCCGACACGCGCGCAAAGCCGCAATGACGCGACGCTGCGCTCATAATCACCACTGCGTAATCCGCCATATTCGACAAACGCATATTGCGTCCCCTAATCAGATAAATTTACTCCGATTGGGGGCAGATGGTCCCTTTATACTTGGAAATCAAGCCGGAAAGGACTCCGTGCCACTGAAATTATTTTTGTGCAGCGTAGCGTGCACATAATCTTCCAGCTTTTGTGTTTCCGCCTGTGCAAACCGAAGACCAAGCTTGCTGCGCCGCCACAATATATCTTCAGCGGAACGCGCCCATTCGCGGCTGATGAGATAATTGACCTCAACCGCATATAGACCATGCCCGAAATCCGCACCCAAATCTGCCAGCGAGCCAGACGCCGACAATCCGGCGTCGGATAATATCGAATGGATTAATGTTCCATAGCTCCGGACCCAACGATGGACGAGAAATTCTGGCACATAGGGATATGCGCGCTGAATATCTTGGGTGAGGCGTTCGATACCATCAATTGGAAAATCTCCGCCTGGTAATGGCTGTCGCAATGTCCAGCTTTCGCCTTTAAGTATAGCCAAATGCTTTGAAAGCCGTTCGACCGCACTCTCGGCTAAGTGCCGATAGGTGGTTATTTTGCCGCCAAAGACCGAGAGAATAGGTGCTGTTTCGTCTGCATCAACATCCAGTTCGAAATGATATCCACGCGATGCTGTTTCCGGTTTGCCGGAGCCGTCATCGACCAAGGGCCGGACGCCGGCAAAGCTGTACAGCACATCCGCAGCTGTGATGGTTTGTTTGAAATAGGCCGCGGCCGACGCGCAAATGTAATCAATCTCTTCTGCCGTCGCGTGAATGTCATCCAACGAACCTTTATGATCGGCATCGGTCGTCCCGATGAGGGTAAAGTCATCCTCATACGGAATGGCAAAGAATATCCGGCCGTCAGGGTTTTGGCAAAAATATGCCTGCGGCGTGTCGAACATCTTGCGGACCACGATATGCGATCCTCTTACCAAGCGGATTGTGCCGCCTGATGGCCGGTCATGCCCACTTGTCCGTGCGAGCAAGTCGAGTACCGCCGGTCCCGCTGCATTGGCAACCGCGCGCGCCACAATCGGTTCCTGCCCAGAAATCTGAATGTGCCACAATCCATCGCGTCTTTCGAGATGCGTCACTTCGGATCGGGTACGAATATCTGCCTTGTGCTCAGCCGCGTCCATAGCGTTCAAAACGACCAAGCGCGCGTCATCGACCCAGCAGTCCGAATATTCAAACGCCTTCACAAATTCGGGCCGAAGCGGTTTGCCCGCGGGCTCGGTTTTTAAATTGACTGTCCGGGTCGCGGGCAGCAATTTCCGGCCACCAATATGGTCGTACAGAAACAAACCAAGCCGCACGAGCCACGCAGGGCGAATTCCTTTTTGATGCGGCAAAATGAAACGTAGTGGCCAGATGATGTGCGGCGCGATGGCCCAAAGCCGCTCGCGTTCAATTAAGGATTCGCGCACCAACGCGAATTCATAATGCTCAAGATAGCGCAGTCCGCCATGGATGAGCTTCGTCGATGCTGATGATGTGCCCCGCGCCAAATCGCCGCGTTCCAGCAAAATGACTTTGGCGCCCCGACCAGCGGCGTCCCGTGCAATGCCTGCGCCGTTAATGCCGCCGCCTATAACGGCTAAATCATAAATTATCTGGTTCATAAAAACGCCCATGCAAATGCCGCTGCGGTTATAAAGGCGGTGAAGGTCGCCAGTATCACCGGAAGCAGCGCCCTCCACCCTTGGGTGAGTAATAGATCAAGCCGTGACCGCATCGCAGTAGCCGTGACCGCAAACAACAGCATCGCTTTGGAAGCTATGAGGCCATATTCCGCGACCCATTCGGGCGCGTCAACGATGGAATTTAAGGCAACGGCAACAAAGAAGGCGATGATGAACCATGGCAGTTTCAGTTTGGATATGAAACTTGTGGAGCGACCATCGGTTGAACCAATAGCAAGCCCGACCAAAGCGACTGCGGGTGCGAGAAGTGCAACGCGGGACAGTTTGACGATCGTCGCCGTCTCACCTGCCGATTGTGAGAAGCTGTAGCCGCCACCCAAAGATTGTGCGACATCATGCACCGCCGCGCCCATTAAGAAGCCCGCTTGTGTGTCCGTGAAATCGAGCTGCGCCGCAATGAGCGGGTAGAAGGTCATGGCGACGGCGCTTGCCAATGCAACGCCAACGAGAATGAGTGTAAACTGCGACTGATTCAGGCGCTCGCGGCCTATAACGGCGTAAATCGCCAAGGCTGCGGATGCGCCGCAAATGGCAGTCGCGCCGCCGGCTAACCAGCCAGCGTAGCGGCTTTGTCCGCCGAGGCGCGCACCTAAAAGCCCAGCACCCATGACCAAAGACATGATGCCCAGCAGTCCCAAAAATGCGATCGCGCCCAGCCCGCCAATTTGCATCGCGGTAACTTGAGTGCCCAACAGTACGATGCCCCAGCGCAAGCAAGAAGTGCCGCAGAAATCGAGGCCTGGATGCACCTTTTGCTCCGCCGACACAAAATTGAGCGCAAGGCCAAGCAGCAAACCTGCCAAGATTACAGGCATGCCATAATGCTCGGAAAACCAAGTCGCAGCCGCGGCAGCAACACCGACCACCGCAAGGCCTGGAAACAACGCGCTGAGCATCAGCCGCTTGGCGCGCGGGGCATTCTCCTCGGCAAGGTAGGTTTCGCCGTACAGGTCAGCGATGTAATTCGCGTTTATGTCTTGCGGTGTCATATGGCCTTCTATAGGCAAGTGGACGAGGAGTTCCAGCATAAAGCGGGATGCGCAATCGACCAATTGGGGACAATGATGCAGTGGGGGCAAGCGACATGAAGCCAATTACGCCAACGCTGCGCTGGATTTTATTTGGGCTCCTGTGTGTCGCCGGTATTTTCAATGCTATGGACCGGCCCGTTATCGCTATCTTGAAACCGGACATTTCGGCTGATCTTGGCTGGAGTGATACCGATTTTGCCAATCTCGCTTTTGTTACGCAGGTTGCCGCGGCGCTGTCTTTTTTATTCACTGGTTGGCTCGTTGATAGAATTGGCGTGCTGCGTTCAATGATCACTGGCGTAACAACATGGAGCCTTGCCGCCATGGCGCATGGCTGGGCAATTGCTGGTTGGCATGTTGTGGCCGCGCGCATTGGCCTTGGCGCGACAGAAGCGGTGCAAACACCGCTGACCATCAAAACTGTTGCTACGCTTTTCCCGCCCGATAAGCGGTCATTTGCTTTTGGGGTAGGCACGGCGATTGCCGGTATTGGTACCATCACCATGCCATTTTTTATCCCTGTAATTGCGGCTGTCTGGGGATGGCGCGGCGCGCTCATCTTTGGCGGGGTCGGTGGTTTTGTTACATTGGCACTGTGGCTGTGGTTCGCGCGCGGGGTAAAGTTTGATGATAAGGCGGAAGACGCCAATCGCGATTTTGCAGATGATGGTGCGCCTTATGGGCCGATATTGATGGAACGGCGCACATGGGCAATTGTGATTGCCAAAATGTTGTCTGATGCGACTTGGTGGCTCATCAATTTCTGGCTACCAGATTTTTACCGCAAGGAATTTGGTCTGACGACAAGCGAACTTGCGATTCCGCTTGCGATTGCGTTTTTCGGGTCGGGGGCTGGCGCATTGTTTGCAGGCTGGTTGTCAACGCGGCTTTTAGAGGCCGGGTGGAGCGTTAACCGCGTGCGTAAGACGATCATGTTCGGGTCGGCGGCGATTGTGGTGCCATTGCCTTTTGTTCTCACGCTGGACTCATTCTGGCCTGTGGCGATCATGATGGGTGTTGTGATGGCCGGGCATCAGGGTTTTTCGTTGTCGATATTCTCGATTATCACCGACGTCGTGCCGCGCGGCAAGGTTGGGCGCGTTACCGCCTTTGGCGCATTCATGGGCAATATGGGGGGCGCCTTGATTCAGCTGGTGACGGGCGCTGTCTTAGCCGCCGGATTGGGTTTCACACCGCTGTTTATTTTTGCGGCGGCGTCTTATTTACTCGCCTTGGGCTGGTTGCATTGGCTTCTGCCAAATATTCGGCGCGTTGAGAAAGGCGCAGAAATTCCCGCATGATAGATATGAAACCTTTATGTGACGCGTCAGCGCGCCACATGAAGTTCTAATGCATCTTAATATTATACGGGCTTTGCGAGACCTTCGGTTTCTACAATTTCCTGCAATTCGCCAGCTTCGTACATTTCCATCATAATGTCGGAACCGCCCAAAAACTCACCCTTAACGTAAAGCTGCGGGATTGTAGGCCAATCGCTATAGTCCTTAATTCCTGCACGGATTTCCATGTCTTGCAGCACATCGACGCTTTCATAAGCGACGTTGAGATGGTCAAGAATGGCTATCGCCTTGCTCGAAAAACCGCATTGCGGGAATAATGGGCTGCCCTTCATAAACAGAACAACATCATTACCTTTGACGATCTCTTCGATCCGTTCGTGAACGCTCATCTCTTATACTCCAAAATTCTAATTCTGAGGAATGGCTGTCGTAAGCTGCAAGGCATGCAAAACGCCGCCCATCCGTCCGCCTAACGCATCATAAACGGCTTTATGCTGCTTCACACGAGGTAACCCGCGAAAGCTCTCACTCACTACGCGTGCGGCATAATGGTTGCCGTCGCCTGCAAGGTCGGTAATTTCCACCAACGCGTCAGGCAAAGCGGCCTTAATCATGCCTTCAATTTCATCTGCCTGCATTGCCATTATGCTGGCTCGATAAACTGACGGCGCGCTTCGACCATCTTGTCTTCAAGTGCGGCACGGATCATGGCGTCGTCAATTTCAACACCTGCTGAGGTCAAATCACCCAACAGCTTGCGCACGACGTCTTCATCGCCCGCTTCTTCAAAGTCTGCTTGCACCACGGAAGTGGCATAAGCTGTGGTCTCTTCTGGCGTAAGGCCCATTTTTTCAGCGGCCCACTGCCCCAGTAGCTTGTTTCGGCGGGCGGTTATCTTGAACTGCGTTTCTGCGTCATGCGCAAACTTGTTTTCAAAGGCTGTTTCGCGGTTGTCGAAACTTGTCATGTTGCAGTTCCTATCTGTTACCTGCCCAAGATAATGGCTTTGCGTCCAATCAACAAGGCTGATGACGTCAAATATGCACTACCAATTTCCCTACAGCCGCGCGGTCGCCAAGTCGGGCAATCGCGGATCCAGCATAAGCCAGCACGAAAGTTTCGGAAATACGTGGCTTGATTTTGCCTGCGGCATAGAGGTCGAACAATTCCGAAATATTTGCATGGTTCTTTTGCGGCGTACGTGCGGCAAAGGCACCCCAGAAAACACCGCAAACGTCACAGCTTTTCAGCAATGTCAGGTTCAATGGCAGCTTGGCGATACCAGCGGGGAAGCCAACGACCAAAAACTTGCCTTCCCATGCAATAGCACGGACTGCAGGCTCGCTATAGTCTCCGCCGACCGTGTCATAGATAATGTTGTAACCATCGCGGCCAGCGGCAGCCTTAAACATCTCGGCCACGGCCTTGGATTGGTCTTTATCGAAGGGCTGATGCGGGTAAACTACAACTTCATCGGCGCCAGCTTCGCGTGCTATGTCCGCTTTTGCTTCGCTGGAAACACCGGCAACGACGCGTCCGCCATAGGCCTTGGCCAATTCAATCGCCGAAATGCCGATACCGCCAGCGCCACCAAGGACAAGGACATTGTCCCCAGCCTTCATGTGACCACGATCCTTCAGCGCATGAATGGACGTACCATAAGTCATGAGCAATGACGCACCATCGTCAAAAGACATGGCGTCTGGCATTTTAAAGCAATTGAATGCTGCGACCGCGACCTTTTCGGTTAGCCCGCCATTGCCGCACAGGCCAATAACGCGGTCGCCAATGGCAAATCCGCTGACGCCATCGCCAATCGCTTCGACGACACCCGCAATTTCACCGCCAGGGGCAAAGGGCCGTTCTGGTTTGAACTGATACAGGTCAACAATCATTAACGTGTCGGGAAAGTTGATCGAGCACGCCCTGACCGCAACGACGACTTGGCCAGGCCCGGCGATGGGTTCAGGCAGTTCACCCATTACTAGCGTTTCGGGGCCGCCGCTGGCGGTTGATAACAATGCGCGCATTTCTCTCTCCTAGTTTTGGTTGGGCGACAACCAAGGCTGGCTCGCCGATAACTTGTTTTCATAAGCCGAAATGGCGTCGCTGCTTTTGAGCGTCAGGCCGATTTCATCCACGCCGTTGATCAGGCAATGTTTGCGAAAGGGGTCGATTTCAAATGCAAAACGATCCTGAAACGGCGTGGTGACGGTCTGCGTTTCAAGATCGATGTGGATCTCATCGGTCTTTGCCACCTCCATCAGGCGGTCAATGGCTTCTTGCGGCAGCACGATGGCCAATAGACCATTTTTGAACGCGTTGCCGGAGAAAATGTCTGAAAAGCTGGGTGCGATGACTGCCGAGATGCCCAGATCAGCCATAGCCCAAGCCGCATGTTCGCGGCTTGACCCGCAACCGAAATTGTCACCCGCAATCAATATGGGCGCGCCTGCATATGCGGGATCGTCAAACACATTGCCTGGCACGCTTCGCAAGGTTTGAAACGCCCCTTTTCCAAGCCCAGAGCGGCTTATGGTTTTCAGCCATGCCGCCGGAATGATAATGTCGGTGTCGACATTTTTCAGTCCAAGCGGATAGGCTTTGCCCTGAACGCTGCTTATGGGCTGCATGCGTTTAGTCCGTTTCCGTTTTTGGCCGATTTTGGCTCGTGGGCCCGGCTTTGGGTTCCGGGGACATGGGCTCAAGCTTGCCCTTTTTTTGCGTTAGGCTGCGCCGTCCGGCATATAATAATGCGGCTACTAACGCAGCTGATCCTACGGCTGCGCCAACTTTTGCTGTGGTCGACCATTTGTCGTCGCCATCGGATTTTTTATTGATCATATATCTCTTCCTTGATGGGCTAAACCTTAGCTTTGGCTTCTGTAACAAGTAAAGAGAATAGCTTATTTTTGCGCAAGGTTGAACCTGCAACCGCAACGGCAAATTGTGGCATTTTTATCAGTCCATCAATGTACGGACATCGGTCAGCCTTCCAGTCACCGCTGCGGCGGCCGCCATAGCCGGGCTGACCAAATGCGTGCGCGCGCCGGGTCCTTGCCGCCCGACAAAGTTGCGATTGCTCGTCGATGCACAGCGCTCGCCAGCTGGCACCTTGTCCGGGTTCATGCCCAAGCAGGCCGAACAACCCGGTTCACGCCATTCAAGACCTGCCTCGATGAAGATCCGATCAAGCCCTTCGGCCTCCGCCATTTGCTTCACAAGGCCGCTGCCAGGCACGACGATTGCCCATTTGATATTATCCGCCTTTTTGCGGCCTTTCAGCACGGCGGCAGCAGCGCGCAGATCTTCAATACGGCTGTTGGTGCAACTGCCGATGAAGATATTTTCAACCGATATGTCGGTCATCGGCGTGCCAGGCGTTAGTCCCATATAATCCAGTGATTTTTGGGCCGCTGCTTGCTTGGATGGATCGGCAAAGGACGACGGTTCGGGCACGACGCCTGTGATAGGCAACACGTCCTCTGGGCTCGTGCCCCAAGTGACGCTTGGCGCGATATCGGCGGCATTGATGTGAACGACCTTGTCATAAACTGCGCCTGCATCGGTCGCGAGTGAACGCCAATAAGCAACAGCTGCGTCCCATTGGCTGCCTTTGGGCGCCATTGGGCGGCCCTTGAGATAGGCAAAGGTCACATCGTCTGGCGCGACGAGACCGGCGCGCGCGCCATGTTCGATTGCCATGTTAGAAATGGTCAAGCGGCCTTCAATACTTAGCGCGCGAATGACGGACCCTGTATATTCGATAACATGGCCCGTCCCACCAGATGCGCCGAGTACGCCTGTGATATGTAAAACAACGTCCTTTGCCGAAACGCCGGGGGCAAGTTCGCCCTCAACACGGACTTCCATCGACTTGGACTGGCTGAGCTGAAGTGTTTGGGTAGCCAAAACATGCTCGACCTCTGACGTACCAATGCCAAAGGCCAAAGCGCCCAAACCGCCATGGCAGGCGGTATGGCTGTCGCCGCAGACGATAGTGGTTCCGGGAAGCGAGAAGCCTTGTTCAGGTCCGACGACATGGACTATGCCCTGCTTAACATCGGTGGCGTCAATATACGTAATGCCAAACTCTGGCGCGTTACGTTCCAGTGCTTCCAATTGCTGTGCGCTTTCGGGGTCAGCAATCGGGATATTATTCCCGTTGCCGTCCAAGCGTGCCGTAGTTGGAAGATTGTGGTCCGGCACGGCCAAAGTCAGGTCTGGTCGCCTTACACGGCGTCCGGCAACGCGCAGGCCTTCAAAAGCCTGTGGACTCGTGACCTCGTGAACCAAATGGCGATCAATGAAGATCAGGCATGTTCCGTCGCTGCGTTGCTCCACGACATGGGCATTCCAGATTTTTTCGTACAGTGTTTGCGGTGCTGACATAATAAAAATGCCATAGAAGCGATTGCAGCGAAATCAAGTGAGGCGGCGCTGCTTGCACTTCAAAGTTACAAACTTTGCGTCTATTGGATGGAATATGAGCATAATCAGCATCATTCTTATCGTGATTGCGACAGTCTTAGTCATGGAATGGGTGGCGTGGTCCAGCCACAAATATATCATGCACGGCTGGGGCTGGGGTTGGCACCGCGACCATCATGAACCGCATGACAATGCGCTGGAGAAGAATGATCTTTACGGCATTGTGGGTGCAGTCACCAGCATCTCGCTGTTCGCGATCGGCAGCCCTTTCGTACTCGGCAATGACGCTTGGGAACCTGCGACATGGATTGGTCTTGGTGTCATGATTTACGGCATCATCTATACTGTCGTGCATGACGGCCTCGTACATCAGCGCTATTTCAAATATGTCCCACGCAGTGGCTATGCAAAGCGGTTGGTGCAGGCGCATAAATTGCACCACGCTACCATTGGCAAGGAAGGCGGTGTAAGCTTTGGCTTTGTATTCGCGCGTGACCCGGCCAAGTTAAAGGCTGATCTTAAAAAACAACGCGAAGCTGGCATCGCGATTGTCCGCGACGCCGCTATTTAATCTTCGGGTTTAAGCCAGATCCAGCTTAGGCAAACCCCAGCAACGCCTAATGGCAAAAGCGACCATGGCAAGGCCAAAGCTGTAAAGCCAATGGCGATGCTGACACCAAATGCGATCGTTGCCGACCATTTTCCGCGCCGGCTAATGGCGCCCTTGTCCCGCCATGCTACGAGATGCACGCCAAATTTCGGGTGATTCAAAAGCCGCGCTTCAAGCGCCGGGCTGCTGCGCGCGAAACAGAAGGCGGCCAATATCATGAACGGCACCGTCGGCAGGAGGGGCAGAGCAATGCCCGCTGTGCCCAAGGCCAGAGCCAGCAAGCCAGCCCACAGATACAGCTGCTGCTTTATCAATATTGGTGAACTGCCTTGGTCACATAATAGCTATCAAGCCCTTCGGGACCGCCCTCGCTGCCAAAGCCGGATTCCTTGACACCGCCAAAGGGCGCATCAGGCATCGAGATGACAAAGCTGTTGAGGCCAACCATCCCTGTATCGAGCGCGTCGGCAACCAGATTTGCCTGACGCGCGTTCTCGGTGAAGGCATAAGCAGCAAGGCCGAAGGGCAGGCGGTTTGCCTGTTCAATGGCTTCGTCAAAGGTCTTGAAAGGCCGCATCAATGCAACCGGACCAAAGGGTTCGTCGTCCATAACCTTGGCTGACATAGGCACATCGGACAGCACCGTTGGCGTAAAGAAAAAGCCATGATTTCCCCGCGACCCACCGGTGAGCAAATTGGCACCCTTTGACGTCGCATCTTCAACCAAGTCCGCAATGGCTGAAGGTCGCCGTGCGTTGGCCAATGGACCCATGATCGTTCCAGCCTCGAGGCCATTGCCTACCTTAATCTGTTTCGTATGCGCGGCAAAGCCAGCGACGAAGCGGTCATATACGCCCTCTTGCACATAGAAACGTGTGGGCGAAATACACACTTGGCCCGCGTTGCGGAATTTGGTGGTGGCCGACAAGTTGATCGCTTTTTCCAAGTCGCAATCGTCGAAAATCAGCACGGGCGCATGCCCGCCCAGCTCCATAGTGGTTCGTTTCACGCCGTCGGCGGCAAGCTTAAGCAGATGTTTGCCAACTGGCACCGATCCTGTGAAGCTCACCTTGCGGATGATGGGGGACGCGATCAAATGGCGGCTGACCATATCGGGCACGCCGTAGACCAATTGCGCTACATTACCGGGCACACCGCCATCGATGACACATTGCATGATGGCGCTCGTGCTTGCGGGTGTTTCTTCCGGCGGCTTTGCGATGATCGAGCATCCTGCTGCCAAAGCAGCCGCCATTTTCTTGCACATTAGGTTCACCGGGAAATTCCATGGTGAAAATGCGGCCACCGGCCCAACCGGTTGCTTCAGTACCACCGCCCGCTGACCCGTTGGTCGTACCAACACCCGGCCATAGCTGCGCTTAGCTTCCTCTGCGAAATAATCGAACTGCGCGGCACAGGAAAGCACTTCGGTGCGTGCCTCGGCGAGTGGTTTGCCTTGTTCGGTGGTGAGCAGGACAGCGATTGTTTCGGCGCGTTCGCGAATATGGTCAGCGACCTTATGCAATATCGCCGCGCGGGCATTAACGTCTACCGTGCGCCATTGGGCAAAACCCTTGGCAGTTGCCGCCAATGCCTCATCAAGGTCAGCAACCGTCGCCAACGGCAATTCTGCTAGCGTCTCTCCCGTGGCCGGATTGATTACAGAATGCGTGTCGCGGCCTTCGCCTGTGCGCCAGCTGCCGTCAATATATAGACCCAAATCAGTGGTATAGCTCATCGGTTTTCCTGCAAATCTAATCTGACTTGCTTGTAGGCGTCAGGTGAAGGCTTTGGAACCCCTTGCAAGTCGTAAGAGCCAGAAAACCGGAAAGCCCGCGAGCAATAAGGCAATGCCCCAGACCAAGGCTTCGGCGCCTGCGCCATATATCGTCCAGCAGGAATAGAGCGCGGCCAGCAATAAGATGACTTTAAACCCTGCGCCTACTCTCAATATACCCGTCTGGATGAGCCGGAATGCCGCCGCTGCGCAACCGAAATACATGACCAGAACGATGGCCGTGGTGAGCAATATCAGAAATTCAAACATAGAGGCCATCGTCCGGCTGCTGTTCATCAGGATAACAAGCGTCAACAGGCTTGTACTAAACAGATGTGCGTTACGCGGCGTGCCATTGGCGGCGGCCTTGCCCATGAATGCGGGAAACAAGCCATCGCGTGCCAAAGCGGCGGGTAATTCCGCCTGACACATGATCCACCCGTTCAATGCACCAAGCGCGCTGATTGCGCCAATAGCAGCAATAGCGGTGCCAGCATTGGTGCCAGCATAGACGCTCACAAAATCAGCAAATGGCGCGGCAGAGGCGCTGGTGATCGCGACGGGTAGCATCAAGACGACAGCAGAGCAGACCAAGATATAGATGCCCCCTGCGCCAGCGGTCCCGAACAATGTCGCGCGATTGATAGTGCGTTCAGGATCTTGCACCTTATCCGCTGGAACAGTAGCCAGCTCAAGGCCCAGCATTGCCCAAAGTGTCAAAATGGTGGCCGTCGAAATGCTTGCCGTCGAAATGTCTGCGAGTTCGAAGCTGCGGACAATGCCAGTGCCCTTGATCGCTAATATATATGCTGCAAGGCCAATAACCGCGATGAGCGGGAGCAACTTTGCAATCGTCCAGATAATCTGCACCTGTCCCGCCAGCTTTGTGCCGCGAATGTTGATCAGCGTAAAACCCCATACGATGGCTATGGTCACGGCGGCGGACACGCCATGGGTGCCGACGACAGGGAATAATTGGCTAAGATAGCTAACCGCTGCTGTCGCTATGGCGGCATTGCCCACCCACATCGAAATCCAATACGCCCATGCAATTGCAAAGCCTGCACCATCGCCAAATGCAGCCCGTGTGTAGGCATAAGGCCCGCCGGCCTTTGGCAATGCTTTGCTCAGCGCGCCAAAGACCGAAGCGACGCACAATGCGCCCGAAACGGTAATCGTCCAACCAATGACGGAATTCCATCCTAAGGGCGCAAGGCTCGCGGGTAACAGAAATACGCCCGATCCGATCATGCTGCCCATGACCAAAGCGAGCGCCATCCAGAACCCCATGGGCCGTGCTACTGCGGCTGTATCTTGCTTCACCTAATCCCCCTTGTTTCGTGCACGCTGGCATGGAACGGGGGCAAAAGCCAAGCTTTGTTTAGGCTGCCGCTTAATGCGCGAGCAATATAGGGATACCAAGCTCGCTTAGCATGAACCGTGTCACGCCGCCAAATAGGGTCTCCCGCCACCGTCCGTGACTGTAGGCGCCCATGACAAGGAAGTCGGGTCTCCATACCTTCGTTTCTGCTAATAGCCTCTCCTCAACGCTCTGATCGCCTTTTGCCGCAACGGCGATTTCGGCATTGATGCCGTGCCGCGACAAATAGGTCGCCGCGTCAGTGACGGGGAATTGCTCCGGCACCATCTCGATTTCCGATATGCGGACAAAGGATGCGGCTTGAAGCAAGGGTAACGCCGCGCGCAATGCGTTGGCGGCTTCAAATCCGCCATCATATGCGACCATGGCGCGGTCGAAAGAAAGGGGCGCGGCGTTCGCCGGGACCGCTAGAACCGGGGTACGCGATGCCGTGACGACATCACTAATCCAAGCGCGCGCAGTGCCTGTCGTGCCCGCTGCATCCAACGACATGATCAGTATATCCCCCAATCGCCCAGCGTTGATCAGCGCGTCTGACGTCGTGCCATCAAATATTTGCCAGTCCCAAGGGACATCATCCGCTTTCAACCGCGCATCGATCCGCGTGCACATCTTCTCGCGCTCTTTTTCTGCTGCTTCAAAGGCCTCGGCAACGAAATGCGCGCCGCCAAACATATCGAACGCCACATAATCTTGTGTCGGTCGAGGCAAAATGAGCGACATATGCCCGTGAAAACGCCGTGCAAGGTCAAGACCCGCCTGGAGCCGGCTTTCAAAGGCGTTATCTCCGCCTGCATGTACCATGATAGACTTCATCGTCATTTCCTTACCTAACGGCCGGTAGTGCTGCGCCGGTCCCACTGATATGATTCTGGACCTAAACGCCGCAAAGTCATTGATGGACATCAAACACAGCAAAAAACTTTCAAAGCGCGGAATATTATGTCAGCCATGACCTATGATTAATGGAAGACCGGCTTTAACGAATTTGGAGGTACGGCCTGCGCGTGCCGCCGATGCTGATGCCATCGCCGGTATTTATGCGCATCATGTGCTGCATGGTACCGCCAGCTTTGATGCTGTTGCGCGCACGCCAGTTCAAACCGAAGAGAAGATGCGCGACACATTGTCCAAAGGATGGCCGTTCATTGTGGCAGAGCGTGCCGAAATGATCATGGGCTATGCGTATGTGACGGGGTTTCGCGACCGGCCTGCTTATAATTATACCTGCGAAAATTCGATCTATCTCGATCCCGCTTGTGTGGGGCAGGGTGTGGGCGTGCAATTGATGCGCGCGTTAATGGAGCGCGCACGTGATTGCGGCTTTCGTCAAATGATCGCCGTCATTGGCGGCGGCGAACCCGCCTCGGTTGCTTTACACAGTAAAATGGGTTTCACCCATGCCGGACGTATGCGCAACGTTGGCCGTAAATTTGGACGCTGGCTTGACACCGTCTACATGCAAGCCGAGCTTGGTGATGGAGACCGATCAGCGCCAGCGCGAGAGCCTGCCTAATCGATTACAGGATGATTGCGCGATAGTCGTGCGTAAAGGAGAGAGCAAATATGGCTGAGTTTGAATTGGTCGCCGATGGACTTCGCTTCCCCGAAGGTCCCGTGGTCATGCCCGATGGTAGCGTCATATTGGTAGAGATTGCGCAAGGCCAAATCACGCGCGTACGCCCTGATGGCAGCAAATCCGTCATCGCCAAGCCCGGTGGTGGACCGAATGGCTTAGCCATGGGGCCGGATGGCAAGCTGTATTGCTGCAACAATGGCGGGTTTGAATATATGGAAGCCAATGGCTTTCTCGCGCCGCATGGTATTGCCAAGGATTATTCAGGTGGCCGGATTGAACGCATCGATATCGAAACCGGCGAAGTCGAAATATTGTATAAATCAGGTGACTTTGGGTGCAGTCTGCGCGGGCCGAACGACATTGTGTTCGACGCACATGGTGGGTTTTGGTTCACTGATCATGGCAAGATCGACTATGCCAAGCGAAGCCATGATGTCGTCGGCATCTTCTATGCCAAGGCCGATGGCAGCCATTTGGAAGAAGTCATCTTCCCGTCAAACAACCCCAATGGCGTTGGTTTGTCCCCCGATGGGAACACGCTTTATGCTGCCGAAACTTACACCTGCCGCTTGATGCAGTTCAACATCACCGCGCCAGGCAAGGTTGCTGGGGATGCGGGCCCCGGCGGGCCAGGCATTCCGGTTTACCGCCCAGCGGGCTATAAATTCTTTGATAGCCTTGGCATGGAGGCCAATGGCAATATCTGCGTCGCAACCATCGGTGAATGCGGGATAAGCGTGATTTCTCCCGCAGGCGAGCTGGTCGAATTTGTTGCAACCGATGATATTTTTACAACCAACATTGCCTTTGGCGGCGATGATATGATGGACGCCTATATCTGCCTCTCGGGCAGCGGGCGTCTCGTTAAAACCCGATGGGCGCGGCCGGGGCTGAAGCTGCAATATTAGAACTGGAAACAAGGATATGCCTCGGCACAAGGAAGCGCATCTTATCGACCGCATTGGCTGGTTGCGGGCATCGGTCCTTGGGGCGAATGATGGCATTGTGTCGACGGCTAGCTTGATTGTCGGCGTGGCCGCGGCGCAAGCAACGCCCGCGACCATATTGCTGACGGGGATTGCGGGACTGGTGGCGGGCGCAATGTCGATGGCGGCGGGTGAATATGTGTCGGTCAGTTCGCAAGCAGATACGGAAAATGCGGACCGCTTACGGGAAGAGAATGAGCTGGCGACCATTCCCGATAAGGAACGCGAGGAGCTGGTGGGCATTTACGAAGCGCGGGGTCTCGATCGTGCACTCGCAGAGATAGTGGCGGATAAGCTTACAGCGCACGACGCGCTGGCGACGCATTTGCGCGACGAATTGGGCATGGCCACGCACACTGCCGCACGACCAGTGCAGGCGGCATTGGCATCGGCAGCATCTTTCGCAGTTGGCGCGTCATTGCCTTTGGCTATGGTACCCTTATCTCCGTCAGACTATCTGAGTTGGACCGTATCCATAGCCTCATTGCTATTCCTCGCTATCTTGGGGGCAATTGGGGCTAGAGCTGGCGGTGCACCAATGGGTAGGGCTGTGATGCGCGTTACCTTTTGGGGGGCGATTGCTATGGCCGCAACGGCTGCTATTGGCGCGTTGTTCGGCACGACGGTTGCCTAAGGAAAAACATGACGTTCAATACTGTTATCTTCGATTTTGGCGGGGTCATTACGACTTCGCCATTTGAGGCCTTCAACCGCATGGAGGCGACACGCGGTCTACCTAAGGATTTTGTGCGTAGCGTGAATGCGCGCAACCCCGATGATAATGCATGGGCGAAGTTTGAACGGGCGGAGTGCAATGCAGCGGAATTTGACGCATTATTTGCCGCCGAAGCGCGGGCATTGGGGCAGGAACTTGACGGCGCCTCGGTGATTGCCTGCCTATCGGGTGATATCCGCCCTATTATGGTGGCCGCATTGGATGAGTTAAAGTCTAAGGGCTTTGCACTTGGGTGCATCACAAACAATGTGCCGTCTGGTAAAGGTGCTGCTATGGCAAGCAGTGATGAGAAAGCAGCGGCGATTTCTGCGGTCATGGAACGGTTCGACCATATCATTGAATCGAGCAAAGCCGGCGTGCGCAAGCCCGATCCACGTATTTATGCCATGATGTGCGCCGCTTTGGCAGTGGCACCTTCGCAATGCATCTATCTGGACGACCTTGGTATCAACTGCAAACCGGCTGCCTTTATGGGAATGGCTGCCATAAAAGTTACAAGCGCTGATCAAGCTTTACATGATTTAGGCGCGCTATTGGCGTTGACCTTCACGCCACTTGGGGTCTAGGCGAAGGGCTGTTCCGTCTCTCCCATTATTTGGAGCATTTCATGGCGAAGAAACTCTTCCCCGATGCACAATCGGCGCTCGAAGGCGTCCTAAAAAACGATATGCTGATTGCCAGCGGCGGCTTTGGTCTTTGCGGCCTTCCGGAACGCCTTTTGGATGCTGTGCGCGACAGCGGGGTCACGGGCTTGACCTTTGCGTCCAACAATGCGGGCATCGACAATGAAGGCATCGGCAAGCTGCTTCGGACCAAGCAAGTCAAAAAAATGATTTCGTCTTATGTTGGTGAGAACAAAGAATTCGAGCGGCAATATTTGGCGGGTGAATTGGAAGTTGAATTTTGCCCACAAGGCACTTTGGCCGAACGCATGCGCGCTGGCGGCGCTGGTATTCCGGGCTTTTACACCAAAACTGGTGTTGGCACTCTGGTCGCCGAAGGCAAGGAAATGAAAGAGTTTGGCGGCGAGGAATATATCCTTGAACATGGGATATTCGCCGACCTTTCCATCATCAAAGCTTGGAAGGCGGATGAAAGCGGCAATCTGGTTTTCCGTAAGACAGCGCGCAATTTCAATTTGCCTGCTTCGACTTGCGGCAAAATTTGTGTGGTTGAGGTCGAAGAATTGGTGCCCGTCGGCAGCCTTGACCCTGACTGCATTCATTTGCCCGGCGTCTATGTCCAGCGCATGATCGTTGGGGCGCCTTATGACAAAAAGATTGAGTTCCGCACTGTGCGCGAAACGGAGGCTTCTATATGAGCTGGAGCCGTGATGATATGGCCGCCCGCGCAGCGAAGGAACTGCGCGACGGATTTT
The DNA here is from genome assembly GCF_003933235.1 of Sphingorhabdus wooponensis. Taxonomy (GTDB): domain Bacteria; phylum Pseudomonadota; class Alphaproteobacteria; order Sphingomonadales; family Sphingomonadaceae; genus Sphingorhabdus_B; species Sphingorhabdus_B wooponensis. The sequence goes on from NZ_RWJI01000001.1 coordinate 120,764, forward strand.
ATGTGAACCTTGGCATCGGTATTCCGACTTTGGTTGCGAATCACATTCCGCAAGGCGTCGAAGTAACCCTGCAATCGGAAAACGGCATGTTGGGCATTGGCCCGTTTCCCTATGCGGGCGAAGAAGACGCCGACTTAATCAACGCGGGCAAGCAGACGATTAGCGAGCTTCCGCAGACAGCCTATTTCGACAGCGCCGCCAGCTTTGCTATGATCCGTGGTGGGCATATCGATCTGACCGTCTTAGGCGCGATGGAAGTGGCGGAGAATGGCGATATCGCTAATTGGATGATCCCCGGCAAGATGATCAAGGGCATGGGCGGTGCGATGGACCTTGTCGCGGGTGTCAAAAAAATCATCGTGGTGATGGAGCATGTTGCCAAGGACGGTTCGCCCAAATTCATTCCGGCTTGCACGCTTCCGCTAACAGGCAAAAATGTCGTCGACATGATCATAACCGATCTTGCGGTGTTTCAGCGGCCCGACAAATCATCTGCGTTCAAACTGATCGAAATGGCGCCCGGCGTATCTGTTGATGACATCATGTCAAAAACGACTGCGCATTTTGAGGTTGCGGTCTGATCACCAATATGCGGCATACTGTATCGGCCTTGATTGCGGTTTCTTTGCTGGCGGTGACTGGCCTATGCGCCATGCGCGCCGCGCCTGATGATAATCAGGTTGTCGCAGTATTGCGTAAATTTACCAAACCCCAGACGAATTTGCCGGACCAGCCTCATGAATGGCGCGGTCGAATCCAGTATGCGCAACTGGATCAAAAATTTGCGGCCATTGCGCGAAGATCTGAAATGGCCGGGCTTGCCATTGCTATTGTTGAAGATGGCGAGCTGCGATTTGTCCGCGCATATGGTGTGATTGATCGGGATACGAACGTGCCCGTTACGCTCGGCACGGTTTTCCGGTGGGCTTCAGTGTCCAAGACCGTTGCGGGGACATTGGCGGCCACTTTCGCCGATGAGGGGCTGGTGGATTTGGACCAGCCAGTCGGGCGTTACCATACATCGCTGCGCCTGCCTGAAGGTGCCGAAGCTTGGGTGAGTTTCCAACAATTGCTTTCCCAGCAAACCGGCCTCACCAAAAACGCCTATGACGAAAGGTTAGAGGATGGCCAAGATCCGCGCATGTTGCGTACCAGTCTGGCCAGCGCGCCGTTGCAGTGTCAGCCGGGTTCGTGTCACACGTATCAGAATGTAGCCTTTGACACCGCGACGGAGATACTGGAGCAGGCAGCGAAGCGGCCTTATCCAGATGCGGTGAGCGAGCGTTTCTTTTTGCCCTTGGGTATGAACAGCGCCAATTTTGGAATGGCTGGCCTGACGGACGCCAAAGATTGGGCGCGGCCGCATAATGGCCGCACGGTCCGCACTGTGAAAGAGACTTATTGGCGCGTTCCGGCAGCTGCGGGTGTTGAAAGCAATATCGTTGATTTTGCTCGATGGATGCAGGCGACAATGGGCGACCGTCCCGATGTGCTGCCTGAATCGACGCTGCGGATTGCGCAATCGCCGCGCGTGAATACGGCACCGATTTATGGCGGTGAATTGCGGCAAGCGAATTCAGAGGCACATTATGGCCTTGGCTGGCGCAGTTTTAAATATGACGGACATATATTATTTGGGCACTCCGGCGCAGTTGACGGCTATCGCGCGACCCTGATTTTTGATCCAGCCAGTCGTGTTGGTGTTGTCGCCATGTGGAACAGCAACTGGGGCACGCCCTTCCGTATTCCATTTGCGGTGTTTGACAGTTACCATCAACGGACGGACTCGCGCTGGTTGGAACTGGATTGAAAGATCTGTTAAGTGCTTGTTTGAATTCAGAATCCAAAAAGAAGACTGACATGGGCTACACCCTCATTACAGCAAACCGCAATTATTCGAGCTGGAGCTTGCGGCCTTGGGTGCTGATGACGATGCTTGGCATCCCGTTTGAGGACCGCGTGGAGCCCTTTACTGCTGAAAGCAATTATGATGCATTTCGGGCATTTTCACCGACCGGCCAAGTGCCCGTGTTGAAGGACGGGGCGCGCACGATATGGGATTCGTTGGGCATCACTTTATATCTGTCGGACCGGCACGATGGCGTCTGGCCGTCTGATCCGGCTGCACGGGCGTGGGCGCAATGCGCCGTTACGGAAATGCATGGCGGTTTTGCTGCCTTGCGAAACGACTGCACAATGAATGTTGGGGTCAGGGTTCAGCCCAAGCCAATGTCGGCCGCGTTGAAGCGCGATGTCGCGCGTTTGACCGAATTATGGGCGCAAGGGTTAGATGGTTTTGGTGGTCCATTTCTGGCCGGCCCTCAATTTACCGCCGTAGATGCCTTTTTTGCGCCGGTGGCGTTTCGGGCGCGCACTTACGGACTTGATGTGGGCCATAAGGGCAATGAATGGGTCCAGCATATGCTGGGGCTCGCACCGATGCTGGCTTGGGAGCAAGAAGCTTTGTCGGAGAGTTGGCGCGAAGCGGGCCATGAGACGGAGCTGCGGGACTGTGGCGTGATAACCGCCGATTATCGTCACGGCTGATTAAGGTCAGACATGAAAAGGCCGCCTCGTGGGCGGCCTTTTTTCGGGGTTAAACGGAACCTAAACTTTGTCGCCGATTGCGCCCTTTACTTTGCCCTTAAGATTCTGGCCTTCGCCTTTGCGTTCTTGCGCAATGCCTTCGGCTTGCAGCGATTGGTTTCCAGATACCTTGCCCGCAGCTTGCTTAAGGTTTCCTGCGATTTCGTTGCCGAGGCCTTTGGCTTTGTCGTTTAGTTCGCCCATAATGCACGTCCTTTCTGTGTCATCCGGCCGCGCGTGAATTGCGGGGCGGTACAGGAAGTGAACCCTGCGGGTGGCCGTTGGTTCCAGCGTGCTTGGCGGTTAAACGCTTGAAACCAACGCTTGGGCAAAAGACGTGCCTGTATCGGATGCGAAGCGCAGGAATAAGGATGGTTCTATCAGTTCCAGCTCCATCAGGCGGAAAACGCCATCACCATCGCGCAATATGTCGACCCGTGCATAAGCCAGCGTGCCGGTCTTGGTAATCTCGGCTGTGGCGGCCAGGGCGCGCTCGGCCAGCATCAGCGCGCCGTCGGGAGCACTGACGGCCTCTTCCCGACCACCATATTGTTCTTGAACGCGAAAGTCGCCTGTGGCGGGGCGTTTGAGGATGGAATGGCTGAAGGCCCCAGCGAAATAGAAGAGCGAATATTCGCCCTCTTCGGCAATATTAGGCACATAAGGCTGGATCATCATGCGCTGGCCAGCGACCGAATCCGGCACCATATCATTCCGTTCCAACCGGTAAGTACCGTCTGCTCCGCCCGATATCGGTGGCTTGACGACTAGCGATTCAACATTGAAGGTTTTCCGGGCGTCTTCAAGTGCGACCCTGTCGAGTAGCGGACACAATATGGTTGGCACTGATGGAATGCCGGCTGCGTCTAATTCAGCCAGATAGGCCTTGTCGCTGTTCCACCGCAATATGCTGACTGGGTTCCGCACGGGCGCATTTCCGGCCTCTAATTGGTCGAGCAAGCCAAACCAGCGCGGGCAATCGCGCGGATAGCCCCAAGCCAATAAGGGCGTGACAAGGTCAAAGCCGCTAAAGTCGTCTGCCTTGGTCCAATCTATGAAAATAGCGTTGTCGCCTAACAAACGCGTATAATCGGCTCTTATATGCGACCAATCTTCTTCATATTCCGGCGTTGGGCATAATATGGCGATACGAAGACCGCTCATTCGCCCGCCATCTTCAATATTTCTTTCCACTCGGCTGGGCGGACTGGGGCGACGGACAGGCGCGACTGCCGCAACATTTCCATTTCGGCCAAATTCGGGTTCGCCTTAATCGCCTTCAACGTCACGGGCTGCTTTAATTTATGTGCAGGTTTAACCTTCACCGCAACGAAGCGGGCCTTTTCATCGGTGGGATCAATGAAATGTTCTTGGCTGATTGTGATGATGGCCACAATCTCCAGCCCGATATTACTGTGGTAGAAAAATGCCTCGTCGCCGACCTTCATCGTCCGCAAGTTATTCGCGGCGCTATAATTGCGCACGCCGTCCCATGTGCCTTCGCCCTCAGCCACCAGATCGTCATAGCTATAAACGTCTGGTTCCGATTTCATGAGCCAATATTGTTTTGCCACCATCCACTCCTTTTCGCTGGCAAGCCTTTACGGCAGGCTATATTGCGCTGTCCATGACAGTTATGCCCATAATCTCA
>NZ_RWJI01000001.1:130000-1684678 GCF_003933235.1 Sphingorhabdus wooponensis
CGAAAGACCAAGGGTTCCTGCTTAAAGCTAATCTGAGCAGGGTAAGCCGGCCCCTAAGACGAGCCCGAAGGGGGTAGTCGATGGGAACCACGTTAATATTCGTGGGCCTGGTGGTGTGTGACGGATCTCGTGAGTTGTATCTCCTTATTGGATTGGAGGTGCTTCGAAGAGGTTCCAGGAAATAGCCCCACCGTATAGACCGTACCCGAAACCGACACAGGTGGTCAGGTAGAGTATACCAAGGCGTTTGAGAGAAGTATCCTGAAGGAACTCGGCAAATTGCCTCCGTACCTTCGGAAGAAGGAGGCCCTCACATTGCGCAAGCAGTATGAGGGGGCACAGGCCAGGGGGTAGCGACTGTTTAGCAAAAACACAGGACTCTGCTAAGTCGGCTTCAAGACGACGTATAGGGTCTGACGCCTGCCCGGTGCTGGAAGGTTAAGAGGAGGAGTGCAAGCTCCGAATTGAAGCCCCAGTAAACGGCGGCCGTAACTATAACGGTCCTAAGGTAGCGAAATTCCTTGTCGGGTAAGTTCCGACCTGCACGAATGGCGTAACGACTTCCCCACTGTCTCCAGGATATGCTCAGCGAAATTGAATTCTCCGTGAAGATGCGGAGTACCCGCGGTTAGACGGAAAGACCCCGTGCACCTTTACTGCAGCTTCAGAGTGGCATTAGGAAAGAACTGTGTAGAATAGGTGGGAGGCTTTGAAACTTGGGCGCCAGTCCGAGTGGAGCCGAAATGTGAAATACCACCCTGTTGTTTTCTGATGTCTAACCTCGCACCGTTATCCGGTGCAGGGACCCTCTGTGGCGGGTAGTTTGACTGGGGCGGTCGCCTCCTAAAGAGTAACGGAGGCGCGCGATGGTAGGCTCAGGACGGTTGGAAACCGTCTGTTAGAGTGCAATGGCATAAGCCTGCCTGACTGCGAGACTGACGAGTCGAGCAGAGACGAAAGTCGGTCATAGTGATCCGGTGGTCCCTCGTGGAAGGGCCATCGCTCAACGGATAAAAGGTACGCCGGGGATAACAGGCTGATGATTCCCAAGAGCTCATATCGACGGAATCGTTTGGCACCTCGATGTCGGCTCATCACATCCTGGGGCTGGAGCAGGTCCCAAGGGTTTGGCTGTTCGCCAATTAAAGTGGTACGTGAGCTGGGTTCAGAACGTCGCGAGACAGTTTGGTCCCTATCTGCCGTGGGCGTCGAAATTTGAGAGGAGTTGACCCTAGTACGAGAGGACCGGGTTGAACATACCTCTGGTGTACCTGTCGTGGCGCCAGCCGCGCAGCAGGGTAGCTATGTATGGACGGGATAACCGCTGAAAGCATCTAAGCGGGAAGCCTCCCTCGAGATTAGATTTCATCGAGTCGTAGTAGACCACTACGTTGATAGGTTGGGTGTGGAAGCGCAGTAATGCGTGAAGCTAACCAATCCTAATTACTCTTTTCGCGCTTGAAGTCCCACCATCAATGACAGTGCTGATCTTTCAGCAACGTCGATGGCGGATGATTAAAGTCTACCAGATAAATATTCCCTGCACGGGCATCGATTATAACCCAATTTCACTTTATTGTGAGCGCCTGCTACATTGCTTGGTGACCATAGCGTTTGTGACCCACCCGATCCCATCCCGAACTCGGCCGTGAAACCAAACTGCGCCGATGGTACTACCGCTTAAGCGTTGGAAGAGTAGGGCGTCGCCAGGCATTGCAGCCGGCGCTTGCTAATAAAGTGCATTGGAAGAACCCATTCATAATTCAAAAGGCGGACCGCTGTCGTTCATTCGACGGATGTCCGCCTTTTTTCGTTTTTGCCCCGTTGAAATACAGGGCATTTGGTGGCGCGGGATGGAGCAGCCCGGTAGCTCGTCAGGCTCATAACCTGAAGGTCGTAGGTTCAAATCCTACTCCCGCAACCAATAAAACACCCCGCCTTGCGCGGGGTTTTTTGTTGGTTTTGGTGGATTGTGGATTTTCACCTCGTTTAGCCGAAGCAATGGCAAAGCCATTGCGGAGACCACGGCGAAGCCGTGAAATCCTACTCCCGCAACCAGCAAAACAGCCCGGCTCGTCCGTTTTTTTTGTTTTTCGACAGACTGAATTTTAATATCGTTCCCACGCAGGAAACACTGCTGCAATCGGCTCGAAGTTGCGCGGGAATCCGCGTAGCAATTTGTAAATTTAATTTACCAATCTTGATTTATACCACTGACATTGCAAGAATAAGCCCGAGGGGAAATCTTGTGCCTATTGAAAAAGCTTTTGCGTATTTAATTGCTCCGGGAAAGCGTGCGGAAAAACCATCAAGCATTTCAAGCAAGGAGATTTCACTAAAGAAAAGCAAGTTGAGTGATATGCTCGCTGGAATCTTTTCTGACGAACCAAGCACGCATGATTTTGATATTCTTTTTAATCCGGCGCCCAATGGCGGACAGAACAACGAATGCCGTGACCTTATGCTGTCATTTCATTCAAATCCATCACTGAGAACCGGGCAATTGATCGCAGAACGTTTACAAAAAGTAACCGATCACCGGAGCGGGACTGGACTGTTCTTTTTGCTCAAGGGCTATCACGGTTTGAGCCAGCGGATCATTATGTCGCGGTTTCCGACAGATCAGGCGATCAGGGCTGATACAACCTCAGGGTCTTTAGATGTCGAATTTTTGGAGGAAGTATTTATAAAGCGCATGTCATCGTATAAGGCTGCTATGGTTGAGCACGAAAACCCAGTGGGCGGCTTTTGGACAGGCATTGCAACTGACCGTCAAGCAGGGCAATCGGGCGAGCACATCTCAGAGTACTGGCTTCGAGATTTTCTGAATGCTGATTTTTCTGAAACACCGGCCCACGGCACTAGACGGTTAGCTACAGCCCTTAAAGATGCGCTTAGGGCAAACCCAAGTGCCTCTGTTAAAAGCGAGATCGCTCATGCAAGCTCACTTGCATCGGCTGTATTTCAGAATAAATCTCTTACTATTCAGGCTTTCTGTCAGCATTTTGCATTGAGCGCTGCCGCTCAGGATACAATCAGGGCAGCCCTGAATAAGCCGAGTTTGTTTGGCAGAACTTTTATGTTCGATGCCAACCAATTCAAGACTGTCGCCCCCTACCGCACTATTGAAATGAACACTGGCGCTATCCTGACTGCGCCGAATGATGACTTCGAAGCGATATTTGAGTCTAATACAACAGGCGATGTAGTTGAATACAAAACTCGTGGTAAAATTAGCGACCAGCGGCTTGCTAAGAAATGAGCGCGGACTACGCGATCTTAGATGAGTATTCTGCGCGGCACTCAATATTGGTTCAAACAGCCGAAAAATTACAGCTGCATTTGAGGGAGTTAGTGTTAGGTTTACCTCGCATAGACTCCGTTGTTGCCCGCGCAAAGGACCCGCATCGGTATTTCGTAAAGGCTACCAAAGTTGACGATACCGGTAAGCCAAAATATGCTGATCCTCGATATGAAATCCAAGATCAAATTGGTGTCAGGATAAATGTGCTGTATCTGTTTGATGTTGAGATTGTGCGACAGCACCTAATGCGTTTTATGCGGCACATTGAAGAAGCGCCTAAATCGCCAATCAATGACGAGGCCTTTGGTTATTTTGGGCATCATTTTATATTCCAATTGCCTGATGATGTGGTTTCGGATTTACACAAAAAAGAAACCCCACAGTTCTTTGAACTGCAAATTAAAACCCTGTTTCAGCATGCCTGGTCAGAAACCCATCATGACCTCGGTTATAAAGCTAAAAGGGATCTGACATCTGATGAGCGCCGGCACATCGCATTTACGGCGGCACAAGCTTGGGGTGCGGACAAGATCTTTGAAGATTTAGCAGCCCCTCTTGTGTTGAACGATAATGATACAAGTCCTGACGCTTTACTACGCCACCCCCGCTGACCATGCCCAACTCGCGGACGTCATCTTTGACGCTGTGCGCAATGGGCCGAGCCTCTATACCGAAGCGCAACGGGCGGCTTGGGTGCCGGAGCGCCGAAGCGGTCCGGAGTGGGATGCGCGGCTTGCCGATAAAGACATAGTCCTTGCCCGCGATGGGGAGCGTATCGTCGGATTTATGAGTATTGAGGGCGGCGGCTATATCGATTTCGCCTTTATCCGGCCTGAAGCGCAAGGGAGTGGCCTGTTCCGCGCGCTTTTCAATAGTGTCGAGGCGCATGCCCGCGCTGCGCATGAACCACGGCTTTGGGTGCATGCCAGCCTGATGGCGCAGCCTGCCTTTGCCGCTGTCGGTTTTGACGTTGTTGAACATCAGGTCGTGCCTATTGGCGATCAGGATTTGAAACGGGCGTGCATGGAAAAGCTGCTTTAAGCTGGGCCGTCCGTTGGCCTGCCCCACCCCGCCGCCATCTCCTTCAAAACACAGCCTTTGTTGACAAAGCGTCCCATTCCCCCGCATGCTCGCCGCAAAGGATATGGGGGAATCCATGAACGACGAACAATTACAACCGCATAGCGCCTTTCGTTTTCACGGAAGCTGGCAGGAATTTGCGCGTATTGCCTTTCCCAATTTGTTGCTGACCATTGTCACCTTGGGCATTTACCGTTTTTGGGCGACGACGCGCGAACGCGAATATTTGTGGGGTAAGACCGAATTTATTGACGAACGTCTGGAATGGACGGGCCGCGGGATGGAGCTTTTTATCGGCTTCATCATGGTATTTGTGCTCATCGGTTTGCCCTTCATTGTCATTCAATTGGTGTCACAGGGCCTGATTTTTCAGGGCGTGCCGGTGTTGGCCGGACTGCTGACGTTCGCGATGTTCTTATCCTTATTCTACCTCACCGGCGTCGCCTATTTCCGCGCGCTGCGTTACCGGCTGAGCCGCACTTATTGGCGCGGCATTCGCGGTGGCAGTGATGACCCCGGCTTCCAATATGGGCTGTCCTATAACTGGAAATGGATCGTTGGCTGGCTGCCGATATTCCTGATGGTGCCCTGGGCGATGATATCCTTGTGGAACGACCGGTGGAACGCGATGAGCTTTGGCCCGCACCGGTTCAGCGCAACGGCGCAATGGACGCCGCTGATGAAGCGTTATCTGTTATTCTACCTTGTGCCGTTCCTGATTTTTGTCGGCGCCGTGATCTTTGGGATCAGCATGGCGGCCTCGGGCGGCGCGCCGGCGGCGATGGGCGGCGCTGGCATGGCGATTGGCGGCATATTGGCCATCGTCGCGGTGTTGATATTTTACATCATGTTACCTTTGGCCGCCTTGGCCTTTTACAGCAAATATTTCCGACTGGCCGTAGGTGGCTTGCGGTTACACACGCTGGAATTCGCCTTTCGCGCGCGGTCGGTGGATTGGGTGCTGTTCTTTTTGGCCAATATGGCAATCATCATCTGCACCTTGGGTATTGGCTATATCTTCATGCCCTATCGCAACTGGAAATTCTTCGTCGAGCATATGGAAGCCTATGGCGAGATTAACATCGACGAGTTGACCCAGTCGCAGACCGTGGTCGAAAAACATGGCGAAGGTTTGCTCGATGCCTTTGACGTGGGGGCGATCTAAACGATGTCCACATTCTTCACTGCCGCGCATTATGACGGGCAAAAGGCCGTTAAACGCGCGGTCGAAGTGGAAGTCATGGGCCCGCAATTTTATGTGGTGGAGAATGCCTGGCGCAGTGGCCCCTTTGCCTTTGCCGATGTCGCATATGTGACTAAGCAGGGCGATGCCGATGTCTATGGCCTTGCCGGCCATGATGGGTGGCGGTTGATATTGTCGGGGCCTATACCCGCGGACTTGAGTGCTATGTTGCCTGCGCCCCGCAAATATGGCGGATGGGTGGACCGGCTTGGGTTGGGGAAGGCCGCGATTGCCTTTGCGCTGACCAGCGCGGCAGCGGTTGCGGTGGTGTTGTTCAGCCCGCAGTGGCTGGCGCCGTTGATCCCCGACAGTGTCGACGACAGCTTGGGCGATGCATTGGTGGGCGATTTTGGCGGCCGCTTTTGCCATACGCCAGCGGGTGACGCCGCGCTCCAGAAACTGGTCGCATCGCTGGATGATGCGCCGCAAGATTTGCGGGTGGAGGTCGCCAATATTGATATGTTGAATGCGGTGGCCTTGCCCGGCGGCAATGTCATCTTGTTCGACGGGCTACTGAAACAAGCGCGCTCGCCTGATGAGGTTGCGGGCGTCTTAGCGCATGAAATCGGTCATGTCCGTGAACGGCATGTGATGCAGGCGTTGCTGCGGCAAATGGGCCTTGCGGTGGTGCTGGGCGGCGTGGATGGCAATAGTGGTGCTCTAGTCAACAATATGCTGGCGATGAGCTATAGCCGCGATGCGGAAGCCGAGGCCGATGCGTATGCGATGCAGGCGCTGGGCAGCGCTAATATCTCGCCAGTGGGCACGGCGTCCTTCTTCGACCGGCTTTCCCAATTGGATGGCAGCGCCGGCGTGGTGAAAGACAATGCAGGCATTACAGGCTATCTTTCCAGCCACCCGCTGTCTGCATCGCGCAAAGACGCGTTTGAAAAGAGCATCGTCAAAGGCAAAAATTACAAGCCAGCGCTGACACCGACAGAATGGACGGAGCTGAAAACGATGTGCGCGCAGGATCGGGAGGCGAAATCGGGCTTGGGCTTTGATTTTAATTAGGGACCGCGTTACAATCCTGCCATCCGCTCACGACATTCAATAAGGAAATCTTCCATGTTCAACCGCCTGTTTGTCGATCATCCCAAAAGCGTCGATGAAAATTATGTTGAACATTTCGGCGTTGCCAGCCGCTTTGGCTTGACGATGATTTGGGGCGGGATGAAGGCTTTGGTCCACGCGGTCATCCCCGGTCTGTGCATCACATCGGGCAGCGATACGGTAAAGCGTTTGAACACCATCATGGTCGAACAACGCCGTGCGAAGGGGCAGGATGTGACCCAAATGATGACCGTTGACTGGGTAATCTGACGCTGTTGGAAGCCGCCGCTCAATGTGTCACGCGCGCCGATGGCGTTCGTTTGGCCTATCGGCATTCGCCGGGGCGCGGACCCACTTTGGTTTTTCTGCCCGGATATAAATCGGACATGCAAGGCGGTAAGGCGCAGGCGCTCGCGGCATGGGCGGCGGCGCACGGCGTGGCCATGCTTCGGATGGATTATTCCGGTTGCGGCGAGAGCGACGGCAGGTTTGAAGACGGCACGCTCGACATGTGGCGCGACGATGTTTTGGCGGTGCTTGCGGAGGCCAAGGTCGGGCCGATCATCTTAATTGGCTCGTCCATGGGCGGGTGGCTCATGCTGTTGGTGGCCGAAAAGCTGGGTAACCAAGTCGCCGCGATGGTGGGCATTGCTGCCGCGCCCGATTTTACCGACTGGGATTTTGATGCTGCCGACCGCGCGACCATCGCCGCCACGGGTCGCATCGAACGCCCGAGCGATTATGGCTATGACCCCATGCTTATCACCCAAGATTTTTGGCAATCGGGGCAAACAAATTTACGGTTGGCGGGGCAGGTTGCCATTGATTGCCCCGTACGGTTGATTCACGGGCAATGCGACCCCGATGTGCCATGGGAAACGTCGTTGAAGCTCGCAGATGCGCTTCGTTCATCCGATGTGCAGACGATATTGGTCAAGGATGGCGACCACCGGCTTTCACGGGATCAGGATATTGCGCTGCTGATTGATGTTGTTGCGAAGCTGGCCTGCTGAACTTTACAGGAGCGACCATGCTGAATTTTCTGCCCATAATGCTGCAACTGGCAGCGCCTGCCGCTGCGCAACCGCTTCCGACTTTGGACGAAGTGCAGTTTTCCGAATGCCTGACGCTTGCCAGCAAAGACCCTGCATCGGCGATTTCCAACTTTAGTCTATGGACGCAGCAAAAGGGCGGTTATCTGGCGCGCGCGTGTCATGGCTTTGCGCTGGCGACCGATTTTAAATTTGATCTTGCGGTGCCGATTTTGACCGAGGCGGCGACTTTGGCGGAAGCCAAAGGCGACCCGCGCGCCGCGCGTTTCTGGGCACAAGCGGGCAATGCCGCGATTGCGGCGGGGCAGGCGGATATTGCGGTCGACGCGCTCGGCAAGGCGCTGGCGTCCAATAGCCTTGCGAACAACGAGCGCGCCGATAGCGAAGTGGATCGCGCGCGGGCTTTGGTGGCTTTGGGCAAAAATGCCGATGGGGAGGCCGCCTTGGCCACCGCGCGGCAATTAGCGCCCGAAAATGGCGCCGCATGGTTATTGTCGGCAACCTTGGCCCGGCGATTGAACAAATTGCCCGATGCGCTGGCCTTTATTCAAACCGCGGCGGCGGTGCTGCCCAGTGATCCGGCTGTGGCGTTGGAGGCGGGCAATATCGCCATTGCCGCTGGTGATGATGATACCGCGCGGAAGCAATGGGAACAGACCATCAAGATCGCGCCCAATAGTCGGCAAGCCACAACGGCAAGGGCGCAACTTGCGGCTTTAGCGGCGGCGTCACCAGCCCCTAAGGATGAGGTGCAATCCAGATAGGCGCGCCACCCCTTGCGTGGATAGCAGCCAAGGTTCATGATGTTGCGGCAAACAACGCGCTTTTGTGAATGGAATGAAAATGCCCATAACCTATCTGCACAGCATGATCCGTGTCACGGACCCCGACGCAACGGTCGCTTTTTTCAAGCTGATCGGGTTGGAGGAAGTGCGCCGCTTTGACAGCGAAGCAGGGCGGTTCACGCTGATCTTTTTGGCGGCACCGGGGCAGGCAGGCCTTGCTGAGGTAGAGTTGACGCACAACTGGCCGCCGGAAGATGGCAGCGCGCCGGAAGTGTATGACGGCGGACGGAATTTCGGCCATTTGGCCTATCGCGTCGATGATATTTACGCGACCTGTCAGCGGCTGATGGATGCAGGGGTGACAATCAACCGCCCGCCGCGCGACGGGCACATGGCCTTTGTGCGGACGCCCGACGGCATTTCGATTGAGCTGCTGCAAGAGGGCAATCTGCCGCCTGCGGAACCATGGGTGAGCATGCCCAATGTCGGGGTGTGGTGAGCATGCTGGAGATACTGCGCGTCCCCGTTTTGTCGGACAATTATGTCTGGCTGGTGCATGAGGCGCGTAGCGGTGAGACTTTGGTCGTCGATCCGGCGGTGGCGGCGCCTGTTTTGGCGGCGGCCGAAGCGCGCAGGTGGACAATCACCCAAATCTGGAACACGCATTGGCACCCCGACCATGTCGGCGGCAATGCAGAGATTAAGGCCGCAACGGGCTGCGTCATCACGGGGCCTGCGGACGAAGCCGAGCGGATACCGACGCTGGATGTGCATGTGCGTGGCGGGGATGTCGTCCAATTGGGCGACGTGCGCGCGACGGTGCTGGACGTGCCCGCCCATACCGCTGGCCATATCGCTTATCATTTCGCGACCGAGAAAGCCGCCTTTGTCGGCGATACCTTATTCGCGATGGGCTGTGGCCGCTTGTTCGAAGGCACGGCGGCGCAGATGTATGACAATATGCGCAAGCTGGAGGCTTTGGACGACGATACCGCGATTTATTGCGCGCATGAATATACGCTCAGCAACGCCCGCTTTGCGGTGACCGTCGAGCCGGACAATGCCGATCTCGCCGCGCGTTTGGCCGATGTCATTGCTTTGCGCGACCGTGGCGAGGCGACTGTGCCGACGACGATTGCGCTGGAACGCGCAACCAACCCGTTCATGCGCGCTGCATCGGTGGAGGAACTTGCCGCCCGCCGCGCGGCGAAGGACGCCGCCTGATATCCAAAAAGATTCCAGCCCGGGATATGTACCCGGGCCGGAACATTGCAGTTATCGGGAAATGCTTATTCCCAATAATAAGGCATGCGTTTGCGCGTTCCTGTGACCTCTTCATTCAACGTCGCTGCGTCATATAGGCGGCCACCAATCATGACCTTTGCGACCTTGTCCGAATTGCGGATGTCGACGCTGGGGTCAGCGTCCAAGATGACGAGATCCGCAAGCTTGCCAGCGGCGATGGAGCCTATATCCTTGTCATAGCCTAGCGAGCGCGCGGACTCGATGGTGCCAGCGGCCAGCGCCTCAACAGGGGACATGCCGCCACGGACGAAGGACCATAGCTCCCAATGCGCGGCAATGCCGGCTTCTTGGCCATGCGCGCCGATGGCGACAGGGACGCCCAGCTTGGCAAGCTTATGTGCCTCACGCGCGCTGTTGTCGTCGACATAATCCTCTTCCGGCGCAATTTCGCGGCGGGCATTATTGGCCGCAAGCTCGGTCGGCGGATAATGCTTGGCCATCAACGGATGCCGGAACACATCGGTGTGTGACCGCCAATAAGGGTCACCCGCTGGGCCGCCATAGGTCACGACAAGCGTCGGCGTATAACCTACCTTCGACTTGGAGAAGAATTGCAGCACGTCATCGTAAAAGATGTCGAGCGGGACATTATGTTCCACGGTGGTGTTGCCATCGGCGATCAGGTTCATGTCCATCCCGAACAGCGAACCCCCTTCGGCCACGGAGCGCATATTCTCCTGCAGCGCGGCGGCCACTACCTGCTGACGCTGTTCACGGCGCGGCTGGTTGTAGTTTTTGACGCTGTGCGCGCCTTGCGCCTTCAACCGCCGGACATGCGCCAACGCATCATCCAGACCGTTGATCTCGGCATAAACGTCCGCGGCCTTGGCGCCATAGACGATCTCGCCGGTTGAGAAGGAACGCGGCCCAAGCAACAGGCCAGCCCGTTGCATTTCCAACGCTGGGAACACAGTGGCGGCGCTGCTCGATGGGTCATGCCGTGTGGTAATGCCCATGGCGAGGTTGAGCATATTCACCCAATTTTGCTGCGGGGTCATTTCGTCCACACCATAAGGGCCATGGGCATGCGCATCGACAAGGCCGGGAATGATCGTCTTGCCAGCAACGTCAACGGTCTTTGCCCCCGCCGGAATGGCAAAGTCGCCTGCCTTGCCAACGGCCTTAATCCGTTCATTTTCGACCAAGATGACGGCATTGTCGATGATCCCGCCGCTCTTGTCCGCCATGGTGACAACGCGCGCGCCTGTAAAGGCAACGACGCCTGTCGGGCGGTCGGAGGTAACGGGCATTGAAAGCGAAATGCCTTCCTTCGGCGGGGTAAATTTGACGGGCTTTGCGTCTTTGGCCAATGGGCCATTAGGATAAAAGGCAGCGGTCTGCGCCGAATAGAGCGTTGGCCCAATGGCCCAATGCAAGGCGTCGCCATTACGGCTCCAATGCATATATTCCGCGCCGCCCTTGCTGACCTTCACCACGGGAAGCGCGCCGCCCGATGCCGAAGCCGTCACTTCTTGTGTGCCTGGCATCAGAGGCATGACAAAGGCTTCGTAATTTTGGCGGAAGGCAAAATTATTGCCGTCGGGCGATACTTCGTAAATCGTAGTTAGCTCGCCGCTGGCATGGGTGCGTTTGGCTTCGCCATTCATATCTACGCTGACGAGCATGCGCTTGTTCGCGCCCGATTCAGTATAAAACATCCGGTCGTTGGACGCACCGAAATGCGGAGTGGTTCCCGCCGAGGTGATGCGCGTCGCTGCGCCGCCCATTGCCGGCATACGGTAAATGCCGGCTTGGTCCGAGCGCAAGGGCGACGTCAGCCCGCCGCCTTCCTGCTTTTCAAAGACAATCGTCTTGCCATCGGGCGAGAAACGCGGACGGGCATAATGGCCGGGCTGCGCCGTTGCCTTTTTGGGCGTGCCGCCGCTTGCGCTGATGGTGTGGATGTTGCCAAGGCCCTTATCGGTCCAGTGCACATAAGCGATGGTTTTGCCGTCCCGTGACCAAGTGGGATATGCCTCCATACCGGTATCGGCAGAGGTCAGGCGTCGTGCGGTGCCGCCAGTGGCTGGCTTGACCCACAATTTGCCCATGGTTTCAAACAGAACGGTACGGCCGTCTGGTGAGGTCACTGGGCCACGCGGCATTTTGGTTTCAAAGCTGGCGGGCGCGACGTCTATAGCCGGGCGTGGCGGGTCAATCATATCGCGCGTGTCCGAAACGCGGAACGGTATGACGCTGGATGCGCCGCTGGGCCAATCAACCTTGCGGATCTTGCCACCGGCCCAGAAATAGATGGTCTTGCTATCGGGCGACCAGTCCATATTGGGATATACGCCCGTGACGGCCCAAGTTTCCTGCACATCTTGATCCAGCGCGTCGTAAATCTTGCGCTCTTCGCCCGTGCTGAGGTCCTTCACATATAATTTGGACTGCGTCCGTTCGCGGCGGACAAAGGCGATTTTTTGGCCATCGGGTGAAGGCGTCGGGCGGACCGATCCGCCAACGCCAGCCACTGCCGTTTCGACCTCTCCGGTTTCGATATTATAGCTTTCAATATCGAAAATCTGGCCGTTGGAATCCTGCGCATATTGGAAAATCGGGCCCGGCGTGATGTTGCGCGTGTAATAAATATGCTTGCCATCGGGCGCGAAGATGGGCTCGCCCAGCTCCTTCTGATGCTGTTCATTGGGCCGCTTGACCAACAAGACGCCCGCGCCGCCCGAAACATGGTAAAGCCAGATTTCGCCCGTCCCAAGCGAACGACCGGTGGTGAAGTGCTTCTTTGCGGCGATGAAGCGGCCATCGGGGCTCCAGCTTGGCTGATTGAGCAAGCGGAAATCCTCTTTGCTCATCTGCCGTTTGTCCGAACCGTCGCGGTTCATAATCCAGATATTGTCGCCGCCACCCCGGTCAGAGGTAAAGGCAATGCGCTTTCCATCCGGCGAAAAGCGCGGCTGCGTTTCAAAGGGCAGGCCTTCGGATATACGCGTTGGCGTGCCGCCATTGACGGGAATGGTATAAATATCGCCAAGCAGGTCGAACGCAATCGTCTTGCCATCGGGGCTGACGTCAAGGTTCATCCACGAACCTTCATCAGTGTCGATGTTGATTTGTCGCAGGGTTAGGCCTGGAGGCGCGGCGACATCCCATTTGGGTGCTTTGTCATCCATAGCGGCTGGCGCTTGGGCAAATGCGCTCGTCGGTAGGATAGCCGCGCTCAGCAGCAAGACAGATTTAATGTAATTTTTCACGGATTGGCCCCCCTGCCATTTTTGTTATGTTACAAGCTGTCATGCCTAGCGACAGACTGCAAGCCCGCATCGCCCGTTCGACAACGCGCACCCATCGTTCGGCGAACGACAATGGTAACGAAAAGGGGGAAAGCGTCGGCGGCTGAGTGCAGCCAACCGACGCATAGCAGATATGTTTGTGACTTTTTATCGAACGGTGACGGTCACCGCGCGGCGGTTTTGGGCCCAGGCCTGCTCATCCGATCCCAAGGCCGATGGCCGTTCTTTGCCATAGCTGACGGTTTGAATGCGGCTGGCATCGACGCCGATGGAAACGAGGAAGTTTTTAGCGGAATTCGCGCGGCGCTCACCCAAAGCAAGGTTGTAATCGCGCGTGCCGCGTTCATCGGCATGGCCTTCGACGGTGATGCGCGTACCTGGATATTGCGCCAACCATTGTGCCTGACGCCGGAGTATCGCCTGATCTTCGGCATCGATGTTGAAGCGATCGGTTTCAAACAAAATGCGGTCACCGAACTGACCAACCTGTTGCAGGAAATCTTCCTGACTGCCGGGCATGATCTGGCCCGCGCCCATAGCATTCGGATCGGTTGGCGTTTGGCCATAATCGGTGCCTTCGGCGGCGGGTGGTAAGGTCTCGACCTTCTTCTTGCCGCAACCCGCAACAAGTGCGGTAGATACCAACAAAAGGGCTGCCATTTTGATCGTCTTTTTCGTCATGGTATTCTCCTTGGGCTTTGCCCGACATTCGGTCGGGATTTATATATGAGCGTTAAATATGTTACGGCAAGACGGGGCCCCATGCCGGGTCGGAACCATCGACAGGCGTGGGCAATTGGCGTTCGTTGGAACCGGTCAGGTCAACTTGCCAGATACTTGTTTTCCCACTTCCCTTGGCCGTGCGGAAGAATTGGATAACCCGGCCATTGGGCGCCCAAGTCGGCGCTTCGTCTTGCCAGCTATTGGTCAATAGTCGTTCGCCCGAACCATCGGGCCGCATCGTACCCACGCGGAAGTCGCCTGCGATGCGGGTAAAGGCAATCAAATCACCCCGGGGGCTCCATTCAGGCGTGGCATAACGGCCCCCGCCAAAGCTGATCCGGCGTTGGTTGCTGCCATCGGCGTTCATCACATAGATTTGCTGGCTGCCTGAACGGTCGCTTTCAAAGACAATCTGACGGCCATCGGGGGAAAAACTGCCGCCGACATCAATGCCGGGCGAGCTGGTGAGTTTCACAGGCGTGCCGTTGCCGCTCGCCGATATTTTATAGACGTCGGTATTTCCCGAAATCGCCATCGAATATAATATGGTTTGGCCATCGGGCGACCAGCGCGGTGCGAAGGTGGGGCCGTTGGATTGCGTAATAAGCCGCTGACGCCCCGCATCAATGTCATAGACGTAAATGCGCGGATTGCCGTCAACATAGGACAAATACAGGATCGATTTATAATTGGGCGAGAAACGCGGGGTGAGTGCGGTTGATTGGCCATTGGTGATAAAGCGATGGTTTGCACCATCCGAATCCATAATCGCCAGCCGCTTAATCCGCTTATTCTTAGGCCCACTTTCGGCGATATAGGCAATGCGACTGTCGAAAAAGGGCAGCTCGCCCGTCAGCCGTGAATAAATGGCATCGGCGCATTTATGCGCAGCCCTGCGCCAGTCGCGCGGCGGTACGTTAAAGCCAAGCCGAGTGGTTTCACTGCCAAAGCCAACATCATACAGATAACAGCCAACGGTCAAATTGCCATCACCGCCCACGCGGACAAAGCCCTGCACCAGTTGTTCAACCGGACGCGATTTCCAATAACCAAATTGCGGCGCGGTCACTTCGGCTAGTCCAATCGCGCGTAAGCCATTTGGCCCTTGGGTTTCAAATACGCCCGATGCGCGCAGGTTGGAGGAGATAACCTCCGCAATTTGCCGGCCAAGCGCCGCGCTGTTGCCGGCGGGTGTATCGACTGGCGATGGCGCGACTAAGGCAGGGACCGCGATAGAGCGGGTTTTGGCGGTGTCAAACTCGACCAATTCGGGCTCATCTGTTGCAGGCGGCGGTGTTTGCGCCATTGCGGCTTGCGTGCCCAAAAACAAAAGCAGGAAAGACGCCAGTTTCCGGTTGAACGCAAAGAGTGACATATATCTCATTCCTTTATCCCGTGGCGCGCAAACGCAGCGCGTGGGTTTTCCAAACGTCATGATATTCGGGATCAAGCCCGTTATAAGGTGATGCTGCGCGCACCGCTTGCAAGATGCAATCTTTCAACAGGCCCGCTTGCGGCTGGTTGCTTTCATTTATGCCCGTTTGCCTGTCAAAACGTACGGCAGCCAACCTGCCCGATGGTTCAAGGCTAAGTGTAACGAACGTCTCGATTTTGTTGATGTCGACACCCGTAGGCGCGCAGGCGCGTACGCGACCGCGGATTTGACCCGCGATACTGACACCCACGGAGCGGCGCACTTCGGTGGCGGTTTTGGTGGCGGGTGTGCCCACCGCCTTGCCCGCGCCCGGGGCCTTGCCGATATTGTTAATACTGTCTTCAAAGCTGCGGCTGAGGCCGCCGGGCTTGGCGGGTGTCGTGCCTTTACCGCTGACGGTCGGCGCTTTGACGGTTTTGGGTGGAGCGGCGGCAGCGGTTTTTACCTGCTTGGCTGCGGCCTTGGTAACTGTTGGAGCTGTTTCTGGTTTCGCGGGTTTAGGCACAGGCTTGGGCTGCGGCTTTTCGACCTTCATGACGGGTGTCGGGGCCGGTGGCGGCTCTGCTGGCGCGGTCTCGCCGGTGGCAGGTGGCGCAGATTCCTCTTGGATCGCATCCGGCGCGCTCGATACATCGGCAATTTCACCGACAAGAGAAACCGAAATGGATTCAGGCTTAGGCGCGGTTTTCGCAGAGGCCATCAGCCCAAGCGCGAATACGCCCAATAATAGGGCGTGGCCACCAATTGCGGCGCCAAATCCTAATATTTCCGTCCGATCCATTGTCATCTGTTTAGGTGTCGTTGGATGAACCGGTGGTGACTAAGCTGACGCTGTTTAATCCCGCTCTGTTCAATTCGCCCATGACGCGCATCATTTGGCCGTAGCTGATGGCGGTATCGCCGCGCAGCATGATCTGACGCGGCTTGTCTGGGGTTTGCGTGGCGGCGATTTCGTCAAGCCTAACGGGGAGGTCCGCGGGTGCGACCTGCGTGCCATCGATGAATGTGATGCCGTCGCGGTCAATCGCGATTTCAATGGGTTCTTCTTGCTCAGCCAGCGCATTTGCGCTGCTTTCCGGTAATTCGATGGGGACGCCCGTTACCAACAAAGGCGCGGTGACCATGAAGATGATGAGCAGAACGAGCATCACATCGACAAAGGGGGTGACGTTGATGTCCGCCATCGGTGCGCGCCGTCCGCCCCGCCGCCGTCCGCGTCCGCCACCGCCGCTGCCAGATGAAGTGTTCATGGCCATGGTTTACGCCTCAAGCTCCAACTCGCGGCTCAACGTGCCATGAAAGCCATCGGCAAAGCGGC
The DNA here is from genome assembly GCF_003933235.1 of Sphingorhabdus wooponensis. Classification (GTDB taxonomy): domain Bacteria; phylum Pseudomonadota; class Alphaproteobacteria; order Sphingomonadales; family Sphingomonadaceae; genus Sphingorhabdus_B; species Sphingorhabdus_B wooponensis. The sequence continues at coordinate 146,550 of NZ_RWJI01000001.1, forward strand.
CCATGCGCGCTTCATATTGGTTCAGCCGGTGGGAAAATCGGTTATAAGCGATAACCGCTGGAATGGCGGCAAACAGACCAATAGCGGTGGCAAATAACGCCTCCGCAATCCCTGGCGCGACGACCGCAAGGCTGGAATTTTGTTCCGCTGCAATCGCGGCAAAGCTGCGCATAATGCCCCATACCGTGCCGAACAGGCCGATGAACGGCGCAACTGAGCCCGTAGTGGCGAGAAAGTTCAGACGATTGGCAAGGCGGTCGGTTTCTGCAGCAATTGTAGCATCCATCGCCGTGGCCAGCCGCTCCCGCGTTCCGGCGCGATCAATGTGCTTGCCCTTGGTTGATAGGCGCCATTCGGCCATGCCGGCGGCAAAGACCTTCGCAACCGGCAGTTCATTTTGGGCATGCGCCTTGGAAAATGCAGCAATATCCGAGCTGCCCCAAAATTCACGTTCAAACGCTTCGCTTTTCCGGTTGATGCCAGCCATTTTGATCATGAAGCTGATGACGATGGTCCACACCCAGACGCTGGACAGCGCCAGGCCGACAATGACCGATTTGACCACCAAGTCGGCGTCCATAAACAAATCAACGGGTGAAAAGCCCATATTTTGGGTCGCGATAAGCAGGCTCATGGATATCCTATTCTGCGGGGTGATGGAGTATCGGCTGGAACGCGGCAACCCAATGCGCAGGTTGTCGGCGGGCCTTGCCGTCGGGTGAAACAAAGGCCGCGGTCACCCGCGCCTCGGTGAGTATTTCGTCGCCGCGCATGACGGTTTGATGAATGTCGCAACTGGCCGCGCGGACGGTTTCCACGGTGCTAATGATGACTAACGCATCGTCAAAATGGGCCGCACGGCGGTATTTGATGTGCATGTCTGTCACGGCATATGCGCCTTGCCCCTCGGCATGAACGGCCCGTTGATCAATGCCAACGCACGCCAGCATATCGGAACGCGCCCGCTCCATGAAATGCAGATAGCGGGCATGATAGACCACGCCGGAAAAATCGGTGTCTTCAAAATATACGCGCACGGCAAAATAGTGCCGCGTGCCGTCAAAATGGCCGTGATAGGGTTGGGGCATGGACATTGATTGACGGCTTACCCCAAGGACTCCGCCACTGGAAGGGGATTTAAGGCGACTAAAGTCGCTTTATCTCGCCAACACATCAAGCCACCTACAAAAGCCGTTGCGAAGTGCCCAAATTTACGAGTCAAACAATCCGTCCTGTGACCCTGCGGGCGGGTTGAGGCCAAGATGTTTCCAGCCCGGCGCATTGAGGCAGCGGCCACGCGCGGTGCGCGCGATGAGGCCCAATTGCAGCAGATAAGGCTCGACCACATCCTCAATCGTGTCGCGCGGTTCGGACAGGCCAGCGGCCAGCGCCTCGACGCCCACGGGCCCACCGCGATAAATGTCGGCAATCATATGCAGATAACGTCGGTCCATCGCGTCTAGCCCAAGCGCATCAACCTCCAACCGGTTGAGCGCGCTATCGGCGATTTTGGCGGTGACAACGGGTTCACCCGCGACATTGGCAAAATCGCGCACGCGGCGCAGCAAACGTCCGGCAATACGCGGCGTTCCGCGGGCGCGCTTGGCAATCTCATTCGCGCCATCTGGGGCAATGCCCAAATCCAAAAGCCGCGCGGCACGCGTGACCACCAGCTCGAGCTCCGCATGGGTGTAGAAATTTAGCCGCACCGGAATACCGAAACGGTCACGCAAAGGCGTGGTCAATAAACCCTGCCGCGTGGTCGCACCGACAAGCGTAAATGCAGGCAAATCAATCCGCACCGACCGCGCCGACGGTCCTTCGCCGATCATGATATCCAACGCGCGGTCCTCCATCGCGGGATAGAGTATTTCCTCCACCACGGGGCTCAGGCGATGGATTTCGTCAATGAATAGGACGTCGCCATCTTCCAAATTGGTCAATAACGCGGCCAAGTCACCGGATTTGGCGATGACAGGGCCAGAGGTGGCGCGGAAACCGACGCCCATTTCCTTTGCGACAATCTGCGCCAAGGTCGTCTTGCCGAGCCCCGGCGGGCCAAAGAACAGCACATGGTCCAAGGGCTGCCCCCGCCCCTTTGCCGCCTCAATAAACACGCGCAAATTATCGCGCGCGGCCGCCTGACCGATAAATTCGGCAAGCGTTTTGGGCCGCAATGCAGCGTCAATATCCTCGGGCCGCTTGTCCGGCGTGGTGAGGCGGTCTTCGTCAGTCATCGCGACGCCCGCTTCAACGCCAGCCGCACGAGCGCATCCAAGCTTGCATCGGGGCCGAGTTCCTCAACGGCTTGCGCCACGGCGGTGCCTGCTTCGCCGGGTTTGAAGCCAAGGTTCGCAAGCGCGGACATCGCATCTTGCGCATGGTTCCCATTTGCGGCGCCTGTGGCCATCAATTTTGCGCCGCCGCTTATGCCGGCCAAAGCGCCGACCTTATCCTTCAATTCATTGACGATGCGGCTGGCGAGCTTTGGTCCGACACCATTGGCGCGCGCAACCATTGCCGCGTCGCCGCTGCCGATAGCCAGCGCGAGGTCGGCGGGTTCGATCGCCGACAATATCGCGAGGCCAACCTTGCCGCCGACACCTTGCACGCCCGTCAGCAGGCGGAACCAGTCGCGTTCTTCGCGGGTGGCAAAGCCGATGAGGCGCATGTCGTTTTCCGACACTTGCATTTCGGTGAAGACGGTGGCGAAATCATCGGTCTTGCCTAAGGCCGACAGCGTCCGCGCGCTGGCCTGCACCAGATAACCGACGCCGTTGACGTCAATCACCAGATGGTCAACGCCCGTTTCATCAATCCGGCCATACAGCTTTGCAATCATGTCTGTGGGTTAGCTGTTCGATTTCAAATCGGCAAGCAAAAGAGAACATCGCGTGAACAGGAGGGTGTTTTTCTCGAGATGAACGGGTCAAAGCAGGACATGATGCGCATGGGTGATGGCGACCGCCAATGCATCGGCCGCATCAGGCCCTGCGATTTTCAAGCCTGGCAACAGGATGCGCAGCATGGCTTGAACTTGCTCTTTTTCCGCTTTGCCGTTGCCCACGACGGATTTTTTCACAAGCCGCGCGGCATATTCGGTCACCGGCGTGCGGTTGCGCGCCGCCCCCAACAGCACCACGCCGCGCGCTTGCCCAAGCTTCAGCGTCGATTGCGGGTTTTTGTTGACGAACACCTCTTCAACGGCCGCATAATCGGGGCGGAAGTGATCGAGTACCGCGCTCAATTTTTCGTCCAAAAGCACGAGGCGGTTGGCCAAAGGCAGCTTGGCGTCAGTTACAATTTCGCCATTGTCGATATGCGAAAGGCGATTGCCTTCTTTGCGGATAACGCCCCAGCCGGTAGTCCCCAGGCCGGGGTCAAGCCCAAGGATGATCATCCCAGCTTCGCCATCACCTCGTCGGACACGTCATAATTGCCCCATACGGTTTGGACGTCGTCATCGTCTTCCAAAGCGTCGATCATCTTGAGCAAGGTTGCCGCATTGGCTTCGTCAACTTCGACCAAAAGCTGTGGTTTCCACGCAAGCTTAGCGCTTTCAGCCTCTCCAAGCGTGGCTTCAAGTGCCTTAGCGACTTCGTGCAGCGCATCCATGCTGGTCCAGATGCTGTGTTCGTCTTCGTTCGACTCCACATCCTCGGCGCCCGCTTCCAATGCCGCTTCAAACACGCTGTCTGCGTCGCCTGCGCGCGCAGGATAAGTGATCAGGCCCATGCGGTCGAAGCCGTGGCTCACTGCGCCCGAAGCGCCGAGATTGCCGCCATTTTTGCTAAACGCGGTGCGCACATTGGTTGCCGTGCGGTTACGGTTGTCGGTCAATGCCTCAACGATGATTGCAACGCCGCCGGGGCCATAGCCTTCGTAGCGCATTTCATCATAGCTTTCGGCGTCCCCGCCCGACGCTTTATCAATGGCGCGTTGGATATTGTCCTTGGGCATCGATTGCGCCTTGGCGGCATTGACCGCGAGACGCAGGCGTGGGTTCATGTCTGGATCGGGCATGCCCATCTTCGCGGCAACGGTAATTTCACGCGACAGCTTGGAAAATTGCGCGGAACGTTTTTTGTCCTGCGCACCTTTGCGATGCTGAATGTTCTTGAATTTGCTATGGCCTGCCATGGCTCTACTCTTCTCTGGCTAAAGGATATGAAGCAGCGCCCTTACATCAGGCACGCGCCATTGGGCAAGCCATGTGCTTTAACGCAGCTTCGCGTCGGTCGCGAAAGCCGCCGACTTACGCTAGACCAAGCGCCGATTTATAGGTGTCGAGAATGGCTTCCATTTCCTGACGGTCGTCTTGGCTCATTTTGCGCAAGCGGACGATCTGGCGCATGATTTTTGCGTCATAGCCTTGGCTCTTAGCTTCTGAATATACGTCGCGGATGTCGTCAGCGATGCCCTTTTTCTCTTCTTCCAAGCGCTCGATGCGTTCGATGAACAGACGCAGTTGGTCCGCGGCGATATTGCCTTCAGCCATGATGTTTCCCCTATGTGTTGGACGGGGTATAAAACCCCGAATCAGAATGGCACCCGCTTAGAACATGAACCCCGCGGCGTCACCCTGAACTCGTTTGCGGTTTTTGCTTTTCGGTTCGCTACTTATGTCCCGCGTTTTTCGCGACGCTTTCTTTCATCCGTTCCAATTGTTCCGGTGTTGCTTCGTTTTGATATTTCGCCTTCCACTCTGCGGCGGGCATGCCGTGGATTATCTCGCGCGCTTCGTCTTTTGTGAGCTGCCCGTCCGCTTCCATCACCCAATCGGCTAGGCAATTGCGGCAAAAGCCGGCGAGGCCCATAAGGTCGATATTCTGGGCATCATGCCGGTGCTGCAAATGCGCGACGAGGCGGCGAAATGCGTTGGCGGCGGCGGCGTCTGAAATTTGTCTGTCCTGTTGCATAGCTATGCGCCCTTTTCGTTCCTGACTTGCCGCGTTATGGGGCGTTTGACGTTTAAAATCCATATCGCGGAGCCAATTCCATGCAATATCATAAACCCCGCATGCGCAAGGTCCGCATATTGGCCACCTTGGGCCCCGCAAGCGATACGCCCGAGATGATCGAAAAATTGTTCCGCGCAGGCGCAGATGCTTTCCGCGTGAACATGAGCCATGGCGATCAGGCGGATAAAGCGCAGTTGATTGCCAATATCCGCGCGCTGGAGAAATCCTATAACCGGCCAACGACGATATTGGTGGACCTGCAAGGTCCAAAATTGCGGGTTGGAACCTTTGCCGATGGCAAGGTCGAGTTGCACACGGGCGATAATTTCCGCCTCGATACTGACGCGACACCGGGCGACGCGCATCGTGTCCATTTGCCGCATCCGGAAATCTTTGCTGCGTTGGAGGTGGGCGCACGCTTGCTGCTAGACGATGGCAAGCTGGTTTTGCGCGTGACCGAAATGGGCGCTGAACATATTAACACCATAGTTGAAGTTGGCGGGATGCTGTCGAACCGCAAGGGGCTGAACGTCCCTGATGTTGTGGTGCCGATTGCGGCGTTGACGGAGAAGGACCGTTCGGACCTTGCGTTCGCGCTGGAGCAAGGCGTCGACTGGATCGCGATGTCTTTCGTCCAACGGCCCGAGGATGTGGCCGAAGGCAAGAAGCTGATCGGCGATAAGGCCGCTTTGTTGGCCAAGATCGAAAAGCCTGCCGCGATTGGCCGGTTGGAAGAAATCCTTGAGCTGGCCGATGGGGTTATGGTTGCACGCGGCGATTTGGGCGTGGAATTACCGCCCGAGCAAGTGCCGCCGCTGCAAAAGAAGATTGTGTCCACCGCACGGCGCATGGGCAAGCCCGTCGTGGTGGCAACGCAGATGCTGGAATCGATGATCGTTTCGCCCTCACCAACACGGGCAGAGGTTTCGGATGTGGCGACGGCCATTTACGATGGCGCGGATGCCGTAATGTTATCGGCGGAAACCGCGGCCGGTGCTTGGCCGATTGAGGCTGTGTCGATCATGGACCGTATTGCGCAACAGGTGGAGGGTGACCCGGATTTCTTCAAACGCATCCATTTCACCGAAACCCCCGCCGATGGCACGACCGCCGATGCCTTGGCGGAAGCCAGCGGGCGTATTGTCGACACCGTGGAAACCAGCGCTATCGTCTGCTTCACATCGTCAGGTTCAACAGCGCGCCGGATTTCGCGCGAACGTCCTGCTGTGCCTTTGTTGGTGCTTACCGCAAGTCAGATAACTGCGCGTCGCTTAGGACTGCTCTGGGGTGCTTTTGCCGTGCGTACGAAGGATATTGGTTCGTTCGAAGAAATGGTCGCCAAGGGCAAGCGCATGGCGTTGCGTTACCATTTGGGTCATGCCGGTGGACGCATTATCATCATGGCAGGCGTGCCGTTTGGAACGCCGGGGTCAACAAACGTGCTGCATATCGTCCGCCTGACGGGTGACGAATTAAAAGGGCATTAAGCGCCAGCGGCGCGATTAGGGCAGAAGCAGGCTGCTGTCGCCATAGCTGTAGAAACGATATTCATGGGCAATGGCATGCGCATATGCCGCTTGCATGGTCTCGCGCCCCATTAAGGCGCTGACCAGCATGAACAACGTCGATTTGGGCAGATGGAAATTGGTCATCAGGCCGCCAATCGCCTTGAAACGATAACCGGGCGTTATGAAGATATCGGTGTCGCCTTCAAACGGATGAACGACGCCATTTTCGTCCGCCGCGCTTTCAACAAGGCGTAGCGACGTTGTGCCGACCGCAATCAAACGTCCGCCTGCCTCGCATATGCTATTGAGGCGCTGCGCGGTGGCGGCGTCTATGCTGCCCCATTCGCTGTGCATGCGGTGTTCGGTGGTGTCATCGGCCTTGACCGGCAGGAATGTGCCTGCGCCGACATGCAACGTAAGGGTCGCTGTTTCTATGCCCGCTGCGTGCACCGCCTCCATCAATTCTGGCGTGAAGTGGAGGGAAGCTGTCGGCGCGGCCACTGCGCCATCCTTTTGCGCGAACATCGTTTGATAATCTTGCGCATCGCGTTCGTCGGTTGGCCGCTTGCCCGCAATATAGGGTGGTAGGGGCATGGTCCCTGCGCGGTGTAGCAGGATTTCAACCGGCTCCTCCCCTTCGAAAAACAAAGTGAAGCTGCCGTCATCATGGCGTTCTTCGGATATGGCCGTGACGCCTTGGCCAAAATCAATCACATCGCCGGGATGTAGGCGTTTGGCATTGCGGATAAAGGCTTGCCACCGGCGCAGGTCGATCCTTTTGTGCAAGGTCGCACCGATGGACGCATCGCCGCGCATCCCCTGAAGCTGCGCCGGAATGACCCGTGTATCATTGAAGATAAGGCAATCGCCCTTGCGCAACATTTGCGGCAGGTCGCGTACCGAGCGGTCTACCATTGCAGCATCCCCGCTTACACATAACATACGCGCAGAATCCCGCGGGGAGACGGGACGCAACGCAATCCGCTCGGGCGGAAGCTCGAAATCAAATAGATCTACGCGCATGGGGGGTGTGCTTCGCGCTTATCCAGCGTTTAATTGGTCAATGGTGATGGGTGCTTCTGCGGGTGGCGAGGCAAAGGCGGGCGGTGGTATATTGTCGGCGGCGATAGAAGCTTGAAGCACCTTGCTTGGGTTCAACGGCGGCTCGCCGCGTTCGATGGCGTCGACAAATTGCATGCCCGATGTCACGCGGCCAAAGACCGTATATTTGTTATCCAAGCTAAAACGTGGCTGGAAACAGATGAAAAATTGGCTGTTGGCGGAATCCGGTTCGTTCGTGCGCGCCATGGATACCGTGCCGCGCAAATGCGGAATTCTGTTAAATTCGGCCTTCAGGTCGGGAAGTTCTGATCCGCCTTGGCCTGTGCCCGTAGGATCCCCCGTCTGCGCCATGAAACCATCGATCACGCGGTGAAAGGTGATGCCATTGTAAAAGCCTTGCCGGGTAAGCGCCTTGATACGCTCGACATGGGCAGGGGCATCGGTTGGATACATTTGAATCGTAACTCGGCCGCCCGTGGAAAGATCTAAGACCAAAACATTTTCAAGGTCCGGCGCGGCCGGAGCGGGCGCAGGCGTCTGCGCAAAGGCTGGTGCCACAGCAAAGGCAAAAATGCCGGATAAGAGTAATGCAAACTTCGAAAACAAGGAACGTACGGACATTAATAAAGTGCCTCTGAAAACCGGATGCACCTTCCTTAACGAACGACGCTGTCGCTGTCATGAACGATTTTGCGACTGCGACGTAGGGCCTGTTCATGCAGACGGCAGCCTACAAGACACTGTTGCGCAAATGATACACTGCCAAGCCATTGTGGGCTTTTGTATCCAATTTGTTGCGCATGCTCAGGTTTTCCGGCAATATACGTATTAGCCGGGGGGTTTGAATTTGTTGCGCGAACGTATGATGCGTGTCGTGACGTTTAAATATCCGGGAAATTCAACAGCCGCAATGGGACGGGAAGCCGTTTACTGTGGCGATATCATTAGGGGCTAGGCCGTGAACAGTACACGTATCAGCAATTTAAAATATGCAGCAGCACCGCTTGCAATCGGGCTTGCGTTGATCTCAACGCCATCATTTGCGCAGGACCAGGACGCTCAAGATATCGTCGTCACGGGTTCGCGTATCGCGCAGCCAAACCTGACCTCGTCATCACCGTTGGCGGTTACTACTGCCGCGCAAATTGCCGAAACCGGCCTTACCCGCCTGGAAGATGTTCTAAACACGCTGCCTCAGATTGAAGCTTCTCAGACCGCTTTTGTATCCAATGGCGCTACAGGCACAGCTACACTTGATCTTCGTGGCTTGGGTTCAACGCGTACCTTGGTTTTAGTCAATGGCCGTCGTTTGCAACCTGGTTCTACCAACTCGGTTGCCGCTGACATCAACCAGATCCCAGGCGCATTGGTTGAGCGAGTTGATGTTACGACCGGCGGTGCATCATCGGTTTATGGTGCCGACGCTGTTGCTGGCGTTGTCAACTTCATCATGAAGAAAGATTTTAAGGGCATTCAGCTTGATGCTGGGATCTCTTACTACATGCACCAAAATGGCGACAACTTCGTGACCGATCGCTCGAAAGCACGTAATTTTGCTGTGCCTACTGATTTGGCCTTTGACGGTCGTGCGTTCAATTTCGATTTCGCTATGGGCTCTGATTTCGGCGAAGGTCGCGGAAACGTTGTTGCTTATGCGACATACCGTAAAATTAGCGCTGTCATGCAAGGCAATCGTGATCATTCGGTTTGCGCTTTGAACGACGGGGGCACGGCTTGCGGTGGTTCGTATAACTCACCAAATGCTAACTTTGACCTCTATCCTGTATTTGGCGGCGAAACTCAGTATGACTATAACGCATTCCTGACACCAAATGCTGCGGGCACGGGTTTTGTGGATGCGGGTAGCAATCTGTATAACTATGCGCCGACAAACTATTTCCAGCGGCCTGATGAGCGTTACACATTGGGCGCGTTTTTAGATTATGAGGTCAGCGAAAGCTTCCATCCATATATGGAATTGATGTTCATGAGTGACCGTTCGGTTGCTCAGATCGCTGAGTCAGGTACATTCTTTGCTGAGCCATATAATTTCTCATGCGCTACAAGAAATCCTGCGATTAGCGTAGCGCAGCAAGCTGTTCTTTGTAATCCAGCCACTTACGGTGCTCCCAACCCGATTGATGGTTTTGAAGCTTATATTGGAAAGCGCAATGTTGAGGGCGGTGGCCGTCAGGATATCATGCAGCACGATAGCTTCCGGATACTTACAGGTGCTAAAGGTGATTTAGGTGGCGGTTGGTCCTATGATGCATCTTTGCAATTCGGTCAGTCTTCACTGAGCAATTCATACAAAAATGACTTTCTTTTGACGTCCGTTGCGGATGCAGTGAATGCGGGAACCTACCTTGTCTGGCAGAATGGCCTGGTGACTCCAGAATTTGCTCAAAGCTTAGGCGCAACGGGAACGCGTACTGGCGTTACGAAGCAATTCATCGCAAATGCGTTCGTAACCGGGGATCTTGGATTTGCGATTGCAAATGACCCAGTGGCAGTGGCCTTTGGTGCAGAATATCGTAATGAAATTTACTCGACCGTTTCCGACTATGTGTATGAAAAAGGCTTGTTGGCTGGTCAGGGCGGCCCAACACCTTCGGTTTCCGGTAAATATAATGTATCCGAACTTTTCAGCGAAGTTTCGGTTCCTTTGCTTCAGGACACCAGCCTTGCACGTGATGTGCGTCTTGAACTTGGCTATCGTTATTCGATGTATAATGTCGACGGCGGGTCTTCTCCAGAGACGCATACCTATAAGGTACAGCTGAATTGGGAAGTAAACGACATGCTGCGCATCCGCGGCGGTTATAACCGCGCTGCACGTGCGCCAAATGCGCCTGAAATGTTCAATCCGCAGAGCATCGGACTTTGGGGTGGTGCAGATCCTTGTGCTGGCGCAAGCCCACAATATACGCAAGCGCAGTGTGCATTGACCGGCGTTTCTGCAGGGCAATATGGTCGCGTATCGGCTAGCGCCGCATCGCAGTATAACGGCTTGTATGGCGGCAACGTCGACCTAAAGCCTGAAAAAGCTGACACATGGACTGCTGGTTTCGTCCTTACGCCTTCTAACAGCTTGAGCTTGTCGATCGATTATTACAAGATCGCGATGTCCGACGTTATTGGCCTCTATCCTGCTGAGCAGCAAATTCGGGACTGTGCTACGGGGGCAAACCCAGCGGCATGTAATCGGATCAAGCGCAATGCAGCAGGGAACCTTTGGCAGGGGTCGGCGGGCTATGTCGGCTTGACCAACGACAACCTTGGCGATCGTGATTTCCAAGGTGTGGACGTGGCGGCAAGTGCACGTATGCCATTGGGTTCCGGCTCATTGAACTTCGGTTTGACAGGTAGCTATCTGTTGAAGAAGGAGTATCAGGACTATCCAACAGGTACGCCATATGATTGTGCTGGAATATTCAGCTCGGTTTGCTTCGTATCCCCTGATTGGCGCAGTACAGCTCGCGTTTCATATAATGCAGCTGACTTGTTCTCAGTTACCGGCAAATGGCGCTTCATCAGTGCTGCTGATGGCCCCGCGGCCAATGGCGCCACCAAAATTAAGGCTCAAAGCTATTTCGATCTCTCGTTGAACGCTGATGTCAACGACAACTTTGGAATTAGCATTGGTGCGAATAACATTTTGGATAAGAATCCACCATTGGTCGGCGGTAAATATGCCTCTAATGGCAATACCTATGCAGGTTTCTACGACACGCTGGGTCGTTATGTTTTTGCGGGTATTTCATTGAAATATTGATCTAACATTCAATATGTTCACGAAAAGGCGGCGTCGAAAGGTGCCGCCTTTTTTTGATGTATAATTATTCAGTTTCAATATCGGGAATTGGTTTACACATCCCAGAAAACCTTATTCGGCAGCCTTTATGTCAAAGGCTACCGTAAGGCGCTCACCTTTTGGGAAGGGGCGTGTGCCATGCCACAAAATGGATGGGAAAAGTGCCAAACGCCCGACTTTTGGTTCGATCAAAGCCAACGGTTCTAAATCTAGGCCAAGATCATGCGGCGGTTTGCCAAGTTCGAGCCAGCCTTCTGCCGAATTTGCCGAAGTACCAAGTGTATCGGGAAGCGCTACATAAAGCGCGGAACTCATCCATCCCTGGCTGTGATAATGCGCCTCATGAAACCCTGAATTCTGAAGCCTGATGGACCAGCTACCTGTATAACGTACGCTTTGCCTGGGACCGGACAGGAAAGGATGGGCCGGGTCCACGGGCGGTAAATCCGCCACAACTTGCTTCACTGCGTCATGTACCAGTGATCGGAGGTGGACAATTTCGGGATCTGTCCGGGCGAAAAGATGTCCATCCGTCTGTGTCCCGCCACGCGGGCTCTGGTCAAAGGGATGTTGCGCCATTTGTGCGTGCAACTGCTTCAGTTTTTGCACAAGCTGGCCTTGCAGGGTCTGGAATTCAGATATGTCGACATAGGACACCAAGCGACCCTGCGCTTCCAACCACTCCAATCGCGAATCTGCCAAAACGCGCCAAAGGGTCCAGACATAAACCCAGCTATCCATATCGTTGAAATGCATTGCGTGACGTTCGGCAAGCTCGAGGGCCTTCGCATATTGATGCTTGCGTATTAGATGCCTCACATAGCTGATGTGCGGCACCTGATTCTCGCTAAGGCTATCGAATAGCGCATCTGCATTTTGTAGGTCGCCGGCCGTTGACGTTATCTCGGCCAAGGCGCCGCGAAGCAATGGCGGAAGCTCCAGGAGGCCTCCACGCTGCAATGCAATTTCAATTGATTTCGAGCTGCCCTCCATTTTAGCGACATCTTCCAGACGGCGCATCCAAAGCATATCGTTCATCGGGAGGCGGGAGCACGCACGCTGATATCCAGACAGGGCCTCCTCGGCCTGCCCTGATTGCCAGGCTATTCGTGCTCTTAATGCCCAGCCATTAATCCATTCGGGCTGTGTTTCAAGCTGTGCGTCTAGAAAATGGAGCGCAGCCACAGCTCCGTCCCTATTCCATATCGCCGCTGCCAAACCTTGAGTTATCGATAAATCGTTTGGATCATGTTCTTTGGCCTTTGTGTAAGAGGCTACGGCGTTGCCGCACCCTCCATCAAGTTCCAGCCTCGCTTTTAGGTGTAATGCCCCGCTTAGATTGGGATTAAGCTTCAATACATGCTCTGTTTCACGCAGTGCCGCAGCGGTGGAATCAATTTTCTGTAGGAATAAAGCGTATCGATGACGGAGCGCCGTGCTTTCGGGGAACATGGCCGTCATAACATTGTAAGCCGAGATGGCTGCCTTCTCGCCAAACTGCCTATGTATAAACCCAAGGCGGGCCATGCAGATATCGGAGCGTTCGGGTGCTTTTTGCCAAGCATCGTCAAAACTTTTTTCTGCTTCTGCTATATAACCTAGCTTCTCTTGGAGCGCAGCGTGGTTTGCGCACAGATAGGGGTCAAATGGAGGCTTTTCTATCCGCCTTGCGAGCAAAAATTTAGCATTAGCTTCAGCTTCTCTTTGCAAGCTGCGCAGCGCAAGCGCTTGCAAATGAATCACCGCGACATGTTGTCCAATGGCCGCTTCGAGTAACGACAGTTGCTCAAGCGCTTCCTCGCCGCGCCCAGAGTCGAGCGCCTCCCTAGCCATGTTAAACCGATCGTTCGGCGAAGCTGCGCTTAACAATTTTGTGTTATTCTCATGGAGGGGCGGTACTAGCCTTCATTCCCTAATTGCGGACCGCCTTGACTGCCTCGCTTCTCGCGAAGTAACTTGGCATTTTCATCCCTATCCTCGGCCCACTCTGCTTCGGTTTTGCAGATCTTGGTCTTGTTTAAACGGGAACCCGTATTAAGAAAACTCTTGCAAATCTTCTTTTCGGTCTTGGCTGCAGCCTCATTACTTGGCGCTTGCCCAAACGCTGGTGCGGCAGTTACGGCGGCAACGGATATACCAATTGCAATTAAACGGTTTTTCACGCGAACTACCTTAAATCTGATCCTGCTTTTTCCTATAAGAATGGTTGAAAATTGTCCAGCATCCTTTAGCGGCAGCGATTGGGTGCGTTTATCTAATTATAAGCTTTAGCCTCCGATCGCTTGCATATAGAGAAGCCGCGCTTCTTTCCTGCATTTCGGAGCGTAGCGCCATGTTGTCTAAGCGGTGATGAACAGGATGCTCTATGGAATAAAACGTTTTCCAGCAGCATGCCGACATAGCTGTAAGCCCTATAGATAGTGCATAAATTGACTGTGGCAAAAAAGTTACATTGTTGAAATATATTTGTAATTGTGTCCCAATTTGTTGCGTAGAGCACGCATATCCGTCAAAGCGCGCCTAATCCTATGCATTTTATCGCGTTGCGCGTGCTATTTGCACGTCTTGCGTTAATGAAAATGCTGGGGAGTTTAACGGCCAATGGATCGGCAGGCATGCTGCTAAGCCATGGCATTAATGAAGGGGCAGTACCGTGAAGAACACACGTATCAGCAATTTGAAATATGCCGCAGCGCCACTCGCGCTCGGTGTCGCATTGATTTCGACGCCATCATTCGCACAAGACGTGGCTCCCGCTGCAGAAGCGGCTGACGCCATTGTTGTGACGGGCTCGCGCATTGCGCGGCCGGATCTCACTGGCACCAATCCGGTAGCTGTGGTTTCCGCCGAAGAGTTTAAGCTTGCGGGCGCTATTAACGTTGAGCAAGTCATCAACACGCTGCCGCAGGTCCTGCCAGGCACGACAAGCTTCTCAAACAATCCTGGTAACGGAGCGGTTACCTTAAACTTGCGCGGCATAGGCTCGACGCGGACTCTTGTTCTCGTAAATGGTCGTCGTTGGATGTTTTATGATACCAACCAAATCGTTGACCTCAACACAATCCCGCAGTTTCTGATTTCCGGTGTTGATGTTGTTACGGGCGGTACATCTGCGGTTTACGGTTCGGATGCCGTTTCCGGCGTGGTGAATTTCCGCTTGCGTGAGCTGGAGGGTATCGAAGCTGGTACCACCTATTCATTAACAGATAAGGGTGATGGCGCGCGTTATTCAGCCAACATCGCAATTGGTTCGAGCCTAGGTGATGGTCGCGGTAATGTGACAATGTTCGCCAACTACACGCGCCGTAAGCCAATTTTCCAGGGCGCACGCACCTTTTCTGCAACAGCAGCTGGCGACGGATGCATTGTTCCTGGTAGCACGAATTCTGTAACTGAGATTGGTACGCCTTATCCGTCTGGCATTACAGTCTCCACTTGTGGAACACGCGGCGGCCAAGTTGGCTTCGTGCCACAGGGTTCTGCCACTGGTCCTATCGGAACCTTTGGTTCGGGCACCAGCACGTACATCTTTAACCCAACTGGTGGCGGCTCACGCGTTTTCAACGATCCAGGCGATCTTTATAACTTCGCTCCAGCCAACTATCTGCAGCTGCCGCAAGAGCGCTATCTGCTAGGTGCGTATGGCAGCTATGAAGTGACCGATGGCATCGAATTTTACTCAGAACTGAGTTTTGTCAACAACCGCGTTGCAGCGGAACTCGCCCCGACACCAACTGGTGTATCGGCACCTCTGTTAATTGCTAGCCCTTATTTCGACGCCGGCACCCGCGCTCTGTTGACCGCTAATGATGCTGCAGAAGCTTTGTCTGCTGGTACCCGTGGTGATGGCTATGCCCAGACATCGGTTTCATACCGCTTCCTGTCGGCTGGCTCGCGTAATTCTGAACAGACACGTCAGGCATTCCGCTTGTTGGGTGGTTTCCGTGGTGACATCACCGATAATTTGAAATTCGACATGTTCTATTCGTACGCCCGGACGAGCAATACGCAAATCCAGCAGGGTAACGTTTCGAGCAGCCGTTATGTAAACGCCTTGACTGTCGAATTTGTGCCTGGAAGCACGACCGATCTTCGGTGTAGGGATGCATCCGCACGCGCCGCAGGTTGCGTACCGATCAACGTATTCGGTAGTGGTCTCGCCAGTGCAGAAGCGGTCAAGTATGTTCGCGTGCAGTCAACGAACCTTGAACAGTCTGAACTTACCAATGCGGTTGCTTCGGTATCGGGCTCATTGTTCAACCTCGGTATGGGTGCGGACGATGTCGCTTTCGCGTTCGGTGGCGAATATCGCAAGATGGCGTCACGTTACATTCCGGACGAATTCCTGGCATCAGGTGATGTTCTTGGTTTTAACGCCGGTAAGCCAACCAGCGGTTCTTATGACGTGAAGGAAATCTTTGGGGAGCTCAATGTTCCTGTCCTTGAAGACCAGTTCATCCACCGTTTGGGCCTGAATGCGGCAGCCCGTTATTCGGACTATTCGCTTTCGGCTGTCGGCGGTAGCTGGACCTATTCGGGTGGCATTGACATTGCACCGATTGAGGATGTGACGTTCCGTGCGCAGTATTCGCGCGCTGTTCGCGCACCAAATGTGCAGGATCTTTTTGCGGGCAATTCAACTGGCTTCCCAGCTGCAACCGATCCTTGCTCTGACCGTGGAACCGCTGCATCGCGTACTGATGCCTTGCGTGCCTTCTGTCTCGCTGCCGGTGTTCCAGCCGCGACAGTCTTCACCCGTGCGGTGCAGCCTAATGCGCAGATTCAGGCAGATTTCGGTGGCAGCCCGACGGTTGAGGAAGAAACTTCCGATACCTTCACCGCTGGCATCGTCTTCCGTCCGAGCTTCGTACCACGTCTGAACATCACGGCAGACTATTTCAATATCTCGGTCGATAACACTATTGGTGTTCTCGCTGGTGGTGTTAGCTCGGCGCTCTCGCTGTGCTACAACACCATTCAGGATCTGAACAACCCAATTTGTTCGGTCTTCGTTGGTATGCGTAATCCTGCGAACGGCGCTCTCGGTCAGACCTCGGGTGGTAAGAACCCGCAGTTCCGTTCGGCAAACGTCGGTAACCTGGAAACCAGCGGCGTTGACGTACAGGTTGATTATTCGCTACCAGTAATGGACGGCAATCTGGGCTTCTTCTACTTGGGCACGTGGCTTGATACCTATCGGAACACGCCGATTTCATCGATCCCAGAGCGTGAGAATATCGTTGAAGGTACCCATGGTCAGCCGAAGTACCGTCACAATGTCCGCGTGACCTATAGTCAGGGTCCAGCCTTGTTCTCGGTTCGCTGGCGTTATGAAGACGGTACGCAGGACAGCCGTATTCAGAACGTGTTCAACGGAACGCAGCGCATCGGAACAGATCCTGCTCTGTTACCGAAGCCATATGTTGGATCGACCAATTATATCGATCTGAGCGCTGGCTTTGACGTGAATGAGAACTTCTCGCTTAATGCGGGTGTTAACAACCTCTTCAATGCACAGCCACGTATCCTCGGATCGGCTGCGGAACAGGCCAACACGCTTCCTAGCTTCTATGATGTTCTGGGTCGCGATTACTTTATTTCAGCGCGCTTCAAATTCTAAGAAACGCCTGACCTAAAAAAGGGCGGTTGACCGAAAGGTCAGCCGCCTTTTTTGTTAGCGCCGCAACAACTGCGCGCTCGCTAGAATTCAACGCCTAGCGTACAACGGTGACGTCAAAGGCGACAGTCATTCGGCTTCCCTCAGATATGGGGCGAGTTCCATGAAACATTGTACTCGGAAACAAGATGCAGCTTCCAACTGTCGGTTCGAATGAAAACAATGCAGGAAGGCCAGTTTCAAGGTTGATTGGCGGGGCACCAAGATCTAGCCAGCCCGGCCCACCCTGTTGAGACACTTCAGCAGGCACCTCGAAATAACAGGCTGACGAAATCAAACCCTTTGGATGGATATGGGGCGCATGATTGCCCCGCCCGAATAGGCGAATTGACCAACTGCTTGTAATCCCCCAAGTGGGTTCACGCTTCGAGAGCAGGGGATGTAGTGGATCTGGTTTTGGAAGTCCTGCCCTATAGTCATTAAGAATGTCTAAGAGCGCAGTTTTTAAATGTGTTAACTCTGGGTCACGCCGCGCAAACAGAGCGCCCTTTGTTTGGCTACCAGATTTAACCGACTGGCCCACCGGCGGCGCAGATGTTTCGTGGATTTTTAATAGGCATTGCTGAATATTGGAGAGCTCGCCTGAACATAATGGAAGTGCAATTTCTCGGACTAGGCCTGTTTGCCCATGCAACCATTCATGTCGCGTATCGCCTTTGAGGCGCCAGCATATATCAAGGAGTGACCAAGCTGAAATATCTGCTACTTTTGTTTTCGTAAGATCGAAAAGGCGGCGTTCAGCCTGATCTACCAAACCAATGCGGATTAAGTTGCGGCATCGTGCAATGTGCCACTCCGCTAATCCGGGTTGGTCGAACCGCGAGAAAAGTTGTTCGGCTTCCGATCCGGCGCCAGCTTCACCCAACGCAATACATAAATCCAGCAAGATCGTTCGATTTTCAGGCCATTTTTTATGTGCTTGCCGCAGGACCTCTGCTGCTTCCGCAAAGCGATCAATGCCGGAAAGTATATGTGCCCAGCCCAGATATAACTCCGGGGTCGGATGTGCCAAAAGCGCCTTCTCAAATTTGGAACCAAATTGGGCATCATTGCCCGATGACCAGAGCATTTCCGCATAAAGACTATGCCCTTCTACCCAAGTCGGCAGTTGATCAACCAGTGCGCTGGCACATTCCAATGCTTCACTTTGGCGTCCAGCAGCGACTAAGGCCTGTGTGTAATCAAGAAAAAGCTTGGGATCACCGGGTGATTGGGCAAGCGCCTCCTCATAACAAGCAACTGCCTTCTCATCACCACATTCCAAGGCAAGTCGAGCTCGACCGGTAAGCGCGCGCGAGTTAATTGGTTCGATTGTCAAGGATCGATCATAGCTGCTGCGGGCTGCGGAGAAGTCATCTGAAAGCCGCTCTGCATCACCGCGTAGGGCCCAATATTTCGCATTTGTGTGACCTGTCCAACTGTCGGTCAATAGCCAAAAAGCCTCTTGCGAGCGGCCTAGGCGAAGAAGGAGGATCGCTTTATTGAAGGCGGCCTCTTCCAAATTTCTATCAAGTTGCAGGGCACGGGTGAAAAGCTCCAGGGCTTCTTCGCTGCGGCCGGAGTGTGCATAAAAATTGCCAACACTATTGGCAAAACGTGCATCTTCGGGAAAAAGCGCCAGTCCTTTGACGTAGAGTGCATCGGCCCCATCATTGTCACCCTGGCTTGCTAGAGCTGCGGCCTCTCGCGCAATAGTAGCCGAGTTCGTCATCGGTCGGATAGCCAACCGGTAATTGCAAAGCGACTATTTGGAGCGAATGGTGGAACATAGCTCACTAGGTGATTTTGTGGCACAAGAAACAAATTCAGTGCGTTGAAACGCGGCCGAAAACCCTCAACCACATCTCCCTCATCATCCAAAAAGAGGAGATAGCCGCCCCAGTCGGGATGCCAGTTATCTGG
Organism: Sphingorhabdus wooponensis; assembly: GCF_003933235.1. GTDB lineage: Bacteria > Pseudomonadota > Alphaproteobacteria > Sphingomonadales > Sphingomonadaceae > Sphingorhabdus_B > Sphingorhabdus_B wooponensis. The sequence continues at coordinate 165,474 of NZ_RWJI01000001.1, forward strand.
CGCTAGGTTCAGGACATATGCTATCCGCCAGCCCTGTGCGACATGGCTGTCGGTATGATGGCCCAAATAATGGTTTGCGGCAAACAATGTGGCTTGAGCATCTGCGCGGATCAGTTCCTTGATACCGGTGACTTCGCGGACGAGATTAAGAAATTCAGGTGCATTTAGATGCTCTAGGAGTATTTCGTGAGGGCCATTGGGGTCCCAACGTTCGTTGAGAGCATCAACAATCGGATAATGTGCATAGCGAAATGCATAACGCCCTTCCGCAGAGAGAGCCTCGGCGGATGCAGCCGCTTGATTGACACGCTCTGCCCCTCCGGTTTTCATCATATCATCAGATTTAAAGCTCTTTGCTTCAGCGACTGCATTTTCGTCGCTGAATATCGCCATGCTCCAGCGTGTCTGCTGTTTTAAGATCGACAAAAGTTCCTGCGCTGTTTGAGGCGTTAGAACGTTGCGGACTTGAACTCTACCATTTTGCAAAAAGCGGCGGGCGAGCTCTAGCCGGTCAATTTCGGGATTGATTTCAAACAGATTTTTCATCGTCGTCAGTCACTTGATTATTAGTGGAGCGGTCTTCGTGCGGCTTTATAAAACGTTAGCACCGCAGTTAATTGGCGTCGAGTTAGTTATCATCTTCTTCACATCGATTTTATAGCTATCCGGTTTGTGGCCTCCGGCGCGGTCATTATGATTCTGGGTGTCTCGGAGTTGAACGAGCGGACTTGAATATCGAAAACACCGCTTACTTTACACACATCCATCTGCCTATAGAAGGAGCCATAAACCTGAGTTTGTGATGGAAGCGGCAATGATGAGGATGAATCCTACGCTGGACGTATCGGCGCTGGCCAAAAGCTTTAATGAAAATGGGCGCGTACATATTCCCGAATTCCTGCATGCCGAAGACGCGAAGGCTCTCTATGAAAGGCTGCGCTACCGAACCGACTGGGTACAAGTCTTGGCGACGACGAACGGTGCTGTTGAGCTTGATCGGCCCACGCGAGCACAATTGGATGATGAACAAGTCAAGGCGCTCAATAACGCAGTTTATGCGCAGGCACGTTCTGGGTTTCAGTATCGCTTCGAAACGGTCCGTGTACCCGATAGCGCAAGCGAACGGGCAGCAGGCACGGATATCATCTTTTCCTTTGCCAATTTCATGTCGACCGACAATGTGCGAGATTTTCTGCGCACGATTACCGGCTCTGAGGAGATAGAATATGCAGACGCCCAAGCGACGGCATATGCGCCCGGTGACTTTTTAACTGGTCATGACGACGCCGTTGAAGGAAAATTCCGGCGGGCGGCTTATGTGTTTGGCCTAACGCCTGTCTGGCGGCTGGAATGGGGCGGATTGCTTCTGTTTCACGGGTCAGACGGTCATGTTGATTGCGGATGGGTGCCGACATTCAACACCCTTAATTTATTCAAAGTGCCTCAATTGCATAGTGTCAGTGAAGTTACGCAAGCCGCAGCCTATCGTCGTTACGCGATTACTGGCTGGCTGAGGGCCCATGAGCAACCGGACTGACATATGTAAATTTCAAAATGATGCCGTCGTGATAGTTCGGCACGTATCCTCACCCAGTCGATAGTTTGAGTGCACCATCGCCTTCTTCCACCCTAACCGTGGCGCCATCGGGGATGCCGCCGCGCAGGAGCATGTCGGCCAGCGGGTCCTGAAGATAGCGTTGGATCGCGCGTTTCAGCGGTCGGGCACCATAAACAGGGTCATAGCCCACGCGCCCAAGCCATGCTTTGGCTTCGTCGGACAAGGACAATGTAATCTTGCGATCCTTGAGCAAATTTTGCACACGTTGCACCTGAATATCGACAATCGGGGCCATATGATCAGCGCCTAAGCGATGGAACAATATGACCTCGTCCAAGCGGTTCAGGAATTCGGGCCGGAAATGGCCGCGCACGATTTCCATGACTTGTGGTTCCACGTCTTTCACATCCTGCCCGTCCTCCATCGCGGCCAGATGCTGGCTGCCTAGATTGGATGTAAGGATGATAAGCGTGTTGGAGAAGTCGACGGTGCGGCCTTGGCCATCGGTCAGGCGGCCATCGTCCAATACCTGTAGCAGGATATTGAACACGTCTGAATGGGCCTTTTCCACTTCGTCAAACAAGACGACCTGATAAGGCCGTCGGCGAACGGCTTCGGTCAGCACGCCGCCTTCTTCATAACCGACATAGCCCGGAGGCGCACCGACGAGCCGTGCAACGCTGTGCTTTTCCATATATTCAGACATGTCGATGCGGACCATCGCATTGTCGTCGTCGAACAGGAAAGATGCGAGCGCCTTGGTCAATTCAGTCTTGCCGACACCCGTTGGGCCAAGGAACAGGAAGGATCCCAGCGGGCGGTTCGGGTCTTGCAGCCCCGCGCGCGAACGGCGCACAGCCTTGGACACGGCTTCTACCGCGTCCTTCTGGCCAATCACGCGCGCACCGATAAGCTGCTCCATATTGAGCAATTTATCGCGTTCGCCCTCCAGTATTTTATCGACGGGGATGCCGGTCCAGCGGCTAACAACGCTGGCAATATCTTGCGCGGTGACTTCTTCGCGCAGCATGGCGTTGCCTGCGGCGGCCTCTGCGTCTTCCAATTGCTTTTCGAGGCCCGGTATCGTGCCATATTGCAGCTCGCCTGCCTTGGCGAGGTCACCCGACCGCTGCGCCTGTTCCAATTCGATACGCGCGCCATCGAGTAGTTCTTTGATTTTGGCTTCGGCAGAAATCTTGTCTTTTTCGGCCTGCCAACGTTGTGTGAGTTCCAGCGATTGCTGCTCCAGATTGGCAAGCTCACCTTCCAAATTGGTCAGACGATCTTTGGATGCGGCGTCGCTTTCCTTGCTTAAAGCTTCGCGTTCAATCTTTAACTGGATGATCCGGCGGTCGAGCGTTTCAATCTCTTCTGGCTTAGATTCCACCTCCATCCGCAGACGCGATGCCGCCTCGTCCATCAGGTCTATAGCTTTGTCGGGTAAGAAACGGTCGGAAATATAACGATGCGACAGCGTGGCGGCACTTACCAAAGCACCGTCGGTAATACGCACGCCATGGTGCAGTTCATATTTTTCCTTTAGGCCGCGCAGGATGGAAATCGTGTCCTCGACCGTAGGTTCGCCGACGAAAATCGGCTGAAACCGGCGTTGTAGGGCGGGGTCTTTTTCGACATGTTTCTGATATTCATCCAGCGTCGTCGCGCCAATGCAGTGCAGTTCGCCACGCGACAAAGCAGGCTTGATCAGGTTGGCGGCGTCCATCGCGCCTTCGCCTTTGCCCGCGCCGATAAGCGTGTGCATTTCGTCGATGAACAAGATGATGTCACCCTCGGCCTGCTTGACCTCATCCAGCACGCCCTTCAACCGCTCTTCAAATTCACCACGATATTTCGCGCCTGCGATCAATGCGCCCATGTCGAGCGACAGCAATTTGCGATGTTTTAGGCTGTCGGGCACGTCACCATTGGCGATGCGCAGTGCCAGCCCCTCGGCAATGGCGGTTTTGCCAACGCCTGGTTCGCCGATCAGTACGGGGTTATTCTTCGTCCGGCGGGCAAGGATTTGGATTGTGCGGCGGATCTCTTCGTCGCGGCCAATGACGGGGTCCAACTTTCCGGCGCGCGCAACTTCGGTAAGGTCGCGGGCAAATTTCTTCAGCGCGTCATAGCGGTCTTCAGCGCCTGCGGTATCGGCTGTGCGGCCGCCCCGCAATTCGTTGATGGCGGCATTCAAACCTTCGGCAGTGACCGCTGCGGTGGCGAGCGCCTTTCCTGCTGTGGTGGTTTTCGCCAGCGCCAGTGCCAGCAACAGCCGTTCGACAGTGACATAGCTGTCGCCGGCTTTTTGCGCGATCTGTTCGGCAGCATCGAGCACGCGTACCGCATCATTGTCGAGGCCGGGGGTCTGTTGCGCACCACCGCCCGATACGGCAGGGACCTTCGCCAGCGCGGCGTCTGTCTCACGCAAGGCCGTCGTCGCATCGCCACCAGCGGCCTTGATCAGGCCAGACGCCATGCCTTGTTCATCTTCCAGCAAAGCTTTTAGGAGATGTTCAGGCCCGATCCGCTGATGGCTCATGCGAATGGCAACAGTCTGCGCGCTTTGCAGAAAACCCTTGGCGCGGTCCGTGAATTTTTCGAGGTTCATGCGCTATTTCCTAAATGGCCGATGGTGCCTTTGCTCACAAAGGCACCATATCTACACAGAATGTAGTGCGGCATTTTCGCAACACAAGTGCTGCGACCATTCAGCGGAAATGCAACGGCGTCGATATTATTTCCAGTTGCGGGCAAGTGCATCCAGCAATTGCACGCCCCATCCCGACGCGCCCTTTGGCGTCACTGGCCCAGACCTATCCGCCCAGTTGACGCCCGCAATATCAATATGCGCCCAAGGAATATTTTTATCGACGAAGAAGCCAACAAAGGTTGCACCAAGGCCTGCGCCCGGACCGCCGCCTTCAACGACGTTTTTAATGTCGGCAATGTCGGATTTCATATCATCGAGATAATTTTTGTGCAGCGGCATCCGCCACACATCTTCGCCTGTTGTGGCGCCCGCTGCGGTAACCGCCGCTGCCAATGTGTCGTCACGGCTGAATAGGCCAGCATATTCGTCGTTCAAGGCGCTAACAATGGCGCCGGTCAGCGTTGCCATATTTACCAAAGCGGCTGGTTTTTTATGGGCGACAACATATTCATTGGCGTCCGCCATTACCAAGCGGCCTTCGGCGTCTGTGTTGAGGACCTCAATGGTCTTTCCGCTCATTGTACGCACGACGTCGCCCGGACGCTGCGCATTACCGCCGGGCATATTTTCCGACAGCGCGGCAACGCCGATGACATTCACCGATGCCTTTGACTTTGCGAGCGATAATACAGCGCCCATGATGCTGGCTGCGCCGGACATGTCGGACTTCATCTCCCACATGCCTGCGCCGGGTTTCAACGACATGCCGCCGGAGTCAAAGGTAATGCCTTTGCCAACCATCGCCAAGGGCGCACCATCGCCAGCGCCGCGATATTCGACGATCATCATCCGTGACGGACGGCGCGACCCTTGGCCCACGCCAAGTATCGTCCCCATGCCCAATTTACGCATCATCGGTTCGTCCAGAACTTCGATTTTGACGTTCGCTGTGTTGCCAAATGCGGCGCGGACGCGCTCCACAAAGGTTTCGGGGTAAATCACATTCGCAGGCTCAGCTGCCAGATCACGCGATAAGGCGACGCCTTCGGCCAAGGCCGCATGGCGCGACTTCCACAAAGCTTCGGCGCTGCCCGCTTCGTTGCTGATTATGGTCACGGGGTTTGTCGGCGGCGTTTTGCGGTCGACAGTTTTATAACGATCAAACCGATATTGGCCCATGGCATAGCCCAAAGCAGCGGCCGCGGCTTCGTCTTGGTTAAGGCCGCCTGTGATGGTGATAGGCTGGCCCTCATCGCGCAAATCTTGTGCTGCTTTGCCCGATGCGTTGCGGACATGGGCGATGCGGTCACCTTCCTCGCCAACGCCGCTCAATAGGATGCGCGCATAATTGCCAATGCCGCGCAGCGATAAAGAGCTTCCTTCTTTGCCTTCAAATTTTGCCGAAGCGATGGCTGCGTTCAGTGCTTGTGCCGTTGCCGCATCAACCACGTTGGTTGGCAGCGTCGCATTGCGCATCAATATAACCAAAGCGCCGGACGTTGGCGCTGTTGTCGCAAAATTGATGGGTCGTGTCTGCGAATGCGCAGCTGTCGATGGTAGGACCCCTGATCCAATGACATCGGCTTGCGCAAATGCGGGGGTGATTGCGGTGGTTGCAAGTGCAAGGGCAATTAGGCTGCGATGCATAAGGGAACTTTCCTTTCCGTAAATCTTGGTTATGCCGGATATGTACGCAAATGGATCGATGTGACAAGGTCTCATTGCAGGGGGAGATTAAAATGCGGAAATTTTTGTGGGCGTCCTTGGCGCTTGTGGGTGTCGTTGCCGGTGCAGGCGCGTTGTGGGAGCCGTTGGCGGCCACTGGATATGAAATGCCAAAGCGCAGCTATGACGTGGAAATTGTGCGCGATGAATTTGGCGTGCCACATATCAATGGCAAAACCGATGCTGACACCGCTTATGGCCTTGCCTTTGCGCATTCCGAAGATGATTTTGCGACGATACAGGATGTCGTTGCCATGACACGTGGGCGCTATGGCGCGATTGCCGGCTCCGATGGCGCCAAGGTCGATTATGTGATGCATTTATTGGGTGTGCGTGAGACTGCCGAGACGCGCTATATGGAATTATCGCCTGAAGTGCGCGCGGTGGCAGAGGCTTATGCCGCAGGCGTGAACCATTATGCGGCAAAACATCCCGAGGAAGTCCGCCTGTCGAAGCTGTTTCCCGTCACCGGACAAGATATTGTTACAGGTTTCGTGCTGCGGGCGCCGTTCTTTTACGGTCTAGATGCCGCCATTGGTGCGTTGACCGAAGGCAAGCCGTTGCCAAAGGAAAGTGCCGCGCCAATGACCCCCATCGGGCGCGATCCGGAAATGAACGGTTCGAACGCCTTTGCCATTGCGCCAAAGCGAATGGCCGATGGCAAGACATGGCTGATTTCCAATTCGCACCAGCCTTATGAAGGGCAAGTTGCTTGGTATGAAGCCGTGACCCATTCGGGCGAGGGGCTGGATATGGCGGGCGCTTTGTTCCCCGGATCGCCTTTTGTCCTGCTGGGCCACAACCGTCATTTGGGTTGGACCAACACCGTTAACCGTCCCGACTTGATCGATGTCTATAAATTGGTGATGAACAAGGCGGGCGACCAATATCGTTATGACGGCAAATGGATGCCTTTGTCATCGAAGCGGGTGTGGTTGCCGGTGAAAATGGGGCCGTTTAATCTGCCCGTGCCGCAGACGATATACCGCTCCATCCACGGGCCAGTTATTAAAAATGACAAGGGCTATTTCGCCATCCGCTATGCGGGCATCGACAATGTAAAAGTCGTTGAGCAATATTATCGCAACACCAAAGCGACGAATTGGGACGAATGGACCAAATCGATGGCGATTGGCGGCATTCCTGCGACGAATTTCATTTATGCCGACAAGACGGGGCGCATTGCCTATATTTACAATGCTCTCTTCCCCAATCGGAAGCCGGGACATGATTATACCAAATTGCTTCCGGGCGATACATCGGCGGTGATGTGGGAAGGTCCCGTTGGCTTTGACCGTTATCCCAAGATTGTGAATCCTGCATCGGGTTTTGTCCAGAACGCCAATAACACGCCGTTTCTGGCGGCGGGTCCGGGCTCGGAGATGAATCCGGCTGATTATTCGCCTTATTTGGGTATTGAGCTTGGCATGACCAATCGCGGTTTGCGCGCAACAGAGTTGCTGGCCGCCGATACATCGATCACGCCGCAAGAGCTGCTCGCGATTAAAATGGACATGATCTACAGCAAGAAAAGCTGGGTCGGGGCGTGGATGGCATCCTTTGCGGCGCTGGATTTGAAAGACGCGCCGGAGCTTGCCGAAGCGCAGAAGCTGCTCGCCAGTTGGGATTGGTCCAGCGATGGCAAGGGGCGTGCCGATGCCCTTGCCGAACGTATCATCCGTTTTGGCGCGCGGCGAAATTGGCGCGGCGAAAAAATGCCCGATCCCCGCGAAACGCTGCAGGAGGCTGTTACAGAGTTTAAAGAACGCTTCGGACGGATTGACCCCCCGCTTGCCGAGATTCAACGCCTACGGCGGGGCGATGTCGATTTGGCGATGCTTGGTGGCAGCGACGCGTTGCGCGCCACAACGATATGGGATGCCGAGCAAGCCGATGGCAAAATGCGTGTCCGGCATGGCGATAGTTACATCATGCTGATGCGTTGGGACAAGGACGGCAAGGTGCAATCGGAATCGATCCAGCCTTATGGTTCGGCGACGAATCGCTCCGAATCACCGCATTATACCGACCAAATGAAATTGTTCGTTGCGGGAGGGTATAAGCCAGTACATTTCGAATGGGCCGACGCCGTCAAAAATGCAAAACGCCGTTATCGGCCATGAACGCCGTTTGTCGAAAATTTTGGGACAGAACATTGTGTTTATCGGTGTCGCCGCTATCTCTAGCGGCAATGATTTTTAGCTATAGGAGCAGAATATGATCCGTAAATTAACCCTCGCCTTGATGATGTCGGGCTCGGTGCTCGCGGTGCAGACACCCGCCTTTGCGCAATCAGCCGCGCCCGTTTCGAAATTGGTTGAGGCGGTCAATATTCCGCATGAAAAATTCACGCTCGACAACGGCCTGACCGTTTTGGTGCATGAAGACCGCAAGGCCCCGATTGTGGCCGTGTCGATCTGGTATGGCGTGGGTTCCAAGAACGAGCCAAAGGGTAAAACGGGCTATGCCCATTTGTTTGAACATATCATGTTCAACGGCAGCGAAAATGCGCCGGGCGATTATTTTGAATATACCAAGAAAATCGGCGCGACTGACCTGAACGGAACTACATGGCTGGACCGCACCAATTATTTTCAGACTGTGCCAACCACGGCGTTGGAATCGGCCTTGTTCCTCGAAAGCGACCGTATGGGCTTTTTGCTCAACGCCGTGACGAAGGAAAAGCTGGATAACCAAATCGGCGTTGTTTCGAACGAAAAGCGTCAGGGGGACAATCAGCCTTTTGGCTTGGTTAGTTACAAGCAGTCAGGGACGCTTTTCCCCGTTGGCCATCCATATCATCACAGCACGATTGGTAGCTTGGAAGATCTATCGGCGGCGTCGCTCGATGATATGAAAAATTGGTTCATCGATCATTATGGTCCGAACAATGCCATACTGGTTTTGGCCGGCGACATCAATGCGGCGCAGGCGAAGCCATTGGTGGAAAAATGGTTCGGCAGCATTAAGCGCGGCAAGGACGTTGCGCCTGTTAATGCACCCGTGCCAACGCTCGAAAAAGACGTGAAAATCGTCATGAAGGATAAGGTGCCGACCACGCGCATCTATCGCAACTGGGTTGTGCCCGGTCTTGCTGATCCCGATGCCAATTCGCTGTTCATCGCGATGAGCGCGCTAGGCGGCCTATCGAGCTCGCGTCTCGATAATATTTTGGTGCGTCAGGAACAGAGCGTTGTGGGCGTGTCTGCCTATCTCATTCCCTTCGTGCATGGCAGCTTGGTCAACATTCAAGCTGACGTAAAGCCCGGCGGTGATGCCGATGCGGTGGCGAAGCGTCTGGATGAAATCTTGGCCGATTATATCAAAACCGGCCCGACCGCCGAAGAGGTGCAGCGTGTTGCCGCAAGCAACATTGCCCAGCAAATCGATGGTCTTGAACAAGTCGGTGGCTTTGGCGGCAAGGCCGTCGCTTTGGCCGAAGGCGAACTATATGTTGGGGACTCGTCCTTCTACAAGAAGGAATTGGAGCGTCTTGCTTCTGCAAAGCCAGAAACGGTGAAGGCCGCGATGCAGAAATGGCTGACGCGGCCTGTACTTGAAATTCGCGTCGAACCCGGTGAGCGCGAAGCCTATAAAGAAGTTGCCGCAGGATCAGGCAGCCGCACCGGCACGTTAACGGCACCTGCATTTTACGCGCCTCCAGGTGCCGACGATGTATCGGTATCGGCGCCCGTCGCATTTCAAGATCGCAGCAAATTCCCTGAACCGACAAGCACGCCTGCGCTCGATTTTCCGACAGTGGAAGAAACAACCTTGAGCAATGGCATTAAGGTGTTCTTCGCGCGTCGCGCGGCGGTGCCAACGGTCCGCGTCGCGGTGAGCTTCAATGCGGGCTATGCGGCGGACCCAGCCGATAAGCGCGGCATTGCGTCGATGATGTCGACGATGCTGATGGAAGGCACAACGTCGTTGACCTCGACCCAAATTGCCGAAACCGAAGAGAAATTGGGCGCTGACGTCAGTGTCGGTTCAACACTCGACCGGACGGTTGCGAGCTTGCGCGCGGTCAAGCCCAATCTGGGCCTGTCGCTTGATCTGCTTGCGGACGTTATCAAAAATCCAGCCTTTGCGACCAATGAGTTGGAGCGCGTCCGCGTTCAGCAACTGACCCGGATCAAGGCGGAAAACAACCAACCGCAGGGCATCGCCGTGCGCCGCCTGCCGCCCTTATTATACGGTGCTGCGCATCCTTATGGTGGACCACAGACCGGCAGCGGATATGTAGAGACCGTGGCAACAATCAACCGCGCCGATGTTGCCAATTTCCATCAGTCATGGATGCATCCATCGAAAGCGGAAATCTTTGTTGTGGGCGACACCAGCTTGAAAGAAATCAAGCCCATGCTGGAACAGCGTTTTGGCAAATGGAAGCCCGCAGCTGCGCCCGCGCCAGCAAAGAATTTTGCGGTTGCATTGCCAACACCGGAATCAAAAATTCTGCTGATTGACCGTCCAAATTCCCCGCAATCTTTGGTGCTTGCTGGCCTTGTGCTAGATGCAAAGGGATCGGATGATTTGCTGTCCCTGCGCGCAGCGAACGAAATTTTTGGCGGTGATTTCCTGTCGCGTATTAACATGGACCTGCGTGAAACCAAGGGCTGGTCCTATGGCGTGCGCAGCCAAATCAATGGTGCCGAAGACCGTGTGCCATTTTACATGTTTGCGCCGGTGCAGACCAACCAGACGGGACCATCGGTCAAAGTCTTAATTGACCAATTGAAGGACTTTAACGGCGCCAAGCCAGTGACCGCGGCGGAACTGGAAAAGACCATCAAGGGCAATGTTCTCAAACTGCCCGGCAATTACGAACAATCGTCGGCTGTGCTGGGGCAAATGCAGGCGGATCGCCTGAATCAACGGCCTTTCAATTATGCCGAAACCTTGGCGGACCGGTATAAAGCGCTGACTGCGCAGGGCTTGAATGACGCGATGCGGGTCAAGGTAGATCCATCAAAGATCACTTGGTTGGTTGTGGGCGATGCGGCGAAGGTGAAACCGCAGTTGGAAGCACTGGGATTGCCAATTGAAATGGTGACCGAAGCTGCTAACACCAATGCAAGCAACAATGCTAAATAAGGAGCAAGGATATGGCAGCAGTTGATGGTGATTGGGACGTAACAATCAAAAGCCCAATGGGTGACCAAAAAGCAGTGTTGACCGTCAAAAGCGACGGCGGCAGCTTTTCTGGCCAGATGTCCGGTGGACTGGGTTCCATGGATATTGCCAGCGGCACTGTAGATGGTGATACGTTGAGCTGGGGCATGGACATCACTGTGCCTATGCCTATGCATTTGAACGCAACAGCTACCGTGTCGGGTGATGCCATGACCGGCGAAGTAAAGGCTGGTGCCTTTGGTTCGATGGGCTTGACCGGCACACGCAAGTAAAGGTCGCAGCGCGCGTTTTGCGCTGATACGCGAATGACGGGCCGTCTACCCCACCGGGTAGGCGGCCTTGTTCTATGTAGCGCCAATGCTTATGTTGCTTAAGAACGCGTTTCCTCCGAATCGCGATGATCAAGATCGGAGCCACGTCATGAACCAGCTTGTTCCCCCGTCGCAGTCGCGCATGTCCTTGGTACGTTGGGCGCTGTTTGTGATCCCGACGATCATGTTTCTGGGTTTCCTTTCCGGCACTATGTCCGGCTCAACTGCCGAAAACGCTTGGTATCAAACATTGCTTAAGCCCGAAATCCAGCCGCCGGGTTGGGTATTCGGTGTCGTTTGGCCCACTCTATATCTCATGCTGGGCTTGGCATTTGCGATGGTGTTGAGCGCACGCGGCGCGCGGGATCGCAATAGAGCAATCCTTCTTTTTCTGGCTCAGCTCGTGATCAACTTCGCTTGGTCACCGATATTTTTTGGTGCACATCAAGTGACCGCCGCCTTTTTCATCATTCTCCTCATGCTTGGCGTGGCAATCGCCACGACCTTCGCATTTGCGCGGGTGCGCAAGGCTGCGGCGTGGCTGATGGTGCCCTATTTGGTGTGGATCAGTTTTGCAGCTATTTTGAATTTTCAGATCGATCAGCTTAATCCTGACGCGGAAAGCCTTTACGTTCCGGCTGTAACTTCCCAAATAGGATAATATCGGTCCACCCCCGACCGCAATGGAGTGAATATCATGCAAAGCGAAAAGCGCATTTTTGACGATTTAGCCAAGGTTTTGAACGGCGTTGCCGGAACCGTGGCGGGCATGGGGCGTGAGGCCGAAGCGAGCGTGCGTGAACGCGCGCGCGAATGGGCTGGCGGTCTTGACCTTGTGTCCCGCGAAGAATTTGATGCCGTCAAAACATTGGCGGCCAACGCCCGCGCCGAAGCTGATGCGTTAGGTAAGCGGGTCGCAGCCTTAGAAGCGGCATTGCACGCAAAAGGCGGCGCGGCCCCTGCCAAGGCGAAGCCAGCGACCAAGTCGGCAAAGGGTTCCGCCTAAACTTTTCCACAGTTGGCCCACAGCCTAATGTTGCGCGTCGCCGCAAGGCCCTTGCGTGCGAGTCCGTCAGGGGGCAGACTCGGCTCAACACCACAGGCGCAATCATCATGCACGACGCAGACGAACAATATGAGCAATTCGAGCGCGATGAATCCGCGCCCGTAGACATGCTTGCGGCTTTGTTCGAAGCGCGCGGCTGGTCATTTGAACTGGAAGGTGAAGACGAAATCACCGCTGAATATAAGGGCAGTTGGGCCAGTTATCAGCTCCGCGCTATTTGGCGTGAGGAAGACAATGCGCTTCAACTGATCATATTGCCGGACATCACCGTGCCGACGGACAAGCGGGCGCATGTCTACACGGCGCTTGGCCTTATCAATGAACAATTATGGCTCGGCCATTTCGACATGTGGTCGGCCAATGGCATATTGTTGTTCCGCCATGGCAGCCTGATGGCTTCAAATGGCCTGCTGGGTGTTGACCAAGCGCAAACCATCATTGACGTTGCGATTGACGAATGTGAGCGCTTCTATCCTGTGTTCCAGTTCATCATCTGGGGCGACAAAACACCCGAAGATGCCATCGCTAGCGCCATGATCGAGACGCATGGCGAGGCGTAAACGCGCTTAGGTCCCGACCCTAGTCCGTACGTTTTGCTTTAATCAGATAATGCATATAGCCCATGGCGATGGGCTTATCCCGATCTTCTTGCCATGCCCGTGCCTCAACATTGGCCATGGTTCGGCCAAGGCGCGTGACTTCGCCTATGGCATAGGTCATCTCGTTCACGCCCCCGCGCATGAAATCGACAGTGACATTGACCTGCTTGATGGCAGAATCGCTACCCTTGGCGCGCAAGGCCCGGTGAATAGCGACGATAGCTGCAATCTCGAGCAAGCCAGAAATGGCCCCGCCATGCAAAAAGCCGGGCCGGCCCTGAACACGGTCGGCAAAAGGCATCGCGATAACGGGCGCGCCGTCGATTTCGTCGACAATGCGCATATCAAGCGCGCGGGCATAAGGCGGAAGGGCGAGCAAATCGGTCATGCTATGCGGTCCCCAATGCGAATGAACGTGCCGCTGGCATGGGCCAAGGGTTCGTCTGGATTGCCATTATGGGCAAAGCCACGAACGAAACCGATGCTGTTGGTCAAATGATAGCAAATTCCACGACCATAAACGCGTTCGCCCGATGGCGATGGCCGCAGATAGTCAATCCGCAGGTCCATCGTCACTTGTGGACGGAACTCACCCAGCTTGGTCCAGATTGACATGCTGGTGGCGTTATCCATGAGGCTGATAATCACGGCAGAGGCCAATATGCCCGTGTCGGGGTCCGCAACAAGATCTTCGCGCCAATCAATCGCCAGCTCAACCCAGTCATCGCCATGGCCAACATATTCCATGTCGAGAAATCCGCCATGGCCGAATTTACCCATCATCTTGTTAACCAAGGCAGGGTCAAAGGCCGCGCCCTTTGGCGTGATGCTGCCTAGATCAGGTTTGCCAAATGCCATTTTATTCACTCGCAATTGTTGCAGGAAATGTCGGTGCTAAGCGCGCTTTCGAAAGCTGCTCATAGGCAAAGCCAGCCAGATGTGAAACGTCCGCAAGGGGCAATGGGCATCTCAAGGTCACTTTCCTTCCCCCTTGGCGAGTTCTGTCCCCCGGTCGCGTGCCGCGCGCAGGGTTTGCGTCATCAATCTGTCTAACGCCGTATCTGCGTCCAGCACCGCAAGGCCAGCGGCGGTTGTGCCGCCCGGGCTGGTGACTCGCGCGGCGAGTATTTCGGGTGTTTCGGGTGACGTCGCAGCTAAAATCGCGGCCCCTTCGGTCATGGATATCGCCAGTTGCGCGGCAACCTCTGGTGGTAGCCCCGTTGCTTCCCCGCCTTTGGTTAGCGCATCAATGACGCGGTAGATAAAGGCAGGGCCTGACCCCGCCAGCGCCGTGACCGCATCCATATGGGCTTCGTCGTCTATCCAGATGACCGCCCCCAATGGCGCGAGCCACGTTGCGATGTCTGCTTTGACCAATGCCGTTTCATTGGGCGCAAACACGCCAAGCGGGGACTTGCCGATAGCGGCCGCCAAATTGGGCATCAGCCGGACAATCCGCGCAGTTGGAAAGGCAGCCGACAAAGTCTGCGTTGTTGTGCCCGCAAGTATAGAAATCACCAATGCGCCGGGCGCAAGTAATGGCGCAATGTCGGCGGCGAGCGATGATAGAAGCTGCGGCTTTATACCTAAAATCAGTATATCAAACGGCTGCTGCACCTCTTGGGCCGACCGCGACACCGTAACACCCGCGGGCAGGTCATTGGCGGCAGGGTCGACCACATGGAAACTGTCCGGCGATACGCCAGCCGCAAGCCAGCCGCGTAGCATCGCGCTGCCCATATTGCCGCAGCCGTAGAAACAGATTTTCGATGGAAAAGCAGACAAATGGACGACCTTGATACTGTTCAAGCCAACCTCATGCCCTATCCTTGCGTGAACGGCAACCGCAGGAACAGCGATAAGCCCTCTGGCGCGGGCATGGGTGGCGGGCTTGCATGGCGCACCGCATCCGCGCGGGCGCGATTAAGGATCGCAGATGGGACATTCGCATCATGAAAAACATGGTCGGCCTCACCCAATAAACGCGCGGTCAGCAAGGTCAGGTCATCGGGATTATCCGACAATAACGTAATTTCGATGATGCGGTCGCTTTTGGGTTCGTCGGCGACTTTCAACCAATGCGCGACCGTGTCGGGCGTGTGATTGCCAAATGGGTCGAGCAGGCCACCTGCGGCAAAGCCCTGATCCAGCGCGCGGCGGCGCTGTGGCCCCGCTGGCCAGCGGTCACGAATGGCGGTGCGCGCAGCCGAAATTGCATTGGCAAGGGGCCCCAAAGTTTCGGGCAACAAGGTTTCAATCCGCTGACGAATGGCCTTTGCCATTCCCGCCGAGGCGCCGCCGGTCCCAACCGCCACCAAAACAGGCGCTCGATCTACAATGGCTGGCGTGGTGAAATCGCAGATTTCAGGCCGATCCACGACATTGACGAGCAAACCGCGCGCTTTCAATGCATCGGCGGCGGCGCAGGCTTCGTCTTCTTCGGCGATGGCGACAAACGCGATACGTGCGTCCGTGTCACCCGCATCAACACATATACCGCCTGCGCGTTCGATCAGCCGCCGTTTGGCATCCGCCATTTCGCCTTCGCCGACCAAAATGACATTCCGGTCTTTCAAATTCACAAAAATCGGCAGCTGGTCCAAAGCGCGTTCCTATTTCAGCCAGTCGGGCACATGCTCCGCCGCCAATATCGTTGCAGGCGCAATCCGTTCCGCGACAACCGCGAATTTTTCGCCATCGACGAGGACTTCGGGTACCAATCCACGGCTATTATAGGTGCTTGCCATCGTTGCACCATAAGCGCCAGCGGTCCGGAAAATAGCCAGATCATTGGGGGCAACGGGGTCAATGTTGCGGCCCATAGCGAAGGTATCGCCGGTTTCGCAGACGGGGCCAACAATGTTGGCCATCATCTTTTGCCCATTTGGCACAACCGCCTCAAAATCATGCCAAGCATCATAGAGTGCTGGACGGGCGAGGTCGTTCATCGCAGCGTCAACAATCACGAACGGCGCTTTACCCGCGCCAGGCTTCACGCGAATGACCCGCGTCAGCAAGACGCCCGCATTGCCCGCGATCACGCGGCCGGGTTCGAACATTAACCGCACGCCCCAATCCTTGGTCACGCGCGCCACCATCGCGCCATATGCGGCAGGCTCCGGCGGATTGTCACCGTCACGGTAACGCACGCCAAGGCCGCCGCCTAAGTCGACATGCGTGACCTCATGTCCTGCGCCACGCAATTCCTGCAGCAATATGCCCACTTTTTGGAAAGCGGTTTCAAGCGGCTCGAGGCTCGTCAACTGGCTGCCGATATGCAGGGCGACACCGCGCATGTGTAGATGCGGCAAAGTGCTTAGCCGTGCGTAAATGCCCGGCGCGCGGTCAATGCCGACACCAAATTTATTGTCCGCTTTGCCCGTTGAAATCTTGCCATGCGTGCCTGCGTCCACATCAGGATTGATACGCAACACAGCCTGCGCCGTTAGGCCAAGCGCAGCGGCCAGTGCCGCCAGCTCCACGCCTTCTTCTTCCGATTCAATGTTGAACTGGCCAATGCCCACCTTCAAGGCGCGGGTCATTTCTTCGGCAGTTTTACCAACGCCGGAAAAGACAATATCTTCAGCGGCCATGCCAGCGGCCAGTGCGCGGTCCATTTCGCCGCCTGACACGACATCGGCGCCATAGCCCTGCCGCGCCAAAATTTTTAATACGGCGAGGTTCGGGTTCGATTTTACCGCAAAGGCCAAATGCGGATTATCCAGTCCAGACAAAGCCGCCCGAAACACCTGCGCATGTCGTTCGAATGTGGCCCGTGAATAGACATAGACGGGCGTACCAACGGCATCCGCGATATCGGCCAAAGGCACATTTTCGGCGTGCAATACGCCATCGATAAGGTGAAAATGGTTCATAGAAATTTATTCGGGCTCAGTTTTGGCAGCTGGCGTTTGCGCTTCGGGGTTTAACGGTTTGGGTTTCTCCCCCGGCGCAATGTCAAAGGGATCATCCTCGCGCCGTTCCGAACGTTTCAACAATTCATCGGTACGCCCGGGACGCGCCTGCACCGATGGTGTCGTTAACACGCCCGCGCTTTGCTCGGCTGTCTGGCCATAGGCCTTTGGCGGCAAGGCATTGCCCGAACGGGGTTCAAGGTCGCCGACTTTGCCGCATGCCGTGGCCGCAAGAGCGATAATGGTCACACACAGGATGCGTTGCAATGTCATGCCTCAAGTTCCTTTTTTGCCGCCGCTATTGCTTCTTGCACGCGCACGGGCGCGGTACCGCCCGCGCTGGTGCGGCTGGCGACAGAACCATCAATCGATAGGTCAGGCAAAATACAGCCTGCGAGCATGGGGTTGATCGCGGCAAGGTCGTCAGCGCTAATATCCGACAGGCCAATACCGCGCGCTTCGCACGCCTTCACAACGCTTCCGGTTACATGATGCGCCTCCCGGAAGGGCATGGCAAATGCGCGCACGAGCCAGTCGGCCAAATCGGTTGCGGTTGAAAATCCGGTGTCTGCGACTTCCCGCATGCGCGGCGTATTGAACGTCACATTGGCGACCATCCCCGTCATCGCCGCAATGGATAAAGCGAGCAGGTCATACGCTTCAAACACCGGTGGCTTGTCGTCCTGCATATCCTTGGAATAGGCCAAGGGCAGGCCCTTCATGGTGATCATCAGGCTGTTCATGCAACCCATGATCCGCCCAGCATGGCCACGCACCAGCTCGGCCGCGTCAGGGTTGCGCTTTTGCGGCATGATTGAGCTGCCCGTTGACCAGGCATCGGGCAACGCGATGAAGCCAAAGGGCTGCGATGCCCATAAAATCATTTCTTCGGCGAGACGCGATAAATGCAAGGCGGTCTGAGCCGCCGCCGTCAGGAACTCCAAAGCGAAGTCACGGTCGGATACAGCGTCCAAGCTGTTGCCCATTGGACCATCAAAGCCAAGTGCAGCGGCGGTGGCGGCGCGATCAATGGGGAAAGATGTGCCCGCCAAGGCGGCAGCCCCCAAAGGCGAGAGATTCAGGCGGCTGCGACAATCGGCAAAGCGGCTACGGTCGCGTTTTGCCATTTCATAATAAGCCATCAAATGATGACCCAGCGTCACCGGCTGCGCCACTTGCAAATGGGTGAAGCCCGGCATGATGCTGCCGACATGTTCTTCGGCGCGGGCAACGAGCGCCAATTGAAACGCGCGCAGGCCAGCGTCGATTTCTTGTGTCGCATTGCGCACCCATAGACGGAAATCGGTCGCCACCTGATCATTACGGGATCGGGCGGTGTGCAGGCGCGCGGCAGGTTCGCCAATAAGCGTCCGCAGGCGGGTTTCTGTGACCATGTGAATATCTTCAAGCGTCAGATCAACAGGCACGCCATTGGCTTGATATTCGGCGTGGACCGCGTCGAGCCCCTTTTGGATGGCGGCATTGTCCGCATTGGAAATGATACCGTTCGCGGCCAACATATCGGCATGCGCTTTGCTGCCCGCGATATCCTCTTGCCAAAGACGCTTGTCGAATGGGATGGAGGCATTTATCTCGCGCATAATTGCGCCGGGGCCTTCGCCGAACCGGCCGCCCCACATGCTATTGGAATCCGACATGCGCTTTGTAATTGCCCTAATCCTTCTGGTGTTAACGGGATGCGATAAAGAAACCCCAGCCGAGGGGCAAGCGCAACCCGCATCTGCCGAAAACTCTGCTGCCGCAGGTAAGGCGGATATCATATTGGAAAGTGCACATGGCGCGCGCGCCACGCTCAGTTACAAATTTGCAGGCCAAAAGGCGCCTACCGCGCCCTTTGCGGACGCCAATGGACAGGATGTGACTTTAGCAGATTTTGAAGGCAAGCCGTTGTTGCTCAACATTTGGGCGACCTGGTGCGCCCCCTGTAAGGCCGAAATGCCGACCTTGGATGCGCTGGCAAAGCTGGAAAAGGACCGGATGGCAGTGATTGCGGTATCCCAAGATCTTGAAGGACGCGCGCCCGTCTTGGCCTTTTTCAAAGAGACTAAGGTCAAGAATCTGGTGCCCTATACCGATGCTGACAACGCGATTTTGACCGCATTCAACAACGCCATCGCGCTGCCCACGACCATATTATACGATAGCGCAGGCAAAGAGGTCTGGCGGATTGCGGGCGGTGTCGAATGGGATGACGCCGAAATGGCAAAGCTGTTGCGCGCTGCAGATTGATGCGTGGTTGCGCCGATGAGCTAAAAAATGGTGCGGCCAAGAAGACTCGAACTTCCACGGGCTTTCGCCCACAACGACCTCAACGTTGCGCGTCTACCAATTCCGCCATGGCCGCACGCGCCTAGACAGGTAGGAGGCGGCCCCTAGCAAAGCGTGTCGGTAGGCGCAACAGGCATTATCGTTTCGGTGATGCCAAGGCGTCTCGTGTTGAACTTACTGCAGCACAACGCGGTCGACGCCATATTTGCGCATTTTCTCAATCAAGGTGGTGCGCTTTAGCGTCAACAAGCGCGCAGCCTCAGATATGACGCCATCGGCGTGGCCCAAAGCGGTTTGGATACGCTCCAATTCAATCCCTTCAATTTGCGCCTTAAGGTCAATAGGCGCGTCCCATGTTTCCGGCTGGGGCGGCGCTGCATCGGGCACTGGCGCGGCACGTGGCTTTATATTCATCCGTGGGGCAGCGCGGCCAAGCAATTGGTCCACAGCAAAGGCATCAATGGTCTCGCCATGGAATAATACATTTGCGCGCTCTACGATGTTACGCAGTTCTCGAACATTGCCGGGCCAATCATGCGCCTGCAGCTGCACGATAGCGGAATAGTCAAAATGGCAATGCTCTGCTTTATGTTTGCCGCGCTGAAAATGCGCAATCAATTGGGGTATGTCCTCGGCACGTTCGGCGAGCGTTGGCACATGCAACAGGACGACGCCCAAGCGAAAATATAAATCCTGCCGGAAACGTCCGTCGGCAATCGCCTGCTCAAGATTTTGATGCGTTGCCGAAATGATGCGGACATCCACGGGCAATGCGCTGTTGCCGCCGACGCGCGATACCAAGCCATCTTCCAGAACGCGCAGAAGCTTAACCTGCATGTCGAAACGCATGTCGCCAATTTCGTCCAAAAACAGCGTGCCCTTATGCGCATTTTCAAAATGGCCAATGCGCCGCGCCTGTGCGCCGGTAAATGCGCCGCGTTCATGTCCGAACAATTCGGATTCAATCAACTCAGCGGGAATAGCGCCACAGTTCAGCGCGACATAAGCTTTGGTTGCCCGAAGGCCGGCCGCATGAATGGCGCGGGCGACAACCTCTTTGCCTGACCCCGACGCGCCGCAGATCATCACGGACGCAGACGCGTTCGCCACGCGTCGAACCATATCCCGCAACAGACGCATAGGCGCGCTATCGCCAATCAAATATTCTTCAATCGCGATCGGCTTGGCGATTACCGCCGTGTCGACGCACATATGCGAGGTCATTAAAATTTTCCCAACAAAATAAGGTCTTGGGAGCTAAATTGGGCAATAAAGTAAACAGATGGTTAACAAGCTGCGCAGAAATTCGATTCTGTTCCGATATGGGTTGCAGTTGCTATCTCACTGATTTTCTTTACAAAACTTTACATCCAATTTGGGATGCTATCTGCCTTCTGAAACCGTCCGCCAACCCAGCGTCAGCGACATGCGTCGGTTGCGCGAATCATAGGGATTTTTGGGGAAAAGGGGTTCTCGATCAGCTACGCCTTCGATGCGCAAAAATTGCGAATCTGAAATTCCTGACCGGACCAAATGGGCTCTCGTGGCCTCTGCGCGGGCGGATGAGAGCTGCCAGTTGTTAATACCTAAGCGTGCGGACACAGGTTGCGCATCGGTATGCCCACGAATGATCAGGCCATTTGGTAGCCCGCGCAGGGTTTCGGCGACTTGGGCCAAAAGATTAAGGGCATCGGGGGTCAAGATGTCAGTTCCCGATATGAACATGGCAAAATTGGCGTCGTCGATCAGGTCAATACGCATGCCCTCGCGTGTTTCAGTAATCCGCAGGCTTTGCGCAAAGCGCTTCATCGATTTGTCCGAATTGACTTTCCTGACCAGCTTGTCGCGTACGGCCTTAAAATTGGTTTTATCTTGGCCAAGTCCAGTCGCCTCTTTTGGGCCACCGGTTGCATCACGAGGAATAGACATGCTGCGTGTCCCTGTCTGGCCAGCACGATTTGGGTAATTGTCGACTGAGGTAATGGAATCGCCACCAAAAAAGCCTGTGGAACCCGCCGTATCCTGTTTACTCGCCACCAATGTCGGCGCGAAATAGTCCGCCAACGCTTTGCGCTGTTTCTCGGTCGTGGCGCCCAAAAGCCACATTAAAAGGAAGAATGCCATCATCGCCGTGACGAAGTCGGCATAGGCTACCTTCCAAGCGCCGCCATGATGCGCCGAATGCGGTGCTTCATATATTTTTTTGACAATGACCGGACGGATAGGCGCGGCTGGTTTCGGCATTACCGACCTCGCATCCCGTCAAAGACCTCAGCAAAGCTTGGCTGATTGGAATGTTCAATACCCGAACGGGCGGCCTCGATAACCAATGGCTGCGGATGGCCGTGCAGCGACGCGATGATCATTTGTTTGACGACATGATAAATAGCGGCATCGGCCTCAATGACTTGGCGCGCGCGGTTGGCAAAGGGTCCAACCAGTCCATATGCCAGTAACACGCCCAAAAATGTACCTACCAAGGCAGACCCGATCATGCCGCCAAGGATGGCAGGTGGTTTGTCGATAGAGCCCATGGTTTTAACAACGCCCAACACCGCCGCCACAATGCCCAGCGCTGGAAGCGCATCGGCAAGGCCCTGCAAGCCGTCGGCTGGCTTGATATTGTGGTGATGGTGGTTCTTGATGGCATTATCCATCACTTCTTCGACCGCATGTGGATCAAGCGTGCCGGAGGATACAACGACAAGCCGCAAGGTGTCGCAGATCAAATGAATGAGCGTCTTATCTTTCAGCAATTTTGGATATTCGCTAAAGATTATCGAATTGTCGGGGTCTTCGATATGGGGTTCAATCGCGACTGGCCCATCGATTTTCATCATTTTCATCAGTTTTGCGACCAAGAAGATGCAGTCGAGATAATCCTGCTTTCCATATTGGGGGCCATTAAACACCTTCATCAGGCTGGCCCAAAGCGACTTTAGGTCATTGACCGAATTGCCGATGATTAAGGCACCCGCACAGGCGCCGCCAATGATGAGCATTTCGGCCGGTAAGGCTTTCATCACCGGTGCCAAATTGCCGCCGGTAATTGCAAAGCCGCCAAACACCATGACGAGCAAAACAATGATACCGATGATGGCTAACATGGAAAATCTGGCCTCTGCGTGGAACTGTCGGCTGGTTAAACGGCTGGGCCCAGAGATTATTGCGGCAATTTAAGCAAGAAAATCCATTAAAGTCCGTCGGTTGATGCGCGCAAATGCACCCTGTGCGGCTTCAAGCGTCAATGTCATACTGTTCAGCTCAGCAATGGCTGTACTCAGGTCGGTGTCGGCAAGCTTAGAAAGTTCTTCGCTCAGCGTGATTTCCCGCTGCGTTGCATATTCCTGTAATCGGTCGAGCCGCGCCGCATTGATGCCGATTTCCGCTTGCGCATCGGCGGCATGGTTCACCGCCCCGCTCAGCGCCGTTAACGCTGCACCTATTAAGGGCATGTCGCCTGCCGCAATGGCGCTGGCTGCGTCCCGCATGATGTGCGTTATCGCGATGCCACCCGTTTCGAAAATGGCCTGACGGGGGGGCACGGGTGCGAAGGCGATGGCGTCGTCAAAGCGGATGGGGTTCGCATTGCCGTCTGGAAATAATGCCTCGCCAAGCGGAGACTTCACCGCCGCCATGGCCTCAATTTCATCGGCCATAGACACTATTTCACGCGACATGGTCGTGCGGTCAGACGCGCTCAGGCCGGCGCTTGCCGCAGAAATAGTAAGCTCACGCGTGCGTGCCAAAAGGTCGGACAAATTACGCAACTGCCCGTCGGCTTGCGCTGCAAGGCTGATTCCCAAGCTAATGTTGCGCGCGCGCGCGCTGTCATTGGTCTGTGTGCGGGTCAGGTCTGTTATGCGCGCTGCCGCCCCGGGATCATCGGATGCGCGTTGCAGACGCTTGCCGGAGGATATTTGCGTTTGCTTTGCGGCAATTTGCGCCGCCAGACGCGCTTGGCGGCTGACCTCTTGCGTCATGCGGCTTCCGGTTCCGTTAATCATCGCCTTGGCTTTCAGAAGATGTTGAGCATGGTTTGCATGGTTTCCCGTGCGACCTGAATTGTGCGGGCGGCCGCCTCATAAGCTTGTTGAAACCGCAGAAGATCTGCAGCTTCGCGGTCCAGGTCGACGGCGCCAACGGCATCGCGTGCGGCAAACGCACCGTCGCGCCGTCCGCTGGCGGCGGCCTCCTGCGCGCGGACGGCGGATGTTATCTGCGCCTGCTGTGTGATGAAGGCGCTGATATCCTGTTCAATACCGCTGCTCGCGCGGACGGCGTTGAAGGCCAGAATATTGCCGTTGCTGCCCGTGGCGTTCGCGGTCGCAACCTCTGCGATGGCCAGCGCGGTTGCCGTCAATTCGGCGGCGGAACCGTTATAATTCAATAATGGCTTTCCAGGCGCGCCATTGGCGTCGACGCCTGTCTGATGTGCGCTATTCAGCGTCGTACCAAATTGTGCCGCAAGCGCATCCAGTGCCGTATGTTGGCCGGATATATGGGCGGCGCCATCGGCCAAGCCCGCCAGCCGACCCGAGGCGGGTATTAGTAAAGTTGCTGGAGCAATGCCGAAAGACAAAAGCCCGCCTGTGGACACACCCAGCGTCACAGTGGCGACATTATCCCCTTCGACCAATGGATCGCCAGCAGAGGTGCGGACGATGGCGGCATTGTTCGCATCATAACCGACATCAATGTCGATTGCGGTGGCGATGTTCCCGACAAGGCGATCCCGTTCGTCGAGCAAGCTTGCTTCATTGCTTGACCCAGCGCGCGCGCGGCGCAGGCCGTCATTGACTCGCGAAAGCGCCGATAAGTCGGTGTTGAGTTGGTCCACGGCGCTACGCGCTTCCATCGCAACACCATTTGCGGCGGAACTTAATGCATCGGCCGTTTGCCGAAATGCACTGGCGCTGTCGTCGACATTGTTGAGAAATTGACGTCGTAAAGTGGCATCATTCGGATTGGCGCTGAGCTGATCTGCGGTTGCAAAAATCGCGGTTACGGTGGCGCTGATATCATTGCCGCCATTGCCAAGCGCGTTTTCGGTTGCGGATATCCAGTTCAGACGGGCTGACTGTCGCGCAGCCTCGCCCGAGGCGATGCGCGCATCATCGATCAGCCATTGGTCAAACTCGCGCGTGACACCCGCGGCGCTGACGCCGCCCGGGCGGAGATTGTTGCGCGATAGGCCCATATCTCTGGCGGCGGGAGATTCTTCTAACCGCACCGTCCGCCGAACATAGCCATCGGTTTGGGCGTTGGCGATGTTATCACCCACAACCGAGAGCGCGCGGCCATAAGCCTTGACGCCCGAAGCACCGATGGCGAGTAAGTCGCTCATCGTGCGGCCTTAAGTTGTTTTTCGACCAGATCGGCAATGCCGAATTGCCGCAATGCCGATATGCTATCGGCCACGCGCGCATCGGCCATTTCACGAAAATTGTCGGTGGCGCTTGAACCCATGATATCGTCGGCAAGCTTTGCCTTGCGCATGCTCGCCATCATCTGGCGGAGCATGACGGCTTCGAACGCTTCGGCAGCTTTGCGCAATTCTGGGTCAGGTTTTTGCGCGGCAATGGTCGGGGCGCTGATGGGTTTAAGCGTCATCATATGACCACCAGCTCCGCGCTCAACGCACCTGCCTGTGACAAGGCTTCCAATATGGCGACCAGATCGCCGGGTGAAACATTCAACCGGTTGATGGCTTTGACGATTTCGGAAAGCGACGCACCCTTATCCCATAGATATGCAGGGTTTCGTGTTTCTTCGACGCTAATTTCGCTGGATTGCTCAACCATGGTCTGGCCCGCGCTCAAGGGCGCAGGTTGCACCACCATCGGGTTCTCGTCGACACGGACGGTCAATGTGCCATGGCTGACGGCGGCAGGGCCAACGCGCACTGCGCCGTTTATGACGACTGTACCTGTCCGTGCATTGACGATAACGCGGGCAGGCGGTGCGGTGCGCTTAATCTCAATATTTTCGATGATGCCCATCAAACGAATGCGTGCTTCGCCGCCCACGGGCGTGTTGATGCGGATTGATGCGCCATCCATCGCGGCGGCCGTTCCTGCACCCAATTTCTTGTTAATTGCGTCTGCGACCAAACCTGCATTGCTGATGTCAAATTGCGCCAGATTGAATATCAAGCTTTCGGATTGCGCAAAGCCCGTGTCGACGGCGCGCTCCACCGACGCACCGCCGCTGATGCGGCCCGCCGACGGAATATTGACCGACAGTTTGGAACCATCGGCCGCATCGACGCCAAGCCCGCCAACCACCAAATTGCCCTGCGCCATCGCGTAAATTTCGCCATCCGCGCCATAAAGCGGGGCCATAATCAGCGTCCCGCCGCGTAAGGATTTGGCCTTGCCCAGGGCGGATACGGTAATGTCCAGCCGTTGCCCGGGTTTGGCGAAGGGCGGAAGCTCCGCTGTGATCATCACCGCGGCGGCATTTTTGAGCGCGGGGTTAATGCCAGCCGGTAAGTTGATGCCAAAGCGCGATACCGCGCCTTTCACGCCTTGGGTGGCGTAATCCAGGCTATCATCACCCGTGCCAGCTAGGCCGACCACGATGCCATAGCCCGTCAACTGGTTGGTGCGCAGCCCTTGAAACTGACCAATATCCTTAATGCGCTCCGCATAAGCCGGCGGCGCAAACAGCAAGGCAAGGCAAAGCAAGAGCGCGCGCATCAGAAGGGGCTCATTTTGGAAAAGAAACGTTGCAGCCAGCCCTGTTGGCTTGCACGGGCAATTTCGCCTTTGCCCGTGTAGAAGATACGCGCGGCGGCCACGCGTGTCGAAAGCACGCGATTATCGATGCTGATGTCGGCAGGGCGGACGATTCCGGTAAATTGCACATTTTCGTCGCCGCGGTTGAGCGTCAAAGCCTTTTCACCCTTCACCAGCATATTGCCATTGGGATAGACAGACGCGACGGTCACGCTCAATTCTCCGAACAGGGCGTTGGACTGGGCCGTTTCGCCTTTGCCGTTAAACGACTGATCGCCGCTTATGTTTACATCGCCGGCATTGAAGAAGCTCAATGGCCCGCTGACGGGCGGACTAAGACCAATACTGCCATTGCGGCCAGTGGTCGCACTGGTGCTTTTTGTGGCGCTGGTGCGTTCGACCAAAGTGATGGTGATGATGTCACCAACGCGGCTGGCCCGCGCGCCGGATGTGAGCGGGCTGTAATGGCCGATCTGGAAAATCGCACCATTGGACGACGCAGGCGATGGCGCGGCGGGCAAAGTCGGGCCGTAATCGGGTTCAGCCGCTTTGTTCTTTTTGGCCTCGGCGCTTATGGGCAGCGCCAGCAAGGCCAGCAGAATAAGGTTAAAGCGTCTGCGTGGCATTGCGCATCATCTCATCAGTCGCTTGGATCATCTTGGAATTGACCTCATACGCGCGCTGGGTTTCGATCATGTCGACCAATTCTTCGACGACATTGACGTTGCTGGCTTCCAATGCGCCAGAGCGCAGGCCGCCGCGTCCTTCTTCGCCCGCTGCGCCAATTTGCGGAGCACCGGATGCAGGGGTTTCGAGCAACAGATTATTGCCAATGGATTGCAGCCCTGCCGCATTTGTGAACCGCGCAAGTTCAAGCCGTCCGACCTGCGTCTGTTCGGACTGGCCTGCCACTTGCACAGAAACCGTGCCATCGGCGCCGACCGATATGGCGGTTGCGTCTTGTGGGATTTGGATTTGCGGCTGAACGGGCATGCCGTCACTGGTGACCAACGTGCCTTCGGCGGACAGGCTAAAGTCCCCCGCCCGAGTAAACGCATTGCGGCCATCGGGCATTTGTATTTGAAAATAGCCAGCGCCTTCGATCGCGAGATCAAGGCTGTTGCCCGTGTTGGTCAGCGTCCCTTGCGTATCAATACGCGCAGTGCCGTTGATTTGAACGCCCGTGCCAAGATTGGTGCCAATGGCATATTGGTTTTCCGCCGAAGACGCCGCACCCGCCACCGTCCTGGCTTGATAGGCCAAGGTTTCAAAACTCGCACGGTCGCGTTTAAAGCCAACGGTGTTCACATTCGCCAGATTGTTGGCGATGACCTGCATCCGCATATTTTGCGCATCAAGGCCCGTACGGGCGACGTGGAGGGCTCCATTAGACATCAGACTTCATCCTTTTCGGGCAGGTTTATTGGGTAAGCGACATGAGGTCGGCGGTCGCCGCATCCATGTCGCGTGCGTCGTTCAGCATTTTCAATTGCGTGTCCCATGACCGGCTGGCCTCAATCATTTCGACCAAGGCTTCGGTCGCACTGACGTTGGAACTTTCAAGGCTTCGCGTGATGACACGCGCATCGGGATCGGCCGGCAAAGTGCCGCCGCCGCGCACGCGGAACAGGCCGTCATTGCCCTTCACCACGTCGGAACCTGTTGGGCTAACCAACAATATTTGGTCCAATTGCTGCGGCTGTGTTGCATCGCCGCCCACGGGCACGATCCAGACGCGGCCTTGATCGTCGATGTTGATGGCGTCCGACGGCGGCAAGGTCAGTGGGCCCTGTGTGCCCTGCACAGGACGACCATCGCCTGTGGTCAGCAATCCTGTAGACGACAGCATCAGGTCGCCCCGCCGCGTGTAACCTATTTCACCATTTTCGGCTTGCACCGCCAACATGCCATCACCCGACAATGCGATGTCCAAATCGCGGCCTGTGGCGACCACGGTACCTGCCTTCATATCGGCGGCCTGCACCGCTTCGGATGCAAAAGCGCGGCTATTGAGTTGCTGGCCTTCGAGCCATAACGATTGTGCCTCGGCGAGATCGGCGCGGAAACCGGGGGTGTTGGCATTGGCCAGATTGTGCGCGATGGCCGTCTGCCGGGCCATGGAGCCGCGCATAGCGGTCAGGCTGGTATAAATAAGACGGTCCATCGTTCAGTCCTTACCGAATAGACACAATGGCTTGGGTCATGTTCGACGCGGTTTCGATGGCCTTTGCATTGGCCTGAAAATTGCGTTGCGCGGAAATCAAGGCGACCAATTCCTCGGTCACATCGACATTGGCGCGTTCCAATGCACCAGAACGGACGGAGCCTAAGGGGCCATTGGTGGGCGAATCAATGGCTGGTTGTCCGCTCTCACCCGTGGATTGCCAGTGCGCGTCACCAATAGGGCGAAGCCCCTCTTGCGCGGTAAAGCTTGCCATAGCAATTTTGCCCAGCATTTGGTCGGAACCATCGGCATAAGTGGCGGTGACAAGCCCATCAATGCCGATGGACACGTTGATGAGGGAGACATTCGGGTTGGTGGGTGAGGCGGTGGGCAGAACGAAGTTCGTCGCGCTGGCAATTGTTGCCGACGTCACATTGCCATTTGCATCCACCGGCAGCAATTGCAGTGTCGACCCAATTGTATCGACGACCTGGCGGTTGGTATTGACCTGAAACGCGCCATTACGTGTGTATGTAACCGCCGCGCGCGGCGGCTCACCGCGGGTTACGAAAAATCCTTCACCGGCAATGGCAAGGTCAAGCGTCTTGTCCGTTGCCTCCAGCGTGCCTTGCGTGAATTGCTGCACCACAGCGTTCAGGCGACTACCTTGCCCGGCCTGTGTTTTAGAACTTTGCGTCGGCGATCCTGCAAACACATCGCTGAATTGGGCGCGGCTTTTTTTAAAGCCTGCCGAGCCGACATTGGCGAGGTTGTTGGATATGACCGATAAATCCGTCTGTGCGCCCTTTAGGCCCGATAATGAGGTGAAAAATGACATGTCTATGCTCCCGCAGGTTTAGGTGTGGACGCGGCTTTGATGTCCGCCAGTAAAGCGGTCTGCGCGCTGATTTGTTCGGAGATGGATTTCAACGCGACATTCATTTCCGAAATGCCCGCAACGCTTGAAAATTGCGCCATTTGCGCAACCATCGCTTGGTTATCGACAGGGCTGAATGGGTCTTGCGCCTTCAACTGCGTTGTCATCAGCCGTAGGAAATCGGTTTGGCCCAATTTCTTTTCGGCCATGTCCTTTGACAAAACGGGCAGGTTTTTAGAATTTACTGGGGCTATGCTGGTCATGATTATGCCTTTCATTGGCCGAGGCGTAAGGTTTCGCTGATCAGGCCTTTTGCGGTGGCAAGGACCTGCACATTATTTTGATATTGGCGGGAGATTTCGAGCATCTCGACCATTTCGGCGGTGCTATCGACGGCCGCTTCCCAGACATTGCCGTCTTGGTCAGCCAGCGGATGATTGGGGTCATTGCGTTTGACGGGCGTCGCCTTGCTGGTATCGATGCGTTCAACCTGAACGGTCGCCTGACCTGCCTCCCCCATCACGGTGCGGAACACAGGTTTCATCGCGCGAAAGGCCTTGGCCTCGCTGCCCGATACTGTTCCCGCATTGGCAAGGTTGGTGGCTGATGTGTTCAGCCGGATAAGCTGCGCCGCCATGGCGCGGCCGCTAATGTCAAAAATGGAAAGTCCGTCGGCCATTTTCATTCCCCTTTCAGCGCGCGGGTGAGTGTGCCGATGCGGCCTTGGAGAAAGGACAGGCTGGAACGATAGGCCAGCGCATTTTCGGCAAAGGCGGTTTGCTCAGTCGCCATTTCAACGGTGTTGCCATCCAATGATGCCTGCAGCGGCACACGATAAAGCATTGCGCTTTCGGTCGACTGGCTATTTTCGGCGAGCCGGAGCGCCGAAGAAAAATCAATGTCGCGCGCTTTATATCCTGGCGTCGACGCATTGGCGATGTTCGAGCCGAGAATAGATAATCTTTGCTCACGCAGTTTCAGCGCGGTGGCATGAATTCCAAATATGTTATCCAAGGCCGGCATGGCCATTCCTTTCGTAGCAGCATCACGCCTGTGGGCGCGAACGAAAGGGATATTGCAATGGCTGTGCCAGTTTTAGAAAAACAACATAAAATCAATATATTATATTGAAATGACATGTACCTGACAGGCCCATGTCAAAATTCCGACGCGGCTTAATCGCGTCGCAGCAGGAACACCGCATGTTCCGCGAGGAGATTGGCAAGGCGTTCATTGCGCGGCTTGTCACCCGACAAAAACCATTGCCCCTCGATGCGAATATCGCGCTCGGCCAAAAAACTGCGAAAATCGTCGATGGTCACATGGTGAATGTTGGGCGTGTCATACCAACTGTGGGGAAGCTGCTCCGTCACAGGCATGCGTCCGCCAAACATATGGGCCAAACGCATGCGCCATTGTGCGAAATTGGGGAAGGAGACAAAAGCCTGCCGTCCAATCCGCACCAGATGATCCAACACGAGATCCGGCCTTTTGGTGGTCTGCAACGTCTGGCTTAAAATCGCATAGTCAAAGCTACCGTCGGGATAATCGGCCAAATCCGTATCGGCGTCGCCTTGCACCACCGAAAGGCCGCGTGCGACCGCGGTCGCAACATCGCGCGTATCTAGCTCCATTCCCCGCGCGTCGGCGTGCTTGGTGTCGCGCAATGCCGCCATCAACAGGCCATCGCCACAGCCGACATCCAAGATGCGGGCATGGGGGCGCACTTCGCGGGCGATAATCGCAAGGTCGGAGCGTAACGTGGTCACCGGCTTTCCCCCGCACGCAAAAAGCCGTCTACAATGCGGTTCATTTCGGGCGCTTCCAACAAAAATGCGTCATGGCCAAAGGGGCTGGACAGTTCCACAAAACTCGCTGCCGCGCCTGCGGCGTTCAGGGCATGCACAATGCGCCGCGATTCCGCCGTTGGATATAACCAGTCGCTGTCAAAACTGATGAGGCAAAAACGCGTTTTGGTGCCTGAAAATGCCTTGGCAAGCACGCCGTCATGCGGCTCAGCCAGATCGAAATAGTCCATCGCGCGTGTTATATAGAGATAGCTGTTGGCATCAAAGCGGTCGACGAAGCTAAGGCCCTGGTGACGCAAATAGCTTTCGACCTGAAAATCGGCATCAAAGCCAAAGCTTTTGGCATCGCGATTTTGCAAACGACGACCGAATTTCTCCGTCAGGCCCGCTTCCGACAAATAAGTGATGTGCGCCGCCATGCGGGCAACGGCAAGGCCAGCAGCCGGCGCCTCATGCCCATAATAAGCGCCATTGTTCCAGCTTGGGTCCGCCATAATTGCTTGACGCCCAACCTCGTGAAAGGCGATGTTCTGTGCCGAATGCCGCGCGGTGGATGCAATGATGACTGCTGAGCGGACACGTTCGGGGTAGAGGGCAGCCCAGCTTAATGCTTGCATTCCGCCCATGGATCCGCCCACCACGGCCTCCAATGTTTCGATGCCCAAATGGTTCAGCAAAAGCGCCTGCGCACGAACCATGTCGGCGATCGTGATAACGGGAAAACCCATCGCATAGGGCGCGCCTGTGACCGGATCGATGCTGGCGGGGCCAGATGATCCCATGCAGCTGCCCAGAACATTTATGCTAATGATGCAATGGCGCGCGGGGTCGATGGGTTTGCCGGGGCCAACCATCCGCGTCCACCAGCCTGCCTTGCCAGTAACGGGGTGGTTCGACGCCACATATTGGTCACCGGTCAGCGCGTGGCAAATCAGGATGGCGTTGGATTTGTCGGCGTTCAGCGTACCATAAGTTTCATAGGCAAAGTCGACAGGCGCAAATGCAACGCCGCTGTCGAGCTGCACTGGCCCAGGCAACTGTGTCTTTTTATCCAGACCGAAACGCGTATCATTCTGCATGAGGAACGCCATATCAGCGGTTTCGTGCGAAACAACAGAAACTCGCAAAAGAAGTGTTAGGGTCGGGACCACTTAAATATTTAATAGGTCCTGACACCAGCGCGTTGGCGACACGTTGCGCTTCGCCGCTGCCGCCGCTATGGCCGCGGGCATGAACACACCCATAGCCAAACCATGGATTGAAGCGATCAGCGCCTATACACCCGGCAAAGCAAAGTCGGACGATGGCCGCGTGCTGATTAAATTATCGGCGAACGAAAACCCGTTGGGGTGCAGCCCTGCGGCTGCGACAGCGCTGGTGGACAAAAGCACGTCTTTGGCCCGCTATCCTGACCCGGCTTGCACTGCTTTGCGTGAAGCATTGGGCGCGGCCTATGAGATTGATAGCGATCAAATCGTCTGCGGCACGGGTTCGGATGAGCTGCTGAACCTCATTGCCATGGGCTATGCGGGCGCAGGCGATGATATCATTTATGTCCGTTATGGTTTCTCGGTCTATGACATTGCGGCTCGCAAAGCGGCAGCCAATGTGATTGTCGCGCCGGACAAGGATTATGGTACCGATGTCGATGCGTTGCTCGCTTTGGTGACCGATAAAACACGCGTGGTTTTTGTGGCGAACCCCAATAATCCTACGGGCACATATACCGATGACGCCGAAATTGCGCGGCTGCATGCGGGCTTGCCCGGAAATTGCGTTCTGGTGCTGGATCAGGCTTATGGCGAATATCTGGAAGATGACGGTCCCGCCGCATTGGAACTGGCACGCCGCCATGACAATGTCCTGATCACGCGGACTTTCTCAAAAATTTACGGCCTTGCGGCAGAACGCATTGGCTGGTGCTATGGCCATGCGGGCCTGATCGCGACGCTCAACCGCGTGCGTGCGCCATTTAATGTGACAGCCGCAGGACAGGCGGCTGCGATTGCTGCACTTGCGGACACAGATTTCGTGACGCGCAGCCGTCAGCATAATGCCATATGGCGTGACTGGATGGTCACAGAATTTGCGGCCTTGTCCAACCATGGATTGAAGGTCATTCCATCCTGGGGCAATTTCCTGATGGTCTTGTTTGAAGGCACCTGCAGCGCAGAAACCGCATATCATGCGTTAATGGCCGAAGGCTATATCGTCCGCTGGTTGCCTGGGCAGGGGCTGGGCAATGGCTTGCGGATCACCATCGGCACGGAAGATGAAAATCGCGGTGTCATGTCGGCCTTGCGTCAGATTTTAGACGCGAACGCATAATGTTACCCTTTGCGCGCCTCACAATCATTGGCCTTGGGCTTATTGGCTCGTCGGTGGCGCGCGGGGTCAGGGCGCAGATGCCAGCGGTGCGTATTACGGGGCATGATGCCGACCCGGCTGTACGCAAACGTGCGGTTGCGTTGGGTATCTGCGATGATGTGACCGACACCTCGGGCGCGGCGGTGCTGGACGCGGACCTCGTCATTTTGTGCGTACCTGTTGGCGCGATGGGCGCGGTAGCGGCGGAGTTCGCGGCAGACCTGCCTGCCGATGCGATTGTGAGTGACGTGGGTTCGTGCAAGCAAAGCGTGGCAGAGGCGCTTTCTGCGGTGCTGCCGGACGCGATCATCATTCCGGCCCATCCCGTAGCGGGTACCGAAAAAAGTGGTCCCGACGCTGGTTTTTCCACCTTATTCAAGGGCCGTTGGTGCATATTAACGCCGCCTGAAAATGCGCCTGAAGTTGCTATTGAGCGCCTGCGCATTTTTTGGCAGCAGCTTGGCGCTGATGTCGAACTTATGGATGCGCGCCATCATGACATGGTTCTTGCCGTCACCAGCCATTTGCCGCATTTGATTGCCTATACCATCGTTGGCACAGCTGATGATTTGGAAGGCGTGACACAAAGCGAAGTGATTAAATATTCCGCCGGTGGTTTTCGCGATTTTACCCGTATCGCCGCGTCCGACCCCGTCATGTGGCGCGATGTGTTCTTGTCTAACAAGGACGCCGTCTTGGAAATGCTGCAGCGTTTTTCCGAAGATTTAAGCGCGCTGCAACGCGCGATCCGGTACGGCAAAGGCGATGAGCTTGAGTCATTATTTGCCCGCACCCGCAATATCCGGCGGTCGATTGTTGAACAGGGGCAGGATGATGATGCGCCTGATTTCGGACGCAAGCATTAGGGTCAGGACCACATAAATACACCTTCGCGGTATGCGGCCATTTTGACGCCGCGAAGGTGTATTTATGTGGCCCTGACCCTAAACGTTCAATGCATTAATGGCCGCATGCACGCGCGCCTCAATTTCCGCGCGTGGCAGGCCCGTCGGAAGCTCTTCGCCCACTTTATATGTTATCGTTCCTGATTTCCAGATGCCGGCCTTGCGCGGGCTTAACGTGCCACTGTTCACCGCAATCGGGACAACGGGTAGGTTGATAAGTTTATACAGTCCCGCAAAGCCCGACTGCAATGGTGGTTGGCTGCCAGGGGCAACGCGGGTGCCCTCGGGGAAGATTACGATTGGCCGTCCATCGGCAATCATTTTTTTGGCCAGAATGAGCATGGACCGTAACGCTGCCGCGCCGCCATTGCGGTCCACAGGAATCATACCATAGGCCCGTGCGGCTGGGCCCCATAACGGAATGTCGAACAGCTCCTTTTTCGTGACCACTGCGGGTTTACGAAACATACGGGGCATGTCGATGGTCTCAAACATGCTTTCATGCTTGATGGCATAGAGCACCGGTTTTTGCGGCAATTCGCCCTCAATCTTGATGTCGATACCCAATATCCGGCGGTAGCAAGCATATTGCCATCGCGACCAGCCACGCACGGCCCATTGCATCAACGGGATAGAGAACCATTGCGCGAAGAATGCGGTCACCACGAAAAACACCGATATGGTGTAGAATAGCAGGATATACACAGCAGACCGGATGACTGCCATCATGGCTTAAAGCCCAAGAAGCGACGCGACGGCGCGCAACCAATATTTATTATATTCCTTGAACAAGCCGCGAAGCGACGGTTGCGTCGGCACCGCATCATTGGTGACGGTGACGCCGCTGGGCAAGGCCCGGTCAAGTTCGAAGCGCGCACGGCGCATGTGCCAATCATGCGTAACAAGTCGAATAGTGCGCATATTGTTCCGCTTTGCCCATGCTGCCGTTTCCAATGCATTGGACCTTGTATCCACCGATTGGAAACCCA
Organism: Sphingorhabdus wooponensis; assembly: GCF_003933235.1. GTDB lineage: Bacteria > Pseudomonadota > Alphaproteobacteria > Sphingomonadales > Sphingomonadaceae > Sphingorhabdus_B > Sphingorhabdus_B wooponensis. The sequence continues at coordinate 200,572 of NZ_RWJI01000001.1, forward strand.
GCGCGATGCAGCATTGGAAATATTGGGCAGATTTGGGATATTGCGCCTCAAGCTCGGGCGGCTTCACATCGCGGTCCACACCGGAAATCAGCAATTTTTTGGACTTGCCCGATTCCAATATCTCAAGCCCGCGATCAATTCTGTGTGCGCCACCTGTCAGCACGACAACGCCATCGGTGGGTGCAATGGGCGCAGGCTGCGGCAACAGCAATGCAAACCAGGCAAAGCCCAGCATCCAGACCAACAATATGAAAGCGATGGACCGACTGATCATAAAATCTTCTTTAACGCAAAAATCGCGGTGAAGCATATCATAAGCATAGCAAGCGCTGTCACGGCAAGCGGAATGCGTGTGCGCATGCCCCATACAAGCCAAGGCCGGAGTGCAAAGCCGCAAATTCTTCATGCCGCAGAAGGCCTGTTATCGCTGGTGCACCGCGATTTGGCCAAAGCTTATTCCGTAACGGTCCGCCGCGGGAAAGGTGTCGTCCACAGCATTTTACAATACTAGGGTTGCAAGTCACAAAATGCTGCTGTTTATGATTTTCATGCTGCTTGTTTGCCCCTCTTGCCATACACGCTATGCTGTTCCTGACGATGCCTTTGGCGCGGATGGCCGCCAAGTGCGTTGCGCCAATTGCAAGCATGCATGGTTTCAAGCGGGGGCAGTTGTCCCGTCGGCGCCAGAAGCCGTCACCACGGAATCTTCCATCGCGGCGCCCGCCGAACCGCGTGACCCCGCGCCCGCTGCAGCCCCGCCAGAGGCCGCTGCAGCAGCGCCGGTTGAGGCGCCTTCAGGGGATGCCCCAGCGCCTGCGAACACCCCCTTGGCTTCGCCTGATCCTGCACCACGGTTTATGGGCGCGCAAACGGATGCAGATGACGCGCAGCCTAGTTTTCCGCGATTTGCGCCTGAGCAGGCGGCTACGCCTGATCCCGCACCTGTATATGTCGACCCATCGTTAAATGCGGGCAAATGGGCCGAAACAGAACCAAAGCAAAGCCGCTTTGCGCATGAACCACCCTTCAATCAACGCCGTAGCCGCACGAAGATATGGACTTTGGCTGCTATCATCTTCGCGCTGACGGTCACCTTCATTGCCACGGCCATCTCCTATTTCGGTATGCCAAATATCGGCCTTTCCGGCACGACAGAACAACCCGACCTAACAATCGTGCTCAATGATAATTTGGCGTTAAACGCGCGTGAAGACGGTACGCCTTATTTTATCGCCAGCGGCAGCATTGTGAACCCGACCGGGGTGAAGCAAAATGTGCCGGACATGCTGGTAACGCTCAAAGACGCGAGCGGTAGACCAGTCTATAGTTGGAAAATGAAAGCAAAAGTAAGCACGCTTGCGCCCGGCGCAAAGGTCGACTTTAGCGAAGCTCGGCTGGACGTTCCATTGGCCGCTAAACAGATTAGCGTCGGCTGGGTGCTTTCAAGCAACTAGGTCCTGACCCTAAACGCCGCTTAATTGGCGAGTGCCGCCCATGCATAAGCGATTTCGCTAACCGCTTCCCTTAATTCGGCTATATGTGCCACATCATTTGTCTGCGCTGCCGCATTCAATTTGTACACGGCGGATCGGTATATCCGTTGCAGCACGCCTGCAAGGTCACCGCCATTGGCAAAATCTATACTCGTTTCCAATGCAATGATGATCGACAAAGCTTTGGTGTGATGCGGGTTTCCCGAAATGGCTGTGCCGCGCTTTGCCGTGGCGGTTAATAGATCCAACGCATGCAGCAATTCTTCATATAATAAGCTGACAAGGCCGTGCGGGCTTGCGCTGGCAACGCGGCTTTGCAGTTCCATGTCTCGGTAATGCTGATTGGCAAAAGCTGGATGTGTGCGCGCAAGCATTTGGTTTAATCGTTTCCATTGTTCCAAAGCTTAATCTGCTGTTCCAGATAGCTTTGCGTTGCCTTGAGCGCGCCAATGCGCGCATCCATGCCGGCAAATTGTTTTTCAAGCCGACCGCGATAGGCAAGCTCGCGTGCTTCCATTTTGCTGCGGTTTTGCTCAATCGTTTCGGCTTCGCGTTTTAAGGCGGTCTTCACCATCTCCAACGGGCCATTGGCCGCAACGGCGGCATCACGCAAGCTGTCGAGCGCAATGGCTATGCCAGGGTCCGTGCTGTCTGATCGCCCCGCATCGCGCGGCGGATTGAACATCGCTTCAACGGCGTCGGGATTATCCCGCATCACCGCCTCTAATCGTGCCATATCAAGCGTCAGCGTTCCAAAGCGCGTCGTGGAAATGCCAATGTCGGATAGGCGGCTGATGCTGGCATGCGATGTCAGCGGCTTTGTGGCAAATCCGTTCAATTGCCGCTCAAATGCCCGTAGCGCGGCATTATTATTATTGGCTTTGCGTGCCGCCTCCATATCTTTTTTGAGGGTGTTAAACACCGCAACAAAGTCGTTAAGCGTTTGTTTGATGGTTTCAGATGGGCGCACGGCGCTGATCGCAATGGGCACAAGCGGATCAGCCTTTTTCAAAACAAGGTTCATGCCGTTAATGACGTCATCCATAGTGTTGGACGCGCGGCGATAGGCCACGCCGTCCAGTGTGAATGCGGCATCGCTCGCCGCTTGGCCCGTCGTCATGGCTGCAGTTGCAAAGCGTTGCAGGCTATTTGGCGCGCCTGCGTCAGCGGTTAAGGTAAATGCATTGGCGGCGCCGCTTTGGCCCTTGAGCACCAGGCGATATGTGCCTGCGTCGCTGATGACGCTTGCGGTGACGCCGCTACCGGCTGCGTTAATGGCAGAGGCCAGTCCGTCTAGACTGTCGTTCGCATTGGTGATGGCAATGGCATAATTATTGGCGCCAACGGTCAGGGTCATATTGCCTTGGCCAACAGATGCGGTGCGCGATACCACATTTTCCGAAAAGCTGCTTTGCGCCTTGGCCAAGGTTTGAATGACCAATTGCCCGCTAAAGCTACCCAATTGGTATCCCGATTGGGCATTGATGGATAATGCGGCCGGGTCCGACGCGACAATTTGGCTGCGCAAGGTCCCACCGGACGTTAGCGATTCCAGTGAATCGGCAAAGCTGTCGAGATCGCTGCGTGCTTGTGCAAGCGTGCTGACCTTGGCTTGGTTGGCCCGTGACAATTCGTCCAGGCGCGCCGCCTTTGGCTTACGTGATGCCGCGGCTAGGTCTGCGACCAACGCTGCGGTATCAATGCCGGAACCGAAGCCCAGGCTGTTTGCAATCGACGTGACCATGATGATTTCCTCACTGTCTTATACGGCCATATGGCCGCCTGATTTAGGCGCTCCGCCGTCCGTCCTGATCGAAACGCTTCGCCACTGGCACATCAACAATTGGCTTGGGCACATGCTGCCCGAAACTGGATTCCAATCGGAAGACAAAGGCCAATATGGCGGCGACCGCCGCGTACAAATCTTCAGATATGGCCTTGCCGGTGCGCGTGGTGAAATAGATGGCGCGCGCTAATTGCGGATATTCGAGCGTTGGCACATTTTTTTCGGCTGCCATCGCCTTGATCGCCAGCGCCACATCGCCGCGTCCCCGCGCGACCACAACGGGCGCGGCATCCGAACCGGGGCGGTATCGCAAGGCAACGGCAAAATGCGTTGGGTTGGTCAGAACAACATTGGCGTCCGCCATGCCCTTGCGCGCCGATGACATCATCACCTCTTGCTGGCGCAAACGTATCGCTTGTTTTAGCTCCGGCGCGCCGTCGCTTTGGCGCAGTTCTTCTTTCAACTGCTGCTTGGTCATGCGCAGCTTGCGATTGCGCTGTAACCATTGGATCGGCACATCGACCAAAGCGATGAGCGTCAGGCCAACGGTCAATATTGCGATGGTAAATGCTGTCTTTTGACCAATGATATCCACCGCGACGGCAGGATCAGCGGCGGCAAGGCCGGGCAGGGATGCGACCTCACCCGAAATGATCCAATATCCGGCATAGCCAAGTACGCACACCTTGGCGGTCGCCTTGAACAATTCAATCAGTCCATGCGTACCAAACATACGCTTGAGCCCAGCCAGCGGATTAATGCGGCTAGCCTTTGGCGCCATGGCCTTGCTACGCATGCCGGACGAACCCAGCATCGCCGGCGCGGCAAAGGCAGCGATGAGCGTCAGCAAAAGCAATGCTGCAAATGGCACGGCAATTTGCGCCATAGCGACAGTCAATGCGTCAAGCGGTTCAAAACGGTCGGGGTCGGAAAGGTCCAGTGACAAGCCGCTTTTCAACAAAGCCTTGCTCGCGTTGAAAAACCATGCGCCAAGGCCGATCAACCATGCGGCACCGGCGATCATCATCAACGCCGTGGCCAGTTCCCGTGACGCGAGCACATCGCCTTCTTTAACCGCATCATCCTTGCGCTTTTGCGTTGGCGCTTCGGTTTGTTGGTCTTTATCGGGTGCGTCAGCCACGGCCACCGCCAAGGATTTGTGCCTGTTCAAGCCCAAGGCGAAGCGCATTGCTGAGCATATCGGCCATCACGGGCATTGAAATACCCAATAATAATATGCCCGCCAGCAATGCCGCAGGCATGCCCACGGCAAACAAGTTCAATGTCGGTGCCGATCGCGCGATCATCGCCATAATCAATTGCACCAGCACCAAGGCAAAGCCGACAGGCAGGGCAATTGATAGGCCAGCGGAAAAGGCCAAGCGGCCAAATTCCACAACGCTGCCAATTGCGGAGAAAGACAGCCATGCTTGCCCGGGGGGAAGCGCGCGATAACTTTCGGCTATGGTCGCAATCAACGCCAAATGGCCGTCGGCGGCAAGGAACAGGAACATCGCAACCATCGACAGAAACTGCCCAACGGCTGGGCTGGATTGGCCAGTTGCCGGGTCGGCCATGGAGGCAAAACCAAGGCCCATTGCGTTGCTGATTGCCTCACCAGCCACTAAGGATGCGGCAAAGGCGATTTGGATGACAAAGCCCATCGCCAGCCCTGCCATTACTTCTGCCGCGATCATGAAAAAGCCGGGAACGGAAACTATCCCCGCCGCAGGCAATGTCATATTGGCCATCGACGCCGATGGAATACCGATCGCCAGTGCCAGTACGAGGCGAAGCTGCACGGGCACGGCCTGCGCCCCGAACATGGGGGCCGCGACAAAGGCGGCACCCGGACGGATCATCGCCACCATCCAGACCAGCAATTGTCCTTCCACATTTTGCAGCCCAGCCGGAATCATCGCACCAACAAGGGAATTTGCGCAAATAAATCGCGGGTAAAGTCGGCCAGCAGGATCATGATGCTGGACCCAGATACCGCGAGCGCAATTGCGACAATGATGAGCTTGGGGACGAAGCTTAACGTTTGTTCGTTGATGGAGGTCGCGGCCTGAACCATACCCAAAACCACGCCAGCAATCAGCGCAGGGATAAGAATGGGGGCCGAACCCAGCGCCAATATCCAAAGCGCGCGTTGCGCCACGTCGATGAAAAAATCCTGATCCACAGGCTACATCACAAATGAACTGGCCAATGACCCCATGGTCAATGCCCAGCCGTCCACGAGAACAAATAATAACAGTTTAAACGGCATGGAAATAATGGTCGGCGACAGCATCACCATGCCCAGCGACATCAACGCGGATGCGACGATGAGGTCGATAATCAGGAAGGGTAGAAAAATCATGAATCCGATTTGGAACGCGGTTTTTAATTCGCTGGTGACGAAGGCGGGCAGTAGAATGGAAAAGGGAACGTCGGCGGGCTTGGCAAATTTGCCTGCCCCTGCAATTTCGCTGAACAGGGCAATATCGGTCTTACGCGTCTGTTTAATCATGAAGCCATGCATCGCGCTGGCCGCAGTCGACAATGCCTGTTCAAAACTGACTTCATCACGGCCATAAGGTTCGAGCGCCTGTGTGTTGATTGTGCTCAACACCGGCTGCATCACAAAAATGCTGAGGAATAAGGCAAGGCCAACCAGCACCTGATTTGGCGGTGTTTGTTGCAGCCCAAGTGCCTGACGTAAAATCGACAGGACAATGATGATCCGGGTGAAGCTTGTCATCATCAGGACCAAAGACGGCAATATTGTCAACAAGCCCATGAGCAGGAGGATTTGGAGCGATAGTGACAATGGTCGCCCGTCGCCCGCCACAGTGTCCAGCGCCTTTTCCAAGCCCATTGCACTGGGCGCAGCCAAGGTAGATTGGCTGGCAAAAAGTGCAAAAAGGCAAATGCAAATGCTTACAAATCTAAGCATGCGGAGCGCCCTGTTTGGTCGAAGCCAATATGTTAATCCCGCTGCGCGATGCGCCTAGCAAAAGTGTATTCTGGCCAAATTCGACGACCAGAAGCCGCCCATTGCTGCCCAAGGATACAGCGTCGACCACGCGCACGGCGCGGGTGGGTGCGGCGTTCATCGGCAGGCCAATCTGCAGCTTTTTCCAAAGCCATAAGGAGCCCCATGCCAATCCGCCAACCAAGGGCAGGATGAGCAACAGGCGTCCGAAATATTCCAATATCACGGTCGCGCCTCCATGCTGCCAAGCCGTTCTCCATCCGGGGCAACGTCCAGCACGCGAATGCCAAAGCGGCCGTTGGTCTCGACGATTTCGCCGCGCGCGACCAACGTGCCGTTGACGAAGAGGTCGAGCGGGTCATTCACTTGCCGGTCAAGCTCCAGCACGCTGCCCTCGCTCAGTTCGAGCAAGGACGCGAGCGTCAGGGATGCGGAACCAACTTGGACCGTTACGCACACATTTATGTCGGCCAACATGTCCAATTTGACCGCGCGGTCAGCGGGCCGTGTATTGGGGGCTTCAGTCATGTCACTCATGGTCAGAACCTTCCATATTTTCGATTTTTAACGCCGTGCGGCCATTGGTCTCGCCAATTGTTCCGCGTGCAAATCGGCGGCCTGCCACCAAAAGTGGAACATCGGCGGGCAGCATCACGGGTAAGATATCGCCCGGTCGAAGAGACAAGAGCCGCGACACCGGCACTTCGGTTTGCGTCAAAATAGCGCGCGCAGGCAGCGGAACGCGCAATGTCGCGCTCTGCATTTTGTCTTTCCATTCTGGGTCAGCGGGTACCCCGCTTGGGTTCGCTTCGGCAAAGCGCATGACCATTTTCTTGGCATGGGCGTAGCCAATGAACCCGTGAATGGCATTGGACCCAAGGGTGGAACATGCCACGTCGATTTTGGCCAAAATTATGCTGTCGCGATATTGCGGCAAATGGAATGCCTGCACATCGGTCTGCATGGGCAGAGCCGTGACGGTGTCGGAAATAACAGCCTGCAGCGCGGTGTTAACATAAGTGAGGAAATGTGCGTTCAGCCGCAGCGCAAGGCGCATCTCGGACGCGCTGAACTCTTGCCGTACAGGCACTTTGCCTAACCCGCCATATTGCACATCGAGTATCTGACTGATGAGCTGACCGGGGACCACCAGCACCAGATCGCCTGCATCCTTGCCCAGCGCGAACGGCATCAACAGGCTGAACGCAGGTTGCGATGGATACCATTCGGAATAGCGCGCCTCGGTCACTGATTGCACCTTGGCTTCAACCTGCTCATGACCTGCCATAAAGTCGCACATCGCATCGCCCAGATTTTCGCAAAGCTTTCGGAGCCAGCCAAAATCATCAGGGGCAGTGGTGCGCTGCCTTAAGAGAAGCGACGCACTCATTGGATGACCAGATTCGAAAAATAGACATTATCGACGCCGCCAAAGCCCTCTTTTTGGCGCAATACGTCATTAATAGCCGCCGTCAGGTCACGTTGCAGCATTTGCTTACCCTGCGGGGTCGACAGGGCTTGCGCATCCTGTTGCGATAACACCATCAAAATGGCTGAGCGGATTGGAACGCTTTGGCGCTGGATATTCTGGACAACTTTGCCGTCATAATATGTCGACAGGCTGAGGCCCAATTGCACAAAGCCTGCACCATCGGCCAGATTGGCGGTGAAGCTTTGGTCGAGGTTTACATATGTCACCTCATATTTGCGTGGGTCCACGGGTACGCGATCATTTTTTACCGCAACCGTTCCTTCTTTCAAAACGGGCGCCTCTCCCTCGGCAGCGACGGCGGGTGGTTCGGGATCTTCACTGCGCTCCACCAATTTTGGACGGTTCGGGTCAATATCTTCGGTCTGTCCGGTGATGCCTCCGGCCAGATAGATTCCGGTCGCTGCGCCTGCCCCAATCAGTCCGAGCGCGGCCACCAAAGCGATAATGACCTTCTTCTTACCCTTTTTGGGTTTTGTCGCGGGGTCGGAGGATTTTTGCTTGCTCATATAGTGTCTTTCAATCAGGCGAAGCGACCTTGGGCTTTGGAAGAAGCCTTGGCCTGCGCTGGGGTGGAATCATTGTCGGTACGTTGGTTATCGGGCTGTGGGCCCTGTTGCTGGCCATGCCCGTTTTGCCGGTTGGACATATCAAATTGGCCGAGTTTCAGACCCGCATGGCGCAGGTCTTCAATCAACCGCGCTTGCTCTGTTGCTATGGCTTGCGCCGCCGCTTGGGTGCTGGTCTCCAGCCGGATATCGACCTTGCCATTGTCTGTAGTCACGGCAATATCGAGTTGACCCAAATGTTCAGGGACCAGCGTGAAGGCCAATTGGTTGTCGCGTGTTGCATGGTGGACAATGTCCCGCGCGAGCGCGCCAACCCATTCCCCATCTGCTGTAATGATAAGCTGCCTAAGCTCCGCGATCGGTGTGCCAGTGGGGGCAACTATGGGTGTGACTGATGCCGGTGTCGGCTGGATGCCAGGTGGCACTTCAAAGCTGAAAAAGCGGGCATCAGCCATGCTTAGATTGAGCGATGGCAAAGGGGAGGGCAATTGCGGTTTGTTTTCGGCGTTGCGCAGGGGGGCGGCCATGGCATCCGGCTGCGCATTCGGCAGAGCGTCCATTTGTGTTACGAGTTCTTGAGGCGCGATCGGTCGCCATTGGACCCGCGTTCCGTCCGATGATTTGGGCGGTTCTGTTGCATTGGGCAGCTTGCGTGCGTGCGGCGCAAGGGGCGTAGCAGGCGTAACGGGCACATAAAAGGGTGGAGGAGTTGGCGGGGCTGTTTGGACCGTAGGTGCGGGAATAGGTGCAGGCTTCGATACGTTCTGTATCGTTGTCGGCGGAGCAATCGGGGGCGCGGCGGCTTTGACGGGCGCGCTGACGGACGGGGGCGTTTGCACCACCGATAGCGGGACAAACTTGGGTTCAATCTGGGGCAACGACGCGTCAGGTTTTTCCGCCGCCACAGGTTCTCCATCTTTGATGTTTATTTCGGGCACAGGTGCTTGGGGCATGAAAATGGCCGTGGTTCGGGTTTGTACTTCGGGCACTTTTGCTTCCGGCACGGCAATGATCGTGGCAGGTTTCTCCGCCACGGGCGCTGTTGTTTGGGGCAGGATAATGACCTCCGTCCAACGCTTGGTTTCAGGCGCAATTGCTTGCGGCAAAACGTCTGTCTCGGCCCCGTTCTGCACTTCGGCCAAGGGAGGCACAGCAAGCGGTATCGTGGCCGCGCAGATCGGCGCTGTCGCGGGTGCCGCACCCTTGACGGGCAGTTGGGGTAATGTGTCGGCCAGCGGGACGGATATGTCCAACAGATCCTGAAACACCCCATTCGTCGGTGCAGGGCCAGACATTATGGATAATAGGGCAGGCGACATTTGCGCGGTCACTGGGTTCATGACATGCGCTCGCTTTTGTTGGTCTTGCGGAAAATTGCGGCGCGGCTTTGGCGGTCCGCGGCATGTTTGGCATCTTGTGCAGCCCCATTGGCGGCAAGCTTCTCAATGGCCGTTTCGCGCTGCCGTGCGGCGACGACAACCTGTTGCTGACGATTGCGAGCATCCTGTGCATTTTGCCTTGGTGCGGCAAGCGCGCGTTGTGCGGAATCCAGACGTGAGGACAGCTCACATACCGACCGCAGCATCAGGCCATTTTCTGTGCCGACCGATATTTGGGCCGCCGCACGAATGGCCGAAATGCGGTCCCTAAGATCGGTGAGATTACGCAATTCTTTTTCGCATCGGTGCAATTGCAGCTCCGCCATTTGCCTTTGGACAGCGCGCACTTTCAATATGCGCTGCCAGCGTTGTGCATTAGCCATCATGCGCCCATCCCTTCGACCAGTTCAGCGCGGGCATCGGCAAAGGGGGCGACAGACTGCATGGGTTGGGTGATGAAATTCAGCATCGCTGGCCGCTGGGCAATCGCGTCGTCCAGCACGGCATCACTGCCTGGCGCATAGGCGCCGAGCATGACCAGATCGCTATTTTGTTCATAGCTTGACCATAATTGCCGGAACCGCGCGGCCGCCGCCAAATGGACCCGATCCACAATGTCGGGCATCAAGCGGGACAAGGACCGGCCAACATCAATGGCGGGAAAAATGCTGCTTTCGGCAAGCGTGCGCGACAAGATGATATGGCCATCAACAATGGCGCGCGCGGCGTCGACAACGGGGTCTTCCAAGTCCCCTCCGTCCGCCAATACCGTGTATATCGCGGTAATCGAACCACCCGACCGGCGATCCACACCTGCCCGCTCGACAAGTTGCGGGATAAGCGCAAGCGCGGAAGGGGTATAGCCCTTCATCGTGGGCGGCTCCCCCATGGCGAGGCCGATTTCACGCTGCGCATGGGCAATGCGCGTAAGGCTGTCGATCATCAATAAAACGCGCTTGCCCTGATGTGCAAAATATTCGGCAATCGCCGTTGCCCGCATGGCCGCGCGCAAGCGCAGCAGCGGCACTTGGTCCGCTGTCACGGCGACAACAACCGATTTGTGGCGGATATCCGGTGTAAGCTTGCCCTCCACGAAATCCGATACTTCGCGCGCACGTTCGCCGATCAGGCCGATGACGATGATATCGGCATCAATGCCTTGCAATATCTGCCCCATCAGCACTGATTTGCCGACGCCAGAGCCCGCGACAATTGCCACACGCTGCCCCTCACCAATGGTCAACAGGGCGTTTATCGCGCGGACGCCAGTGTCCATCGCGCGCACAACACGGCCGCGGTCGAGCGGGTTGCTGTCTTCACCCGCAATCTTTTGCCGGCCGCTGCATGACGGCATGATACCACCATCCAATGGGCGGCCTTTTGCATCAATGACACGGCCAAGCAGCTCTTCGCCGACTTCAATCATGTCATGCCGACCATTGGGATAGACGGCGGCGCCGCTGGCGATGTTGCCAACGTCTCCAAGCGGTTGAATGATCGCACGCTGCCCTTGAAAGCCGACAACTTCGCCCTCGGCAAAATCGCCATTTTCGGCCTGCATTCGGGTGCCAGTACCAAGCGGATATGGAAAGCCGCTGACTTCGCAATATTGCCCAGTCAACGCCGCCAAACGTCCCACACGGCGCGGGTCCGCATCGCACAAGGTGGCAACGCCATGCCGCGTAGAAAGGATTGTTTCCAAGCGCGTCATCCTGCGACGCGTCCGTCATCGCCAAGCCTTTGCGACAGTCGTTCAAGCGCAAAAGCAGGGCCATGTTCAACCCATCCATCGGAACATTCAATACGCAAAGCGCCACGCGGCAATTGCGGGTCTGCGGTAAATGGCAGGGGCAGTTCAGCATCGGACAATAAGGCAAGATCATCCGGATGCATGCGTAAATGCCGGTTCTGGTCCGCCTCGGTTAAAATGGCTGTCGCAGCCTCGATTTGTTGCGCCAGAAAAGCCGCGTCAATCGGCAAATCGCCGATGATTTTGGTGACGATGCTGCGGATGATATGGTCGAGCAAGAAGTCAATTTCGGCATTATCTTCTGGCCGCAACGCATGTGCCGCCGCCAGCAAATCCTGAAGCTGTTTGCGCTCAATCGTGAACGCGGCCTGCGCCATTTGCTGCCCATCGGCCAGACCACGCGCATAAGGGTCTTCGGCGTCATCTGCGGGGGCGGCAAAGGGGAATTGCAAATTGCGCGGACGAAAATCCCGGCGTTCGCCAAAATATGCGGTGAGGGAGAGTTTGACAGTTTCAGACATAGTCATTGCTCTGCTTTCCAAGCATGATCTCACCCGACGCAGCCATGCCACGGGCAATGGCGACCACTGCTTTTTGCGCGTCTTCGACATCGGCGCGGCTGACCGGACCCATTTCGGCGATTTCGTCGCTGATGGTTTGTGCGGCGCGTGCGGACAATGTGCTGAGGATCTTTTCGCCCAAGGCCGGGTCTGCACCCTTGATGGCCAGTGCCAGACGGTCGGCTTCGACATTGCGCATGACCGCGCCAAGCGATTTGGTGTCGAGCTGTGCCAAGTCGGCAAAAATGAACATGCCCTCTTCAATGGCATCGGCCAGAATTTTGTCCTTTTTGCGGATAGTCTTCAAAAGCTTTTCGGCTTGCGGACGGGGCAAATTATTGACGATTTTTGCGACTTCATTGTGCCCGCCCATGTTGATGAGCGGGTTGCTGGCGCTGGTTTCGGCATAATCTGCAAGAATGGCTTCAATGTCGGAAATGGCGGCGGCGGGAACAGGACCTAAGGTCGCGGTGCGAAATAATAGATCGGCCTGAACAGCCTCATCCAAGCCAGCAACCGCCTCTGCGGCGACTTCTGCGGGTAATGCTGACAGGATGATCGCGGCAAGCTGCGGATGCTCTTGCGCAACCAGCGTCGAAATCGTGGCGCTGTCCAGCCATTGCAATGCTTCCAGCGACGGCGGGGCGGCTTTTGCGGGTGCAATTTGGGTCCAGAGGCGGTTCGCCGTGCTATCGCCCAACGCCATATTCATCATGCCGCGAATGCGCACGGGCGCGCCAACGGCCAGTTGCGATAGGTCGCGGTTGTTGCTGACAAAAACCTCTAACGCGCCTTCCACATCATTTTCGGTGGCGCAGGATGCTTCGAACATGCCCTTGGCCAAGGATTTGACTTCAGATGGGTCCAGATGCTGCAAAACTGCCGAACTGTCGCCGTCCTCCAGCAACATCAACAATATCGCCGCAGATAGACCGCCATCGGGCAGTGGTGCGGGTTCGGGAAGGACCATTTCGTCAAGATCATCATCCATTGGCTGGTTTTCCCAACATTTGACGGACGACGAGCGCGGCGCGTTCCGGATCTTGGCGGACAAAGGCACGCACAAGCTTTGCGCGCGCTTCATAACTTGGTGCGGCTTCAATCATGTCGATCGTTATGGTGCCATTGCCCGGCCGAGACCCCTGCTGCGCCGCCGCGGCCTGCATCAATTTTTGTTCCGTTTCTGCCAGCTCTTTAGATGCGGCCATACGTGCCTTGACGGCCCTCACCAGCGGGCGACCAATAACGAAAAAGGCAAGCAATGCGCCGAGCACCCCGCCCACTTGCTGCACCAAGGGTAAGAACCATGGCGCGTCCCAGAAATTAACGACGACTTCGGCCTCTTCGGCAAAGGGGCGTGCAGAAATGGCCACAACATCGCCGCGTTCGGCCTTAAAACCGACCGCGCCCTTCACTAGATTTTCGAGCGCCGCAATCTCCGCAGGTGTGCGCTTTTGCGCGCCCTTGCCATCGCGCAATGCGACCGCAACCGACAGGCGGCGTAACGCGCCTTGCGGGTTATGAGTGACGGCTATTTCGCGGCCAACATCAAAGCTACGATTATAGGTTTCTTCGCTTTGTGTTGGATTATTGCCGGGCGCTCCGCCTTCTGGGGGCTGTGCGACAAGCGCATTTGCAGGCGGCGGTTGATTGGCCAATGCGCCGGGTATACCGCCCGCTTCTTCTGCCGTGCCACTTACGGACTTATTCCCTTCCTCGCTGCGCAAGGCACGGTCATTTTCGGGGTAGGTTTCCCTTGTGGACTGGCTTTCGCTGGTATCGACATCGGCATGGACCTCGACCGAAAAATTGCCGGGGCCCGCAATTGGCGTCAGCAACGCAATGACCGCCTGACGATAGCGCTCCTCCATCTGCATTTGCAGTTGGAACATCCGGTCGTCTGCACTGGCTTGATCGGAGGAGAGCAACGCACCGCTCTGGTCAATCACCGATACGTCTTCGGCGGACAAATTGGGGACCGATGACGCGACCAAATGGCGGATAGCGCGCACTTGTGCCGCCGACAGGCTGCGCCCTTGCTGCAGCGTCAGCATGACTGATGCCGCGGGCTCCTTATTTTCGCGGACAAATACGCTGGCCTCTGGCGTGGCCAGATGGACGCGCGCGGTTTTTACCGCATCAATCGCTTCAATCGTGCGCGCAAGGTCGGCTTCGCGCGCGCTGCGCAATGTTTCGCCTTCTACCGCGCGGCTTGAACCCATGGGCAAGGACGCCATCATTGCGTCACCGGTTGGCTGCGCCTTGGGCAGGCCTTGACCGGCAAGCAACATCCGCGCCTCGTGCACTTTGCCTGCATCCACGGAAAGGGCGCCCGTGGCGGGGTCAAGGCTGTAGCTGATGCCTGATGCCTGCAACGCATCGGCAACCGCGGCCTTGTCCGCTTCGGCCAAGCCTTGGAACAAGGGCGTTTGCGTAGGTGTGCTCAGCGCGAAATAGGTCAACGCCGCAAGCCCCAACGCACCTGTTAAGGCCAGCGCGGGCAGTGCCTTGCGCACAGCCGGCTGACGCGCCATGCCGCGTAGACCGTCAAAACCGAAATTGGCGCCTGGCGTCACATTGCGCGCCAATGCACCATTGTTCATCGCCGCGTCGGGTGCGAGTATCTGTTGATCGGCCATGCGTTACACCGGCATGTTCATGATGTCGCGATACGCGGACAACAGCTTGTTACGGACCTGAAGCGTGGCTTCAAAACCAATTGAGGCCTTTTGCCGCTCGACCATGACCGAGACGATGTCGTTGGTCTCGCCGCGTTCATAAGATGCCGATAGCGCGCTCGCCTTGCCCTGCTGCGCGCTTACGACTTGCAACGCGTCGGTCATGGTTTGTGCAAAGGGCGTTGTGGATGCCACCGCTTCTGCGGGTACATCACGGCCGGCCGCACGGCGCAGCGCATCATTCTGGTTCAAGATGGACGAGCGCATCTGCAAAAGTCGGCTCTGGTCGATCGTCGACATATACTCGGGTCCGCAGGCGGAATTGCCTTTGCGCAGACGATTGCAAATGATGTGCCAATTTGCCGAAAGGCGCAGTCTTCCGACCTATATGGCGTGGTTGACGGCTGCTCTCGCCAAATTTCCGACGCGGGTGATTAAAGCGATGCAGCAACGCGCCGTTTCTTGATGCCGAGGCTGCTCACCCCCCTGTCGGGCTGCCCATACCGAGGAATAGCAAAGGATTTATCATGACAGTCATCAACACCAATGTCAGCGCGCTTCGCGCGCAAAACGCATCGCGCATGGCGAACAACACGCTCAGCACCGCCATGGAACGTCTTTCGACCGGAAAGCGGATCAATGGCGCGAAAGACGATGCCGCTGGCCTTGCCGTCGCCACCCGCATGGACGCGAAAATACGTGGTCTCAGTCAAGCGGTCCGTAATGCCAATGACGGCATTTCGCTGGCCCAAACGGCCGAAGGTGCGATGGCTGAGATATCAAATATTCTTGTCCGGATGCGCGAATTGGCTGTTCAGTCTGCCAACGGCACCATCACGGATGACGATCGTGCTATCATCGCGACTGAATCCACTGCTCTTGTTGCTCAAATCAACAATATTGCGGCGCGAACCGACTTCAACGGTTCTGTGTTGCTTGATGACGACGAGACTTTCAGCATCCAGACGGGCGTGGAAACTGGCGAAACGGTCGATATTGACTTGGTGGCGATGGATGATGCGGGGCTAGTTATTGATGATGTCGACCTCTCCACTGCAGAAGATGCAAGCACGGCACTTGATTTGTTGGATACAGCGATAGACCTCGTAGCTACGCAACGCGCCAATATTGGTGCGGCGCAGAACAGTTTGACCGTGACCGTCAACAATCTGACATCAACGGCCATGAATTTGACGGAAGCAAAATCGCGCATGGAAGACGCAGACTTCTCTGCAGAATCGACGAAGCTGGCTTCGGCGCAAATCCTTGCACAGGCGTCGACCGCTATGTTGGCACAAGCCAACCAAAGCCAGCAGGGCGTTTTGAACCTGCTACGTTAAGGTAAAAGGCACAACAAGGCACGCTCCTAACTCCCCACAGGAGCAGGCAATAGCCCGATGGCCCAGTATTTGGTCATCGGGCTATTCTACATAAAGGCCACTTGAACTCATGGACGCTCTTGGCTATGCGCAGCCACGGCCTAAGCGCCAATTGCCGCCTTAGCTCAGTTGGTAGAGCATCGCATTCGTAATGTGTTGGCGAACACCCCATTTTTCCCAGAAATGCATTACTTACAGTGATTTAGACACACTTGCTGTTGTATAGTTTTTACTATACAACAATTTCATGAGCAAAGGCATTGTAAAAAATAGTCAAAGTCGTGCTGACCCGACAATGCGTGACCGCACGCAGCCAATCCCGAGTTCGCTGCAGAAGGTGACGGGGTTCGGTACGCTCACGATTTACAAAATGGCGGCGTCTCCATTCTGGTATGCGCGGTACTACGAAGACGGAAAAATCGTTCGTCGCAGTTTGAAGGTTGCGGACAAAAAGGAAGCGATCAAGGCTGCCAAGAAGGTCTTTGTTGATCTCAAGCATCGCAAGATGAACAATCTTCCGTTCACCAAAACGAGTGGCTTTGAAGTGTGCGCTCGTGGTCTTGCCAAAGAGAATGAAGCGCGGTTCAAGCGTGGTGAATTATCAAAGCAGAAAATTAGTTATGACGCAGGGCGTCTGGAAGCTGACTTGCTACCGCACTTTGGAAAGTATGAGATTGCGGACATAGATTACAGCGTCATCAGCGATTACATCAACAAGCTCAGTACGCCAGATCGTCCGCTTACGATAAACACGCTGAAGATACATCTCTCCCACATAAAGACGATATTAAAGTACGCTCAGCGAGTTGGAGTGATAACTGGGCTTCCAGCGTTCCCGCGTCTCAAAACGACTGACACAGCCCGTCCTTGGTTCAACAGCAAAGAGTATAGTACGCTTCATTCCGTCTGTAGGTCACGCATTGGTACGAAAATACGGGTAGATACAAAGGCTGGAAAGTTCCTGCGCAATGTCGAGATTACACAAGATGTGTATGATCTCATCATCTTCATGACGAACTCGTTCATTCGTCCAACGGATATAAAGGTGCTTCAACACAAGCATGTTGCGATTATTCGCGGCAAGGACACTTATCTGCGTCTGACTCATCCACCGACAAAGGGTCATGGAAGCCCAGTCGTGACGCTCAAAAAGGCTGTCGAGGTTTATGACGGATTGCTGGAGCGTCAAAAGGCAGAAGGCTTTGGGAAGCCAGATGACTATCTGTTTTGTCCACAGCAGTTGAACCGTGATTATGCATTGCGGGATATCACACGGCAATTTGATCAAGTGTTGAAGGTTGCTGGGTTGAAAACGGGCTCAAATGGCGATGCAAGGACGCTCTACAGCTTGAGGCACACATGTATCATGTTCCGCATGATACATGGAGAAGGCATTGATCTGCTTACAATTGCCCGCAGCGCACGAACCTCTGTCGAGATGATTGATAGGTTCTATGCCAAGCATCTCACTGCCGAGATGAACATCGCTCAGTTGCAGAGTGGCGCTATAGACTGACGGTGAAAGTCGTTAAAAAAAGGCTGGGAAATTGAGCTTATTCCCGCTAATGGACACGCCATTGCCGCCTTAGCTCAGTTGGTAGAGCATCGCATTCGTAATGCGGGGGTCGTAGGTTCGAATCCTATAGGCGGCACCATTTTTCCAATATAAATCAATATATTGTTGGCACAGCGGATGGAAATTCGCAGTCATTTTGTTGTATGGTTTTGGGCTAATTCTGTGGTGTGAGTATACAAAAAG
Organism: Sphingorhabdus wooponensis; assembly: GCF_003933235.1. Lineage (GTDB taxonomy): Bacteria > Pseudomonadota > Alphaproteobacteria > Sphingomonadales > Sphingomonadaceae > Sphingorhabdus_B > Sphingorhabdus_B wooponensis. The sequence continues at coordinate 218,394 of NZ_RWJI01000001.1, forward strand.
CCCCGCACAAATGGCGGGGCTTGAACTCGTTTAAACGAGGTTGTCGGGTAACCCGACCATGATGGTTAAGCAGCGATCATAAGGGCATCATTGGTCTGAGTGGTTGTCGGGATTATTTTGCCTGCGCTGCGAAGATTAAATGCTAACCGCAGCGTTGCCCCCATGATCTTCCGTGCATCATATTTGCAATTAGTAACAATGTTACAAAGATACTGTTCGCTTGGAGCAAGTACCTTCTGATCAAGAAGGACTGATTGCATCACAGGAACCCAACGATTGGCTTCTGCAAACGGCATTGCAATCAAATGGGAGCGGCTCTTGATGCTGTTCTCGATCTTGCTGATGCTATTTGTGGTCATGATAAACACGGATGTATCGCAGTTCATGACTGACTTGATGGACGGCAAATAACGCGGGTTGAGAAGGTCAAATTCATCGAAGATGAAATACCGAAAGCGGGCAAGCGGCATGAATTGTGTTTGATATGCAATTTTCTCAATTAGCTCTTTGGCATCAGTAGTAGCCGTAATTTTGTAAAAATTATAATCCACGGCAGCAGCGTTTGGCGCCCCAAAGCTATCAATCGCAGCAGGCAAAATACGAGCAAGTGCCGATTTTCCTGTCCCATTTGGTCCGTAAAAAATGATACCGTTCACACCAGAAAATGGGAAGGGCATCAAACCCGTTACAAGCTGCGATACGAGTTCTTTTGCTGTGTCACTGCCGTAAACAATGTCATTGATGCTCTTGGGTGAATATGCGTTGTTACTATGAGACATTTCAGTTTCCTTTGAATAAAAAAGGGGAGGCATTTTGCCTCCCCGTTTGTGCTGCATAATTTACGCTGCAGCAGCAAAATCAGTGTCGTTCACCGCTGCATTTATGAGAGCGTCGAGTTCATCAGCTTCCGATGCTGGTTGCTCTTCGTCTGCCTTTTTTGTCCAAGTTTTATGCTCAGCATTGTAGATTGCGGTGAGCACTGCGTTTGTGACACCTTCAGTTTGCACAACCGAGTTGATGATCAAAGTACCGTTGACATCTTGCGTTGCCACAAGAATGACGTGCTTACCGATTGCTCCACAGTCGAGCTTCGAGGAAATTGCCTCCTCATCAATTACTGCAAGGTTCACATGTGCAATCTGCCTTACCGCAGCGCCAACCTTGTCTACTTTTGGAGCGCCACCGTTCGTCTGCTTACGACGAACTTCCTCGACACCACCAGCATCACGTAGGAACTGAGGCAGATCCTGCACCTTGACCTTTTGAGCAAGTGCTACACGCAGCGCCGAACTGTATGAGCTTGCACGACGACGGTCTGCGCCGAATACTACTTTGATTATATTTGTCATCGTGTGCGATTTTGTGTCGATGCCAAGATTGCGCTCAATGTTGTGACGCTCAATCGCAGCTTTGAGCTTTTCGTTCTGATCCTTGTCAGAAGCCATCAACGAGTAGAGGTGATAGCAACGCTGCAAAATGACATAAAGCTGCTCGTTTGCAGTGCGATGCACTCCATTGAGCCAGATTTCTTGGTCTGCAACAAGGCTAACAATAGTGTTGTATGCGTTACTGATGACAGGGGCGACCCATTCAGCTTCGCCAGCGTCAACCGAGACAGTTGCGTTAGCTGGAACGGTTATGCTGGGCATTGCAGCGATTTCAGCGATGTTGAAGTTTACGGTTGTTTCAAGTGTAGTAGTCATGATTAAGGTCTTTCATATTTTCGGCTAGCACCATGCTGCCGATGACCTGCAAATAGGATTCGAGAGGGCAGCTGTAAAAACGCCACTCTGGAATTAGTTCTGTGCCAGAAGTGATGAGTGAGGCTTAGCGATGTATGAAAAGATGCTGCATGGACGCAGGATTCTGTATTTCCGTTATGCGCCACCCGTCACCAATCTCGATGACATCAGCGCCCGCGACACGCTGCCAAACGATGAAAACGATCCTGGCTACATGTGGAGCGTTTATTACTACTGGTGGGCATTTCTGCGTCTGAGCAAAGCCTATAAGGAATGCTGTGAAAATGACGGCACGGGCGATCTAGCCGATGTCTACACCTACTTCGGTGATGTGCGTGATGATGATTTCATGCGCTGGTGGACCAAAGGTGGTCATCCACAAGCCAGTAAGTATCGAATGCACACGGGACGCAGAATCTTTTCCCATGGCATTCGCTTTCCGATCAGGGAGATCAATGACCCCTTGCTCGAAAAAGAGCAAAATGCTGACCGCGTCGTGCTGAGCATTCCTGTAGATGGTGATCTGAGCCGCCTCACTGCTGAGTTCCAGCGGTTGATGCGCCCCGTTGTGGAAGAGCATATTCGCACACACGGGGAAAAGAAGGGTGAAGCTCTGTTCGAAGTAGTTTCTAAGAACCCTTCGCTGAAATCCCTGCACAAGATTCTGACAGCGCGGCAGACCGAGAAAGACAATCCTGAGCTTACGCGGCTTCAGTTAGCGGAAAAGCTAGGCATCACTGAAAGGGTCGTCGGCGATGTTGCAGCCTATAATGCGCTGACACGCTTGCTGAAGAAGGCTGAAGTACTGATCCGAAATGTTGAGCGTGGGCGTTTCCCCGACTTCACCGACTACAAAGATGGCGAACTGCAAGAGCTTCCCCGTGCTTTACGCCGGAAACCAGCTAAACGCACGGAACGCATTGTCGTTATTGAGGACGGGGAAGAGCTTTCGCTATTCTAGGTGTGTCGGGTTACACGACCACACTAACTCAGATCAAACTCCACGCTGTCAGCGTCAACCAATGAACGGCATTTGTTACTCATTTTTACAAGCTGCTGTGCCAATGGCTGATAGCGTGGGAGCACTTCAAATTGTTCAGCAGCATTCTGCAATCTACTCGCACATATTGCGACTGCGCCGAGACTTGGTTCGGACTGCGATGATCGCAATTTACGCATATAGCTATCGGAACAGCCAAGCCAATGCTCGGAAAATTCGCTCTCGCCAGAAACAATCTGCTTAGATTTAAGATACCCAAAAACTTCCAAAATAGTGTCTTTTTTCATAGTTTTCCTCACTCCGTGATAAATACACTGTCAAAGGTAGAGTGAGAGTTTCTCAATCTATTTATCAAAAGTGAGGTTAAGGCTGGCGCGCCGATTGTAATGCGCTGCAAATCCGTTCTTGGCATGGCTCTAGGGCATTGTGACGGTAAGCAATTCGTGGAACTCACTACACGGCTTCATTGCACTACCCATCGCTTTGCGCTGGATGCCTGAAACGACGACCCTTTGAGTCTGTAGCGTTTGCAATGTCGAAATGGTTGGAAGTCTTGGAAAATAAATTAGACCCCCATAGGCTCAAAGTGAGTGGGAAAGACACTTTACCCCACAAGATCAATGCCAATAGCCGCGATATGAGCTGGCATGATCTGCGTAAGACGGCGTGTAATAGGAGATCGCAAAACCTGCCTCTCTCGTGATTGTATCACGAGTTTCGTCTATATCGTTTAAGCATACCTCAGCGAATGTATAATTCATCATTGCCCCGAAAGGGGCAGTGGTATGGCTCCCTAACGAATGCCTTACCCCGAGTATGTTTACCGAAAACAATTTCAAAGAATTCTAACCGTAAGAATTTCGCTTCTGCGTAATGTGAGCAGAGCAAAGCGATGCGAACATAGCAGCAAGCGAATGTGGGACAGCGAAGCTGGAACGCATGATTATGCTGATCAATGACGATCCAAGTCTTCATTCCCTCTCATTAACAAATCTATCATTCCTAATGAAAATCGCTGAGGTCATTGGAAACCAACAAAATCAGTTTGGAGATTTCTGATAGGATCAAATGTCTGATTAATTTATATTTCTCTCATACGGAAAGTTAATGAGAGATAGGCAAAATGGCAAAAGCAAAGGTTCTTACTAAAGACGAAATCAAACGAGTGATGCGTATCGCTGACACAGGGAACAACGGTCTGCGTGACCGTGTTGCACTGTCGCTCAGCATCTTGGCTGGTATGCGCATCGGAGAAATCGCGGCACTTACGATTGGCGACGTTCGCGGGATTGATGATAAGTCTGTAGAGGTAATCAATCTCAGCAAGCATCAAACGAAGGGCAATCGCTCACGGCGTGTCTTTATTTCAGACGAGCTTCGCAAAATCCTAAATCAATATCTCGCAAAGATCAGCCAGCTTGATGAGAGCAAAGCGTTCATTCGCTCATCGCGGACTGGCAACCATTTTAGTAACATCAGTCTCAGCTTACGCTTCAAAGCTATCTATGCAGCTGCTGGTATCAAAACGAGCAGCCATTCTGGAAGAAGGACATTTGCTATCAGATTGAACGCAGCTGGCATTGGGATGGCTACAATTCAGCAAGCTATGGGTCACGCGAACATCGCTACGACTGCTGGATATTGCTGGGTCAGTGATGAACAATTGGCGAACGCGGTCAACGTAATCTGAGGTGTCCTCAAGTTAGAAAGTCATTTTGTCGATAAAAGAGCTGAAACACCAAACGTTGACTGCCCGTTCGCTGAAACTAATAAAAAGTCGACAATCCCGTCGTTATTAATTTCAGTCGGGAATATGTAGTCATACGAATTTGGCTTAAACTCAGAGTTCCATGATATGGATGATGGTTGTATCGAAACTTGTGATGCCGTCCTTCCGTCTATGATTATACCGCCTCTGATACCGAAGGTATCAATTCGGCTCTTTTTTATTAACCTTGTCTGAAAGAATATACCCTTTCTTCCGCTGGTATCCATCTCCGTGATAATGAACTGGTTTGAGACCCAGTCCGAAAATTCCGCAGTGTCCACGTTTGGAAGAGAATACTTAGAGGATATACCTAAATCATTGTTAACTAATTCGAAGCTTGAGTCAGACTTCTGAGCGAAATAAAGAATCCGCTGAAACTTAACGCCTGAAATAGATTCAGCGAGTGCTATAAAATCTTGACGACCATCATTGTTGAAGTCGAACACTTTGATTGCGTTATACCCCTCGCTGTCATTCATGTCGATCGTTGTGGGTGTGCCGCGAACTGATAGGCAATCGGTTTTTATAGGTTTCCCGTCTCTGTCTAGATAGACGACCGATCCTTGATCAGCGCGGGAAAAGCCAGCAGTTACGAGATATGGCATTGAGATCGCCGCAAACGAGCCATTAGCTAGCTTTATTAGCGCTGAACTGCCTGAGTTTTTCACGATATCACCGGGAGATGCACACAGATTAGCAGTTAGATTTATAGATCCGTGCCCATTAGCGTTTGAAGCGAACAAAATTAAACGCTTGTCAAGCGAGAGCAGGTTAGAAACGGCGAAATCTAATTTGCCGTCATTGTTGATATCCAATGGATTATTACTCGAGTGCCAAAACTGTTTTCCAAGCTCTTTCGCAAACTCAGTTACAGACCACACGCCATTAACTTTATCCATTCTCCATAGATATGATAAATCTAGGTTATCAAAGTTCCCAAGCTCACTTTCTCGTCCTGAATCACTCATGACAAGACTATTTGAACCGTAACCAAAGTTACCTTCAATTATATCATTAACAAATCCTGCAATATATTTCGGAATAATTGGATTTTTGTCTACAAATATTCGATTTTGCGAATCGAAAGACAGTGTCAAAAAATCTTGATCATTGGGTGATCTTGTTTTTGTGTTAAATTCTCCACCAGATGGAAACATAAACGATTTTTTGGGATAACCGTAGAGGTCAAATGCCCCGTACCCTGCGCGAGTACGATAATTGCCTATTGTCTCTCTCGGCACCGTGACAGAATTAACGGTCTCCACCCATCTCAATGTCGATGAAAGAGACGGAGCAGGCGGCGCAACTGGTGCTGTCGTTGTTGGTATTTGAACTGGAGCTGGGCTGGCGCTATCGCCACCGCCGCCACAACCTGTCAGAGCTAGCGTTATCGCAATAACTGATAACCAACCTTGCTTGTTCATGCCTAGCTTCCAATAATTTCGTTATTGAAAGTTTGTTACATCTGGACAGGTTGGATGCAATAAATAACGCTGACTATCGGGTTTTATCGAGGTGATTTCAAACCTACATGAACGCTGGGGGCACCGGAATGCAAATGATTCAGCAAGCTAGCATCGCAATGACAGCAGACTGCTGCTGGGTCAGTTATGAGCAATTGGCGAATGCCGTTAATGTGGTCTGAGAGTAACCTTTCTCACCAGCCCTTAAACCAATAACTCAACACAGATTCAGCAGGCTTATTTCTGATGCTGGCAGAGAAATCATAGCAAGTATCATTGACCACGTCTTTTTTTCTAGGGTTATCTATGTAGTGATATCCCCAGCTAAATATTCCTTTTACAATACCTGAGCCGTCCGAGCTCTGTTCATTGACGATTTCAGCAGCCGATTGATAAATGTCTGCCTGTGTTTGATAGTTCCGCGTTTCTGATTTGAAATATGAACATGGGTACGCAGACTCAATGTATTCATTTGTGACGAGTCCAGAATGGACAGAAGGCGTACCAATCATCAAAAATATCGGAACTTTCGCGGAAGATATCGAGGCAATCTGATTTTTTATATTTTTTGTAATTCGTGTTCTTGGCTGAGCGTCCAATAATGTTTCGCCGTTCTCGGCAAAAATTGGGCTGTAAAGGCTGAGCCCTACCTCATCAAAAAGCTTGATGAACGCAGTGCGTTTATTGACATCCGAAATGTTAAGAAAGCCGTTAGTGCCAGCGCCTGTTCCAGAAAAATATGATATTTTCCCACTGAAACCAGCGTCTCTGACGGCTTTGATAAGTGCAGCCCACCTAGAATTTCCTCTAGTTACCATGTAGTCTAGATTGAAACCGAGTACAAATTTCGTCGCACCAGCTCTCTGCGCAAGCGCGGCTCTTTCTGCCAGAATTGACTTATAGGCATTAAACCAAGCATCCCAAAATGGATCGTCATCAGAGAGCTTACTAATCGCGGCACCAAATTTAGGCACAGTCCAAGTGTCATTCCCCAGAGTATCTCCGGGATAGATCCCCATCATAACTGTAAAATCCATGCCACGTGATCTGGCTAAATTGCCCATATCTAAAATCACTTGGTCGGGCGGAAAATATTTGCCGACAAGTACAACGGACTTTGCGTCTACATCCATCGTTTTGATGATAGCGGAATCAGCATAAACAACATTGTTCCCGCCGATATTTTTTATTCTGTCAAAGGTGGTGGGGAAATATCCTCCGTTGTAATAATCCATAAGCCAACCGCCAGCATCATGCGGAATGATTGCCTTTGTAAAATTCGGCTGTTTGTTAATTGTATCGGCTTTGTATAATCCGATTTGTATCGGCGTACTGTCTTGCGCTGTGTAAGGATACCAAGATGGTTGATACCCCACTTTAGTCACGGAAAGCTGAGAATATTCGCCAGCAGATTTCGGTGTTTCAACGCTAACAGTTTCTTGAGTTAGGCTGGCAATAGCTGAGGTCACCGATGCTGGATACGCGACGGTTAGCGACCGCTCATATGTTTGGATATTTACAAATGTGGTTTGAGGCGCCGCTGGAGCAGGCGGCGCAACTGGTGCTGTCGTTGTTGGTATTTGAACTGGAGCTGGGCTGGCGCTATCGCCACCGCCGCCACAACCTGTCAGAGCTAGCGTTATCGCAATAACTGATAACCAACCTTGCTTGTTCATGCCTAGCTTCCAATAATTTCGTTATTGAAAGCTTGTTACATTTGGAGAGGTTGGATGCAATCAATAACGCTGACAACGCCAAAGGGAGCTTTGTCCACTCATCAAACTCTTTATCTTCGTCCCAACGATTGACTGCATAGTAGTGAATTATCTCACTCTTCTCAGGTGTGAGAGGAGGTTTTTGGACAGTGATAACTGGGTTATTTTCGAAACCACTCACGTAAAACACCCTCAGCGGGCTTGTTTCTAACGGTGAAGCCAATGTTCGGGTATGCAAAGCGCGGATAGAGGTTGTCCGTAACAAAATAGTCGTTGGCAAAAACCACTAAATTATTCGTGTTTAAGCCTTTAACATAATCAAGCTGAGCTTGAATTACGATTGCCTGAAGCGCGAAATCCACCTCCGTTTGCTTCTGGATGCATTGTGAATTGGACAATTCAAGAGCGTTAATTGCAGCCGTGCAGCCGGTTTCCTCAAGGTAGCCAGGTTCCGAGAGCGCATTGCGTCGCGATTGTATGCCAACGGATAGAAACAACGGTTTGCCGAACTTAAGCAGACCAGTGATGTTGCTGTTCAAGGTCGCTTTGTATGATTGCGGTGTAAGCACGTCGCTCTCTGCTAAGGTCCATGTTTTATTGGACCACATGCCAGTTTCTATAAAATCGATCTGCCCCAGATATTCGCTGCCAAAATCAAACCAATCATTATCGGTTATGAATGTCTTCCCTTTGTAAACGCTTTTTACATCCTTCGCGATCTTGAGATAGCTGTTATAAAACAGAGCTTTTTCGGCGCTTGTTTTTGCCTGTAAGGTATTGAATACACAGAAATTGCAGCCCATGTCCCAAACATCTATACCGATGGAATTATAAAAAGCAGCTCGTTCCCGCATGAATGAGCCAAACGCGCTGAACCATTTTTCATAATTTTGAAGGTTGTTTTCAGGTGTCGGCTTAAAATACCCTTGCCTGTCTCCAAAAACCTGAATCTGGTTCCATAAGACAACTTTAAGACCGGCCCTGTGAGCTGACTGAACAAAGGACCTGAGGTTATCGTCTGAGATAGGACCGAAACTGTCGTCCGCGTCAATGATCGAATAGGATCCATTTTGGTTTTCCGTAATCCAATTCCATTGGGTGATTTTCACATAACCAGCATCTAATCTAGCAATCCTTTGAGCCGTTTTCTCCAGCTCCTTTTTCAGAGCTCCTGCGCCGTTGTTACAACCATTAGGAGCATCTGCTGATCCTTTCAGAACAAATGCAGGGTTGTCGTCCAGCATTATGTCTTTGATGGTGACGCCACGACCGATTGCCTGATTTAAGGGGGCGCCAGTCGCTTGAGGCAGCGATCGTCCTCTTAGCCATGATTGTGGATATGTGACTACGTCCAAATCAAGCTTACAAGGATCGGTTGCGAAGTCTTTTGGATCAGTCGTGGGGACTGTAAAGCCATTCGGATAAGGAACAGACGTAACGGTGCTAACAGAGTAGAGCGGCGTCGTGGGAAGCGCAGGCGATACTGGGCTAGGAGCAGGTGAAGGGCTTAGAGTTGGTATCTGCACGACATTGGTATCGGAGGACGAAGAACCGCCTCCGCATCCAGCAAGTGCTAACAGCGTAGACGCCAGTACGATCTTCCAACCTTGCTTCTTCATAAATAGATTCCAATTATTTTATAATTGAAAGCTTGTTACATTTGGAAAGGTTGGATGCAATAAGGAACGCTGAATATTCGGTTGTATAGTATATCGCCTTGAACCAAACTCTTATACTTGGTTCCTTAGGCTCCAATGCTCCAACAAAAGTGGCTGTGATCTGTAGCAGTTTACCCTTGCACCCTGCTCTCGTTGCGATAACATCATTTCAATTCTGGAAGAAATTGTCGCGATATCGCGAGGGGGGCGCATGACAAAATTCTCACTTCTTTTGGGGCTAGCTGTTTTATGTTCGGCCTGTCGTAACGAAGCGCCATCAAGCGCTGAAAATCAAATTGCAGAGCCCGCTGGAGCTGAGGCAAGCACTCTTGCACAGAACCTAAATAAATGGTTTCCGATCGCGGATGAACTAACTGATTGCAGCGAGCTTGCATTCGTTGCGGCCGAAATTTTCAGCAATTCACGCCAAGCAGATATTGCCGTCGGCCTCGACAAAGCCATAGAAGAGCAGCAGATTTTGTCGGCCCGACTTCGGCTACTGGCTATTAAAGTGGCCACCTTTGACGGAGCTTCCGAGCAAGATTACATCAAACATTTAGTTGCAAGAGGACCGCAATATGCGCGGTTTATCGCCAACCCGTCGTCCTTCGACCAAGATGCCGCTGCTCAGTCGAAGCTCAATTCCTGTATGCAAACCATCAATTCTGACCCAAGGATATTAGAGCAGAGAAACATAGTTTTTCAGATGTCGCCACAACAGCTTATGAACTAGTGCCATGAAAAGAATTCTCTACACTGGTTTGCTACTACCCGCGATCTCGTTGGTAATTTCAGCTTGCGGTAACTCAAGCGAAAGTGCTGAATCCGCTGCCGCCGATGCGATCCAAAATTCCACATCAGTTGCAACCCCAACTGCTCCTTTAGTAGCAATTTCCGAAGTCAATTGGCTTGATAAAAATTCGATAATTGCAGCAGCGCCCAGTGTTGAAGAGGGCATGACGAATACTCCGCTCGGAAACGCGTTTCCGCGTCTGAAAATCGATACGTGTCAACTAATTGATAAAATTGACTTCTATGGTGATGATTCGTTCTCACTTCGAAGAAATGATGTGCCCGAGGGTTTGAGGAAATTTGCACTGGTTAAAAGTAGTATTGGCGATTTTATAATGTTTCCAGATGGATCTTTCGTTGGCGGATATGGAAATACCAACGAAATACTTATGACGAATATAAAAGGTTTTCCTGAAAGCATGAATTTTGCGGAAGAGGCATATAAGTCATTTGATTTCGTCCAACTTCCTGAACTTGTTGTGGATGGCTATCTAAACGTTCAAACTTGGAAGATTGATCATCCACGAGATACGGATGAAAATAGTACTATTTATTATGACGAGGTAGGAAATCATACACTAATCATATTGGGAGTATCGGGAAAAATCAGCAGCTATATGCCTGGTACAAATATACCTCGTCATCTTTTTCTGCCTGATCTAAGATATGCATATTTTCATGATACGAGATATATATCTAATGAAGATGAATATAATAACTGGATTGGTGTCTGCACTACCACACTCAATGTAGAGTGATCACATTCAACTCTCTTGAATAAATAGCTGCGATATCAAGTGCTGAAGAATAGTTGAGAAATATGAAAAAACATAGCTGGAAAGCCTTTATTCTCTACGTGCCTCTTGTTATGAGTGGCTGCGCGGACAGTTCAAATGACTCTTCTGGCCAATCCATGGATCAACTGAGAGCTGAACTTGAAAAGTCTGCTGCCGAGCTTGAGGCAATGCAAAAGTCGCTGGAGGCTGAGCGTGTTCAAGCGGAGCAAGAAATGCGAATGTTTCCTGATGGGACTTACGAATATTCTTCGCTTGTAACCGGAGGATATCAAGAGTGCCGCGCGAACACTCGATGTCTGACACTCGCCGAATATGAAAAAATATGCAGCCGCGTGTCTGGTATAACGGTTGGGCTGGCTAATTCCTGGACGTTCGATGGTTCAGGGGGTGAGGCTTTCAATCAACTGATCCGTGGGGGCAGCATCGAAAGCATTGAGCCTCGATGGCTGGGGAAAGAATCTTGGACGGAAGACTCTGGCGTTGAAGGCGCATGCGAAGTGAGGATCCAAGTATCAGGCATATTTGATGGTTCTTCAACTCGTGAAACAGGAACGACACATGCTAAGGAGTTTGTTGTCACTGACGGAGACGTTCTACTTAGTCGCGGTAGCATCTCAGGAATGGGCATTTAGAGATTATGGAATCCTTCGCATTTTGCACTACACACCAGAGCGCAGTGAGGCCTTAAATGCGCGGTTGGTTGAAAACTGCTCTTCTCCATGCGCTTTTGATTTTTGCCGTTGCAACAACATTCGGCCAATCATCAGCGTATGCCCAATCTAATGTGAGCTCAAAGTCCTATAAATTCTATGTTCTTTATGAAGAATTTGAGGATCACGATAAAGCGAGAGACTATATATTAAACTACGATCTAAACTCGGTAATAGTCTACTCTGAGGGCCTATACTTCGTTGCAAAAGGTCCTCTCACAACTCAGGAGCAGATCTCATCTGCAATAGCTGAAGTTGGTCGAAAGGCGCGTGAGCAAGGCATTTGCAGGCGTTTCGATTCTACTCCCGCGGGGCGTGCGCCGCGAGCATATATGTCGACGGGCTTCAAAAGAAATTACAGCGATTACGATCCTCAGAAATATCTCGGAATAACTGAGGTAAATCTTAATGATGATAGACCGATCCCCGTTTTCGATCTCTCGGGAATATCCGCTTTTCTCGGAACGAGGGTAAAATTCTATCAAGCGGTTGAATGTCCCGTTTCTGAGGTTAATCGGGATTTTTGGGAACTGACTAATGGCGAAATGAGTCGCCAATATCTCGACATAACGGACATCAGGCAGTCAGGAAACTGGCGATCTATCGATGTTATCCAAGATTATGATTATGCTGCAAATGCTCGAGACGACAAAAATAAAAAGTTCAATTATTTTTCCAAACAACTCGAATACGTTTTTGAATGTGGTTTGGAAGAAGTAAATTATGCTATTATTCAAAATGAGATGTATTTCATTGGAGGTTTCACCCAGGGTGAAATGATACATCATTCAGAGTATTTTCGCGTATCTGACTTAAGATTGCCTATAATAGCTGAGGCATTGTTTAAAGTTTGCTCTATGCCTTCGCATAGCGCAGAGATCCAATCTTTAGCTATGTATGCCGAACAGATCGCCAAGACGAGAGCGAAAGATGAGGAGCTGGCGGCAAAGGCGTACGAAGAGTCGGTGAAACAGGCTGAATATGAGGATGCAAATGCTCCTCGAGGTTATTTTTTAAGCTGCTCGGGCGACGAAGAATATCAGAATACAATCGTTCGGGCTTTCAACTGCAAAAGCTATAATTCCATTCTATCTTCACTGCAGTGGGCGTGGCAGACACTTAGGCAGCAAAAGCCTGAGTTTGAGGACACTTGCTACGATGCGATACTGCAGCTGAAAAAGCTGTCTTCCACTGCGCCGCATGTAATTCCTGACGCTGCATCAGGATTTCTCACACGGTGTAACATCGGTTTGGCGTGGGTGAATGGCCCAAGCAAAGCACAGTCGGCTCGTCGGGCAAAGTAGCAGCGAGCGTAAAAGGCGGCCCAATGCAAATTGCTTCGAATTACCTCGTGAATTCATTTCTTAGGGTTTCGTGTTCATCGACTGGTGCGTAGTAGTGGACATTTCACCCTTCTCAGGTGTCAGTGCGCTTGTCTCAAGCCTGATGATTAAGTCACGTTTCAAACCGTGAGTGCCAGCCTTAAACAGCTCCAGCCCACCTTGCATATAGAGTTCAAACAGACTGTCGTGCAGCCGCTTTTGGCTTTGGATTAGCTTGTCTTTCATCGTGCAATTGCCTGCGCAGCTTTGCGAAATGCGACCTCATCATTCTGTGCCCCATAGACATACCCACGCAACGCTCGTTGTTGATCAGTGGGTGATGGCTGAGCTTGCTGTTTCTAGGACGATTGTGCTGGACGCTCCTGAGAACGGTCCTCTGAGTCGTTTTGGGGCTGTGGGGTATCATCAATGCTTAGCTTTGGCTTAGGCTGCTTCTGGGCTTTCTGAGGAGCAGGCTTCGGCGGCTTTGCTCTGCTGCTTGAGCGACACTGTTGCGCAAGCGCCGTGTTTCTCTCAGCTAACTTTCCATACAGTTCCCCTGCCACAGACAGAAACAGGTCAATGTCCTGCTTGATCGTCTTGCTCTCTTCCTCTGACGATAGCTGCACAACCATCGCCATCCATCGTTTCAATTCTTCTCTTGCGTCCATATTTTACACTCCTTGATGAGTGTATTTATCACTAAGTATCAGGTGTTTGGTAAGGATCAGGATAGGATCATATCTCCAACGGCAGCATGATCGTCATCTCAATAAGGAGATGTAACGATGACTATGAATATCCTAAAAAGCCTTTCGCTGTCGGTTCTCCCGACCACACAGCGCATTAGCCCAGAGCAGCACCGACGGAACAAGCTTCTCACTAAACTTGCTGAGCAAAAGTTGATTGCTGAGGCTGATCGTGAAGGAATCCTGCCGAACATTATGCATCGTCGCTGGGTGATAACAGACGGTGGTTCTAAGGCACTTGTTGATGTGCCTAAACGCATCAAGCGTTGGTGGTTTCAGGATGCGGTAGGTAACTGTCTGCTTGCGATAAGGTATGGCAACAAGGTGCTTGAACTGGAGAAGGGTAAGGGCGCTATCATTGTCGGGAAACCCGACCAGCTTATCCCGACAATCGACAAGATCATTGCTGCTATCAACGCGGGTGAACTGGATGCTTTGCTTTCAGAAATGGGGCTAACGCGCCCAATCAGGAAAGTGCAAAAGTGATGTGTGGGTCGTGTTGCCCGACAATGGCCATACGACCACCTAACGCTCTTTCGCTCAAAAGCTCATTGCGCGGGCATCAGATTGGGGGGCGTATTCATTCAGTTGCATTGTGTCGATAATTTTCCCAGACACTAGCCAAGAGTTATTTAGGCGCAATTGGTCGGCACGTAAGAGGTGAAGTATGGGAAAGCCGAAGTTCAGTTTGTTGGCGCTTGGTATAGTGTTCTCCTTAAGTGCGTGTGGCAGCGATACTGCGCAGCGCAGCGCAGCGCCGCCAGTGATTATCGCGCCTACGCCTACGCCTCCGACTGCACCGCCTCCGCCACCTGCTCCTCCGCCTTCGAGCATAACATCCATTGAACGGGACATTGCGCCAGCGCTTACCAACGCCGCGCTTACCGACAATTTGTCAGCCCATTTTGCAATTAACCCAGCATCGGCATCCATGCGAAATCGCCTGTTCGTGATGTTGCCTGGAACTACTGCGATTCCACGCTTCTATCGCTTAATAGTTAGGGCAGGAGCGGCGCGTGGCTTTCACAGCATAGGCTTGACCTATCCAAATGATGAGGCAGTTGGGACAATCTGTGCATTTTCTCCGCGATCTGATTGCGCAGGCGAGGTACGCAGCGAAATTATCACGGGTATTGATACAAGTCCGCTGGTGTCAATTTCCCAATCAAACTCCATCACAGGACGCCTCGTTGCACTGCTGACATACATGCATAGCAACTATCCAAATGAAGGCTGGAGCCAATATCTTGTAGGCGGCGCTCCGAACTGGTCGCTCATAACCGTTGCAGGCCATTCACAAGGCTCAGGACATGCCGCTTTCATGGGCAAGCTTCATGTCCTTGATCGCATAGCAATGTTTTCGGGCCCAGGTGACACTGGCAATGCAAATGGTTTGCCTGCTCAATGGACTAGCTTGCCCAATGCAACGCCCGCTGCGCGCCAATATGGTTTTACGCACCAGCAAGATGAACTCGTGCCGTTGGCTGCGATTGAGTTGAATTGGAGCCAAATCGGTCTTGGTGTCTTCGGGGCATCAACGTCTGTCGACGGACGCGCTGCACCTTTTGGCGACCGACGACAATTGACGACCAACATCGCAATTCCTGTAAGTCCATTATCGCCCTCGACTGCTCCAGCGCATAGCGGCACTGTGGTTGATGTTGTTACGCCGCTAACATCTGCGGGAGAGCCACTATATCTGCCCGTCTGGAACTACATGGTGTTTCCATAAAATGATGTGTGGGTCGTGTTACCCGACAACGTGAATATTACACGGATTTTTAGCATCAGCTAAACTGACGCTGTGACTTATCTGGCTGTAATTTCACATAAAATATGATCGGGTAAACACGACCAACATATTGAAAATGGGGTATTTTTCTAATTTATACTATACAACAAACTATACAACTATGTGACAAATGCACTGTAAATGCATGGTTTGTGCATTATTCGTAATGCGGGGGTCGTAGGTTCGAATCCTATAGGCGGCACCATATTTTCCATGATGCGCACTTTATCGCGGAGACCGTGTTTCGGCCCGCTATTTTTTGCCTTTGCGGCCTTTCCGGGCGGCATATTTGGCATCGCGTTCCAGCTTGCGTTCTTCTTCGGTTTTTGTGGGCACAGAAGGTTCTGCCGACATTTGTGCGCGTTCTAGCTTCGCGGCTTTTTCCAGTTCGCGTGCCGCTAGCTTTTCTGCGCGAGCCTTCGCTTGCGCCTGTTCGCGCGCTTCGGCGGCGGCGCGCCGTGCGGCAAGCGTTGCTTCGTCCAGTTTCGGTTTTGCGCGCAGCCGGTTAACGGCGTCCAGCTTCGCCTTATTGGCTAAGGCTGCACGCTCTTGAAATGACGGCTCTTTATATGAAGACATATTTTTGTGTGATCCATTGGGTGTGATGGGCGCCGCAGCCTAAGCCAAGGATTACCGTGAACAGCGCCTTAGGGATAAAGCTGCCAGACAGCAAATTGCAATCCGCTTAGGGTTCACGCCAAGGTGACAAGTCCAATGACTGCGCCGGTCATGGCAGAGGCCATATTGCCCGCGATCCAGCTTTTCATGCCAAACGCCGAAACCTCCGCGCGTCGTGTGGGCGCGAGCGTGGCGATGGTGGATACCAACAGGCCGACGCTGGCAAGGTTTGCCACCCCGCATAAAGCATAAGTGATAATCAGCTTGCTGCGCGCGTCAAATGTGCCGGCGGGCAGGGCGGCGAGATCCAGATAAGCGACATATTCGTTGAGGATGGTCTTTGTACCCATCAAGGCGCCGGCAGCGGGGGCTTGGTCCCATGGAATGCCAATACTCCACATCAACGGCGCGAACAGCCAGCCAAAAATGCGTTTGAGGGTAAGGGGCTGTGCATCCATTTGGGGCAGCAGGGCCAGCAATTGGTCGGTCAAATTGACCAATGCGAACACGACGATGATGATCGCGATGACGGCCAGCACCAATTGAATGCCCTCCATCGTCCCTTTGATGACTGCGTCCATGCTGCTTTCATATTTCAGGTCGGCGTCGGCATCTTCTGCGCTGATGCTGCCGTCGCCGGGGACCATCAGGCGCGCAATAAGCACGGCGGCGGGTAAGGAAATCAGCGAGGCAACAATCATATGGCCCACGGCGTTCGGCACCGTCTTGGACAAAGTGGTGGCATAGAGCACAAGAATAGCGCCGGAGATGGTCGCCATGATCAACACCATGATCATGAACAATTCGGAACGGCTCATCCGTTCAAACCATGCGCGCAACACCAGCGGGGATTCGACCACGCCCAAAAACATGGTCGCGCCGCCGCCCAGTCCCACGACGCCGCTAACGCCTAAGGTCTTGCGCAAGGCCCATGACAGGCCACGAACCGCCGCGCGTAAGATGCCCCAATGCCACAACAAAGCCGAAAGCGCGGAAAAGACGATGATGAGCGGCAATATTTGAAACGCGACGATGACCGGCTGTTCCACGCCGGGCTTGAGCACAAAGGGAATGGGCGCGCCGCCGGTATAACCAAACATATAGCTGGATCCGACCAATGTCGCCTTTTCCACGGCCGCCACGGCATTATTGGCATAGCCGACCAAGGTCCAGATGAACGGCACGCGGGTGACCGCCAACGCGAGGGCGATTTGCACAAAAAGCGCGCCGAAAATCCAACGCCAAGACGGCCGTGCAGCGCGATCTTCGGACAAGGCCCACGCCAATGTCAGGATCAGCGCGATGCCGATTAATCCCTGTCCCTGCTGCAAAACCGCCATGCCATCGTCACCCCAACTGCGCTTGAGCCTTGGCTTAGCCGCTTTTGACTGCAGACGTTACCCCAAAAGCGGGGATGCTGCCTTTGCTCCGCTTAAGTGGGCAGGACGCGTTGCAGCAATCCCCTTAATCACTGACGGCTTAGTCATCAGTCCGCGTTATAGGCTTGCTCTCCCGTCCAAAAAATGTCTGCTCGAAGCCCAAGCTGCCAAATATTCGACCAGCTACGCTGGCCCCATCTGCAGAGGACAGATTGTGCAACCGCTTCTCAGATTATTTAGGATTAGTAGCCTAGTTACGCCCGGTTTATTCGATCAGTAATGTAGCTGAATGCCATCCCGGATAAAACGAGCGCTGAAACCGCTATAAAATAGCTTTGTATGTCGACCTTTTGGATATTTTTATCAAAAAAATACCAGACCGCTACAGCTGAAAAGAGCACCGCGAATAGCGAAACCAACCTTGCCTTTTTGATTGTCCTTTTAAAGGATCCTCTTTGCTGGAACGAACCCAATACCGCACAGTGCTTTAGAACTGTGCGGTAGTTGTAAAGGTTACTTTTTCTTCACTTCCTTGGAATCTAATTTCGGAGTGGTTCCCGCGCCTCCCGAACTTGCAGCCCAGCCGGCCCCGATCGCCACTAATCCCATGGTCATTGACACCATAACAAAAGCTGACGCTCGGCCAAGGTTAAGGCATTGCAATCGCTGCGTCTCCAGACAAGCGATTGCGGTTACCGGCAACGGCTTCAGGCCGGAATAACATACGCTGTCATGAACTTGCGAAGCGCGCGTATACCACCACTAAAGGAAAGCCGGCTAGGAACGAAAAAGACATTCTAATCGCTAGCGAAAAATCAGTTTGCGCAAAAAGGTAGCCAACCAAGATCGCGATCATTGGAACCATAATGAGCCCCTCAATCACAGCCAGAGATTTGACAGAATCACGCTTGCTCACAAGAGCTACCAAAGGAAATAGGCCCATAAGTTACTCCTGATGAAAACGAAAATTTACACTAAACCATTTCTTAATTTTTATTTCTCGTACTGTCGATTCTTCCCGAGGCATAGGCACCAGCTACGCCTACCGCTGCACCAACGATTGCCCCAGTCCAAGTTCCAGTTGCCCCTGCAATTGCACCTCCGACCATTCCACTACCTATCGCAGCCAAAGCTCCGCCAAAGGTGGCACCAGTACCATTGCCGTTTCCAGCGTGCCCGGCGATGTAATTATATCCGCCAAAGATGCCCCCGACAACGCCCCCAATCGCTCCTCCGGCAGCGCCTACGCTCCCAGATACGATCCTGATTTCATCAAAGCTCAATTCCTGAATTCCGTCAGCGGGTGCAAAGGCGGCATGTTTATCCATATACGACATAAGCGCTTCTCCATCTTGCATGGGGCTACGTCATTGCAACCCGAGAGCAGGCTGCTCCGCCGCCGCCAAATTGTCGAGGGTTCAGAGGGCTTAAATTTTCGTATACTAATCGTTGGTATATCAAAAATGGATCGCGCGCGCAGAACGGCGTCTCGCTCTGGCGTGCATATTTGGTCCGCTGCGCATCGAACGATAGACGCGACAGACCTCAGCCTGCGTTGGGGCGACGATAAAGTTAAAATACGCAGCATCTAAAAAAGAATACCCCTGTCGCGCAGAGGGCCACGATGCGCGCCCTTATATTGTGCCGCTTAAGTGGGTAGGACGCGTTGTAGCAACCACATGACGGCTATGCCGCCAATGGCATATGCGCTGACCAGCTGAACGCGGGCGGCGTAGAGCGCATGTACGCGACGGAGCGCCCATAAGACCAACATCGCCACGGCGACGATGACAAGCTGCCCCGCCTCAACGCCCAGATTGAAGGTTAGCAATGCCATGGGCACTTCGCCCTGCGGCAATCCGATTTCGGCCAATGCCCCAGCAAAGCCAAAGCCATGGAGCAAGCCAAAGAGAAAAGCGACGACCCATGGAAAACGCTCTGACAAGCGTAGTTCACCGGGTTTGCGTTTGACGATTTCGACGGCGAGGAAGACAATCGATAAAGCGATTGCGGCCTCAACCGGCGGGCCGGGGACGCTGATAAGTTCATGCGTTGTGGCCACCAAGGTCAGCGAATGGGCTATCGTGAAGGCCGTTACCGTTGCCGCCACGCGCCATGCGCCATTGAGCAAAAGCACAAGGCACAGCACGAACAACAAATGGTCATATCCCATCAATATATGTTCGACGCCGGTCACAAAATAGGTCCGCGCGACCTGCCATCGGTCGGCCTTTTGCAGGATTACAGCCGATGGGCTGGCAGGGGTTAGCCGGGCGGCTTGCGTGATGCCATTAGCGGATTGATAGCGCAGCAAGGCGTCGGCTGGTGTATTTTCCATCCCACTTAAGCGGACCGAGCGGCCAGCCAAACTTGTGTCGCAGTCAATATCCCAACGCGCCAGCAAAGCGGCGGCGTCCACACTGCGTACCGGTTCGGTTGCCTTACAATCATTGGGAAAAACGGGAACCACGCGCGCGGCAAGGCCGGGCCTTATGGGTGCTTTCCATGTAATTTTATATTGGTGCGCTGCGGTTTCCCGCTCGCGGATTTCCAAATAGCCCGGTTGTAAATCGTCCGCGCGGGCAACCGACGTGAAGCCACTGGCGAGCAGGAGCAAAAGGAGAAAGCGGACAATCACGGCTTGGCGATACGAATGTCATATCCGTCGAGCAGCGCCTGATAGGCGGCCGCTTCGCGTGTGGCCTGCGTTTCGGCACGCCAGTCATTGGACACGCGCTGACGAATGTCGGACAAAGGCGGTGTCCCCGAGGCAACAATGTCGCGCACGCGCACGGCGTGCCAGCCAAAACCAGATTGGACTGGTCCGCTCCAACGCCCTTTGGGCAAAGTGCGCAGACTGTCGGCAAAGCCATCGCCAAATTCGCGGCCAATGCTGTCCGACGCCGCCTTTTCCAGGCTTGCTGATACGCTCAACGGCTGCGCCTGCACTTGCTTTCCGGCGTTCAGGGCAAGGATGGCTGCTTTCGCGGCCTCTGCATCGTCGCCCAAAAATCTCTGGTCAAAACTGAAGGCCGGTTTTTCGGCATAGCGGATTGTGTTGGCGGCATAGAAGCTTTGCAACGCGGCTTCGGTTGGTTCCATATTCTGGATTTCGGCATTTGCCAGAAATTCCATTTTGGCGCGTAGACGGCGGCGGATGACGGGATCATCGACGTCGAGGCCAAGGCGCATGCCTTCGCGAAAATAGATTTCTTCTTTGATATAATCGCGGATCAGGCTGTCGAGTTGCTCTTGGGTGGGCGCGCGCCGCCACGTCTGTTCCCATACTGACGCCAGCCGGGTAACGTCTGCTTCATTGATGGTGATGCTGCGGTCGAGGCTGTCTTCCCCGCCAAACTGCCCCATCAACAGGAACAGGGCCGACCCTGCGCCAAGGAAATGCACCAAAGGCTCTCGCAGGGCCTGCTTCATCCAATCATATGTCATAATATGCTAACCCCGGGGCCAGGACGTTCCACCATGATAAGCGGCGCGTCGCCCTTTGGCGTTTTATAAGCTGATTCAATTTTGGCCTGCACATCTGCCACACGCGCACGCGGCATGATCGCCACAGCTGCGCCGCCAAATCCTCCACCCGTCATTCGTGCGCCCCCTTGATGGCCAATCGCATATTGCAAGATCGCTACCAAATCATCCATCGCAGGAATAGTGATTTCGAAATCGTCGCGCATCGATTTATGGCTTTGCGCCATCAATGTACCAAGCGTGACAAGGTCGCCTTTGGCAAGCGCATTGGCTGCGTCCAAGGTCCGCTGATTTTCGGTGATGACATGGCGCGCGCGGGCCGTGGTGACCGCGTCGAGATTGGCTGCGGCCAACATGTCCAAATCCGCGTCACGCAGGGCGCTTACCCCCATCGCTGCGGCCGCCGCCTCACACTGCCGCCGGCGCGCGTTATAATGCCCGTCCACCAAACCGCGGGTGACGCCGGAATGGACGATCATGATGGCGACATCATCGGAAAGGGGGGCGTCAGTTAACTCTAAGCTGCGGCAGTCGATCAACAGCGCATGGCCCGCCTTGCCTTGCGCCGAAATCAACTGGTCCATGATGCCGCATTGGGTACCGACAAAATCGCACTCCGCTTTTTGTGCAATTTGCGCGAGGCGGCTGTTGTCGATGCCGATGCCGTTCAGCGCCAAATGGGCCTTGCCCACCGCCACCGCGAGCGCCGCGGATGAGGACAGGCCAGCGCCTTGGGGCAGGTTGCCCGCAATGGCCATTTTAGCCCCGCTGAGGGCGTGACCTGCATTTTGCAATGCCAATGTCATGCCGCGCACATAATCGGCCCAGGGCTGCTTTAAATTGCGTTCTGGGGGTGTTTGCAGACTGAACGTGTCGCGCGCATTGTCGAAGTCCGCAGCGACCACTTCGACAGTGTCATCATCGCCCGTGCTGATCGCCACCATATTGGCAGGGCCAATCGCGCAGGGCAGGACAAAGCCGTCATTATAATCGGTATGCTCACCAATCAGATTCACCCGCCCGGGCGCCCGCACAACAAGGTCGGGGGCATGGCCATAATGTTCCGCAAAGGTGGCGGTCACACGATCCAATAGCGCTTGGTCGCGTGTGTTCATCGCTGGCTCCGGTAATGGATTTTGTCCGTGGCGCGTAAATGTGCGGCAGCGGCCTCCGGTGTCAGGTCGCGTTGCGCTTCGGCCAGCATTTCATAACCGACCATGAACTTGCGGACACTCGCGGAGCGCAACAAGGGCGGATAGAAATGTGCATGCAATTGCCAATGCGGGGCATCGGGCGTTGCGCTGGGTGCGCCATGCCAGCCCATGGAATAAGGGAAGCTGGTCTGGAAAAGATTGTCATAAGCGATGGTCACCGCCTTCATGATATCCGCGAGAGCATCCCTTTCTTCTGGCGCGAGCGCGTGCATGTGCTGAACGGCAAAACGCGGCAGTAAAAGGATTTCATATGGCCAGCTTGCCCAATAAGGCACGACCGCAATCCAATGGTCATTCTGTGCCACCGTTCGCGCGCCGTCATCCGCCTCTTGTGCGGCATAGGTTAGCAGCATTGCCGATTGATGTTGTTCAAACCATTCCGCTTGCGCTGCATCCTCACGCTCGGGTTCGGCGGGAACATAATCGGTCGCCCAAATCTGCCCATGCGGATGCGGGCTGGAGCAGCCCATCATCGCGCCCTTATTTTCGAAAATCTGGACATAAGCATGGACAGCGGAAAGCTCTTTTTCCTGCGCGGCCCAACTATCGACCACAGTACGGATGTCGGCCACCGGCATTTCCGGCAACGTCTTTCCATGGTCCGGTGAAAAACACATTACTCTACAGGCTCCATTGGCAAGAGCCGCACGAAACAAGGGTTTGTCTTTTTCTACTCTACACCCTGCGCTGGGCATCAATGCGGCAAAGTCATTGTCGAAAATAAAGACATTTTTGTAGTCAGGATTGCGCAATCCGCCCGCGCGTTCATTGCCCGCGCATAAATAACAATCGGGATCGTGCGCCGGCCGTACGGCGGTGTCTTGTATATCTTGCTGCCCCTGCCATGGCCGCTTGGCGCGGTGCGGCGATACCAAAATCCATTCATTTTTCAATGGGTTGAAGCGGCGGTGGGGCTGCTCATGGAATGACATTGGGAAGTGTCCAATCAATCGGCGGGAGCCCGTTGCTAACCAGAAAGGCGTTGCATTGCGAGAAATGTTTGCAGCCCAAAAAGCCGTTATGCGCCGACAAAGGCGATGGATGCGCGGCCTTCAACACGAGATGGCGACCGCTATCCACATGCGCCGCCTTTTTATGGGCATAAGCGCCCCACAGCATGAACACGACGGGTTCTGCCTTGTCGTTCACCAGCGTAATAATTGCGTCAGTAAGCTGCTCCCAGCCCTTTTTACTATGCGACGCGGCTTTTGCCATTTCGACCGTGAGAACGCTGTTGAGCAGCAGCACGCCTTGCCGCGCCCAATGCTCCAAAAAGCCGTGACGTGGGCGGGGGATACCCAAGTCGCTTTGTAACTCTTTGTAAATATTGAAAAGACTTGGCGGAGGGCGCACGCTCGGTGGCACGCTAAAACACAGGCCATGCGCTTGCCCCGGCCCATGATACGGGTCTTGCCCCAAAATGACGACGCGCACTTTGTCCAGCGGCGTGAGTTCAAGCGCACGGAACCATGCGCCCTGCGGCGGGTAAATCGTCTTGCCTGCGGCAATCTCGGCGGCGAGAAAGCCTTGGAGCGCCAAGGTCTCTCCTGTAGCAAGCGCCGCCTGCAGCGGCGTCTGCCAATTTTGTGGTAGCGCGAAAGCGGTCATTCGGCCTTGGGCGGTGCCGTCAGCAAATCGGTCCAAGCCTTCGCCTCTTTGGATGTGGCAGGGCCAAGCAATTCCATTGCATGGCGCAAACGCTCGCGAATGATGTCGCGGCCCAAATGCGCAATCGCGTCGAACAAAGGCACACCCTGCGCACTGCCGGTGATGGCGATGTAGAAGGGACGAATGACGTCTTTCAACTTGGCGTCGAGAACCTCGGCGGTACGGCGCAACGTGGCTTCAATGCCTTCGCGGTTCCATTCGATCATATTATCGAACTGCTGCAAGCCAAGGGTATAGGCCGCGCGCTGTGCATCTTGCTCAAGCTTCACACCATCGCGCAGGCGCTCTACGGTCATGCCGTCAATCCGGTTCATGAAGAACATCGCGGTCAGGCCACCCAAGTCCGACATTTTGGTAATCCGTGCCTGCGCCATTTCAGCGATAGGGGTGAGGTAGCTATCATTGAGCGCCCATGCTTTCACGGCATCCAAGAATTCCGAAACGCTGAGTTCTTCGCGCAAATAGCGGCCATTGAGCCAGTCCAGCTTTGACGTGTCGAACACGGGGCCGCCGAGCGAGATATTGTGCACGTCAAATTCATCAATAAGCGTTTGTAGCGAGGTTTTCTCATCTTCTTCGCTGGCCGATTTGATGAAAAGGCCCAAGAAGTTCTGCATCGCCTGCGGCAGGTAACCTGCGCGCTGATAATATAAGATACTGGTTGGATTTTTGCGCTTCGACAGCTTCGATTTGTCGGCATTGCGGAGCAACGGCAAATGCGTAAGCACGGGCGGTTCCCAGCCGAAATATTGGTACAGCAATAGATGCTTTGGCGCGGATGAAATCCACTCCTCACCGCGCATGACATGCGTGATGCCCATCAGATGGTCATCGACAACATTGGCGAGATGGTAGGTCGGCAAGCCGTCCGACTTCATCAGCACCTGCATGTCAACAACCGCATATTCGAACGCAATTTCGCCGCGCAGCGTATCTTGCACAATGCATGTGCCCGTCGTTGGAATTTTCATCCGGACAACGTGCGAAACGCCTTCACTGTCGAGCTTTGCGATATCGTCAGCAGTTAGCGAAAGGCATGCGCCATCATATTTTGGTGGTTGCTTCGCCGCCATTTGCGCCGCGCGTGATGCCGCCAGCTTTTCTGGCGTACAATAGCATTTGAATGCATGGCCATCGGCCAGCAACTGGTCGCAATGCGCGGTGTAAATCGCGCTGCGTTCTGACTGGCGATAGGGACCGTGCGGGCCGCCAACATCAGGACCTTCGTCCCAGCTAAGGCCCAGCCAACGCAGCGATTCTAAAATCATTTTTTCTGATTGCGGTGTTGACCGTGCCTGATCCGTATCCTCAATCCGCAACAGAAATTCGCCCCCATGCTTCTTGGCAAAGCAATAATTGATGAGCGCAATATAAGCGGTGCCGACATGTGGATCGCCAGTGGGGGATGGTGCGACCCTGGTGCGGACAGGACGGGTGATGGCATTCATGATGGAGACTTCTTTCAATGTCGGTTCGGCGGCCCTCTAACAAGCTGCAGCCCGCTTGTCATCTGTGCGGTGCGTTGCCGGAAATTCGCTTAGGGGTAAAGTCTGCCTAGCGGAAACCTGTGAACGGGCGTAGCGGTTACGCTTAATGCCACAGATTCTCCCCAAACTCATGTCGCTTGGTACTGCCGTACCGCAACACCGTATCACGCAAGCAGACGTTTTGGCGATTTTGGCGCAGGCCAAAGGGCAGGCCCTGCCGCCGCGCATGGCTGAAATATTGGGCAACACAGGCATATCGCAGCGCCATATAGCAATGCCGCCCGAATATTATTTTGACGCCAGAAGCTGGGCAAAGCGGGCAGGCGTTTATGAGGTTGTTGCCGCACAGATTTTTGAAGCTGCGGCCATGCAGGCTTTGGCGCGGGCAAATTTACAGGCCGCTGACATAGGTCAGATTGTTTTCGTTTCCACGACGGGAACAATGACGCCCAGCCTGCCAAGCCGGATGATCGCGAAAATGGGTTTCGCGCCTAACACGCGCTGCGTGCCTTTATTTGGCTATGGTTGTGCAGGCGGTGTTATCGGCCTTGGCGTTGCCGCTGATCTGTTTCTTGCCTGCCCCGACAAACCGGTCCTGCTGGTCAGTCTTGAGCTATGCAGCCTCGCTTATGACCATGCGCGCATGGATAAAAAAGATATGGTCGCACTGGCCTTGTTTGCCGATGGCTGCGCAGCTGCGGTTATCGGGGCGGGGGCAGGGCCGCAATTGGGCGCGTTTGCGAGCCATGTCTGGCCCGACACCCTCGATATGATGGGCTGGCAGATTGGCGATACAGGATTTGATCTGGTGCTAGCACGCGACATACCTGTTTTCGTGAACAGCCATTTTGCGCCCGTATGCGACGCATTTCTCGCTCAGCAAGGCCTGACCAAAGTAGGCATGGCTGAACCCGCCTGCCACCCGGGCGGTGGGCGCGTGGTCGATGCGCTATCCGATTATCTCGGGCATAATCTGTCCGCGACGCGCAGTATCTTGCGCGATCATGGTAATATGAGTTCGCCGACGGTGTTGTTTGTGTTGGAATCCTTGCTTAGCGCAGGGTCGATTAGCAAGCCGACCTTGCTAACCGCGCTTGGACCCGGCTTTGTGGGCGCGATGGGAGTTTTGACGCCATGACAATATTTGATTGGCCGTTGTGGGCGATGGTGGTTTGTATTTATGTTATCATGCAGCGGCTGGCGGAACTGGTCTATGCCAATGCCAACACGCGTCGCTTGCGCGCTGAAGGTGGTCGTGAGCATGGCGCGAAACATTATCCTCTGTTCATACTGCTCCATAGCGGGTGGTTGATCGCTATCACCTTGTTTGCAAGGCCTTCCCCCGCACCGAACATGCTTTTGCTTATCATCTTTATCGCAAGCCAAGCCTTCCGTTTCTGGACGCTGGCGAGTATTGGCCGATGGTGGACCACGCGGATCATTAGCGCGCCGCATTTCCCCCGAGTGAAGCGAGGACCCTATCGTTTTATCAAGCACCCCAATTATGCTTTGGTCGTTGTGGAGATTGCTGTGTTGCCCCTTCTTTTGGGTGCGCCTGCGATGGCGATTATCTTCTCGATACTGAATGCCGCGTTGCTATGGTGGCGGATCAGGATCGAAAATGATGTGCTGATGGAGCGGGTAGGCACTACTTGACCCAATAGCCATCGGACGCTAATGGCGCGCATTCTCGGGACCAGAAGGGTGATTCTTTCTGGCACGTGGGAAATACTCAGAATAGCAGCACATTGTGTGATCGGCCGGGTGGGCCAAAGGCTGAGCCTCCACCGCAAAATACGGCTGCCCATCCAAAGTAACCGCTTAATAAAGGTGAAGATATGCCAACGATTAACCAGCTGGTCCGCAAGGGCCGGACTCCGCAGAAGACCAAGTCCAAGGTCCCTGCGATGGAGCAAAATCCACAGAAGCGCGGCGTTTGCACCCGCGTTTACACAACGACCCCGAAAAAGCCGAACTCGGCTTTGCGTAAGGTTGCGAAGATTCGCCTGACAAACCAGCGCGAAGTTATTTCCTATATCCCAGGTGAAGGCCACAACCTTCAGGAGCACAGCGTTGTGCTTATCCGTGGCGGCCGCGTACGCGACCTTCCCGGTGTGCGTTACCACGTGCTTCGCGGCGTACTCGATACGCAGGGCGTCAAGGACCGCAAGCAATCGCGTTCCAAATATGGTGCAAAGCGTCCGAAGTAATTCGAACGTCACCATTGGCCGGCCCGATTGGCGCGCTTCTGCGCTGCCACTGGTCCCAAGAGATAAAGGAAATAAAATATGTCACGTCGTCGTCGTCCTGAAAAGCGCATCATTCTTCCCGATCCCAAATTCGGTGATATCGTGCTTTCGAAATTTATGAACAACCTGATGCTTGATGGTAAAAAATCGGCAGCAGAGCGTATCGTTTATGGTGCTTTGGAAACTGTTGAAGCCCGCGCTAAGAAGGATCCTATCCAGACCTTCCATGAAGCGCTGGACAACGTAAAGCCAGGCATCGAAGTCCGCAGCCGCCGGGTCGGTGGTGCGACCTATCAGGTTCCTTGCGAAGTGCGTCCAGAGCGCGCGCAAGCACTTGCGATCCGTTGGTTGATCGGCGCTGCACGTAACCGCAGCGAAACCACCATGGCTGCCCGTTTGTCGGGTGAGTTGATGGATGCCGCATCGAACCGCGGAAACGCTGTCAAAAAACGTGAAGATACGCATCGTATGGCAGAAGCCAACCGGGCGTTCGCACACTACCGCTGGTAACAGCATGATTTTTTCCGTCATCCCGGCTCTCGCTGCGGTGGCGCGTTTGAAAAGCGTAAATCGGGGGCTGGCATAAACCAGCCCCTTTCCCTATAGGGCAGCGCGAACCGCAGCCCCGCACTGGAGTAACGAATATGGCACGCAGCCATCCACTCAATATGTATCGCAACATCGGTATTATGGCGCACATCGACGCCGGTAAGACCACCACAACCGAGCGTATCCTTTTTTACACCGGCAAGTCCTACAAAATCGGCGAAGTGCATGATGGCGCTGCCACGATGGACTGGATGGAGCAAGAGCAAGAGCGCGGCATCACGATTACGTCGGCTGCTACCACCTGCTTCTGGAACGATCACCGAATCAACATCATTGATACGCCAGGCCACGTTGACTTCACCATTGAAGTTGAGCGTTCGCTCCGCGTTCTTGATGGCGCAGTAGCCTGTTTTGACGGCGTTGCAGGCGTTGAGCCTCAGTCAGAAACCGTATGGCGTCAGGCTGACAAGTACGGCGTTCCGCGCATGTGCTTCATCAACAAGCTTGACCGTACCGGCGCAAACTTCAAATATTGCGTGCAGTCGATTATCGATCGTCTGGGTGCAAAGCCTGCTGTTCTGTACATTCCAATCGGTTTGGAAGCGGACCTTAAGGGTCTCGTCGACCTCGTGCACAACCGTGCGATCATCTGGAAAGACGAATCGCTTGGTGCGGACTTCTTTTACGAAGATATCCCCGCTGATCTGGCTGACGAAGCTGCGAAGTATCGCAGCGACCTCATCGAGCTTGCCGTTGAGCAAGACGATGTCGCCATGGAAGCCTATCTTGAAGGCAATGAGCCTGACGTTGCAACGCTGAAGGCGTTGATCCGCAAGGGCACGTTGAACCAGTCGTTTGTTCCTGTCTGCTGTGGTTCGGCGTTCAAGAACAAGGGCGTTCAGCCATTGCTCGACGCTGTTGTCGACTATCTGCCTTCGCCGCTCGACATTGAAGACGTTCAAGGCGTCAAGATGGACAGCCTTGAACCAGACAGCCGCCCAGCAGCTGACGATGCGCCGTTCTCGGCACTCGCGTTCAAGGTCATGAACGATCCTTTCGTTGGTTCGCTGACCTTCATCCGCATCTATTCGGGTACGCTCGTCAAGGGCACCTATCTGAACTCGGTGAAGGATAAGAAGGAAAAAGTCGGCCGCATGCTCGAAATGCACGCTAACGAACGTAAGGACGTTGATGAAGCATTTGCAGGTGACATTATCGCGCTTGCCGGCATGAAGGAAACGACAACTGGTGACACATTGTGTGCCGAACGTTTCCCAATCATTCTTGAGCGTATGGAGTTCCCTGAGCCAGTTATCGAACTGTCGGTAGAACCAAAGACCAAGGCTGACCAAGAAAAGATGGGCATCGCGCTCAATCGTCTGTCTGCTGAAGATCCATCGTTCCGCGTTTCGACTGATCATGAATCTGGTCAAACAATCATCAAGGGCATGGGCGAGCTTCACCTCGACATCATCGTTGATCGTATGCGTCGTGAATTCAAGGTAGAAGCAAATGTCGGTGCGCCGCAGGTTGCATATCGTGAATATCTCGCGCGTGAAGTTGACGTTGATTACACCCATAAGAAGCAGTCGGGTGGTTCAGGTCAGTTTGGCCGTATCAAGTTCACGGTAAAGCCAGGCGAGCGTGGCACGGGCATCATCTTCAAGGATGAGGTCAAGGGCGGTAACATTCCAAAGGAATATATCCCCTCAGTAGAAAAGGGTATGCGCGAAACAGCCGAATCAGGTTCGCTCATCGGCTTCCCAATCATCGACTTTGAAATCACGCTGTATGACGGCGCTTATCATGACGTCGATTCGTCGGCGCTGGCATTTGAAATCGCGGGTCGTGCTGGTATGCGCGAAGCCGCTCAAAAAGCCGGCATCAAACTGCTTGAACCAATCATGAAGGTCGAAGTTGTATCGCCTGAGGAATATCTGGGCGATGTGATCGGCGACATGAACTCACGTCGTGGTCAAATCCAGGGCACTGACAGCCGCGGTAATGCACAGGTTGTCGAGTCCATGGTGCCTTTGGCCAACATGTTCGGCTATGTGAATCAGCTCCGCTCGTTCACGCAAGGACGTGCAAACTACTCGATGTTCTTCAACCATTATGATGAAGTGCCGTCGAACGTTGCAGCCGAAATCAAGGAGAAGCTTGCCTGATAGGCAAAAGCCGACTAATGGCGGCGCCTGATTCAGACGGCGTCGTCCCACCTGATCAAAATATTACCTAATCGAAAGAAGGTTTGAGAAAATGGCAAAAGCTAAATTTGAGCGGACGAAACCGCATTGCAACATTGGTACCATCGGTCACGTCGACCATGGTAAAACCACGCTGACAGCAGCAATAACAAAGATTATGGCAGAAACATACGGCGGTACTGCTGTTGATTTCGCTAACATCGATAAGGCACCTGAAGAGCGTGAGCGCGGCATCACCATTTCGACTGCACACGTTGAATATGAAACTGCAAACCGTCACTACGCACACGTCGACTGCCCAGGCCACGCTGACTATGTTAAGAACATGATCACCGGTGCGGCTCAGATGGACGGCGCTATACTCGTTGTGAACGCAGCTGACGGCCCGATGCCACAGACTCGTGAGCACATCCTGCTTGCACGTCAGGTTGGCGTTCCTGCACTTGTGGTTTACATGAACAAGGTCGATCAGGTTGACGACGAAGAAATTCTCGAGCTGGTTGAAATGGAAATCCGTGAACTTCTTTCGAAGTATGATTTCCCAGGCGACGATATTCCAATCGTTCGTGGTTCGGCACTTGCTGCACTCGAAGGCCGTGACGACAACATCGGTAAGGAATCTGTTCTTGCACTGATGGCTGCCGTTGATGAAGCCATACCTCAGCCAGAGCGTCCAATCGACAAGCCATTCCTGATGCCAGTTGAAGACGTGTTCTCGATCTCGGGTCGCGGTACCGTTGTTACTGGCCGCGTTGAAACCGGTATCGTTAAGGTTGGCGAAGAAGTTGAAATCGTCGGTATCAAGGACACCAAGAAAACGACCGTTACCGGCGTTGAAATGTTCCGCAAGCTGCTCGACGAAGGTCGTGCAGGCGACAACATCGGTGCGCTTGTTCGTGGCGTAGGCCGTGAAGAAGTTGAGCGTGGTCAGGTTCTCTGCAAGCCAGGTTCGGTTACGCCGCACACTGAGTTTTCCGCAGAAATCTACGTCCTTTCAAAGGACGAAGGCGGCCGTCATACGCCATTCTTTGCAAACTATCGTCCACAGTTCTACTTCCGTACGACTGACGTAACCGGCGAAGTGATTCTTCCAGAAGGCACTGAAATGGTTATGCCAGGCGACAACGTAACGATCGCTGTTAAGTTGATTGCACCAATTGCTATGGACCCAGGTCTTCGCTTCGCAATTCGCGAAGGCGGACGGACTGTCGGTTCTGGGGTTGTCAGCACCATCACGAAGTAATATAGGCCGCGCATCCCGCCTGAATCCTTGATTCGGGCGGGGCGGTTTTAAGAAATTTAAAACAGCTGTTCCGGCTTCGAAAGCGTGAGTCGGAATTGCTGTTTTTCGGCTCTTTGATATTGATAGAATTTGGAAATTGGTGATACCATGGAAACGCAAAATATTCGCATCCGCCTGAAAGCATTTGACCATCGCGTCCTCGATCAGGCGACTGGCGATATTGCTGACACAGCACGCCGCACTGGCGCGCTTATTCGTGGACCAATTCCACTTCCTACCCGTATCGAAAAGTTCACAGTGAACCGCGGACCGCACGTCGATAAAAAATCGCGCGAGCAGTTCGAAGTTCGGACATATAAAAGGTTGCTCGACATTGTGCAGCCCACGCCACAGACCGTAGACGCGCTTATGAAGCTCGATCTTGCTGCTGGTGTGAATGTCGAAATCAAATTGGCGTAAGCCGATGCCTCTACGCAAGTAGAGTGAGACACTAGGAATACCGCCGAGTTCACTCGGGCTGCGTTCCCCGTCTTACCAGATTGTTCACTAAGGTGAGCGACTGGTACCTAGCCCGGACGGGGCAATGTTTAAAAATCAGGGCTGGATTTAGGCGTCACGCCCTCCTGGCAATCGTGCCAGCCGGGCCTCTGACATAAGTTGGAGTATGGATCATGCGCACTGGCGTGATCGCGAAAAAGATGGGTATGATGCGCCTCTTCAATGAAGATGGCCGTCACGTTCCTGTCACCGTTTTGGCGCTGGAAGGCTGCCAAGTGGTCGGAGCTCGTAACGAAGAGCGGGATGGTTATTTTGCCGTCCGCCTTGGTGCAGGAGCCCGTAAAGCGAAAAATGTAAACAAACCGCAGCGTGGTGAATTCGCAAAAGCACAAGTCGAGCCGAAGGCTCGCGTTGCCGAATTCCGCGTTGATAATGCCGACGGCTTGCTGCCAGTCGGCGCAACTGTTTCTGCAGACCATTTCATTGACGGCCAATTGGTCGACATCACTGGCCACACGCAGGGTAAAGGCTTTGCCGGCGCTATGAAGCGTTGGGGCTTCGGCGGTATGCGTGCGTCGCATGGTGTGTCGATTACCCACCGTGCCCATGGTTCGACTGGCCAACGTCAGGATCCAGGTAAGGTTTTCAAGAATAAAAAGATGGCCGGCCATATGGGTGACCGTCAGCGTACACAGCAAAATCTTGAAATCGTCCGCACGGATGTTGCGCGCGGCTTGATCTTCGTAAAGGGTTCGGTCCCTGGTGCGAAGAACGGTTGGTTGCTAGTGCGCGATGCCGTCAAGGTTCCAACCCCAGAAGCTGCTCCGTTCCCAGGTTCGCTGAAGAATGACAATGAGGCTCCAGTAGTCGAAGACGTCATCATCAATACCGAAGTTGAAGTTGCAGACACCCCAGCCGTCGAAGCCGAAGCGCCTGCCGCTGAAGCTGCTCCCGCTGTCGAAGCCGTTGCTGTTGAAGCGCCTGCTGCAGACGCCGGCGAAGAAAAGAAGGAGGGCTAAACCATGAAGCTCAAGGTTCAAACCCTCGACGCCAAAGCAAAGGGCGACATCGATCTGAATGACGACGTATTTGGCATTGAGCCCCGCGCCGACATTCTGCACCGTGTTGTTACTTGGCAGCGTGAGAAGGCTCGTGGTACGGCTCGTCCTACCCGTGAGCGTTCGGACGTTGCGCGTACCGGTAAGAAATTTGGTAACCAGAAGGGTGGCGGTACTGCCCGTCACGGTGACCGCGCTGCTCCAATCTTCATTGGTGGTGGTAAGGCTCATGGTGCCCGTCTGCGTGATTTTAACCCGTCGTTGAACAAGAAGATCCGTGCATTGGGTCTGAAGATGGCGCTATCGAGCAAGGCTAAGTCGGGTTCGTTGATCGTTCTTGAAAATCTTGATCTAGCTGCTGCGAAGACTGCGGCTCTTAAAGGTCAAGTTGGCAAGCTCGGTTTCGGCAAGTCGACACTGGTCATCGATGGCGACGCCGTCAGCGACAATTTCCGTCTGGCTTCCGCTAACTTGGTGGGTATCAACGTGATGCCAGCTGTTGGCGCGAATGTTTATGACATCCTGAAGCATGAAACTCTGGTTTTGACCCGCGCTGCGGTTGAGAAGCTCGAAGCACGCTTCGCCCTCACGGGAGGTGCCAACTAATGGCTAAGGATAAAGCAATCGACGTGCGTCATTATGACGTCATCGTTGCCCCGCACATCACCGAAAAAGCAACACTGCTGTCGGAACATAACGCTGTTGTGTTCAAGGTAACGGGAAGCTCGACCAAACCGCAGATCAAGGCAGCTGTTGAAGCTTTGTTCGACGTGAAGGTCACGAACGTGAACACCCTCGTGCAAAAGGGCAAGACCAAGCGTTGGAAGGGCAAGCCCTACACACGCTCGGATGTCAAAAAAGCGATCGTAACTTTGGCCGAAGGTCAAAGCATCGACGTGACCACCGGTATTTAAGGGCAGGATAATGGCACTCAAAAGCTACAAACCAACTAGCCCCGCCCGTCGCGGCCTTGTGCTGGTTGACCGGTCAAGCTTGTACAAAGGCAGTCCTGTAAAGGGTCTTACCGAAGGCAAGAGCAAGACCGGCGGCCGTAACAACAAGGGTCATGTGACATCGCGCGGTATCGGCGGCGGTCACAAGCAGAAATATCGTCTGATCGACTTTAAGCGTCGTAAGTGGGATATGCCTGCAACGGTCGAGCGTCTGGAATATGACCCCAACCGTTCTGCCTTCATCGCGCTCGTAAAGTACGAAGATGGCGAACTGGCCTACATCATTGCACCGCAGCGTCTTGCCGTTGGCGATACGATTGTCGCAGGTGAAAAAACCGACGTTAAGCCTGGCAACGCAATGTTGCTGAGCCAGATGCCTGTCGGCACCATTTGCCACAACATCGAAATGAAGCCCGGCAAGGGTGGCCAGATCGCACGTTCGGCAGGCACATATGTGCAGCTCGTTGGTCGTGACGGTGGCCGCGTTATCGTTCGCCTGAACTCAGGTGAGCAGCGCTACATTCTCGGTACGTGCATGGGCACTGTTGGTGCGGTTTCGAACCCTGACAATTCAAACACGACGTTGGCCAAGGCAGGCCGCAATCGCTGGCGTGGCATCCGCCCGCTGACGCGCGGTGTTGCTAAGAACCCTGTCGATCACCCGCATGGTGGTGGTGAAGGTCGAACATCAGGTGGCCGTCATCCGGTTACACCTTGGGGTAAGCCAACAAAGGGTGCTCGTACCCGCAGCAACAAGTCGACCGACCGGATGATCATCCGTTCGCGGCATGCTAAGAAGAAGAGGTAACTCATGTCTCGTTCCGTCTGGAAAGGTCCGTTTGTTGACCTCTATCTGCTGAAAAAAGCAGAAACCGCTCAGGAAACATCGAAGGCTGCGCCAATCAAGACTTGGTCGCGTCGCTCGACAATCCTGCCTCAGTTCGTTGGCCTGACGTTCAGCGTCTATAATGGCCACAAGTTCATTCCCGTTTCGGTGAATGAGGACATGGTCGGTCATAAGCTTGGTGAGTTCGCGCCTACGCGTACATATCATGGTCATGGCGCAGATAAGAAGGGCAAACGCTAATGGGTAAGGCATCCGCACCCCGTCGCGTCGCCGACAATGAAGCACTGGCTGTGGGCACAACCATCCGTGGTTCGGCTCAAAAGCTTGGCCTCGTTGCCGCGCTGATCCGTGGCAAGAAAGCCGAAGACGCGCTCAACATTCTGAAATTCTCCACCAAGGGGATGGCAGAAGATGTGCGTAAGGTTCTGGCATCCGCCATTGCCAACGCCGAAAACAACCATAACCTTGACGTCGACAGCCTTGTCGTTGCCGAGGCGAGTGTTGGCAAGGCGCTGACCATGAAGCGTTTCATGGCACGCGGCCGCGGCAAGTCGAGCCGGATCGTAAAACCATTCAGCCGTCTGCGTATCGTTGTGCGCGAACAGCAAGAAGAGGCATAAGTCATGGGTCAGAAATCAAATCCAATCGGGCTTCGCCTGCAAATCAACCGGACTTGGGATAGCCGTTGGTACGCCGAAGGTGCGGAATATGGCCGCATGCTTCTGGAAGATATCAAGATCCGTAAGTTCATCTTTGAAACTCTGCCACAAGCAGCGATTTCGAAGGTTGTTATCGAGCGTCCTGCTAAGAACTGCCGCGTTTCAATCTACGCAGCACGTCCTGGCGTGATCATCGGCAAAAAGGGTGCGGACATTGAAAAGCTGAAAAAGCTGATCAACAAATTCACCACCGCTGAAGTGTCGTTGAACATTGTCGAAATCCGTAAGCCGGAAGTTGACGCCAAACTCGTAGCGCAAGGCATTGCTGACCAGCTAATCCGTCGTATCGCTTTCCGTCGTGCCATGAAGCGCGCGATGCA
This sequence comes from Sphingorhabdus wooponensis, assembly GCF_003933235.1. Classification (GTDB taxonomy): domain Bacteria; phylum Pseudomonadota; class Alphaproteobacteria; order Sphingomonadales; family Sphingomonadaceae; genus Sphingorhabdus_B; species Sphingorhabdus_B wooponensis. The sequence continues at coordinate 254,397 of NZ_RWJI01000001.1, forward strand.
GTCGGCCATGCGTCTGGGTGCAGAAGGTATCAAGATTACCTGCGGTGGTCGTTTGGGCGGCGCAGAAATTGCCCGCGTTGAATCATACCGTGAAGGTCGCGTGCCTGCACATACCCTTCGTGCCAACATTGACTATGCCGAAGCCGAAGCACTGACTGCTTATGGTATCATCGGCATCAAATGCTGGATCTTCAAAGGCGAAATTTTGGGTCATGACCCAATGGCAACTGACCGACTGATGATGGAAGCCCAGACTTCCGGCGTCCGTCCGCAGTCTGACCGCCGCTAAAGGTTAGGAACTAGACATGTTGCAACCAAAGAAAACAAAGTTCCGTAAGCAATTCAAGGGACGCATTAAGGGCGAAGCCAAGGGCGGGTCTGACCTGAACTTCGGTTCCTACGGCCTGAAGGCGCTTGAGCCAGAGCGGATTACTGCACGTCAGATCGAAGCGGCTCGTCGCGCGATTACACGTCACATCAAACGTCAGGGACGTTTGTGGATCCGTATCTTTCCAGACGTGCCAGTCACGAAAAAGCCTGCCGAAGTTCGTCAGGGTAAGGGCAAGGGCTCGGTCGAATATTGGGCAGCCAAGGTTAAGCCTGGCCGCATCATGTTTGAACTTGATGGCGTTCCTGGTCCACTCGCGGCTGTCGCATTTCAGCGCGCAGCCATGAAACTGCCAATTAAGACCAAGGTCGTGGCGCGTCTCGGCGACACCTCGCATCTGGGAGCATCATAAGATGAGCAAAACCGAAGATCTCCGCGTCAAGAGCGACGATCAGCTTGCTGTTCAGCTCGGCGAATTGAAGCGCGAAGCGTTCAACCTGCGTTTCCAATCGGCCACTGGTCAGATGGAAAAGCCGGCACGTGTGCGTGAAGTGCGTCGTGACATCGCCCGCATCAAAACCCTGCAGGGTGAGCGCCAGCGCGCCGCCGCAAAGTCGGCATAAGGAGCTACCCATGCCAAAACGTATTCTCACCGGGACTGTAGTCTCCGACAAGAATGACAAGACGATTGTCGTTCTGGTCGAGCGCAAAGTAAAGCACCCGCTTTACGGCAAGATCATCCGTCGCACGAAGAAATATCACGCCCATGACGAAAACAACGTCGTCAAAGAGGGCCAAGTCGTCCGCATCGAAGAGTGCGCGCCGATTTCTAAGAACAAGACCTGGCGCTTGGTGGCTGATGCCGCTGTAGACCCGGTCGCAGCAACAACGGAGGATTGATCCCATGATTCAGATGCAATCCAACCTCGATGTTGCGGACAACAGCGGCGCAAAGCGCGTGCAGTGTATTAAGGTGCTTGGCGGTTCCAAGCGTCGTGTGGCTGGCGTTGGCGACATCATCGTGGTGTCGATCAAGGAAGCTGCTCCGCGTGGTAAGGTGAAGAAGGGTGACGTGCACAAGGCCGTCATCGTTCGTACCCGTAAAGACATCCGCCGTGCCGATGGCTCGGTCATTCGCTTCGACTCTAACGCTGCTGTGCTTATCGGTAACAATAAGGAGCCGATTGGCACACGTATTTTCGGACCAGTTGTTCGTGAATTGCGCGCCAAGAACCACATGAAAATCATCAGCTTGGCACCGGAGGTGCTATAACAATGGCTCTCGCAAAAATCAAAAAGGGTGACACGGTCGTCGTGCTCGCCGGTAAAGACAAGGGCAAATCTGGCGAAGTAACCGCCGTAATGCCTAAGGACAGCAAAGTCGTCGTCGCTGGCGTAAATATTGCTGTACGTCACCGGAAGGCTTCGCAGGCTAACCCGCAAGGCGGTCTCGACCGCTTCGAAGCTCCGCTGCACATTTCGAATGTGGCATTGGCGGATCCCAAGACCGGCAAGGCAACACGCGTTCGCGTGGAAACCAAGGACGGCAAGAAGGTCCGTGTGGCCGTGAAGTCCGGGGAGACGATCAGTGGCTGATATTAAATACACCCCTCGTATGAAGAAGCTTTACGACGAAGCTGTCGTAAAGGGACTGACTGAGAAGTTCGGTTACACCAACCGTTTTGCTGTTCCAAAGATCGAGAAAATCACACTTAACATGGGTGTGGGTGAAGGATCGCAGGACAAGAAGAAGGTTACGACCGCTCTTGCTGAAATGGAATTGATTGCTGGTCAAAAGCCAGTCATCACCAAGGCGAAGAAATCGATCGCTGGTTTCAAGCTGCGTGAAGGTATGCCAATCGGCGTGAAGGTCACGCTGCGTGGCGCCCAAATGTACGAATTTCTTGACCGTTTGGTTACAATCGCAATGCCACGCATTCGCGACTTCCGCGGACTGAACCCAAAGAGCTTTGATGGTCGTGGCAACTTCGCCATGGGTCTTAAGGAACAGATCATCTTCCCAGAAATCAGCTATGACGCCATCGATGTGGTGCGCGGAATGGATGTGATCGTAACGACTTCGGCAAACTCGGATGATGAGGCGCGCGAACTGCTTAAGCTGTTCGGCTTCCCGTTCCCAGTAGAAGAAGCTGATGAAAAGGCGGCTGCATAATGGCTAAACTGAGCTCCATAAACAAGAATGAGCGTCGCAAGAAGCTGGCTAAGAAATATGCCGGTCGCTACGCAAAGCTCAAGGCGATGGCGAAAGACCAGTCGCTTGATGATAGCGATCGTTTGATCGCTCGTCTCAAAATGGCTGAAATTCCTCGTAATGGTAACCCGCACCGCGTGCGTAACCGTTGTGAAACCACCGGGCGTCCTCGCGGCGTGTACCGTAAATTCAAGCTGAACCGTATCGAACTGCGTAATCTTGCCAATAAGGGCATGATCCCGGGCGTTACGAAGTCGAGCTGGTAAGGATAAGATAGATGGCAATGACCGATCCTTTGGGTGATATGCTCACCCGTATCCGCAACGGCCAGCGGGCGAAGAAAGACTCTGTAGTCTCGCCAGCGTCCAGCCTGCGGACCCGCGTTCTCGATGTGCTGCAGCGTGAAGGCTATATTCGTGGTTACAGCGAAGAAGCTTTGGGTGCGCACAAGGGCATTCGCATCGAGCTGAAATATTTCGAAGGCGCACCTGCAATCCAGCATGTCGCCCGTGTTTCAAAGCCAGGTCGCCGCGTCTATTCAGGAAGCCAAGAGCTTCCGGTTATTCGCAACGGTCTTGGTATCACCATCGTTTCGACGCCCAAGGGCGTTCTGTCGGACGCTGAAGCGCGTGCACAGAATGTCGGCGGCGAAATCCTGGCGGAGGTATTCTAATGAGCCGCATTGGTAAGAAACCTGTTCCTATTCCTGCTGGTGTTACCGCCAGCATGGAAGCGGGCACACTTTCGGTCAAAGGACCGAAGGGCGAACTGAAAATGCCGATGAGCGAACTGATCTCTTACGAGATGCAGGACGACGGTCTCTTGGTGAAGCCTGCGAATGGCAGCAAAGCGGCGCGCGCCTTTTGGGGTATGCAGCGGACATTGGTACAGAATTTGGTCACCGGCGTGACTGAAGGCTTTACCAAGGTGCTTGAAATCACCGGTGTTGGTTATCGTGCCAACAGCCAGGGCAAGATGTTGAAATTGCAACTTGGCTACAGCCATGATGTTGACTTCGCGATCCCTGAGGGCATTGAAATCAAGACGCCTGATAACACTACGGTGGAAATTTCGGGTATCGATAAGCAGAAGGTTGGGCAGGTTGCTGCCGAAATCCGTCGCTGGAGAAAGCCAGAGCCATATAAGGGCAAGGGCATCAAGTACCGCGGCGAATATATCTTCCGCAAGGAAGGGAAGAAGAAATAATGGCAAAATTGTCTCTCTTTGCACGCCGCCGTCAGCGCGTTCGCTCCAAGTTGCGGGCGCAGGTTGCTGGACGTCCGCGTCTTTCCGTACACCGCACTGGCCGTCATATTTACGCACAAGTCATTGACGATTCGAAGGGTGCGACGCTTGCGTCTGCTTCAACGCTCGACAAAGACGTGAAGGCGAAGAACGGTTCGACAACTGAAGCTGCTGCTGATGTAGGCAAGCGGGTTGCCGAAGCTGCCAAGAAAGCTGGCATTTCCAGCGTGGTATTTGATCGTGGTGGGTTCCTGTTCCACGGTCGCGTCAAAGCGCTTGCAGATGCAGCGCGCGAAGGCGGATTGGAGTTTTAATGATGGCTGAGAACACTGAAAGCACTGCACCTGTGACTGACGGCGCAGCCCCTGAAGCAGCCGAAGGCCAGCGTCGCGGACGCGGCGGCCGTGGCGGCGGTGACAATCGCGGTAGCGGCGGTGGCCGTGGTCGTAACAATGATCGCCGTCCTGCGCAGGAAGAAGATGATGGTACGATTGAAAAGCTCGTGCACATCAACCGTGTTTCGAAAACGGTTAAAGGCGGTAAGCGCTTTGGTTTCGCAGCGCTCGTCGTTGTTGGCGATGGTCAGGGCCGCGTTGGTTTTGGCCATGGCAAGGCTCGCGAAGTGCCGGAAGCCATTAACAAGGCAACTGCTGCTGCGAAAAAATCGATGATACGCGTTGCATTGAAAGATGGCCGCACATTGCACCATGACGGCAAGGGCCATTTCGGCGCAGGCAAGGTTACCTTGCGTTCGGCGCCTGCGGGTACCGGCATCATCGCAGGTGGCCCAATGCGCGCTGTCTTCGAAAGCCTTGGCGTTGCGGACGTTGTGACCAAGTCGGTTGGTACGTCGAACCCATATAACATGATCCGTGCTACTTTTGCGGCTTTGTCTGAACAGACCAGCCCCAAGTCGGTAGCGCAGCGTCGCGGCAAGAAAATCGCTGACCTTCTTGGTCGCGGTGGCAGCAAAACTGCTGAAGCCGACGCAGAAGCTATTGCGGAGTAATCGATATGGCGAAGATTAAAATCAAACAGACCGGTTCGCCGATCCGTCGTCCCGCTTCACAACGCGCAACTTTAAAGGGCCTTGGCCTCGACAAGATGAATCGCGTTGTTGAAATTGAAGATACTGCCGAAGTGCGCGGAATGATCCGCACGGTTCGTCACATGGTCCAAATTCAGGACTAATAACATTAGCGCGAATTAAAGCGAAAGCGAGTGCACGACATGAAATTAAATGACATTAAAGATAACGAAGGCGCACGCCATCGTCGTATGCGCGTTGGCCGTGGTATCGGTTCGGGCAAGGGTAAGACCTCAGGGCGTGGTCAAAAAGGCCAGACCAGCCGTTCAGGTGTTTCGATCAACGGATTTGAAGGCGGCCAGATGCCACTTCACATGCGTATCCCAAAGCGCGGCTTTAACAATATCTTCGCTAAGGATCATGCAGAGGTCAATCTGGGCATGATTCAGAAGTTTATTGATGCGAAGAAAATCGACATCAAGTCCGTTGTTGACCATGCTGCATTGAAGGCCGCTGGCCTCGCACGTGGCGGCAAGGACGGTGTCCGTCTGCTCGCAAAGGGTCAATTGACATCTAAGGTCAATTTCTCCGTTGCTGGTGCTTCAAAGGCAGCGATTGAAGCTGTTGAAAAGGCAGGCGGCAAGGTTGATGTATTGACCAAGGTTTCTGCTTCGGAAAAGGCGGCTGCAAAGAAATCTTCCGTCAAGAACGCTGCTAAAGAAGCTGCGGCTAAGAAATAAGACTGGAGCGACGACTTCGCTCTTGTCATGCCAGCCCCGCTTCCCGATATGGGCTAGCGGGGTTTGACATTTCTGGGGGGCGTCCGGATACAGTCAGGCATAATTTTTGGGATTAAACCGATGCGTATGCAAATTGCGCTCGGCGTCAATCCGGAACCAAGGAACGATTATTATGGCATCTAGGGCCGATCAAATGGCCTCGAACCTCAATCTATCGAAGTTCGGGCAGGCAACAGAGCTGAAGAACCGCATTTGGTTCACTATAGGCGCGCTCATCATATTCCGTTTATTGAGCTTCGTGCCACTGCCCGGCGTCGATCCTGTCGCGCAAGCAGCCCTTTATGCCAACAACGCCGCTGGCGGCGTTCTCGACATCTTTAACACCTTCTCGGGCGGTAGCCTCGAGCGCATGAGCCTCATCGCGCTTGGCGTTATGCCCTATATTACCGCCTCGATTGTGGTGCAGCTTGCGGCATCCCTGTCGCCAACGCTTGCCGCCATCAAGAAAGAGGGTGAGAGCGGGCGCAAGAAGCTGAACCAATATACGCGTTATGGCACAGTGTTCCTGACTGCGGTGCAGGGCTATTTCCTTGCTGCTGGTCTTGAAAGTCTTGCTGCGGCCAATGGTATTGGCGCTGTAGTCGAACCTGGGTTGATGTTCCGCATTGTTGCGACCATCAGCCTCATCGGTGGCACCATGTTCCTCATGTGGCTGGGTGAACAAATAACCTCGCGGGGTATTGGTAACGGTATTTCGCTGATCATTATGGCGGGTATCGTTGCGCAAATGCCGCGTTTATTTGCACAATTGCTTGAAGGCGGCCGTACGGGGTCGATCAGCGGGTTTGTCATTGTCGGCTTCATCGCGATGTTCATTAGCCTGACACTGCTGATCTGCTTTATGGAGCGCGGCCAGCGACGTGTACTTATTCAATATCCCAAGCGGGCAACGCAACGTGGGATGATGCAGGCGGACCGCAGCCATCTACCTTTGAAAATCAACACAGCTGGGGTTATTCCACCCATCTTCGCTTCATCGCTGCTGCTATTGCCTATTACGATTACGCAATTGGGCGGCAATAATGTTGCAGGCGAAAGCGCCATGGGTGACTTTGTGATTTCGCTGAACCAATATCTTGCGCATGGGCAGCCAGTCTATTTAGCGCTCTACGGCCTTGGGATTGTCTTTTTCTGCTTTTTCTACACAGCGGTGGTGTTCAATCCGGAAGAGACGTCAGAGAATCTAAAGAAGGCCGGTGGTTTCATTCCAGGCATCCGCCCAGGTAAAAACACCGAATCCTATCTCGATTATGTGCTCACGCGCATCACGGTGCTTGGCGCAGCCTATTTGACATTGGTGTGCTTGCTACCAGATTATGTGATGGCCCAGACGGGGCAGCAGCAATTCTTTGCCATTGGCGGAACCAGTCTGCTTATTCTAGTCAATGTGACCATCGACACGATCTCACAGATACAGAGCCACTTGCTTGCGCACCAATATGGTGACCTGCTGAAAAAGGCGAAGCTGAAGGGTGGACGCGCCCGCTAAGCAGCGCGACATCGAAACGAAGCAGGGGATACGTTTCATGAATATCATCCTTTTGGGACCTCCGGGCGCAGGCAAAGGCACACAGGCTGCCTCGCTTGTTCAGAAATATGACATGGTCCAATTGTCTACAGGTGACATCCTGCGTGCGGCAGTTAAGGCTGGTTCGGATGTCGGTAAAATGGCTGATGAAATCATGAAAGCTGGGAAATTGTTTCCCGACGAGTTGATGGCGGAAATTCTTGGCGAACATATGGATGCCATTCCTGCTGACAAGGGCCTGATCTTCGACGGATACCCGCGCACTGCGCCGCAGGTGGCGTTGTTGGATGGTTTGCTTTCTGGGCGTAACCGGACGTTGAATCATGTCGTTGAGCTGGTTGTCGATGAAGACGCGTTGGTTGCGCGCGTGGTCGGCCGCTACACCTGCGCACATTGCGGTGAGGGCTATCATGATGTGTTCAAGCAACCTGTCGTTGCTGGCATCTGCGACAAATGCGGTGCACATGAATTTAAACGCAGGCCAGATGACAATGAGGAAACTGTGCGGACCCGCATGGCGGAATATCGCGCAAAGACCGAACCGATTTTACCTCTGTACGACGCACGCGGCCTAGTCAGCCGGGTTGATGGCATGGCATCGATTGAAGATGTGACCGATGCCATTGACGCCATTATTGGGTGACGTTGATTAGCATTGGAATTAATTGGCGTTAGCGTTCATGCAGTGCCGACGGAATGCTCTATTCTGATCAATATGAACGATGCTTTTATTTCCGTTAAATCAGGGCTAGACCTTTCACATGAAAAGCGTTCTTTCGTCTGCTGCACTACTTATGGTGACATCTTCTCCTGCTTTTGCTGACGTCAAAGCCGCGTCAGATGCGGGCTTCAATTCGGTCCATATTGCGACGGTGAACGCGACGCCTGAGGAAATCTGGAAACGCCTCATTGTACCCAAGGATTATTGGAACAAAGCACATAGCTGGTCCGGTTCAAGCGCGGGTTTTTATATTGATGTGCAGGCCGGTGGTTGTTTTTGCGAATTGTTTCAGGAAGCCGACGAAAATGGCACTTTGAAGACCGTCGGTAGCGTTGAACATATGCGGGTTATATTCGCACTCCCTGGCAAAGTATTGCGTATGCAAGGAGCGCTCGGCCCACTTCAGTCGGAGGCTGTGATAGGTACGCTAACCGTTGCTATGGAGCCTGCTAAGGATAATGCAGGTACGCGGGTCAGCTTCTCCTACGTCGTAGGTGGTTACATGCGCTACAAGGTTCCGGAAATTGCACCTGCCGTTGATAAAGTTCTTGGTGAGCAATTTAAAAGCATGCTGGCCCCTTTTGCCGCCGCAGAAACAGAAGTACCCAAGTTGGACAGCTTCAAGTTAGATATTGAGACGATTACGGAAGTAGCTTCTGATGAAACATCTGAAGCAACACCTAATGATAGTGCCTCCGCAAGTGAGCCGCCTCAAACGGAGCCAAATTAGTTGCCGAAGGGGCCACGCAGCACGAAATCCAGCAATAAAATCGAAATAGGCTGGTGCGAGATGGTTGATGTGCCAAGTCTTGGCCTGTCACAATTGCACGCCAAGATGGACACGGGCGCAGCAACATCGTCTATCCACGCCACGCGGATTAAACCCATTTTGCGCGACGGCAAACCCTATGTCGAGTTTTGGTTCCGGCTCAACGCAGGAGAAAAGCCCAAACGTTATGAAGCACCTGTTATCGACCGCCGCATGGTGCGGTCCTCCAACGGGGAACGACAAGATCGTTATGTAATCTCCGCGCAATTTTGTTTTGGTAAAATATGTTGGAACGGTCAGCTTACCTTAGCGAATCGGCGATCAATGGCCTTTCCCTTGCTAATTGGTCGGCGGGCGTTAAGGCGCGGCTTTCTCGTTAATAGCGGGCGGCGGTGGGTGTTGGGAAAACCCGCCAATCAAGGAAGCATAAGCACATGAAAATCGCAATGTTGGCACGGAATGCCAACCTATATTCCCACCAACGTCTCGTTGAGGCGGCACAAGCGCGTGGCCATGAGATTGACATATTAAACACCTTGCGTGTGACAATGAACATCACCTCACATCGGCCCGAAGCATATTATCAGGGAACAAAGCTCGGCAAATATGACGCGGTTATCCCGCGCATCGGGGCGTCCATTACCTTTTATGGCCTTGCTGTTTTGCGCCAGTTTGAGATGATGAATGTGTGGTCGTTGAATGAGAGTGTTGCCATTGGCCGTTCGCGCGACAAATTGCGGTCATTGCAGATTTTGGCGCGCAAGGGCCTCGGTCTACCGGTGACGGCCTTTGCTCATGACCCGCGCCAGACCGACGAAGTCATCCAGATGGTGGGCGGCGCGCCTGTTGTCATTAAGTTGCTTGAGGGCACGCAAGGGATTGGCGTTGTCTTGGGTGAGACCGAGAAATCGGCGCGTTCCGTTATCGAGGCGTTTCGCGGGGCAAATGTGAATATCTTGGTTCAGGAATTTATCAAAGAGGCCAACGCGACCGACATTCGCTGCTTCGTTATTGGTAATAAGGTTGTCGCGTCGATGCAGCGTCAGGGCGCCGAGGGCGACTTCCGGTCCAATCTGCATCGCGGCGGTACCGCATCATCCATTAAGATTACCCCCGAGGAGCGATCCACGGCAGTCCGCGCGGCCCGCGCCATGGGCCTCAATGTTGCGGGTGTAGATATGCTGCGGTCCAACCACGGCCCCGTAATCATGGAAGTAAACAGCTCGCCGGGACTTGAGGGCATCGAAAAAGCTAGCGGTAAAGATATTGCGAGCAAGATCATCGAATTCATCGAGGAAAACGCCAGCGACGGTAAAACCAAGACGAAAGGCAAGGGATAGCGCGCCTCTGGCCTTGACAGCGCGCGCGACTCACCGTAAGGCGCGGCTAATTCCGAACCTCTGGTACAGCCAGCAGCGCGATTATGCGTCAGCTGGTTTTGTGCGTTTCGGGATATCATCAGCGTTGAGATAGGGTTTGTCCTTTAGGGGGCACCTGTGGAGCAGGAGTAAATAAATTGGCACGTATTGCCGGAGTTAACATTCCAACCAACAAGCGCGTGATCATTGCGCTTACCTACATTCACGGTATCGGCCGCACTAAAGCCGTCGAAATCGCGACTAAGCTGGGAATTGATCATAGCCGTCGTGTGCAGGACCTTTCGGATGCCGAAGTTCTGCAAATCCGCGAAACTATCGATGCGGGCTATACCGTAGAAGGCGATCTTCGCCGCAACACATCGATGAACATCAAGCGTTTGATGGATCTCGCCTGCTACCGTGGCCTTCGCCATCGTAAGGGCCTTCCCGTCCGTGGTCAGCGCACGCATACCAATGCGCGCACCCGTAAGGGCAAGTCCAAGGCAATCGCGGGCAAGAAGAAGTAATTACTGGCCTTGGCCTAATTATTTTTTCTTCGCATTTTCGAATAGGATACACATTATATGGCACGCGAACCACAGCGCATTAAAAAGCGGGAGCGCAAAAATATCTCGGCAGGCGTCGCGCACGTCAACGCTAGCTTTAACAACACCATGATCACGATCACAGATGCCCAGGGCAACGCGATCAGCTGGTCGTCTGCAGGAACTATGGGCTTTAAGGGTAGCCGCAAGTCGACCCCTTATGCCGCGCAGGTTGCAGCAGAAGATGCCGGCAAGAAAGCTGCTGAACATGGCGTTCGCACTTTGGAAGTTGAAGTTAAGGGCCCAGGTTCGGGTCGCGAATCGGCGTTGCGCGCATTGCAGGCCGTGGGATTCACCATCACATCGATCCGCGACGTGACATCTATCCCGCATAACGGCGTGCGTCCTTCCAAGCGTCGCCGCGTCTAAGCATTCGTTTCAGGGGCGGCTGTTCAGTCGTTCCTTCTTTTACCCGCGAGCCGGCACGGTGCACCAAATTGCCGGTTTTGCAAAACCCAAGGGGAAATCCATGTCCGTCAATATTAAGAACTGGCAGGAACTGAAAAAGCCCAACGCACTTGAACTCAAATCAGGTAGCGATGCGAAGCGTAAGGCTGTATTTGTTGCCGAGCCACTTGAGCGTGGCTTTGGCTTGACGCTCGGCAACGCGCTGCGTCGCGTCTTGCTTTCATCGTTGCAGGGCGCAGCCATCACGTCGATCAAAATCGAGAATGTGTTACACGAATTCTCGTCGCTGGCTGGCGTGCGTGAAGATGTCACGGACATCGTTTTGAATATCAAGCAGGTTGCGTTGAAGATGGAAGGCGAAGGTCCAAAGCGTCTACAGCTTTCGGCCACTGGCCCTGGCGCTGTAACCGCTGGTGACATTGCTGTTTCGGGCGACATCCAAGTGATGAACCCTGATCTTGTCATCTGCCATCTTGACGATGGCGCAACGTTGAACATGGAAATCACTGCCGACAGCGGCAAGGGCTATGTGCCTGCGGTTGCCAATCGTCCGGCAGATGCGCCAATTGGCCTGATCCCAGTCGACAGTCTTTATTCGCCTGTGCGTCAAGTTGCCTACAAGGTCGACAACGCCCGCATCGGTCAAGAATTGGACTATGACAAGCTGTCGCTGACCATCGAAACTGACGGCACCGTTACGCCTGAGGATGCCGTGGCTTATGCTGCCCGTATCCTTCAGGATCAACTGCAAGTGTTCGTTCACTTCGAAGACTCGATGGCCGCATCTTCACCAATGGTAGGTATGTCCGCACCATCGGCTTCTTCGGAAGAATCGGATGCAAATCAGCTCAACCGTTATCTTCTCAAGAAGGTCGACGAGTTGGAACTGTCGGTCCGCAGCGCAAACTGCCTCAAGAACGACAACATCATCTACATTGGCGATCTCGTTCAAAAGAGCGAAGCCGAAATGTTGCGTACGCCTAATTTCGGCCGCAAGTCGCTGAACGAAATTAAGGAAGTATTGTCGTCGATGGGCCTCCGTCTGGGCATGGATATTCCCGGATGGCCACCAGAGAACATCGAAGAAATGGCTAAGAAGCTCGAACAAGAACTGCTTGGTTAAAAAATATTTGGGCCAAGGCAGTGCTTTGGCCCAACACACAGGGAAATGGCCGCCCTTAATTGGCCAGGATCGGGGTACCTAATACGGCCCCCCTACGAACGAAGGAATGAATTATGCGCCATAAAGTTGGCCACCGTAAGCTGCAGCGTACCACGTCGCACCGTACCGCGATGCTTCGCAATATGGCAGCGTCGCTTATCAAGCATGAGCAAATCAAGACGACTTTGCCAAAGGCGAAAGAATTGCGTCCTTACATCGAAAAGCTGATCACGCTTGCGAAAAAGGGTGGCCTGTCCAACCGTCGTCTGGCGATGAGCCGTTTGATGGATGACACGCAGCTGGTAAAGTTGTTTGACGAATTGGCAACGCGCTATGCCGACCGCAGCGGTGGTTACAGCCGTGTTATCAAGGCTGGTTTCCGTGGTTCGGATGCTGCGCCTATGGGCGTCATTGAGCTTGTTGACCGCAACGTAGATGCTAAGGGCCAAGACAGCGGTCCTGTAGAAGTGCTCGACGACGGCGAGTAAACACCTCTCACCTTAGAAATTTAAAAGGGTGGTATCCTATTGGGTGCCGCCCTTTTTCGTGGTTTCAATCCTGAACATTACGCTTTTGTCGTGCGTACCAGAAAAACAAGCTCGCTATAAACCACGCCACCGATAGGACGATCGTAAACTTGCCGCCGCGCATGTCGCCGCCTAAAATGCCGGCAAAGATTCCAATGGCGACTTGCAGAGCGCCGGATAAGAACATGGTGAATGGCAAGATGCGCTTGCGAAAACGCGATGCGATGCTGCCTACAATGGCAACAAATAGAACCGCGCCGAACCAAAGGTTCACGGGATTGTCTTCATTGCCGATCATGCCGACGGCCAAATTTGCCCAAACGACCATAAACCCGGCCAGCACCGCGAACATGGCCCCGATGCGGAAATACCAATTAGACGAAAGGCGCACGGCAAGTTCGATAAGGCCGCCGACAATACCGAAGATGATGGTTGCTACAATGAAGTCGGTTTCGTCCCAGTCCACTTCACTCGTGAATTGCATGGCCACCAATGGTGTCAGAATCAGCGCTATGGCCCCGCCCCAGCCTATGACGCGCCAAGGGCTCGCACTTGTGCGTTGAGACTGTTTACTCGTCATATGCATAACATTGCCCTTTTCGATAAATGAAGGCTATGCATTTATGGCGAAGCAATATTGTAAGCATGAGCAAGAAATGAGCATTTGGTGAAAAATGAAATCAGCTAGCTTTCGCTTCGGCCCCTTCACACTTGATGCTGAAAGCAGGTTGCTTGCACGCGATGGTGCGGCCTTGGACGTCTCCAGCCGCTATTTTGATGCGCTAGTCCTCTTGGTGCGCAATGCTGGCGACCTAGTGCCCAAAGCGCAGTTCATGGATGAAGTTTGGCGCGGCGTTCCCGTTACCGATGAGGCGCTGACTCAATGTGTGCGCTGTTTGCGCCGCATTCTACAAGATGACGCCGCGCGTCCCAGCTTTATCGAGACAGTACCAAAGCATGGCTATCGTTTTATAGCGACGGTGGACGTAGATACTGCAGTGTCGGTTAACGACCCGCCTGCAGGATATTCGGGCAAGTGGGATTGGCGAACATTTCGGAGGTTAGGCGGTGCTGGCATCATAGGCGGCGGCATTGCTGGTCTGCTTGGCGGAGTTTTTTATGGATTTGCAAGCGGTGCGCAAGGCATGGGCGGCGCATCTATTGTCCTCGTACTTACCGCCCTCACAGTAATGATTGCGCTGATTGGTGCCGTTGGTGTGAGTTTCGGCATGGCGACGATTGGTCTTATGAAGCCTGACCGAGGTCTATCGACAATTCTGGGTGGCGCGGCGGGTGGTTTCCTTGTTGGAGGCATCGTGAAGCTGCTTGGCCTGGATGCGTTTAATCTGATGCTTGGGCAATCGCCTGCCCACATCACTGGCGCACTGGAAGGAGCTATTTTAGGAGGAGCTGTGGGGCTTAGTTTGTATTTGGCTAGTCACAGATCATTTGGTCAGAGTTTGTCGCGTAGGATGCTCTCAGCGGCGTTCGTAGGGGCAAGTGCGGGCGTGGCCATTCCTTCTGCTGGTGGGCAATTGCTTGGCGGCAGCTTACATGCTTTGGCACAATTGTTTCCGCAATCACGGCTGCGCCTTGACCAGATCGGTGAACTACTTGGTGAGGATGGCTTTGGCCGAATGAGCCAAATGGCAACTGGGGGTCTTGAAGGAATGCTGTTTGTCGTCTGCATGACTGTTGCGATTATGTTGGCAGAGGGCCAACTGACCAAATAATTTCGACGAAGACGCAATTTAAGCTGGTGGACGACGCGTGAAATGATTGGCGTTCTTCGGTCAAGGCTATAGTCCTAAAAACGATATTCGAAAGATGGGGAAATGAATTTATGCGAAGCGCAATTTTGCTTGGGGCTGCGATCATGATGGCGTCAAGTTCGTCCATCGCTTTGGCCCAGAGTGCGGCAAGCGCCTCTGCTCCTGCGGGACTGACCTATCCTAAGACCAAGGCAGTCGATGTCGTTGATGAACAATTCGGCGTAAAGGTTGCGGACCCCTATCGCTGGCTTGAGGATGATGTCCGCGTCAATGCCGAAGTCGCGGAGTGGGTGAAATCACAAAATGCCGTTACCGACGCCTATTTGGAAAGTTTGCCGGGCAAGCAAATTCTTGCCGACCGGATGAAGAAGCTGTTCGACTATGAACGCTTTGGCTTACCTGAAAAAGCGGGTGGCTATTATTTCTTTAACAAGAATGACGGGCTACAAAATCAGTCTGTGCTATATGTTCGTAAGGGCCTAGATGGCGCCGACCGCATGTTGCTTGACCCGAATAGCTGGGCAAAGGATGGGGCGACCGCGCTCGATAGCTGGGTGCCATCGAAAAATGGCAAGCTGCTCGCTTATTCTATACAGGATGGCGGATCTGATTGGCGCACAATCAAGGTGCTCGATACCGCGACTGGCAAAGTTTTGGCCGACGAAATTAAATGGGCTAAATTCACGAATATCAGCTGGGTCGGTAATGAGGGTTTTCTATATTCCCGTTTTGCCGAACCAAAAGAAGGCGCGGCATTCCAGCAGCTGAATTATAACCAGACAGTATATTTTCACAAAATCGGTACGCCACAGTCCGAAGACAAAGCGATTTATGCTACACCTGATAAGCCCGAATATGGGCATAGTGCGCAGGTGACGCATGATGGCAAATGGGCGGTAATCACCACCTCGTCGGGCACAGATGAGAAATATGAACTGCACATCATGCCGCTCGGCAAAAAACCGACTTGGAAGGCGCAGCCTTTGGTCAAAGGATTAGAGCATGACTGGGGCCTTATCGAAGGCATGGGCAATATCTTGTGGTTTACCACCAACAAGGATGCGCCAAAGCTGAAGGTTGTGCGCGTCGACCTTAGTGGGAAAGCGCCGGTATTTACCGATGTTATCCCGGAGCGTGCAGAAACGCTTTCGCGGGCACAAATCGTCGGAAATCGCATGATCCTGTCGTACATCAAGGACGCCAAATCGATGGCACTTATGACCGACCTTACTGGGCAGCCTGTACAGGAAATACAACTCAACGCGATTGGCACTGCCAGTGGCTTCTCCGGTACACCTGGCGATGCAGAGACATTTTATGGCTTTTCGAGCTTTAATCAGCCTGGCGCCGTCTACCGATTTGATAGCAATAGCGGAGCATCGACGCCTTTTGCGGAACCGAAGTTGAGCTTCAACCCGCAAGACTTCAGCATTAGCCAAGTATTTTATCCGTCAAAGGACGGCACAAAGATTCCGATGTTCATCGTGCATAAGAAGGATATTGATCTTTCCCAAGGCGCGCCAACTTTGTTATATTCTTATGGCGGGTTCAACATTTCGCAGACGCCGACTTATTCGGCAACGCGTATGGCTTGGCTTCAGTCGGGCGGCGTATTTGCGCTGGCGAATATTCGTGGCGGCGGGGAATATGGCAAGCCATGGCATGATGCAGGTCGCCTTATGAACAAGCAAAACGTCTTTGATGATTTTGCAGCAGCAGCGGAATATCTGATTGCCAGCGGCATTTCGGCGAAAGGCAAAATTGCTATCGAGGGCCGCTCCAATGGCGGTTTGTTGGTGGGAGCTTCTTTGAACCAGCGGCCTGACCTTTTTGCGGCAGGACATGCCGCCGTGGGCGTTATGGACATGGTCCGCTTTGATAGGTTTACTGCAGGTCGTTATTGGGTCGACGATTATGGCTACCCGAGCAAGGAAGCGGACTTCAAAAAGCAGATGACCTATTCGCCGTATCACAACATCAAGTCAGGTGTTGAATATCCGGCGGTCATCGTTTCGACAGCTGATACCGACGATCGCGTGGTCCCAGGCCATAGCTTTAAATATATCGCTGCCCTTCAAGCTGCAGAAACTGGAAACAAACCGAAAATTATCCGTATTGAAAGCCGTGCGGGCCACGGGTCGGGTAAACCAACGGACAAGGTTATCGATGAATATTCGGATATTTACGCATTTCTGGCAAAGTGGACGGGTCTCACCCTTACTGAATAAATGATCATAAAAATCCCTGTTTAGATGATCGGATGCTGACAAGTTAGTGCAGCGTCCGATCAAGCCATATTCGATTGCCGTTTCATATTTGGTTACCTCGATTGCACATGCGAGCTACCTTTACTTGCCAGACCACCTAAAACGCGGCACAGTCTGCGCATGGCAAATATGATCGCGTTTCTTCTGGGCCTTATTGCCCTTGTTATGGCCTTTATCGGGTTCATTCCGCTGCTGGGGTGGTTGAACTGGCTGATTATTCTGATCGCGGGTTTAGGCGCTGCATTTGGGTTTCTTTCGGATAAGAATGCGGGCCGTAACTTCTGCCTTTTGGTAATGGCCATTTGCGCACTGCGCCTCTGGATGGGCGGCGGGATTATCTGACCCTCAATTGAGGGCCGGGGGCTTCACAACATGGCAGATGAAACAAAAACTGCGCAGCCCAGCGGGCTGCCTTATGCGATATCAGCCTATCTGATCTGGGGCGTGGTGCCTGTATACTTCAAGCTCTTAAGCCATGTACCGCCAATCGCCATAGTGGCGCAGCGGATCCTATGGTCCATCCCCTTGCTACTGATCATCATGGCGTTCCGCAAACAGTTGGGCGAATATACAGCTATTTTCCGGCACAACGCGCACTTACGCAACTTGCTCGCCTCCGCAGCGCTGATTGCGATTAATTGGCTCATTTACATCTGGGCCGTGTCGACCGACCACATATTGGCGGCCAGCCTCGGCTACTATCTTAATCCGCTAGTGAACGTGCTTTTGGGCCGTCTGTTTTTGGGTGAGCGGCTTCGTCCGTTGCAAATGGTGGCGGTCGCTGTTGCCGCCATCGGTGTTGCTATTCTCATCGGCGATGCGCTCGATACATTATGGGTCTCGGTGTCTTTGGCCTTCAGCTTTGGCCTATATGGTCTCATCCGCAAGGTGACGCCGGTTGGCTCAGTGCCTGGCCTCGCCATTGAAACGACGTTGCTTGCGCCCTTATCGCTTGGCGCAGTGTCTTGGTATGCGCAGGCTGGCACTGGCGGCTTTGGCGACGATTTGACGACGTCCGGACTTCTGATCCTTGCAGGTGCAGTCACGGCTATTCCGTTGTTGATGTTCGCAACTGCGGCGCGGCGGATGAGTTATGCCAGCCTCGGCTTCGTGCAATATATCGCCCCTTCGATTGCATTTTTATTGGGGATCTATGTCTATGGCGAGCCGTTAAGCACAACCAAGCTGGCCTGCTTCATCCTGATCTGGTTCAGTATTGCGATATTCTGCGCCGATGCGATCAAAACCTATCGGGCGGCTAAAGCTTAGGGGAAGCTAAGCCCTATACCGCCAGCGCAAAGTTTCGCCTGCGTGAAAGGGCACAACTGAAACGCCATCCAACTCAAGCAGTTCTGGTACTGGCGTATCGATACGCTCCAAAGTGACGCGGTCCTCATTCAGAGGCAGGCGATAAAAGCGAGGCCCGTTCTCTGACGCAAACGCCTCAAGCTTATCTAACGCGCCTTCTTCTTCAAAAACCGCTGCGTAGCTTTCCATAGCAAAGGGCGCGTTGAAGATTCCGGCACAGCCACAGGCGCTTTCCTTGGCGGATTTGTCATGCGGCGCGCTGTCGGTGCCAAGAAAATATTTGGCGCTGCCCGATGTTGCGGCCTTGCGCAGCGCAAGCCTGTGCACTTCGCGCTTCGCCACGGGCAGGCAATAGGCATGCGGGCGGATGCCACCTTCGAACATGGCGTTACGATTGATGTGCAAATGCTGCGGGGTGATAGTGGCGGCGATATTATCGCTGGCATCATCGACAAAGGCGACCGCATCCGCCGTGGTGATATGTTCAAATACGACGCGCAGCTCAGGCAATTCGCGGACCAGCTTTGACAAAGTGCGTTCGATAAACACCGCTTCCCGGTCGAATATGTCAACATGTGAATCGGTGACTTCGCCATGGATGAGCAACGGCATGCCGATGCGCGCCATATGCTCAAGCGCGGGCATGATGTTGGCAATGTTGGTTACGCCATGTGCGCTTCCGGTTGTTGCATGGGCAGGGTATAATTTTGCCGCCGTAAACACGCCTTCGGCAAAACCACGCGCCAGCTCTTCGCCTTTCGACGCGTCGGTCAGATAGGCCGTAATTAAAGGCGTAAAGTTGACCCCTTGGGGCACAGCCGCCAATATCCGTTCGCGATAGGCCGCGCCTGCTTCAACTGTTGTCACTGGCGGTGACAGGTTGGGCATAACAATAGCCCGTGCGAATTGCGCTGCGGTATATGGCACAACACTCCGCATCACGGCATTATCGCGCAAATGAACATGCCAGTCATCGGGGCGGCGGATGGAGAGAATCGTCTGATCGGTCATGGCTTCCCTTTACGCGTTTGCCGCCCTATCTGTCACCTATGCGAAACACCCGTCTATATGACCGACACATCATCCGTTTGTCACCTACCGAAACAGGGGAAGATGTGCGCCAATTCCTGCAGGGGTTGGTGACGCAGGATACTGCAGCAGAGATGCCCTTATGGGCGGGGCTTTTGAACCCACAAGGCAAAGCTTTGTTTGATTTCTTTTTGTGGGCCGATGGCGACGATGTGTTGATCGATTGCGAACGCGTGCAGGCAGAGGCACTTTTTCGGCGGCTGTCAATCTACCGGTTGCGGCGCAAGATTATGATTACAATGGATTCTGCCTGCGCGGTCTTTTGGAATGCAGACGGTAGTAGCGACCCACGTCATCCCAATATGGGTGAGCGATGGCTCGGAGCGTCTGCAGATGGTGATGTGGACGTTAGCGCCGAATATCGCGCACATCGGTTGGCTTTGGGCATCACTGAAGGGTTAGCAGAGCTTGGAAGTGAGCAAACCTTATGGCTTGAGGCAAACGCTGCCGAGTTGAACGGCGTTTCGTTTAACAAAGGATGCTATGTCGGGCAGGAAAACACAGCGAGAATGAACTGGCGGCAAAAGGTCAACCGGCGGCTGGTGGTTGTGCCGATGGAACAGGCCGATCTCAGCCGTCAACGCTGTGCCTACCCAGAACTCGGCCTGTCGGTAGAATTGCGCCGTGTGGAGGATATGACGACGCTGCAACTGCCGGAATGGCAGCGGGCGGCAATCACTTAATTCAGCAATTCGAGCTTCACCTTAGCAGTGCCAGTGAGGTGCATGCCAAGTTGCTTGGCCGCTGCATAAGACACATCCACAATGCGTGATTTGCCCCAAGGGCCACGGTCGTTGATACGGACAATGACTTCCTGACCATTGGCTAAGTTAGTAACGGCAACGCGGCTGCCGAAGGCCAAGGTGCGGTGCGCAGCCGTCATGGCGCTAGGGTCAAAGCGTTCGCCGCTCGCGGTGCGCCTTCCGCTCAGTTCGGCGCCATAATAGCTTGCGACACCAGTGCCGATTTCGACACGGCTGTCGTCGGCCTGCGCCAAGACGGGCAATGCCAGACATGCCATCATGAAAAACCCGTGCCTGTGCATAATGCCTCTCCAACAAAGAAAGGCACATATACAAAGCTTTTTGTCACGCCAACGACCGAGCGATATGTTGACCAAAAGCTGCGATTATCCGAAAACCTAAGTCCGCAATGCCTGCCGCCTACACGTCCAGATTGGCGACATTGAGCGCGTTTTCTACAATAAAGTCACGCCGTGGCTCAACGACTTCACCCATCAACTTTGTGAAAATATCGTCTGCGAGGTCGGCCTGATCAATCTCCACGCGCAGCAAGGAGCGATGATCCGGATCAAGGGTGGTTTCCCACAATTGCTCGGCATTCATTTCGCCAAGACCCTTGTATCGAGAAATCGAGAGCCCCTTACGGCCCGCAATCAATATAGCCTCAAGCAATTCGGACGGGCGCGTAATTGCACCCTTGTTTCCGACGCTCACCGCAGTGGTCGCGCGCTTGGCTTGATCGCCAACTGCGTCACCAGTCTCTTCGTCGCTCTCCACCTCGTCAACTGCTTCGGCCGACGCGGCGGAGACTTTAACAAGCCGCGCTGGGGTTTCGTAGCTTGCGGTCTCTTCGCTCGCCAACTTATGCAATTTGCGGGCTTCAGCGGACATGAGGAAGGCGGCCTCAATGATGTGATGATCCGTCACCCCACGCCATAGGCGTTCGAAATGATAGCCGCCATCTTCGGATACGCGGCCGGACCATTTGCCCTCCACATCCTGTGCAGCCATCCACGCTGCAGCCTTGGCAACGGCGGCGTTGCGGTCGGTGGCGTCAGGGTCCAGCGCGCCCGTGAGCGCCATGGCTTCGACAATCGTTGGGTCATAACGACGCGGCACAAATGCCATCAGGCTGCGCATACGGCGTGCATGGTCGACCAACGCGCCTAAATCCGCACCCGCGCGTTGTCCGCCTGCACCTTCCAAAACAACCCCGCTTAGGCCAAGTTCGGCTAGATGGTCGTCAAGTGCTTTGTCATCTTTCACATAGATTTCACTGCGGCCCTTCGCGACCTTGTATAAAGGCGGTTGCGCAATGAAGAGATGTCCGTTTTCGATAATTTCGGGCATTTGGCGATAGAAAAATGTGAGCAACAATGTGCGAATGTGCGAACCGTCAACGTCAGCGTCGGTCATGATCACGATCTTGTGATAGCGCAATTTCTCGATGTTGAAATCTTCGCGTCCAATACCTGTGCCCATCGCTTGAATCAGCGTGCCGACTTCTTTTGATGACAGCATCCGGTCAAAGCGTGCGCGTTCGACGTTGAGAATTTTACCCTTTAGCGGCAAAATCGCCTGATAATGCCGGTCGCGGCCTTGCTTGGCTGATCCGCCTGCCGAGTCACCTTCGACCAGGAACAGTTCGGACTTGGCAGGATCTTTCTCCTGACAGTCGGCAAGCTTACCGGGTAGCGATGCTACGCTCATGACGGATTTGCGGCTGGCCTCGCGTGCCTTGCGCGCGGCTTCGCGAGCGGCAGCGGCGTCGATGACTTTTTGGATGACGGTGCGTGCGTGGCCGGGATTCTCTTCCAGCCATTCGCTCATCCGATCTGCCATCAGGCTCTCCAAAGGCTGACGCACTTCAGAGGAGACCAATTTGTCTTTCGTTTGTGACGAGAATTTGGGATCAGGCAACTTAACCGAGACAATGGCGGTTAACCCTTCACGCATGTCATCGCCGGTCAGCGTGACTTTCTCTTTCTTTAAAACGCCCGATTTTTCAGCATAATTGTTCAAGGTGCGCGTGAGCGCCGAACGGAATGCTGCCAAATGGGTTCCGCCGTCGCGTTGCGGAATGTTATTGGTGAAGCACAATACGTTTTCATAATAGCTGTCGTTCCACTCCAACGCGACATCAATGCCTATGCCGTCGCGGTTGGACGTGATCGTGATGGGGTCGGCCAACAATGCCGCCTTGTTGCGGTCCAGATATTTTACGAACGCGCCAATACCGCCTTCATAATAAAGATCATGTTCTTTGACGTCAGAATGTCGGTTGTCGCGCAGCAAGATACGCACGCCGGAGTTCAAGAACGCGAGTTCACGATAGCGATGTTCAAGCTTGTCAAAGTCAAATTCTAGAACGTTTTTGAACGTGTCGGTTGACGCCATGAAGGTTACGCGCGTGCCCTTTTTGGGCTTACCCTCAACAATCGGTGCGTCACCGCGTACAACCAAAGGACCTACGGCATCGCCATGCTCGAAACGCATCCAATGCTCTTTGCCTTCGCGCCAGATGGTAAGTTCCAAAAACTCCGACAGTGCGTTGACAACCGAAACGCCAACGCCGTGGAGTCCGCCGGACACCTTATAGGCATTGTCGTCGGACGTGTTCTCGAACTTGCCGCCGGCATGCAACTGAGTCATGATAACTTCAGCTGCCGAAACGCCTTCTTCCTTGTGCATGCCAGTTGGAATGCCGCGACCATTATCTTCGACAGATACCGAACCATCGGAATTGAGTTCGATCAGTACAAGATCGCAATGCCCCGCTAGCGCCTCGTCGATGGCATTGTCGGAAACCTCAAACACCATGTGATGCAGGCCACTGCCATCATCGGTGTCGCCAATATACATGCCGGGGCGCTTGCGCACTGCATCCAAGCCTTTCAGAACCTTGATGCTATCGGCACCATATTCATTCTGATTGGGGTTGGCTGCGCTGTCCGCAGAGTAGTTGTCTTGCGGGTTTTCCGTTGTTTCTTCAGTCATAGTTGCACTGTAGGCCCAAAGCCCAAGAAACCCAAGGAAAAGCGCCTTAAAGTCGCCATTTTTCCACAGTCTTTTATGGTTGGCGATAACGAAAAATTTAACTCCGGATTTGCCATCTAAAATTAGGCAATGAAACTTTCGTATATCGCGCTAAGTCTAAAGACAAACCGGCGAACGGGAGACGGGAATTTACATGCTTATCGAAACCGAACTGGAAAAATCCTTTGGTGATTTCGGCGCGCTCATTGGCGCTTGGGGTGAAGAAAAGCCTGATGCGCGGGCGCTTGCCGATAGCATTTCTGAATACTCGTGGCGCGAAGTTGCGCTAGCAACAGCACGCATAGCGGCCCAGTTGCAACGCGATGGCCTGCAACGGGGGCAGGCGGTTGCCATATTGGGGACCAGCAATATTCCATATGCATTGGTGTATCTTGCCGTTTTGCGTGCAGGCGGCTGCGCTGCACCATTGACTACATCGGCAACGTCCGCGCAACTCGCCGCGATGTTCAAGGATTCCGGCGCAATGCATTTGTTCGTCGATTCTGCGAAACTGGCTGACATTCAAAATGTGGCGCTGGGTGATGTTAAAATCATCATGCTTGACAATGCCGTTGGTGAGCATCCAGCGCTGACCAACTGGATGGCAGAGCAAGACGCGCATTTCGACGCAACGCCACCTGCTGCGACGGATCCGTTCAACATCATTTATTCCAGTGGCACCACAGGAACGCCCAAAGGCATCATCCATTCGCACGCTATGCGCTGGCACCAGATGGCTGGGGGATTTAAGTCAATCTACACCCGCGATACGCGGTCGTTGGTTTCAACGCCTTTATATTCGAACACGACATTGGCGGTATTCCTGCCAACGGTTTGTCATGGCGGTTTTGCCCGGATTATGGAAAAATTTGATGCTCGGGCCTATCTTGACCACGCGCTAACCGATCAGACTACGCACACCATGCTCGTGCCTGTGCAATATCAACGGCTCATGGCGCATCCGCAATTTGATAGTTATGATCTCAGTAGCTTCATCGTGAAATTTTGTACCAGCGCACCTTTTGCTGCTGAACTGAAAGCGGATGTGCTCCAGCGTTGGCCGGGCGGTCTTGTCGAAATTTACGGTATGACCGAAGGCGGTGTTGTTTGCATGTTGCAGGCCCATCATCATCCCCACAAATTGCATACCGTTGGACAACCCGTCACGGGCCATGAACTGATCGTGTTGGACGAGGATGATAATCGCCTGCCCGCCGGTTCAAAAGGCGTGCTGACCGGTCGTTCGCCGACCATGATGTCCGGTTACAAAAACCAACCAGAAAAAACACGCGAGATGGAATGGCGCGACGAGGAGGGCAATATTTGGTTAAAAACAGGCGATATTGGCATTGTTGACGAGGATGGCTTCGTTTCGATCGTGGGTCGCGCCAAGGACATGATAATTTCTGGCGGGTTTAATATTTATCCGAAAGACCTTGAGGAATTGTTGGAGCAGCAGCCCGAAGTGGCCGAAGCTGCGGTGGTCGGCATGCCTTCCGATGCGTGGGGCGAAACACCTGTTGGCTTTGTACGGTTGAGGGACGAGGCAGCTTCGCCGGAATCCATTCTTGCGCGTGTGAATGGGCAGCTTGGTAAGACGCAGCGGATATCGATGCTATACTCTATCGATGAAATGCCGCGCAGCCACATTGGCAAATTGCTAAAGACAGACTTACGCGCTTTGGCGGCGGAGAAGCAAAATGGACGGTGAATTTGGGCCCGACCTTGTCGCCGTCATTTCTGTTTTACAAACGGCGCTGACACCTGCTTTCTTGCTGGTGGCGGTGGGCAGCCTCCTCAACGTGCTCACTGGCCGACTGGCCCGAATTATAGACCGTTCACGCGATTTGCAGCGCCAATATCCAAACACCGAAGGGGCCGCGCATGAACGCGTCGTTTTCGAATTGCGTATCATCGAAAAACGCATGCGCGTTGTCGGGGCGTCCATTTTGTTCGCGGTTCTGTCGGCCATTTCGGTTTGCATCATGATCGTAGCCCTGTTTGTGCTGGGGCTAACGAACGCGTCTGCAGCTTGGGTGGCGGTAGCATTATTTATGCTCGCATTGGCGTTGCTATCTGCCTGCTTGTTTCAGTTCGTCCGTGAAATCCGGCTGGCGACCTATGCCATTTATGTGCCAGAGGAATATCTCGAACTACCGCCGCCTTCAAAGCCTATGGAACGCAAGCGAGGCAAACGGACGTAGCACTTAACCGCCTTTTTTGGCCAATTTTTCCACGCGCGCAACAACCTCGTCACGAATATAGGGAGTGACAAACTTCCCGATTTCCCCGCCGTAAATCGCGATTTCCTTTACCAAACGGGAGGCAATAGGTTGTAGTGACACATCTGCCATTAGAAACAGCGTTTCGACGCGATCGTTCAATTGGCGGTTCATGCCCGTGAGCTGATATTCATATTCGAAATCCGTAACGCCGCGAATGCCGCGAATAACGGTGCTGGCACCTTGCGCTTCGGCAAAATCCATAAGCAGCGAATCGAACCCTACAACGCGAATATGCGCCGAACCGATGCTAGCGACTTCGCGCTCGACCATTGCAATCCGTTCATCATCAGAAAACATCGGGGATTTGGCTGCATTCGTAGTTACGCCGATGATCAGTTCATCCACCAGTTTTGCGCCGCGCCGTATGATGTCCATATGGCCCAGAGTGATGGGGTCAAATGTCCCAGGATATACGCCAATCCGGTGTGTCATTTAGCGATCCCTTTCGGTGATGTAATTTGCAATTGCGCGCAAAAGATCGGCTTCGGCGCCATAATTCGACAGATGGTCGTTGGCCTGCTGCACAAGCATTTCCGCTTGCTGCTTGGCGCGTTCGAGGCCCATGAGAGATACAAATGTGCCTTTATTGGCTGCCGCGTCTTTTTGAAGCGCTTTGCCGGCAAGTTCTGGATCACCTTCAACATCTAAGATGTCGTCGGCAATCTGAAAGGCGAGGCCAATGTCCCGGGCATATCCCCGCAAATGCGTCCGACCTTCCGCCGGGATATGTCCTAATATTGCGCCCATTTCAACGCTTGCTGCAATAAGCGCACCGGTCTTCAGAGCTTGCAGGCGCATGACGGTTTGAAGATCGAATGTTGATTTCTCTGCCTCGATATCCATCATCTGTCCGCCGGCCATGCCTTCTGGACCGCTAGCTAAAGCCAAAGTTGATACCAATTCGCCGCGCACGAATGGGTCGCCATGTGTTTGTGGGTTTGCGAGTATTTCAAATGCCAAAGCGTGCAGAGAATCGCCTGCCAGGACAGCAGTCGCGTCATCGAACGCACGGTGCACTGTTGGCTTGCCACGCCGCATGTCGTCATCATCCATGCAGGGCAAGTCGTCGTGGACCAAAGAGTAAACATGAATGGCTTCTACTGCCGTACCAACCCGCAGAGCAACCGCACGGTCCACATGGAACAGAGCTGCGGTCGCAGTTACAAGCAAGGGTCGGAGGCGCTTGCCACCGCCAATCGCCGCATGGCGCATAGCTGCATATAGGCGATCTCGGGCGTCGCCGGGTAGCTTCAGAAGCCCATCAAATTCCTGATCAATGTCTGCAGCAATTTGCGCGAGCGAGTCTTGTAGCAATGATGGGGGCGCCGCCATGGTGCTTATCCGGCGCCGAATGTTGTTGTGCCCGTTGGGGATCCGTCTGGCCCTTGCACAATTGCTTCAATGCGCGCTTTCGCTGTATCAAGCCGTTGTTGGCACAAAGCCCGCAACTCATTGCCGCGTTCGTACAAGGCTATGGATTCATCGAGCGGAGCTTCGCCGCTTTCCAGCTTGTGGACGATGTCTTCAAGCGCAAGCAACGCCTGTTCGAAATTCATATCGGCTACGTCTTGGGTCATTTCTCTGCAATGACGCCCGCTGCCGTTTGGGTCAAGTGCTTCGCGCTATCGCCATCTGTTGAAGGTCAGGCATAGGAGTGAAGGAGTCCCGCACATTTACACGCCTGCCTTCAACAACCAGTCGTGAAAGATTTTCACGGCTCTTTGCTTCAGCGCACGGGGACGGCAAACGAAGTAATAGCTGTATGGGCTTTCGACTTCTGTATTGAAAAGCCTTGTCAGGCGCGGGTCGCGCGCGTCGGAGAAGTGGCTTCCGTGCATGATAGCAACGCCAAGACCGTTTGCGGCAGCCTCCAGCATCAATGCGCCACTGTCCAAGCTATCGATAGCAGCCGGCTTCAGGCGGGGGACACCCATGGCCTGCCGCCATGCGTCAAATATCATAGGCATGTCGCTGTGTACCATGACTGTATGCTTTGCGAGATCCTCGGGCTTTTCGACATTATGCTCCTTCGCCCATTTTTCAGATGCGATAGCGTAAACAAGATTGCGGTCTAAGCGGACACTGTAAAGCTTGGAATCGACGTCTGCCGATATGATAATAGCTGCGTCGACTACATCACCTAGCAGATTTTCCGCATGGCCAGATGTGTCCACATCGATATGTAGCTTGGGAAACGCCTTACGCAGTT
Source organism: Sphingorhabdus wooponensis (assembly GCF_003933235.1). Classification (GTDB taxonomy): domain Bacteria; phylum Pseudomonadota; class Alphaproteobacteria; order Sphingomonadales; family Sphingomonadaceae; genus Sphingorhabdus_B; species Sphingorhabdus_B wooponensis. Next base: position 281,796 of record NZ_RWJI01000001.1, read on the forward strand.
CAGGTAAGCGCGGTATCAGCCGTTGTGAGCCAAAAAGTGGCAATAGCCCCAAACGCAGGCGATATTCCCCGCCTCGACCGGCAAGCTCGTCCACCGCCTCGGCCATCGCGTCCATTGCTGGTTCAACGGCTGCCAGAAGTGCCTCACCATCGGCGTTAATGACCATCGCTTGGGCACGGCGATCAAAAAGAGATTTGCCGATAAAGTCCTCTAGCGCCTTGATACGGCGGCTAAGTGCGGGCGGAGATAGGGCAAGTTCGCTCGCGGCAGCTTTTGCCGAACCAAGCTTAGCGACGCGCAAAAAGGCTTCCAGTGAACGTAAAGGGGGCAATCTGCGCATATCATCTCCTCATTCTGTTGCGCTGCAACAAAAAATTCTCGATCCCGCAATCGTTCAAATGCCGCGAAATTCAGGTTAATCATATAGGTTGCAGTTGCATCATTTGCAACAGCCATTGCACTGTTCGCACTTGCACAAAAAATCAAATCGAGCCATATGAACGGGGCCTTATAGGCATCCTCTCCTAAAGACTATTTCAGGGTCGGCTTCGGTCGGCCCTTTTTTTTATCCAAATTCGGCCTTCGCGTGAATGCAGTATAGGCTTTTCGCGCCTGTCAGGATCAAGGGGGGAGCCATTAACTCCTAGATTTCCGGGACAACCAATGCGCGCCGTCCCCAAATGATCAGGAACAGTAAAGCCGCCGAGATCAGGATGAATGTGGCAGGCTCCCAATAATTGAACAAAGCAACACCAACCGCAGGTGCGACAATATAGGCGGCACCGTTAATCGAGGCGATTTTGCCTGCAACGTCGCCTTGCTCATGGCGATGGACTGCGAGAGATGCACCTGCCGTAAAGCCTGGCCGGAACAGCCCAAAGCCAAGCGAAGCAATGGCAAAGCCTGTGCTAATGCCATAAAAATCATGGCTGATGCCTGTCAAAATCGTGCCCACTAACGCCAAGATTGCGCCCAAGAGCACGGAATTTCTCGCCGCAAGTGAAAGCATAGGGATGAGGCCCCATTGTGCCAACAAGGTTGCCATTGCGCCAATGAGCATCACGGAGCCACTAGCTTGCACGGCCTCCCACGGGCGATCATGTAATCCAAGCCGGTCTCGTACCAGAAAGCCGACTACGCCTAAAATAATTGCCTGAGCATGGCCGCCGATCAACCCGGCAATCAGCCAAGACGCCATCCGTTCGTCGCGCCAAGGTAACCGGACCTCGCTGTCAGGCAATACCGAACCCAAGGCATCACCATCGACATCTTCATCATCTGGTGAATTCATAGATGCGGCATTTGGATAAGCTGCAACGGCACCGCGGGCTTCAAAACGCGGGGTATCATTGGGCAATTGAACGTGTAGTGCAATCAACACTGCCACACCAAAGGCAGCAAACATGATCAGCGGCCCAGCTAGACCGAAAGGTGGGAATAGAAAATAATGCGCTGTGGCCGGGCCAATCACGGTGCCAACACCAAAAGACGATGCAAGCATTGATAACGCCTTGGTGCGCTCGGCGCGTTCGGTTCGGGCGGCGACATAGGCCTGAACAGCGGGTGGTGCAGCCGAACCAAAACCGCCGTAAAGGCTTCGGAATAACGCAAACAGGATGAAGGTTACGACTGGGCCTATCAGGCCCGCGAGCCCCAGCCAGAGTACCAATCCGCACAAGCCCATTGATGCCGCAAAGCCGATCACGCCAACGCTCATCAGTTGTTTGCGACCACGACGGTCCGACAGGCGTGCCCATTTGGGGGCTGTTATAACCCACAATAATGCAGACCAACTAAAGGCAAGGCTGACCCATACGTCTGGCATATCCAATTCGCTGGCGATCGCGGGAAGGGCCGACTGCATTGCGGTGTTGCCCGCCGCGGCAACGAGCATCACCATGAACAATATGACAACGCGGCTACTGGGAATGGCTTGTACCGCGCTCATGCTTTTTTCCAATCATAACTGCGCGTCACTTTTGCCACATGCAGGCTGTAATCCGAATACCATAGATCTCGTCCAGCATCGCGTATTGCCGAATGATCGGGGTGGTCGCGCCACGCCTTTGCGCTTGCTTCGTCCGTCCAATAGCTGATGGTAATGCCAAGTCCATCGGTGCCACGTGTCGAATCTATGCCGATATAGCCGTCTTGCTGCGCGGCCAGCTCACTCATCATTGCGGCAGCCTTAGCGTAACCGTCGGCGTCCAGCTCCGTGCGCTGTGCTACAAAGATAACCGAAATTGTGCCGTTGCTTAGCTTTGCCATGTGAAAGGCATAGGACCGATAGACAATATATTGCAAGCCAAGGGGAACAGAATGTCATCTGACGCGGTTAAAGGAATCGCGGCCATTTGTGACTGTGCGTGTTTCCTGACAACCACCTCTGGATCCCTTTTATGATATCTACAAACTGGACTAAAAAAACGGTGTTGAAACGCATGAAGGGCCGCGTGCAACTCTTTTTGGGTCCGTGGGGCGTTTTCTTGAAAGGCTTTATCAAACATCCGATGATGGTCGGGTCGATCGTCCCATCGTCGTCGCAGACAGTGAAAAAAATGTTGGCGCCAGTCGATTGGGACAACACGAAATTGTTTGTGGAATTTGGACCGGGCATTGGGACTTTCTGCCAGCCCATATTGGACCTCATGCGCCCCGATGCCACGCTGCTGGTCATCGATTTAAACAAAGATTTTATTGGATATCTGCGCCACAATATTCGCGATAGTCGCTTCATCGCGGTCCATGGTTCGGCGGCGGAGGTGAACGCAATCATAAACAATTTCGGGTTTGCACATGCGGACTATATTCTATCAGGCCTACCATTTTCGACACTGCCCAAGGATCTTGGGCCAATAATTGCCAAGGAAACTGCAACGGCGATCCGGCCCGGTGGTGCATTTCTTGTCTATCAATTTCGCGCCCGAGCGCGTGATTTTATGACACCGCATTTCCGCAGGATCGTCCATGGGTATTCTTTATGGAATATATTGCCTTGCCACCTGTTCTGGGGCTGGAAAGATTGATTATGATTTTCGGATCAAGCGGAATTTGATCCGGCGACCAATCGTGTAATCGACGGAATTGACCAAAAAATAGGCAATGCCAGCCTTAAACCGGCTCCAAATAGTGTCCCGCTTTTTTAACAGAACCCGTGTCTGCTCTTCCGATTGGGAGACAAGTTCGTCAATCAGCGTGCACATATGCAAAGCAAGGCCAGCGTCTTTGATGCGCACCATAATTTCCAAATTGATAAACATGCTGCGGATATCCAAATTTGCGGAACCAATATAGACCATGTCATCAATGACCATAAGCTTCATATGGAGTGGACGCGGTTGATATTCGAAAATCCGAGTTTTGCGGCGCATCAGATAGCGATAAAGCAACCGCGCAGCGGCAATGGTTGCCCCATTATCGGTCTTTCCAGCCATTATGAGGCGCGACCCTTTGTTGCGCCTGGCGGTCTTGGCAAGGCGCCGTAATATGGTTTGGGAAGGCGAAAAATAGGCAGAAACAATGTCAAATTTCTTGCCGATATCCAAGGATCGTTTGAAGGTGAGCGCCCATGGCGAAATCCGGTTCGTTGGGCCGCCTAGTAACCATTGCACTTGACCAATACCCGGCCGCCATTGGCGAATAATATTGCGTATCTGTCGGAAACTGACGTTGCCGCCATTCGACGCTTGCGCCATATCCTCGAAATAATCGCTCAGTCGTTGGGCCTGCGGACCAGATACGATTATGCCAAGATCTTCCCAGCTATCGTCACCTGCACGCCCGAAATAGGAATCGGCAATGTTGAAACCGCCTACAAGCGCGTGGATAGCATCAATGATCAGCATCTTCTGGTGATTACGGATCAGGTAGCCAAGGCCCTTGCGGGTACTGAAGCTGTGATATTCGCCGCCTGCGTCAAGCAAAGCGTCGAAGAACCTATCGCTCACCTGTGTTGATCCAAAGCTGTCTATAATCAATTGCACGCGCACGCCGCGCGTCGCCGCCATAACGAGCGCGTCACGCATTTGCTGACCGGTCTCGTCTGCACAAAACATATAGAAAAACATTTGTATCGATTTTTGCGCCATTGCGATGAGCTGCAAAAGGGCGTTCAGGCGATCTTGCGGCTGATGAACCAAGTGCAGGTCATGGTCCCCAACCTGAAAGTGCGTTCCGGGGAAGCGGAGCTTGCCTGATTGGACTGTCATGTTGTTAGCGATACCGCTTTGCACAGTGCGCCGCAAGCGAGCCGCCCTTTTCATTGACATTTTGCCCTTTAATCTTTAGTGGCAAGCAACTTTCCGAAAATACGAAGAATCAGGAGCCAATATGGCACGCGTTACTGTTGAAGATTGCATCGACAAGATCACCAACCGGTTTGACCTTGTATTACTCGCCGCCGAGCGTGCGCGTGAAATCTCTGGTGGCGCTGAACTGACCATCGATCGTGATCGTGATAAAAATCCTGTCGTTGCTTTGCGCGAAATCGCCGAGGAAACCGTTCGTCCCGACCAGTTGAAGGAAGGCCTTGTGCAGTCGCTTCAGAAGGTACAGGTTGATGAGGATGAAGAAGCGGATGAGGTTGGCTCGATCAGCTTGTCCGCCGAGGCTCTCCGTTTGACTGCCGCTGCGCCAGCACGTGGTGCAGGCATGCAGCGCGATTACGATCGGTAATATTCACATCATTGTGGAATGGATCAGGCCCGGCTCGTCCGGGCCTTTTCTTTTGGCTTTCGGACACCGTGCTGATAAACAAATGAAATGGACGGAGATTTGGGGGAAGCAGCAGATATCGTCACCGGTGCAGCAGTTGCCCGGGCCGTCGAACCGTCAGCAGGCGAGGGATGTGGGCAATCTGGGACATGCCTTAATTGCGGCACCGATCTGCTTGGTGCGCATTGCCACGCCTGCGGACAAAAGGGGTCTGTGCACCGGACGATTGGAGCGTTTGGGCATGATATCCTACACAGTGTGCTGCACTTTGATGGCAAGATTTGGCGGACGTTGCCGCTTTTGTTTTGGAATCCCGGTGAACTGACGCGTCGTTATGTCCACGGCGAGCGGGCGAAGTTTGTATCTCCATTGGCACTGTTTCTGTTCACTGTTTTTCTTACCTTTGCGGTGGTTAACCAGCTGATGCCAGATGACACGGGCATGAGCGGCGCAGATGACGGCTCCCTCCAGGTGACAATTGATAGTCCCGATTTCGCGCTGGAACGGCAAAAGTTACAAACAAAAATAACGCGTTTAGAAAATGAAATCATTGATGCGCGTGACGCGGGCAAGCCAACAGCCGCGCTTGAAGAACAGCTTAGCTCTGACAAGCTCGGTTTGCGGTTTATGGGTACAGCGGCCGGAACCTTTGGCGCCAATAAAGGGAAGACTGACAACCCAAGCCTTAGGGACACCGATTTTCCAGGTGCCGCTGCTCTAATAAAAGCGGCTGAAACAGCGACCAAAAACCCACAGTTGCTGCTCTACAAAATGCAGTCCAATGCATATAAATATAGCTGGGCCCTAATTCCGATTTCGGTGCCCTTTGTTTGGCTGCTTTTTTTCTGGCGGCGGCAATATAAGATGTTCGATCATGCTGTATTTGTGACCTATTCGCTGACGTTCATTATGCAATTAGGTGTGATATGCACATTGTTAATCAGCTTCCCTCAAACCGAGGTTATAGGCGGATTACTGCTTAGTCTTTATCCGCCGATCCATATGTATCGGCAATTGCGAGGCGCTTATCAGACATCACGATTTAGTGCTTTCTTGCGTATGTGCTTGCTATCCGTTTTTGCGATTACGGCGCTGACCTTATTTGCCGTTCTCGTCATCACAATTGGCGTTACTTGAAAGCATATATGGCGTTTTTTTCTGTTGCCCAAATTTGACGCGATAGCCGCCAATTTGTGATGAGCGCTATTACCTGCGCATCGTTTTGATTCTGAAATTCAGCAAGGAAAGCGGCGGATGACTATTTCACGCCACGCATCGCGAACCGACTGAACTTGCCTGCGTTCTTTCGGAATTTTACTGAATTCACCAATGAACTGCTCTGCATTTAGCCTATATTTCTTAGGCGCGCAGAATAATGGGGACCCTGCTGCGCGCGCTGCCTCATTCTCGGCTTTGACAGACTTCGCCGCTTCTTCAAAAACGCGGATCATTGGCTTCAAGTCTTTCGCAAAGACCGCGCCCATGCCCTTTTTTTGCAAAGCTACAGCTTTTACAAAAAAGGTTTCAGCGTCCATGGCATTGGCTGGAACAGAGCACAACAGAGCACCCACGACCACAAGCACAGCATATTTCATTTTGTGACCTCAACTCTCTCCCGATTGGGGATAATGCGTAGAGGTCGCAAATAAAAGCTGAAAACTAAATGCCTTGTGGCGTAGCATCTCCGACCGGCGCAGATTTGCCGCGTCCAGCCTTCGGTATGGCGGTGCCTACCGTTGGAATGGACGAAGGCTTTACGACCTTGCCATCATCACGTTCGAATTTGCCAGTTTCCAAAAGCTGATTTATTTCGTCGCCAGAGAGCGTTTCAAATTCTAGAAGCGCGTTGGCTAGCAGCTGCAGCTGATCATTATGTTCAGTCAGCAAATCGGTTGCCCGTTTATGCCCGCCTTCAACCAACTTGCGAATTTCGGCATCGATCTTGCGCGCTGTTTCGTCCGACATGGCTGAACGTTGCGACATGCCATAGCCAAGATAGCCTTCTTGACGCTCTTCATATTGGAGTGGACCCATAGTGTCCGACATACCCCATTGCGTGACCATGTCGCGCGCAAGGCTGGTTGCATATTGGATATCGCTCGATGCACCTGAACTGACCTTGTCATAGCCGAAGATTAATTCTTCTGCCACACGGCCACCCATGGATACCGCAAGGTTGGCATGCATCTTGTCACGGTGATAACTGTAATTATCGCGCTCAGGCAGCCGCATGACCATACCCAAAGCGCGACCACGAGGAATAATCGTTGCCTTGTGGATGGGGTCCGATGCTGCCTCATGGATCGATACGATAGCATGGCCCGCCTCATGATAAGCCGTCATCTTCTTTTCATCTTCAGTCATGACCATCGACTTACGCTCGGTGCCCATCATCACCTTGTCTTTGGCATCCTCAAATTCTTGCATCGCGACCAACCGTTTGCCACGACGTGCGGCCAGTAAGGCGGCTTCGTTCACGAGGTTGGCAAGGTCAGCTCCGGAGAATCCCGGCGTTCCTCGCGCAATCACACGCCCATCGACATCAGGGGCCAACGGCACTTTTTTCATGTGTACTGCGAGGATCTTGACACGGCCATCAATGTCCGGACGCGGCACAACAACCTGACGGTCGAAACGGCCGGGACGTAGCAAAGCTGGGTCAAGGACATCAGGTCGGTTGGTCGCTGCAACGATGATGATACCTTCATTGGCTTCAAAACCGTCCATTTCGACTAGCAACTGGTTCAATGTCTGTTCGCGCTCATCATTCTGATTGCCAAGGCCCGCGCCACGACTGCGGCCTACTGCGTCGATTTCGTCAATGAAAACTATGCAGGGTGCGTTTTTCTTCGCTTGCTCAAACATATCGCGTACACGGCTGGCGCCAACGCCCACAAACATTTCAACAAAGTCAGAACCCGAGATCGAAAAAAATGGTACGCCAGCTTCGCCGGCAATTGCGCGGGCAAGCAATGTCTTACCGGTGCCCGGCGAACCAACAAGCAAAGCGCCCTTTGGAATCTTACCACCAAGGCGGCTGAATTTTTGCGGGTCTTTCAAAAATTCGACGATTTCCTGAAGCTCTTCGCGGGCCTCATCAATTCCGGCGACGTCATCAAAGGTTACCTTGCCATGTTTTTCTGTCAGCAATTTAGCCTTCGACTTACCAAAGCCCATGGCGCCACCCGCGCCGCCGCCCTTTTGCATTTGCCGCAAAACGAAAAACGCGATGCCTAGGATGAGCAGAAACGGCAGCGCTTGATATAACAGGATTAGAATCAGGCTCGGCTGCTCTTCCGCTTTGCCTTGAACATCTACGCCTTTTTCATCCAGCAACGGATAGAGGCTATTATCGCCCGGAATTGGAACGGTAACGAAAGCTTCGTCATTTTGCAGCTTGCCGCTGATACGCTCTGGCGCGATCGCGACGGATTTGACTTCGCCCGCCTCAACCTTGTCGCGGAAAGACGAATAGCTGATGCCCTTCGCCGTTTCTGACGAACCGTTAAATATCGAGGCGACAAGCAAAAGCGCCACAATAATCCCAGACCAAATGGCCAAGTTGCGGAGCATCGGGTTGCTTTTGGGCTCTTGTTCGTCGTTCATCATTGCTGCCTTGTTCTGTGCCCGCGTTCAATACGTGGATTAACTAGGCTAATGTAGGGTCGAATGTGTGAATGACAATATAGCGATTGGCAAAATTACGGGCTGTTTTTCTCAACTACGCCTGGGGGGTGCTTTGGAAAACTGCCAATCATCTCCACCCAGGCATTTGATATTGCCAATCATGGCAGTTCGGGCATTTTCAAGGTCGGCTAACAATCGGTCAATCGCTTCACCCCGCGGCGCAATATTGATGTCCATTGTCCTGATGCAGCGGATTAAGAGCCGTCGTTTCAATTCACGAGGAAGGCCGCTTGCCTTGCAGATGATAACGTCATTTACTTGGTTTATTCTCTGTGCGGCCAGCGTGTCTGTCATCCAGGCCAAAGCATCGGACGCATCTGCTAATGCACGTGCTGTCCGCAGCGCCCGAGGTGCAGAAAATGGATGCTGCGTGCTAGACAACCAGTTCCGCATCGCAACCCGATCAAAGTCGATGTTTGCGTTACTGGGGTCGTCGACTGCTTGAATGCCGGCAATGGAGCAGATCTCGGCAAGCTCCGCTTTTGTGAATTCTAAAACTGGCCGGATGACGCGGCCATTGCGGGCGCGAATGCTGGACAAGCCATCGACGCCGCTGCCCCGTGCAAGCCGCATAAGCAGTGTTTCCAATTGGTCATCGGCATGATGCGCTGTGGCAATGTGCTTGCAATTTTGCGCATCGGCCGCACGTTCCAACAAGGTGTAACGGGCCGTGCGCGCGGATGATTGCAGGTTGCCAGATATTTTTGCATCAGGTGTTAAAATGATATGCGGTATGTCCAAGTTGCGGCAAATTTCTGCAACAATTTTCGCCTCGCCAGCGGACTCTGGTCGCAATTGATGGTCTACAGTTACCGCAACCAATTTGCCGGGCAACGCTTGCTGCGCCAGCAGCAAAAGGGCAAGACTATCGGGGCCGCCCGAAACCGCACACAATAAGCGATCATCAGCACAGCCTAGACGGCAAAGTGCTGCCCTAAAACGGTCGAGAAAGACCGGTTCTAGCGTTACTTGCACTTAGCCCTTGTTTTGCTGGATGTGAGGCGTTCGGCCAAGCGACCAGTCGCCGCATCAGGATATGCCTTTGCTAATTCACCAAAAGCTTCGCATGCCTCCACTGCCTTTCCAAGGTCAGTCAAAGCTGAGCCCAAGAAAAGTAAGCTATCCGGCGCGCGGTCACCACGTGGATCAGCCTTATAATTTTCGTAAAAAACCTTCACCGCAGTTGCTGGTTTTTTGTCGTCTAACCATGCTCGGCCAAGCAAATTTCGCGCATAGCTTGCACGTTTATGTTTCGGAAATTTTGTGACGATTTCTTCAAGTATCGCTTGCGATTCCGGATAGAATTTGGCTTCCCATAAGCGGTAGCCATAAGTGTAGCCATCTTCGAACACATCACCACTTGCGGGGCGCTCGATTGCGGCCACCGCAGCGACGCGAGCTGGGTTTGGCTTAGCGGAGCTTGCCGGCTTTGTTGGAGATACGCTGGTTTTAGTTTTCGGCGCTGCAGCAGTGGGCACTGCTGTTGGCGCAACTGTCTCAACAGACGCTACCGCCTGGGCAGCCAGTTGCGCCTCAATCATTTTCAACCGGCCCTCAAGTCCGCGCATATTGTTGCCTTGCAATTCGACTTGCCCAGTCAGTGTTGCGAGCTGCGCTTCGAGCGCATCTATGCGCGCGGTTAGATCAACCGCTACAGATGTTGAACTGTTCGTTATGCTTGGTGCTGCCGGTGACTGAATCTCAGGTTCGACAAATTTACCGGCGCCATTAGGGAATACCTGGCGCTGAACAGCCCGCATTTCCTTCTCGAGTTTGCCTACGCGTCCGTCAATATTCGCATCCTGCGCCATTACTGGTGCGCTGAGCGCGAAAGCTGCACAGCCAAGAATAACGCCCCGAATATACATTAAGTTACTTCCCTTTACTAAACTCGAACGACGGGTATAGCTTACTGCAATCCTGCGATAAAGGCCATCGCTGCATTTCGATAAAAAAATTGAACTATATCGTAAATTCGTGCCGTAAAAATTAGGATCACTGATTTGGGTTGGCTACCAAAGATGCCGCAGGCGGCGGCGCATTTTCATTTATGCTACCACTCGTAACAGCTGTATCATCCACGGTCGTGTTTGGCTTTAGCGTTTTAGCCGTTGGCACCGTTTTGGGCACTGACGTTGGTGTTTGCGGCTCTGGATTTGGCTGTAATGCGTAAGTTCTGAAAATCAGATAAGCGGCTAGAACCAACGCGGCAAATGACGCTGCTGTCCATGCCAAATTCTTAGAAGGAACACGTGCGGGATCGGTTGGCTCATAATTTTGGAGCGGGGCCTCATATCTTTCATGTCCGCCGCTCGATAACTCGGCGCGCAGTGCATTCACTATCGCAATATCGTCTAGAGAAACCGTGCGTGCGTAAGATCGAACAAAACCAATCGTATATGTATGCCCCGGCAACGCGCTGAATTCGGATCTTTCAATAGATTCCAAATGGCGCATGGGCACGCGTGTCTCGGCTGCGAGGTCAGAGAGGCTCATGCCCATCCGCGCGCGCGCAGCCTTGAGCTCTTGACCTACAGTCATAGGCTCCGCTTCCACAAGAGGCATTTCGTTCACTGCAATCTCCACGACCCGCTCCCCCGCCTCTGCGTGCAGTTGCGCGGATAATGAGCGCCAATTCAATAATGTCAATGTTAATTGCAGAAAATTAGATAATACAGGCGCAATTCTTTATCCGATTTCAATACCTTGACCAATTGCCCAAGCTGTCAATTCTTCACGCAAATTCTCTGTAGGATTGTTGAGCAGTTCATTCATTTTTGCGCGAATATCAGAATGGCTGGTTGATCGGATCATGGCCTTGATAGGTCCAACGGCGGCTGGTGTAATCGACAATCGACGAATGCCGATGCCCATCAAGGCTAGTGCTTCCAGCGTCCGTCCACCCATTTCGCCACACACTGCGACGTCGACCTCGTGGCCGTCTGTAGCTTTCACAACCCGCCTAATGAACCGCAGGATAGCAGGGCTCAGCCAGTCATAGCGCTCTGCCAAGCGGGGATCTGCGCGGTCCGCCGCAAAAAGAAATTGGGTCAGATCGTTGGTGCCAATGGACAGAAAGTCAATCTTGGGCAGAAGGATATCAAGCGTTTCAGCCAAGGCCGGAACCTCAAGCATAGCGCCAAAACGGATTTTGTTAGGCAGCACTTTCTTCTGCCGACTTAAAAATTCAATCTGGCCGTCGAAAATGGCCTTAGCAGCATCAAATTCCCACGGCTCGGAAACCATCGGGAACATGACGTTTAGCGTGCGACCAGCCGCTGCCTCGATCAACGCGCGCGCCTGCGCCTTCATTAATCCGGCGTGATCAAGCGATAGCCGAAGTGCGCGCCATCCAAGCGCGGGGTTTTCCTCTTCGTTTGTCTCATCCTTCAGATAGGGGAGCGCCTTGTCTCCGCCGATATCCAGCGTGCGGAAAATGACTGGCTTGTCGCCCGCCGCGTCTAAAACGTCTCGGTAAAAGCGCTGCTGACGCTCGCGTTGTGGTAAGGTCGCCGAAATTAGAAACTGGAACTCAGTCCGAAAAAGGCCCACACCTTCCGCGCCGGTGGTCGCTAAAGCTGACATGTCATCGCGCAAGCCAGCGTTAATCATTAATGTAACTGGCACCCCGTCTTTAGTAACGGATGCTTCATCGCGCATCGCGGCATAGCGCGCCTTTTTCTTCTGCCGATCAACAAGATCATGTTGAAATATTTCCTCTGCGGCAGAGGAAGGGCGCACGATGACGCTTTTGTCATCGGCGTTCAGTAATAACATGTCGCCGTCGCGCACCTTGTGTCGAATGCCACGCACCCGACCAAGAACCGGAATGCCCATGGCACGTGCCACGATAACCACATGCGCGGTAAGCGAGCCTTCTTCTAGGACCACGCCGCGCAGACGCCTTTTGTCATATTCCAGCAGTTCTGCTGGGCCCAAATTGCGCGCGATCAGGATAGAATCTTTCTTTAGCCCCAGTTGCGCGGCGGTGCTCATTTGCCCGGAAACGATACGCAGCAATCGGTTCGAAAGATCCTCCAGATCGTGCATGCGATCGGCAAGCAGTGCGTCGTCAATCTGCCGCATGCGCATGCGCGTGCGTTGCTGAACGCGCTCAATGGCGGCTTCGGCCGTTAGACCGCTATCAATGGCCTCATTGATCCGGCGGCTCCAGCCTTCATCATAAGCGAACATTTTGTATGTCGCGATGACCTCTTCATGTTCTCCGCCAGTGCCAAAATCAATCTGGCTGGTCATGCGGTCGATTTGTTCACGCATTTTATCGAAGGCGGAATAAACGCGTTGGCGCTCGGCTTCGATATCCTCGGCGACCGTATGCTCGATGCGCACATTCGGCTGGTGGAAAATAGCGACGCCAGCGGCCGCGCCTTTAACAAGCGGTAATCCCGTTAGACTGATCGTGCCGGTTTCATTGCTGCCCCGTGCGGTTGGCTCGTCAATTAGGTCGGCGTTGGCAATGAGTTCCGACAACACCATGGCAACGGTTTGAAGCGCCTCAATCTCGACTTCTTCATATTTACGCGGCTCGACATGCTGGACCGCGAGCACGCCGACAGCCCGTTCGGACCGTACAATCGGCACGCCGGCAAAGCTGTGAAAGCGTTCTTCACCCGTTTCTGGGACATAACGAAAATTCGGATGTGCCGCTGCCTGATCCAGGTTCAGCGTTTCGACATTTTCAGCAATTGTCCCAACAAGACCTTCGCCCAGACCCAGTCGCGTGATATGCACGGCAGCTTGGTTCAACCCGCGCGTGGCAAATAATTCAAGTGCACCATCGCGTAATAAATAAATCGAGCACACTTCGCTCGACAGCGCTTCGCCAATGATGTTGACCACATGGTTCAGCTTACCCTGCGCATGATTTTTCGAGGCCATTACCTCGTGCAGACCAGTCAGGATATTACGGGCAGAACGTGTAGCGCTTTCCATCGGCTACACCTAGCAGAGACCGAACGGGCAGGCGATAGAAACTATTAAATTATTCGTAGTCAACCTGTTGAGGCCGTTTCATGCAGTATAGCCTCTTTAAGATGTAACTTTTGTTTTTTCAGATCGAGAATGGTTTTGCTGTCTGGATGCGGTCTGTTTTCTTCGCGCTCCAGCTTTTGTTCGAGTTCGGCATGCTTGTTACGAAGCGCGGACAGATGATTATTATGCACATTATTCTCCTTCAGTCTGAGACTCGGCTTTCTGATCCAAGGAGTAAATCACGAATTTTTGTGAGAGTCTTGAGGATAATTATCGGTCCAGCGCGCCTAAAAACCAGATTTGGGCTAATCGTGGTTTTTTAACGATGACTTGTAGACCACAGTCTGTGTAGAGCAGTTGCATGAACGATGATGGGTATCAGCAACAGCTTGTACAGCTTAAGATTGAGCATCGCGATCTTGATGATGCCATTAAGGCGCTCACCGCGCAGACGTTAAGCGACCAACTTCAAATCGCCCGTCTTAAAAAGAAAAAGCTTGTCTTGAAGGACCAGATCATGCGCCTAGAAGACCAATTGGTCCCAGACATTATCGCTTAGTTGTGAACGGCTAGTTTCGGCTTTTTACGCATCAAATTGCAGGCTGGCGAGACGGGCATATAATCCGCCTGCGGCGCTCAGCGTCGCATGATCGCCCTCTTCAACAATTTTGCCTTGGTCCATCACGATGATGCGGTCGGCCGAACGCACGGTCGCCAGACGATGTGCAATCACGATTGTGGTACGCCCAACCATCAGGCGCTCCAGCGCATCTTGAACCAGCTTCTCACTTTCCGCGTCCAAGGCGCTCGTAGCCTCGTCCAGTAACAAGATCGGCGAATCGCGCAGCAATGCGCGGGCAATGGCAAGACGTTGCCGCTGGCCACCAGACAGCCGTGCACCGCCTTCGCCGAGATAGGTTTCAAGACCTTCTGGCAATTCACTTAGGAAGCCCGCTGCATTCGCTTTTTCAGCCGCTGCCCAGATTGCGTCGTCGCTCGCGTCCCATTGGCCGTAACGCAGATTGTCGCGCGCGGAAGCTGCGAACAACACCGTGTCTTGCGGCACCAACGATATACGGCGCCGGAATTCGGCAGGATCTGCGCTGGTCAACGCGACACCGTCAATGCGCACGGTGCCTACTTCAGGGTCGTAGAAACGCTCAGCCAGTTGGAACAATGTGGATTTGCCTGCGCCTGACGGCCCGACAACTGCAACGGTTTCGCCCGGCGATACTTTCAGGCTGAAATCATCAAGCGCCGCTACCTCAGGGCGCGTGGGATAGCGAAAGCGGACATGTTGGAATTCCAACTGACCGCGCGCAGGCGGCATGATAACCGGGTTAGCGGGCGGCGCGATCTCAGGCACTTCATTCAGCAATTCGGCCAAGCGCGAAGCCGCGCCCGAGGCGCGCACAAGGTCGCCATAGACTTCCGTCAGCGCGCCAAATGACCCTGCGACCAATGCACCGTATAAGACAACCGCAAACAAGGTTCCCGAGGTAATAACGCCGTCCTTAACTTGGTCGGTGCCTTCCCAAACGAGTAAGGTGATACCACCAAATATCAAAGCCATAACGAGTGCGGTCAGAAACGCCCGCAATCTGATGCGCTTCTTCGCGGCATTGAAGGTGCCTTCAACTGCATCGGCAAATCTTATGCCTTCGCGACTTTCTTGGCCGAAGGCCTGAACAATCTTTATGGCCCCCAGCGCTTCTGAAATGATTGTGCCGACACTGGCGACATTGTCCTGGCTTTTGCGCGAAGCCTTTTCCAGCCGCCGTCCGAGAAACACAATTGGTAAAACGACGACCGGAATACCCGCGAGCAGCCATATGGTTAGGCTTGGCGCGAGGCCGAAGAGCAAGGTCACGCCGCCAATGCCGATAAAGATATTGCGCAGCGCAACGGATACGGTGGTACCGACAATTTGTTCGATAATCGCTGTATCGGCAGTCATGCGGCTGGCGATTTCGCCTGGACGATTTTCTTCAAAAAAACGTGGAGCCAAGCGCAATAGATTTTGTTGCACCGCAACACGAATGTCGCCCACCACACGTTCACCGAGCCAACTGACAAAGTAAAAGCGAAACGCCGTCGAAACACCGATGATAACCACGATGCCCAGCAGCAAATAGAAATAAGGCGCTGGATCTCCCCCATTTTTGACAAAGCCTTCATCGATGATCAGGCGCAAGCCATAAGGGATTGCAAGCGTAGACGCCGCTGCTCCAATCAACGCGAGCAGGGCATAAGTGATCTGGCGCGGGTATTTGATTGTAAAATGCCCGATCATCCGCAAGCTGCCAAAGTTAAGCTTAGGCTTAGCGGGAGCCGCCTCTTCGGATGGCGCTGTGGTTGGCGTATCGGAAATATCGTTTGTCATTGCGCCCGCCTAGCAGTGCGCCGAACCGGTAACAATCCGCCACAGTTCATGAAGGTGCTTTTCCTATGGTGCAATGCACAATAAATGCGTAAAGCATCAGGCCATTGCGGCAGAATATTACCGTCGCAAACTTTAAAGGCCTGAATATGCTTTACACAGGATATGACCTTCAACGCAGCTGGCTTGCCGGCGCAGGCTGGGTGGCGCAAAAACAGGCGGAATGGATTAGCGCGCTGCCTTCGCCGTTCAAATATGGCGGTGTGGCGCCGATAACGGCCTCTGCGTTGGAAGTTTTTGCCCATTCGGTTCAACCGCGCGGAAAGCCCGCATTCGGATTGCGTGAAGTTGTCATCGATGGCAAAAATTTCGCGGTTCAGGAAGAAAATTTAGCGCGCAAACCTTTCGGCCAGTTGAAGCGTTTCGTGTACGAAGGGAGCAGTGCAAAGCCGCGGCTTCTCATCTGCGCGCCGATGTCTGGGCATTTTGCGACGCTTTTGCGTGGGACAGTCGAGCGCATGATGGTCACGCATGATGTCTACATCACCGATTGGAAAGATGCGCGCGATGTGCCGCTGACGGGCGGTGGCTTTGACCTCGAAACCTATATTGATTATCTCATTGAGTGGCTCGAATTTCTCGGCCCCGACGCAGGCGGACGCGGCGCGCATATGTTGGCCGTCTGCCAGCCGTCTGTTCCGGCCTATGCCGCGACCGCAGTGATGGCGGCGAAGGACCATCCGCTGCGTCCGCGCACGTTGACGATGATGGGCGGGCCGATCGATACGCGCGAAGCGCCAACGGCGGTGAACAACCATGCGACCCAGCGCCCGCATGAATGGTTTGTGCAAAATGTGATCGCAACTGTCCCGCCTTATTACAAGGGCGCTGGCCGCCGTGTATATCCCGGTTTTCTGCAGCTTTCGGGTTTCATGTCGATGAACCTTGGCAATCATATGATGAGCCATTGGTCGATGTTTTCCGACCTCGTCAAAGGCGATGGTGAAAGTGCCGATCGGCATAAGGAATTTTACGACGAATATCGCGCGGTGTGCGATATGACGGCAGAATTCTACCTGCAAACCGTGGATACGGTTTTCCAGCGCCATTTGCTGCCCAAGGGGGAATTCAACTATCGGGGCAAGCTGGTGGATCCTGCGGCCATCACCGATATTGGTTTGCTGGCGATTGAGGGCGAACGCGACGACATTAGCGGATTGGGCCAGACACAGGCCGCGTTGAACATTGCAACGGGCTTGCCTGCGGCGTTCAAAAAATATCATATGGCACCAGAAGTCGGCCATTATGGCATTTTCAACGGCAGCAAATGGCGCGAAAAAATTGCGCCCGTTGTGGAAGAATGGATATCCAGCCACAATTGAGTGACGATATGTTCCTCCCTATTCGAACCTGCTTAATAGCATTTTGCGTAGCACGGATTTTTGCGGGTTTTCAGCTATGACCTTGCTTATTAAAGCCACTGTCGAACGCTGGCCGGTCAATGGGCATTTTACCATCGCGCGCGGGGCAAAGACATTTGTAGACCTGCTCATGGTCGCGGTGAGCGATGGCACGCATATCGGACAAGGCGAGGGCACGGCGATTTATTATCTCGGGGAGACGGCTGAAAAATGTCTGCGTCAGGTCGAG
The DNA here is from genome assembly GCF_003933235.1 of Sphingorhabdus wooponensis. GTDB lineage: Bacteria > Pseudomonadota > Alphaproteobacteria > Sphingomonadales > Sphingomonadaceae > Sphingorhabdus_B > Sphingorhabdus_B wooponensis. Next base: position 299,218 of record NZ_RWJI01000001.1, read on the forward strand.
GGCATCGCCGACGCACTTGCGGCGCACCCGGTCCCGATGGCGCGTGCGCTTTTGCAAACCCAACTGCCACCTGGCGCGGCGCGTAATGCGTTGGACTGTGCGCTGTGGGATTTGGAGACCAAGCAGACCGGACAGCCGCTTTGGGTGTTGATCGGCATGAAATCACCACCCACGCCGTTGGAGACTGCCTTCACCATTTCCTTGGGCACGCCCGATGCGATGCATGCCGATGCACGCGCTGCGGCCGAAGGTGGCTATGGCATATTGAAGCTCAAACTAAATGGCGATGCGGATCGTGACCGTGTTGCTGCCGTCCGTGCTGGCGCACCCAAAGCGCGGATCATTGTGGACGCGAATGAAAGCTGGCGCGCGATGGATATTGTGGCCGAGGCAGAAGTCCTCAAGACGCTTGGCGTTGCGATGATTGAGCAGCCCTTGCCCGCGGGACAAGACGCTGCGCTTGCCAACCTATCGTCGCCCTTGCCGATTTTTGCGGATGAAAGCTGCCATGTTGCGGCGGACGTCCCACGCCTCGCCGGATTATATCAGGGCGTGAATATCAAGCTGGATAAAGCCGGTGGCCTGACCGAGGTGCTGGCGCTCTCTAAGGCCGCGGAGAACGCAAAGATGGATATCATGGTTGGTTGTATGCTGTCGACCAGCCTTGCCATTCAGGCGGCGTTTCTGGTGGCGCAGTCGGCATCATGGGTTGACCTTGATGGACCTGCGTTATTGCAAAAGGATCGGCCGGGCGGGTTCGTCTTTGCAGACGGACGCCTGTCCCCGACCTAATGCAGATTGTAAGCCTTATAGGCCGTCGAGATACTCAATCTCCGGTGCGCCAGCGAGGCAGGCGCCAAGTTTGGGGCCAGCGGCCTTGAAATAGTCGCTGGCGCCATGTGCGGTGAGCGCGTCTTGATCGACATATTGCTCCAGCACTTTGTAAACTTGCGGGTTGGACCGCGACCGGGTGAGCGTATAAAATAGGTTCCCCGGTTCATTGGCCCGAACCGCTGCAGACAATTCTGCAAAAACAGCCTCAAAATCTGCGTTCTTGCCTTCGGCAACGGTTAATGTTGCTATTACACCAATGGCGGACATGAGGCTGTTCCTTATGTGCGATTAAAAGATTTCGAAGAGGCCAGCGGCGCCCATGCCACCGCCAACGCACATGGTGACAACACCATATTTCGCACCGCGACGCTTGCCTTCGATCAAGGCATGGCCCGTGCAACGTGCGCCTGTCATGCCATAAGGGTGGCCAATCGAGATGGACCCGCCATTGACGTTCAGCAATTCGTTTGGAATGCCCAATTTGTCGCGGCAGTACAGGACTTGCACGGCAAAGGCTTCGTTCAGTTCCCAGATGCCGATATCGTCCATCTTCAGGCCAAAGCGCTGCAGCAATTTGGGGATGGCGAATACGGGACCAATGCCCATTTCGTCTGGCTCTGTGCCTGCAACCGCCATGCCGACATAACGGCCAAGCGGGTTGAGGCCCTTCTTCTCCGCCAATTTTGCTTCCATCAGGATGGAGGCCGATGACCCGTCGGACAGCTGGCTTGCGTTACCGGCGGTGATCGTCATGTCAGGGCCAAGCACCGGCTGAAGCGCCTGTAGGCCAGCCAGCTGCGTATCCGCACGATTGCCTTCATCCTTTGCTATGGTCACTTCTTTCTGGCTGACTTCGCCGGTTTCCTTGTTCACGACGTTCATGGTCGTGGTCACGGGCACGATTTCGGCGTCGAAATAGCCAGCGGCCTGTGCAGCGGCGGTGCGCTGCTGCGATTGCAGGGCATACTCATCCATCGCATCGCGGCTGATATTGTACCGCTTGGCAACAACTTCCGCGGTTTGCAGCATTGGCATGTAAATGGCATTGTGCATTTCGATCAGTTCACGGTCTGGCTGAACGCGCATTTCCTTGGTTTGCACCAATGAGATCGATTCTTGACCGCCAGCCGCCATCACATCAACATTGTCGACGATGATTTGCTTTGCTGCAGTCGCAATCGACATCAGGCCCGACGAACATTGACGATCCATCGTCATGCCCGATACCGACACGGGCAGGCCAGCGCGCAAACCAACTTGGCGGGCAAGGTTGCCGCCTTGTGTGCCCTGCTGCAGCGCGGAGCCCCAAAGGACGTCATCGATTTCGCCGCCTTCGATGCCAGCGCGCGCAACAGCGGCCTTCAACGAGTAGCTGCCGAGCGTTGCGCCCGATGTTGCGTTGAACCCGCCGCGATAGGCTTTGCCAATGGCGGTACGGGCGGTGGATACGATTACTGCGTCACGCATGAGAGAGGTTCCTTAAAGTGAAATTTATACGAAAAACTGGCTGATCCATTCTGCCTGAAGGGCTGGCTTGTCCTCACCCTCAATCTCGACAGTGAATTCAAGTGTCTGTTGCCATTGGCCGGGGCGCTTTTCAGCAAGCTCCAGCAATTTGAAATGGCCGCGCACGCGCTTGCCCGAACGGACAGGGGCCAGAAAACGGGTTTTGTTGCCGCCATAATTTACGCCCATTTTGACGCCCGCAACCTTGGGGCAATCGGACTTGGCGCTCATCACTGGGAACAAAGACAAGGTTAGAAAGCCATGGGCAATCGTGCCGCCGAACGGCGTTTGCTTGGCCATTTCTTCGTTGATATGAATGAATTGATGATCGCCTGTGGCATCGGCGAATTTGTTGATCATATCCTGATCCACCAAAATCCATTCCGATACGCCAATCTTTTCGCCGACTTTGGTCGCGAGTTCAGCGGGTGTAATTGCGGTCATACGGAGTCTCCTGCTTCCTAATTTGCTCGTATCGTGGCGGTTTCAAACGCGCAATACAAGCCCCGCCTGTTTGCCGTTACGGCATGCTAGCGGCGCTTTGACTTGTAAACGGCGAATCAGCTTTTTGAACGCGCCTTGGCTGTTTTGGGCGGCGCGGCATATGGCATCACCATCGTGCCGTCTGGCGCGGCGGTGAAAGTCGTCTGCGTGGGATAGGCAAAGGATATCCCTTCGCGGGCGAAGCTGTCGATAATCGCAATGCCAATATTGTGGCGCGCCTGAAACATGTCTTCAACATCATCGCTTTCAATGTCGAACACCAAATGGAAATCGAGCGAGCTTGCGGCAAAATTGTTGAAGCCTGCGCGGATGAATTGCGCATTATTCGCTTCCACCGCTTGGCGCAAAATGTCCGGCACACGGCGGGCAAGGGCAGGGGGTGTTTGATAGACAAGGGTCAGCACGAAGGTGACGCGCCGATATAAGGTCATGGTGTTGTTGGTGATTTCCTTTTCCAGCAATTTGCTGTTGGAAATAATCTTCTCTTCCCCCGTCAACGCACGAAGCCGCGTGCTTTTCATCCCGATGACTTCAACCCGCGCCACCGTATTGTCATAAGACACCGTGTCGCCGCGCCGGAACGGTTTGTCGAAAATGATTGAGATGGCGGCAAATAGGTCGGAGAAAATACCTTGCGCGGCAAGGCCTATGGCAATGCCGCCCACACCAAGCCCGGCAACAAGGCCCGTGACATTGACGCCCAGATTGTCGAGCACGACAATGGCGGCTACCGCAAATAAGACGAAGCTGACGAGCAAGCGAATGAGGACCATCGCGCTTTGCAACGTGTCATGTTCATGAATGCCTTCGCCCGCGCGCCGTTCAATCAGACCCAAGATGATTTCGCGCAGCCAGATCGCAACCTGAATAACAATCGCGATGGTGAACAAAATGTCGACGGTCTGGGTCAGTGCCGGTGGTGCATTGGCAATTTGGTTGACCAATTCAATCGACACCATGACGCGGAAAAATTTGCTCGTGCGGGCCAAGGTGCGGGCGATAATGGATTTCAGATGTGCGCGGTGCTCGCTATCGCGCGCGACCTTTGCAGCTATTCTTTTCAGCCAGCTTAGCGCAATAAACACCATGATGGCCGCCGCCAAGGCAATGCCCAGCTCAACATAATTGGTCTGCACCCAGATGGTCAGGGCGTTCCAATAGCTTTGCAGATGCGTGCCAATGGCTTCTGGAGCGATGCGCGGTAAGGTCGGTGCGGTGTGTGTGGTCATGCACCTTGTTTACGGTCGATGGCGACGGTGCACAAGTTTTGCGGTGTGTTAGCCCTCAAGCAATAAAGCATCGATAATCAGACATTGCGCGCCTTGGGCCACAAGGGCCCGCGATATCGCAATGTCGGCGACGATGTGGCGGGGCAAATCAAATTCATATTCGGCCAACATCTGCGTCAGCGCCGCCACATCGCCGTGCCATGTTCCATCCTGCATCTGTGCCGATAGGCATATTTGCGCCCCGGAAAAGGTCAGGCTGTGCCACGGCCGTTCATGCAATATGCCGATGTCGGCAATGGGCATGATTGCGCGTAAGGCATGTATGAGAGCGCCCGATTCTGTCCGCATGCTCATGACCCTTTCCGGCCGTGGATATGGCCCTGTTGGTTATAATTGGACATGAAGTGCCGCAGCTTTAACTCCATTTCGGGTCTAATTTCTCGCCCCATGCGTATGTCCAGCACAAGCCGCGGATCCCCCGCTGCCATGCGCCCGAATTTGGTCGGTGGTAGGCCCTGTTCCCGAAGAAACCGTTCAATAAGGCGCGTGATGTGCATCTTGTCTCCTCCACGTTCGACCCGGATTGGCTTGCCCGAATCAGTAAGAACAAATATAGAACAAAAGTGATAGGATAAATCCTACAAGTCTAGGAAATTTCCAACCGAACCGGAGGGAACAATATGGGGGAAGATCCAAGGGCTGCATTGGAGCGCTTGATTGCCGAAAATGCAGAAGATTTTGCGGGTCTGTCGAAATTGGTCGGCCGTAATCCGACCTATATTCAACAATTTATAAAGCGCGGGTCGCCCAAAAAACTGCCCGAGACGGAACGCGGGATATTAGCGCGATATTTTGGTGTGGACGAAAGCGTGCTGGGTGGGCCGGATGCGCGCGCGGCCAGAACGGGGATGCAGCTTATTCCAAAGCTTGCGGTCGGCGCGTCGGCGGGGCCCGGCGCGATTCCGGGGCGCGAAACGCTCGCGGGGAAAATCGGCTTTGACGAAAAATGGCTGCGTAAGCAGGGGCTGGATCCGGCCAAGCTATCACTGATTCAAGTGGAGGGCGATTCGATGGCGCCCACGTTGAACCATGGCGATGACATCATGGTCGACAACCGTGCGGCAGAAAGCCCATTGCGCGACGGCATTCATGTTATTCGGCTGGATGATGTCTTGATGGTCAAACGGCTGGCCAGCGGACCCGGCGGGCGTTTGTCGGTTTTGTCCGATAATCCGGCCTATCCCGCTTGGCCCGATGTGGACGGCGCAACCGTCGCGATCATCGGCAGGGTGGTGTGGGCAGGGCGGCGGCTTTGAAGGCTTGCCTCGGCCGCTTCGGTGCGGCACATGAATATCTATGTCTAACGTCACATCCACGCCCACACAGACGCCGCCGTTGAAGGCTGCGATCATTCCCGTCACCCCGTTGCAGCAGAATTGCACTTTGTTTTGGTGCACCGAAACGAACAAAGGCGCTTTGGTTGACCCGGGCGGTGACCTCGACAAGTTAAAGGCAGCTGTCGCGCAAACGGGCGTCGAGCTTGAAAAATTATTGGTGACGCATGGTCATCTTGACCATTGCGGGCAAGCAGGGATGCTGGCGCAGGAATTGGGCCTGAAGATTGAAGGCCCGCATGAAGATGACCGTTTCTGGATTGAAAAGCTCGACGGTGACGGTGCGCGTTACGGGATGGAAGCGCATAGTTTTGAGCCTGACCGCTGGTTGGTCGACGGCGACATAGTGACCGTGGGTAATCTGACGCTCGATGTCATCCACTGCCCCGGCCACACGCCCGGACACGTGATTTTTCACCACCAACCCAGCCGTTTGGCGATTGTGGGGGATGTATTGTTTCAAGGGTCCATCGGTCGCACCGATTTCCCGCGCGGCAATCATGCCGACCTGATCAATGCGATCACGACGAAACTGTGGCCATTGGGGGATGATGTGACCTTCATTCCCGGCCACGGTCCGACCAGCCAATTTGGCTATGAGCGCAAGCACAACGCCTTTGTGGCAGACGATGTGCTTGCTGCTCGATAAGTCAGAGAATGGCTGCGTAGACGTTCCACAAGGCCCAGCCAGCAAGGGCCAGCAAACTAATCATCGTGGTCAGCGTGCCGACCATACGGCCCTTGCCCAATGATCCGCCATCCATGCCGATGCCATGGGCGAAACGACCAATGATATAGACGAGGCCAAGGCCCCAAAGCCATTGGTTGGTTCCGCTTGTTGCCTCAAGCGCGGCGATGAGTATCAAAATGAACGGCGCGCTTTCGACGAAGTTTGCGTGCGCGCGCATCCGGCGGATAACAAATTCATTGCCGCCATCACCAATCGATACGCTTTCCTTAGTACGGGCCTGACCACAACGGATCATGAGCCAGATATTCACCAAAGCCGCGCCGGCAGCGATGGTAAGGGTTACGGGTAAACTCAACATATATTCTCTCCCTGTTTGTGTTGGCGTGCTTAACTGCTATCTCTCGGCTTGCAAAGCACCGAAAAACAAGTATAGCGCGCCGCTCACACAGACATGTGCGGACGAATGCGGCTGATTCTGGCGATTGCTTGCCACGACCATCTCTTTCGCCTAGCATGGCTTAGAACTTATTGACTTTGAAATGGAACAGGTGCCGAAATGGCTGTCCCCAAAAGAAAAACATCCCCTTCGAAGCGCGGCATGCGCCGTAGCCATGATTCGCTTAAGGTTGCTGCATATCAAGAATGCGCAAACTGCGGCGAACTGAAGCGTCCACATCATCTGTGCGACGCCTGTGGCCATTATAATGGTCGCGAAGTGGTGGCAGTCGCCTAATCCTGTTCAAGGAGAATAGCTGGTGTCGATGAAACCGCGTATCGCCATAGACGCGATGGGCGGTGACGAAGGCGTTCCTGTGATGATCGCAGGTGCGGCTTTGGCACGTCACCGGCATGAAAACTTCCAATTTCTATTGGTGGGCGACGAAACGCAGATTAAATCTGCGCTCGATCAGCACCCCAATTTGCGCGCGGCCTCCGAAATCCTGCACAGCGATGTTGTCGTCACAGGTGATGACAAGGTCAGCGCCGCCTTGCGCAAGGCCAAGACCAGTTCCATGGGCATGGCAATCGATGCCGTGAAGTCTGGCCATGCCAGCGCCGCCGTCAGCGCGGGCAATACCGGCGCATTAATGGCCACCGCCAAACTCGCCCTGCGCACGATGCCCGGTATCGACCGGCCGGCTTTATCTGCTTTGCTGCCGACGTTGGAAGACACCGATGTCGTAATGCTGGATTTGGGCGCCAACACCGAATGTGAGGCAAAGAATCTTGTCCAGTTTGCCGTCATGGGTGCGGCCTATTCGCGTATCATTTTCGGCTTTGACCGTCCGCGTGTCCGCTTGCTGAATATCGGTACCGAGGAAATGAAGGGCACGGACCAATTACGCGATGCGGCGCAGCATTTGCGCGACGCAACTGGCCTGAACATGGATTTTCAGGGCTTTGTTGAGGCTGATAAGATTAACCGTGGCGAATGTGATGTCGTTGTCTGCGATGGCTTTACCGGCAACATCGCGTTGAAGTCGATTGAAGGCACGGCGCGCTTCGTGACGGATCTTTTGCGCCGGGCCTTCACCAGCTCCATCCGTTCAAAATTCGGATTTTTGGTATCACGGCCCGCGACCGAATTGCTGCGGCATCATCTTGATCCCAATAATCATAACGGCGCGGTGTTCATGGGGCTGAATGGCGTGGTCGTCAAAAGCCATGGCAGCGCCAACATCAAGGGCGTGGCCAATGCCGTCGAAGTGGCGGCGCGATTGGTCGAAGAAGACATTACAGCGCGGATCACGCAAGATCTGGCGCGGATACAGGCCGAGTGACGCAAGTCGCTCTTCGTGCCGTTATCAAGGGCACTGGATCGGCGCTTCCACGCAGCCGCGTTTCGAACGCGGAACTGGCCAATAAGGTCGATACCACCGACGCATGGATTACCGAGCGGACCGGTATCAAATTCCGTCACATTGCCGAACCTGATGAAACAACATCCAGCCTAGCGATTGAAGCATCGCGCAAGGCGCTCGACGCCGCGGGCATGGCGGCAGGTGACATTGATCTCATCATTTTGGCGACCGCAACGCCCGACCAAACATTTCCCGCTTCGGCCACCATCGTGCAACATGCGCTGGGCTGCAATGGCGGCGTCGCTTTTGATGTGGCGGCGGTATGCTCGGGCTTCCTCTATGCTTTTTCCGTTGCAGAAAGCATGATCCGCGCGGGGTCCGCGCATAACGCATTAGTCATCGGCGCCGAAACATTCAGCCGGATATTGGACTGGGAAGACCGCACGACATGCGTGCTTTTCGGTGATGGCGCGGGCGCCGTTGTCCTGTCGGGGGAAGTTGGCACGCGCGGGGCGCTGGCGACAAAATTGCATGCCGATGGCCAGCATAATGAATTATTATATGTCGATGGCGGTCCATCCACCACGGGTACGGTCGGTAAATTGCGGATGAAGGGGCGCGAGGTGTTCCGCCATGCCGTGACCAATCTCACCAGCGTATTGCATGAGGTGCTTGCCGCGACAGAATTGACGCCAGCCGACATCGACTGGGTCGTTCCGCATCAGGCAAATGCGCGGATTATTGAGGCAACGGCCAAGAAATTGGCGCTCGACCCGAGCAAAGTTGTCCTGACGGTTGATCAGCACGCCAATACATCGGCAGCATCAGTTCCCTTGGCCTTAGATGTCGCGGTGCGCGATGGCCGGATCAAAGCGGGGGACATTGTCGTTTTGGAAGCCATGGGTGGTGGATTTACGTGGGGCGCATCCATAATAAGGATGTAATTTTCCAAATTATCGCTATTTTACAATTCCAATTTCTATTGTATGCAAAGTGCTGAACAATAAAAGTTACGGTCCGGAGATGAACATGGCTGATGCAGGAACATTAACACGCGCCGATTTGGCCGACATGCTCAACCGTCAAATCGGTTTGTCGCGTGCAGACGCCGCGGCGATGATTGAATCGATTTTGGGTCATATGACCACCGCCTTACTTGATGGCGAAAATGTCAAAATTTCCGGTTTTGGCACCTTCGTTCTGCGCGACAAAGCAGAGCGTATCGGACGCAACCCGAAAACAGGTGTTGAAGTGCCGATTACGCCACGCCGGGTTCTGACATTCCGTGCAAGCCAAGGCATGCGCCAAAAGGTTAAATAACTTTTATGCGCGAAAAATCGGCTGACGCCTTCCGTAATATTGGTGAAATGGCGGAGGCGTTGGGCGTTCGGACGCATATATTGCGCTATTGGGAAGAACAGTTTCCCATGTTGCGGCCCTTGACGCGTGCGGGTGGTCGGCGGCTGTATCGGCCTGACGATGTCGCATTGCTGCACACTATTCACCGTTTATTATATGAAGAAGGCTATACGGTGAAGGGCGCGCGGCGTTTCCTCACGGAAGGCGGGGCGCAAGATGCGCAACCGAAGGCACCGGCACCAGCACCAGCAGCGCCAGCACCGACGCAATCGTCCATATCTGCGTTCGATTTTGGCGCTTTGCAGGCGGTGCGCGACCGGCTGGCGTCCGCTTTGGCTGCGGCCTGATTAGGCCATATTCCGGGCGTAGACCAAGTCGCGGAACGGCACGGGGCCGACCATGAAGACGGTTTCGCCAATGGCCGCAAAGCCAGCCCGTTCGTAAAAGCCGATGGCGCGGGCATTTTTTTCGTAGACGGACAGCAATAGGCGTTTTGCCCCGCGTTTTTCGGCCAGCGCGAACACGAGATCTAACAGGGCTTTGCCATGACCACCGCCCTGCCATGGGCCCAGCATATAGATACGCTTCAGTTCGATATCGCCATCTTGCTGCAACGCAGGATGCGCAGCTGGTGTGACCATGGCATAGGCAATGGGTGCGCCCAGCGGGGTTTCACCAAGCAGGATATCCGTTCCCGGATCGCGAAGTGCCACGGCGTAATATGCGGCGCTATGTTCTTGCCGCAGATGTTCCATCATAGGTTGGCCGGGATGGTCAAAAGCGAAGGTGGCCATGAATGTCGCCGTACCCAGATACGCCAGCGCTTCGGCATCATCCGCATTGGCGGAGCGCCAGATAATGGGTGTCATTCGTCTTCGGGCCCGAGTTCGGGGTCAAGGTCGCGGGGGCGGATGAAATGGGTCAGTTGCCCGCATCGGCGATCCACATCGGCCCAGCGTGTTATGTTCAATTCCATCCGCGCAATCGCCGCCGTTGGATATTTTTCCCAGACCAAATCGCGTAAGGGCGAGCTGCCATCATCGGGGCAAATATCGAATACAAGATCTTCTAGCCCCGGATTATGCCCGACCATCAACAGATTTTTATGTTCGTCAGACTGATCGCGCAGTACGTCCATCAACGTCGCTGAGGAGGCGAGATAAATTCGGCGGTCCCAATTGGGGTCCATGCGCACGCCTGTGCCCTTCACAAATTGGTCAATGGTATCAATCACGCGGACAGCGGGGCTTGCGACCACATGGTCAAAAGTCAATCCGTTGCGCTTGGCCCAGACGCCCATAGTGACCGCTGCCTTTTCACCGCGCTTATTGAGCGGACGGTCAAAGTCCCGCGGGACCGTGTCATCCCAGCTCGATTTGGCATGGCGGAACAAGGTAAGGGTAAAGGTCAAATCGGGTTGCTCTCTTCCAACGGCTTTAAAGCGTCCTGCCGCAAATTTGTGTCAGACGAAAGACCTGATTTCACCGATTTGACCGCTTCTTCCAATGTCACGCGACGAATGGGCGTGCCCGGCGGGAATGCCGACAAAAGCCGGCTTGGGACCGCCGATGACAAGAGCACAAAATGGCCTTTGTCGCCTGCGCTGCGGATCAGGCGGCCAAAGGCCTGCGCCATTTTGGCGCGGATGATACGATCATCATATTCCATGCCGCCATGTTTCAAACGTCGCGCGCGGTGCAATATGTCGGGGCGGGGCCATGGAATTTGCTCCATGACAACCAAGCGTAGCGAATGGCCCGGCACATCCACCCCGTCGCGCAATGCGTCGGTGCCCAGCAAGCTGGCATGTGGGTCATCGCGGAATATGTCGACCAATGTCCCTGTATCAATGGGGTCCACATGTTGCGCATATAAAGGTAGGCCATCGCGCGCCAAGCGGTCGGCGATCCGCGCATATGTGGATCGCAACCGCCGTATCGCGGTGAACAGGCCCAGCACGCCGCCGCCCGATGCGGAAATCAACGCGGCATAGGCCCCCGCGAGTGCAGCAGGATCGCCCTTTTTAATATCCGTGACGATTAGCACTTCGGCCTGTGCGCTATAATCAAACGGGCTGATTGCCGAAAAATGCGTCGCGGGCTTGTCCAGATGACTGGCCCCAGTTCGCGCTTCAGCATTTTGCCAGTCGCCACCGCTGCGCAAAGTGGCCGAGGTGGCGAGCACGCCATGGCTGGGTTTCAGCACGATTTCTGCCACGGGCTTCATTGGGTCGAGCCAACGGCGGTGCATGCCAATGTCCATTTCGCGGCCTTCAAAGCGGTCAATCGCCAGCCAATCAACATATTCAGGGTCAATGGGGCCAACGGCGCGCGCTAACATAGATATCCATGCGCGCAACGTGTCGATGCGCCAGCTCAAGCTTGCGGTTGCGCCCTCAACGCGCGCACGGGCACTGCCATCGAGCCAATCGGGTGGGTCGGCTATCATCGCCTCCAACCGCTGCCCCAATATCGTCAGCGGCCTTGCCAGCGCCTCCAGCGCAATGGCGGCGTCGGCGGCTGCGTCAATGACTTGCGGGTCGGGATCGGCAAGCTCGGTCTCTAGACCATAACCGCTTTCGGTCGCGTTGGTTTCGTCGCGGGCAAATACCATCGCCCGAATTGCGGCGAGCAAATGCTCAATGGGTCCCGATGGTGTCCCTTCGGCCAAACGCGCAAGCCACCCGTCGCCGGGCAAAGCTTCGGCGGCGACGCGCGCCATTTCAATGGCGAGGCCACCCTCTTCATCATAAGAGGCAACGTCAGCGAGCCGCGCCGAAAGCCCGCGCCGCCGCCCACGTGCCTTGCCTTCGGGGCCAATGACCCAGCGGCGTAGCTCAATCGTTTCTTGGCCCGTCAGCGCGGCTGCAAACATCGAATCTGCGGCGTCGAACAGATGATGGCCTTCGTCAAAAATGATCCGGCTGGGCCGATTTTGTTCATCTCGTCCGCGCGCAGCGTTGACCATCATTAGCGCGTGATTGGCGATGACGATTTCAGCCTGTACCGATGAACGTGCGGCGCGTTCAATGAAGCATTTTTTATAATGTGGGCATCCGGCATAAATGCATTCGCCGCGCCGGTCGGTCAAAGCGGTCGAGCCATTGCGCCGGAACAGGGTTGGCAACCAACCGGGCAAATCACCGCCGATCATATCGCCATCATGCGAATAGGCCGCCCAGCGTGCGACCAGATGCGCAAGGATCGCCGCGCGTCCGGCAAAGCCGCCTTGCAAGGCATCCTCCAAATTGAGCAGGCACAGATAATTTTCGCGCCCCTTGCGCACGACGACCTTGGACTTGAACGTCTCATGGTCGGGGTAAATGCGCTTTGCTTCGCGCACCAATTGCCGTTGCAGCGCCTTGGTAAAGGTAGAAATCCACACGGTGCCATCGGCGGCAGTGGCCCACAGGCTGGCCGGCGCCAAATAACCAAGCGTCTTGCCAATGCCTGTGCCAGCCTCCGCCAACACCATATGCGGTTCGCCCTTGCCCTTGCGCGGCGCGAAAATATTGGCCGCCACTTGGGCAAAATCGCGCTGGCCCTGTCGCGTTTCGGCAGAGCCGCCGACGAGAGATGCCAAGCGGTCTTGAACGGCATCGGGCTGCAATGTCACGATGCGGGGCGGGGTGCGCGGCGGGGCTTCCTCCCATTCGGGCAGGCGGCTGAACAACCAACGTTCGGGCCGCTCGGGCTTTTTGAGTGCAGCCAACACCATATTGGCCCATGGCCAACGCAGCCGCATCAACGCTTGCGCCGAATCCCAAGCGCCCTCACGTTCGGCCCAATCTGCTGCGCGCAGCACCGACAGCAAATAATGCGCGGCGCGTAGTAAGAACAGTGGAACCTCTTGATCGGTGATTGGCGCGGGCAGACCCAGCGTCTTTGCCAAACCCTTTGGCGTCGGCACGGCAAAGCGCGCGGGGTAGACAAAAGCATATAGCTCCAGAAGGTCCAGCCCAGACAAATCAGGATAGCCAAGCCTTTGTGCGACCAAAGGTGCATTGAGCATGACCATCGGCGTTTCTGCTGCGCGGCCCGCCGCTTCGCCCTTGCTTATGCTTTGCACTTGTCCGTCGCTGTTGTTCATCCAAATACCGGCATGGCTTGCATGGAGCGCAGGAAAGGCTAGTGGAGTTTCCATCAGCCCTGATAGGCGTATTTGGAACGAAAGAGCAACACGTGACTGACCTTCGCGACATAGCATTGGCATCAAAAGCTTGGCCTTATGAAGAGGCGCGGCGTTTGCTGAAACGCTATCCCAATGGCAAGGCCGATGGTCAGGCGATTATTTTCGAATGTGGCTATGGCCCATCGGGCTTGCCGCATATCGGCACGTTTAACGAAGTGCTGCGCACGACAATGGTGCGCAATGCGTTCCGGACCTTGTCCGACGCGCCGTCGCGGCTCATCGAATTTTCCGACGATATGGATGGCCTGCGTAAGGTGCCGGACAATGTACCGAACCAAGCCATGCTCGCCGAACATTTGGGTAAGCCTTTGTCGCGAATCCCGGATCCGTTTGAAAAGTTTGAGAGCTTTGCCGCGCATAACAATGCTATGCTGCGCGATTTTCTGGATCAGTTCGGCTTTGAATATGAATTCATCTCATCCGCGTCACAATATGAAAGCGGCGCGTTTGACGATGCATTGAAAAATGTGCTGCGCAATTATCAGGGCATATTGGACATCATGCTGCCCACCTTGCGTAAGGAACGCGCGGCGACCTATTCGCCCATACTGCCGATCAGCGAAAAAAGCGGTGTCGTGCTGCAGGTGCCGGTTGAGGTTGTCGATGCCGAGGCGGGCCTTGTCCGCTTTGATGATAATGGCGACATGGTCACGCAATCGGTGTTGGGCGGCAAGTCAAAGCTGCAATGGAAGGTCGACTGGGCAATGCGCTGGGTCGCGTTGGGCGTTGATTATGAAATGTATGGCAAGGATTTGACCGACAGCGGCGTGCAATCGGGCAAAATCGCGCGCGTGCTCGGCGGACGCCCGCCCGAAAGCCTGATTTACGAAATGTTCCTCGACGAAAAAGGCGAGAAGATTTCCAAGTCCAAAGGCAACGGCCTCGCGCTGGAGGATTGGTTGAAATATGGCACGGAAAATAGCGTCGCTTTTTACGCCTTTCGCGAACCCAAAAGCGCCAAGCAACTGCATTTGGGCGTGGTGCCAAAGGCCGTGGACGAATATTTCCAATTCCGCGCGCAATGGCATGACCAACCGGTTGAAAAGCGGCTGGGCAACCCCGTGCATCATGTCCACAATGGCCAAGTCCCAAGCGGGCAGCCGCCGGTCACGTTCGGCCTGTTGCTGAACCTTGTCGGCGTGATGGGGGCAGGCGCGACAGAGGAGCAGGTTTGGGCCTATCTCGGCAATTATGCCGATAATGTCTCGCCCGAAAATGCGCCCGAGCTGGCAGAACTGATCCCGATTGCCTTGGCCTATAACCGCGATTTTGTCGCGCCGACCTTGCAAAAGCGTAAGCCCGAAGGTGTTGAAATTGCCGCCTTGCAAACGCTGGATGCGCGGCTGGCGGAATTGCCTGCCGATGCCAGCGCTGAGGATATTCAGAACATCGTCTATGAAATTGGCAAAGAGGGCGGATTTGAAAATCTGCGCGACTGGTTCAAGGCCTTGTACGAAACGCTTTTGGGTTCAAGCGCAGGACCGCGCATGGGCAGTTTCATTGCGTTATATGGCTTGGCCAATAGCCGCCAACTTATTGCAGAGGCGCTTGCATAGCCAAGGCGAGGGGCGACCAGTTCGAACATCGCAGGAGTGTTAACATGAAAGAACTGCCGTCCGTCGAGAAGCTGGCGATTGACCTCCTGGGAAAGTCGCTGGACCAGTTGGAGGTCGAAGAGGCCAAGGTACTACAACATATTCACCATGTGCAGCGCACCAGCCGTGATGTCGGCGATATTGTCGACGAGCAGGCTACCTTTGGTGAGCGCCTGTCAGACAAGGTTGCGGCGGTGGGTGGATCGTGGAAATTCATCATGGTCTTTGCCGCTGTATTGCTGGGCTGGATGCTTTTGAACACTGAGATATTGGGCAAATTGGGCAAAGCCTTTGACCCTTATCCGTTCATCTTTCTAAACCTGATGCTATCCACGGTTGCGGCGATTCAGGCCCCCATCATCATGATGAGCCAAAATCGCCAGTCGTCCAAAGACCGCATTGCCGCCGCGCATGATTATGAAGTGAATTTGCGGGCTGAATTGGAAATCATGCGGCTGCATGCAAAAATCGATGCGCTGCTGGAAATCATCAAGCGCGAAAATGCGGGTGCACCCTCCCTTAGGTGACCGCCTGCGCCAAAACGTCGCGATAATTGGGCGATAAAGTCATCTTCGGATGATGGCCGCCAGCTCCAAGCAAGCGATGGGTTTTTGCCAGATGATAGCAAGGCACGCCCATGAACAGATGATGCTCGCTGTGATAATTGACCCAATAAGGCGCGACTGTCGCGCGGGCGATAAGGCCCGCGTAAGTGGTCCGCGCATGGGTGAACGGATCGCCGCTGCCCGTAGGCGTGCAGGCATGTTCGGCGATGTTGCGGACACGCAGGAACAATTGAAAACTTGTGGCCAGCGCCGCCAGCCACAGCAGGAATGGCGTCCAACCCCAGACGAGCAAAGATATTGTCAGCAATATGGCTTGCAAGGTTAAGAAGCGGCCCACCGTGCGCGCCGTGGTCTTTGCGCCATCGATATTGATAACGGGCGCAGCAACGCCCGTCCGGCTTTGCATGTTGAGGGCGCGGCCCGCATGTGTGTCGGCTTTGCCATTGCTGCTTTCGCGGGTCAGCATGGCCTTCGCCCCGCGCAAAGCGACCGCAAATTGCGCACGGCGTTGCTTGTAAAATGTTTGCCCCGTCAGGTCACGGATGAATTTGCGGCGCAGGCTATCGCGGCTGGTGGGGAAGGGCGCGGACAAGGATAAATCGGGGTCTTCGGGCTGCTGCGTAAATTTATGATGCGTCAAATGATAGCTGCGATAAGCGAACAAATCGCTGCCCGTCGCCGCGCCTGTCGGCCATTGGCCTAGCCAATTGTTGATTGTCCGGTCGGGGTGCAGCAAACCATGCGCGCCATCATGCATCAGGATCGATAGGCCCAATTGCCGCCCGCCCAATATTGCCAGCGCCAAGGGCGTCACCAATAGCCCCACAAGCCAGTGATAGTCCCATGCCGCCGCGCCTCCAAAGGCTGCGAGCGCCACAACCGCCCAACCATGCAGAACTAGCCAGATGCCGCGCCAACGCGACAGGCGGGTAATGGCGCGCCAATCCTCTGCCGCGAAAACATCGCGCGGGTTGGCGGCCTTTACCGCTGGCATGGTGCGTCCTTATTCATGCAGAAAGCATAAAGCCTATTTGGGCGGCACGCAAATATGTCAGACCACCGCTGGCGTGACAAAATTGGCCATTTTTGCCTGCGCCTTGCGCGATTCACTGAAGCTGAAAATGGGCCAATCATGCAGCATGCCCGCAAGCTCGATCAGCTCCACCGAAGGCAGCTTGGCCTTCAATGCCCGTGAGTCCGTGACCAAAATATCATCGCCACCGGCAAAGGCCAATATCGGCGGTAATCCCTCCCAATTGCCGAAAATCGGGCTGCATCTTGGGTCAGTGCGGGGCAAGTCGCCCGCATATAGCAATCCGCCAGCGGCAATGCCGTTGATGGTCAGGATGCCGTCGCGGGGTTCCGTTTTCAACTGGTCGGGATGCGCAGGGTCAAGGTCCAGCCATGGGCAAATGAGCAATAGGCTGGCAGGCAAATTATGCCCTGCATCGCGTGCCATGTGCGCCAACGCGGCGGTCAAACCGCCCCCTGCAGAATCGCCGCCCATGACAAAGGCTGTGTCCCCCATGTCCGCCAGATAAGCGGTATAATAATCCATGGCCCAATTGGTGATATGCGCGGCCGTATTTTCCGGTGCGAGTGGATAGAGCGGCGCAGTGATGGACCAGCCATGTACCGACGCCATGCGTGACAGAAATTTCCAATGAATGTCCGTCGCCGGATAGACATAGCCACCGCCATGCCAGAACAGGATATGTGCCGTTGGCGCGCGGTCCTTTGGCGCAAGGTGCCACACAGAACGGCCCTGAAATTCGCTGTGCCGAATATCGACATCTGCATGCGCCTTGGGCGCTGGCGAGGGCGCGGAACGCACTTTTGCGATATTCTGTTCAAATTGCGGCCCGCCGCTGAACATCCGGCGATAATAGCCTGTGGTGCGAAGCACAAAGCCAGCAAGGCTGGCGGCAAAACTTGGCATAATTCACTCTCCCCTGACAAGGGAGCTATATCAACCCGCCACACCAATCAAGCAGTTCGCTTCCCGACAAGCCTGCTCGCCGGGAAGCGCATGCGTTTACTTCGACGCTGATATCCAATCGTCGATTTTCTTTTCGAGAACCGTCAGCGGCAACGCGCCAGTGTTCAAAACCTGATTATGAAATTCGCGTACGTCGAATTTTTTGCCCAATTGCGCTTTGGCCTTATCCTTCAGACGCATGATCGTCAGCGCGCCGATTTTATACGCCAAGGCCTGCGTTGGAATGGCGATATAGCGTTCCACCTCTGCGGTTGCGTCGGTTTTGCCCATGTCGCTATTGGCGAGCATATAATCGATCGCTTGTTCGCGCGTCCAACCCTTGCTGTGCAGGCCAGTGTCAACGACAAGACGCATGGCGCGGAGCATTTCGTCCGACAATGTGCCGAAGCGTTGATACGGGTCTTTGAACAGGCCCATGTCATAGCCCAAGGTTTCCGAATAAAGCGCCCAGCCTTCGACATAAGCGGTGTTGCCGCCAAAGCGCATGAAGGCAGGCAATTTCTCATTTTCCTGCGCGATGCTGATCTGGAAATGGTGCCCCGGCGCACCTTCGTGCAGATAGAGCGTTGTCATGCCAGGGGTTGTGCGGCTTGGCAGGTCATAGGCGTTGAAATAAAATGTGCCGGCGCGCGAACCGTCGGGCGTGCCGGGCTGATAGCTGCCGCCGGCTTCATATTTTTCGCGGAATTCTTCATAAGGCTTGATCTCAAGCGGTGCCTTGGGAAGATATTTGAACTGCGTCGAAATCTTTGAATCGACAATTTTGCCGATGTCATAATAGCCCTGCGTCAAGGCTTCACGGCTGGCGAGTTTGAACTTTGGATCCGAACGCAGATGTTCGAAAAACTCGGGCAAAGTGCCTTTGAAGCCAACTTCCTTGCGGATCGCTTCCATCCCCGATGTAATCCGCGCGACTTCGGATAGGCCAAGATTATGGATTTCGTCGGCCTTCAACGGCAGGGTCGTCGTTTGCTCGATCATATATTGATACAGGCCTTCGCCGCCCTTCATTGCCGATAGGCCCACTTGCTCACGCGCCAGTGGCAAATAGCTGTCGCGCAGAAAATCGCGCAGGCGGGCATTGGCAGGGTAAAGGCCGTTTTCGATAATATCGCGATATTCGGCCGTCAGCCGTGCCTTGTCGGCATCGCTGAAACCTTCTGGGAATTTCAGGACTGGACCATAATAAGGCGATTCTTCGGTTTTTTGGGCGAGCTGCGTATTCAATTGATCGACAACGTTTGTGATTGTCATCTTCGTTTCGAACACGCCCGTCGCCATGCCCTGACGGAAGCGGTCAATCGACCGGTCCATGAGCACGATAAATTCCTTATGGCGTTTCAGGTTATTGTCATAATCCTGCACTGTCTTGAACGGTGCTGCACCCTGTCCGCTAGCAAAGGTCGGGTAGAAAGTGTGAAAACCGAAAAAGTGATTGAGCGGACGGACAACGGTCAGGTCCATAATCTCTTTGGACAAGCCCTTGAGCGCGTCGGTCTGGTTTTGCTTAAATACGTCATAAGCGATTTTGTCGGTCGCGTTCAGCTGGTCACGGTCAATGCTTTTCAGCGCTTCCAAATTGGCTTCGGCGGCTTTGCGTTCATTGTCGAAATAGGCATCGCTGATGAAATCACCAAAACGGTCGGCATAGCGCATATCGCCCCGGAACATGGCGTTCAGCGGGTTACGCTGCAGGCTTGCCTCATCATCGGCGGCAAATAATGCCGAGAGCTTCTGGCTTTCGGTCGCGGCGGTTTCGGTCGCGGCCGTCTGGGCCTGCGCGGCGAAAGGCGACAGCAAGGCGGCGCTCGCGAGTAATAGGATATGGCGCTTCATTTTCATGCGATATTCTCCGACAATATTTCTTATGCACCTAAGGGGTGCGCTGTGGGTATGGCGCTTGCTGTCGGCTTCCTGACGGCCAAGCGCAATATGGTTTCGACAGACGACAATAAGCGCTGGGCAAGCGAACTGCGATGCCCTTTACGACATTTGTGCGGACGTTGCCTCCAGCCAGTCATTTTGCCGGTACCATTTGGTGATGATATGTTTCACCCCGCGCGTGACCGGCGTGCCGGTGTGCAATGTTTTGTAATTAAGCGTCCCGTCGGGTTTTGCATTGTTCCACATCAGCATCATGCCGGCCTGAGGACGAATGCCAAGGCCAAGATGCGGAAATTCGGTCGCGCCGCCCTCTTTGGGTTCGTTTAAGAAAATCATTGCGGTCCAACTGCGCTGGCCGCCCCCTGGGCCTTCATGTGCCCAATAGCTTTGGCTTGGGTGGAAAAAATCGTGATGCGCCTTAAACTCTTGGCCGACCTGATAGCGCTGCCCCTGCATGGTTTCGGCATAATTATTATCTATACCCAAAACATCGCTCATCCGGGCCTCAACCTTGGCGATGAATGGATCCCATCGGTTGAGATGGCAACTGTAACTGGTGCGAAAACCCTGTTGCTCCGTACCTTTGTATAAGGTGGAGGGCACGGCATCCGCATCAATTTTCGCAATCAATGTTTTGCAGTCTTTGGCGCTCAAAAAGCCCTGATACAGATATAATTGCGCGTCTTCATGGTCGACCTGCTGTACCAGCGGATTGGCGTTCAATCTTTTGGTCACATGCGCGCCGATCCGCGCCAGCTTGGCGGGATCATTATTGGGGTCAAATTCTGTTGCGGGCGTATCTGTCTGCATAAGATCACCGAATCACGGAATGATGCGCCCTCTTACCATGACCCACTCCGCCTTTTCGAGGGTGCTAATATTGGTCAGCGGATTTTCATTCACTGCGACCAGATCCGCGGAATAGCCAATGGCAATGCGGCCGATTTCATTTTCTAGCCCAAGCGTTTTGGCGGCCACTGTGGTGGCGCTGGCCAATGCTTCGGTTGGGGTCATGCCTGCGTTGACCAATAAGGCAAATTCGCTGCCATTGCGGCCATGTTCAAATACGCCCGCGTCGGTACCAAAGGCGACGGTGACACCCATTGCCTTGGCGCGCCGAACCTGACGGCCAGCGGCCTCAACGGCTTGCTTGGCCTTGACCTCAACCGTGGGGGTGTAAATGCCCTTGCCCAGTCGGGCGCGCACGCCCTCTAGCGCCATCAAAGTTGGAACCAAGGCAGTGCCCTTGGCTTTCATCACCTTCAACGCTGCCTCATCGGCAAATGTGCCATGTTCGATGGAATCAATGCCTGCTGCGGATGCCGCTTCAATACCGCGGGCACCATGGGCATGCGCCATGACCTTTAGGCCAAGCGAATGGGCGGTGTTGGTGATGGACAGCATTTCCTCGCTGGTAAAATGTGCCTCCAGACCGCGGCCCTGTTGCGACAAAACGCCGCCGGTTGCCGTTATTTTGATGACATCTGCACCCGCGCGCGACGATTTGCGCACTTTTTCGGCGCATTCTACGGGGCCTGTGCAGGTGTAGCCCGATTCCAGCGTGGCAATGACGTCATTGCGGAAACCGGACACATCGCCATGGCCGCCGACGATGGACAAAGCTGGGCCAGCCGCGATGATACGCGGGCCAATGATGCGCCCTTCTGCGGTGCCACGGCGCAAGACAAAAGCGGTATTTTGCGCAGAGCCCGCCTCACGCACAGTCGTAAAGCCAGCCTTGACCGTCAACGCGGCGTTCTTCACGCCCATGACCACGCCCCATTCATCAGGGTTCACCGCTTCGTCGCGAAAATCATCGCCGGGATCGCCAGTTAAATGAACATGAAGGTCAATGAGGCCGGGGACCAAGGTCTTGGTCGACAGGTCAACGACGCTGTCTGCTTGAAACGGGTTGTTGATGCCTTTGGCGATGTCTTTAATCCGCCCATCTTCGACCAAGATGACGGCAGGCCCAGTGGGGCCGGTTGCGGCATCGGGGATGAGATTGCCAACGATGATGGCTTGCGTCGCGGCGGACGCGGGCGCGGCCAATGACAAAGCGGCGCTTGCAAATAATAGGCAACGTAACATCAAAAACTCTCCCCCACTGATGGGCGCGAGTTTGGTCAGCTTGGGCCAAGGTTACAAGTAAAAAAGCCCGGACGCGGATGTCCGGGCCATTTCGTTTTTACGTGCTTACCAGAAAAAAGCGGGAATGACGTCAACCACACGGCCATTGCGCACATCGACCAAAAGGACATCGTCATAATAACGCACCCAACGGTAGCTGCCATAGGCGGCGGGCAGGCGATACTGCCAAGGGTCATTGATCCAAAAGCGCGGACCAAAATAAGCCGAACCTAAAGAAAAACCGATGGAGATGCGGCTATATTTACGGTCACGATAGGGGGCGTAATAGCGGCCGGGACGGTAATAATTTCTGTTCTGCTCGCGATATTTGCGCCAATTATAGCGGCCGTCATTGCGCCAATTGTCGCTCCAGCGGCCCATTTGATTGCGGTCTAGCCGGCCGTCACGGTTCCGGTCGTAGCGACGGTCAATGCGTTCATCGTCATTGCGGTCAAAGCGGCGATCCAGCCGGCCATCACGGTTCCGATCCCAATTCCGGTCCAGATTGCCATCGCGATTGCGGTCCCAGCGGCGGTCGAGGTTACCATCACGATTGCGATCATAATATCGGCCGACCTGACGCGCTTCGCGGCGTTCGGTGGGCACACTAGCGCGCTGGGGTTCGGCGCGACTTTTGACTTCCTCTGCTGGTGTAGGCTCTTGCCAGGACTGCAAGCGCCGCTGCATGCTTTGCTGCCGCGCGGCCCGACGTTCGGCGCGTTGTTCAGGCATAGGGTTGGCGCGGGCCTCTTGCCGTTCGGCACGCCGTTCCTCGCGCTGAAAATCCGCGACACCGTCAACCATCATGTCGGCGCGAACGGGTGCGGACGGGGCCGCATAGGCCGCGATAGGCGCAAGCGCGGTCGCGGTTGCCAAAGTCATGAGTATATATTTTTTCATGGCAGGTCTCCATGGCAGAGGCACTATGCGACTGCGTTGGACCCCGTCTGAACCGATTCTGCTGAAGCGAAGCTGAACCATGTATTCACGTTCATGAAAGGAAGCATTTTGATGAACGAAGGGGTTAGCGGATTTTGTTAAACGGAATATCCATGACGGGGAACTGCTCCCATCCCGTAAAATCAAAATGCCACCATTCGTTGGATAGGCCGACAAAACCTTCGGCTTCCAGATAGCCTGCCAAGCGCGCACGGTTGGCAATGGCCGCCGCAGAAGAGCCCATATAATCACGGTGCGCTTTTTCCGAAAAATCATCAAACTCGGTTGGCATTTCGACAAGCTGTCCGGTTTGCAGATCATGCAAGGTCAGGTCAACGGCGCAGCCCCGATTATGTTTCGACCCGCGTTTGGGGTTGGCGACATATTCTTTTTTCGGGCCAATCGGCGTTGCATCCCACAGCTTTTTGGTAATGCGCCAAGGGCGATAGGCATCGTAAATGGTCAGGCCAAAGCCATCGGCCAAAGCTGCCTTGCTGGCGCGGGCGACGGCCAAAGCTGCTGGAGCTGCCAAAAAGGCGCGGGCTTCGTCATATAATATTCGGCCGGTAAAATTGTTGGCGGTCGCATAGCGCATATCGAGCCGGATCATGGGATCGAGCTTGATCAGCTCTAACAGCCGCTTCGGATCATCGGGTGTGAGCGCGGCGGCCTTGTCCGCGGGAATGAAAAACACATCCCGGTCGGGACCGACAGGCGCACAACCGACGAGCGGCAGGGCCGCCAGCCCAAAGGCCACCTCACGGCGCGAAAAGATTATTCCGCGTCCTTCGCCAGCCATTCTTCAAGCCATTTGATGGTGTAATTGCCGTTCTGGAAATCCGGCTCTTCCAACAATCGTTGATGCAACGGAATGGTGGTCTTCATACCCTCAATCACAAATTCGCCCAGCGCACGGCGCAAGCGCATCAAGCACCCTTCGCGTGTCTGGCCATAGACAATAAGCTTGGCAATCATGCTGTCATAATATGGCGGGACTTTATAGCCATGATAGAGGCCACTATCGACGCGAACATACAGGCCGCCGGGAGGGTGATACCAGCTGACGGTGCCCGGTGACGGCATGAAGGTGCGCGGGTCTTCGGCGTTGATCCGGCATTCCACCGCATGGCCCGTGAAGGTAACCTCTTCTTGCTTAAACGAAAGCGGCTTGCCTTCGGCCACACGTATTTGTTCGCGCACAAGGTCAATGCCCGTAATCATTTCGGTGACAGGATGTTCGACCTGCAACCGTGTGTTCATTTCGATGAAATAAAATTCACCATTTTCCCACAAAAATTCGATAGTGCCTGCGCCGCGATAGCCCATATCGGCCATTGCCTTGGCGCATATATTGCCCATGCGATCCCGCTCGGCCGTTGCCAGCACAGGGGAGGGCGCTTCTTCCAACACCTTTTGGTGGCGCCGCTGCAAGGAGCAATCGCGCTCGCCAAGGTGGACGGCATGGCCATTGCCATCGCCGAAGACCTGAAATTCGATATGGCGCGGGTTGCCGAGATATTTTTCCAGATAGACCGTCGCGTCGCCAAAGGCGGCTTTCGCTTCGGACCCTGCTTGCTGCATCTGGGTTTCCAGCTCTTCTTCGCTGTTCACGACCTTCATGCCGCGCCCGCCGCCGCCAGAGGCGGCCTTGATGATAACCGGATAGCCAATGTCGCGCGCTATGGCTTTGGCTTCTTCGACATCCTCAATCGCGCCGTCGGAGCCGGGGACGAGTGGCAAGCCCAACGCGCCTGCGGTCCGCTTCGCCTCGACCTTATCGCCCATTGTGCGGATATGTTCGGGCTTGGGGCCAATCCATGTGATGCCATGGCTTTCGACGATTTCGGCAAATTGTGCGTTTTCGGACAAGAAACCATAGCCGGGGTGGATCGCATCGGCATGACTGATTTCAGCGGCGGAAATAATCGCAGGAATGTTCAAATAGCTGTCGGTCGCAGAAGGTGGCCCGATGCAAATGGCCTCATCCGCCAACCGCACATGCATGGCGTCGGCGTCTGCGGTCGAATGTACCGCGACCGTCTTGATCCCCATTTCATGCGCCGCACGGTGAATACGCAGCGCAATTTCGCCACGGTTGGCGATAAGGATTTTTTCAATGGCCATGTTTACGCAATCACCAACAAGGGTTGGTCAAATTCAACCGGCTGGCCGCTTTCGACCAAGATTTCGGTAACTGTGCCGGATGTGGCGGCGACAATCGGGTTCATGACCTTCATCGCTTCGATAATCAAAACGGTGTCGCCTGCCTTCACTTGTTGGCCCACGCTGACAAAAGGTGCGGCATCGGGCTCAGGCGTCAGATAGGCCGTGCCGACCATCGGTGACTTCATGGCGTTGGC
This sequence comes from Sphingorhabdus wooponensis, assembly GCF_003933235.1. Classification (GTDB taxonomy): domain Bacteria; phylum Pseudomonadota; class Alphaproteobacteria; order Sphingomonadales; family Sphingomonadaceae; genus Sphingorhabdus_B; species Sphingorhabdus_B wooponensis. The sequence goes on from NZ_RWJI01000001.1 coordinate 324,201, forward strand.
GGAAACGGCAGGGGCGCTTGGCGCGGCTGCGGCGGCAACTGGTGCGGCAGCTGGGGCCGCGGCGGGCGCTGCCATCATCGGCGCGGCAACAGCGGTCATATTGCGGGATACGCGGATTTTGCGTTCGCCGTCCTCAACCTCAATCTCGCTGAGACCCGTGTCGTTCAGCATCGCCGCCAGTTCGCGAACAAGGTCCGTGTCGACCTGCATGCTGCCAGTGGTTCCTGTCTTTGCCGCCATGTAAAACTCCTTGGCCCCTAAATTACTTTGGAGCGCCTAATGTCAAAGTTGTAACGCTACGTCCAGCGCCAGTTCGTACGACTTTGCGCCATGCCCCGCAAACACCGCTTTTGCGGCCATGCCAACATAACTCAAATGCCGGAAATCTTCCCGTTGATGCGGGTCGGATAAATGCACTTCAAACACCGGAACAGTAATCGCCTTGATCGCGTCTAAGATTGCGATGGATGTGTGGGTATAGCCTGCGGCGTTCAGCAACACCGCCTTTGCACCAACGGCTTGCGCTTCATGCAGCCAATCGATCAAATGGCCTTCATGGTTGGACTGCCGAAAATCAATGACGGCCCCTGCGGCGCGCGCGCGGTCGTCCAAATGGCCGGCGATATCGTCTAGCGTATCTGTACCGTAAATTTCGGGCTCTCTTGTGCCCAGCAAATTGAGATTTGGTCCATTTAGAACAAAGATTACCGGCTGGTTAGCCAAAGTATATTCCCCAGATAATGTCAAAGCAGCGGTTGCGCACACTGCCCGCCCGTCACTATATGCAAGTGAATAAAAATTGCGAGATGAAATGACTTCTACCCTGTCCTCCGATACTATCTCCCTGACGCTCAATGGTGATCTGCGCCGTTTTCGTAGCCATGCCACCGTGGCCGATCTGGTCCGCGATATTGGCCTTGATCCGGCAAAGGTCGCGGTGGAACGTAATTTGGAGATAGTCTCGCGCTCCACCTTGGAAGACGTGGTCTTGGTAGATGGTGACCGTTTGGAAATCGTCCATTTTGTCGGCGGCGGACAGGACAGCACCCCTAATGATAGCTGGTCCGTGGCCGGACGCACGTTTCATTCGCGGCTGATTGTCGGGACGGGCAAATATAAGGATTTCGAACAAAACGCCGCCGCGCTTGTGGCGTCGGGTGCGGAAATTATCACCGTGGCCGTGCGACGCGTCAATGTGTCGGACCCCAAGGCACCGATGCTGACCGATTATATTGACCCTAAAAAATACACCTATCTGCCCAACACCGCCGGATGCTTCACCGCCGATGATGCAATCCGCACTCTGCGGTTGGCGCGCGAAGCTGGCGGCTGGGATTTGGTCAAGCTGGAGGTATTGGGCGAAGCGAAGACGCTCTATCCCGATATGCGCGAAACGTTAAAAGCGACCGAGGTTTTGGCCAAGGAAGGTTTCCTGCCGATGGTCTATTGCGTCGATGACCCCATTGCCGCCAAGCAATTGGAAGATGCAGGCGCCGTGGCCGTGATGCCGTTGGGGGCGCCGATTGGTTCGGGGCTTGGCATCCAAAACCGCGTGACGATCCGCTTAATTGTGGAAGGCGCAAAGGTTCCGGTTCTGGTTGATGCGGGCGTGGGTACGGCGTCCGATGCGGCAGTTGCAATGGAATTGGGCTGCGAAGGCGTGTTGATGAACACCGCGATTGCCGAGGCCAAAAATCCTATCGCCATGGCAACGGCAATGAAATTGGCGGTCCAGTCAGGCCGGATGGCCTATATGGCGGGCCGAATGGGTAGGCGTATGTATGCGGACCCCTCTAGCCCGCTTGCGGGATTGATTTAAAAGCATAAATTTATCGACCAAATGACCAAATAGGGCGTTGGTCGACCAATTTGGTGCGTTCGCGGTGACTTTGGTCGAACCGTCGACTGTCTTTGCGCTTTATCGAAACTGTCATGCATAGGTAACACAGTCGGTGTATCTATCTGTGCGTAGGCGGGCTTCTTTTCATGCTCCCCAGCTTCGGATGTTGGTCCGCCTGCAACCCTCTCCCCCCTTTGGCGGACTGCGCAATGCAGCGGCCAATTTGAAAGGTATATTTATGGCTACCCCCAAGCACATGATGTTATCGTTAACCCTTGCCTCTGCCGTGTTGGTCACCACGCCTGCCATGGCCACTGCAAAAACGCAGGAAGTGCGTCACGCCGATCTGGATCTTTCGTCGGCAGAAGGCCGCACACGGCTCGACACGCGAATTCGGCAGGCCGTGAAGCAAGTATGCGGCGCCCCACGCGGATGGACATTGGCCGAACGCCAAGACCAACAGAATTGCGAAGCCGCCGCATATCGTAAAGTGGGACCAATGCGGGAACGCATTGTCGCTGCCTATCTGGAAAAACGTGGGCTGGCTTTCGATAGCCGAGCAAGCGTCGCTACGAACTGATTAGAACCGAACCATGAAACCTCGGCAGACCGCTGCCGAGGTTTTTTATTTGCCCGCAAGCCGTTTGACGTCGGCGAGATATTTCCGCCCGATGCGCATCGCCTGATCCTCACCCAGCAAAGCGTGCCAGACTCCGCCACCTTCATGTCGAAGGCCCGTGATGAGATCGCGCCGCACAATATGGCTGCGGTGTATGCGCTGAAATTGTTCGGGGTCCAATCTTTGTTCCAGCGCTGAAATCGTCTGGTGCAGCAAATAGCTGCGGCCATTGGTATGCAGCCGCATATAATCCCGCTCGGCTTCAATCCGTTCAATGTCCATCGCCGCGACCCGAATAAGCTCCGCGCGGTGGGACACCCAAAATTCATGCGCGTATCGGCTATGCGTTTTTGCCGAAGTTTCGGGCACAGCCGCCTCAGCCTCAGGCGCACCAGATGCGCGGGTGATCGCACGGCCAAGACGCTCGCTCGACACAGGTTTCAGCACATAGTCGACGACGTCGAGGTCAAAGGCCTCAACCGCGAAATTATCATAAGCGGTAATCAGGATGATGGCAGGCTTTTTGGGCATTAACCCTAAGGCGCGGGCGGCGTTGATGCCGTCCATTTTGGGCATGCCAATATCGAGAAAAATCAAGTCCGGCGTCAATGTCTGGGCAATACGCAGCGCCTCCACGCCATCATTTGCCGTGCCGACGATTTCAATCATCGGATGATCCGCGCTCAATATTTGTAAGCGCTCAATCGCCAGCGGCTCGTCGTCAACAATCAACGTCCGCAACCGCTTCATGCTTTCATCCTCCGGCTCAGTGGCAAGGTCAGCATGGCTACAAAACCGCCGCCCGCAATCGCCTGCGCATCCAAGCGCGCCGCCGATTTATAGCGTGCTTCCAATCGGTCGCGGACATTGGCTAAGCCAATTCCGTTTCCGCCAACATCGTCTGCATCGACGGCTTCACCATCATCGCGCACGCTGAGGATAAGAACATTGCCTTCGGCCTTGGCGCTGATGGACAATTCTACGGGGCGGGTGGTGCGCGAGACACCATATTTAATGGCGTTTTCGACCAAAGGTTGCAGGATCAATGCGGGCACATGCTGGCCCATCAAGGCGTCTGGAATGTCGATTTTGACACGCAGCCTTTTGGGATAGCGCACGCTCTCAATGTCGAGATAAAGCCGCTGGAGTTCGACTTCTTCGGCAAGGGTGACATCTTCCAGCGGGTCGGACGACAGGCTATTGCGATAAAAATTGGACAGATTCTGGATCATCGCTTCGGCCTCTTTGGGCTTTCCAGTCATGACGAGGCTGGACAGCGAATTGAGCGTATTGAACAGGAAATGCGGATTGACCTGATAGCGTAAGGACCGCAGCTCAGCATCTTGGGCTGCTTGCGCAAAGCGGGAGGTTTTACGTTCGGCCTCGCGCACTTCACGCGCATAGCCAATGGCAACGTAGAGCGAACCCCATGCGATCAGGAAAAAATAATGCGTCACTGAAATATCGGCAATTTCCTGCCAAAAGGACAGGCCCAGTTGCGCTTTCAAATCTTCAACCGAGCGGCCAATGCTGGGGTCTTTAAACAGGCTGATAGGGTCATACAGGTTGAAGATATAGAAATTGGCAGATGCTAATATCATGGCGCACGGAATGGCACCCAAAAAGGTCAGACTGACCCGAAAGCTCAGCGATCGGCGGTCGGCCATACGTAAACCGACATAGAGCAGCCAAGTTACCAGCACGCCGACCAAGGCCACTATCAAGCGCCGTTCGAACAAGATTGCTTGCGCAGGAAAGTCCAGCAATGCGGCGCGCAGCGACAAGATCAACGCATAAAAGGCCCAAAAGCCCATTATCGTAAGCAATGCCATCTGATGGCCAATGAGCGGATGCGGGGATTTAGCTCTCTCCATATCCTTTCATACCGCATTTTGCGTGGCGTGCACCATGCGCATCGTTTCTCGTCGAACGCTTCGCCAAGTTCGTCGAATGTTTATCTTTGGCTTAAGGCCTGTCCCTAGGCTTCTTTGCGCCGATAGCGGAAATACCAGACCTCGTGTCCAAGGCGGCGTGCTTTCGCTTCATAGCGTGTTTCTGGCCAACCACCGGGGCGGTTCTGGAAATCGGATGCGTTGTTACACAACCAGTCAAATTGCTGCCGATGGCGTTGCATAATCATCAGCGCGTGGCGGACATAAATGGGATGGTCGGTGCCAAAGCGGAATTCCCCGCCGGGTTTCAATTTTGCCGCAATCAAATCGACAGGGCCGTCATTCATCATCCGGCGCTTTACATGGCGCGCCTTTGGCCAAGGGTCGGGATGCAGCAGATAGACGAAGGACAATGACCCATCGGGCACGCGGCGCAACATTTCCAGCGCATCACCCATATGCAGGCGGACATTGTGCAGGCCGCCTTCGCGGATATGCGATAGCGCTTGGGCAACGCCGTTCAGAAACGGCTCGCAACCAATAAATCCGTGATCGGGCAAAAGGTCGGCGCGGAAGGCCATATGCTCGCCGCCGCCAAAGCCGATTTCGAAATGCATCGCGCGGTCGTCACCGAACAGCTCTCTGCTCCCCAGCGGCCCTTCGTCCGGCACGGAAATCTGTGGCAGAAGATTATCGACCAAGTCATTCTGCTCGGAACGCAGCTTTTTGCCCTTTGAACGGCCATAGAGGCGGTTCAGTGTCGTTGGATCACCGATTTTGTTCGCAGTCATGCGGGTGGCGGCTAAACTTTCGGCCGCCACCCTGCAAGTTGAATTACGCCAAAGCCGCTTTCAAATCGTCGACCAAGTCGGTGCGTTCCCATGGGAAGAAGTCGCCTTCGGGCTTACGACCGAAATGACCATAAGCCGCGGTCTTGCGATAAATCGGCTTGTTCAGGCCCAGATGCGTGCGAATAGCGCGCGGCGTGAGGCCGCCCAGTTTCGCGATGCCTATGATCGCCGCTTCAATCTGATCATCGCCGACCGTGCCGGTGCGGTGCGTATCGACATAAAGTGACAAAGGCTTTGATACTCCAATGGCATAAGCAAGTTGAATAGTGCAGCGTGTGGCGAGACCAGCGGCAACGATATTCTTCGCCAAATAACGCGTGATGTATGCGGCAGAACGGTCAACCTTCGTAGGATCCTTGCCCGAAAACGCGCCGCCGCCATGCGGAGCTGCGCCGCCATAAGTGTCGACAATGATTTTGCGGCCAGTCAGGCCAGCATCGCCATCAGGCCCGCCGATTTCAAAGCTGCCCGTTGGGTTGATGTGATATTCGGTTTCGGTCAGCAGGCTTGCCGGCAAAATATCAGCGACAACGCTCTTCACATATGCATGAAGCTGCGCCTCTTTCTCGCCTTGGTCATAACCCGGCGCGTGCTGTGTGGACACAACGATAGCGGTCGCGGCCTCTGGCTTGCCTTCGCTGTTGTAGCGCAAGGTGACTTGGCTTTTGGCATCGGGCTCAAGGAAAGGCGCTGCGCCCGAATGACGGTCGGCGGCCATGCGCTCCAGGATCTTGTGGCTGTAATCCAGCGTCGCTGGCATCAGGTCAGGTGTTTCGGTGGAGGCATAACCGAACATGATGCCTTGGTCGCCAGCGCCTTCGTCCTTATCGCCCGAGGCGTCTACGCCCTGTGCAATATGGGCAGACTGGCCATGTAGGTTATTTTCGAAACGCAGGGTTTCCCAATGAAAACCATTTTGTGCGTAGCCGATTTCCTTAACGGTGCGGCGTACGGTGGCTTCAATCTCTGCCTTGGCGCCTTCGGCCCATTGACCATTTTCATACACGCCTTTGCAGCGAATTTCACCCGCGAGCACAACCAATTGCGTCGTGGTCAATGTTTCGCACGCGATGCGCGCTTCGGGGTCTTTGGATAAAAACAGGTCGACGATGGCGTCGGAAATCTGGTCCGAAACCTTATCAGGATGTCCTTCGGACACGGATTCGGACGTGAAGAGGTAATTTGAGCGCATGGTTTTTCCAGTCTATTACTGTGTCTGCGTATAAAGAATTCTTTATATCGTGAAGTGCCCTTAGCCTTAAGCGCGACGGTGGGCAAGCGGTAACAACGTCAGCAAGACAAGCACGCCCGCCAGAGCCAGCGGAATGATATTTCCAAATTGCGCGAAGAGGGTCGGTGCTTTGGCGCGCGGCAAAAACGCATCTATGCGGCCATCTGTGCCCAAAGGCAGGCTCTGCAATATCCGGCCATCGGCGTCGATTATCGCGCTTATCCCCGTGGGTGTGGACCGGATGACGGGCAAGCCTTCCTCAATAGCGCGCAGCCGGGCCTGCGCCAAATGCTGCGGCGGGCCAATCGTGCCGAACCATGCGTCGTTGGATGGGTTGAAGATGAAATCGGGCCGGTTTTTACGGTCCACCGTCTGGCCGGAGAAAATCATTTCATAACAAATTTGCATGCCAATTTTTACTGGCTTGCCGTCAACCGTCACGGTCATAGTCCGCGCGCCGGGGCCAGGCCAGAAATCGAGGCTGCCCGGCACCAATCGCGCCAATCCAAGCGGTTTCAGTAACCAAGGCAAAGGCAAATATTCGCCATAAGGCACCAAATGCGCTTTGTCATAATGGCCAAGTATCCGGCCATATGCGTCCATCATGGCGACGCTGTTGCGTGCGGCGACCAATGCACCTTTTTCAAAAATAAGGCGGTTTGCACCGGTCACCAGCACATCTTCATCGGCCATTAACGTGGTGAGCCGCGCACGCGCGCCAGCGGCGCTCTCCCCCGGCTGCCCGTAATAATAACGATAAGGATATCCGTCCTCCAGATAGTCCGGAATGGCGGCCTCCGGCCACAGGATCAGGCGCGGTGCTTGGGCGGGCAAGGGGCGGCTGTGCATTGCCAGCTTGGCGAAATTCAACGCGTCATAGCCGGGCGCATATTTGTCGGCTTGGGAGATATTGGGTTGGACCACGGTGATGGCGGTTCGCGCGCTGAGTGACGGCTCCGTCACATATATTTTGGCCGACGACACAATGGCCACGCCGACAATCGCCGCCAAAACAAATCCGCTTTTCCAACGCCGACTGCCGAGCAGCGCCATCGCACCGCTGACCAAGATCATCAGACCCCCAACGCCGTAGGTCCCGATTGTCGGAAGCCAAAGATCAAACCAGTGCGAAACAAAGCCGACCGCGAGCGGGTTCCAGACATAGCCGGTGAACACCCAACTGCGGAGCCATTCAGTGAGGATCCAAAGGCCCGCAAAGGCCAAGATGAGCGGGAGTTTTTTACCAGAAGCTTCCGCAACGCCACCTTCGTCTGCACGAGATTGACCCACAATTTTCGTTGAGAAACCGCGCAACCAATAAGCGCCACTGGCTGCCAAGGCGGGATACACCGCCAAATAGAGCGCAAGCCCCACCACCGCGATATAGCCAAGCCAAATCGGCATCGCCGCTTGAAAGGTAAATGCGACCGCAATCCATTGATTGCCAAAGGTGAAATGCCCGACCCCGAAAAGCCAGCCAATCGCAAAAGCACGCTTTGTATTTTGGGCATGCGCGATCAGGTGGATTAGCAACGCAAAACAAGCGAGCGTTAGCGGCCACAGCCCCCAAGGCGCAAAGCCGTAGGCCGACAGGGCGCCAGCGCCGATAGCGAACCAGCGCGGAAAACGATGAAGCAGGGCGGAGATTTTCTGCACATCCCGCCTTTGCCGCCCCAATGTGACAAATGCAATCGGACAAAGAAGGTCTTGAGCCTAAGTCGCGATGGACGAGGCAGCCAAAGCAGAGTTTCAGCAGCCAAGTGAACTTGCGCGGATTAACGATTGTCCAGTGCAAATGACGGCGGAGCTTGCTAGTGCCGACAGCATCAACAATCCCTTGCCCAAGCCGGTGATATCAAAATGCACTTACGTCCGTTCCATTTGGCCTTTCCCGTCCACGACCTTGCCGAAGCACGGCATTTTTACGGCGCTGTCATGGGCTGCGCCGAAGGGCGTTCATCCGACCAATGGATTGATTTCAACTTTTTCGGGCATCAGCTTGTCGCGCATTTGGATCCATCTGCGCGCAGTGTATCGACGCATAATCCCGTCGATGGGCATGACGTGCCCGTCCCACATTTCGGCGTTGTTTTGGACATGGACCAATGGGAGGCATTGGCCGAGCGCGTGAAGGCGGCGGGCATCCGCTTCGGCATCGAACCACATATCCGGTTCAAGGGGCAAGTGGGCGAACAAGCCACGATGTTCTTTTATGACCCAAGCGGCAATGCGTTGGAGTTCAAAGCCTTTGCCGATGATGCGAATTTGTTTGCGCGCTGACGCTTGCTTTTTAGCGCTTTAGGCGACAGCGCAAAGCGATGGACCTTCAAAATTTCGACATTGACCAATTTCTGCGGGAATATTGGCAGAAAAAACCACTGCTGATCCGCAATGCGTTTCGGGACTGGCAAAACCCGTTGGAGCCTGATGAGTTGGCGGGGCTGGCGTGCGAAGAGGAAATTGAATCGCGGCTGATTTGCCAAACCGAATCTGGTTGGGAGATGGAGCAGGGGCCGCTGGCCGAAGAACGGCTTTCTGGCCTTCATGAAAGCCATTGGACGTTGCTGGTGCAAGCGGTCGACCATCATGTGCCCGCCGTTGCCGACTTGATCGCGCCGTTTCGTTTCATCCCCAATTGGCGCATTGACGATGTGATGGTCAGCCTTGCCGCCGACCAAGGCGGGGTGGGGCCGCATTTCGACCAATATGATGTTTTCCTCATCCAAGGGCTTGGCCGCCGCCGTTGGCAGATTGGCGGGCACTGCGACGCCGATACCTTGTTGCTGCCGCATGAAGATTTGAAGCTGCTGGCCGAATTTGAGGCGACCGAGGAATGGGTGCTGGAACCCGGCGATATGCTTTATGTCCCGCCGGGCATCGCGCATAATGGCGTTGCGGTCGGTTCGGATTGCATGACCTATTCGGTTGGTTTCCGCGCACCATCGCGCGCCGACCTTTTGGGGCATTATGTTGACGATGTTCTCGACGGCATTCCAGATGATGAACTCTATCGCGACCCGGATTTGAAGGCCCAAGCCAATGCAGGCGAGATTTTGCCCGAGGCGCTTGCAGGTTTGCAGCAGATGGTGCTGGAATCGTTGTCCGACCCCGCCCATTTTGCGCGCTGGTTCGGTACCTTCAACAGCACGCCCAAATATCCCGATATGGACTGGCGGCCCGAAGTGCCCGTTACGCCGGAGGAACTGCGCGCGGCAATCACCGCGCAACTGCCGCTTTCGCGTAATCCGGCGAGCCGTTTGGCCTTTATAGCCACAGGCGCGGACGCGCTCATGCTGTTTGCCGATGGTGTCTGTTTCGACTGCATTGGCGAGACGGCGGCGTTGGCGAAAGCTCTCTGCGCGGACGACAGACTGTCTCTCGACGTTGAGGTGGCGGGTAACGCGGCGGCCATCGATTTGCTGACCCAGCTTTCCAACAATGGCTGCATCGCCTTCGACAGCGGGGATTGATCTGCGCACGCGGTTAAGCATCTGCGCGAAGAAAGCGCGTTATGCAAATGAGGCGGACGCGCTATCGGCGGTGGCAAAAGCGACAATCACGCTGCGACATTATGCCTGCGATCGTTGCGGGCAGTTTCACCTGACCAGCCGGACCAAAAGCAAGCGCATCCCGCGGCCGGTAACGCCTTAGCCTTCGACTTCGCGCCATGTTCCCGGCGCAAGGCCATCCATCGTCCATTCGCCAATCGCGCGGCGGACGAGGCGCAAGGTCGGATGCCCGACCGCCGCCGTCATACGCCGGACTTGCCGGTTGCGGCCTTCGCGAATGGTCAGCATGATCCAGCTATCAGGTACCGACAGCCGCACGCGTATGGGCGGGTCGCGCGGCCAGAGCATGGGGTCGGCAATCCGCTCGGCTTCGCAGGGCAGGGTCAAGCCATCCTTCAACGAAACGCCGCGCCGCAATTGCACCAGCGCATCGTCGGTCACATCGCCTTCGACTTGCACCAGATAGCTTTTGGCCATTTTATATTTCGGGTCCGAAATCCGCGCCTGCAACCGGCCATCATCGGTCAGCAGCATCAACCCCTCACTATCCATATCTAGCCGCCCCGCCGGATAGACGCCGGGCACATCGACAAATTGCGACAAGGTCGGCCGCGGCGAGCCCTCCGTCCCCTTGTCGGTAAATTGCGGCAAGACGCCATAAGGTTTGTTGAACAGAATGATGCGCGACATGCAGGTGCTGTAGCGAAAGCGCGGGGGGATGGGAAGTTAAGGAAGGTCGTGAGTCACGAAGCGGGCTTTGTAGATAGTGAGACCTTAAGTTATTCCGCCATTGTCATTGTCATTGCCTTGGCGATCGCTTTCTTTCAGGTTCGAGACTATGTCTTTTAAGAACTTCAGATAAACACAAAAAACCAGCCAAGCAACGCTTGCTAGTATAGGGTCTGGAATCTGAGCCCATGCCCCTTCGGGAACACTACCCCGCTTGCTCACAAAGGATAAGGCGTCACCAAAGCCTGCTGAATAGCCTATGGCTCCAGTCAGGGCTGCAAAACCCATCGCATATAGAAGTTCATCTGCGAAGGCATAGACCTTCGGGTGTTGATAAGCTAAAAATGTAATGCCTGTGACAGTGGCTATCGCCAAACCCACTAAAAAATCGTGCACTTAAGGCGCCCTCCAAACAATTAGAAGAGAATGTCACCTATCTGGAAATAGTCGAGTCATTCCGGAACTACTTCCGATAAGTTTACAAATTAAAATAACCAAATAGGCTAAAAAAATATTGACATCGTAACCATAAAAGGTTAGTTTATGTCATAGTCGAAAATTGCGAGTCGCGCTGTGACCCGCTTTCATCATCACCTTTGGGGTCGAAGAGCAATCTTCGGCCCTTTTTCTTTGCGCTCAGGAGGGCTTTTATGGCCATCAATAAAACAGCCGTGCCGGATGCGCGGTTGAATATGAAAATCCGTAGCCTTTTTCTGGACCATTTGGCGCAGACCGCCAATGTGTCCGCGTCTGCACTGGCGGCAGGTGTAAAGAGCAGTGCGGTCTATGCCGAGCGGCGGCGGACGCCGGCGTTTCGCGATGCTTGGGCGCTGGCTTTGGCAGAGGGCTATGCCCGGTTGGAGACAGAATTGCTGGCCGAAGCGTTGCAGTCCGCGAGCGGGCGGACCGCCGATGGCACGTTAAAGGCGCGCGCGCAAAAGCATAGGCTGGCGATTGCATTGCTCAACGCGCATCGTGCATCGGTGAAGGGTGGCGCACCTGTCGCGGCTGCCAAGCCTGCAGTACCGGATTTGGCGACATTAAAGGCGCAATTGGTCCTGAAGCTGACGCACATGCGGCAACGCGCCGAAGACAATGCCGCGGCGCGGCCCGAACCCGAAACGGAACCCGAAATTGAGGGCGCACCACATGCCGACGCTTAATGCGCAGGCGTTGCTGGCGCTACCTTATGAACAGATGGTTGAAGTCATCCGCCGCTGGACCCGGAAAAACATGGCCGACACGCAAAGCTGGAATTTTTGGGCGCGCGATGATCAGGCGGAGCCACCGGAAGATTGGCGCATATGGCTGGTGATGGCGGGGCGCGGCTATGGCAAGACGCGCATGGGGGCGGAATGGGTAAGCGCCATGGCCGCGCAACATCCCGGTGCGCGGTTTGCGCTTGTCGGCGCGACCTTGAATGAGGCGCGTCAGGTGATGGTGGAGGGCGAAAGCGGCCTGCTATCTCTGCCCTTTGGCGAACGGCCCGCTTTTGAACCCAGCCTGCGCCGCCTGACATGGGCCAATCAGGCAACGGCGACGTTATTTTCGGGCGCAGAACCCGAAAGCCTGCGCGGGCCGCAGCATGACTTTGCCTGGGCCGATGAAATTGCAAAATGGCCAAGCGGGATCGCCGCGTGGGACAATCTCATGCTTGGGCTTCGCCTTGGGGAGAGGCCGCGCGCAATGGCGACAACAACGCCGCGTCCGGTGCCTTTGGTCCGGCGGCTCAACACGGAAAAAGGGGTCGTGGTCACGCACGGACGGACAATGGATAACAATATGCATTTGCCGCCGGACTTCATTGCCTCGGTCCGCGCAATATATGCCGGCACGCGGCTGGGGCGGCAGGAATTGGATGGCGAGCTTATCGCCGATGCCGCCGGTGCGCTGTGGTCGAGGGACTTGCTGGAACGGCAACGCGCCGCGTGCGCGCCCGAACTCAAACGCGTGGTCATAGGCGTGGACCCGCCGGTGTCGGAAAAGGGCGACGCGTGCGGCATCGTCGCGGTCGGGCTGGGCGTGGATAAAAACGCCTATGTGCTGGCGGATCATAGCATCTCTGGCGCATCGCCCGAACGCTGGGCCCGCGCGGTGGCGGCGGCGGCCGACGCGTGGCAGGCGGACCGTGTGGTGGCCGAGGATAATCAGGGCGGCAATATGGTCGAAACCGTGTTGCGCGCGGCGGACATTGCGATGCCCATAAAGCGGGCGCATGCGAGCAAAAACAAATCCGTCCGCGCCGAGCCTATCGCGACACTATACGAAGCTGGGCGCGTCTTTCATGTCCGTGTTTTTCAAGAGTTGGAGGACCAGATGTGCGGCCTGATCGTAGGCGGCGGCTATGAAGGTCCGGGCCGCTCCCCCGACCGCGCCGATGCGTTGGTATGGGCCTTAAACGAATTGATGCTGGGCAAATCAGATCGCGAGCCGCGCGTGCGGTTGTTGTAAGCAAAAGGACAAAACACATGAATATCTTCGGTTGGAAATCAGCCGGGCGTGGGTATCTGCGTCCGGCCAAAACGCGTGTGCAGCAAGATCGTCTGCCGGGCCTGCGCGGCTATGCTTTGGGAAGCCTCGGCGAATGGCCCCGGCATTATGAAGCGCAGATGCGCGAAGGCTATTTGTCCAACGCGATTGCGCAACGCGCCGTTCGGTTAATTGCCGAAGGTTTGGCGTCCGCGCCGCTGACCGCGAGCGATGCCCGCGTGCTGGAGTTGGTGCGCGCTACGTCGGCGGGGCAAGCGTTGATGGAGACGGTGGCGACGCATTTGTTGCTGCACGGCAATGCTTATATCGAGATATTGTCCGGCAATGACGGGCGTCCCGCCGAGCTGTTCGCCCTGCGGCCCGAACGCATGACGATAGAGGCCGACACGCGCGGCTGGCCCGTGGCATTTGTGTATAAGGCTGGCGAGATTGCGAGCCGTTTGCCCGCCGATCATGTGATCCACATCCGGTCGATCCACCCGCTCGATGACCATTATGGCTTGGGCTGTTTGGGCGCGGCGTCGGGCGCGGTGGCGACGCATAATGCGGCGACGAAGTGGAACAAGGCGCTGCTTGATAATGCCGCGCGGCCATCAGGCGCTTTGGTCTATGACATGGGCGATAGCGGGACGTTGAACGGCGAACAATATGCGCGGTTGAAGGAGGAGCTTGCCGTCAGTTTTCAAGGCGCGGGCAATGCCGGACGGCCGATGTTGCTGGAGGGCGGCCTGAAATGGCAGGCCATGGCTTTGACCCCGGCGGAGATGGATTTTGCCGGACTGAAGGAAGCGGCGGCGCGCGAAATCTCGCTCGCTTTTGGCGTGCCACCGGTGCTGCTTGGTCTGCCGGGTGATGCGACCTATGCCAATTATCGCGAGGCAAACCGCGCCTTGTGGAACCAAAGCATCATCCCGCTCGCGCGCAAGATTTTGGACGCGCTCGCGCAAGGGCTGCGGCCCTATTTTGACGGATTGACACTGGACTTGGATTTGGATGCGGTCCCTGCGCTGGCCGAAGACCGCGAGCGGTTGTGGGCGCAAGTGGGCGCAGCGGATTTCCTAACCATCGCGGAGAAACGCGCAGCGGTCGGCCTTGGGGACGTGGATGAGGGCGCTATATCGAACGAAACAGGTGCAATCGAATTCAAGTTCAATCCGTGGCATGACACCGAAAACGGCCAGTTCACGTTTAAGGGACAAGGGCAGAGATTTTCTGGCGGCGGCGGAAGTTTCGGCGGTGGCGGTGCTTCGGGTAAGTGGAGTAAGCCCAAGGCACCAAAGCCAAAGAATGATGGCGGCGGTTTCCGAGGCGGGCAATCGGGCGGCGATGGAGCGAGTCGAAGTTGGGATGGGGCCAAACCGACCACGCCACCGACAAAACCGCTCTCCAAACCATTAGCAAAGCCAATAGAAACCCAGCCGGAAATCGTCAGAACCACTGTTCCGAAAGTTCTGGAAACACCTGTCGAGCGACCGTTGCCTTCAACGCGGAAAATTTCTGCAGGCGGCTATGATTTTGAGGCGGATGAGCAGGATCGGACGGTCCGGGCGTCTGGTCAGTTACGTTTACAGCCCGATCAGCCACGATCTCGCTCCGCGCAGACCAACGCAGGAAAACCCAATCGCGAACCAAAAGATCATGGCGGCCACTTCATTGCCCGCGAATTCGCCGGACCGGAGATCAGCTATAACCATTTTGCCCAGAATGCACGTTTCAATCTCAGCGAATACCGAGCCATTGAAAACAAATGGAAAAAGGCTTTGAAAGCTGGTAAGCGTGTGACTGTTGACATTAGAGCCGCTTACACCGGAAATTCGCGGCGACCAGATTGGATATTCGTGTTTTCAAATATTGGCGGCATTGATGAAATCGACCGCATGCCCAATAAAAAATAGGAGGAAAATCATGGCAACCGAAGAAATGGGCAAATTGCTGAATCAAATTGGGCAGCTTGTCGCCAAAACGCTTGGCAAAGTTCCCGATGATGTCTTTGTTTTTATCCGGGCTGCCGACCAGTTGAGCGGCGGGGCAATTTTTGAAAATCTGCCTGAACAAGTCATCTATCATGACTTCGGACATGACGTTCATGACACGATATTGGAATTATGGGACGCTGCGCCGGCTGACAAGAAATGGTCGATGCTGCTGTACGATATCAAGGACGGCCGTTTCGACGCCAAGTTCTTGTATACCGAGGACCTCAAGGATGACTGGGATTCGCTGGACTATCGGCAGGATGCTCTTCGCGCACGTTATGGCGACAAGCCTGTCATTTACCCCAAGAGGGACGGAAAATTCCGTATTCTGACGTTGGACGATTTTCCCAACGAAGATGAGAATCCCGCAGCCTAACTGGCGCCGCATTTCCAGCGCGTGTAATTCCACGTTTACCCAACGACAAATAGGAGGAAAATCGTGGCAACCGAAGAAATGGGTAAATTGCTGAATCAAATTGGTCAGCTTGTCGCCAAAACGCTTGGCAAAGTTCCCGATGATGTTTTCGTCTTCATCCAAGCTGCTGACCAAATGAGCGGTGGGGCAATTTTTGAAAATCTGCCTGAACAAGTCATCTATCATGATTTCGGACATGACGTTCATGACACGATATTGGAATTATGGGACGCTGCGCCGGCTGACAAGAAATGGTCAATGCTGCTGTACGATATCAAGGACGGCCGTTTCGATGTCGAGTTCATATACACAGATGATCTCGAGGATGAATGGGACTCGCTGGACTATCGGCAGGACGCTCTTCGTGCACGCTATGGCGACAAGCCCGTGATCTACCCGCCGATGTATGATGGCGATTGGCATGAAATAACCGAAAACGACCTGTCGGGTGACGCAAATCCCGCGACCTAACGGTCGTCGCATTTCCAAAAGACACAATGACCGCCGTTTGCCGTCTGCGCTACGCATGACGCTGCGCAGATCGCGCGCCCCGTAACGGCGGATACAGCCTGTTTGGGGCCGCTTTTTACATAGGAAACATCAATGGTTGATAAAGAACTGCAAGGTCTGCTGGAGCAGGCCTCCGAAACCGGTGCGCGTCGTGCGCTGGCCCAGTTGGGGCTGGATGATGCCAGCGCCGCCAAGGATATGGGCGAATTGCGCGAGCTTTTGTCCGCATGGCGTGACGCCAAACGCTCGGCGCGTAAGGCGGCGATTGGCTGGGTCGTGCGCATGGTGCTGGCGTTGTTGTTGATTGGCATTGCGTTCAGATTGGGCCTGCCCGGATTGGTCAGCCAATGAGGTTGGCGGGCTATGCCGCGATATTCGATGCACCGGACAAGGGCGGCGATATTGTCCGCAAGGGGGCATTTGCACGCGCGGCAAAGGCAGGACTGCCGTTGCTGTGGCAACATGACCAACGCCGCCGCATCGGCTTTGTCGAAAGCTTGAGCGAGGATGCACGCGGCCTGCGTGTGATAGCGCAGCTCGATGACGACAGCGCCGTTGTGCTGGCGGGTAGCGGCCTGTCCTTTGGCTATCGCGTGCGCGCAATGCAGCAACAGGAATATCGCGAGCTCACTGATCTCGACCTGATCGAAGTCAGCGTTGTCGCAACCCCCATGCAACCGCTCGCCCGCGTGCTGGCGGTGGAGGCGGGCGACCCAAGTTCCCCAGACATTAAAGATTTTACGCAAGGAGAATGACATGGATTATGAAACCAAAGCAGACAATTTGGACGCCGTTTTTGATGGGGCGGTGCCAGCGGTGGCCGTGTCTCGGCCCGTTTTGTCAGGGGGCAAAGTGACTGACCCGGCGCGGTCGGCCTTTGTCGATGGCTATTTGCGGCGCGGGTCGGAGGTCGAGTTGAAAAGCTTCACCGGCGTAACCCCTGCCGATGGCGGCTTTGCCGTGCCGCGCGAAATTGATGAAGTCATCGACAGCGTTTTGAAATCAATCTCCCCCATTCGGGCGATTTCGAGCGTGGTGCGCGTCGGGTCGGCTGGCTATCGCAAGCTCGTTACACAAAGTGGCGTGACATCGGGTTGGACCGCAGAAACCGCGACGCGTCCGGAAACGGGAACGCCGACATTCAACGAAATCGTGCCCAGCTTTGGCGATTTATACGCCAATCCGGCAGCGACACAGGCGATGCTGGATGATGCGGCATTTGATGTGGAAGCCTGGCTGGCGGATGAAATTGCGACCGAATTTGCGAAGGCCGAAGGCGCGGCGTTCATCACCGGCAATGGCACCAACCGTCCGCGCGGATTTCTAACAGCGCCGGTGGCGGCAACACATGATGCAACGCGGCCCTTTGGCACGTTGCAATATGTGCCAACGGGCGTGGCGGGCGGCTTTGCAGCGACCAATCCGCAAGATAAATTGGTGGAGCTGGTGCATGCGGTGCGTGCGCCATATCGGCAGGGGGCGAGCTGGGTGATGAATGCATCGACCTTGTCGATCATTCGCCGGTTTAAGACGAGCGATGGCGCGTTCATCTGGCAACCGGGCCTTACCGCCGGACAGCCGGATACGTTAATGGGCTATCCCGTCATTGAGGCCGAGGACATGCCCGACATTGCGGCGAACAGCCTGTCGATTGCCTTTGGTAACTTCAAGGCGGGTTATTTGATTGCGGAGCGGAGCGAGACCAATATCTTGCGCGATCCTTATTCGAACAAGCCTTATGTCCATTTCTACGCCACGAAGCGGATTGGCGGCGCGCTGATCAATTCGGCGGCGATTAAGTTGATGCGCTTTTCACTCACCTAAAAATTTCGGCCTCCGCCCGCTGCGTTGGTGGGTGGAGGCATTTTGGTTAAAATTCACCATATAATTTGCCATTATGGCTAAAAATAGCGCTGCTACCGTGCCGCGCGTCCCCTCCCCCCTATTTCAAAGGAACATCAGATGTTGAGCCTTGATCCGCTCGGCCTCGACAGCGCCATGCTGGCTGAGGTGCGGGCTTATGTGCGTGTCGATGCAGGTGTTGATGACAATATGATCGCCGCCTGCGCAGTCGCCGCCATTGAACATGCCGAGCAGTTCACACGGCAGATCCTCATTCGACGTGGCGCAAATGATATAGTCACCACAGGGTCAGGCTGGCAGATTTTGCAGGCGATGCCCGTGCAATCCGTCGTCAGCGTGACGGGCATTCCAGCAGAGGGCGCACGTTTCGCGATGGCTGCGTCCGCGTGGGAGACAAAGATTAGCTCACGCGGAGAGGCGTATTTTCGGGTGCTACAGCCCGGTATCGCCGGGCGTGCGGAGGTATCGCTTATCGCGGGCCTATCGGCGAATTGGGCGAGCTTGCCGGAATCGCTGAGGCTCGGTTTGCTGCGGCTGGCGTCCTATTTTTACAACAACCGCGATGCGGGGGATGACGCGGGGCCACCTGCCGCTGCATTGGCATTGTTGCTGCCATTTCGCCGGATGCAATTGGCATGAGCGGGGAATTCGCCGGCACGTTGCGCGAACGTGTCGTAATCGAAACGCGGCTAAGCACACGCGACAGCCGCGCAGGGGCGGTGGGAAATTATCGCTATGACGGGGAGGCCTGGGCCGCCGTGTCGCCCTTAATGCCCGCTGATTTGACGCGGGCCGATGCGCTGTCTGCATTGCCGCGTTGGCGCGTGACATTGCGCAAACGCGAAGGGCTTGGCCTAAGCACAAGGCTGACTTGGCGGGGGAAGTATCTGGCGGTGCGTGGCGCGCATAATGACCCGCAGACGCCCGCGCAGATGCAGCTGACCTGCGAAGAAGTGCGATGAATACCGAACGCTTGATGGCCAAGGCGGAGTCCTTGGGCGCGGCGCGCGTGCAGCAGGTCAGCGACCGATTGATAGCGGCGGACCTACCGCAAGGCGTGCGCGCTGAACGCAGTGAAGACGGCGTGACTTTGGTGGCCAAAAACCTGCGCCGCCGGATGCTGGACGACGCGATATTACGGAGTTTCGGACGATGAGCGATGCAGTGCAAGCCGTGCAAGCAGCCGCCGTGGCGGCGCTTTCGGCGCACCCGGTGTTGGCCGCGCAACTGAGCGGTATTTATGATGGTCCGCCACCGCGCGCCGCCTTTCCTTATCTCGCTGTCACCGACGGGCTGGTGAGCGATTGGAGCACCAAAACGCAGCAGGGACGGGAAGTCCGGCTGGCGTTTACCATCTGGGATGATGGCGAGGCCGCGACGAGGCTGGCCGACCTGATGGGCCATGTCGACGACGCCTTAAGGGCGATCCCACGCGATGTGCCGGGCTGGCGGATCGCGAGCTTGGTCTTCCTGCGGTCCTTCGTCGTGCGCGATCCGGCAGGGCCATGGGCGGGTCTGGTCGAACACCGCGTCCGGTTGCTGGCGGTCTAACCAAAGCAATTTTTCTCCGCCGATGCGCGGGCATTCTTGAAAGGATAAGGGCATATGCCAGTAGAAAGAGGAAGCGCCTTCCTGTTGAAGGTTGGCGATGGTGCAGCGACGCCCGTGTACGCAACGGTCGCTGGCCTACGCACTACGCAATTGTCGATCAATGGCGATCCAGTGGTCATCACCCATAAGGGTAGCGGCGCGTGGCGCGAATTGCTGTCGGGCGCAGGTGTGCGGTCGGTGTCCGTATCCGGAGCAGGCGTCTTTACCGGCTCATCGGCGGAAACGCGGATTAAAAACAACGCCCTTTCGGGGCAGTTGGACGATTATGAACTAAGCTTTGAAGGTGGAGAGCGGTTGCGTGGAAAATTCCTGGTCGCGCGGTTGGATTATGCCGGCGACTTCAATGGTGAGCGGTCCTACACGTTGGCGTTGGAAAGCAGCGGACAGGTAACGTCCTTATGATGCGGTCCGCCAATAAGGCGCGCGGTGAGGCGTCGTTAACGCTGGAAAGCGGGACGGTGGTGCTGCGCCCCAGCTTTGCCGCCTTGGTCGCGGCGGAGGAGGAATTGGGGCCGTTATTTGCATTGGTCGAACGCGCTGCGGCAGGCAATTTGAAGCTATCCGAAATGGTCGCTTTGTTCTGGCATTGCCGCCATGACGCGGATGCCAAAATGACGCGTGACAGCTTCAGCGAGAGCGTTGCCAAGGCGGGGCTTTCGGTGATGACGCCCGCGCTGAAAATCCTCCTTGGTCAGATATTGAGCGGGCAATGACCTTTGCCGATGTCGCGGCCCAATTGGCGGCGCGCACGGCCCTGATTTTAGGGTGGCGGCCAGATGATTTCTGGAACGCCACACCTGCAGAATTGCTGGGCATATTGCAGGCGATGGCAGGCGAAGGGGACGCGCCGCCCAACGCGGACGCCGTGCACCAACTGATGATGCGGTTTCCAGATAGCCCAAGCGGAGAGACATGATGGATGAAGAAATTGACAGGCTGGTCGTGTCGGTGCGCGCCGACACGCGGGCCTTTGCGCAAGACGTTGCCGCAATGCGTGCGGAACTCGATGGGCCATTTGCCGATGGGTTGGAACGCGCTGGGTCCGCGCTGGAACGCGGGCTGATGAGCGCCATTCAGCGCGGCAAATTCGGCTTTGACGATTTGCGCCGCGTGGCGTTGTCGGCATTATCCGAGATTGCGGCGGCGGCCATTCGTTCGGGCTTAAATGGCGGCGGTGGCGACGGCGCTGGAAACCTGCTTGGCACATTGGGGAGTTTGCTGGGCACGGCATTGGGCGCGCCGGGCCGCGCGACGGGTGGGCCAGTGTCCCCGGGCAAGGCCTATCGCATCGGCGAACGCGGGCCTGAATTATTTGTGCCGACGAGCAGCGGGAGGGTTGAAGCGTCGCCAGCGTCGGGCGCGACCACGCATGTGCGGATGACGATTAACGTGTCGGATGCGCGCGACACGGCGCCCGCGGCGCTTGAGCGATCATCACGCCATGTCGCGCGGGCCGTCCGCCAAGCTTTGGCGCGGGATTGAACCATGGCTTATTGGCTATGCGACAAACGTCGGCAGCAAAAATCATCACCAGTTATGCGTTTTGATCCGCGCTTTTGGACGGTGAACTTCCCCCGCCCGATGATGGCCTCGGTCGTCACGACGGGCCCGGAATCCTTACGCGCCGAGGCGGTGTTTTATCGCGGCAATGATCTGGCAGGCCTGATCTGGGACAGCGTCGATGCATGGGATCATCCCTTGCTAAGCTATGAAACCAACCGCGATTACCGCCGACTGACCGTTAGTTTTCGCTGGCGGTCTGAAGGCATCATGCCTCTGGATGCCGTGAATGGCCCGACGCTGACCATATCCGGCCGTGACGCCAATGGCGCGGACAAAAACTGGTATGTGCGGCTGTGGAACTATGCCGTTGGCACGCCGCAGGACGCCGAGATTGTCCTTGATTTTAGCGATCTGTCTGGCGGGTTTTTATTGCCGCAAGAAAGCGATCCTGTGTTTGCAGGCGATATTGACCGCATGTTCATTTCGCTCGTCCCGCCAAACTATACGGGCCAACCGAACAGCTTGAGCGCCCCAGCACAAGGCTGGGTTGAACTGTCGGAAATTCGCTGTGATGGGGCGGGTGTCATGCTCGATACGGGGGATGTGATGCTCCCCGAGCATGACCTGAAAATGGCGACGGGCTATGATGATGCCTATAACCAGACGCCCGCGCGACTAATCAGGCAAATTCACGCTTTGGGTTATCGCGGGACGATCAACCATTATGTCGGTATGAGCCATTATTTTCGGTTAGAGCCGCTGGGCAATGCGCATTATGTGAGCTTGAATGGCGGAGCGTTAAATGCACCTTGCATCGCCTGGCACCGCAGCTTTGCCGCGCAAGCCAAAGCGCTTGGGTATGATCTGATATTCTCGTTAAGCTATGAATTGTTTGACGCGCATAGCTGGAATGATTGGAAGCAGCGTGCGGCCAATGGCGACCCGGCGTTAACGGGTTGGGAGCCGCCCTCGACGCTTTTGTCGCCCGCGCATACAGGCGCGATGAACTACCTGAAGGCCGTTGCACGGGCCTTTGTCGCGATATTGAGAGACGCCGGATTGCCGGTGAAGTTTCAGATTGGCGAGCCATGGTGGTGGATCATGCCTGATGGGCGGATGTGCCTTTATGATGCGGCGACGACAGCAGCCTTTGGCGCGCTATCGGTCAGCATCCCGAGCATAAAGGGCCCCAAGACGGCGGCGCAAAAGGCGATGCTGGATAGGGCCGGACAATTGCTCGCCGCGTCCACAGCATCGATCTGCGATGCTGCGCGGGCGGAAGCCGGGAGCGCAGGCGCGCAGACTTTGTTATTGGTGTATTTGCCCACGGTGCTCGACGCCGAAGCGCCTGAGGCGATGCGCGCGAATGTGCCCTTGGGCTGGGCCAAGCCCGCGTTCGATGTTTTGCAACTGGAAGATTATGACTGGGTCATCACGGGTAATCATGGGGCTACGCGGCGTGCAGTGCCCTTGATGGCGACGCGTTTGGGCTATCCGATTGCCGAGCAACATTATTTCACCGGCTTCGTCCTTAAGCCCGAAGACAAAGCGCAATGGAGCGAAATTGCCTTTGCTGCCGCGCAAAGCCGCGCGCGCGAGACGGCACAAACCTATGTCTGGGCGCTGCCACAGGTCGCGCGAGATGGTTTTACCTATTTTGAAATTCGGCAAGAGGAGGATGCGGTGCAGGAATTTGATGATGTGCTTTTTCCGCTGCAAATCGGACGCGAAGCAGAGATGACGGCCGCATTTTCAACCAATATTGTTACCACCTTGTCGGGCCATGAACGCCGCAACAGCAGTTGGAGCAATGCGCGGCTCAGTTATGATGTTGGTCCGGGCGTCAGGTCCGAAGCCGAGCTGGGGCAATTGGTGTCTTTCTTTCGTGCGCGACGGGGGCCGGCAGTCGGATTTCGCTTCACGGATCCGTTCGATAATAGCTCAAACGGGATGACGGGAAATCCCAATAGGACGGACCAAAGCCTTGGGCTGGGCGACGGAGTACGCACATTGTTTCCCTTGCTGAAAACCTACGGCCTCGACGGCCAAGTCCGGCGGATTACCCGTCCGGTTGCGGCTTCGGTTCAGGTTGCAGTGAATGGCGTGCTAGCCACGGGCTGGTCGCTCGCAGCAGGCGGGATCATTAGCTTTGTCATTGCACCGCCAGCGGACGCAGTTGTGACCGCTGGCTATCGTTTTGACGTTCCGGTGCGCTTTGCCTCTGACCAAATGGATATGGCGCGGGCGACCTTCGGGGCGGGCGATATGCCGCATATTCCCTTGGTCGAAATTCGGGAAGCCATGTGATGGACGCGTGGATGGAAGGGCCATTGACCAGCATTGCCTATGGCTGGCGGCTGGAGCGAACCGATGGGGTGACTTTGGGATTCACGTCGCATGATGCCGATGTGGCGCATAACGGCCTATTATTGCGCGCAAGCCCCGGAATGCAGCCCACAACGATTTTGCAAAGCGTGGGACTGGACAAGGACGGGTTGGACGTGTCGGGCGCGCTGACATCGGATGATATCCGCGCCGATGATCTTGCGGCGGGCCGCTGGGACGGTGCGTATCTGGAGATATTCCTTTTTGACTGGGCCGACCCAACAAGCGGCAAGCGCACACTGGCCGCTGGAGAATTGGGGGCGGTGTCCTTCACCGATGATGCGTTCGAGGCCGAGCTTATCGGTGTGCAAGCGCGGTTGGAAAAAGCGGTGGCGCCGCAAACATCACCGTCCTGCCGTGCACAATTTTGCGACGCGGCCTGTGCCCTGAACAGTGCACGTTTCCGGCATTTGGCCATAATAGCCAGCAGCGATGATAACGAGATTTCGATCACTGCGCCTTTGGGCATAGCTGACGGGTATTTGGCTTATGGCACATTGCGTTGGCTTTCCGGCCCCAATTGCGGAGCGACGGCAAAAATAGCAGGCCATATAGGCAGGGTAATTCATCTATATAACGCCCCGTTTCACGTCGCAAAAGCGGGCGATTGCATCGCGTTGATGGAGGGGTGTGACAAGGTCATGGCCACCTGCGCTGGGCGGTTTGGCAATGGCGCAAACTTTCGCGGTGAACCTTATTTGCCCGGAAACGACCTCCTTACCCGTTACCCCGGTGGCAATTAGGATACAGCCGCCGTACACCGCGCCCCAAACCCACATAGCCGAATGTGCGATGACATGTGTTGGTGCACCGTTCCGACTGCATGGACGTTCGCCCGAAACTGGGCTGGATTGCGTGGGCGTGGTTGCGGCCTGTCTTTTTGCTGCGGGCCATCGTTTTGAAGCTCCAACCGGTTATCACCTGCGCGGTGATTTTGAAGTGCGCGCGCAGGCCTTTTTTGCGGACTCACGATTTCAGAATGTAGGTGACGGATCGTGGCGCGCTGGCGACATTATGCTGCTTCGGCCCGGGGCGCGGCAAATCCATTTGGCGGTATTGACGCAATTTGGCGCCGTCCATGCCCATATCGGCTTGGCTCGCGTCGTCCTTACGCCCCTTCCCATGCCTTATGACAAAATTGCCCAATGGCGCTTTCAAGGAGACTGACATGGCAACGCTTGTTTTGACCGCCGTGGGTTCCGCGATTGGTGGGCCACTTGGCGGCGCGATTGGGGGCGCAATTGGCAGGCAGATTGATGCGGAAATATTCGCGCCGCCTGCGCAGCAGGGCAGCCGCCTGAAAGAACTGGCGGTTCAGACATCAAGCTATGGCACCCAGATCCCCGCTATATTTGGCGTTATGCGGGTGGCGGGCACCGTAATCTGGTCCACAGATTTGATCGAAGAGCGCACGAAAAGTGGTGGCGGCAAGGGCCGACCTTCAACGGTGAATTACAGCTACCGCGTCAGCCTTGCCGTCGCCCTATCGAGCCGGCCAATCGCGCGGGTTGGTCGTATATGGGCGGATGGTAACCTGATCCGTGGTGCACAAGGCGACTTTAAAATTGATGCCCAGATGCGTGTGCATGACGGTCACGACAATCAACAACTTGATCCGTTATTGGCCTCGGCAGAAGCGCAGGGGCAATGCCCTGCGCATCGTGGCATTGCGTATGTTGTTTTCGAAGATTTTGCGCTCGCCGATTTTGGCAACCGCATACCGTCGCTCACCTTTGAGATTTTCGAACGTGATGGATCACTGGCTTTATCCGATTTGCTGCCAAAGATTTCGAAGGGCGAAATTGTCGGCAAAAGCACTATCGACATTGGCGGTTTTGCCGTTGCCGGCGCGAGTGTGCGCGAGGCCCTGGCGCCGCTTTTGGAGATATGTCCTTTGGAGCTTGTCGTTTGCGACAGCACGCTTGTTGTGCGCGACCTAGGCGTGCCGCAAGACTATCTCCATAACATCGACATTGCAGTTGAAGAAAATGGGCAGGTGTTGGAAAAACCCCAGAATGTCCTGCCAGCGGCGGCCAAAATTCCTGCCCATGTTTCCTTGCGTTATTATGATGCGGAGCGGGATTATCAGGCCGGTATTCAGCAAAGCCATAATGACGCAGGTGGCCGGGGAGAGATGCGATTGGAATTGCCTGCGGTGCTTAGCGCTGCCGCTGCAAAGGCCATCGTTGAAGCCAAGGATAGCGATCTTCGCTATGCGCGCCATTTCTGGTCCGGGGCCGCCGCAGCATCGGGCCGCTCTTACCAGCCCGGCGATCATTTCCGGACATCTGATAACCAGAAATGGCAAATTTCAGAAGCTGAAGTCGGCTTTGGAACTACGCACATCAAGGCAAAGGTACTGCCTCGGGCTATAGTAAAGGGCGCCTTGGCTAGCTCAGCGGGGCGGCATGTGCCATCCGCGGATCAGCCCATTGGTCAGACGCGGATTATCGCCATTGATATGCCTTTGGCTCCGGGGAGCGATCCGCATAAGCCAGCCTTGGCATTATTTGCAGCGGGCACAAAAGCGGGTTGGAAGCGGGCCGCGATTTCGCTTTCAGTCGATAATCAATGGAGCGACATCGGAACCACTGCTCTGCCTGCGGTGATGGGCAATACGCAAAATGCAATAGGACCGCATTCCCCGTTTTTGCTGGATGAGGCCAGCGTCTTGGATATCGAATTGCTGCACGCTGCGATGCATATGACGACGCGGGACGCATCGCCCTTGGCCGTCGATGCCCCGATATTCTGGATTGATGGAGAATTTGTGCGCGTTGGGCGCATCGCCGCTTTAGGGGGCAAGCGTTACCGGCTTTCGCGGCTCAGCCGGGGTGTCGCCGCGTCAGAAATGCATGCCCCTGCGCATGCCGCTGGTGCGCAAATTGTGCACATGGATGCATCTTCTGCGCACATAATATCTGAGAATTTATATCAGATGGGGCAAAGGGTAGCGCTGGATGTTCAGGGCCTTGGGGATGTCGAACCTGTAACGACTTCCGTTTTTGCGGCGGGACTGGCGATTACGCCTCTACCGCCGGTTCATGGCCGTGCGCAAAATGATGGCAGCGGGAATTTTGATCTCCACTGGAAACGTCGTTCGCGGCTTGATCTGGGATGGGTTGATGGCGTTGATCAAGCACAAGCAGAGGATCAGGAAAGCTACCGCGTTGGGCTTTATTGGGATGACGGCATCTTACGCGAATGGACGCTAACCGAAAATCGCCTGCGCATTTCGGCAAGCGAAATGGCCGCTTCAGGGACACCGCAAAACAGTTTGGTCACCGTTAAAGTGCAGCAAATAGGACGTTTTGCACTGTCTGGACCGCTAACCTTCGATCTGCGTTGATGCGTAAGCTCGGCGCAATTCATCTTACAAGGAGGATTTATGTCAGCATTAGAAACAGGACGTCATCGCCTGCCGCTTTTGGCTGTGTCGCAGGCGCAGAAAGAAATTACGCATAATGAAGCGCTCGTGTTGATCGATGCGCTTCTTCATATGGCTGTTGAAGCTGTCCAGCCGACTGCACCTGCCGTAACCGACAATGATATTGGAAAATCTTGGGTCATACATGGAGCGCCAACCGGGGTATGGGCGAATAAAGCGGGGCAGATTGCATGCTGGGTTGGCGGCAGTTGGCGTTTTGTTGAACCCCATGAAGGGATGCGGATTTGGAACAAATCCACACGGCGTCAGAGCCTGTTTATTTCGGGCCAATGGACGCTTGCGCCGGCGATACCTAGCCCAATCGGAGGCACTACAGTGGACAGCGAAGCGCGCGCTGCACTGGCAGCGATTTTACAATATTTCCGGTTGATAGGCATATTTGCAACATGAACCGGAAACGTCAGAAAACCTGACAAATATTATGATAAATCTGCAAAAATGGCGACATTTTGGCAACAGTATAGAGACATAGCGACTTGCATCAACGGAACAGAATTGGTAGACACGCGTTCTCGAATTTCTGTTCCTAATATATATAAGGGGAAAGTTGATGCGTAAGATAGCCATAAGTTTGGCGCTCGCTTCTACTACTCTGGCGTCACCGGCTTTGGCCCGCGACAACCAGTGGTATGTGGGAGTTGATGGCGGTGCCATGATAGTAGAAGACCTAAGCCTGAAGATATCCGGGAAAGCTAATGCTGCTTCAACGGATACAAAAAAGGCTTTTGATATTGGCGGTATTGTCGGTTATGATTTTGGTGGTTTCCGTCTTGAATCAGAAGTCTCGTACCGTAATGCCGATGTGTCGGGCTTCAAAAGCCAAGCACCACAACTCCCAATCAATTCGACTTCTACGTTGGCCCCAGGTGGCTCCTACAAAGTGGGTGGTAATACAACTGCTCTGAGCTTCATGGTCAACGGTTTGTTGGATTTCGGTGACGATGACGGTATACAGGGCTTTGTTGGCGCTGGTGTCGGTGTCGCACGCGTTGATTTACAAGCTGTTTATGCACCGCCTCCCCTCCTTGACGACTCCGACACTGGTTTCGCATGGCAGACACTTGCTGGTGTACGCGCGCCTTTGAACGACAGCTGGGATGTTGGTCTGAAGTATCGTTACTTTAACGCGGACAAGGTTGGTCTGGTTGATCGTCTTGGTCGTGCTGTAGAGACGCGCTTCCGTTCGCACAGCTTAATGGGTAGCTTGGTCTATAATTTCGGCGGCGAACCTGCGCCTGTTGAAGTTGCACCACCACCACCGCCACCACCCTATGTGGCTCCACCAGCTCCACCACCACCACCACCGCCGCCACCTGCGCCGGTTTGCAACACGGGTCCTTATATCGTGTTTTTCGATTGGGATAATTCGAACCTGCGTCCAGACGCGGCTTCGGTTCTCGATAATGCCGTTGCACAATATGCAAACTGTGGCAGCGCGAAGGTCATGCTTGCAGGTCACGCCGATAAATCGGGTACTGCAAAGTATAACGTTGGTCTCTCAGAGCGTCGTAACGGTACCGTTCGTGCGTATCTTGAGTCCAAGGGCGTATCGGCTGGTGCGATTGCTACCGAAGCATTCGGTGAAACTGCACCATTGGTACAAACTGCAGATGGTGAGCGTGAACCGCAAAACCGTCGCGTGGAAGTTACCTACGGTCCAGGTTCAGGAATGTAATTCCCAATCTGATTTCAGATTAAAAGAAAGGCTGGTCGAAAGACCGGCCTTTTTTTTGCTCTACGTGCGCGACCTTGCGGTTGACCGTGCCGACTAGACTTCAGGCTGCCGCCTTTGCCTTCACACGCGCCTGTACAGTTGCAGCTTCCAAAAGCCGAGCTTCAAGCCCTTTTAACTTGTTTTTATTTTCAATTTTGCCGCCGAATAAATCCGTCACATAAAATGTGTCGACAGCGCGCTCCCCGTATGTGGCGATATGCGCACTGTGTAATGTGACTTTGGATTCAAACAGCGCGAGCGCTAAATTGTTGAGCAAGGCTGGACGATCCAGCGCATTCACTTCGATCACAGTAAACCGATTGGACGCTTGATTATCGATCAATACCGATGGTGCTATTTTGAACGCATCGGCGCGGCGTAGCGCTTTTGGTTTTGCGTCCAATTGTATCATCAATCGCGCGCGGTTGGTCAGTGCATCTTCAATGTTTCGCTTCAGGCGGGTTAACTGGCTTTGCTCCTGAAAAGGACGGCCCAGAGGGTCTTGGATAAGGAAATTGTCGACCGCCATGCCATCGCTACTGGTGTGAATTCTCGCATCGATAATATTGCCGCCTGCCAAATGAATGGCGCCCGCTATCCGGTAGAATAGCCCTGGATGGTCAGCGGCAAAAACCGTGACGAGCGTTGCGCCTCTATCGGGATAGAAGCACGCATCAATCGCAAGGTCAGTGCCCGCATTGGACAGAAGGTGGCGGGCGTTGCGTTCAATAATGTCATCGGGCTCGGCAATCCAATAGGCATCGGGAAGCGTTTTAGCGAAAGTCGCGAAGTTACCGGCAGGCAGTTTCAACGCCGTCTCCAGCTTCGCTTTTTTCGAAATTATCCGTTCGTCCCGCCCGCGTTGCTTATGTCCCAAACGCAGCACTTCTTCGGTGGCTTCAAACAGGTCCGACAAAAGCTGCCGTTTCCAACTGTTCCAAACCCCCGGTCCAACGGCGCGGATGTCTACGACGGTCAAGACCAATAACAGCTTTAATCGCTCGGGTGATTGGACGGCTTGGGCAAAATCCAAAATGGTCTTGAAATCTGCCAAGTCTCGCTTGAACGCAGTGGCAGACATCAACAAATGATAACGGACGAGCCAAGCGACGGTTTCCGTCTCAGCTGGCGAAAGACCAAGCCGAGGGCATAAGGTTTCGGCAATTTCCGCACCTAAAACACTGTGGTCGCCCCCACGTCCCTTCGCAATATCGTGGAGCAATGTTGCAACGAACAATACCCGCTTGCTGACAATCTGCTGCACCATCACCGTAGACAGCGGGTGATCCTGCTTTAACTTGCCTCGGTTGATATCGGCCAGCAGACCGATGGCGCGGATCGAATGTTCATCGACCGTATAATGGTGATACATGTCGAACTGCATTTGGGCGACGACACGGCGGAAATCAGGAATAAATCGTCCAAAAACCGTGGATTCATTCATCCAGCGCAATACCGTTTCCGGGTCGCGCGGGGAGGTCAATATATCGAGGAACAACGCGTTCGCTCTTGGGTCCCGTCGCACAATTTTGTCAATCAGCCGGGCATCCCTTTGCGCAGCGCGCATCGCCAGCGGGTGGATTTCCAATTCATGCACATCTGCCAAATGAAATATTTCAAGCAAACGCACAGGGTCTTGCGCAAAAAAGTCATCATCGGGCAGCGCCAATCGTCCGCGATCCAGTTGAAAGCCGTTTAACTTTCGCGGTTTCCGACCAAAGCTGGGCAAGAAACGACGGCCTTTTTTAGCCATAGCTTCGTCCAAATGCGCAAGGAAAAGCCCCGTAACGTCGCCAACTGTTTTCGCGTTCAAAAAGTAAAACTGCATGAACCGCTCAACCGCCGAGCGTCCGGGACGGTCGGCAAATTGCATGAGCTCTGCAACTTCGCGTTGCAAATCAAATGTCAGGCGCTCTTCCGCGCGCCCAGTTATATTGTGCATATGGCAGCGCACGGACCACAAGAAATTCTCGGCTTTTCTAAACCGATTATATTCATCAATTGTGAGCAGGCCTACGTCGACAAGTTCCGCCGCGGCGGACACTTTGTGGATATATTTTCCAATCCAATAGAGGGTATGAAGGTCACGAAGCCCGCCCTTACCATCTTTGATATTGGGCTCGACGACATAGCGGCTATCGCCCATGCGCCGGTGCCGCCCATCCCGCTCCATCATTTTCAGGCGTACAAAGTCAGATGCTGAGTTGGCGACGACTTCATTCCAAAAACGCAGCGAAGCCTCTTTGTAAACGCCCCTATCGCCCCAAACAAATCGGCTTTCAAGCAAAGCGGTGCGGATGGTGAGATCCTCTTGTGCCATCTTTACGGTTTCATCGAGTGACCTGCTCGATTGGCCTACCTTCAACCCAAGGTCCCAGAGAAAATAGAGGATTGCTTCGACAACCTGCTCGGTCCATGAGCTGCGCTTAAACGGTGTTATAAAGGCAATATCGACATCGCTATGCGGGGCCATTTCCCCGCGACCATATCCACCGACGGCCAGAACTGCGATCCTTTCGGATGCGGAACGGTTGGCGGCGGGATATGCATGGACAGTGACATAATCATAGATCAGCCGCACAATCTGATCGACAAGAAATGCTTGCTCCGCCGACGCGCGATAGCCTTGTGACGGCGCAGCATTTAGGCGTCGTTGAATCTCAGCCCGACCGTTGGCCAGTGCCGTTTGCAATATCTCAACCACGCGTGGACGGCGCACCTCAGCCCCGCATTCACGCACAATGCCCTCAATCTGTTCGGCAAGCGCGCTCCGGTCGATAATGTCGCGCTGCTTCAATATCCGTTCTGCTGTTGATGCCATCAGGCGACCTTAGTCGCCATCCGGCATCATGTCAGCATTAACCAGATATTTTGGCATTATATTCGCGTCGCAACGTCACCCTGTCAATTTTCTGCGTGCCGAGACGGGGCAGGGGTTCGGCAACTTGCCAGAAATGCACAGGGATTTTGAAAGGTGCAAGACGCGCGGCCAAAAACGCTTTCAACTCATCTTCGGTGAGCGTGACGCCATCCTTTGTGTGATAGACAATGCCGGGTACCTCTCCATATTTGTCATCAGCGATGCCAAATACCGACAATTCCGCAATTGATTCATGCTCATAGGCGGCAGCTTCAACCTCGGGGCAACTGATATTCTCACCGCCTCGAATGATGATGTCTTTCTTGCGATCAACGATGAATAAATAGCCGTCTTCGTCCAGATAACCGATGTCGCCAGTCCGGAAAAATCCATCTGCGGTGAAGGCTTGGCGTGTGGCCTCTTCATTATTCCAATAGCCATTGAAATTGGCAATCGTCCGAATGCCGACTTCACCGCGTTCACCTTGCGGCAAGACATTGCCGTCATCGTCCAGCATTTGGACTTCGACAAGTGGCTTGGTGGCAGGACCAGTGCTGGTTGGCTTTTCCAGATAATTGTCGGTGAAGTTTCCGCAACCAACGCCGTTGGTTTCGGTGAGGCCATAGCCCAATAATGGATAGCCCCAGCTCATTTCCTTACGGATTTTCTTAACATGCTCGACCGGGCGCGGGGCGCCGCCAGCGGCAAATGCAGTGCAGCTTGTTAAATCATATTTGTGGCGCGCCGGGTGCGTCGCAAGTTCGATGCTCATCAACGGAACGCCCACGAAATAGGTAATGCGTTCTTTTTCAATGATCCGCATCGCCTCTTCGGCATCCCATTTTGGCATCAACACGAGTTTGCGGCCAATGGCGAAGCTTTGCAGCACCAAAGGTATCGACGCTGTGACGTGGAACAATGGTACGTTGACGAGCGCCGAAGGCTGCGCCGGCATCGCTTGGCCACTGGCGGACATAAGCTCGAAGAAGACAAGCGTTTGGCCCACATAGCTCATGGCGCCTTGGACGACAGCACGGTGGTCTGACACCGCACCCTTTGACTGTCCGGTCGAGCCCGAGGTGTATAAAATCGTTGCGTTATCGAGCGGGTCTAATGTGGGCAGCGCTGTTGCCGCGCCGCCACCTTTAGCGGTCAAAACGGATAGACCATCCAAGGGGAGAGTATCATGATTGATGATGAGGAGCTCGCAACCGCCAAGATCTTGTCCGGCCATGCGCGCTGCGCGCTGTTCATCGGCAAGGACAAAGCGGCAGCCTACCATGCGAATGCCTTCGGCCAACTCCCCGCCTTGCCACCAGCCATTGAGCAAAGTGGCAACGCCGCCGGCCATCACAATCGCCATATAAGCAATAATCCAATTGGCGGAATTGCGTGCCGCAATGCCCACACGCTCGCCCTTTTGCAGCTTGTGCCCTTCGACAAGGCCGCCTGCCAAGGCGCGCGCCGCTCCATAAGTTTCTGCGAAACTTAAGCGGATGTCGCCATCGACCAAAAATTCCTTGTCGGCGTGGGTCGCGCAGAAAAATGCAAAATAGTCCGCCATATTCCCTGGCGCTTTCGCGAAAACCGGCATTTGCACACCGTTTTTCTCGGCATATGTAACGGCCAAGGGGCCATCATTGGCCATGAGCCGGTTAATAGTGGCATCGATTGCAAGGTCCAACTGCGACGGCATATGATTCTCTCCTAAACTCTTTGTGCGACTTCTATTTGGCTCTATAGGAATGTCAAAAGATCCTGAGGAAATATTGTGTCATTCGAGATTATTTCAACCGCTGCTAGCTATATTCAATTTACCGACCTTGGCGTAGGTCCTGTTGCCCTTGATTTGGGCTTCTTCCAAATCCGTTGGTATTCGCTTGGATATCTGGTCGGCATCTTGCTTGGTTATTGGATGTTGCTGAAATTGCTTGCCCGTCCTGGTGCACCAATGTCACGCGAGCAAGCCGATGACATAATCCTTTACGCTACCTTGGGTATCATTTTGGGCGGACGTATTGGGTATATTTTATTCTACCAACCCTCCATTTTGCAGAACCCCATAGATGTCTTCAAATTGTGGGAAGGGGGTATGTCGTTCCATGGCGGCGCGATTGGTATCATTTTTTCGATTTGGCTTTTGGCGCGCAAGCATAAGCTCTCTTTCTTGCGGGTCTGTGATTATGTCGCCTGCGTTGTGCCCTTTGGCCTATTCCTCGTGCGCTTGGCGAATTTTGTGAATGATGAACTTTGGGGGCGCGTCACCGACGTGCCTTGGGCCGTTGTCTTTCCCAATGGCGGGGATTTGCCGCGCCACCCAAGCCAGATTTATGAAGCGGTGCTTGAAGGGCTATTGATGGCGGCGATATTGTGGCCATTATTCTGGAAAACTGCCGCGCGGTATAAACCTGGGTTCCTGACGGGTCTGGCCGCAGTCATTTACGGCACAGCCCGATTTTCCATCGAGTTTGTCAGGGAACCGGATCAGCAGTTACAGTGGCTGGTGGACACAAGCGGCTTGAGCATGGGCCAGTGGCTCACCCTGCCGATGATATTGGTGGGACTGTTCCTGATATTCACCGCAAGTGCCCGCAGGCAGCGCGCTGAGTCCTAACAGTGCTGTCTGACAGTGAGGACGTATCTGTCCGCCTGAGGCAACAGATAGAGGCATCAGGACCGATCAGCGTTGCCGAATATATGCGTGTTGCCAACACCGCATATTATGGGCGCGCTGACCCGCTGGGCGCAGAAGGGGATTTCATCACTGCGCCTGAAATCAGCCAGATGTTTGGCGAGATGGTGGGTATTTGGTTGAGCGATCTATGGCTGCGCCAACGCCCCGCTCGCTGCCATTATGTGGAACTTGGTCCTGGCCGTGGGACTTTGGCGGCCGACGCGCTACGCACAATGCGGCGTTTTGGTTGGACGCCTTCGGTGCATTTCGTTGAAAACAGCCCCGCATTGCGTGCCAAACAGTTGCAGGTAGTGCCAAGCGCGGTGTTCCATGACACTCTAGAGAGCCTGCCGACTGATACGCCATTGTTCGTCGTGGCAAATGAGTTTTTTGACGCACTGCCGGTTCGGCAGATGGTTTCAACACAAGGCGGCTGGCGTGAGCGGGTCGTTGTGCGGAATAACGAGGCGGGCTTTGCCGCAATGTCCGGCGCTACTGCGACCGATGACCTGATCCCCGAACAATTTCGTTCCGCCGCCATAGGTAGTATTTACGAAGTCTGTCCGGATGCGTCATCGATTATGCAGCAGCTTTCGGTCAGGCTTGCAAAGCAAGGCGGGGTGATGTTGGTCATTGACTATGGTTACACACAGGCTGCGTTGGGCGACACTGTGCAAGCAGTTCAGAGCCACCAATATGCCGACCCTTTCACGCATTCGGGCCAAGTTGACCTGACTGCGCATGTCGACTTTTTTGAATTGTCGAATTGTGCGAAAAAATATGGTCTTTTGGTCGCTGGGCCCAACGACCAAGGCGCCTGGCTCTCCGGTCTTGGTATTGACCAGCGTGCGCAAATTTTGGCGGCTTCGAATCCCAGCAGGGCCGCTGACATCAGCGCCGCGCGCAATCGACTGGTCGCGCCGGACGCCATGGGGGCCTTGTTCAAGGTATTGGCAGTGTATGCCCAAGATTGGCCTCAACCACAGGGCTTTGGTCTTTAACCAGCCCAGTCGGCGATCTGCCCCGCAACATCATTCGCGGCGGCATTTAGAGCCGCGCCTGCCGGTGCGGGCGCAATCGCGGTTACGGCACGGCGCGCCTCAAACCGGCGCTTTTCGGTGGCGTTGCCGCGGATGATTTTGACCACGTCATAGGTGACTACAGCTTCGTTCGTTTCGGCATCAATCCCAAATTCCAACAGACTCCCTGATATATAGCGCACGGCCTTTCCGCCTGCATCCACTTCATTGAGTACAAGATTGCCGGTCTTTGCCGATACAGTTTCGGCGACTAACATCTGCATCAAGCGGGCGGGCTTATCCGCCCAAAATGCGTCTTTCAGATAGGCAATACTGCTGGCGTCAATCTGAACCGGCACGCGATTGGTATCCAGCTTGCGGGGTACTTGTGGTATCTGGATAACCAAAGCGTCTGCCGCAGCTGCTGTTCGGGCTGTCCCGGCAGCTACCACATTGTCAGCCGTCAGAACCAGCATGGAGGCTGGCGCCTTGCCGCCGAAGCTAACACACGCACCAAGGGCCATGATGAGAGGTAACGCACATAAGCGTGATCCGGAGATTGTGCTGAACATCATTTTTGGTTCCTGCTGCCGGGTTTATAATCGGGTAAGGCGGGGGCGCCAACGACGCTGCCGATACCGCCTTGGTCCACTTTCTCGGTCACCGACTTTAACGATACCGACAAATCTCTCAAGTCGCGTGCCAGTTGCGTTACTTCGGGCAAGGTCTGGGTATTTAACGTTTCAATCGCGGGGTTCGCGTTGTTCAAGGTCGTTTCCAACGCAGCCAGACTGCCATTTGCGGACCGCAATGTTTTGCGTAATTCATCCAGCATCGGGCGACCTTCGCTGTCGAGTAGCTTATTAGTCGTGCCTGCCATTTTGGTGATTTCATCCGCGGCCAACCCTGCCTTTTGTAGGGTGATACGTGATTCCTGTATGGCCGCACGTAAATCAGGACCTTGCGTTGCCAATGTTCCCGAAAGGCTTTCCACATTGTCCAAAATTTGTTCGATAGATTGCTGATTTTTGTCAGACAATATGTTGGTCAGCCGTTCGGTCAAAGTCGACAACCGCTCCAAAAGCAAAGGCGCGTTGTTTAGCAATTCCCCCAAAGCGCCGGGCTTTGTGGGAATGACGGGTACGCCAGTTGGACATGCGCTCTGTGGGTTCGCCTTCGTACAATCGAGCGCGGGCGCGCCTTTGACAGCACCATCCAGTTGAATCTCAGACACACCGGTGAAACCGATGCCGTTGATCGTCGCAGTCGTTCCCTGAAGCACGGGCACGGTGCTCTTGATGCTGATGCGCACACGAACAAACTCCGGATCCGGTTCCCATAATTCGATGCTCTCTATCTGGCCGACCGGAACACCCGAAAAGGACACGCCTGAGCCTTTGGCCAAGCCATTGACCGATTGCTGAAAGAAAATGTCATATTCTTTCTTGTCGCCATCGCTTGTCCGCGACAGCCAAACGGTAAAGGCCGCCAGCAGCGCCAGAAGGAGAAGCGTGACAGCACCCACCATCACATAGTTGGATTTGGTTTCCATCGTACTGCCTTATGACCTTCCTAGCTGCTGCGTCTTTGCATGTGCGGTTTCGCCTTGGTCGCTGTGACCGCGCCGTGCCGCGCGGCCGCGTGGACCGCTGAAATATTCGTTGATCCACGGGTGGTCGATGGCGAGCAATTCTTCAATCGCACCAATTGCTATAACTTTCCGATCGGCCAAAACGGCCACGCGGTCACAAATAGAATAGAGCGTATCCAGATCATGCGTAATCAAAAAAACTGTGAGACCAAGCGTCTCTTTTAAATCGCGCGTTAAACTGTCGAATTTGGCAGCGCTTATGGGATCAAGCCCGGCGGTTGGTTCATCCAGAAACAACAATTCCGGATCCATCGCCAATGCCCGCGCCACACCCGCGCGCTTGCGCATGCCGCCCGATAGCTCGGATGGATATTTATCCGCAGCTTCTGGCGGCAAGCCGCTTAAGAAGATTTTGTAGCGTGCGATCTCTTCGAGCAATTCTTTGCTAAAATCAGGGTAAAATTCGCGCAAGGGCACCTGCACATTTTCCGCGACCGTTAAGGTCGAAAACAATGCACCGCCCTGAAACAAAACGCCCCAGCGCCGCCGGACGTCAGTTGCCTCGTCAACTTCCTTGCCAATCATGCCTTCATCAAAGACGCGGATTTCCCCCGCATCTGGTTCTTGCAAGCCGATGATGGACCGCATGAGCACCGATTTGCCAGTTCCCGACCCGCCAACGACGCCCAATATCTCCCCACGGCGGACTTCGATGTTGAGGTCTTGATGAATGATTTGGTCGCCAAAGCTGTTGCACAGGCCAGTGACGGAAATGATGTTGGGTGTGTGCATCGCTTAACCCCAACCAATTTCGCTAAAGAATACGGCAAAAAATGCGTCGAGGACGATAACTAGGAAAATAGCCTGCACGACGGCAGCGGTGGTCTTAAGGCCAACCTGCTCCGCATTGCCTTTGACCTGCATCCCCTGGAAACAGCCGGCCATCGCGATGATTGCGCCAAAGACCGGGGCTTTGATCATGCCGATCCAGAAATCGGTCATGGGCGTGACTTCGCGCAGGCGCTGCACAAATGTAGCGGGCGGGATATCTAGAACAATCCAGCACAATAACCCGCCGCCGATTATGGACATTAATGAAGCGAAAATACCCAGCAATGGCATCATCACCACAGCGGCAATGACGCGCGGCACGACCAATGCTTCTACGGGGACAACGCCAATGGTGCGCATGGCGTCAATTTCTTCGGTAATCTTCATCGTTCCGATTTGTGCGGCAAAGGCAGATCCGGAACGGCCCGCGACCATGATTGCGGTCATCAATATGCCAAGTTCACGCAGCGTGAGGCGCCCAATGAGGTTGATGGTAAAAACCTCCGCTCCAAATTGGCGCAGCTGCACTGCGCCTTGCTGCGCAATGACAATGCCGATGAGGAAGCTCATCAAGCCGACAATGCCCAATGCGCGGACACCGACCATATCGAAATGCTGCACAACGGCGTGCCAACGAAAGCGGCGCGGGTTCATTAGCAGGCTGAAAAATGCTTTGACCACTTGCCCGACGAATCCAAGGAATTGCAAAAAAGTCGTTATGCTAACGACAACACCGCCGCCGACTTCCGCCAAAAAGCGATGGAATGACGAACTCCGAGGTTTGACGGCGACTTCAGCCTGATCGACACCGCGAACGGCATCAATCAAGCGGCTTGCGTCCACTGCGCCGCCGGTGATTTGTGCATTATGTTCCTTAGCGGTTCGATAGACGAGCCAAGCACCCACGGTGTCCATATGGGTGACGCCGGAAATGTCGATTTCACAAACGGCGTCGCTAATCTCTCGCAAACTGCGGTCTACGTCACCAATTGACGCAATAGCGAAGTTACCGGACAGCCGGAGAACTTGCCCGCTGGGCAGATCTTCAACAGTGAAATCGGCAGGGTTAGCCATAGCCCTATAATTGGCCTATTATAGGGATTATCACAAGTCTGTAGACTTTGTCGGTAAAGTTATGCCTTTATGGGCATAATGACCGAAACCAAAACGACCTTGCTGGCCATATATGATATGGACAAGACTGTGACGCGGCGCGCTACCTATAATGGTTTTCTTTTGCATATGGCGTTTAACAAGGCACCGTGGCGATTGTTGCTTGCACCATTTTTGCCGATTGGTTTGCTGCTATATGCGCTAAAGATTTGGGACCGGTCGCGGTTGAAGCAATTTTCGCAAATTCTGTTGATTGGCAGACGCGTGCCAAAGGCGCATTTTGCCAAATATCTGGAAAGCCATGCGGATCTGGTTGTTGGCAAAAACGTCTATCCGCAATTGTTGGCGCGCGTGGCCGAGGAGAAAGCGGCGGGCTATCGCCATGTCATGGCAACTGCCTCTTATCGCTTATATGTCGAAGCGATTGCCAAAAGATTGGGCTTTGATGACGTCATTGCAACAGACCTATCGACCGACAGCAGCGGCCATGTGCTGGCGCGGATTGACGGGCATAACTGTTATGACGCGGCAAAGCTGGAGCTTGTGAAGGGCTGGATGGACAGCCACGGCCTTGACCGCGCCACTTGCCATATCCGCGCCTATTCCGATCATGTGTCCGACGCGCCGTTGCTGTGCTATGCCGACGAACCTTTCGCCACCAACCCGCATGGCCCGCTTGCGCGATTGGCGGAAACGAAGGGCTGGCCAATCCTCGACTGGCGCGTCGCGGAAACCTGATCCTACCCTAGTTCACCCACGAGCCAAACCGCCCCTACGATGAGTGGAATGCCCGCAAGGTCGAGATAAAATCCGGCCTTCACCATTTTGGGCAAGGCAATATGCCCGCTGGCCCATGCAATGGCATTTGGTCCTGTGCCTGACGGCATCATAAAGCCCCAGCTTGCCGCCATGGATGCCGCCATCGCCATCAACCATGGGTCAGCGCCCGTTGCCGCTACGAGGCCTGCTACCACGGGCAGCACGCCGCTGGCGGTCGCGACATTGCTGGCAAATTCAGTAATCAAAATGACCAAGGCGGTCAGCGCCAGCGCGATGATAACGGGATGCACCACAGATAATGGCTCCAGTGCCTCACCAAGCCACGCCGCGAGCCCGGACTGGGTGATGCCAGCCGCCAAAGCCAAGCCACCTCCAAACATCATGATGACGCCCCAGGGGGCTCTGTCTGCCTCCTGCCATGTTAGCAATGGACGCCCCGTACCATCAGGAATCAGGAACAGCAGCAAAGATCCCGCAATCGCTATGCTGCCGTCGGTTATCCCACCCTTGGGCAATAGTGGTTCCAACAAAGGTTGCCCAATCCATAGGCCGATAACCAGCATGAATATGGGCACCAGCCGCTTTTCCGCCACGGACATGGGCTGTGCCTTACCAATCGACGCGCGCGCGGCATCGACGTCAAAACTACCCGCGGTCACGTTCTGCACGCGCATCAGGATGAACGCGCATAAAGGAACGCCGACA
Source organism: Sphingorhabdus wooponensis (assembly GCF_003933235.1). Taxonomy (GTDB): domain Bacteria; phylum Pseudomonadota; class Alphaproteobacteria; order Sphingomonadales; family Sphingomonadaceae; genus Sphingorhabdus_B; species Sphingorhabdus_B wooponensis. The sequence goes on from NZ_RWJI01000001.1 coordinate 364,360, forward strand.
ATCACAACGGGCAGGCCATAGAGCATCCACGTTAGAAAGTTGATCTGGATGCCCAGTTGTTTTTCCACAAGCGCGGCGGCAATCGCGTTGGTCGGCGATCCGACAAGCGTTCCAAGTCCGCCAATCGACGCCGCAAAGGCAACTCCCATAATGAGCGCGCCTGCCAGCCCGTCGGTTTCACCAGACTTGGTTCCGCCAGCTGCCAGCACCGCGATCGCAATCGGCACCATGATGAGCACGATGGATGTGTTGGACATAACCATGCTGAGCAAGGCAGTTGACCCCATAAATGCAATCATGAGGCCTGTGACGCTATGTCCTGACCGCGCGAGGATCGCCAGTGCCACCCTTCGGTGCATGCCCGTACGTTCAATCGTGAGCGCCAAAAACGCGCCGCCCAAAATAAGGAACAGGATAGGCGAATAATATTCCTTCGCCACATCCGGTGCCGTCATAATATTCATTAACGGTAGCGCTAGAAACGGCAGCAATGCGGTCACCGTCAACGGCAAGGCTTGCGTCATCCACCACGTCGCCATCAAGATGGTGAGGGCTGCAACATGCCAGGCAGATGTCTCCATCCCCACAGGGGCAGGCAACGCAAGCATGGAGGCAAAGACGGCAAGTCCGCCCCAAAAGCCGATCCTTTCTGCCGTCATGGGTGCAGGCCAATCAGCGAGAGTTGGCGTCCATAGCCGGGTTCGCCCAAATGGCAACTGCGCCGGTAACTGAAGAAACGATCCGGCTGGCTATAGGTGTCTTCGCCCAGACATTCGACCGTCCTGATACCCGCCGCCGCCAGTCGCGCCGCGACATAGCCTTCGATATCAAATTGATAATGGCCTGCTTTGCCATCGGCAAAGAAGCGTTCGTTGGACGCGGTATGTTCGACGAAATTGCGGAAAAATCCTTCGTCCACTTCATAGCTTTTTTGCGCAATGCAGGGGCCAATGGCGCAGCTTATGCGACCTGCCTGCGCGCCGAGTTTCTCCATCGCATTTATGGTGTTTTCCAGCACGCCATGGATGGCGCCTTTCCAACCAGCATGGGCCGCGCCGATGACGCCTGCATCGGTATCTGCAAATAAAACGGGCACGCAATCGGCGGTCACTATGCCTAAAAGCACATTGGGACGGTCGGTCACCATAGCGTCGCCCTGTGGCGGGTCATCTTGCGAAATGGCATTGTCGACCTGCACAACATCGGCAGAATGGAACTGATGGACGCGGGCAAGCATCGCGCCGGGCAGCACCGATTGCACGCCGAGTAGCCGATTTGCAATGACGGATTCCCGCGCATCTTCAGCACCCAACCCGACGTTTAGCCCAGCATAGATTCCGGTCGACACCCCGCCCTTTCGTCCCAGAAAACCATGGGCGACTTTGCGCAATACGCCTGATTGGATTACCTCAACTGCCATGCCTTGCATGCCCTCCCTTCGCCTCTATTCGCAACTGCCGCGCTTGACGGCAAGCCATTAGGGTCAGAATCTATTAAATGCACCTTCGCGGCGTCAAAATGGCAAAGATATCGAGGTGAAATGTCCACCGCAGGCTGTTATTCTGCCTGCAAGGGCATTTTGTTTCGAGATCGCAGCCATTTTGGCGTCCTTCGGATTTGACCCATTTTGTCCATTGCCACGTTGGCAAGCTTGGACTTAGAACCACTAAGCCCCGCGCTTACCGCCTTGCACTGAACAAAATGGCCTCAAACCGCGAAGTTGCATTTAATAGATCCTGACCCTAGATTGCGAACCAGAAGATATGCAGCGACATATGCTTATATTTGGAATGGGCTACACCGCCACCCGCCTTGCCGACGCTTTGCGTGCCGATGGTTGGCTGGTGACGGGGACCAAGCGGATGAGCGGCGGCGATGCCATTGCCTTTGACGATGTAGTCGCGGTGCTGACCGCGCTGGAGACCGCGACGCATATATTGTCGAGTGTGCCGCCCATGGCCGAAGGCGGCGATCCGGTGCTTTTAAAATATGGCGCGGCGATTGCTGCGCGCGCGCCTGCATGGATTGGCTATCTGTCCTCCACCGGCGTCTATGGCGATACCGGCGGCGCATGGGTCGATGAACGTGCGCCAATAGGCAGCGGGCGACGCACCGCGCGGGCCGAAGCCGACCTTGCATGGCAAGCGTTGCGCGATGACGTCTGTGTCTTCCGTTTGCCGGGCATTTACGGCCCGGGCCGATCGGCGCTGGAGCGGGTAGTGGAGGGCAAGGCGCATCGTATCGACATGCCTGATCAAATTTTCAGCCGCGTCCATGTTGATGACATCGTCGCAGCGGTCATTGCCGCCTTTGATGGCCCCGCGGGTGTTTACAATATCGCCGATGATAGGCCCGCGCCGCAGAATGATGTCATCACCTATGCATGCGACCTGCTGCACCGCGATTGGCCGCCGTTATTGTCTATCGAGGCGGCCGGTCTGACACCCATGGCGCGTGGATTTTACGCCGAAAACCGCCGGATTGCGAATGGCAAAGCGAAGCGGCTTTTACACTGGACGCCGCAATATCCCGATTATCGGCTGGGCCTAGGGTCAGGACTACTTAAATCCACCTTCGCGGTTTGAGGCCATTTTGTTCAGTGCCAGGCGGCAAGTGCAGGGCTTAGTGGTTCTAAGTCCAAGCTTGCCAACGCAGCAATGGACAATATGGGTCAAATCCGAAGGACGCCAAAATGGCTTCGATCTCGAAACAAAATGCCCTTGCAGGCAGAATAACTGCCTGCGGCGGACATTTTACTTCGATATCTTTGCCATTTTGACGCCGCGAAGGTGGATTTAAGTGGTCCTGACCCTCGGCGTCTGCATGGCGACGACCAAGCCGAGCATCGCCAACGCGCCGCCCGCCAGCGCTAGCGTGGACCAGACATAGCCTTCGAATATCGTCGACAGGATCATTGCGACGACGGGAATGACGACGCCCGTATAGGCCGCCTTGCCGGGGCCAATGTCGCGGATCAGGCGGAAATAGAGCGGGAAGGTGACGACCGTTCCAATGATGCTGAGATATAGGACGCCGCCGATATAGCCCGGGCGCATGTCCAGTACAGGCGGACCCGCCGTGATGAAGGCATATATGCTATTGCCAATGCTGCCCCACAACATCGACCATGCCAATATCGTGATGGTTGGAAAACGCGCAATCTTTGGCGTGACCTGCAGCACGTTAGACACAGATACCGTCGCCACCGAACATAACACCAGAAAGAGCCCAAAAAGAACATCCGCCCCGCCCATGGGTGCAGCGCGATATTCCTGTAACATCAAAAGTCCGACCCCGACGCTGGCAATAATAGAGCCCCATTTGAACGCGCCGCTTATCGGCCGCCCCAACCAATATTTGGCCAACAATGCATTGGGCACAATCAACAAGGCGAACACCACCGCGACAAGACCAGAGGTCACATAATGTTCGGCCGTATAGACAAAGTTAAAGTTCATCCCGAATTGCAATAGGCCAAGCAACATCGTCCAACCGACCATCGACCGGTCAATTTTCAGCGATTGCCGCATGACCAGCGCGAGGATGAACATGCCGATTGCCGCCACGATGAAACGATAGGTCACCGACCATGTCGTGGGCACCGTGCCCAATTGATCGCGGATCACCAGCCAAGTCGAACCCCAGATCAATGACGTTACCATGAAGGGTATCCATACCCGCGGCGTGAGGAACCCTGGTTCCTCGGTGCGCTCCGTTTCGGACATGCTCATAATGCCGCTATCGCGCGGGCCAATGGGGCCACATCGGTTTCTGTATGCTGCCAACTGGTCACCAGCCGCGCCGCGCCCCAATTTTCGTCGACCACGCCCCAATCGTAAAAGTCAAAACCTTGCGCGCGTAACGCTGCCGCTTCGGCGGGCGTGAGACGCAGGAAAAGCTCATTGGCTTGCACAGGGTATAACAAGCGTTCACCCGCCGCCTGCGCAATGACCATCGCCGCTGTATTGGCGGACCGCGCATTGTGCAGCCACAGATCATCCTTCAACATCGCGAGCAATTGCACCGCAAGGAACCGGCCCTTTGACTGCAAATGCCCCGCGCGTTTGCGGCGATAGCGCGCAGCATCCGCCAGAGCAGGGTCAAAATAGACCAAGGCCTCTGCGCCCATGCCGCCATTTTTGACAAAGCCGAAGCTTAAGATGTCGACGCCTGCGTTCACCGTGACATCGGCGGGCGTGCAGCCCAGATGCGCCACCGCATTGGCAAAGCGCGCGCCGTCCATATGCAGGCCAAGCCCGCGTTCGCGGCACAAAGCCCCCAACGCCGCGACCTCGGCTGGGGTGTAGACCATGCCATATTCGGTGGCGTTGGTGATCGACACGGCGGCGGCCTGCACCTGATGCACATCCTTGCGAATGGCGTCGAGCGTGTTGGTGACGGTCGCGGGCGTTATCTTCGCCCCGTCGCCATCGACCAACATCAACTTTGCACCCGCGGTGTAGAAACCCGGCGCGCCGCATTCATCCACCTCAATATGCGCCTCACGGTGGCAAATAACGCCCTGATGCGGTTGCAATATGGAGGCAAGCGCAAGGCAATTTGCGCTGGTGCCCGTTGCCACCCACAAAACCGCGGCATCGCGGCCAAAAAGTTCGGAAAACGCCGCATCCAACCGCGCGCTATATTGGTCCCCGTCATAAGCGGTGTCGATATGATTGGCATCGGCCATGGCTTGCATGACAGCAGGATGCACCGGGGCGGCATTGTCGGAAAAGAAACGCATGGGCAGCGCATGGCGGGAAACCCCGTGCGGCGTCAAGGGCTAAGGGGAGGGGGGGGGATATTCAGTAACCCCTCCTTCCGTCGCCCCAGCGCAGGCTGGGGCCTATCGCGCCTATCGATCTAGCCGGACAGACGGAATGGGCACCAGCCTGCGCTGGGGCGGCTTATTGCCCACGTGCCGGGACGCTATCCGGAAACCAGCGCTTGCCCAACCAAAACGCGGCATTGACCAGCAGAATCAGCACGGGAACCTCAACCAACGGACCAATTGCGGCGGCGAAGGCAACGGGGGATGCCAACCCGAAGGCGGCGATCGCAACAGCAATTGCCAGTTCGAAATTGTTACCCGCCGCGGTAAAGGCCACCGCAGTCGTACGCGGATAATCGCTGGTGATCAACTTACCCATGAAAAAGCTGATCGTGAATTGCACTACGAAGTAAATGGTGAGCGGAATAGCGATGCGAACAGCATCGCCGGGCAAGGACAATATTTCATTACCCTTCAAACTAAACATCGCGGCAATGGTGAACAATAAAGCGATAAGTGTAACCGGACCAATTTTGGGCAAAAATACATGATCGTACCAAGTATCGCCCTTGGTCTTTGCCAGCCATTTGCGGGTTAGGTACCCACCTACAAAAGGGATGCCGAGGTAAATCAACACAGCCTCTGCTATGGTCCAGAAGCTGACGTCGATCACGCTGCCTTCCAAGCCGAACAATGGTGGCAAGAAGGCAAGAAAGAACCAAGCATAGATGCTGAAAAACAGGATTTGAAAGACAGAATTGAACGCTACAAGCGCCGCGACATATTGATTGTCTCCCTTCGCAAGCTGGTTCCAGACGATAACCATGGCAATGCAGCGGGCAAGACCAATGAGGATCAGCCCAGTCATATATTCGGGCTTGTCGGACAAGAAAATGACCGCAAGCGCAAACATCAATGCCGGGCCAATTATCCAGTTTTGGATCAGCGATATGGCGAGTACGCGCTTATCATGAAACACGCGGGGCAATTCATTGTAACGCACACGCGCCAGAGGCGGATACATCATCAGTATAAGGCCAATCGCGATAGGGATGTTGGTTGTGCCCCATGTCATATTGCTGATTGCCGCTGGTAGCGCATCAAAAGTCGAACCCAGCCCTACGCCAAGCGCCATTGCAAGGAATATCCACAAGGTGAGATAACGGTCAAGGAACGATAGGCGTTCAGACTTGGACAAATCGGTCATTTTGTCTCTCTTTTGGCAGGCAGTGACCACGCGCACCTTGATTCTTTGCAACCGTGGTTATGACCTGCTTCCACACTGGCATATTTTTAGAAAACTCCGAATAACTCGACTGTTTTTGAAGTCAATTGATAGTTCGAAATCTGTCGAGACGTCAGGATATCGGGATTTTGGCCCGCACATCATCGATATCTAAAAATTTGAGGGGCGATGTAGTTGGCGCCTTAGATGCGCAATAGGCTATCTTCCACATTTCCCCACGCGCCATGATGGACAAATTGCGACGCTGCGGCCAAGGTGTTGGGATATGCCATAAACGATAAGGATGCCCCACATGCCATTGACCGCCGGTTTGCTGATAATCGCTTCTTTAGGCGCAACGATGACGCCCGCGAAAGGCGATGATGCGGTGCAGAAGGTGGCGCAAAGCGCACGTTATAATGCTTTGGTGCAGCAGCTGGATTCCGAACATGACCGTATCGTGGATGAGATTATCACGCTCGTCGAAATTCCCGCGCCGCCGTTCAAAGAGGCTGAGCGGGCCAAGGCCTATCACGACATGTTGCGCGCGGCAGGGCTACAGGATGTTGAAATAGATGCCGAGGGTAATGCGATGGGCCTATATCGCGGGTCGGGCCCTGCGGGTGGGCCCGTGCTCGTCCTTGCGGCGCATCTTGATACGGTCTTTCCCGAAGGCACGCCGTTGAAGGTGCGCCGGGACGGCACCCGATTATATGCGCCGGGCATTGGCGATGATACACGAAGCCTTGCCGTCCTTTTGGCCTATGCACGGGCGATGAAGGACAAGAATGTCCGTCCGCGGACCGATATATTGTTTGTCGGCAATGTCGGCGAAGAGGGGCCGGGCGACTTGCGCGGTGTGCGTTATCTGCTCACCAAGGGCAAATATAAGGATCGGGTGAAAGCCTTTGTGTCGATGGACGGCACTGACCCCGAACGCGTGGTTAATGGCGGCGTGGGATCGCGGCGGTACCGGATTAGCTATAAGGGGCCAGGCGGCCATAGCTATGGCGCCTTTGGCTTGGTGAACCCCATGGTGGCGATGGGCCAGACGGTCACTGAATTATATAAAATACCCGTGCCGGCTTCCCCGAAAACCACTTATGCCGCGTCGGTCACGGGTGGCGGCACGTCGGTAAACTCCATTCCCAATGAAGTGTTTATGGAATTTGATTTCCGGTCCGAAAGTCCGGCGGAGCTGGCCAAAATCGAACAACGGTTTTTGTCGATCGTGCAGGACAGCGTAAATGCCGAAAATACGGCGCGCGCGGTTAGAGAGGGTAAGATTGTCGCGGAAACAAAGCTGATTGGTGACCGGCCAGCGGGGCTGACGGCGCAAAATGCCGCGATTACGCAAATTGCGGCGGCGGCCATACGCGCCAAAGGTATGACGCCGCAATTGTCCGCGTCTTCGACCGATTCCAATTTACCCATGAGCTTAAGCGTGCCCGCCATAACCATCGGATCGGGCGGAAGTGGCGGCCGCGCGCACGCGCTCGACGAATGGATTGACGTCGAAAAAGCGCAAAGCGTCAAGGGCATGTCGACAGGATTGCTGATGTTATTGACCATGGCGGATATGCCATAGCCCCCCGCATAACCTAGGATAACATCTAGCTTGTTGCGCGGCGCTTTAGGCAGTAGCAGCGAGGCAATTAGGGGTTATCCAAAATGTTGCGACGTAAAGCAGTTGTCATTGGTGCAGGTATTGGCGGCATAGCATGCGCCATGCGGTTACAAAGCCTTGGCTTTGACACCGAGATATTGGAGGCGTTGGACGCCCCCGGCGGCCGCGCTTATGTCCGCAAGGCGGATGGCTTTGTCTTTGACATGGGGCCAACGGTTTTGACCGTGCCGCATTTCATTGAGGAATTGTTTAGCCTGCAGCAAGACCATGCCATGCTGGGAGAGCCGGACTTTCCAGCCCATGTTTTGGATGAAGATAAGCGCGTGCGTGAAGGCATTTCGGGCGGACCGAATACCAGCAAATATGTCGAGATAGTGCCAATTCTTCCATTCTACCGCATCTATTTTGATGACGGCACATATTTTGATTATGACGGTGATCCGGTCAGCACGCGGACACAGATACAGCGTCTGGCGCCGGAGGATCTTGCAGGATATGAAGCCTTTCACGAGAAAGCCCGCGCGATCTTTAAACGCGGCTTTTTGACATTGGGCTATACTTATTTCGGCAGCCTTGGCTCGATGCTGCGCGTGGTGCCTGATTTGCTGAAGTTGGGCGCGGTGCGGTCTTTGTTCGGCATGGTCAGCACCTATTTCAAATCGGACAAAATGCGTCAGGTGTTCAGTTTCGAACCCCTTCTGGTCGGCGGCAACCCGATGAAGGTGCCGGCGATTTATGCGATGATCCATTTTGTCGAAAAAACCTGGGGCATTCATTATGCCAAGGGCGGCACGGGCGCGTTGGTGGCTGGCTTAGTCAAAAAATATGAGGATATGGGCGGCCTGTTGCGGTTGAATGCACCGGTGCAGCGCATTTTAGTGGAAGACGGCGTTGCCAAAGGCGTCGAGCTGGCAAGCGGTGAGATGATAACTGCCGATGTTGTGGTGTCGAATGCCGATTATGCGACCACCTATCTCAAGCTGGTCGATAAGGCGCATCGGCGCATTAACCGCGATGCTTTGGTGAAATTCCGCAAGCAATCCATGTCGTTGATGGTGATTTATTTCGGCTATGAATGCCGCGACAATGACCCGGATTTGCGCCATCACAACATCATATTGGGCCCGCGCTACGAAGCGTTGTTGGATGAGATTTTCGAGAAAAAGGTTATGAGCCCGGACTTCTCGCAATATCTGCATATTCCGACGCTAACGGACCCAAGCTTGGCGCCTGCGGGGCATCATGCGGCCTATACGCTTATCCCTGTACCCAATAACGCCAGCGGCATTGACTGGGACGTCGAAGGACCAAAGTTGAGCGCGCGGGTGCTGACCTTCTTGGAAGAACGCGGCTATATCCCCGATCTTGCCGCGCGGTTGAAGCATATGAGCTTCATCACGCCCGATTATTTTGCCGAAACATTGGGCTCTTATCTGGGCAACGGCTTTGGTGTCGAACCCGTCCTGACCCAAACCGCATTCTTCCGCCCGCACAATAAATCGGAAGATGTGCATAATCTCTATCTGGTGGGCCAAGGGACGCAGCCTGGGGGCGGCACGCCATCGGTTATGATGTCCGCCAAAATGACCGCCCGCGAAATCGCCCGCGACTTGGGCGTGGATGAAGCCATCGTAAACGGCGTGCCAAGTCAGCATTAGGCAAGACGACACCCCATAGCTGAAATTGTGGGAGAGTTATTGCCCGCAGCAAATATTAGAAAACGGGGAAAAAATCCTGGTGCTGCTGGGGAGGATTGAACTCCCGACCTCGTCATTACCAATGACGCGCTCTACCACTGAGCTACAGCAGCAATACCGAAGGTGCGGCCCTATGCGAAGGCTGGGGCTTAATGTCAAGCGGCTTGCGCGCTGGCTTGGCATTTGGCATCGCGCGGGCAGAGCGATAGCGCGCACAGGAGAATGGCATTGGCAAAAGATGCAGAGGACAAAGAGCGGATAAAGGCAGAGCGGCTGCGTGAAGCACTGCGCGCCAATTTGCGCCGACGCAAGGCAAAGCCAGCAGCTCCAGCAGCCGAAGATAAGGGAGCGGCGCCTTTGACGGAGAAAATCCGTCCCAAGGCATGACTATCTTCGTTGCACGTCGCGAAAGAGTCGTGAATAGGCTTGGACATGTTCTACCAGTTTGCACGCCCTTTTTTGTTCAAGGCTGATGCCGAGAGCGCACATAATCTGTCGCTGACCGCGTTAAAGCTTCTGCCGATTCCGTCGGTTGGTGCGGATAGCCCATCACTTGCCCAGACATTTGCGGGGTTGCATTTTGCTAACCCTATCGGTCTTGCACCTGGCTATGACAAAAATGCGGAGGTTCCGGTCGAAATCCTGAAATTGGGTTTTGGCTTTACCGAGGTGGGAACGCTGACGCCGTTGCCGCAAGAAGGCAATCCCAAACCGCGGCTGTTTCGCTTGGTTGAGGATGAAGCCGTCATTAACCGCATGGGTTTTAACAATGCAGGACAGCAAGCGGCCAGTGCGCTGCTGCGGAATATTCCCGAACAGGCACGGACAGGCCCAATTGGTATCAACATTGGGGCCAATAAGGACAGCGCCGACCGCGTGGCCGATTATGTCATTGGTGTGCGTGATATGGAGGCGCTAGCCGATTATTTGACCGTCAATATTAGCTCGCCCAATACGCCGGGCCTTCGCGCTTTGCAGGACAAGGCTGCGCTGGACGATTTGCTGGCGCAGGTCATGGCCGCGCGGACGCGCGATACGCCTGTGTTTTTGAAAGTTGCCCCTGATCTGCAGCCTGCGGACATTGATGATATTGTCGGCGTTGCCATGGCACGCGGCATTGCGGCGTTGATTGTGTCGAACACGACGATATCGCGCCCTGCTTTGCTATCACGCCATGCGGGGGAGGCCGGCGGGTTATCCGGCGCACCTTTGCGCGATATGGCGCAACAGCGTATCATCGATTTCCGTAAGGCCAGCGGTGGGCAGATGCCGCTGATTGGCGTCGGCGGCATTGCGTCGGCGCAGGATGCCTATGCCCGCATCCGTGCTGGGGCGTCTTTGGTGCAAATTTATAGTGCTTTGGTATATCAGGGGCCGGGTTTGGCGCGTAAGATAAACAAGCAGCTTGCACGCCTTTTGCAGGCCGATGGCTTTACCAACATAACCGAAGCGATTGGCGTCGACGGATAAATCTGCACTTGGCTTTATTGACCGAAGGTGGCTAAGCTGCGGGCATGAAAAAATCACTCTTCGCGTTTACCGCATCGGCCATCCTTTTCACCCAAGCGGCAACCGCCCAAAATGTTGGTGTTACCTCTTCTGCGGATCCTCGTGTGACAGAGGCAGGGATAGAAATGCTGCGCCAAGGCGGCTCTGCGGCAGATGCGGCGATGGCGATGATGCTTGCCCTGACGGTGGTTGAACCGCAATCGAGCGGCATCGGCGGCGGCGGTTTCTTGCTGTATCAGGATAATGCCAAGGGCATTTTAACGACAATCAACGGACGAGAAACCGCGCCAGCGGCCGCAAAGGCCGATCGTTTCGTTGGACCAGATGGCAAACCGCTCAGTTTTCTTGAGGCATTTCAAGGCGGTCATTCGGTTGGCGTGCCAGGCAATATACAGCTGATGGCGCAAACGCATGCCAAATGGGGTAAGTTGCCGTGGGCGACCGTGTTCAAGCCTGCAATTCGCCTTTCGGACAAAGGCTTCATCGTCAACAAGACGCTCGAATCACGGTTGCAGGCTATTCAGCGGCTGTGGCCTAATTTCGATGAGGCCCGGGCGATTTACTGGCGCGATGGCAAGCCCGTAAAGGCAGGTACGAAGCTCAAAAATCCTAAACTCGCGGCTACGTTGAAGCTGCTAGCAAAAAAAGGGCCTGATGCTTTTTATACCGGTACGGTTGCAAGCCAGATTGTGCAGGCTGTCACCACCAGCAAGTTAAGCCCCGGTGACATGACGATGACGGATCTCGCGCAATATCGTGCCAAAGAGCAGCAAGCGGTGTGCGCGCCCTATAGGGTCTATGTCGTGTGTGGCATGGCGCCGCCTTCATCGGGTGCAACCACTGTGCTTCAGATTTTGGGCACTTTGCAGCGTTTTGATTTGACCGCAACGGGCAAGGATAGCCCCAAAAGCTGGCATTTGATTGGCCAAGCGATGCAGTTGGCATATGCAGACCGCGAAAAATATTTGGCGGATGATGCCTTTGTTGATGTGCCGGTCGCTGGGCTTTTAAACCCCGAATATATTCAAGAACGCTCTGCGCTGATTGATCCAGAAAAAGCGCGCAGCGACTATCCCGCTGGTAAACCACCCGGTGCCGCGCCGCGCACAGCCGCGATTTCCAGCGAAGTTGCGGGCACGACGCATTTCACGGCGGTCGATGCCAATGGTAATATCGCCAATATGACGTCAACTATTGAAGGTCCATTTGGCAGCCAGCTCGTCGCAGGCGGGTTCTTTTTGAACAATGAACTTACGGACTTTACTTTTGCGCCCGAAAAGGACGGCGCACCTGTGGCAAATCGCGTTGCTGGCGGAAAGCGGCCTTTGTCTTCGATGTCACCAACGATGGTCTTTGACCGCGATGGACGGGCAGTACTGACGCTGGGTTCGGCCGGTGGTAAGCGGATCATCATGCATGTGACCAAAACGCTGATTGGCGTGCTGGACTTCGGCTTGCCACTTGATCAAGCGATAAAGCTGCCGAATATCTATTTTGGCGGCGGGCAGTTGGAGGTAGAGCAAGACACGCCGCTTGCGGCCATGGCGGATCAGATTTCTGCGTTCGGACAAAAGGTTCGGATCGCAGATCTCGGATCAAAGGTGAACGGCGCGCAATATATCAATGGCGCTTGGACTGGTGCTGCGGATCCCCGGAGCGAAGGGACATCGGCAACGATAGATGCGCAGGGTAAGGTCACGATTATTAGGCCCCCCGCCGCTGCGGACGTGCCTTTGCCCAGCGTCGGATAAAAGCGTCGGATAAAAGACACGCATTGCACCTGATTGCGAGTGACGCTACCCCAAATAAGATAACAAAACAGGCCAAGGCATGGCTGGAATTTTGCAGGAGAGCATATATGGCTGCTGAACAGTTTGACGACTTTGACAGCTTCCCTAATCTTGTAACTATGTTTTTCGCGCGTGCGCGTCACCGCGGCAACGCGCCATTTTTATGGGCAAAGCATGACGGGGATTGGCATTCAATCAGCTGGTCGGACGCTGCGCGGCAAGTAGCGGGTTTTGCAAAATCGCTACGTCAACTGGGCCTGCAAAAGGGCGACCGTGTCATGTTGGTGTCGGAAAACCGGCCCGAATGGTGCATTGCCGATTTGGGTATTATGGCGGCGGGTTGCGTTACTGTGCCGACCTATGTCACCAACACCGAACGCGACCATCAGCACATACTGGACAATAGCGACGCGCGCGCCGTGATCGTATCGACGGCTAAGCTTGCCAAGACATTGACGCCAGCGGCGCTGCGGTCATCGCAGGCGGAATTCATCATTGCCATTGACCCCCAGCCAGCGATGCAAAAGGGCCAATTATCGATGCATCACTGGGCCGATATGGTCAAAGGTACCGATGCTGATGTGCGCGCCAGCGAAACGGCGATGTTGTCTGTTACCCGCGACGATTTGGCTTGCATCATTTACACCAGCGGAACCGGCGGGGCACCTCGCGGTGTGATGCAACATCATGGCGCGATTTTGCATAACGCCGACGGCGCGGCAGCCGTCCTGCGGGAAGATTTCGGTTTGGACGAAGAAGAAGTTTTCTTGTCTTTCCTGCCTTTGTCGCACGCCTATGAACATAGCGGTGGGCAATTCCTACCGATCGGCGTGGGTGCGCAAATCTATTATGCTGAAGGGCTGGAGAAACTGGCCTCCAACATTGAAGAAACGCGACCAACGGTCATGGTAGTGGTCCCGCGTCTTTTTGAAGTGCTACGCCAACGGATGATTAAGACCGTCGAAAAGCAGGGCAAGCTGCCCAATTATCTGCTCGATAAGGCGCTGACCATCGGTGAGCGGGATTATTCAGGGCGCAAACGTCTTGTCGATGCGCCGATGCGGTTGATTTTATCGCGTACGATTAAGCCCAAAATCCGTGCGCGCTTTGGCGGCAGGATGAAGGCAATGGTATCGGGTGGCGCGCCGCTGAACCCTGATATTGGCGTGTTCTTCCAATCCTTGGGCATTACGCTGCTGCAAGGTTATGGCCAGACCGAGTCCGGCCCTGTCATCAGCTGCAACCGGCCGAGTGCAGGCATCAAAATGGACACCGTTGGCCCGCCGTTGAAAAACACCGAGGTTAAAATCGCTGAGGATGGCGAAATCTTGGTGCGCGGACCTTTGGTGATGAAGGGATATTGGCGCAACCAAGCCGAAACCGACCGTGTTCTGATAGATGGTTGGCTGCATACGGGCGATATCGGGCATATTGACGACGGTGGCCGCATTGCGATTACCGATCGCAAGAAAGACCTCATCGTCAACGACAAGGGGGACAATATCGCGCCGCAAAAAATCGAAGGCATGCTGACGCTTCAGCCCGAGATATTGCAGGCGATGGTGTCCGGCGACAAAAGACCCTATATCGTCGGTCTCGTCGTGCCAGACCCCGAATGGGCGTTGGAATGGGCGCAGGCGCAAGATATGAAATATGATTTTGCCGAGCTGCAAGCCAATCCGCAATTCCGCGCCGCAGTGCGCGCGGCTGTGGATCGCGTAAATGCGGATGTTTCGGTCACCGAAAAAGTGCGGCAGTTCGAATTTGCGGACGAACCTTTTTCCATCGAAAATGGCGAGATGACGCCCAGCATGAAAATTCGCCGGCATGTTATACGTGAGCGTTACGCCGCGCGGGTCAACGGGATGTATAAGGTTTAGGGGCAGAACCCCGAAAAGGTCGTTGTGACTGGGATATGGGCGCTAAGCGTTTTGCGCCCATATTAGAAACTCGACATTGCCTTGCGGCCCGGTAATCGGGCTGGTGGTTAGGCCGAGCACTGTCCAATTTTGGCTCGTGAGCCATGCCTTTATTTCGTCACAGACGCGTGTGTGCACGTCTGCGTCCCGGACAACGCCGCCTTTACCGACTTCGTCGCGGCCAGCCTCAAATTGCGGCTTAATGAGCGCGATGAGTTGCGCCTTGCTTTTGGCGAAGGATAAGGGCCGCTCAAGTACTTTGGCTAAGCCAATGAAGCTCGCGTCGCAAACGATGAGGTCAACTGGCTCATCTATGTGGGCGTCGGTCAAGATGCGCGCGCTTGTTTGTTCATGCACAATGACGCGGGAATCTTGGCGCAGCTTCCATGCCAGCTGATTTGTGCCGCTATCGACGGCGTAGACGCGTTTTGCGCCATGGGTCAGCAGCACATCTGTAAAGCCGCCCGTCGATGACCCTACATCGATGGCGATATTGTCGGTGACATCAATTTCAAACACCTCGAGCGCATGTGCAAGCTTAATGCCGCCGCGGGACACCCAAGGATGATCGCTGCCGCGCACGCTGATGTCCGCATCTTCGGCGATTTGCTGTCCCGGCTTTTGCGCCTTGGAATCGCCAATAAAGACATGGCCTGCCATAACCAGCGCCTGTGCGCGGGTCTTGCTTTCGGCCAGGCCGCGATCAAGGATGAGTTGATCTAATCGTATTTTTTTGGTCGCCATGCCGCAACGCGCTAGCGGAGCGTGGACGATTTGGCCATAAGGCAAAGCGATGCAAACTCGTTACATATCCCTAGTCGCCCTTCTTGCTCTCGCCGCCTGCGTTGCGCCGTCTGCGCCACCCGCGCCAAAAGCTGTGTCGGCACCGCCACCAGTGGCTGTTGCGCCGCCACCGCGATTGACGGGTGATTGGAATGACTGGCCCTTTACCCCCGGCAATTGGACCTACCGCCGCGATGGCCGCACTTCGGTTGCCCAGTTCGGCACGCCTGGGCGCAATGCGATCGTCAACTTTCGCTGCGATGCTGAGAGCCGCCGGGTTACATTATCGCGTGAAGCATCGGCGCCCGGCACGCGCATGGTTATCCGTACATCCTCCATGACAAAAACAATGGCGGCGACGGCAAGTGACGCAAATCCCGCATATCTGGCGGCCGACATCGCAGCCTCAGATCCCATTTTGGATGCTATGGCCTTTAGCCGCGGTCGCGTGTTGGTTGAAATGGAAGGGCAGCAGCCCGTTATTCTGCCGTCATGGGCGGAAATCACACGCATAGTTGAAGATTGTCGGGGATGAAGGCGTTGCGATTTGTCGCGGCGCAGAACCATAATTTTTGCCAGAATAAAAATTAATTACAAGACTTGTTTGTACGCGCCGTTTGATTCAACTTTGCCCCTGCGGAGGGCAGATAAATGTTTGATGCAAGCAAATTCCATTCAACGAAAGGAGGTGATCCGATGTCTCATGGTTCAGTTAAGAGGTCGGACAATTCCGTTCGGGAGATCGGCCGCTGAGCAAATCGGCGATGCCGCTCACGGCATGAAAGCAACTTCCGGCAGCGGGCGTCCGACCGCTGACCCATGTTTAAGGGCCGCTGGTTAAATCCAGTGGCCCTTTTCTGTTGTAGGTCTCGCAGTCGTTTTTTGCCATATCCATGTTTTTTGTCGAACATTGGTGGCATTTCCTTCTGAAATGCTTACATTCTTTATGAGATTTTTAAGGATGTTGAAAAATGCAGTTTATGCGCGTGAGCTGGAAAATTTTGGTCGGCGTGAAGGACCTGTTTGTCCTGTTGTTTCTGGCGCTTTTCTTTGCCGCTGTTTTCGCGCTGCTGAATGCAAATCCGAACCCGGCGGTGGTCCGCGATGGTGCGTTGCTGCTTAAGCTGGATGGCGTAATCGCCGAACAACCGGCCGAAATCGACCCGCTGACGGCGCTGACCGCGTCGACGGCTCCGGTTGGTGAAATCCGGCAGCGTGACATCATTCGTGCGTTGAAGCTTGCCCAAAGCGACAAGCGGGTAAAGGTTGTTGTATTAGACATGGAACGCTTCATGGGGGGTGGGCAAGCAAGCCTTGCCGCCATTGGGGATAGCATCGATGCCGTCAAAAAGGCGGGCAAGCCCGTTTATGCCTTTGCAACCGCCTACACCGATGACAGCTATCAACTGGCTGCGCACGCCACGCAGATTTGGATGGACCCATTGGGCGGTGCATTATTGGCAGGCCCCGGGGGATCGCAGCCTTATTATAAGGGATTGCTCGACCAATTGGGGATAAAGGCGAACATCTACCGCGTGGGTACGTTCAAAAGCGCAGTCGAACCCTTTATGCGGTCGGACCAGTCGGCTGAATCGAAAATGGCGATCAAGGGCGTGTATGATGAGATATGGGGCCAATGGAAAGCCGACGTCGCCAAAGCGCGCCCACAAGCGCAATTGGATCAATTGCTGAACAATCCCGCAGATGCGGTTGAGGCGGCAAAGGGCGACCTTGGCCAATTGGCGCTATCGACTAAATTAGTGGATAAATTGGGCGACAAAATCGCTTTCGGGAAATTTATCGCCAGCAAAGTAGGCGCGGATGACAAGAAAACGACGGGCGGCTTTGCACATACGCCTATGGACGCTTTGCTCGCCAGTTACGGTGCGCCATCGGCAGGAGAGCAGATTGGCGTTGTGACGGTCGCAGGAACGATTGTTGATGGTGAGGGCGGCCCTGGATCAGCCGCGGGCGATACCATATCCGCGCTGATTTATGAGGCACTGGATAGCAAGGATTTAAAGGCGCTTGTCGTGCGTGTGGACTCGCCCGGTGGCTCCGTAACCGCATCGGAAAAAATCCGCCTTGCGATTGCTGCGGCTAAGGCAAAGGATATTCCAGTTGTCGTTTCCATGGCCAATTTGGCGGCCAGCGGCGGCTATTGGGTTTCATTGCCCGCTGATGTGATATTTGCTGACCCTTCGACCATCACGGGCTCCATCGGTA
The DNA here is from genome assembly GCF_003933235.1 of Sphingorhabdus wooponensis. Classification (GTDB taxonomy): domain Bacteria; phylum Pseudomonadota; class Alphaproteobacteria; order Sphingomonadales; family Sphingomonadaceae; genus Sphingorhabdus_B; species Sphingorhabdus_B wooponensis. The sequence continues at coordinate 381,907 of NZ_RWJI01000001.1, forward strand.
TTTTTGGGGTTATTCCCAGCGCTGAGGCGGGGCTTGCGAAAATCGGCGTGAATGCGGACGGCGTTAAGACGACGCCATTGTCCGGCGAGCCCGATGTCCTGAACGGCTTTAGCCCTGAATTTGACCGCGTGGCACAAAGCGCGATTGAAAATGGTTATCGCCAGTTTCTGACACGCGTGGCGACAGCGCGCAAAAAGACAACAGAGCAAGTGGATACCGTTGCCCAAGGTCGTGTGTGGGCCGGTGGTACTGCGCGCAAGCTTGGCTTGGTCGACCGATCAGGCAATATGAATGATGCTTTGGCGGAGGCAGCAAAGCGGGCAGGGCTAAAACCGGATGCTTGGCATGCGGTTTATATCGAACCACCTACCAGCTTTGCCGATACGCTGCTTCAAGGGTTGATGCCAAAGCAGGCACAATCGAACGCACCGATGGATATATTTGCCCACGCCGCATGGCAGCAAAGCCTGTTCATGCAACGCGTGGCGTCTGATCTCGAGTTGTTGATGAGCGTAAAAGGCGTGCAGGCAAGATGTATGGAATGCGGCGACTTCGCGCCGCCTGCGCCTGCCGCAGCGGAAAAAAATTGGCTGTCGGTTCTACTGAAGGTCTTCAGCTAAAACACGCGGTGAAGCTTATGCCTTCACCGCGCAGATTAGTCCGGAAGATGTTGTAACACCCAATATTTCGGGGTCTTGCAAAGCACGGGTGCGCCGCAGAAATTCTTCTACGGTTATCTTACGCATATCTTGGCCGCGCAGTTTCTTCAGACCGCTCAATTTGTTCAGTTGAATAAGCGATAGGCGGTCAACCATCCGGTCGGCCATGCACGCGGCAATGGGTTGCGAAAGTCCCGCATCCATCAATGCTGTGCGGACGCGGGTTTCGGGGGTGGCACAAGCCGAAAGCGCCAGTGCTATTATGCTAACCAGCGCTATTCGTTTCATATACCTTTTTCCTTCGCCCGTTCAACGCACTCCATAATAATGCGTTTTGCGTCCGTTTCATCACCCCAACCATTCAGCTTGGCCCATTTTCCGGGCTCCAGATCTTTATAATGGGTGAAGAAATGTTCGATCTGTTGCAGAACGATAGGCGGCATGTCCTTGTAGGTCACGACACCTGAATAATAAGGGAAGGTTTCGTTAACAGGGACGCAGAGCAATTTTTCATCGCCGCCTTTGTCGTCTTCCATCATGAGCACGCCAATCGGGCGGCATTTAACAACCGCGCCTGCGATGATGGGCGATCGGGCCACGACCAAAGCGTCCAAAGGATCGCCATCTTCACCTAAAGTGTGCGGCACAAAGCCATAATTGGCTGGATAGCGCATGGGCGTGTGCAGGAAGCGGTCGACGAATAATGCGCCTGATGCCTTGTCGAATTCATATTTCACCGGCTCGCCGCCAATGGGGACTTCGATAAGGACGTTGAGGCTTTCGGGAACATTGTCGCCCGCAGGGATGAGGTCAATACGCATGGGAGAATGCTTTCACGTTGTTATTATTGGGGCCGTCGCAGGTTGAGCAGACAATTCATCGCCGTCTGGCCTTTGCCTGTGACTTCGCGGTGCGGATAGCGCAAACTTCACAAATAGGCGATGCCTATTTGCGCAAAAAATGCGTTTCAGCTTACCCACAATCAAACTGGCGTTTTCTACTCTTTCTACTCTTTTGTCCCGCGTCTGCGTGACAATATGCGAATGTGCATCGTCGCAGATGTCGCGCGAAAGCACGGCGCGGCGTCCAGCCCTATTCCACTCACAGCAATTAGCCGCTAGGGCGCTTTGTTATGGCAAAGATACAAACACCCCAAGCCGTGCGCGGCACGCAAGACATGTTCGGTGAGACCGAGGAGCGCTTTGCGCATGTGGTCGCTACCTTCGAACGCGTGCGCAGACTATATGGCTTTAAGGGCCTGCAACTGCCGGTCATTGAGCCCACAGCGGTGTTTTCGCGCAGCCTGGGTGAGGCGACCGATGTTGTGTCGAAGGAAATGTATACCTTCGAAGATCGCGGCGGTGATTCCATCACGTTGCGTCCCGAATTTACGGCTGGGATTGCGCGCGCTTATTTGACCAATGGTTGGCAGCAATTTGCGCCGATGAAGCTTTCCGTGCACGGGCCATTGTTTCGCTATGAGCGCCCACAAAAGGGGCGTTATCGTCAATTTCACCAAATTGACGCCGAAATCATTGGCGCGGCGGAACCAGCGGCGGATGTAGAATTGCTCGTCATGGCGGACCAGTTGCTGAAAGAGCTTGGCATAAATGACGGCGTGACGCTTCAGTTGAATACGCTAGGTGACACGCCAAGCCGCGATGCATGGCGCGCGGCGTTGGTTGGCTATTTCAACGACCATAAGAACGCGTTGTCCGAAGACAGCCTCGCGCGGTTGGAGAAAAATCCGCTGCGTATCTTGGACAGTAAAGACCCCAAGGACCGGTCAATTGCCGATGCGGCGCCCGTGATTGATGATTATCTGTCAGGCGAAGCGCAGGATTTCTTCGGCGCGGTGACCGCGGGCCTTGATGCTGCCGGCGTCGCGTGGACCCGCAATGCGGCATTGGTGCGCGGTCTCGATTATTACCGCCATACGGCGTTTGAATTTGTGACCGACAGGCTCGGTGCGCAAGGGACGGTGCTTGGCGGCGGGCGTTATGACGGCTTGATCGAAAATTTGGGTGGCCCTGCCACACCAGCAGTCGGCTGGGCCGCCGGTATTGAACGGTTGGCGATGTTATTGGAACATGTCTCGCAGGATAAATTTGATGCCATCATTGTTGTCGAGAATGATGCGCGCTTAAGTGATGCCATTCGTTTAGCGCGTCAACTGCGCGCTGCTCAATTCGTCACTGAAATTGCTGCGACAGGTTCGCCGCGCAAGCGTTTTGACAAAGCTGCTAAATTGCCGTCGCACACGTTGATTTCTTTATCCGTGGCTGACGGTGCTCCTGCGATGCGCATTCGTGGCGAAGGCAGTGACATAGCAGCGCGGGTGGAAGCCTTTATCGTGGACGCAAATTGAAAATCTCCCCGCACCGTATCGCGCAAATTGAATCGCGTTTTTCCGAGCTTGAGGCGCGGATGGCTTCGGGGCAGTTGGAGGGCGACGCTTTTGTCGCCGCCTCCCGCGAATATGCCGAGCTGGAGCCTGTGGCCAAGGCTGCCGCCGAAGTCCGGCGCTTGCGTGCAGAAATCGAAACGCTTGGTGCTATGGCGCAGGATACTTCTGACCCTGATTTGCATGCGATGGCGGTCGAGGAGCTGGATGTTGTAACGCAGCAGCTATCCGATGCGGAAACATCGCTCGCCATTTCGTTGTTGCCGCGCGATTCTGCGGATGACAGACCCGCGATGCTGGAAATTCGTGCCGGCACGGGCGGCGATGAAGCTGCTTTGTTCGCGGGCGATCTCTACCGCATGTATGAACGTTATGCCGCGGGGCAGGGTTGGAAGATTGAACCAATTTCGGTCAGCGCCTCCGACGTGGGCGGCTATAAAGAAGTGGTCGTCGCGATTAAGGGCACAGGCGTGTTCGCCAAGCTGAAATATGAAAGCGGCGTCCATCGCGTGCAGCGCGTGCCCGTGACGGAGAGCGGCGGACGCATTCACACCAGCGCGGCAACGGTGGCGGTTCTGCCGGAGCCGACGGAAGTGGATATCCAGATTGAGGCTCGCGACCTGAAAATCGACGTGTATCGTGCGTCGGGTGCGGGCGGGCAGCATGTTAACACCACAGACTCAGCCGTGCGCATTACCCACTTACCCACGGGTATTGTGGTGACATGTCAGGACGGGCGTAGCCAGCACAAGAACAAGGAGCAGGCGATGCAGGTCCTGCGCGCCCGCATGTATGAAAAAGAGCGTGAGGAGGCCCAAGGTGCCGAAGCCGAAGCGCGCAAGGCGATGGTTGGCTCCGGCGATCGTTCCGAACGCATCCGCACCTATAACTTTCCCCAAGGCCGTGTGACCGACCACCGGATCAACCTGACGCTACATAAGCTGCCCGAGATATTGGAGGGCGGTGGCTTGGGCGAACTGGTTGACGCCTTGATTGCCGAGGATCAGGCCGAGCGTATGGCTGGGTTGGGGGAATAAGCGCTTCTCCCCTGCCGAAAGACGGGAGGGGAGCTGGCTCCGTCTAAACCTCTAACCGTCCATGTTCCAGCTTCGGCAACACATAACGCGCAAACATGTCGCATTCGTTGATGTGCGGATAGCCCGACAATATGAACGCCTCGATGCCTACGTCGCGATAGGCGTTAATCTTGGCAAGCACTTGGTCAGGGTCGCCGACGATAGCAGCGCCGCAACCTGAACGGGCGCGGCCAATGCCGGTCCACAGATTATCTTCCAGATATCCGTCATTTGCCGCAGCTTGCGCCCGCAATTCGGCCTGATGCGCAACGCCGAATGTTTGGGTGTCGAGCGATTTGTTGCGGATGGCCTCGCCCTGATCGGCATCAAGCTTGGACAGCAAACGGTCGGCATAAGCGCGGGCCTCTGCTTCGGTGTCGCGGACAATAACATGCGCGCGGAAACCATATTTCAGCGTGCGGCCAAACTTAGCAGCGCGGGCGGTCATGTCTTCGACCAAGTCCTTGGCACCCTGCACCGTTTCGGGCCACATGAGATAGACGTCACAACCTTCGGCAGCAGCGTCCTTTGCGGCTGGCGACAGGCCACCAAAATAAAGCGGCGGGCATTTACCGCTGACCGTTTTCATACGTGGCGGGTCGATGTCGATCTTGTAATGCTCTCCATCGATCGACAGATGTTCGCCGTTCAGCAAAGTCTTCAATATGTGCATCGCCTCAACGGTGCGGCGGTAGCGGGGTTCGGAAGCCATCTTATCGCCGGGCAAATCCGACGAGATGATGTTCACATTCAACCGTCCGCCCGAAATCTGGTCCAGCGTTGCGATCTGCCGTGCAAGCTGGGGAGGCCAGCTTTCCCCGATACGCACAGCCATCAGTAATTTGATCCGCGAGGTTAGCGCCGCAATCGCACTGGCGAAAGCGGTGGTGTCAAGGCCAAGGGTATAGCCCGATGGCAGCAAAATATTGTCAAACCCGCCTTTTTCGGCAGCTAAAACGATATTGCGGCAATGTTCCCAGCTGGAGGCCAGATTGGAGTCGGGGACGCCCAAAAATTCATAGTCATCATCGCAAAGCGCGGAGAACCAGCTCACTTCGACAGGCTTGTTCATGGCAGCGGCACTCCTCTTGCGGCGACAAGTACGCTGTACCAATCGGTGCGGGTCCATTGGATTTTGAAGGCATCAGCGGCTTCGGCAATCCGCGCCGGGTTTTGTGAACCGACAATCGGGATTGGCCGGGCGGGGTGCGCCATGATCCAGCTATAGGCAGCCGCCGTGCGCGAAACGCCGTGTGCGTCCGCAACCGCCGAAAGGGCCGCAGCGACATTTTGTTCACGCGCATTTTGTGGATCCCCAATGCGTCCGCCGCCCAATGGCGACCATGCCATCACGGCCAAGTCCATCGCTATCGCTTGATCGAGCTCGCCATTCTCAACGGTGTCAATCCGCAGGGGTGACAGTTCGGGTTGTGTTGAGACAATGGGAACGGAGCTAAATTGCGCCAGCGTCGCAATTTGCGCTTGTGTAAAGTTGGACACGCCGAACGCGCGGATTTTGCCTGCTTTATGCGCGTTTTCGATGGTGCGGGCAATTTCCTGCGGGTGCGTCAACACGTCTGGCCGGTGAATTTGCCATAGGTCGATGCGGTCCGTGCGCAAACGGGTCAGGCTGTCATCAATGGCTTTGGTCAGATATTCCGCGCTGCTGTCATAAGGCGTTGGCGGGGTGATGCCGCCCTTTGTCGCCAGCACCATGCGGTCCCGATATTCAGGGGCTTGCGCAAAGACATGGCCAAGCAGTTCTTCGGCCTTGCCAAAGCCTTGTTCGCCAAAACCGTAAATGTCGGCGGTATCGAAAAGGGTAATGCCAGCCTCAAACGCGGCATCAATGGCGGCGCGCGCGGCGGACAATTCAAGCCCAGCAAAGCGCCACATGCCCCATGCGAGGGACGAAATTTCTATGCCACTTTTGCCCAATGGACGGGTGCGTGACGGGGAAGGAAGGGTCATGATTTTTTGCTCTTTTTTGGTGAGGGAAAATAAGGAGGAGCTACGGATTCGCGGCTGATAAGTTCGTGGGGCAGGCGACGATGCTCAATTCCGCCTTCGCCAAACAACAGGTCAGCGGCAGTGGAGGCAAGGTCGCGTACGGGCTGGCGCACCGTCGTCAAGGGTGGCCAGACAACGCGGGCTAGTGTCGTATCGTCAAAGCCCGCAACCGAAAGCTGTTCGGGGATTTGAATGCCGCGCCGATGCGCGACCGCAAGTACGCCTGATGCCATGTCGTCGTTGGATGCGAAAATCGCGGTGGGTGGCTGCTTTAGCGATAGGAACTGCTCCGTCGCCGCTACGCCGCTTTCGAAATCAAACCGTCCCTCGGCAATCAAGGCAGTATCAACCGATATGCCGACGCGTCCCAAGGCGCGTTCGTAACCGGCTTGTCGTTCGGTACTCGCCTTATGATTTGGGTGGCCCTTGATAAAGCCAATCCGCCGATGGCCGATGTTGATCAGCTTCGTCGTCATGTCGTCAGCGGCTTGCATATCATCCATGAAGACCGAGCTGGTTAGTGCATGGTTGGTGCCCGGCGAGATACGCACAAAAGGAATGTTGAGCGCCTCAAGCGCATTCAGCACAGGCACGCAATCGGTGACGGGTGAGGAGAGTATTGCCCCATCGACATGCGTTTGTCGGACCATGCCGCGCACTTGTTCACCGACGTCTGGGTCGGCCACATCCACCGGCTGCGCGATCAAGCGCATGCCTTCTTGGTGGCATCGGTCCCAGCATCCCTGCATGATTTGGTGCATATAATATGGGCTGTGATTGTCGTAGATAAGGGCAATCTGCCCCGACTTGGTGCCCGCAAGAATGCGCGCGGCAATGCTTGGGCTAAAGCCAAGCTCCGACATGGCGGCGTCCACTTTTGCCTTAGTCGCTGCGCTCACATACGGATGGTCGTTCAGCACGCGGCTGACGGTTTTGACCGCCACGCCAGCCAGCTTTGCGACATCGCGTATGTTCGCGCGTGGGTTCATGCAGAAAAGGCCCTGCGGATGGCTGCGAATAGGTCTGCATATGCGCTGTCGGCGCGGGTGAAGACAGGTGGCTGACCATGGGGTGCAGCAATATCATGCGTGCCTTTGCCATAGGCCTTGCCGGACCAGAGATGGATCCAATCGCCATCGGGTATTACCACCGGCCGGCTGTCTTGGCCTTCCGTAATCACCGGTGCGACAATCATGTCAGCGCCATAAAGATATTGGTCCTGAATATCGAAATATGCAGGGTCATCATAATGCAGGAATATGGGCCGTTGCAGCGGAAGGCCAGTCGCCACCGCCTCGTTGCAAAGCGCGCGAACATAAGGCGCAAGCTGTGCATGCACTTGGCTCATCCGCGCAAAGTGGCTCAGAATTTCGGGGCTGCTGTCCAGTTGCAAATTGTCCGCGGGGCGGTTGCCTTCATGGCTGCGCATCACAGGGGCAAAGGCGGCAAGGTCAATCCAGCGGTGCATGAGCTCCGCCGTCCGCACCACGCCGTGCAGGCTCGTATATCCGCCCAAGTCGCTATGATGATAGGCGTTACCCAACAGGCCAGATGACAAAGCGGCCGTTATCACCGTGTTGATGCCATCATGGCGCGTGAAATCGACACATTGGTCGCCCGCCCATAATAAGGGGCAATGTCCCTGAACGCCCGAAAAACCGGCGCGCATGAAGAAGGTTGCGTCATGGGTCTTGCCGCGTGAGGCTATCGCATCAGCGTTTACCTTCGCCCATAAAACGGGCCAGCGATTATGCGCCTCCATTGGATCGGATCCGTCGAATAAGCGCACATCGGTCGGCAGATATTCGCCAAAGTCGGCCATCCACCCTGAAAGACCGAAATCGAGCATTTCCTGACCAATGATGCGGTCGGCAAACCAATTGGCCGCGTCAGGATTGGTGAAGTCCACTACGCCTGCGTCAAATTCACCGAAGTCGACGGCATAGGCGTCGTTACTGTCTTGCCGCAGCGCGAGATAATTATGGGCCAGCGCTTCTTGATAGAGTGCGCCATCCACCGCCAGATAGGGGTTCACATAACCCAAAAAGCGAATGCCCCTTTTGGCGAGCGAAGCTATCTGGTCGGGCAGTTCGGGATAGCGTGCGGCGTTCCATTTCCAGTCCCAAAACAAGCGTTTGCCAAAACTGGTTTGGCGGATGCCCACCCAATCTTCGCACCACAGACCCGTAATGGCCGCGCCAGAGGCGGCTATGGTCTCGAAGCGATCAAATGTATCCACGCCGTCTTTCAGGCCGACAATCGCGCCGGAAATTGCCCAGTCGGGCAAAGGCGGTTGGCGCCCAAAACGATCGGATAATTTCGTAACCAGAGCAGGCAAAGAGGCTGCATCGAAAAGCTCTAAATCGACATTTTCCGACCAGCATTCGATACCCACTCTGCCTGCTTCTGTCAGATCCAGCACGGCATAAGCCGCCGTCTCGAGGTGCACTGCATAACGCGCACTGCTCACCCATGTTGGCTGCGGATAATTGGTCGTCCAATAATCACCGCCCGCCAAGCCATCTGCATCCATGGTCTGTGTAAGCGCGGTCGATTTATCGCGGCCAACCCCAGGCTCCGATGTCCAGAATGGAAATCGCCGTCCGTTCAGCCGCAAATAAGACATTTGCTCTCCGCCGCCCCAAAAGGCTTCGGTCGTTGCGCACTGCATATCTAACCAAAGCCGGTTGAAGGCTGGATCGCTACAGCGAAATTTGAGGATGGATTGCGGCGCTTTTTCCTCAAACTGCAGCGTTGCGACGACGTCGGGTTGGTTTGCGTTCCAAAGCCGGATGCAGCCATCATCTTGGGCAAAGCAGTCTAGCTTTAATCTCGTTTCAACGATGTCGTCGATACGAAAATTGCCGCGCACCATTTCCAAATCAGGCGAACCAATGCCAATACGGATAGCAGGGGTGCCAGCGCGATGCGACAGAATGCATTTGTCATCGTGCAGCAGGTCGAAGCCGTCTGATTGCATGATGACTCTAAATGGCAACTTCTGTCCCTCTCGTCGTATCGAACCGGTTACTATGGCAGTAATGCAACAGTCATAGCTTAAATAATGTCGCTATATGACACCGCTAGACATAACAAGACGGTTTGGTTACATCAACCCCGTTATCAACGAAGTTATACCGACCTGAAACGTTCCGCTAGGCAATAATGTCTGCGGAATTTTTACAAACAGGCGGTATTTTTAGGGAGGCACAAGATGCGTAATTCCACATGTAATAAGTCGAAATTTGTCCGCGCGGCACTGCTGGGTAGCAGCGCCTTGGCGCTCGGAATTTCTGCTCCTGCATTTGCGCAGGTTGAAGAAATCGTCGTCACTGCGCAGAAGGTAGAAGAAAATTTGCAGGATGTGCCAATCGCGATCACTGCGGTTTCTGGTGATACGCTGACGGCGTCTGGCACTAATAGCCTCGAAAATTTGAGCCAGTTGGTTCCATCGGTAACGTTCCGCAAGGGCACAACAAATGCTAACTCGGCAGTTGTGTTGCGCGGCGTCGGAACGATTTCGTTCTCAATCGCAGCAGAACCAAGTGTTTCGACCGTTGTCGACGGTGTCGTGCTCAGCCGCTCAGGTCAGGCATTTGCCGATCTGGTGGAAATCGAGCGCCTCGAAGTATTGCGCGGGCCACAAGGCACCTTGTTTGGCAAGAACGCGTCGGCTGGTCTTATCAACGTCGTTTCCAAAGGTGGTACCGACACGCTTGAGGGTGAAGTTACCGTAGAGGGTTTTGAAGGTGGCGAATATCGCGGCCGTGCAACCGTTTCCGGCCCAGTCGCAGAGAGTCTGACATTCCGCGCAAACGCATTTTACGGCACATATGAAGGCAATATCACCAACATTTTGGGCGGTAACAAAAATAAGATCAATGGTTATGAGCATGTCGGCTTCCGCGGATTGCTTGATTTTGACAATGGTCCCGCACGGATCAAGCTCATCGCTGATTATTATGAAGCGGATGATGATTGCTGCGGCGAAGTCACTGGCGTGTCACGCGGTGCTGCGCTGGACGCAGAGTTGAACCTGCCATTGGGCGTGGCCCAAGGTGAAAATCAGCGTTTTGTGAACCATAATCTGGTGACGGAGTCGTTGGATCGTCAAGTCGGCATCACAATAAACGCAGATTTCGATGTATTTTCCGATCATACGTTGAGCGCGATTTACGGTTATCGTGATTGGAATAATACAGAAATCCGCGAAGGCGATTTCTTGCCTCGTGCTGTTGTGGGCACACCACAATTGCATGACCGTGGTCTTGTCGAAACCAACCAAAGCTCGCTTGAAGTACGTTTGGCCTCAGACCAAAGCAAAGCGTTCAAATATCAGGTCGGTGCGTTTTACTGGAACTCGGAAAATACGCAGGACTTCACACGTGAGGTTATCACATGTGCAACATCCACTTCGGCTGTTGATGCGCGAACGGGTGCTCGTCCCTGTAACCTTACAGATACGGTCAATACATTGTTCCCGACTGCCACATCAAGAAGCTTAGTTGATATTGAAAATTATGCTGTTTTCGGTCAGGCAACTTATGATTTCACCGACCGCGTCGGTTTAACCGTTGGTATGCGCTGGACGCATGACTCCATCGATTATACCCACAACCGTGCACCAGGCGTAAACCGCACCAATGGCGCAGCGGCAACGGGTGCTGGTATCTCGGGTTCGCCTGCTGGTGGCACAGTTGCAACGGGCGGTAACGGTACAGCGCTGTCAACCGGATCGTCCAGTAACAGCAATTTCTCCGGCAAGGCAGTGCTGACTGTGAAGCCAACTGACGATGTCATGGTCTATGGCAGCTATACGCGCGGCTATAAGGGCCCAGCGTTCAACGTCTTCTTCAACCACACTGCTCCCACCAATGCGGTGCCGATTGATGAAGAAACATCGGATTCGTTCGAAGCCGGTATTAAGAGCCAGTTTGCCGACAACCGCATCCAATTGAATGCGTCGGTATTCCAAGTGACCTATGACGGGTTCCAGGCGAACAACTTCGTGCTGTTGAATGGTGCAGTAGTTACCAACCTGACCAATGCTGGCCAAGTGCGCAGCACAGGTTTTGAACTGGATGCAGTGGCAAATCCTGCTGAGGGCCTCGATCTGTTCGGAAGCGTTGCTTATGCGGATGCCAAGGTTCGCAAGTTCAACGCGAACCCGCTGACCAACGCACCAGATGCACGTAACGGCACAAAACTGCCTTTGGCGCCAGCGTGGAGCTGGAACATTGGCGCGGCTTATGAAGCCCCGTTCAAGATGTTTGGTCGTGATGACAAGGTCTATCTGCGGACAAGCTTCAACCATGTTGGCAAGCAGTTTTCAGATCTGGGTCAAAGCGGCCCAATCGATAGCTATGGCTTGTGGAATGCGAGCATTGGTTATTCGGACGCCGAAGATAATTGGCGCCTGACGTTCATGGTGCGTAACATTACGGACGAAAGCTATGTGCTGCTGAATACCAGCGCAGGCCAGCGTTTGCATATCCCGCGTGATGCCGATCGCTACATGGGTGCAAGCTTGCGCTTCCGCTTCTAAATTCGCCTTAAAAGGCATATAGAAAGGGCCGGATCCGCAGGGATTCCGGCCCTTTTTTATCGATTATGTCGCAAATCACTAAAAATGGCGGCTTCGAGATAATCAGTAACCCAGTTCGACGAATATCTCACACGCGATGACCAACGACGTTTACATCTGTAATCGAATCGACTACAGATGTAGTCGGAGATTGAAGCATGTCATCAGAGCGTATCAGCGACGCTGAATTAACGATTATGGAAATATTGTGGGAACGCGCGCCGCTGACGGCTACCGACGTGGCCGCACGTTTGCCGGATGACCGCGCATGGTCTCTGCCCACGGTCAAAACCTTGCTGTCGCGATTGCTTGGTAAGGCAGCGGTTGAGCATCACGTCGATGGCCGTCGTTTTCTGTATTCGCCGCTTATTGGCCGTGAGGATTATGTCGCGCATGAATCAAAGCGGCTCGTAGATCGCCTTTTTGGCGGCAAGTTCATGCCATTGTTCGCGCATTTGGCGGAACAGGAAAATCTCAGCGCCGATGACATATCCGAAATCGAAAGATTATTGCAGGAGATGAAATCATGAGCATGGATTTCATGGGGGCATGGCTGTTCGATACCTTTGTGGTGACCAGTATCTTGATGTTGGCGGTTTTGCTGCTGCGGGGACCTGTGGCGCGGCATTTTGGTCCAGGCGTTGCATATGCACTTTGGTGTATTCCAGCTGCCCGTGTTTTGATGCCATCGCTAGAGGGGGCGCCCGCACCTGTTTTGGGGAGTGGGGCGACAATACAGGACAATGTGCGCGACGCTATCCTCGCAGTGATATACGCACCGGAAACTGCCGTTGCAGCCCAGCAAATGGCGGCCGCGCCATCGGTCAATTATGCTGTGCTTGGCTTGACAGTATGGCTTGGCGGCGCAGCATTGCTATTCATCATTCAGATGATCCGCTACGCCTCTATGCGCGACGAGCTTTTGTCTGAGGCAACCGAAGTCGCAAATATCAACGGCGTCAGAGTTGTGGCCTCGGATCAGGTGGCTGGGCCGCTCGCCTTCGGCCTGTTCAAACGCTATATTGCTGTGCCGCAGGATTTTAGCAAAAATTATTCACCGGCCGAACGCGAACTCGCCATCGCCCATGAAATGGCACATCACAAATCGGGTGACCTGTTCGCCAATCTGGCTGCATTCTTCATACTGTGCCTTTTCTGGTTCAACCCGGTCGCTTGGTTGAGCTGGAACGCCTTTCGCGTTGACCAAGAAGCCGCGTGCGACGCGCGCGTATTGGCAGGCAAATGTTCCGAAGAGCGCGCTATTTATGGACGGGCATTGGCGCGCACGGCGTTTGACGGTGTGCCAACTTTTGCCACTGCACTGAATTCCCCAAAAACTATCATCGAACGATTGAGGAGACTGAATATGAAAAACGCCAGCACGAAACGGCGCTTGTTTGGCAAAATCGGTGTCATCGCCGCTGCCGCTGTTGTCCTGCCACTGACCGCAACTGTAGTGCCCGCCGTGGTCGCGCAGGATGATACTGCTGCCGATAGTAAGTCGGAAACCGTCAAGCGCGATGTTCGGATCATCAAGATAAAGCGCGACGGTAAAGAGATCGATATCGTCGGCCATGACGGGGATAACAAAGATGTCACTAAGGTCGAACGTGACGGTAAGATCTTCATCTTCCGTACCGACAAAAAGCTGACGGAGGAGGAAGTCGAAAAAATGGTCGGCAAGGCTGAAGCGTCTCGCAAAGCGGCTGATGCGGCTATGGCCGACGGCGATAAATCGGCGATGGAATCAACCGATGTTGCGCGCGGTACGCCACAGACTAAGCGGATCATCATAAAATCCGCCGCCGACATACCTGAGATCGATATTCAAGGAATGACCGAAAACTGCACTTCCGCTGCGCAACCCGTCACCACGGATGTCGAAGGCGTGGATGGCACGCGCAAGGCGCGCGTTCGCCTTGTAATGTGTGGTAAGGGGCAAGCACAGATTGCACGGATTGAAGCAATAAAGGGCTTGCGCGAGGCACGTAGTGAGATTGCTTCGGAAAAAGACATGCCCAAAGCTGTGCGCAAAGATGTGATCGAAAAGCTGGATCAAGAGATCCGTAAGCTTGAGGCGCAAGCCGACAAGTAAATTAGCAGGCAAATTATTACAGAACCCTCAGCTCCCCTTTTCGGTTCTGTCGGGGCGGTTTTTACGGGCCGCCCCTTTCTCTTTGTTCCGTAATGCGCCATATCGCCGGAATGAAATGGCCCGACACCATCACAGCAGGCGAGATTGAGCAGCATGAGCCGCTTGTGCGGCGTGTTTTAGCGCCCAATGCGTCGCCTTATACTTATACGGGCACGCAGACCTGGATTGTTGGCAATCAGACCGACGTTGCCATTATCGACCCTGGTCCTGTGGGAAGCGGGCAAAGCGCTGGTGATCCCGCGGACATTCATGGCGAGGGCCATGTGGAGGCGATTTTACGCGCAGTTGGCGATGCAAAAGTCACCGCGATCCTGTGCACACATACCCATCGCGACCATTCGCCCGCAGCCGCGCCTTTGAAAGTCGCCACGGGTGCGCCGATAATTGGTTGCGCGCCATTAGTGCTGCGTGATGATGGGCCGCGTGCCGATAGTGCCTTTGACCCGGATTACCGTCCAGATCGCGTTCTAGGAGACGCAGAGGCCATTTCGGGCGATGGGTGGACGTTGGAGGCGGTGGCGACGCCGGGGCATACCAGCAACCATCTCTGCTTTGCTTTGCGCGAAAGCGGCGCGTTGTTCACGGGCGACCATGTGATGAAATGGTCGACCAGCGTTGTCAGCCCACCAGACGGCGATATGAGCGACTATCTGGCGAGTTTGCAGAAATTATATGATCGCGACGACCGCGTTTATTATCCGGCGCATGGCCCAGCGGTACACAACCCGCGTCAATTGGTGCGCGGCATGATTGGTCATCGCCGTCAACGCGAGCGCCAGATCGTGACGCTGCTGGAGGGCGGGGAGGGGCATGTCCCCAATATGGTCGCGGCGATGTATAAGGGGCTGGACCCACGCCTGATCGGCGCGGCGGGGCGTTCTGTCCTTGCGCATCTTATCGATTTACAAAATCAGGGCCGTGTGGCGACGCACGGGGATGGCTGGCATCTAATTGGTCAAGCTTGAAGCTCACTTAAAAGCGTGATATATCAAGAAGATTGTTGTGAAGCCGCTATTCCGGGGGGAAGACGTCGCATGGCTACTGTGGTTGGGACACAATCGCGCGCGCAGGGCGCCGATCATTTTTTCCGCATACTTGCAATAATCATGGCCTTTACGGTCGTTGCCGGCTTTTCGGTTCAATATCTTGCCGGACGATCCAGCTTTGGTGCGCGCACGCTTGTGCATATACATGGCCTTGCCTTCATGGCTTGGGTTGGCCTGTTTGTCGCGCAGGCGTGGCTTGCGACGCATGGACCGATTTCCCTCCACCGGCGCTTGGGCTGGATTGGCGCAGGCTGGATAATCGTTCTGCTGTTATTGGGCAGCCTCATCACCATTGACGTTGTTCAACGCGGGATGACGCCATTCTTCTTTCAACCGCAGAATTTCCTTATTGCGAACCCGTTTTCCGCAATTATGTTTGCGGCGCTTGCATGGACCGCCATCCGCCTTCGCCGGCAGACCGAATGGCATATGCGCCTGCATATTTGTGCGATGACGACCATCATTGGCCCAGCATTTGGCCGTTTGTTGCCGATGCCCTTGCTGGTCCCTTATGCATTTGAGATTGCCGGGATCGTTAGCCTTATATTTCCCATTGCCGGAATGGTCCATGATCTGCGCAAGCATGGCCGGGTGCATCCGGCATGGTATTGGGGCATCGCGGCGACCCTGTCGGTCATTCCGGTGTCGCATATCATTGCGAATTCGGCATTGGGTGACGCAATTTATGCTGCGGTCACGGCGGGACATGCCGGTGCGGGCGTTCCCGGCATGGAATTTGGCCCGCCACCACAAATGCCGCCAAGCTAGCCTTGTTTCACGCGCCCAAATCGACCACATAGGCGTTTCATTCAGGTGCCGGAACAGGTTCGGCATGGCAAAGGTATGATTATATGAACGCCCCGACGCTCCGCGAAAACTTGCAAGGCCTTGATTTATTAGAAGAAATCAAGCGACTGAAAAAAGAACGCAATGCCGTCATCCTTGCGCATTATTATCAAAAGCCCGAGATTCAGGATCTGGCCGATTTTGTGGGTGATAGCCTTGAGCTGAGCAAGCGTGCGGCAGAGACTGATGCGGACGTCATCGCCTTTTGCGGCGTAAAATTCATGGCCGAAACGGCAAAGATTTTAAGTCCGCAGAAAACCGTCATATTGCCGGATATGGCCGCAGGTTGTTCATTGGAGGATGCGTGCCCGCCGGGTAAGTTCAAGGCGTTTCGTGCGGCCCATCCTGATCATATCGCGCTGACCTACATCAATTGTTCCGCTGAAGTGAAGGCGCTGTCCGATATCATCGTGACTAGTAGCAGCGCCGAAACAATCCTGAGCCAAATTCCGCCAGAGCAGAAAATTATTTTTGGTCCAGACCGACATCTTGGCGGCTATCTTGCCCGCAAGTTCAACCGTGAGATGCTGTTGTGGCCGGGTGTATGCATTGTGCATGAGGCATTTTCGGAAACCGAGCTTTTGAAGTTGAAGGCGCAATATCCCGGCGTTCCTGTTGCCGCCCACCCCGAATGTCCGCCGCATATCATCGACCATGCGGATTATGTCGGCAGCACCAGCGGTATCTTGCAATATGCGCAGACGATGGACGGCGATACCTTGAT
Organism: Sphingorhabdus wooponensis; assembly: GCF_003933235.1. Lineage (GTDB taxonomy): Bacteria > Pseudomonadota > Alphaproteobacteria > Sphingomonadales > Sphingomonadaceae > Sphingorhabdus_B > Sphingorhabdus_B wooponensis. The sequence goes on from NZ_RWJI01000001.1 coordinate 398,411, forward strand.
CGTCGCTACGGAGCCGCACATCATCCATCAGATGGAAAAGGCGGAGCCAAGCAAGGCATTTATCGGCGCACCGGGTGCAGACGGTAACTGCGCGTGTAATATCTGCCCTTATATGGCGCTTAATACGATGGAGAAGCTGTATCTTGCGCTACGCGATTTGACACCGCAGATTGAACTTGATGAAACAGTTCGATTGGGCGCAAAGAAAAGCCTTGATCGGATGTTAGAGATGGCAAGCGGAACAGTCGGTAAGGGCGATCTCGGTCGGGCCTAATTGGTTGATGACGCGGTGTATCAAATATCTACTCGCCTTCACCGTTATATCGATATAATACAGCCGCAATATGCTTTTCTGGCGATCTTCTTCTAATAAAAAAACGGATATCGACAGTCGGCTTGCCGCTTTTGATGATAATTATGCGCAGCAATTTCCCGACGATCCGCAGCCATGGAATGATGCTGCCCCGATACCGGCCAAGCGCCTGTTTTTAGGCAAGACGCGCTGCTGGTGGTTCGGGCGCACGGTTGCGGCCTTGATCGCAATATTTGTTCTCTTGTTGCTTTGGCTCGCAGTTACGGCCCCCTTGTCGAAATCGCTTCAGCCGATTGCACCGCCGCGGATTACATTGCTGGCGTCTGACGGCACACCTATCGCGCGCAACGGCGCAATCGTTGATCGACCTGTCGACGTTACTGAATTGCCGCCGCATGTGGTGCAGGCCTTTTTGTCGATTGAGGATCGGCGTTTTTATTCGCATTGGGGCATTGATCCACGCGGCCTCGCGCGCGCGGCATGGTCAAACGCTTTTGGCAGCGGGATTACCCAAGGCGGCAGCACGATTACGCAGCAGCTTGCCAAATTCACCTTTCTAACGCCGGAACGCAGCCTTACCCGCAAGGCACGTGAAATGCTCATCGCCTTTTGGCTTGAGGGGCGCCTGACGAAAGATGAAATCCTCGGTCGTTATCTGTCGAACGTTTATTTTGGGGACAATGTCTACGGCTTGCGCGCTGCATCGCTGCATTATTTTTATCGTCAACCTGAGCGTTTAACGCTGAGCCAAGCAGCCATGCTGGCTGGCCTTGTGCAAGCGCCGTCACGTCTGGCCCCGACCAAGAATCCCGAACGTGCCGCAAAGCGTGCCAAGCTTGTTCTCAAGGCGATGGTGGCGAATAAGGCCATTACACAAGCCAAGGCCGATGCCACCCCCGTAGCGCGGCTGGACGTGCGTGTCCGGGAGACATTGCCGACAGGGACATATTTCGCCGACTGGGCCATTCCGCAGGCGCGGCTCCTCACCGAAAGCGGCTATTCCGATGTGCGGATTACCACAACCCTCGACGCCCGCTTACAGAATATTGCCCGCAAGGTTGTCGCCAGCGCAGGCGTTGGTGACGCGCAAATTGCATTGGTCGCGATGCGTCCAAATGGTGAGGTTGTCGCCATGGTTGGTGGCAAAAGCTACAAGCAATCCGCCTTTAACCGCGTAACGCAGGCCAAAAGACAGCCTGGATCGACATTCAAACTGTTTGTGTATCTGGCGGCGCTTCGTTCTGGCATGACGCCGCAGTCGATGATTGCCGATACCCCCATTAATGAAGGCAGTTATCGCCCCAAAAACTCCGGCTTACGCTATCGGGGTGATATCACTTTGGAGCAAGCATTCGCCCAATCAAGCAATGTCGCCGCTGTGCGCCTGTATCAAAAAGTAGATGGCAAAGAGGTGGAGCAAGCGGCGAAAGACCTTGGCATCCGTAGCCCGCTCACCTTGGACCCAAGCCTTGCTTTGGGCAGTTCAGGCATCACTTTGTTAGAATTGACGGCGGCTTATGCCGGTGTCGCGGGAAACCAATGGCCTGTTGAACCGCACGCCTTTAAACAAGAGGAGCAAGGCTGGATTGAATGGTTGTTCTCAGGCCCACGATCTTTCAGTGGACGTATGCACGGGATGTTGCTGGAATTATTAGGGGCATCGGTGAAGCAAGGCACGGGACGGGCCGCGCGGCTTTCCATACCGGCTTATGGTAAAACAGGTACCAGTCAGGATAATCGTGATGCTTTGTTTGTTGGCTTTGCTGGCGATTTGGTCGTTGGGGTATGGATCGGCAATGACAACAACACACCGCTAAGGGGCATTAACGGTGGCGGCTTGCCAGCGCGTATCTGGCGGGATTTCATGTCGCAGTCTATTCGTAATGCAGCGCCGGTCAACAGGCCAAAAACTACGCAGACTCCAGATCCAGAAGGCCCAATCGAACCATTTGACTTGCCTGAGTTGCAGGAATTGCCAATCGATATTAGCAATTCGGAAATACGTGTCGATCAGGGGCAGGGCGTGACTGTGAATACAGACGTAAATGGTGTTCCGTTTGAAATTACACTTGATCGTGATGGCGCCAATGTTCAGCCGACCCCATCTGTGCAGCGCCCCGCGCCGGAACCGCGTTGATGCGCGTTCTTTTCTGCCATGACTAAACTCATGCGATATTTTGCGGTGCTGTGCCTATTGCTGTCTCCGTTATGGGCTGTACCCGCACTTGGCGATGCAAGTGATATCAGCGCTGCATCACGCAGCGTTGTGCGGGTCATTGTATATAGCACTGCCGAAGGACAGCAGAGCATCGTTAGTATTGGGTCTGGCGTGGCCGTTGCGCGGGATAAAATCGTCACCAATGCTCATGTCGTTGAAATGGCGAGTTTTGACGACAGCGTGCAGATTGTCATCGTGCCTTCAGATGGCACGCAAAGCTATCGCGCCAGAGTTTCCGCCAGCCTGCCGCGTAAAGACCTTGCCCTATTGCAACTGACGTCTGGCACGCTCGTGCCTGCAAGTATTTTCGCAGGAGCGCCAGAAGATGGCGCAGATGTTTTTGCCATTGGCTATCCCGCGAGTGTCGATGTCGCGTTAGAGCAGAGCGAAGCCGATGTGCTGCGCCCACAGCAGCCCGTCAAAACGCGGGGAACGGTCTCCTCCGGACGAACGTCGAAGTCGGTGGAATCGCTTTTGCATACGGCGCCTATTGCCCCGGGGAATAGCGGCGGGCCAATTGTGGATGCCTGCGGACGCGTGCTGGGCATCAACAGTTTCGGTTCGGTCCCTACGGATGGCGGTGCGGAATTTTACTTCGCGATATCTGCGCGAGAGCTGTCGGCATTTCTTGCCAATCGCGGGGTCGCGTTCCGCTCCGTGCGGGGCGATTGCCGGTCGGTCGCTGAGTTGACGCGCGCCGAGGCGGAACTTGAGGCATCTACACGCGCCAAGATAGAGCAAGAAGCGCGTGTTGCCACTGAACTGCAACGCAGCCGTGAAGGCAAGGTACGCAGTGACGCCGAACATGCCGTCATTGGTGAACGGGAAAACCATTTGGCCTTAGCGGGGCTGTTGCTCGTGTTAAGCGCTGTCGCCGGCGGTGCTGCATGGCAGTTTTCCGAACGTGAGCAGCGGGAGAGATTCAAAGCTGCAGCCGCGGCTGGCGCTGTGCTTTTTGTCATGGCGGTGGGAATTTTTGCGGCGCGCCCCTCATTCGATGAAGTCGATGCGCGCGTTCGGGCGGCATTGACCGCCGATACGCCAGACGATCCCGTTGCCCAAAAGCGCGCTATTACTGCCGAACCGCAGACGAAAATCTGTGTGTTGCAGCCCCAACGCAGCCGCGTCACGATGTCCGACACAACAGACGTCGAATTTACGTGGCAGCCCGATGGATGCGTCAACGGACGCACACAATATGTCGAAAGCGGTGGCCGTTGGGTGCGCAGCTTTGTCCCCAATAATGACGCGCAAATTTCGATTATCAGCTACGCCCCGGAAACGGATATTTACCGTATTGAACGGTTCCTGCCAGGCAATGACGCCATGCAAGCCGCCCGTGCGGCACGGCAACTCTATGACGTGAAAACCTGCACTGCGGACCAAGGGCAACTGACCAATATCGAAAATATGAACAAGACCATATTGGCGCAATTGTCGCCCACGCCGAACGAGATTTTATTGTTCACATGTTCTGACCGCTGAATCTTGGATTGTGCGTCAGGACTTAGGGCTTATGGTGGCGTCATGATCCGTTCGCTGTCGATTTTGTTGTTGCTATTGTCCGCAACACTTGCCGGATGCTCCGAAGGCGTTGATAATGAACGCGTCCGGGTTGATGTGATTGAAAGCCGTCCCCGCCCTCTAAATATATCCGCATCACCGCTGCCCTTGGCGTCAGCTTATCTGCGCGCGGCAACGGCGCAAGGTTTGGTGACCTTTGATGAAAAAGGACGGGTCGCGCCCGGCCTCGCTAATCGCTGGATCGTCACTGACGATGGCATGAGTTATATCTTCCGCCTCAATAAAGGGCGCTGGAATGACGGGCGGGAGGTAGAGTCGAGAGAGGTTGCACGTCTTTTGACTGCGCGCATTCGGGAATTGCGTAAGGGGCGTCTTGGTTCCGAATTGGGTGTCATTGACCGTGTCGTCGCCATGACGGGTCAGGTGGTGGAAATCAGGTTGAATGCCCCGATGCCTTATCTGTTAGAATTACTGGCCTTGCCCGAGTTCGGGTTGCTCAGCAAAGGCGCCGGATCTGGCCCTATGCAAGCCAAAAAATTTGGACAGGCTATGCAGTTGCGGCGCAATGAAACCGATGATGAAGGCGCGCAAGTCTTGGGCAATGCGATTGTAACTTTGCGGCGTGGTGAGGCATCCACGGTGATTGCCCGTTATGCGCTGGGACAAAGTGACCTTGTCGAAGGCGGCCGGTTCGAAAGCTTTCCTTTGCTCGACGCGGCGAAAATTCGGGCGGATCAAATCCAGTTTGACGCGGTTCCTGGGCTATTCGGTTTGCACATAGTGAATAACGCTCCGTTTTTGTCGGATACCGCCAATCGAACGGCAATCGCCATGGCTATTGATCGCCCCAAATTGCTGACGGCGTTTGACATTGTGGCGTGGCAGGAAACGGTTACTTTGGTTCCCGAAAGCTTGCCAAATCGGGCGGACATACAACGGCCAGCATGGTCAACGCCATCTATGGAAGAACGCAGAACAATGGCGCGGGACACTATCGCCAAATGGAAAAATGCCAATGGCGCAATTCGGCCATTACGCGTTGCCTTGCCACGTGGTTATGGCAGCCGGATATTCTTTGCGCGCTTGCGCGCGGATCTTGCAACAATCGGTATTGATGTTGAGCGTGTGACCATGGACCGGCCGCATGACCTACTGCTCATTGACCGCACCGCCCAACAATCGAGCCCCATATGGTATCTGGATCAGCTATCATGTAAATTTGCGCCATTATGCAGCGCGCGGGCGGACGAGATTGTGGCCAAAGCGCGCCGCACGAGCGATAGCGCACTGCGCGCGCAGTTATTGGGTGAGGCAGAAGCCGAATTGCAGGCCAGCGTCGCCTTCATCCCCATTGCAAATCCTTTGCGTTGGTCGCTCGTCCGACCAGGTCTATTGGGGCATTTTGCCAATGGCCGTGGGTGGCACCTGTTGCAATATCTCGGGCGTGACCCGACATAGGCACAAAGGAGTAACTGCAGTGCCGATTTCGCAGGAACAATTTGCGCGTATTGCCAAGGATTTGCCAGCTATGGGTAATGACCCACATGCCGTTCGCGCGCGCGTAGAGGCGCTTGAGAAAATATTGGAGCGTGCCTTCGTTATTCCGGGCACGAAAATTCCCTTTGGCCTGGATAGTGTGATTGGTTTTGTCCCTGTTTTGGGTGACTTGGTAACCGCGGCCATGGGCGCCTATATTGTATGGGAAGGCCGCAATTTGGGCATGTCCAAATGGCAGCTTATCCGCATGAGCGCGAATATCGGTGTGGATACTGCGATTGGCGCAATCCCTTTTGTCGGCGATGCTTTTGACCTTGTCTGGCGTTCGAACAGCCGAAATCTCAGGATAATCAAAAAACATCTCGATAAACATCACCCCGCAACGCGGATTATTGAGGGCTAGGCCTAACGCCCACGCCAAATTTTGATTTGCGCTGTAGTCGGGGCGCGGCGCGTAAATATCGGACAGCGGCGGGGTTTGAAATCCTTGCCAAGGCAAATATGCACTTCTTGTAACCAGCCTTTGGCATTGGTCTTCACGGTTATGGCGTCGGTTGGCAGGCCATCATTCAGATCGGCCATTCGTTCAGCCAGCACTTGCGCCGTCAAAGGCGTCCCGCGTTCTGGTTCGCGAGATAGCCGCGCCATGTCGGGAAATTCAATTGTATTGAACAGCAACCGCGCTGCCCCGAAATAAGTGTCCGGCCTATTGGCCATGCAACTGCCATGCTTTGCCCATTGATGTTGCAGCAATTGGGGGGAGGGGCTGAGGCAGATATTGTCCCTGACCGCTCGCCGAGGCAGCACGCCAACCGCGCGGCAATATTGCGGGTAGTTGGCCCCTTTGGTTTCAGGCCACAGGCCATGCAGGATAAAGCCAAAGTCGCCCATTTCGCCTGAACATTGGAACCGTGCCGCAGGGTCGCGCATCCGCCCTCGGCAATATTCCGGACTCCAACTGAGTGCCAGCACATAGCCGTCTATTGCCGTGCGCCTTGCTTGGCCGGAGGGCGGCAATTCCAAGGCCGGGCGGGGTAGAAAGCGCGGCGGCTGGCATTGCCAAGCTTGTGCCATTAGCGGGGTAGGATGGGAGAAAGCCACGGCGCCTATAAAAGTGAGGAGTTTAAACCTGCGCAAAATCCAACCCGATGTCCGCCGCAGGCGCGCTTTGGGTCAGGCGGCCAACCGAGATATAGGTGACGCCAGTTTCCGCCTTGGCGCGGATCGTTTCCAACGTCACCCCGCCCGAAGCCTCAGTCGGCACACGGCCTGCAATGCGCGCCACCGCTTCGCGCAACATATCGGCGTCCATATTGTCGAGCAGCAAATGGCTTGCCCCCGCCGCGAGGCCGGGTTCAATTTGGGCGATGCTGTCGACCTCAAGGATGATGCGTTCAACCCCTGCATTTTTGGCGCGGGCGACGGCTTCTGCTACGCCGCCTGCAACGGCAACATGATTGTCCTTAATCATCGCTGCATCCCATAGGCCCATACGATGGTTCGTAGCGCCGCCTATGCGCGTTGCGTATTTTTCCAGCAGCCGAAGGCCGGGAATGGTTTTTCGCGTATCCAAAAGGGTGCAACCCGTTCCAGCGATGGCATCGACATATTGCCGTGTCATTGTCGCAATACCCGAGAGATGCTGCACGGTATTAAGCGCCGAGCGTTCTGCGGTGAGCATGGCGCGGGCATTGCCCTTTAAGCGCATCAGCTCTGTGCCCGCAGGCACTTGCGCGCCTTCCTCAACCAATAAATCAATTTCCATCAACGGGTCGAGCGCTTGGAAAAATGCGACCGCGATTGGCAAGCCAGCGGCGGTGATGGCATCGCGACTGTCCATAACCCCGTTGAAACGGACATCGGCCGGAATAACGCTTTCCGACGTGACATCCTTGCCCGTCGGTCCCAAATCTTCGGCCAATGTCGCATGGACGAAGGCGTCCATATCAAAAAAGGGAATTTCAAAAGGCATTTTGCTGATTTCCGGCGTGACTATGGGGGGTATTCCCCCAAATATAGGTAAGTTCGCTTTAGCCAGCAATCGCTGAAAACATCAAACCGAAGGGGTCAGTAACCCATCAGGCTCATGACTTCCTTACGGCTCGATTGATCGTCGAGAAAACAGCCAATCAGCTTTGATGTCACCATACCAACGCCGTGTACTTTTACACCGCGTCCGGTCATGCAACCATGTTGCGCCTCAATGACAACCGCAACACCCTCTGGCTTCAGATTTTCCCAGATGCAGTTCGCAACCTCGGCCGTCAGGCGTTCCTGCACCTGAAGGCGCTGGGCAAAGCCGTGTAAGACGCGCGCAAGTTTCGAAATGCCTACAACCTTGTCAGTTGGCATATAGGCAATCGACGCCTTGCCGATGATGGGTGCCATGTGATGCTCACAATGTGACTGAAAGGGAATGTCCTTAAGTAGCACGAGCTCATGATAGCCGCCCACTTCTTGAAAGGTGCGCGACAAATGCGCTGCGGGATCTTCGGCATAGCCTGCGCAATATTCACGCCAAGCACGGCCAACGCGCGCAGGTGTGTCGAGCAAGCCTTCGCGCTCAGGATTATCGCCTGACCAGCGGATGAGTGTACGAATGGCATCTTGAACGTCATCAGGAACGACAATTTTGCCATTCTCACCGATTTCGTCTTCATAATGAATATGGGCGATAGGAAATACCTTTTCGTGCTTGGTCATCTTTAGGCTCCGGCAGGCAAAGTGCCCGCGACTTTAAGCTTAAAGATATGCCGGTCCGCCTTTAAAAACTATACGGACAATAGCCTATAGGCGCTGCATCGCAATATATGACGATATAACCCCAGAAGCAGGAATGCTGGTTTGTAGCTGAAAATCAACCAATTGCCTGACCAGTTTTGGCCCAATCGGCCAAAAAGCCCTCAATGCCTTTATCTGTCAGAATATGCTTGAATAGGCCTTTGATGACCGACGGCGGTGCGGTCATGACATCAGCACCAATTTTCGCGGCTTCAAGAACATGGACACCGTGACGAACGCTGGCGACGAGGATTTCTGTGTCAAAAGCGTAATTGTCGTAAATCAGACGAATGTCGCTGATAAGCTGCATACCATCAAAGCCATTGTCGTCATGGCGACCAACAAAGGGCGATACGAATGTCGCGCCGGCCTTTGCAGCCAAAAGCGCTTGATTGGCAGAGAAACATAAGGTCACATTGACCAATGTGCCCTCAGAGGTAAGCGCCTTGCACGTTTTCAGTCCGTCGATGGTCAATGGCACCTTGATGCAGACATTGTCGGCAATTTTCCGCAGAATTTCGGCTTCCTTCATCATCGTCGCATGATCAAGCGCAACGACTTCTGCCGACACCGGACCATCTGTCAGGGCGCAGATTTCGCGGGTGACTTCAATGAAATCTCTACCAGATTTGGCGATCAACGATGGGTTAGTGGTCACGCCGTCAAGCAAACCCGTCGCTGCCAGATCCTTAATGTCTGCAATGTCAGCGGTATCGGCAAAGAATTTCATTGGACTTTTCCCTGATTGGAGATTCGATTTCATGTCTCTTGGCAAAATATCGGGCAAAGTAACAGGCTTATTGGAACTAGATTTGCGATCGTTGGGGATGATCATCCAGATGGTGACGTTCGCTGCATCATTGCCTATATGCGCTTCATGAGCTTGCCCAATAACCGCGTCCGCGTTGTCTTATTGACACAAGCGATTGGTCCGCTCGATTACCGGCTGCCCGACGATATGGTCGCAGGACCTGGCAATGTGGTGATGGTGCCCCTTGGCCCACGCAAATTGCCGGGGGTCATCTGGGATGATGATGTTTTTGGTGATGAGGCGATAGATTCGAGCAAGCTGCGCGCGGTGCTTGAGCTGGTGGAATGTCCGCCGGTTGCGCTGGGCTTGCGCCGCCTAATCAACTGGGTCGCGGATTATTATCTCACGAGTCATGCGGCTGTCTTGCGCATGGTATTGTCGTCTTCGGCGGCGTTCACGGCGACAGGAACCATTATCGAATATCGCCGCACAGGTTTTGAGCCTGCACGGTTGACCCCCCAACGCGCCGCGGCGCTGGACGCCTTGGAAGGTGCGCAAGGCCTTGTGCGTGAACTGGCGGCAGAGGCTGGCGTCAGTGACGCCGTCATTCGCGGGCTCATCAAAGCAGGGGCGTTTGAAGCCGTCACCATCAGTGTCGATTCGCCTTTGCCCGAACCGCTGGCGGATTTTGACACGCCAAAACTGAACGACGCGCAGCAATTGGCCGCAAACAGCATGGTGGAGGCTGTGCGCGCGGGCGGCTTCGACACCTTCGTCCTTGATGGCGTTACGGGTTCAGGCAAAACCGAAACCTATTTTGAGGCGGTGGCTGAGGCGATACGGCTCGGCAAACAGGTTCTGGTGCTACTTCCGGAAATCGCGCTGACCGCGCCGTTCCTTGCCCGCTTCGAAGCGCGATTTGGTGTCGAGCCAGCGGTGTGGCACAGCAACCTGCGATCCACACAACGCCGCCGTGTCTGGCGCGCAGTCGCCGATGGCAGCGCAAAGGTGCTGGTGGGGGCGCGTTCAGCGCTTTTCCTGCCCTTTGCCAATTTGCGCTTGATCATCGTCGATGAAGCGCACGAGACCAGTTTCAAGCAGGAAGACGGCGTGCGCTATCACGCCCGCGACGTTGCCGTCATGCGTGGCCATTTTGAAGGATTCCCTGTGGTGCTGGCATCGGCAACGCCAGCGTTGGAATCGCGGCATATGGTTACCATTGGTCGCTATAAAGGCCTTGAAATTCCGTCGCGCTTTGGTGCGGCGAAGATGCCGGAGATCAAGGCGATTGACTTGACGCTCGACGCGCCGGACGCGCAGCATTGGATAGCCCCGACATTACTCAAGGCGCTGGAAGAACGGGTCGAGCGCGGCGAACAAAGCTTGTTGTTCCTCAACCGGCGTGGCTATGCACCTCTGACCTTGTGTCGCACCTGTGGCCACCGGTTCCAATGCCCCAACTGCACAAGTTGGATGGTCGAACACCGCCTCGTACGGCGGCTCGCTTGCCACCATTGCGGCCATGTCATGCCGCCGCCGGAGCAATGCCCTGAATGCGGCGAGAGCGATACTCTGGTTGCCTGCGGTCCTGGCGTTGAACGCATCAGCGATGAGGTGAATCGCCTATTACCCAATGCGCGGACCATCGTTGCCACATCGGACACTTTATGGTCGCCGGAAAAGGCGGCGGAGTTCGTGTCACGTGTCGAGAACAAGGCGGTGGATATCATCATCGGCACCCAATTGGTAACGAAAGGCTATCATTTTCCCGAACTGACTTTGGTTGGGGTGATCGACGCCGATCTGGGGCTTGAGGGCGGGGATTTGCGCGCCGCCGAACGCACATTTCAGCAAATTGCGCAGGCTGCTGGCCGGGCAGGGCGCGGTGAAAAGCCCGGCGAGGTCTTTATCCAGACGCGCAACCCCAATCATCCCGTCATTGCGGCTTTGGTCGCGGGTGACCGCGATGCGTTTTATGACGCCGAGACAGAGCAACGCAAATCTGCTGGCGCACCACCGTTCGGACGTTTCGCCGCTATCATTATTTCTTCTGAAGATGAGCGCGAAGCCATTGAGGCGGCGCGCGCCGTCGGTGGCGCAGCGCCGCAGGTGGACGGCATGCATGTCTATGGCCCAGCGCCAGCGCCGCTCGCTATGTTGCGTGGCCGCCATCGACAACGTCTTTTGGTGCACGCACAGCGCTCGGTAGAGGTGCAGAATATCATTCGCGAATGGCTAGGCAGCCTACAATTTCCCCGCGGTGTGCGGGTAGGGATCGACGTCGATCCCTACAGTTTCCTGTAATAGCCCGTTCGAGCCTCAAATAGCGGATTTACCTGATGCGCCTAATGTTGCATCTTACCGTTAAATTATTCGGGGGAGGACAAGATGCACAAAATTTTATGGGCAGCGTTATTGAGCACTGCATCGGCAACAAGCGCATTTGCGCAAGACGCAAAGCCAGCCTCAGATGCGACCGTCGCCGCGCAACGCAGCGTTGCGACGCAGCTTCCCGCCGAAGATGGTCGTGACCTTGATTTTGCCGACAGGGGCTTTTTGGGCTCTTTGTCCGACCCCATCATCACCAATAAAGATGGCAAACCTGTCTGGAACCTGGGCGCTTATGACTGGATGGCCGATGGGCAATCCCCCGATACAGTGAACCCCAGCCTGTGGCGGCATATGGGCCTTTTGCGTAAACATGGTTTGTACGCTTTGACGGACAATGTCTGGCAGGTGCGCGGTTTTGATGTGTCGAACATGACGGTGATTAAAGGCCAAACGGGCTGGATCATCATTGACCCACTCACCAGCCGGGACACCGCAGCAGCGGCACTGAAGCTTGTGAACGAAAAGCTGGGTACTCGGCCTGTCACGGCGGTCATTTATAGCCACAGCCACGGCGACCATTTTGGCGGTGTGCGCGGGATCATCAATGAGGCCGACGTTAAAGCAGGCAAGGTTCAAATCATTGCGCCCGAGCATTTTCTGGCCGAGACAGCGTCTGAAAATGTCATGGCGGGTCCTGCGATGGGTAGGCGCGCGACGTTTCAATTTGGCAGTAATCTAACACCCGGCCCGCAGGGGCAAATGGGCAGTGGTATTGGTAAAGGCATTGGCGGAGGTGACATAACGCTGATCCCACCCACAATCGACATACGTAAAACAGGCGAGTTGCGCGAAGTCGACGGTGTGACTTTGGAGTTCCAAATGGTGCCGCATACCGAAGCACCAGCCGAAATGAACGTCTATATGCCAGCGGCGCGGACATTTCTGGCAGCTGAAATTGCGACGTGCAGTCTGCATAATATCCTGACCCCGCGCGGGGCGAAGGTACGTGATGCGTTGAGTTGGTCCGTTTTTCTGAATGAAGCCGTCAACCTGTACGGCGAGCGGAGCGATGTTATCGCATCTAGTCATTGCTGGCCGCGATTTGGCCAGTCGGAGGTTAAAGGCTGGCTCGCGGGGCAGCGTGACAATTATCGGTATCTGCACGACCAAACGGTCCGCATGATGAACAATGGCATGACTCAAGCTGAGATCGCAGAGGTGCTAAAAGCGCCTCCCGCAATTGGTGATCAGTGGTTCAACAAGGGCTATTACGGCACGTACAGCCATAATTCGAAGGCGATTTATCAATATTACCTGGGTTGGTATGATGCCGTACCTGCTAATCTCAATCCGCATCCGCCGGAGGTTCGCGCGGCCAAGATGGTCGCAGCATTGGGCGGTGCAAAGAAGGTATTGGCAGAAGCAAGAAAGGCGATGAAGGCAGGCGATTATCGCTGGTCATCAGACCTTTTGAATCAACTTGTCTTTGCAGAACCCAAAAATGCTGAGGGGCGGGCCTTGCTTGCCGACAGCTATGAACAGCAGGGCTATCAGTCGGAATCCGCGATCTGGCGCAATATGTTCCTGACGGGCGCGCGTGAACTACGTGCCGGCATGAAGGCGGGCATTAACGCGCAAAGCATCGATATGATTTCGGCTATACCAACGGGCTTGTTGCTGGATTCCGTTTCGACCCGGCTGGACCCCAATGTCATTGGTAATGCCACGCTGGCGCTGAATTTTGTGATTTCTGACCGAAAAGAAACCGCGAAAGTCACGGTTGGCAATTCGGTGATGTTCAGCGAAATGGGGCAGGTCCATGCCGCACCGATGGTAACGGTTACAGGCCCACGGCAATTGTTTCTGGCCTTATTGTTCCTGAAAATGCCGGCGGCGCAGTTGCAGGCCGCTGGACTGAAGATTGAAGGCGACAGGGCGGCAATTGAAAAGCTTCAGGCTGCGCTTGACCCGATGCCGGGCGCCTTCAACATTGTGGAGCCGTGAAGGACTACATTTCCCCGCGCTGGCGGCGGATGGCGTACCATTTTGCGACGTTGGCGTTGTGCTCTTGCAACGTGTCAGCAAAAATATGTCCGCCTTTCCCGTCGGCGACGAAATAAAATGCGTTGGTCTTTTGCGGGTTTAGCACGGCGGCAATGGCGGCGCGCGATGGGTTGGCGATGGGGCCTTTCGGTAGGCCCGCCATGGCATAAGTATTATAGTCGTTCACGTCCCGGATTTCTGACTTGCGAATGCGCCGACCAAGCGACTTACCCTTTGTTATGGGGTAAATAATCGTCGGGTCGGCTTGCAGCCGCATGCCCGTGCGTAAGCGATTGGAATATACGCCAGAGACCATACGCAATTCGGATTTAAGCGCCGTTTCCTTTTCAACAATGGATGCGAGTGTCAGCGCCTCTAACGGTGTTTTAACCATCGTGTTCGCGCTGCGCTCTTGCCACAGCTCGGCTATCGTTTTTGTCATGGCATCCTGCATGCGTTTCAAGACAGCAGCGCGCGGTTCGTTTTTGTCAAAGGCGTAGCTGTCAGGCAAAACCGAGCCCTCTGCCGGTACGGAAATGCTTCCGGTAAGCTGGTCATTGGCCATGAGGCGCTCATACACCATAATCGACGGCATGCCCTCGGGAATGGTGACCATGCGTTGCACGGTTTTTCCCTCTGCCAGGATCGATAAAATATCGGAATTGGATGACTTGGCCGGAATGACAAATTCACCTGCCTTGATGGTATTGGACGCGCCAAAAATCTTTGCCCGGCTCACAAATGCGTCAGCGGATTTGATTGCGCCGCTTTTTTCAAGTTGCCGTGCAGCCGATACCATACTTGACCCCGGCTTTATAATGACGGTCGTCTCACGCTCCAGCGGTCCAGGTGCTGTCCATCCGTGAATGAAGTTACCGGCGATTATTGCCAGCAGCAATGCTGCTACAACGACCGCCCATTTAGCGATGCTTCGGTTTGACTGTTTTCCATACCGTTTCGCCACAATTAACCCTTCTCATTCCCGCCGTCGCTTCGCGCCTGTGCAGGGAAGACAGGCTGGGGTAAGTTACGGCATCACCACGTGCGGTTAGTCAGCCAACTTCATAATGAGGCTGGCGTTTGTCCCGCCAAAACCAAAGCTATTGTTCAAAACAGCCTTCACTTCGCGTTTTTTGGCGACATGTGGGACAAGGTCAACGCCTTCGGTGCCTTCATCTGGATTGTCGAGATTGAGCGTTGGCGGCACAATTTGGTCACGCAGCGCAAGGATGCAGAAAATGCTCTCCACTGCACCAGCGCCACCGAGCAAATGGCCGATGGCGGACTTGGTTGAACTCATCGACACATTTGCCATAGCATCACCAAATAAGCGCTTTACCGCGCCCAACTCAATCGTATCGGCCATGGTCGATGTGCCATGTGCGTTGATATAATCAATATCGGATGGCGTCATGCCAGCCTTTTTCAGTGCCATCTGCATCGACCGAAACGCGCCGTCACCTTCGGGGTGCGGTGCGGTGACGTGATAGGCATCACCTGACAAGCCATAACCAACGACTTCGGCATAGATTTTTGCGCCGCGCGCCTTGGCATGTTCATATTCTTCCAACACGACAACGCCTGCGCCTTCGCCCATCACAAAACCATCGCGGTCCTTGTCATAAGGGCGGCTGGCGGCCTCTGGACGGTCGTTGTAGCTCATATTCAATGCACGCGCCTGCGCGAAACCTGCAATGCCCAGCGGGTTCACAGTGCCCTCTGCGCCGCCGGCCACCATGATGTCGGCATCATCGTCACGGATCATGCGTGCTGCATCGCCAATCGAGTGTGCGCCTGTGGAGCAAGCTGTGACGACGGCGTGGTTAGGGCCTTTGAGGCCATATTTGATGCTGACTTGGCCCGAGATCAAATTGATCAAGCGGCCATGGACGAAATGTGGGCTGACGCGGCCTGGGCCTTTTTCCGCGAGCAGCAACGCTTCGCTTTCAATACCGGGTAGTCCGCCGATTCCTGAACCAATCGAGCAACCCGCGCGGAGTTTTTGTTCTTCGCTCAATTCGGTTAGGCCAGCATCTTCCAATGCCTGGCCGGCTGCATCAATACCGTAAATGATGAAAGGATCGACTTGACGTTGGACCTTTTGGTCCACGCGTTTGTCGGGGTCAAAGCCCCATGGATGTTCCTTGCTCTTCACTTCGCACGCAATCAGACATTTCTGGTTGCTGGCGTCGAAATGCGTAATCATGCCAGCACCCGATTTTCCGGCAATCAGGTTGGACCAAGTGGTTTCAACATCTGCACCTAAGGGTGTAACCAGACCTAATCCAGTGACCACGACACGACGCATTGCGTTATCTCCAAAATCTAATCTTTACGGCCCATTACTGCGAATGGGGCCCAAAAAGCAAACGGCTTTCCGACGGAAGCGCACTAAACGCTGGTCGGAAAGCCGTTTAAATTTTTATCTAGCCGCGCATCATCGCGCGTAACGGCTTAGCCGTTGCTGTTGATGAAATCGATCGCGTCCTTGACGGTCGCAATCTTTTCAGCAGCATCGTCAGGAATTTCAACGTTGAATTCTTCTTCAAACGCCATCACGAGTTCAACGATATCAAGGCTGTCTGCGCCCAGATCATCAATGAAACTTGCCGCTTCTGTGACCTTGTCGGCTTCAACGCCCAGATGTTCAACGACGATCTTTTTGACCCGTTCTGCGGTATCGCTCATTTTTTGTGCCCCTTATTTGGTTGGGAGGATGAATTTCAGTTATTGCCCTAATGTGCAGATTAGCCGCTGGCAAGTGGCAAGCGATGCTTATCCACTAAAGCATCGCCATGCCGCCATTTACATGGATTGTTTGGCCCGTAACATAACCAGCCTCTCTTGAGGCAAGATAGGCAACAGCGGCACCAATGTCGGCGCCTTCGCCCATGCGGCCCATCGGAATACGTGCATTCAGCGCCTCTTTTTGGGCGTCAGGTAAGCTTTCGGTCATCGCGGTGGCGATGAATCCGGGTGCGACGCAATTGGCGGTCACATTGCGGCTGGCAAGTTCTTGCGCGATCGCTTTGGTCATTGCCGTAAGGCCGCCTTTGGATGCGGCGTAATTGGCTTGCCCGGGGTTGCCCGTGGTGCCGACAACGCTGGTGATGGTGATGATGCGACCAAAGCGCGCCTTCATCATGGGTTTCGTGGCGGCGCGCATGAGACGAAATGTGGCCTCAAGATTGATACGGATGACGTCATCCCATTCTTCATCCTTCATACGCATCGTCAAATTGTCCCGCGTAACGCCGGCGTTGTTTACCAAGATGTCGATTTGGCCGAGTTTTTCGAGCGCAGCGGGGACCAGCGCCTCAACGCTATCCTTGTCGCCTAAGTTGCAGGGTATCGCCACATGGTCGCCGCCTAAGGATGCCCGGAATGCTTCCAGCTTTTCCTCGTTCGAGCCGGATACCGCAAGGCGCGCGCCTTGGGCCGCAAGCGCCTGACAGATCGCGCTGCCAATTCCGCCCGATGCGCCTGTGACGAGCGCGGTCATGCCGGTTAGATCAAACATTTCATTCTCCCTTAAATTCGGGTGCGCGCTTTTCCAAAAACGCAGTTATGGCTTCATCATTGTCCGCAGTGGCATGCGCAAGGCTCTGCATCGCGGCGGACATTTCGAGGATATTTTTGAGATCCGCTGTTTGCCCTTCGCGCAACAAGCGCTTGGTCATGCGGACGGCATGTGGTGGGTTTGCCGCGATTTTGTCCGCAATCATGCGTGCGGCGGCCATAAGGTCGGCATCCTCTACCACTTGCGTAACCAGCCCGATACGCAAGGCTTCGGCAGCGTCGATGGTTTCGCCGGTTAGGGCGAGCTCAGTGGCTTTTGAAAACCCGACGATGCGCGGCAACAACCATGCGCCGCCGTCGCCGGGCGTGATGCCCAATCGCACAAAGCTCTCGGCGAACTTAGCCGAAGACGCAGCGATCCGAATGTCGCACATTGTTGTAAGGTCAAGCCCTGCGCCAATGGCTGCACCGTTGACCGCAGCGATGACAGGGACCTCAAGCGCTTGAAACATCAAGGGCAGACGCTGGATACCATATTTGTAATTACGGCGGGTTTCGGCAGGCAATCCTGCCCGCAAGCCGCCGCTATCCGGACGCATTTGTTTCAAATCACCGCCGGAGGAAAACACCGTTCCTGCACCCGTCAGTATGACGCAGCGTACCGACATATCTTGATCAGCCGCCATGAACGCGTCGCATATTTGTTCAACGACAGACACATCGGAAATCGGGTTGCGCTTTTCGGGCATATTCAGTGTGATGGTCAGTATGCCGCCATCGCGCGACTGGATAATTTGGTCGGTCATTAAATATCTTTCAACAAGGCTTCGATGTCATCCATGCTAATGACAGTTGATGTGTTAATGTCTTCACCGGCACTGCGCTTTACCATCGGCGACAGCACTTTCCCTCCAAATTCCACGAAATGGGTGACGCCAGCCTCCGCCATGGCAATTGCCGACTCCCGCCAGCGGACTCGGCCAGTGACCTGCTCCACCAATTGCCGGGATATAGTCGCTGGGTCGGACACGGGCGCGGCGGTCACGTTGGCGAACAAGGGTACTAATGGCGCCTGGATATTGGTGGTCGCCAACGCGTTTTGCATTTCGTCGGCGGCGGGTTGCATCAATGGACAATGAAATGGGGCGGATACGGGCAACAATAAACCACGCTTGATGCCATGGTCCTTCGCCAGTGCAATAGCGCGATCAATCGCGCCTTTATGACCGGAAATTACGACTTGTGACGGGTCATTATCATTGGCCACGGTGCAGGTTTCGCTTTCTGCAGCAGCAGCGGCCAAGCTCTCCGCTTTTTCGATATCCGCGCCAAGCAAAGCAGCCATTGCGCCTACGCCAACAGGCACTGCGGCCTGCATAGCGCGGCCACGCAGCTTCAGCAGCGCAGCCGTCACCGACAAAGACAATGCGCCAGCAGCACATAAAGCCGTATATTCGCCTAAGGAATGCCCAGCGACAAAATTGCATTTTTCCGACAACCGAACGCCGCCTTCTTTTTCCAGCACGCGCAAGGTAGCGATGGCATTGGCCATGATCGCAGGCTGCGCATTTTCGGTCAGTGTCAAATCGCTTTCTGGGCCTTCGCACATCAGACGGAACAGGTGCTGGCCCAAGGCTTCATCGACCTCTTCAAACACCGCGCGCGCGATTGGGCTGGCTTCGGCAAGTGCCTTGCCCATGCCAACGGCTTGGCTGCCTTGCCCGGGGAAAATGAATGCGCGCATAACTGCTCCTGTTGGTCGGTGTTCGTGCAAATTCGCCTATGGCGCAGCGCTGGATGTTGCAAGCCCGAACGGAACAATGCGATTGTCAGCATCATGACCAATGTCTGCGCGGCCCAAATACTTTATGCCCATTTTCGCGCACCATCTTTGAGCAATTTCTTCGGCATCTTCGCCAAAGGGGCGGTCATTTTCGGGGACATCACTGACGCGGCCAAGCCGCAATCCGGCCAGCCCTGCGGACTGTAAATGGCTCGTGACGTGGAAAAAGGCGCGGTCATAACCGTAGAGATATTCGCTGACTTCTTCGACCATCAATACATGGTCTTTTAGGTCAGGCATTAACGGCGTGCCGACTATCATCGCTAAGGTCATCAGATTGAACGCCGCGTATTTTGTGCCTGACTGTACATGCGGTTCAAGCGATTGCGGTGAACTATGTAGCATCCAGTTGAGTGCGCGCAGGACCGCGGCCTCACCACCATCACGCCGGATATCGGCTGGCATAGGCCCATGGCAGACACGGCCAATTTTGGCGCCATACAGCGCGCCGAGCAGATTGCCAGCGTCGCTATATCCCATATAGATTTTATCTGCCGCCGCTGACGTTAGCGCGGCAACGGCATCTTGTGCGATCCGGCAAGCCCCATAGCCACCGCGCACGAACCAGACCGCATCAAAGCTTGGGTCATTGGCAACGTCCACAAACGCGGCGCAGCGCACATCGTCTAGTCCAGCGAAATGGCCAGCTTCGGCAAAACATTGGTCGTGAAAGACGAGTTCAGCGGTCGGGTGGGCAGTGGCGGCAAGCGCAGAAACGCGCGCGGCGTCTTCGCGCGTAAATGGCGTTGATGGCGCGCAGATAGCTATCCGCATATTTCACTCTTTCCTTCGTTTGTCGCATCCGCCTTCGCTGGTGCGACGTGGTTTTGAAACAGAGCGTTCAGCGTCCCATTGCAAAAACTCGCGCCAACTCATAACCGCCACTTATGCACAAAAACAAATCCTATTTCTTTTGCGGCATTGGTGGTTCGGGCATGTTGCCCTTGGCCAATATCGTCCGCGATGCAGGCGCAAACGTCGCCGGTTCCGACCGCGCGCTGGACCAAGGCCGCTTGGGGCCGAAATTTGCATGGCTGCAAAGCCTTGGCATCGACCTTTTTCCGCAAGATGGCAGCGGCCTTATGAACGGCGACCAAATTCTGATCGCGTCCGCCGCGATTGAGGATAGCGTGCCGGACATTGCCAAGGCAAACGCGCTTGGCTGCGCCCGCATGACGCGGGCCGAGCTCCTCGCTAACCTGTTCAACACCGCCCCGCGCAGCGTTGCTATTGGCGGAACCAGCGGCAAATCAACGGTTACGGGCATGATTGGCTGGATATTGACCGATGCAGGCCTTGATCCGACGATCATGAACGGTGCGGTGATGAAAAACTTTGTCGCTGATAACGCGCCCTTTGCAAGCGCGCGTGTGGGGCAGGGCGAAGTCTTTGTTTCCGAAGTCGACGAAAGCGATGGCTCCATAGCTCTTTTCGCGCCCGAAGTTGCGGTACTCAACAATGTCAGTCTTGATCACAAAAGCCTTGAAGAATTACGGCAGCTATTCGGTGACTTTGCCAAAAAGGCGAAAGTCTGTGTTTGGAATGCCGATGATGCGGAGACTGCGGCATTGGTCGCGCCAATGGCATTGCAAGACGCCGTCAGCTTTGGCTTTTCCGCTGAAGCAAGTTTTCGCCCCAGCAATGTCACGGACCTTCCGCTCGGCAGCCGCTTTACCTTGCATGCCATGGGCGACGCTTATCCCGTGACGCTGATCGTCCCGGGCAGGCATAATATCGCCAATGCCCTTGCCGCAATCGCCGCCAGCGTCGCGCTTGGCGTGTCCGTTGCGCAAGCCGTGCGCAGCGTGGAACGCTTTAATGGCCTCGCCCGCCGTTTCGACATCGTGGGCACGGCCAATAACATCACCGTGATTGACGATTTTGGTCACAACCCGGACAAAATCGCCGCAACTCTTGCGACGTTAAAGGCCTTTCCCGGTCGCATCATCGCCTTTTTCCAACCCCATGGCTATGGCCCCATCCGCGTTATGGGTTCTGAACTGGCTGGCGTCTTTGCGGATAACTTGGGTGTGGATGACCATCTTATTCTCTGCGATCCTGTCTATTTCGGCGGCACAGTGGACAAAAGCATCGGCAGCCAAAGCATTACCGGCGCAGCGGCCAAAGCTGGCCGCAACGCCGAATATATTCCGACCCGCGAAGACTGCGGTAACCGCATCGTCGAATTGGCACGGCCTGGTGACCGGATTGTCATCATGGGCGCGCGCGATGATACGCTAAGCGCGTTTGCGGCGGACATCTTAGAGCGGTTAAAGCTTTAGGGGCGGCTAGCGCATTTTCGCAAACCCGCGAATCGCTTGCATTCCGCACCAATCCCTCCTAAGCGCGCCACTTCGCTCAGGTTCGCCTGACTGAAATAGAAGAAGGCCGGAGGGGCGTATGCATGGTGCTGCGTCAGCGATCGGTAGGAACAAGGAAACGCCCATGCCGCTGTACGAGCATGTATTTTTGGCGCGTCAGGACCTTTCACAGGCCCAAGTTGATGCGCTGGCAGAAACTGCCACCAAGATTGTAGAAGACAATAAGGGCAAGGTCGTAAAGACCGAAACCTGGGGTCTTCGTACATTGACCTACAAAATTCAAAAGAACCGCAAAGCGCATTTCGTGATGCTCGACATTGAAGCTTCGGGCGACACCATCGCTGAGCTTGAGCGTCAGACACGCATGAACGAAGATGTGATCCGTTACATGACCGTCCGCGTTGACGCGCATGAAAAGGGCCCATCGGTCATGATGCGCAAGAGCGACCGTCCAGAGCGCAGCGAGCGCGGTGAGCGCGGCGGTTTTGGTGGCGGCGACCGTGATCGTGGCGCCCCTCGTCCAGACCGCGCACCACGCGCAGAGCAGGAGGCTTAAAACATGGCACGTCCGTTTTTCCGTCGCCGCAAGTCCTGCCCATTCCAGGGTAAAGATGCGCCGCAAATCGATTATAAAGATGTACGCCTGTTGCAAGGTTACATTTCAGAGCGCGGCAAGATTGTCCCATCGCGCATCACCGCCGTTTCGGCCAAGAAGCAGCGTGAGCTGGGTCAAGCTATCAAGCGCGCCCGTCACATCGGCCTTCTGCCGTACATCGTGAAGTAAGGAGCCGAAACATGGATATCATACTTCTCGAACGCGTTGAAAAGCTTGGTGCAATTGGTGACGTTGTCACCGTGAAGGACGGCTATGCCCGTAACTTCTTGCTGCCAAACAAAAAAGCGCTCCGTGCAAATGAAGCTAACCGTAAGGTTTTCGAAGCTAACCGCGCGAAAATCGAAAGCGATAACGCAAGCCGTCGTGACGAAGCCCAAAAGGCATCGGGCAGTGTTGAAGGTAAGCAGATCGTTCTGATCCGCGCCGCTTCACAAACTGGCCAGCTTTATGGTTCGGTCTCGGTCAAGGACATCGTTGACGGTCTGGGCGCCCAAGACGCAAAGGTTACCAAGAGCATGATCGTTCTTGAGCGCCCAATCAAAACGCTTGGCGTATTTGGCGTTAAGGTTGTTCTGCACCCCGAAGTTACCGTCAATGTTCAGGTCAATGTGGCCCGTTCGGATGACGAAGCCGAGTTGCAGAAGGATGGCGTCAACGTTCTCGACCAAATGTTCGAAGCCGAACAAGCCGAGATCGCTGCTGAAGCCATCGAAGCACAGGTTGAAGCTGAAGTTGCAGCTGACGCAGCTGATGCTGCCGAAGCCGCTGCCAATGCAAAGCGCCGCGAAGAGCAAGCTGCCGCCAAGGCTGCTGCCGAAGCCGCTGGCCTTTCAGCTGAAGTAAGCGACGACGCATAAAGCATTCTATTGCTACATACAAAAAGCCGCCTTGTTGCAAAACAGGGCGGCTTTTTTGTGCCACCACTACATGTCATCCTGAAACTAGTTCAGGGTGACATGTGGTTCTAATGTGCTGTTTCATTGCTAGGAACACGTGCTAGCACTCACCCCATGACCGCGCCGATCATCATCACCGCCGACATGGGCAAGGCCGACCAAGCATGGGCCAACGGTCTGCGTCGCGCGCATTATCCGCCAGAGCGAAATTATATTGATGCGCATATCACTTTGTTTCACCATTTGCCGCCAAGCCATTTGCCAGAGATAAAATCGCGGCTGGCGGGGTTGGTGAAGGACTATCCTGCGCCAGCCGCGTATCTCCGTGATGTGGTGTTGCTTGGTAAAGCTGTAGCGTTCCGTATCGATAGTCCTGAGCTGCTTGCTATGCGCGACGAGCTGGCTGACAGTTTTTGTGGGCTATTGATTCCGCAAGATCAGGCACCACCCAAATTGCATATAACGGTCCAGAACAAGGTCGCGCCGCCTGTCGCCAAGGCGCTGCATGCGCAATTATTGGGCAGCTTCCACCCGCGCCCGCTCGCTATTTCTGCCCTGTCGGCGCATTATTATCGCGATGGACCGTGGGAGCATATCGGAAGATGGGCATTTCGCGGCTGACAATGCTTGACCCATATAAGCGCCGCGCTTATAGCGCCGCGTGCTTCCCCGCAAATGCAGGGATTCACGCATGGATGGCGAAGTAGCTCAGCTGGTTAGAGCGGTGGAATCATAATCCATAGGTCGGGGGTTCAAGTCCCTCCTTCGCTACCATCCTTGCGCGCAATTGGGGCAATTTCCCCTCAGTTGCACAAGCTGCATATCTACATCAGCGTAACAGATCCTGCCAACCGCTTGCGCGGTTGCCGCGCTTTGCTGCGTGGGCTACAATAAGGACATGAAAGATTGTTCCCAATGCATTGTACGGAACCGTGCAATTTGCTCCGGCCTCGACATACACGAGCTGGATCTGCTGGGTCGGCAAGGCCGAAAGCAAAAAATTGCCAAGGGTCAGACCGTATTTTGGGAAGGCGATGACGTCGTTGTCGTCGCAAATGTCATAGAAGGCGTGCTGAAGGTTTCGATGAGCATGTCCGATGGCCGAGAGCAGATTGTCGGAATTGTTTTTTCATCTGACTTTATTGGCCGGCCCTTTGGGCAGCAAAGCCCGTATAGCGTGACCGCCTTAACCGATGCCGAACTGTGCATTTTTTCGCGATCCACCTTTGACAGCTTCGCGCGCCAACATCCTGAGCTAGAACATAAGTTGCTGCGCCGGACATTGACTGAACTTGACCGTGCCCATGAATGGATGCTGCTGCTGGGAAAGAAAAGTGCGACCGAACGGGTTGCGACTTTGTTGCTCGAAATGTCTGTTCGTCTTGGCGAAACGGGCTGCACGGTTGATAATGGCGCATTGGACACATTTGAATTGCCACTTGATCGCCAGCAAATTGGCGACGTTTTGGGGCTAACGATTGAAACCGTCAGTCGTCAGTTTTCTAAATTGAAAGCTGATGGCGTTATCCATCTGCCAGATCGCCGGACAGTGAGCATCCTTAACCGTGCGCGGCTTCAAGATATTTCGGCGGCTGCCTGAACGGTGCTATAGGAACGTTTTAGTTTGGAGTAATATCCGCCGGGCCGCCGATGAGGACAAAATGCCGGTCGCAATAGCCGCAATCGACATAGCCTTTTTCATCAATTTGAAGCCAGACGCGGGGATGGCCCAATGCGGCTGGAATATCTCCACTGCCGTCGCAAGCGACACGCGGTTCGCGGACTCGGATTGTTTCGGGGACGTTGTTGTTCATGTGGGCCGCTTAGCAAAGCCGCAACCTAGCTGCAACGACTGAGAAATAGTGAAGTAACGATAATCGTGCGGTCACGAAATTCCAGCAGATGGCTTCCATGTGATTGCGCTGGCACCATGCGTTCGCTATCGCAACAATATGTCCGAACAAGCTATCTCGATCCAAAACCTCTCCAAAAAATATGCAGGAGGGAAGCAAGCGTTAAACGATGTCAGTTTTGACGTCG
Source organism: Sphingorhabdus wooponensis (assembly GCF_003933235.1). Taxonomy (GTDB): domain Bacteria; phylum Pseudomonadota; class Alphaproteobacteria; order Sphingomonadales; family Sphingomonadaceae; genus Sphingorhabdus_B; species Sphingorhabdus_B wooponensis. The sequence goes on from NZ_RWJI01000001.1 coordinate 423,104, forward strand.
CGCAAGGGTCGATTTTCGGCCTTCTTGGGCCCAATGGCGCCGGTAAATCCACGTTGATTAATATCCTGGCTGGGCTGGTGATGAAGACATCGGGCAGTGCATCGATATGGGGATTCGACATCGACGCCCATCCGCGCAATGCCAAGGCGTCTATCGGCATTGTGCCACAGGAAATTATGTTCGACCCTTTCTTTACACCGAAAGAAGCGCTTGAATTGCAAGCGGGTCTATATGGTGTGCCCAAGTCGAAACGCCGGACAATGGAATTGTTGAAAGCCGTGCGGCTTGAGGACAAGGCTGATGCCTATGCGCGGACGCTATCGGGCGGGATGAAACGTCGCTTGCTGGTGGCGAAAGCCATGGTCCATGCGCCGCCGGTCATTGTCCTCGATGAACCAACGGCTGGCGTCGATATCGAGCTGCGTCAGCAATTATGGGATTATGTGCAGGAACTGAACCGCCAAGGCGTCACGGTTGTGCTTACCACACATTATCTCGAAGAAGCAGAGCAGTTGTGCGACCGGATTGCTATCATCAATCATGGGCAGTTGATTGCCAACAAACCGACACGTGAACTGGTTGGCATGGCGCGCGAAAAAGCGGTGGTTTTGACGCTGGATCGCGATGTAACCACTGCGCCTACGCATGAAGCCTTTGAAAAAACGGAGATGGTGGGCGAGCGCACGGTTGAAATTACTTACAACAAAGACCGTATGAATGCTGGCGAAGTGCTTTCGGTCGTTCAAGGCCTTGGATTGGGTATCATCGACGTAACCACAAAGGAGGCCGACCTCGAAGATGTCTTCCTCCGTTTGACAAGCGCCCCTTGATGGAAACGGATGTCCTGATCATTGGGTCGGGCGCTGCGGGTTTGACGGCGGCGTTACAATTGGCAGCGACGCGTAAGGTGGTGGTGCTGGCCAAGGGAGCGATTTCCGATGGCGCAACCGCATGGGCGCAGGGCGGGATTGCAGCGGTTCTTGAACCTGGCGATAATTTTGCGAACCATATCGAAGATACGATGATCGCAGGCGCGGGGCTGAATAACCGCGCCACGGTTGAATTTGTCGTGGAAAATGCGCCACTCGCGATCGAGCGGCTGGCAAAGCTTGGCGTGCCGTTCAATCTGGAGGGTAATGACTGGCACCTAACCCGCGAAGGCGGGCATAGCCATCGGCGTATCGTCCATGTTGACGATGCCACCGGGTGGGCTGTGCAACAAGCGTTGGAAGCGGCAGCCAGAGCGCATCCGAATATCAGCTTGGTTCCGGACATGGTCGCAGTTGATCTGATTTTGGGTAGAAATCAGGAGCGCTTTTCAACGTCAGGGCGCATCCATGGCGTTTATGCGTTGAACCGCAAAACGGGCCAGGTCGAGACCTTCACTGCGCGCGCGACCATTCTCGCGAGCGGCGGCGCCGGTCGGACATATCTATATTCCACAGCGCCTCGCGGCGCGACGGGTGACGGCATTGCTATGGCGTGGCGCGCCGGGTGCCGCGTATCGAATATGGAGTTCATGCAATTCCACCCGACCTGCCTCTATAATCTGGAGGTTAAAAATTTCCTGATAACGGAGGCGGTGCGCGGCGAGGGCGGCATCCTAAAAAACCCGAAAACTGGGCATCGGTATATGCCTGATTATGACAATCGTGCCGAGCTTGCGCCGCGCGACATTGTCGCCCGTGCCAATGACGCTGAAATCAAACGCGATGGTCTGGATTATGTCCATCTCGATATCAGCCACAAGCCACCCGAATTTGTGAAAACGCATTTTCCAAATATTTATGAAAAGCTGCTTGGTCTTGGCATCGACATCACGCGCGAACCAATCCCCGTCGTCCCAGCGCAGCATTATACCTGCGGCGGAGTGATTGTGGATCTGGACGGCAGGACTGATGCGCCGGGCCTATATGCGGCGGGCGAAGTAACGCAAAGCGGCTTGCATGGTGCAAATCGTCTGGCCTCCAATTCCTTGCTTGAATGCTTCGTCTTTGGTGATGCTTGCGCCCGTCATATCGATGCCAATTGGGATAGCCTGCCACCCCCGCCGCCGATTAGGCAGTGGGATGAAAGCCGTGTGATCGACAGCGACGAAGAGGTCGTGATTGCCCAATGCTGGCGCGAAATTCGGCAGTTCATGTGGAACTTTGTGGGTATTGTCCGGACGACCAAGCGGTTGGAGCGCGCGCAGCATCGTATCGATTTGCTGCGCAGCGAAGTCGAGGATTATTACAGCCATTTCCGTGTCACCCCTGACCTAATCGAACTGCGGAATTTGGTCGAGGTTGCAGCCTTGATTATCCGTTCAGCGCTGGCGCGGCATGAGAGCCGCGGACTGCACTTTACGCTCGATTATCCGGAAATGGCAGATGAGGCGCGCGACACGATTTTGATGCCATAGCCACAAAACACTTTCCTAGAGATGGCAAACTAAGGCAATGTTGCATCTGGTTATTTGGAGGCTTTCATGGACGTTAGAAATCAAGTTGCAGCTTTTCAGCTACGTAAATTCTTACGTCTTCCAGCCTTGGCGCTGCTGGCGGCCATGGCAATGCCCGCCGCCGCCGCGACGCCCGAGGAAACCGCGCGCGAAGTGCTGGCCAAATCGCCCATCATCGATGGTCATAATGACACGCCGCACCAAATTGCCGAGTTGTTTGACCGTGATTTTTCAAAGTTTGATCTAGCTGCTTTGCCAGCGGACGTGCTCGCCAAAACGCATACTGATATAAAAATGGCGCGCGCCGGATATTTGGGCGGGCAATATTGGTCGGTCTACGTTGCTGCGGCTTTGCCTAAGCATGAGGCGGTAACGCGCACAATTCAGCAAATCGATGTCGTGCGGCAGATGATGGCGCGCTACCCGGATACGTTCACCTATGCCGCAACGGCGGCAGAGGTTGAGGCGGCGATGAAACAGGGCAAGATCGCGTCGCTTATTGGTATGGAAGGCGGGCATTCGATCGGTGGTTCGCTGGAAATCCTACGGCAGACTTATGCGCTTGGCGCGCGTTACATGACCCTCACACACAGCCTGACCACCGATTGGGCGGACAGCGCAACCGACGTGCCAAGGCATGACGGATTGTCGCCCTTTGGTTTTGAAGTTCTCGCCGAAATGAACCGTCTAGGCATGATTGCAGATATCAGCCATGTGTCAGAGGCAACGATGCACGATGTGTTGGACAAGAGCACGGCGCCCGTCTTGTTTACCCACAGCAATGCACGCGCAATTACGCCGCACCCACGCAACGTGCCAGATTCGGTGCTGAAGCGTTTGCCACAAAATGGCGGCGTGGTGATGGTGACCTTCGTCCCTGGATTTACGTCGGCCGAGCGGCGTCAGTGGGAATTTGAGCGTTCGGCTGTCGCAGGGCGCGCGAAGACCGAATTTTCTGGAAATCCTGTCGGCGAAAAGGCGGCTCTCGACGCATGGATTGCCGCTAACCCGCAACCAAAGGCAACGCTGGCGCAAGTCGCCGATCATATTGACCATATCCGCAGAGTTGCAGGGATTGACCATATCGGCATTGGCGGTGACTTTGGCGGCGTGGACGAATTGCCGGTTGGCCTAGAAAATGTTTCAACCTATCCCGCCTTATTCGCAGAACTCGTCCGCCGTGGCTATTCGAAGGCGGACCTGGCCAAAATTGCCCAAGGCAATGTCCTGCGCGTGATGCGCGGAGTCGAGAAAGCCGCGCGCAAATAGTTTAGGCGGCAAATCCTTCGGCCAGATATCGTTCCGTAATATCGGCGTGCACGGCGGCACCCCGCGCCATCACGCTGTCGTCAAGGACCATACGGTTTGAGTGCAGGCCACAGCATGTACGCCAGTCGTCGCCTTCATGTGACGCCCCAAGGAAGAACATTGCGCCGGGAACTTTTTCGAGGACATAGGCAAAGTCCTCCGCACCCATGATGGGTGTATCGAGCGTGATCCAGCTTTCGGGACCGAACATATCCTCGACCACTGTTTTGCCGAATTGGACGGCGCGGTCATCGCAGATGGTCACCGGAAAGCCTTGTTCAATATGAACCTCAGCGCTGCAGCCATGGGCGGCGGCAATGCCGGGAGCAAGGCGGTGCAGTTCCTCGGCTACCCGTGCGCGTGACTGCGACGACAATGTACGAATGGTGCCAAGCAAGTGCGCGGTTTCTGGAATTATGTTGTTGGTCGTGCCCGCCGATATCTTGGCGATGGTGATGACCGCCGGGTTGAATACCGAAATCTTGCGTGTGACCATCGTTTGAATGGCGGACACAATTTCGCAGGCGACGGGGATGGGATCAATCGCATCGTGCGGCATAGAGGCATGGCCGCCAGCGCCCTTGACGGTGATGGTCAACACGTCTGACGATGCCATCAATGGCCCACTTCGTCCGCTAAACACGCCGCGCGGTGCGTTCGGCATGATGTGCAAGGCAAAGGCGGCGTCGGGCAAGGGATCAATCAGGCCGTCATCCAGCATGAAGCGCGCGCCGTGATGGCCCTCTTCGCCGGGCTGAAACATGAATTGAACGGTACCGGCCAATTGGTCGCGTTTGGCGCATAGCATCTTGGCCGCGCCAACGAGCATTGCGACATGGGTGTCATGTCCACAGGCATGCATCGCGCCATCGGTGAGCGAGCTATACTCAAGTCCGGTATCTTCATGCAGTGGCAAGGCGTCCATATCGCCACGCAGAAGCACCGTACGCCCATTGGCAGGGCCTTTGAGGGTCGCTATGAGACCAGTGGTTGACGGCCCCTCACGCAGCTCCAGCGGAAGGCCAGCGAGAGCGGCCTTTATTTTTGCCAAGGTTTTTGGATTTTGCAGACCTAATTCTGGTTCGGCGTGAATCGCGCGACGCAGATCAATAAGGTCGGGAAGGATATGTTCGGCGTCGGCGCGCCAGTCGGTGCTGATTAAGTCCATAGCTTAACTAGCACCAGCCTGGCGCAACCGACAACAGTCTTTACTTGTCCAAACGCACGGTCACATATTGCGTTGCCGCACCGCGACGCTTTACGCCAAGCAAAATCGCGCCACGACCAGCCGTTTGTGCATCCCTAACGGCAGCGGCTAGTGCTGCGGCCGAGTTCAAGTCCCGGTAATTTGCGGACACGATGACATCACCGCGCCGCAATCCGACCTGCGCGCCAGTGCCGGAGCCCGGTACGTCGATGACCACGCCCTTTACATCGGCCGTTAGGCCGAGCGCTCGTGCGATTTCGGCATCCAACGGAATGACGCTAAGCCCAAGTGCATCACGAATGACCTTGGAATCGGGCGTGTCGGTTTGTTTGTCGAAGTCTTTATTCTCTTCCGGGTTGAAGTTGCGTTGGGCTAGCTTCTCTTCGGGCGGACGGGCGCCAACCGTTGCGGTCAGCTTCATCGGCTTACCTTCGCGCAAAATATCTAGGGGAATGCGTGTCCCGGGTTTGATGTTCGCAACAATGTAAGACAAAGTCTCTTCCGGCGTCACTTCGCGGTCATTGACGCGGAGCACAATATCGCCTTCTTTCAGACCAGCCTTATCGGCGGCCTCACCTGCAACAATACGCGCGACAAATTCGCCACGATTCTTTTCAAGGCCAAGGGCGTCGGCAAGATCCTCACTCACAGGCGTAATGCTGATGCCAAGATAGCCACGCTCAGGACGAACACCCTTTTTCAGGGACTCAATAACCGGAATGGCTTCCTCGGCCGGAATGGCAAAGCCAACACCGATATTCGCGCCGACAGGTGAAATTAGGCGGTTGTTGATGCCGACAACCTCACCCTTCAGGTTGAACAATGGGCCACCCGAATTGCCTGGGTTAATTGCGGTGTCGGTTTGAATGAAGCGGTCATAAGCGCCGCCAGCGCCGATATTACGCTGAAGCGCCGATATGATCCCTGCGGTCACTGTATTGCCGAGGCCAAGCGGGTTACCAATAGCGATCACCCAATCGCCCACGCGGCTTTTCTGCGATTCTACCATTTTTACAAAAGGCAGACCCGATGCACGGATCTTCAGCAAAGCAATGTCCGATGATGGGTCACGACCAACTATTTCGGCCTGATATTCTTTACCATCGAAAAGGGTTACGGTCACACGGTCTACCGCGTCACCAGTCGGGCCACCAGCTACAACATGGTTGTTGGTGACGATGTAGCCGTCGGACGAGATCAGAAAGCCTGAGCCGCCACTTGCTTGTTCTTGCGTCACAGGGCGGCGTTCGCCCGTCATAGGGTTGAAGCTGGTTGCGACCTGCACCTTTTGCCGTGTGGCGATGTTGACCACCGCAGGTTGCAATTGCGCGGCAAGATCCGCGAAACTTGACGGCGCGCCGCCGGGAGCAAGGTTGGCTTGTTCCGAGACCGATAGGCCGGTTTGCGCGGTGACGGGGTTGCCGTTCACCAAAGCAACTGTGCCGCCAGCCATCAAAAGCGCGGTGGTAACTGCATAAGCGTAACGCACGGATTTCATTCCTCTCGTCTATTCAATTGGGCACATAGCCCTGAAAATTTGTTCATCTTTGGCGTGGTAAAGCTGAACACCAATTGAATGGATGCCTTTCAACTGGCCATCATTATGTGTCCGTCAATTAAATGCCTTTACGGAATTTTTCCAGATAGGCGTTCTGCGGTGACAAGATGATATTACTTGCACCTTCACCATTTTGGAATGTCTGACGATAGCTCTGCATCGCGCGGTAGAAATCGTAGAATGCGGGATCCTTACCATAACTTATTGCATAGATGCGGGCGGCTTCGGCCTCAGCGTCAGCGCGGATAATTTGCGCTTCCTTTTGGCCTTCTGCGTCAATGGCAATCGCTTCCTGATTTCGGGCGCTGCGCATACGATTATAAGCCGATTGTAAGGTTGCCGCTGGCAAGTCGGCGCGCTTGATGCGCACGTCAATAACTTCGGCCCCATATTTGCGCGCTTCACGGTTTAACGCGGTCTGGATATTCTCCATGACTTCGCCGCGCTCGGCGCTCAACAATGCGGCAAAGGTTCGCTTGCCAAGCTCGTTACGCAGCGATGAACCCAAAATTGTCCGCAATTGGTCACGCAGACGATCTTCGGTGCGGATGGTTCGGTACATTTTTGCGGGTTTGGTAATACGGAAACGGGCGAAGGCATCGACCTGTAACCGCAACTGGTCGGTGGATAGCACTTCCTGCTGCTCCATCTGGACGCTCAACACGCGCTTGTCGATCATTTGGATTTGTTCGACAAAAGGAATGCGGAACGTAAGCCCGGCGCGCGTTCTGCCGAACTCCTCGCCCGGTTCATACGGGTTCACAATCCGGTCAACCTTACCATAGCTGCTGATAATGGCCTGTTGCGTTTCAGGAACAACGTTCACCGACATGCTCATCAAGATGAGCGCGCCAATTGCGCCAACCGCGAGATAAATCGGATTGCGAAGAAGGTTGCTGGTCATTTCTTGGTCCCTGTAACGGTCACGGGTTCGGCCTTTGGAGCCGTTCTTTTCTGGAATTCGGGGATAGGAAGGTAAGGCGTTACGCCGCCCGTTTCGACAATGGTTTTGTCAACCTTACCCAGCACTTGTTCCATGGTTTCATAATATAACCGGCGCTTGGTAACCTCAGGCGCGGCACGATATTGCACATAAATTTTATCAAACTCTGCCGTTTCACCCAAGGCAAGCTCGGTCACGCGGCTGGCATAAGCGCGGGCATCGTTCAGATAGCTTTCACGCCGTTGTTGCGCCGCGTTTACTTCGCGGAAGGCGTCATTAACCTCGGCTGGCGGGTCAGACTGGCGGATCGAAATGCTCTGAATCAACACGCCCGCCCGATATTCATCGAGCACCTGTTGCATCCTACTACGCACTTGAAGTTCGATTTCGCCACGGCCAGGGCCAATGGCTTGTGTTAGATCAAAATTCGCAACCGCCGCGCGCATGGCGCTTTCCGCAACTTCTTTGACAGTTTCCTGCGGGCTGTCGAGTTGAAACAGATACAGCTTCGGTTCTTTAATTGACCAGCGGACGTCATAGGCCATGTCGATGATACTTTGGTCTTTTGTTAGGACTAAATTCTCGCTGCTTGCCTTTGGGGAGCCTACAGACGTCGTTTGAATTTGTTGCGTATCGATTTTCGTGATGCTTTGCAGTGGCGCAGGCAAAGTGAACTGGATCCCAGGCTTCACTGTGCGGTAATATTTCCCCAATTGTGTCACAACACCTTCTTGTTCAGGTCCAATCCGGTGCACGCTCGTCCAGACGATCCACAATGCTACCAAGGCGCCAATAATCAACGGGAACCAACTTTTGCCGTCTGGGCGTTGCGGTAATCCGCCAAATCCGCCGCCTTTTCTGCGCAGTAGTTCCTCAATCGATGGGCCGCGCGAACGCGCCCGTGCGCCGGGTTCGGGTGTAGGATCCCACGGATTCACGGGGTCGGGCTTCGATCCGCCGCCGCGTCCCGTTGTGTTGCTTGGGCCGCTTGTATCCCCAGAATCCGGGGAATCCCAAGGGCCTTTGTTATCTGCTGCCAAGATTACGGGTCCTTGCTTATCAAATTTGGTGCTCATAAAACCTTTATAGGAACGGTTTTTCAGAAAAACAGTGTCAATCCCGCAATTCTGAATCTATTCGGCATCTTATGTCTGATTTTACCATAATTTCTGATGCTATCGCTGCTGTCGTAGGAAGCCGCGCCAGTGGTTTAAAAGTCGCCGATAATGCAGTCTCGCTGATGCTTGACGTGTCTGGCTTAAATGCTAATCAGCGTGCTGAAATTGAAGCCGATGTCCGCAATGCAGCCACGCAGGCGGGCGCGCAATCCGTGCGTGTCATGTTGACCGCCGAACGCATCACGCCGCGCTTGATTGCGGTGGCAAGTGGCAAAGGCGGCGTAGGTAAATCTACTCTGTCGACAAATCTTGCCATTGCCATGGCGCGCGCTGGCCGTTCGGTTGGTCTGGTAGACGCAGATATTTATGGTCCGTCGCAACCAAGATTGATGGGTGTGGAGGGCGTGAAGCCGGAAGCTGAAGGCAAGATGATGATCCCGGTGATGGGCGCAGGCGGTGTGCCATTCCTGTCGATGGGGCAGTTGGTCAATCCGGGGCAAGCCATTGCGTGGCGCGGGCCAATGGCGGGTAATGCGCTGTCGCAACTTGTCGATGCCAAATGGGACAATGTCCGTGACATCGTCGTTGATATGCCGCCCGGCACTGGTGATATTCAACTTTCGATGATCCAGAAGCACAAGCCGATCGGCGCCGTGATTATATCGACGCCGCAGGACCTTGCCCTGATTGACGCGATGCGCGCCATAAGCTTTTTTGATACGGCAAAAGTGCCGATTATTGGCCTGGTTGAAAACATGGCCGGGTATCTGTGTCCGAATTGCGGGGAAATGAGTGATCCTTTCGGTTCCGGTGGAGCCGAGGCGGCGGCGAAGGAATTGGGCATTCCGTTCTTGGGACGGATACCACTCGACATCAAAATTCGCGTTGAAAGCGATGCTGGAACGCCGCCTGCAATGGGGGAGGGGCCAATCAGCGACGCTTATGGTGCAATTGCGCAAATGGTGGCGACTTGGCTTGATTCGCCGAAAGACAACGCCGTATGAATGATGCGCCAGCGGCAAAGGACGGCATAAGCCGCCGAAAGCTGTTGGTCGGCGGCGGCGCAGGTGTAGGACTTTTGGTTGCATGGGGGCTATGGCCGCGCCGTTATGCGCCAAATATGCGTGCTGCGGATGGCGAGCATGTTTTTGGTCCATGGCTCAAGATCGCGGAGGATGGCAAAGTCATCGTCGCTATCCCGCAAAGCGAGTCTGGCCAAGGCGTATACACCGCGCTGGCGCAAATTGTCGCTGGTGAGTTGGGGGCGGACTGGCGCTCGGTTGCTGTGCAGCCAGTTTCCGCTAGTCCGATCTTTGCCAACACATTGCTGGCGCGCGCATGGGCCCCTGCATTTTTATCAGAAAACATCGCTATAGATGCGGATATTGGCCCCGTTGCCCGCAGCATAAGCGAAATCGCTCGTCGTAACATGTTTGTAGTGACAGGTGGGTCATCCTCTATCCGGCAGTTCGAAAGACCGTGCCGCGAAGCTGGCGCAGCCGCGAGGACTTTATTATGTCAAGCAGCGGCAGCGCGATGGGGTATTGCATGGGAGCAATGCGAGACTGAACGTGGTTTTGTCATTGCCGGGCAACGGCGCTTGTCCTTTGCAGAATTGGTGGTGGAAGCATCGGCACTTGATCTGCCGTCGCCCATTCCGCTCAACCCTTCGGCGCGTAACCGGCTGTCGGGACGCGATGCACCGCGCCTTGATCTATCGGCCAAGGTTGATGGCAGCGTCAGTTTTGCCGGTGATGTGCGTTTGCCCGATATGGTGTTCGCGTCGGTTCGCGCCGGTCCAGCAGGCAACACGAGACTTTTGTCTGCGGATGAGAAAGCGGGACTGAATATTCGTGGTGTCCTGCAGGTGGTTAAGACCGAAAACTGGGTCGCGGCGGTGGCAAGCAATTGGTGGGCGGCAAACAATGCCCTCGATGCCATGGCACCTGTGTTCCGCACCAAAGGCCGGATGGCAGATAGCACGGAAATCGGACAGTCCTTGTCTGATGCCATTGCCAAAGGTCCTGGTTTTCGCGCGACCACATTTGGGGATATTGATAGCGCCATGGCGCCGGAAACAGGCGCGCGGATATTCAAGGCAGATTATACCGTGGGCGCTGCGGTGCACGCGCCGATTGAGACACGCTCGGCAACAGCTGACTTTCGGGATGGGCGCTTACAATTGTGGTTCGCGACCCAAGCGCCGCAAGCGGCGCGTATAGCTGCTGCTAAAGCTATTGGAATTAGTGTGGATGATGTCGTGCATCATCCCATGATGGCGGGTGGTAGCTTTGATCGAAATTTCGATAACAGCATAGCTGCGCAAGTGGCGGTGATTGCGAAGGCCGTGGGCAGGCCTGTTCAATTGACATGGTCACGTCCAGAAGATTTCCTTCGCGATCATGTGCGCAGTCCAGCACTGGGAAGGCTTTCGGCGGCCATAAATGCGAAGGGCGCAGTGACGGGCTTAACCGTTCGTGTCGCCGCAGCATCCACGATGCGTGAGCTTGCCAACCGGATAGACGGACAATCAACGGACGAGGCGCGTAAGGCAGCATCCGGTCAATATGATGTGCTGGCGCTGGAAGGCGCACAAATTCCTTACGCGATACCAAATGTCACAATCGACCATTTTCCTGTATCCATGCCCATGCCCACGGGCCCATGGCGCGGCCTTGCCAACAGCTATAATTGTTTCTTCATCGAAGGATTTATCGATGAATTGGCGCATAAGGCAGGGCTTGAACCATTGTCGTTCCGTATGCAGATGCTGGCTGGGCAGCCACGTTTGGCGCAATGCCTCACAGGTGTGGCTAACATGGTTGGCTCGAATGGCGGCGTTTTGGGCAGCGGGCGTGGCATTGCGTGCCACAGCATGCGCGGTAGTCATATCGCTGTCATTGTGACTGCCAGCAATAGCGAGACTGGCGTGCGAGTGGACAGCATTCATGCCATGGCCGATTGTGGTCGCTTGATTAACCCCGACCTTGCGCGCCAGCAGATTGAAGGCGGCATCGTGTTTGGATTGGCGCAAGCCTTGGGATCCGCTACGGACTTTGAAAGCGGGCTACCTACCGCAAGGAGGTTGCGCGATATCGATCTACCCAAATTAGCAGATGTGCCTGAAATCACCGTTGAACTTGCGCGAAATGATGAAGCGCCGGGCGGCGTTTCTGAATTGGGCGTTCCCGCGGTCGCGCCTGCTATTGCCAATGCCATTTTCTCCGCCGCCGGCATTAGGCTGCGCGAATTACCCTTATTGTCCAGAGGACTATGATGACATTACCGATTGACCACCCCCAAGTAGCCACACCAAAAATTGGCGTATTGCTTGTAAATTTGGGTACGCCCGACGCGCCGACGACGTCTGCCGTGAAACGCTACCTTAAGCAGTTTCTATCCGACCGCCGCGTCGTCGAAATCCCACCAATCATCTGGCAACCAATCTTGCGCGGGATCATTTTGAATACACGTCCGCAGAAATCTGCAAAAGCTTATGCAAAAGTGTGGACAGACAAGGGGTCACCTCTGGCATTTTTTACGGCTGGACAGGCTGAGGCGCTGCAGGCGCGTATGGGCGATAGTGCCGATGTCCGTTACGCCATGCGTTATGGCAACCCATCGGTCGCTGACCAGCTTTCGGCCATGAAAACCGCGGGCTGCAACCGCATCTTGATTGCGCCGATGTATCCGCAATATTCCGGCGCAACGACGGGGACTGTTTTGGATGAGGCCTATGCCGCATTGACCGCGATGCGCTGGCACCCCGCAATACGGACGCTACCTGCCTATCATGATGATAGGGCCTATATTGGTGCACTGAAAACGTCGATTGAGGCGTCGCTTGCTGGACTTGATTTCGAACCCGAAGCTATCGTTATCAGCTTCCACGGCATGCCAGAGCGCACATTGCACTTGGGTGACCCCTATCATTGCCATTGCCAGAAAACGGCGCGTTTGCTGTCAGAGGCAATGGGGCGCGAATTGGTTGTCAGTTTCCAGTCACGTTTCGGTCGTGCCAAATGGCTTGAGCCCGCAACGGACGACACCCTAATGCGGTTGGCGCGCGAAGGCACCAAAAAGGTCGCAATTTTTGCGCCAGGCTTCTCCGTTGATTGCCTCGAAACGCTGGAAGAATTGGCCATGCAGGGCCATGAGCAGTTCGAAGAAGCTGGCGGCACCCATTACGCCTATATGCCATGCTTGAACGACAGCAATGTCGGCATGGACATGGTGGAACGCATCGTCCGACGCGAACTTGCTGGCTGGATTTGACATCTGATACAGCAGGTTATGAATTTTTTAGACTAACGTTTACGGCAACTTGCGCTTGCCGACGTGCGCGGTAATCATCGTAAAGAATTGAGCGAGGAGAGCGGCGCATGACAAGGATTGCAGTGGTTACCGGCGGAACCAGAGGCATTGGCGAAGCGATTAGCTTAAAACTACAAGAAAAGGGCCGTCTGGTTATCGCCAATTATGGCGGAAATGATGCTGCAGCCATGGCTTTTTCAGAGCGTACCGGCATTGCCGTTCGCAAATGGGATGTCGGCGACCATAAAAGTTGCATGGATACCTGTGCCGCTATTGAGGCTGAATTTGGCCAAATAGATATCATGGTCAACAATGCGGGCATTACGCGGGACGCCACGATGGTTAAAATGACCTTTGAGCAATGGGACGAGGTAATTCGCGTTGACCTTACGGGCTGCTTTAACATGGCCAAAGCAGTGTTTACGGGCATGCGTGAGCGCAAATGGGGGCGCATTGTTAATATTGGTTCCGTCAACGGCCAAGGTGGGCAAATTGGTCAGGTGAACTATGCCGCAGCCAAATCAGGCATACATGGTTTTACAAAATCCCTTGCGGCCGAGGGCGCACGACATGGCGTAACGGCTAACGCCATCGCGCCAGGATATATTGGGACGGAAATGCTGTCGACGATTCCTGAAAATGTGATGGAGAAGATTGTCGCGCAAATTCCTGTCGGTCGCCTTGGGCAGCCTGAAGAAATCGCACGCGGTGTCGAATTTCTAACAAGCGATAATGCTGGCTTCATCACCGGATCGACCCTGTCGATCAACGGTGGTCAGCATATGTATTGATGACAATTTAGGGTCAGGACCTATTAAATGCACCTTCGCGGTTTGAGGCCATACTGTTCAGTGCAAGGCGGCAAGCGCAGGGCTTAGTGGTTCTAAGTCCAAGCTTGCCAACGCAGCAATGGACAGTATGGGTCAAATCCGAAGGACGTCAAAATGGCTTCGATCTCGAGGCAAAATGCCCTTGCAGGCAGAATAACTGCCTGCGGCGAACATTTTACCTCGATATCTTTGCCATTTTGACGCCGCGAAGGTGTTTTTAACAGGTCCTGACCCTAGACATGAGCGATATTTATCACCCGCCTGTGAAACGCAGCATGACCGTGGCCGGCCATCAGACGTCAATCAGTCTTGAACCATTGTTTTGGGACCGTCTTCGCGGTGTGGCGGAGGCAGATGGCCTTCCGATTAATGCTTTGGTCGCGCAGATTGATGTCGCGCGGTTGGAATCGCAAACGCCCTGTGGCCTTGCAAGCGCCATCCGCCTCTGGCTCATGGCGCGCGCATAAAAACCGCCGCTTGCGCGATGTATGGGGTTTCTTGGCGCCGCTTTTTCAAGGCTGCGTCATAGGCTTATTATATGTGAAGGGTCGAAACTAGCCGCTGGTTTACACCAGTTACGTCTGATCAAAGGCCCGCTTCGACGGCAATTCTTACCGCGTCAGCGGCATTTGACGTTGCAAGCTTTTTAAACATCAACATGCGGTGCATTTGAACCGTTTTTTCACTGAGTGAAAGGCGGTAGGCTATTTGTTTTGTACGGAAACCGCGCGCCATTTGCTGCAATATCTCGCGCTGGCGTGGTGAAAGACGATCCACAATTTGTGCTGCTTGTTGTTGCCGCACGAGCCCAATGCTCTCTTCTTCTGGCAGAACCTCAATTTGCGACCCAACGAAAAGCTCCAGCTTTCCTTCATCATCAAATAATGGCGCAATCATAACCGCATTGCGAAAGGGCGATCCGTCTTTGCGGTAGTTAATAAGTTCAGCCAAGGCAGGACGTTGTCCATAAACCGCGGATCGCAATTTCTCCGTCTGACCATTTTCGGTGTCGGGACCGCGCAAAAACCGGCAGTTGCGTCCAATTGATTCCGCCGCGGAATATCCTGTCAGCGCGCAAAAAGCATCGTTAACCGCAATCAGAGGATTATCTGCCTGTGTGGGGTCGCTAACAACTGTTGCAATTGGGCTAAAGCGAATCGACTCCAACACAGGATGTCGATTAGAAGACGTGGAATTCAGGAAAACTTTTTTTGTCACTTAGGGATTAATACTGTAGAAAACGGCCATTGGCAACCGTTCCTACTCAAAATCTATCAATATGCAGGGTTTCGTATCATTCTGCGCCGACGCGCTCAACGTCCGCGCCGACCAACTGAAGCTTTTCCTCAAGCCGTTCATATCCCCGGTCAAGATGATAGAGCCGGCTAACATGCGTTTCGCCTTCTGCTACCAATCCCGCGATTACAAGGCTCATGGATGCCCGCAGGTCGGTTGCCATGACCGGCGCACCTGTAAGCTTTTTGACACCATGAACAATCGCCGTTCGGCCCTTGGTTTCGATATGCGCGCCCATTCGGTTGAGTTCGGGCACGTGCATATAGCGGTTTTCAAATATGGTCTCGGTGAGCACGCTAGCACCATCTGCCATACAGAGCATTGCCATGAATTGTGCCTGCATATCAGTGGCAAAACCGGGATAAGGTGCCGTGGAAATGGTAAGCGGTTTAAGTTTTCCGTCTGAAGAGACGCGAATGCCCGTTCCCGTGTCTTCGACTTTCACGCCCGCTTGACGCAAAGCATCTAGCGTTGCGTCCATCTCGCTAGCCTTCGCACCTACCAACTCTACATCACCGCCAGTCATGGCGGCGGCACAGGCATAACTACCTGCCTCAATACGATCGCTCATTACGCGGTAGGTTGCGCCATGTAGGCGGTCTCTGCCTTGAATGATCAAATCCGATGTACCGATGCCTTCAATTTGCGCGCCCATGGCGACAAGCAGATTGCACAGGTCGACAATTTCTGGTTCGCGCGCGGCGTTATGCAATACGCATGTACCTTTGGCTAAGCTGGCGGCCATTAGGGCGTTTTCCGTCGCACCTACCGATACGACGGGGAAAGTATATGTCCCGCCCGGAATGCCCTTTTTGGCAATGGCTTTGACATAGCCAGCGGCCACCTCAATCTCGACGCCAAAGGCTTCAAGCGCCTTGAGGTGAAGGTCAATCGGTCGGTTGCCGATCGCACATCCACCCGGCAGAGAAACGGTTGCTTCACCAGCGCGCGCCAGCATTGGGCCAAGCACCAGGATAGAGGCGCGCATTTTGCGGACAAGGTCGTAAGGCGCGACATTGCTGGTAATCCGCGTCGCTTCCAGAGTCATTACGCGGCCGAAATCTTCGGGACGCGACCCTGCAACTGTTGTCGAAATACCGAACTGGTTCATCAGATGCTGAAAGCCGTC
The DNA here is from genome assembly GCF_003933235.1 of Sphingorhabdus wooponensis. Lineage (GTDB taxonomy): Bacteria > Pseudomonadota > Alphaproteobacteria > Sphingomonadales > Sphingomonadaceae > Sphingorhabdus_B > Sphingorhabdus_B wooponensis. The sequence goes on from NZ_RWJI01000001.1 coordinate 439,250, forward strand.
AATGTCAGCCAAGCGCGGTAAATTACGCAAAGTCAGTGGTTCATCCGTCAGCAGCGCGCAGGGGATCAGCGTCAATGCGCTATTCTTCGCACCTGAAATGGGAATTTTGCCTTTTAGGGCGTTGCCGCCACGTACGATTATCTTATCCATCGCAGTGTATTTAGCGGGAATTGGAGGCGGCGCAACTTAGGATTTGGTAAGTGCCGCCTCAACCTGCCCGAGCCGTTCCTTACCCCAGAACATCTCGTCACCCACAAAGAAGGTCGGCACGCCAAATGCACCGCGCTTTGCGGCAGCTTCGGTATTCGCCATCAGTTCCGCCTTCACCTCGGGATCTTCGGCCAAGGCAAGCAAAGCTGCGCTGTCGAGGTTAGCCTTGTCGAGAATATCGCGCACAACATTCAGATCGCCCAAGTCCGCTGTGTCATGCCACATCGCCGTCATGACGGCGTCCACATAAGGTACTAAGCAGTCCAGCCGCTGTGCTGCAACTGCACCGCGCATCACGTGTAGTGTGTTGAGAGGAAAACGAGGGTTCATGTTAAACGGTATCCCGTGCGCTTTTACGAAGCGTTGGAATTCCAGCATTTCATATTTTTGTTTGGCGGGCGTTTCGGCATAGCGCATCATTGGCGCCTGATTATTGGTAAGCTTGAACAAACCACCGAGCAGGATGGGCACATACACAATTTCTGCGCCGGTTCGGGCGCAAAGGCCTGGCAACATTTTGTAAGCCAAATAGCTATTCGGTCCGCCAAAATCGAAAAGAAATTCAACGCGATTTGTCATTAGAAACTCTCCGTCCAAGGACGCAAATCCAATTCATGCGTCCATGCGCTGCGGTGTTGCTGGTGCAAGGCGACATATTGCAGCGCAATCGCGTCGGGCGACAATATGCCGTCTGCTGCTTTTGCAGCCTCGAAATCTGACCGGATACCGCGGATGAAAGCGGTATCGATGCCGCCGTCAATAATGACGTGGGCGACGTGAATATTTTGCGGGCCCAGTTCACGGGCCATGGACTGGGCGAGCATCCGCAGCGCGCCTTTTGCGCCGGAAAAGGCTGAGAAGCCTTTGCCACCGCGCATACTTGCCGTTGCGCCTGTGAAAATGATGGTGCCCGATTGACGCGCAACCATTCTGCGCGCGGCCTCACGACCCATTAGGAAGCCAGCAAATGCAGCCATTTCCCATACCTTGCGGTACACTTGCGCGGTCATATCGAGGATTGAGAAGTTTACGTTCGCACCGATATTAAAGACGGCCACTTCAATTGGCCCGACGTCGCGTTCAATCGCATCGACCATTGCGACAACTTCGTCTTCTATACGGGCGTCGGCAGGGTAAGCTTGGGCTTGATAACCTTCTGCGCGTATTGATTGGGCGAGCGCTTCCAGTTGGTCGGCGTTACGTGCACGGCGGTTGACGCAAGCAACATAGCCTTCGCGCGCAAATGCCTTCGCGATTGCGCCGCCTGTGGCGTCACCTGCGCCGACGATTAGAGCTGCCTTACTCAATCTTTCTCAAGCGTGCATTGGAGCGGATGCTGGTTCTTTTGCGCGAAATCCATCACTTGCGTGACTTTCGTTTCTGCAACTTCATATGTAAAAATGCCGCAGACGCCGACGCCTTTTTGGTGGACATGCAACATCACACGCGTCGCCTGATCCGTGTCCATCTGAAAAAACGCTTTGAGGACATGGACGACAAATTCCATCGGTGTGTAATCGTCGTTCAGCAGCAGCACTTTATATAGGCTTGGCTTTTGTGTTTTAGGACGCGTGCGCGTAGCAAGGCCAACCCCGGGGCGACCGCCATTTTTATCGTCATCGTCTTGCGCCATCAATATTTGCATAAAGCTAAAATAGGATAGGGGAGGGGGACTCCGCAAGTCCCGTTTGCGATGTATTCTTATCCGCCAAAAAGAAACCGCCCTTTCCTTAACGGAAAGGACGGTTGCTTTATGGAATTGCACCGGATGATCTCGACTTCCTGCCGCCAAAAGGAGGAGAGAGAGGGAGGCAGGTGCGAGACCCACCGGCGCAATATCGTTCGAAAGCTTATGCAGCTTTCTTGAAGAGTTCAGTCGTCGCCGCGATGCGGTTCGAGATTGGTTGGAACATTTCGCTGACCAGCTTGACCACCGCTTCAGTGTTCTTCGAACCCTGCGCAACAGCAGTATCGAAGCCCTTACGCGCCAATTCACCCTGAAGCTTAACGAAATCGGTTGGCGACTTGACCGAAGTCAGTTCCTTCACGGCAACTTGGACTTCTTCGAAATTCTTTTTGGCAAATTCCATGTTGGTCTTGCCAATTTCCTGAGCGCCCTTGGCAACAATCTTGCCAGCTTCGAAAACGGCTTCCACATTGGCTTTATTGAATTCAACGGCTTCAGCAGCAAACTTTTTGCCCTTTTCGGCAGCCTCGGTTGCCTTTTCGCGGACGTCAGCGAAAAACTCGGTTGCCTTTTCAGCAGTTTTTTCTGCAGTGGCTTTAACAGTGTCAGTCATTTTTGATACTCCTTGAGCAATCGGTGTTGTTTCAACAGACACGGTTTTTAGGGCCGGCGAAGCAAAAGGTGTTTCCACCTTGGTCTTCACAACGGTGCTTGGAGCAGCTTTCACAGCTACACGCTTTGAAACCGCAACTTTGGCAGTTTTCGCAGGCGTGTTTGTTTCTGTCTTAGCAGTCATGTGTACGCACCATTTCTGTTGTGTTGCACTGCACAATAAATGCAAATGCAAACTATGTCAACAAAAAATGGTGCAGTGCACAAAAATCAGTTTGAGCAGCTTAATCCGCCAAAGTTAGACGTTCAAAGCGCTCATAATGGTGATCCGCAGAGCCGAATTGGTTTTCAATCATTGTCGCCCGCTTAAAGAAATGGCCAATGGCCAGCTCTTGCGTGATGCCAATGCCGCCATGCGTTTGAATGGCGCTTTGCCCGACAAACTTTGCCGACCGCGACACCTTCGCCTTACATGCAGATACCGCGGCCATCCGTTCGGCCGCCGGTAGATCGAGCTTAAGTGTAGCCATCGTGGTCATGGACTTTGATTGCTCAACCTCCATGAACATGTCGACCATGCGGTGCTGAAGCACTTGGAAGCGTGAGATCGGCTGACCAAATTGGTTGCGCTGACGCGCATATTCCAAAGTGCCTTGATGTAGCTTTGCGGTCACGCCGCAGGATTCAGCGCAGACGGCAACCGTTGCTTCATCAACAATACGCTCGATAAGTGGCAAACCCGCGCCTTCATCACCCAGCAACGCGTCAGCAGGAATGGCGACGTTTTCGAAATATATTTCAGACGCCTGGAAGCCATCCACTGTTGGGTAATCGCGGCGGACAATGCCCCTTGCATTGGCGTCAATCAGGAACAAGGACACGCCGTTTACATCGGTGGTCGCGCCGCCTGTCCGTGCGGTGACCAGCAAATGCGTTGCCCATGGTGCGGCGTACACGACACCTTTATGGCCGTTCAGAACATAGCCTGCGCCGTCCTTCTTCGCGGTCGTACGGATATTGGCGAGGTTATAACGGCCCTGTGGTTCAGCATAAGCAAAGGCAATGATGACATTGCCATTGATGATTTCTGGAATGACAGCATCTGCCACGGCGCCGCCGACGGCCTTTAACGCGCCGCCGCCAAGCACGACGGTCTGGAGATACGGCTCAATCGCGATGACCTTGCCCAGCTCTTCCATGATCAATGCGTTTTCGAGATAGCCGCCGCCAAGGCCGCCATGTTCTTCGCTGAAGGATGCACCCAACATGCCGAGGTCCTGCGCCAGTGCCTTCCAAATCGCGGGGTCACGTCCCGTACCGCTGGCAATCATCTTGCTGCGGCTATCGAAGTCATAGGTGTCCGCCAAAAAACGGCTTAATGTTTCGCGGATCATGTCCTGCGTTTCGGTGTAGCTGAAATCCATTATCGGCCTCTCTCAAGATTTTTGTCATTCCCGCAGTAGCGGGAAGTCATGGTCTGATTGATGTTTTTGAACAAGAGATCAGACCATATACCCCCGACCAAATGTGCTTTGCACGCCTTTGGCTCCGGGGGTGACACAGTTTATGTTTCTAGGCGGGATTAAATTCCCAATACCAACTTGGCGATGATGTTGCGTTGAATCTCGTTCGATCCACCGTAAATCGTCGTCTTACGGGTGTTGAAATAGGTCGGTGCAGCGCGGTGTGCGTAATCTGGACCGATCGGGTGTTCATTGTCGCCTTCGCCAAAGCCACGGAAATAAGGCGCGCCATAATGGCCAACTGCTTCCAATGCGAGTTCAGTAATACGCTGTTGGATTTCTGAGCCCTTGATTTTCAGCAAGCTGGATTCAGGGCCGGGGCCCTTACCGGCTGCTTCACCAGCAAGGCTGCGCAATTCGGTGAATTCAAGCGCGGTCAAATCAATTTCAAGTTCTGAAATCTTGCGTTTGAAAAACGGGTTGGCAATCAACGGGCGGTCGCCATCCTGTTCTGTGCGGGCAATCGCCTTAATCTTTTCCACGCCGCGCTTGGAACGCGCAACAGCAGCAATACCGGTGCGCTCATGCGCCAATAGGAACTTGGCGCAGGTCCAACCCTTGTTTTCTTCATAAACGCGATTTTCAACGGGCACGCGAACGTCTTCTAACCAAACCTCGTTAACTTCATGCTCGCCGCCCAAGGTGATGATTGGACGTACGGTCACGCCGGGCGATTTCATGTTGATCAATAGGAAGCTTATGCCCTCTTGTGCCTTCGCATCGGGATCGGTGCGCACCAAGAAGAAGCCCCAATCGGCATGCTGCGCCATGGTTGTCCAGGTTTTCTGGCCATTGACGACATAATGGTCGCCGTCACGAACGGCCTTTGTGCGCAAAGATGCAAGGTCGGAACCCGCGCCAGGTTCGGAATATCCCTGACACCACCAGTCATCGCCCGACAAGATACCAGGGAGGAACTTGGCTTTCTGTTCGGGTGTACCGAATGTGTAAATCACGGGGCCAACCATCGAGAGGCCGAAAGGCATTGTGCCAACACAGTCTGCTGCTGCGAGTTCTTCGGACCAAATGAAACGCTCAGTTGCAGTCCAACCGATGCCGCCATATTCAACGGGCCATGCAGGGGCGATCCAGCCCTTTTTGGCGAGAATGCGATGCCATGACAAGAAATCTTCCTTCGAAAGATCATGCCCTTCATCCTGCACTGAACGGAGATTCTGTGGGTAATTTTCGGCGATGAATGTGCGCACTTCCTTCTGGAAGGCAATTTCTGCGGGGCTGAATTCGAGTTGCATCACGATTCTCCTAAAAAGCTGAATCTGAACTAGTCGACGTTTACGTAAACGTCAACTGAATCTCATCGTGCCTTCACATAGCTACCCGGGGCTGATTCTAGCGCCTTCAGAGGACCATGGCCGGGTTGGCGCCCCCCCGTCGCTGGCACGCGTGTGTCGCCCTTCTCTGTTAGCCAGGAAAGCCAATCGGGCCACCAGCTACCCTTGATCTCCGTGGCACCTTCAATGAATGCTGCGAGCGAGGTCGGCGCGGCGTTATTGGTCCAATATTGATATTTCATTTGCGCGGGCGGATTGACTACACCGGCAATATGTCCGCTGCCCGCCAGCACGAATTTGGTGGGGCCAGTGAAATGATACTGTAATTTCCAGACGCTTTGAGCGGGTGCAATATGGTCCTCTCGGCCCGCTTGAATATAGGTCGGCGTTTTTACACGACGCAGGTCAATTGGGGTGCCGAGTACCGACAAATCATTTGGCTTTACAAGACGGTTATCACGGTAGAGGTCGACAAGATAGCTGCGGTGCCATTTGGCCGGCAGGTTGGTGACGTCGCCATTCCAATGCAACAAATCGAACGCGGGATAGTCTTCGCCCAGCAGATAGTTTTTGACGACAGTGGACCATATCAAATCCTTACCGCGCAGCATGTTGAAGGTTAGCGCGAGGAAGCGGCCATCCAAATAACCCTGTGGAGCACTCAGAGCGTCCGTCATCGCAATTTGATGATCATCGACAAAATGCAAAAGTTCGCCGCTAGAACTGAAATCGACCTGTGCGGTAAAAAAGGTCGCGCTACGAACTTTGTGCGCAGCGTCGGTTGCTGCGAGGACCGCGAGTGTTGCCGCTAAGGTCGTGCCTGCAACACAATAACCAATCGTATGGACATCAGGTACATCAAGGGCACTGCATACGGTATCAATTGCGTCGATTTGCGCCGCGATATAATCATCCCAAATGACATCCTTCATCGAAGCGTCTGCCGATTTCCAAGACACAACAAAAACTGTGATGCCTTGGTCGACGCAATACTTGATGAAGCTTTTTTCTGCCGTCAGGTCGAGAATATAAAAGCGGTTAATCCATGGCGGGAAAATAATGAGCGGCGTTTCCAGCACATTTTCGGTGGTCGGGTCATATTGAATGAGTTGATACAAAGGCGTTTGATGCACGACCTTGCCCGGCGTTGATGCGATGTTTTCGCCAAGTGTAAATGCGTTAGGGTCGGTGTGTGTTAACTGCCCCCGCTGCATATCCTGCAACAAATGTTGCATCCCTGACATCAGGCTAGCGCCCTGGGTCTCCAAAGCGCGCTCCAGTGCAACGGGGTTAGTAAAAGGCGAATTTGCAGGGCTCATCGCGTCAAGGATGCTACGCAGCGCAAAGCCCATTTTTGCTTTGTCATGTTCGGGCAAGCCATCCAATTGATCAACTGCGGCCAACATATGTTCGGACATGACCTGATAGCTTTGACGGACCAAGTCGAATACAGGATGTTCCCATTGTGGCGCAGCAAAACGGCGATCTGTTGTATCGACCTTGTCTCGACCCGCTTTCGCCAGCGGTTCCAACACGGTTCCCCAGGCATCCAACGCCGCGCGATAGGCCACTAACGGATCTGTCGTCGTCGCACCCGTTGGCGCGAACAACTTCATGAACTGCGTGGGGTCCATAAAAGGCGGGAATTCAGATGAGTCGGCCATAGCGACAGGCATATCAAAGCAAATGAAATTGTCGAAGATTGTTTTGTTGTGCGGCGCAGCGTGGACATTTGATTAAAAAGAGCGCAAAGGCGCGGGATAATGACATTTGAAAACATTCCCCCGCTTCTCGATGAAGCGCTCACCGCGCGTGGATATACCACGCTGACCCCCGTTCAAGACGCTGTAATTACAGAGGAAGCTGTCGGACGCGACCTCGTCGTGTCGGCACAAACCGGCTCAGGCAAGACCGTGGCCTTTGGCCTCGCTATGGCACCGCAAATCCTTGATGGTGGGATGGTTAGCCTTGCACGCGAACCTGCTGCGCTCATAATTGCCCCGACCCGCGAGCTTGCTTTACAAGTGAGCCGCGAATTGATGTGGCTCTATGGCAAAGCAGGCGTGCGTATTGCGACCTGCGTTGGCGGAATGGATGCATCGAAAGAACGGCGCACATTGAACCAAGGCGCGCAAATTGTTGTCGGCACCCCTGGACGGCTGCGTGACCATTTGGAGCGCGGCGCACTTGACCTATCGGCGTTGAAGGTCGCAATCCTTGATGAAGCCGACGAAATGCTCGACATGGGTTTCCGCGAGGAACTTGAAGAAATTTTGAACGCAACACCGGACGAGCGTCGGACGTTGTTGTTCTCGGCGACCATGCCAAAACCGATTGTTTCGTTGGCAAAACGGTATCAGCGCGATGCGTTGCGCATTTCGACCGTTGGCGAAGACCGCGGCCATGGCGACATCAGCTATCAAGTGGTCACGGTTGCCCCGCCGGACATTGAAAACGCCGTTGTGAACCTGCTGCGTTTGCACGAGGCGGAGACGGCTATTTTGTTCTGCGCCACCCGCGAAAATGTGCGTCGCTTGCATGCCAGCCTGACCGAGCGCGGCTTTAACGTTGTGGCTTTGTCGGGAGAGCATTCACAGTCCGAACGTAACCATGCGCTACAGGCTTTGCGCGATCGCCGTGCCCGCGTTTGTGTGGCAACAGATGTCGCCGCACGCGGTATCGATTTGCCGAACCTTTCGCTGGTTGTGCATGTTGAGTTGCCGCGCGATGCTGAGGGGCTTCAGCACAGGTCAGGCCGTACAGGTCGTGCAGGTCGCAAGGGAACTGCTGTGTTGATCGTGCCCTATCAGCGCCGCAAGCGTGTGGAATCCATGCTGCGCGGTGCGAAGATTGAGGCGGATTGGATCAAAGTTCCAACTGCGGCGGATATCCGTGCGAAGGATCATGAACGCCTACTTGAAACGCTTTTGACGCCAGTTGAGGTTGAGGACGAAGATCGCGCGCTGGGCGCCCGATTGCTCGAAACCATGTCAGCAGAAGACATTGCTGCCGCTTTAGTGCGCGTGCACCGTGCCAAGATGCCGCAAGCCGAAGATTTGCTGGATGACGGCAGTCGTGAACGTCAACGCGACGACCATCGCGCCGGGTTTGATGATTCGGTCTGGTTCAAGCTGAATGTCGGTCGCCGCAACAATGCAGATCCCAAATGGATTTTGCCATTATTGTGCCGCCGTGGCGGCGTGACCAAGAACGACATTGGTGCCATCCGGATTGCCGCGAATGAAACGCATGTTGGGATTGCAGCTGCTGCTGTCGCCAAATTCGCAAAGTCGATAGCACAGCCGGGACATGACGAGGACAATGACGTCGAAATCATCCAGGCCAATGGCCCGCCAAGGGAAGCCGCCCGCGAAAACAAGCGCAGGGGCCGCGATGGCGATCGTCCGCAACGTGCGCAGCTTGGTGTTAATTCACGGGGCGATGGTCCACCACGTGGTGACGGTCCACCCCGCGGCGGTAACTTCCGTGGAGACGGACAACGTGGCAGTGGTTCAAGCCGTGACGGCGCACGTCCATTCCGTAAGGATGGCCCACCCCCATCAAAACATGGTGTGAAGCACAAGGCCAAAGGGAACCGCCCGCGTTAGTTTATGCGCATATAGTTTTTCTGGAAATGCGGTAAAACTTCGCGCATGAGGGCGGTCTTGCATTAACCAACCCGAAACGGGAACTTATGTCCGAAGAATTCTACCGCATTAAACGCCTGCCGCCCTATGTCATCGCTGAAGTCAATGCGATGCGTGCGGCGGCGCGCGGCGCGGGTGAGGACATCATCGACCTAGGCATGGGCAATCCTGATTTGCCGCCACCACCGCATGTGATCGAAAAACTGTGCGAAGTGGCGCAGAAGCCGGATGCCCATGGCTATTCCGCGTCTAAGGGAATTCCAGGACTTCGCAAAGCACAGGCGAATTATTATGGGCGTCGTTTCGGGGTTGATGTGGATCCTGAACATGAAGTTGTCGTGACCATGGGGTCCAAAGAAGGTTTGGCAAGCCTCGCCACGGCGATCACTGCGCCGGGCGATGTGGTTCTGGCGCCGAATCCGAGTTACCCTATACACACTTTTGGTTTCATCATTGCAGGCGCAACGATCCGTTCGGTGCCAACCACGCCCGACGAAAATTATTTCCGATCGCTGGAGCGTGCCATGGCTTTTACCGTGCCGCGTCCGTCGATATTGGTCGTAAATTACCCGTCAAATCCCACCGCCGAGACCGTTGATTTGGCCTTTTACGAACGGCTGGTTGCATGGGCTAAGGAGAATAAGGTCTGGATCCTGTCCGACCTTGCATATTCCGAACTCTATTTTGACGGCAACCCGACACCATCGATATTGCAAGTCAAAGGTGGCAAGGATGTTGCGGTCGAATTCACGTCCTTGTCCAAAACATATTCGATGGCCGGATGGCGCGTTGGTTTTGCCGTAGGCAACCGTGACTTGATTGCAGCGATGACGCGGGTGAAAAGCTATTTGGATTATGGCGCCTTCACCCCCATTCAAGCAGCGGCTTGTGCCGCGCTGAATGGACCGCAAGACATTGTTGAGCAAAATCGTCAGCTCTACCACAAACGCCGCGATATCCTTGTTGAGGCCTTTGGGCGGGCAGGCTGGGACATTCCGCCGCCGCGTGCATCGATGTTTGCTTGGGCTCCTTTACCACCTGCGTTGGCGCATTTGGGCAGCCTTGAATTTTCCAAGCAGTTGCTGACCGAGGCGAAGGTCGCGGTTGCGCCGGGCGTTGGCTATGGCGAAGATGGTGAAGGCTATGTCCGCATTGCCATGGTAGAAAATGAACATCGTTTGCGACAGGCGGCCCGCAATGTGAAACGCTATTTGCAATCCATGGGTGTGAACACCCCTGCGCAGTCCAAGGCGATCTGACATGGCACGCGGCGAGTTTGCTTTTCATCATAGCTTCCGCGTGCGCTGGTCGGAGACCGATGCGCAAGGGGTCGTGTTCAACGCCCGATATCTCGATTATGCGGATATTGCGATTACCGAATATTGGCGCGCCGTGAAGTTTCGCGACTATGCCGATGGTGCACCGATGGAATTCCATGTCAAGAAAGCCACCGTCACATGGTTTGCGCCGATTAAGCCCGATGAGATGATTGAAGTCATGGCGAGGACTATTGCAACGGGACGCACCAGCATGACGCAGTTGGTTGAAATTCACGGTCTGACCGAAGATGGTTCGGATGATTTACGCGCAACGGTAGACTTGGTCAGCGTGCATGTGGATCTTGACGTACATCGTCCCATCCCTTTGCCCGATTGGGTGAAGGGTGTTTTTACGGCATTCGACAGCCAGGCAACCAACAAGCCGACTGCGCTGGCTGAGGGTTGACGCGTTGGCTCGCCATGCCACGCCCCCTAAGATTATTCTACTAACGCTGGCGTTGATGCTCATCGGCGGTTGCCAACAAAGCGGGGCCGACGCACAAAATGCACCCGTGATGGAATTTCCACGCCCTGAACGCACGGTATCGGCGATTGGTGACACCGAATTTTCAACCGAAGCGGCACGTGACCAAGCGGGCGAAGCCGAATATGTCATGGACTGGGCGGGTGTTCAGTTGGGGACCACTGTTGCCGATATTGGTGCCGGCGAAGGCTATTACACCATACGTCTTGCCGACCGCGTTGGCCCGAAAGGCCGCGTCTTGGCACAGGACATTAATCGCGGCGCGCTGGACCGCCTTGGGGAGCGCGTTACCCGTGAACAGCTCGACAATGTTGCCATCAAGGAAGGGGCGATGGATGATCCCCGCCTGCCGGAGAATAGCTTTGACCGGATATTCATGGTGCATATGTATCATGAGATTAAACAGCCTTACGCCTTTCTGTGGAGGATGCGGCCTGCGCTGGCAAAAGGCGGGCAAGTGATTGTCGTCGACCGCGACCGGGCGACTCACCAGCATGGCATTCCCCCAAAGCTGTTATTCTGTGAATTTGAGTCGGTCGGTTATCGACTGACGGGCTTTACCGAGGAATTGAACCTTGGCGGCTATATTGCCCGGTTTGAAGTCAATGGCGCACGGCCGGCACCATCGGCGATCCGCACCTGCGCTAGCCGCTACCCGCAATCCTGACATTTCTTTAGCCCAGCTAAAACACCGCCAAACACAGGCACGGATATTGTGGACGCCCGCGTTCTGCAAAAAAAGGGCGGCCTATTGCTAGACCGCCCTTTTGTATACCCCGAAAGGGAGACTGAATTACTTCAGTTCTACGGTTCCGCCAGCAGCAAGGATCTTCGCCTTGATGTCTTCAGCTTCTGCCTTGTTTACGCCTTCCTTGATCGCCTTTGGCGCGGACTCAACAAGAGCCTTTGCTTCGGTCAGACCAAGGTTGGTGATTGCGCGAACTTCCTTGATGACTGCAATCTTGTTTCCGCCGTCGCCGGTCAGGATAACGTCGAATTCAGTCTGCTCTTCAGCAGCTGGTGCAGCAGCGGCAGCAGGGCCAGCAACAGCAACAGCAGCAGCGGCGCTAACGCCCCACTTTTCTTCCAAAGCCTTTGCAAGGTCAGCCGCTTCAAGAACGGTCAAAGCCGAAAGTTGGTCTACAAGCTTTTCAATATCAGCCATTTAAATAACACTCCGATTTTCTGTCATATCTGTAGGGCTCGCCCAAATGGACGCAGCCGGTTTCATGTAAAAATTTACGCTGCCTTTTGGTCAGCATAGGCACCAAAGACGCGTGCCAATTTCGCAGCTGGTGCGGTCGAAAGCTGAGCGAGTTTCGTTGCCGGTGCTTGTACAAGCCCGATAACCTTCGCACGCAGTTCGTCGAGCGATGGCAATGAAGCCAGCGCCTTTACACCATTTACATCGAGGAAAGTGTCACCCATCGCACCGCCGACAATTTCAAGTTTGTCATTGGTCTTGGCGAACTCGACCGCAATCTTTGCAGCGGCGACCGGGTCCGACGATGTGGCGAGCGCTGTAGGGCCGGTAAGCAATTCAGCTACCGATCCATAAGGCGTTCCCTCAAGGGCGATTTTGGCAAGACGGTTCTTGGCAACCTTATAGCTTGCGCCCGCATCGCGCATCTTCAAACGAAGGTCGGTCGATTGTGCAACTGTTAGCCCGAGATTACGGGTAACGACAATAACCGCCGCTTCATTAAAAGTGGCGTTCAGCGATGCAACTGTTTCGGTCTTTTCAGAACGGTTCATGCATTACTCCTTATTCGGACTGTTCCAGCGAACCGGATCAGCCCAACACGAAAAGCGAAGCACCCGGATGGGCACTTGCGCTGACTTAGTCCGTGGGGAAGTTTCATGCCGAACGCACACGACAGCTTGTCGGAGCAGTGGCGAAGGATGGCAAAGCCAATCCTGAAATCTCTATCCCCGTCTAGGCTGGACATTAAGAACGGCAAATTCCGTTCACCAACTGTCTCGGACGGTTGCCGGTGGGACCGTCGCCCCACCGAACAGGAGGGCAACTAGCAGGGTTGGGGCCAGAGTCAAGGGTGTTACGGAAATCTGCGCGTTACAAGATCGCTGCTTGTTCGAAACTTGTGTAGCTTTGGACAATTTATCTTACTGGACAAGCTTTGCCGGCCTGACTTAATCAGGCTGCTCTCATAATCCAAGACAAGATAGGAGCAAATATGCCGGATGTCCGTGAAGATAGTATGGCCCTCATCGCGCGTTATTATGCCGCGTTCAATGCTATGGACATTGAGGCTATTTTGGCCTGCCTAACCGATGATGTGGCGCATGATATCAATCAGGGGGAGCGCGAAACCGGCAAGGATGCATTTCGCGCGTTTCTAGGCCGGATGGACCACGCCTATAGCGAGCAATTGCGCGACATTGTCATCATGACCAGCCGCAACGGCGCGCGTGCGGCGGCCGAATTCATGGTGCACGGCGTCTATAAGGTTGCCGACGAAGGTTTCCCGCCGGCCCATGGCCAAAGCTATGTTTTGCCCGCTGGCGGCTTTTTTGACATCAAAGATGGAAAGATCGCACGCGTGTCGGTCTATTATAATCTGGCCGACTGGATCGCGCAGGTTTCATGACCATCCGCGTCCGCAGTTTGACAGATAAGCAGGAACGCTATGCGGCGATTTCGGCGCTGTCCGATTTGCGGATCCGCATATTTCGCGGCTGGCCCTATCTCTATGACGGAACAGCGGAGTATGAAGCTGCATATCTTGCGGAATTTATTTCTGAGCCCAATGCAGTGCTGGTCGTTGCAACCGATGATGATGTGATTGTCGGTGCCGCCACCGCCTCCCCTATGGTGGGGCAGAAGCCGGAATTTCAGTTACCTTTGCGGGTTTATGGCCTGGATGTTGAACAGATTTTCTATTTTGGGGAGTCGGTTTTGCTGCCCGAATATCAAGGGCAGGGACTCGGCCATCAATTTTTCGATGCGCGTGAGGCGGCGGCGCGGGCGGCGGGCGCCACCCAAGCCAGTTTTTGCGCCGTGGTCCGTCCAGACGACCATCCGATGCGCCCGCAAGCGCCTCGCGATTTGGCGCCCTTTTGGCGCTCGCGGGGCTATGCACCCGTGGATGGATTGACGGCGATGCTCGAATGGCAAGACCTTGGCGCTGCTGACGAAAGCGCACATCCGATGCAATTTTGGATGCGCGACCTGTGACCGCGCCGGTTCGCATCGCCGCCGCCCAATATCCCATCGGGCAGCCGCAGAGCTTTGCCGAATGGCAAGCCAAGATTGCGGCATGGGTTGCCGATGCAGCTGTAAATAGCGCGCAGCTTTTGGTGTTTCCCGAATATGCCGCGATGGAGTTGGCGGCGATTGACACAGAAACCGCCAGCGACCTGCACGCCTCGTTGCGTGCGGTGGTGGCGCTGGGGCCGCAGATTGATGCACATTGTGCCGATCTGGCGCAGCATTTTGGCGTCACGGTGCTTGGCGGAACACGCCCGCATGCTTTTGATGACGGGCGGGTTGTCAACCGTGCAAGCCTCTATCTCCCCGACGGGCAGAGCGGACATCAGGACAAGATCATGATGACGCGATTTGAACGGGAGTCCTGGGATATCAAAGGCGGCAGCGACTTGCGCGTTTTTCGCACGCCTTTGGGCATGATCGGCATTTCGACCTGCTATGATGTCGAATTCCCTATGATTGCGCGGACGCAGGCGGCTGCGGGTGCGCAGGTCATCCTGTGTCCGTCCTGCACCGACAGCTTACAAGGCTATCATCGGGTTCGGATAGGCGCGCAGGCACGGGCATTGGAAAACCAGATTTTCGTGGTGCAAGCGCCTACGGTCGGCATGGCGCCTTGGTCCCCTGCGCTCGACGAAAATTACGGCGCGGCGGGTATTTTTGTGCCACCCGATGGTGATAGTCCGGACGATGGAGTGATGGCCATAGGGGCCGAAGGGCAGGGGGAATGGGTCTATGCGGATGTGGATGTTGCCCGCGTCGAACGCTGGCGCAGCGCCGGTTCAGTGCGCCCCTTTGCGCATTGGCCCGAACAATATTGCGGGGCAAAAACCGATGACCTGCCGGTGGAAATCGTTCCGCTCGATTAGGGGCTGATCCTAAGATCCTAAGGTTCAGCCTATTTCGAAAATGGAGTAAATCGGCCCGCTCGCCGTGCGTTCGCCCGTGCCGACAGCTACCACATTGTTCAGCCAGCTATAGCGCGCATCACCACATTCGAATTTCGCCGAAATGGCCAGGGAATATTCCGAAGCATCCAATGCCTCGCCCTTTGCAAAGCGGGCCATGGCATCGGCATTTGCAAGGAAACGTCCTTGATACGCTAGATAGATCAGCGCGCCGTCATCGGTTTGGAGCGTCAGGCGAACGTCGATAACCATGACACCGTCATTCCGGTTAACTACCCAATCATTGCCACCGGGTAGCACCGTGCCGTTCAACCGTTCGCCGGTGAAATGACCGCCTGTGACGGGCGCGATGCGGCGCATGCCGGCTGGGGTCTTGCCAATGCTAACCATGCCGGCAAAATCAACGGTCAAGGTCATTTGAATGAGGTGGCGATATCGTAAATTGGTCATTGCAGTGTTGCTACCATGGCGGCAGGATGGTGCAAGACATATTGGGGAGAGTGAGTTGGACAACATCATTGCGCGCCGTCCCGGCCCATCGGTGCAGGAGATATTGAATAAAGATACGAACGCCGCGCCGGACATCATGCGCGTGGAATCGCCTGCTGTTGGACAAAGCAGCGCAGATGTGTCGATTGACCGGTATTTTTCCAAAGACTGGCATGATCGCGAAGTGGAACAGGTGTGGCGCAAGACCTGGCAACTTGCGTGCCGGTTGGAGCATATCCCCAATGTCGGTGACCATGTCGTGTATGACATCGTCCATGATTCCTTGATTGTCGTGCGCACCGGCCCTGATGAGATTAAGGCCTATATCAACGCATGTCTGCATCGCGGCACAATGCTGCGCACCGAAGGCGGATGTGTGAAGCAATTTCGTTGCCCATTCCATGGCTGGACGTGGAAGTTAGATGGCGCATTATCCGTCATTCCGGGGCAATGGGATTTTCCCCATGTTGATAAGGATAAGATGAGCCTCCCCGAAGCACGGGTTGGTACGTGGGGCGGTTTTGTGTTCATTAATTTCGACGCCGATGCCGAGCCATTGGAAAGCTATCTCGAAAATCTGCCCGAACATTTCGCGCCCTTCAATCTGGAGGATCGCTACGTCGCGGCGCATGTCGCCAAGATTATGCCCTGTAACTGGAAACTGGCGATGGAGGCATTTGTCGAAGCCTATCATGTGCCCTTCGCGCATCCGCAAGTGCTAGGCTATTATGGCGACAGCAACACCCAATATGATGTTTGGCCAGGCGTGCGTCATGTCAGCCGCATGATCAGCGTACAAGGCGTTGCCAGCCCGTCGAAGCCAGCGACGACGCCCGAACAGACCATAGAGGAAATGCGCCGCGACGTGCCCTTTTTCGCAGGCAAACCTATTGAGGTGCACGCAGGCGAAACCGCCCGCGGCAAGCTGGCCGAACGCGCGCGCGAAAAAATTTCCCGCTCGATTGGTCGCGACATGTCCGCGCTATCGGATTCGGAATCACTCGATCTCATCGAATATATGCTGTTCCCCAATATGGTACCTTGGGGCGGGCAGGCGTTACCGATTACCTATCGTTTCCGCCCGAATGGCGATGATCCGGAAAGCTCGATCATGGAAATCATGTTCCTATTTTCCAAAGCGCCGGATGGTTCGCATCCGGAACCTGCAAAAATGACGATGCTAGGACCGGATCAAAAATGGGCCGACGCGCCGGAACTGGGATCAGCAGCGATGGTCGCGGATCAGGACACCGATAATCTGATGCGTATTCAGCGCGGCCTGCGGGCGTCGAAAAAACCGGGCGTTACCCTCGCGCGATATCAGGAAAGCCGCATTCGCCATTACCATGAGACGCTGGATCGTTATATGGATAAGGTGACGTAGCGGATTTGAACACACAGGCATGTTCCGTTAGTGGCTGCGCCTTAAGGGAGCATTCATGCCATTAGCATTCACCATTTACGACTGGGGCATATTGTTGGCCTATGTCGCACTGCTGGCTTTCGCCGGCTATCAGGCGACACGGCGGACCAAAACGGCGGATGACTATTTCCTTGCCGGTCATCATGCACCGGTCTGGCTGGTGGCGGTGTCGGTTCTGTCAACGATGCAGTCTGCTGCAACATTTCTTGGCGCCCCCGATAACAGCTATCGGGGGGATTACAGCTATCTCACTAGTAACTTTGCCGCGATCATCGCGGCCTTTGTTGTCGCCCGTTTCTTAATCCCCCGCTTCTACGCAATCGGCGCGACCACAGTATATGAATTACTGGAAACCCGTTTCGATGCGACGGCACGCCGCGCTGCGGCGGCGATGTATCTTGTCGGCCGAATTTTAGCGAGCGGCGCTCGGCTTTATATTGCCGCTATTGCGGTTTCGATGATCATCTTCCTAGATGTCGCGCCGCAGCATATCCTTATCGCATCGGCGGTGCTTGTCGTCTTCGGTATTGCCTTCACACTGTTTGGCGGACTGAACGCCGTTATCTGGAGCGATTTGGTGCAGGTCGTGCTCTACCTTGGCGGGGCTGTGCTGGTGCTCATCTTTTTGCTGGTGAAAATTCCCGCACCCGTTCCGGAAATCTGGGACGCGCTGCGTCATGCGCCGGGCGGAGTGGACAAGCTGCGGTTATTTGATTGGTCGCTCGACTTTACCAAGCCGTTTAGTATTTGGGCCATCCTGACCGGATTGGTTTTGCTCAATATCGGCAATGCGGGCCTTGATCAGGACACGACGCAGCGCTTCCTCGCATGCGAAAACGCCCAATCGGGCAAACGCGCGCTATATGCGAGCATGTGGGGGGCCATCCCTGTGGTGGCTTTATTTATGGCGATAGGGTCGCTGCTCCACATTTTCTACAACCGCCCTGAGCTGATGGGCGTTAGCGTTGGCGCGACCAACGCGTTCGCAGGTGAAAAAATCACGGTCTTCATGTCTTTCATCCTGTCCGAAATCCCGCCTGGCCTGCGTGGCCTGGTCACCGTCGGCGTCATCGCAGCGGCGGCTATTAATTCGGGCCTCATCTCAATGTCAGCGGTGGTAGTGAACGATTTTTACCGGCCTTGGCGGGAACGGCATGGCGCCCCATCCAGCGGGCAGCATTATGTCAACGCCGGACGTCTGGTAATGATATTGCTCGCGGTCGCGCTGTTTGCGATATCGATATTGTGTTACTATTGGCAGCATTATAGCGATACGCCATTGCTCGAATTTGTCCTTGGCGTCATGATCTTTGCTTATTCAGGCCTGCTGGGCGTCTATGGCACCGTGGTGTTTACGAAGCGTGGGGCAACATGGTCTGTGATTGCCGCTCTACTGGCGGGCTTTGTCACAATACTGATGCAACAGCATTATGTGGTGGATAGTCTTGGTCTGCCAACGGCGTGGAAGGCGCTGGCCTTCCCATGGCAATTATGCATCGGAACTGCGGTCGCCTTTGGTGTGTGCTGCTTGGGTCGTAATATCAAGGATATATCAGATACTGGGCGCGTACTGGCCTAAATGCGTCAAGCCCATATTGCCATTGACTTTCGATATCGCTGACTGATTTTCCGTCCAAAATGCCTTTACGGACATTGTCGGTTCCGGCCAGTTGATCGAAAAAGTGCGGAGCGCCGGCACTGAATTCAAACATGTCTGGGTACAATTCATGGACAGCCTTCACCAAAGCTATTCCGGTGCGGAACGGTTGGAATGTCGTTTTGTTGGTGGGGATGACCCATATACCATGACATTGCTGTCCGGCATATTTGGAAAAATTCGGTGTAAATGAAACAGGCTTAAATTCGACGCCTGGCAATCCCATCGCATTTAACCGTTCCGCCAGTACTGTGCCATCAATGAACGGCGCGCCTATATATTCGAAAGGTTTTTCGGTGCCCCGTCCTTCGGAGATGTTGGTGCCTTCGAACAACGCCGTGCCAGGATAAACGGCTGCGGTTTGAGGTGAGCGCATATTGGGAGAGGGCGGCACCCAAGGCAAATCCCAACCGAAATATGGCGCCAAGTTGCGATGCCAGCCGCGCATGGGAATGACACGAAGGCGCGTGCGCAGCTTATCCTCGCCGACAAACATCTGCGCAAGCTCGCCGAAGGTCATACCGTGCCGTACCGGCATGGCAAAGCTTCCTACAAAAGAGGCAAATGCGGGCTCGAGCACCGGTCCCTCGATCATCACTCCACCTATTGGATTGGGGCGATCCAGCACGATGACTTCGGCCCCCGATGTCTCCGCGGCGCGCAACATGTGCAAAAGTGTTGAGGAATATGTATAAAAACGCGTGCCGACGTCCTGCAGATCGACCAGCACAATATCAATGCCGTACATCATCTTTGCCGTCGGCATTTTGGTTTCACCGTAGAGGCTATGGACGGGTAAACCGGATTTGGAATCGATGTCCGAAGCCACTTTCTCCCCCGCTTGCGCCGCGCCGCGCACACCATGTTCCGGGCTAAAAAGTGCGACAAGATTAATGGCGGGATGCGCGCGCAGCAGATCAACATTGCGGACGCCTTTGCGATCAACACCTGTCTGGTTGGTCAACAATGCGACCCGTTTCCCTTTGAACGACTCCAGTCGGTCGGACAGTAAAACTTCGATCCCAGGGGTGATATGCCGGATGGGAGCAGCGCGTGATTTGACGAGTTTGGGGGCTTTTGGCTGGAGCGGTTCAGCCGCAATGGCGGTGATTGGAAGCAGCGCAATAAAGAAGGCCAATAATAATCGCATTATGAAAGGCTATTGAATAACGGCATGCGCCGCAAAGAAAAAGGGCCGGAGGTTTCCCTCCAGCCCCTTTTTGTTTTGGTGTAACGCAGCGCGTTATGCGCCAGCGACGTCTGCCAGATCAATCTTCAGGCCTGGGCCCATTGACGAGCTGATTGCAACGCGGCGGACATATTTGCCCTTTGAACCGCTTGGCTTGTTCTTGATGACAGCATCGACCAATGCGTCGAAATTCTTGCGCAGGTCGGAGTCGGTGAAGCTCTTCTTACCGATGCCGCTGTGGATGATGCCTTGCTTTTCAACGCGGAATTCAACCTGACCAGCCTTTGCCGCTTTAACGGCTTCGGCAACGTCCATGGTGACGGTTCCAAGCTTCGGGTTTGGCATCAGGCCCTTTGGACCCAAAGTCTTACCCAAGCGGCCAACGATTCCCATCATATCCGGCGTTGCAATAACGCGATCATAATCGAGATTGCCAGCCAGCATATCTTCCATCAGGTCTTCTGCGCCGACTTTGTCAGCACCAGCTGCAGTCGCTGCAGTCGCCTTGTCGCCACGTGCGAATACAGCAACCTTCATTTCCTTACCGGTACCAGCAGGAAGCGAAACCATGCCGCGCACCATCTGGTCAGCATGACGTGGGTCAACGCCCAAGTTCATCGCAACTTCGATGGTTTCGTCAAATTTGGCGGTCGCCAATGCCTTGATGGTCTTCAGCGCTTCATCCACGCTGTAGAGCTTGTCTGCATCGAGATGCGCGAGCAACTTTGCTTTTTTGGTTAGCTTGGCCATGTTCTCAACCCTCCACGACTTCTAGGCCCATGGCGGTAGCCGAGCCTGCGATGATTTTTACGGCCGCGTCCATGTCGTTCGCGTTGAGGTCGGCCATTTTGATGGTGGCGACTTCTTCCAATTGTGCACGGGTAATTTTACCAGCAGTCACCTTGCCTGGTTCTTTCGAACCGGACTTCAAACCCAAAACCTTCTTAATCAAGAAGGTCGCAGGCGGTGACTTCATCGCAAAGGTGAAGCTCTTGTCTGCAAAAACGGTGATCTTGGTTGGAATCGGCGTGCCTTTTTCCATGTCGGCGGTTGCCGCATTGAATTGCTTGCAGAATTCCATAATGTTCACACCGCGCTGACCCAAAGCTGGGCCGATTGGCGGGGATGGTGTGGCAGAACCTGCAGGAACTTGCAGGCCAATATAGCCGTCAATTTTCTTTGCCATATATGGCGTCCTTTCATTCTTTCCCCAAAATTGCCGAGGCAAAAACGGGTCAAATTAAGCGGTCAAACAGTCGTATCCAAATCTCTTTGGCTACAACCTCCCGCACGGGCTCTTCTGATTCTCATCAGCAGAGGGGGGCGAATAAGTGAAATGCGCCGGAAAAGCAAGCCGCGCCTGCGGCTGTGCTGATTACCGACATCTATCTCCACTCCCATGACGGGAACGGATTATCACTTCATCAATTCAACTTCTTCGAAGTCCAACTCAACCGGCGTTGCACGGCCAAAGATGCTGACCGATACCTTGACGCGGTTCTTGTCGAAGTCGAGTTCTTCGACCAAGCCGTTGAAGCTTGCAAATGGTCCGCCAAGTACCTTGACCTGATCACCAATCTCATAGTCGACCGAAACGCGCTTCTTGGGGGCGGCTTCGAGTTCCTGCTTCGTGTTCAGGATGCGGGCGGCTTCGGCTTCTGTGATAGGCTGCGGCTTGTTGCCTGCGCCCAGAAAGCCAGTGACCTTTGGCGTGTTCTTGACCAAATGGTAGACATCATCGTTCATATTCAGCTTTGCCAGAACATAGCCGGGGAAAAATTTGCGTTCGGCCTTAATCTTCTTGCCGCGGCGCACTTCGGTAACCTGCTCGGTCGGAACCTCGACAGCCTCTACCAATTGCGAAAGGCCGATGCGCTCGGCTTCGGCCAAAATCTGGTCACGGACCTTATTTTCAAAGCCCGAATAAGCGTGAATGATGTACCAGCGTGCCATAATATTATTACTTCCCCAAAACTCTCTGTAGGGTCTGCGCTTAGCCTTCGGCGAGCGCGAGCAGTCCCTTTACGATTGCGGCAAATACCGCGTCGACGCCTAAAAAGAAGATGGCAAGGATGATTGTCATGATCAACACCATGATTGCGGTCTGCACGGTTTCCTGCCTTGTTGGCCATACTACCTTGCCGATTTCGGTCCGCACCTGACGGATGAATTCACCGGGGCTATTTTTCGCCATATCGTTTCTTCCTATTCGATCCCGAGGATAGCCGCCAGCGCTCCGACCGGCGGGTCGAGAGCGATATAGGTTCCTATTTCGGAAAGACTAGACCTTTAGCGATGGATTCGCTGCAACGCAAGATGCCAAACAAAACGGGGTAAGGGGGGCGTGGGTGTTGGAGGTTTTGTCAGCCTTGAAAGCGGCGACATTTACCAAAGCCGCTGTCTGCTGATAGCCTGAGATATTTTAGAAGGTAGAGGCTAGGCGCGTTCTCTTTTAGGCACAAAGAGCCGTTGTTTTGCGCGCTGGTTTTGCGATGCCTCACGCGGCGGACGCGAGGCGGTATATACATATTGTTAAAGAGCGGGATCGGAGAGTCTCACCACCGATCCTACATCTCAAGAGACAACATAGAATGACATATTAACAGGTTGCCAATGATGACGATATCTGAATAAAAAGACTGGGTAAGGGCCGGAGAACTTTAAATGCGCGAACCAAGAAAATTTACGATCAAACAACTGCTCGTCGCTAACTCGAAATTTGTCATTCCAAAATATCAGCGAGGATATGACTGGAAGGGCGATGCTCAGGTAAAGGATCTTTTTTCCGACCTCATTTCTTGCTTGGAATCGCAATATAGTTCGAGCCTGTTTTTAGGCAGTATGATTTTCGATGTGTCGCGGGAAAAGGACCAATCTACTGTTGAAATCATCGATGGTCAGCAGCGTTTCACCACAATTATGATAACTCTTATCGCTGCACGAAATTACGCCCGGCATGTTCTTGGAAACGAAAAGCTGGCGTTGAAAGAGCAAGAGAACCTTCAAATTGAAGATCCTTACACTGATACGATATTTGACCGCTTTGATGCTTCGGAATCTATCCGCGAGGTATATCGGCATATGAGCGATTACGAATGGCGAGGGGACAGTTTTCCTGACTTCGTGGTGATGCCTGATAAAACTAAGAAAGCTGTCAAAAGGCAAGCCAGCAGAGTAGAGCCGATATACAAATATGCGTTTCAGCAAATTTCAATGCATTGCGAAAAGGACCTCGGCGCATTTCAACGGTTCATGAAGCAGCTTTATCATGACACATACATCATTCGGATTGATGTAGATGAGCAGTCGGAAGCATTTGAAATTTTTGAACGAACAAATGCTCGCGGCAAGCCACTAGAGGTCTCCGATCTTCTGAAAAACTACCTCTTTTCCAAAGATAAAGAGCTATTAAGTCAGTCAATGGAGCAGGTTTGGGAATCGATTTCCGAAGATGCTGGCAACAATATTATTCGAGTATTAAAATATTTTTGGATTTCACGGCGAGGGCATGTCGTAAACAGGGATCTTTACCGAAACCTTCGCACATATGCGTCTGAACGTGACGTCACCGATTTCGTTACCGAGCTACAAGAGTTTTCGTCATTTTTCCGAGCATTTTATGCGAACGAGCCATCTCAACTAGAGCATTGGCTGCACGGTCGGGGCGTTTCAAGCAACTCAATGTATCTGAGAGAGATTACGCGGTCATGCAATGCGTTGAAAGCCTTCCGAGTTACGCAGGCTTTGCCAGTGTTGTTTTCAGTCATCGTCGCTTATCTGGCGCTTCCTGAAGAACAGCAAAAACCGAAAACACTGATAAATATTTTTCGATGTGTTGAATCGCATCACTACATCAACAATCGGATTTGTAACAGAATTGGTAATGAGGTCGAGAAGCTGTATGCCTCCTACAGCGATAGATTTTTTAACGGTGACAGTTTCTATTCGACTTGGCAGGCTTTTGAAAAAGACCTTCTTAGTAGAACTGCGGAACGGGATGAATTTGCTTCGCAATTTGGCTTCATCGCTTACTCCAATCCAAATGATCGTGTGACGATAAGATATACTTTTGATATGCTGTGTAACATTGGCATGAAGGAAGGTCAGAGAGTAAATTTAATTGATTATTATCAGCTAGAAAACGGCGTTGAAAGTGTGTTCAATATTGAACATTTTTATTCTCAATCCCTAGCGACAGAAGACGAAGACTTCGTGCACGAAATAGGAAATTTGCTCGTTGTACCGAAGCAGATCAACGGTATTCTTCAGAACGACGATTTTGCAACCAAGATCGCAAAGCTGCGTAATCCGGAGAATTACGTAAACAAGATAAATCACGTCCCTCCGTATGTTCAAAGCTTTGTGACGGAAGCCGAGCAACTGGACGAATGGAATGAGCAAGCAATCTCGGATCGCACGGATCGTTTGGCATCCCAAGCGTATCAAGCCGCTCGCTACGGATACGCTTATAAATAACAAGCTTGGGTTGGGTCCTCTCACTTAAGCATCGGATTCACTTCAACTTCGGGGCATTGTCCTGTCGTATATGGGGGAACAGTTGCAGGCAACAATCAGGCACAATCTGCGAGCCGAGTAGAGATGGTGAGGGTCACGGCTGGCGGTTAGTGCACTTTGCGGACGAGCGCTGCAGTTGGCTTGACGATAGCCTGTGGTCGGCTATTTGCCTTTTAGACAATTCAGAACAGGAATCTCCATGCCATCCGGTCTTGCTGCTTTACTCGATGATATCGCCACAATCGCAAAAGTGGCTG
Source organism: Sphingorhabdus wooponensis (assembly GCF_003933235.1). Classification (GTDB taxonomy): domain Bacteria; phylum Pseudomonadota; class Alphaproteobacteria; order Sphingomonadales; family Sphingomonadaceae; genus Sphingorhabdus_B; species Sphingorhabdus_B wooponensis. Next base: position 463,691 of record NZ_RWJI01000001.1, read on the forward strand.
CTGCGTCGGTCGATGATGTCGCGGCGGCAGCGGGCAAGGCAGGAAGCAAGGCCGCAGGGGTTGTCATCGACGATACCGCCGTGACGCCGCAATATGTCACGGGTTTCACGCCTGACCGTGAATTGCCCATCATCTGGCGCATTGCCAAGGGCTCATTCTTTAACAAGCTGGTGATCATCTTGCCGGTTGCCCTGTTGCTCAGCCTGTTTTTGCCATGGGCGATTACGCCAATCCTGATGCTGGGCGGCGCCTATCTGTGCTTTGAAGGCGCGGAAAAGGTGTGGGAGAAAATCGCGCCCCATGAGGAAGAGAGTCTCCTCGAAGAACTGGCTGAGCTGACCAGCAGCGAACATGAAGCGGCGATGGTTAAAGGCGCAGTGCGCACAGATTTCATATTGTCCGCTGAAATCATGGCAATTGCCTTGAACGAAGTGAAAGGCCTTGCGGAAACATCGATCTGGCTGGAGGCTGGGACATTGGCCTTTGTCGCTATCGTCATTACCATCGCGGTCTATGGCGTGGTTGGCTTGATCGTGAAAATGGACGATATCGGCCTGTCGTTGGCACAGCGCGAAAACGGAGGGTCACAAGCCATTGGCCGCGCGCTTGTAAAGGGCATGCCTAAATTGCTCGCCGCCTTGTCCACTATCGGCACAGCCGCGATGCTATGGGTGGGCGGACAGATCATCGTCCACGGCTTTGGCATCCATCCAGAGGAATTTTTGGGCCTCTATGAAGGCGCGCTGGCATGGGTCGCAGATGCGGCGATGAGCGGCGTTGTGGGCCTCGCCATCGGCGCGGTGATAGTGTTGGCGCATCACATACTTGCTAAGCGCAAGGCGCGTTGAGACTGAAGCCAGTCACCATTTCTAAATAGGAAAGAAAATGGCAGGAGTTGGGGGACTCGAACCCACGACCCTCGGTTTTGGAGACCGATGCTCTACCAACTGAGCTAAACTCCTGCACTCCGCTTTTCAGCGAAGAAGGGTGCCCTTAACGCCGATATGCGAACGGGGCAAGTCTGCTTTCGACAATATCGCGCTAGAAGCTCATCTCAGCATAGACGCGCGACACATCGCCGCCCCATTCGCCGTGATATTTCTCCAATAACATTTCGGACAGGGTTTTGCCGCTGGCGACGATTTCGCGCAGCGGGTCGAGATAGCCGGTTTCATTGTCACCGCTGGCGTTCAGGCAATTCCGCGCTGCCAAGCCAGATGACGAAATGTCGAGAATCCGTCCCGCCAAATCCAGCAACTTACCGCCGCCCGGTATCGCGGCGTTTAGGCCTTGTGCGGGTACAGCGCTGCGCAGCGCCTCGCGCTCTTCCATCGTCCAATGTTTGACCTCGTCCCATGCGGCATCAAGCGCGCCTTGATCATAGAGCAAACCGACCCAGAAAGCAGGGAGTGCACAGATACGGTTCCAAGGGCCACCATCGGCACCGCGCATTTCGAGGAAGCTCTTCAACCGCACTTCAGGAAAGGCAGTGGACATATGGTCTTCCCAGTCGCTGACCGTGGGCTTTTCACCCGGTAGCACGGACAGTTCGCCTTTTAGGAAGTCGCGGAAATCAAGGCCCGCCGCATCGATATATTTGCCGTCGCGATAGACAAAATACATCGGCACTTTGAGCATATAATCGACATATTGTTCATAACCGAAATTGGCGTCGAACACGAACGGCAACATGCCCGTGCGCTGTGGATCGGTATCGGACCAGATATGGCTGCGGTAGGACAAATATCCGTTTGGCTTGCCTTCCAAGAACGGTGAATTGGCGAACAAAGCGGTGGCCAAAGGTTGTAGCGCCAGCGATGTGCGGAATTTATGCGCCATGTCGGCTTCGCTCGCATAATCGAGATTAACCTGAATCGTGCACGTGCGCAGCATCATGTCGAGGCCCATGCTGCCAACGCGTGGCATATGCCGCAGCATGATGTCATAGCGCCCCTTGGGCATGATCGGTAGTTCGGCGCGCGTCTTGTCGGGCCACAGGCCTAATCCCAAAAAGCTGGTGTTGGTCTTGTCGCCAATGGCCTTTACCTGTTTCAAATGCCGGCCGGTTTCGGCGCAGGTCTGGTGCAGGTTTTCCAACGGCGCGCCCGATAGTTCGAGTTGGCCGGCAGGCTCAAGGCTGATGGCACCGTCGCTGCCGGTCATCGCGATAACCTTGCCGTTTTCGTATACCGGTTCCCAACCAAATTCGGTCATTGCCATTAACAATTCGCGAATACCGCCTGGTTCATCATAAGATGGGGCATGATGATCGGCACGATTATACACGAATTTTTCATGTTCGGTGCCAATGCGCCAGCGATCCTTGGGCTTTTCACCCTTGGCAATTGCGGCGACCAATTGATCGCGCGTTTCGATGACGGGATCTTTGCGGTTGGAAACGGTTTTTGTGCTCATCGCGCGGGTTTAGAAATGTCGCGGCGATATTGCCAGTAGATTAATGTTATCGCGTTATGCCCTGATAAGCTGCAAAATCTCGGCATAGGCTAAACTGCCCAGTCGCCATTTTTGGCCATCCAAATGGATATTGCGGATATGGCGGCGGTGTCGGCGCGCAATATGCGCGGGCCGAGAGACACGGGACGCGCATATGGAAGCGCGCGAATAAAAGCATTCTCGCTATCGGTGAAGCCGCCTTCGGGCCCAATCAATATCGCCGCTGGGCCATCGCCTATGGCGTCCAAAAAGGGTTCGCCGCCACGTTCATCACAAAAATATAGACTGCGGTCGGCGGGCCAATTCTTTAACAGCGCATCCAGTTTCGTCAGCGGGGCAATTTGCGGCAAGGCGGTGCGTTCGCATTGCTCTGCCGCCTCAATCATATGGGCGCGCAGGCGGTCGTCCTTAACCTTATCGACCACACAACGCGCGGTTAGCACGGGGATAAAACGCGCCACACCTAATTCGCACGCCTTTTCGGCAATCCAGTCAAAGCGGTCTTTTTTAATCAAAGCTTGGGCAATCCACAGATCAGGTGTTGTTTCGCGGTCGCGGAGCTTTGCCTCGACGGTCAGGTCAAGGTCGCGCTTGCCGACGCGCGTGACGGTTGCGAGATACTCGCCCGAAACATCGTCGAACAATTTGACCGGCGCACCTTCTTTCAGACGCATCACACCCAATAGATAATGCGCGCTATTGCCGGATATGTTCAGGGTCGCACCAAGCGTCAGCACTTGTTCCACAAACAAGCGCGGTGTGGATTTTGGGGGCCAGGCTGGTGTTGCGGGCATATGGAACATCTAACCGATAAAGCGGGCGGCGTCATCTGCGAACTTGCGCGCGTTCAACTTCGCAGATGACGTGTCGGATAAATTTTGGCAGGACTTGCGTTATGTCTTCGAAACTTGTCCCTGATAGCGAATATACCGGCATCATTGCCTTGTTGCCGGTCAAGCTGCGCGCTTTGGTTCTTTTGGCGCGGTTGGACCGCCCTATTGGCTGGTGGCTGTTGTTCTGGCCCTGTATATTTGGCTTGGCGCTGTCGGGCGGTCTCTTCCCGCGCTGGGACCTTGCGCTTTGGATGCTGCTTGGCGCGGTTGTGATGCGCGGGGCAGGTTGCGTCTATAATGATATTGTCGACCGTAAGCTGGACGCGCAGGTGGCGCGCACGGCGTCGCGGCCATTACCCAGCGGCGCGGTTAGCGTGCGCGATGCATGGGCGTTCCTGCTTAGTTTATGCGCACTTGGTCTGCTGGTGCTGTTCCAACTTCGGTGGGAGGCGCAGATTGTCGCTGTCAGCAGCATCCTCCTGGTTGCAGCCTATCCTTTTATGAAGCGCATTACGTGGTGGCCGCAAGTCTGGCTTGGGCTCGTGTTTAGCTGGGGCGCATTGGTTGGTTGGGTCGCGATCATGGGGCAGGTCAATACTGCGATGTTCTGGCTCTATGTGGGCTCGATTTTCTGGGTCGTTGGCTATGACACCATATATGCCATGCAGGACCGCGAGGATGACGCGTTGGTCGGGATTAAATCGAGCGCCTTGCGGCTGGGCGGCAGCGTCCGGCTGGGCGTGACGGTTTTCTATATCCTCACTATCACGGGCTGGGGCATGGCGATTTGGAGTGTACGGCCGGAAAAACAGGCTTTGGTTGCGCTTCTTCCGGTCGCTTTTCATTTGGGGATGCAGGTCATTTCACTAAAATCCGATGGCAGCAACGCGCTCGGCCATTTCCGTTCAAACCGCGTGGCAGGGTTGCTTGCTGCGCTTGCATTTTTGGTCGTTGGCGCGGCCGGACAATCATAAGCTAGGGCAAAGGGAGAGAATTATGGAACATCGTCGTATCGGCAAAAGCGCCATTTACGTGTCCGATATTTGCATGGGCACCATGACCTTTGGGTCGCAAACCGACGAGGCGGAGGCGCACCGCATTCTCGACAAATGTCTGGACGCGGGCATCAACTTTTTCGACACGGCGGAGGGCTATCCTGTCCCGCCCGACATAAAATGGGTTGGCCGGACAGAGGATATTGTCGGCCGCTGGATGAAGGGCAAGAACCGCGACACCATCATCATGGCGACGAAGGTTTCGGGGCCAAGCCACACATGGTTCAAATCCCCTAAGCGCGGCGGCATGACCACGCTGGATAGGCATAATATCATCACCGCAGTCGAAGAAAGCCTGCGCCGCTTACAGACCGATTATATCGACCTGTATCAAACGCATTGGCCCGACCATGGTCTTGCCTATGACGAAACGATGGAGGTGCTCGACGAGCTGGTGCGGTCGGGCAAGGTCCGCGTTCTGGGTTGTTCGAACGAGACCAGCTATGGCCTGATGAAGTCGCTGGCGACGTCCGAGCGGCTGGGTACGGCGCGCTATCACAGCATCCAGAATAATTTTTCGATCAACAACCGCCGGTTTGAGGATGAGCTGAAGCAAGTCTGCCGTCAGGAAGGCGTATCCCTGTTGCCCTATTCGCCGCTGGGTGGCGGCGTGTTGTCGGGCAAATATTTAGATGGCGCCCGCCCCGAAGGTGCCCGTTTTTCCCGCTATCTCGAAATGGCCGGATCGCGTCAGGTCGAAATGGCGCAGCGTTTTGCGGGCCCCCGCGCGCTCGAAAGCACGATGCGAATTGTCGAGATTGCCAAGGAGGCAGGGATGTCGCCAGTTACATTGGCAACGGCTTGGTCAAAACAGCATGACTTTGTGGCATCCACAATTGTGGGCGTGAGCAAGGAAGATCAACTCGACGACATCTTTGCCGCGATTGACCTGAAACTGAGCGCTGAAGTGATGACCGCGGTGCACAAGGTGACGAAAGAGATATTGTACCCGATGGGGTGAGGGGGATGACAGGGTGGTTACTCTAAGCCGCTTAACCAGACCTCAACCCATAATCTCCGTCTGCGCGTAGCCCAAAGCTTCGCCTAAAGCTTGTAGGCGGCGCGCGACGCTGTTGGACTGTAACCGCACGGCTGAGCCGCTTAAGTGCAGGCGTAACGTCGCGCCATCGCCATCTATGCGGCTGTCAGGTAATGCGCCGCCAGTGCCGCCGTCAAGGCGGTGGGCCAAGCGGATGGCGAGACCCCAGATGACGGCTTGTGCCAGCGCGCCGGGCTTGGCCAAGGCCGTCAGCATTTCGGGCAAGGTCCGCTTTCCGGCGTGCACCGTCCACAAGGCGGCAGCGATCACCGCGCGGTCGCTGGCGCTGACTCCGGGCCAACTGCCGTCCAATGCAAGGTCAAGCGCATGGTCCGCGCGATATTCCGGGTTCACGTTCCACACGCTGTCGGATAGCAAACACGCAACCCTGCAAAGCCGCGCGTCTTGCGCGCCTTGCCCTGCGAATACAGGCGCAATCCATTCGGCTAACGCATCGCCGTGAAAGGGAAATCGGCCCAAGCGCGCACCTTCAAATCGGGCCGCCGCGATCAACGGGTCTTGGCTACGTTCCTCTGCGGTCAGTTGTTCGTACAACAGCCCCTCGCGCAGGCCATAGATGCTCGTTACAAGCTTGCTGGGCATTAACAGCCCGACAATGCCACTCAACAAAGCGGTCGCACTGGGCAATGCGGAGATGCGGCCAGCCGCGACGACGTTCGACCGCGTCAGCGCGTCTTTGTCTTGTACCAGCGGCGTGAGCAATTCTGGTGCCTCGGGCGGAATTTCATAATTGGATAAGATGGTCAGCGGATAGCCGGTTTCATGCATGTGCAACCGCGCAAAGGTACGCCAGGAACCGCCGATCATGTAAAAGGGCAGGCCGGTTTCAATCGGGAACGCGCTTTGGCCCATTGTCTTGGCAATATCGTCGCGCAGCATTTGGGTGATTTGTTTGGACGATTTGCCCGTCAATATGTCATGCCGTAATGTGCCAAGCGGCAAGGACACGCGTGCGCCCAATGTGCCGTCGGCTATGCGGATAAGCTCAAGGCTGCCGCCGCCAAGATCACCGACATAGCCGTTGGCAAAAGGATTATCGCTGAGCACGCCATAGCCCGCTGCAGTGGCTTCGGCGTCGCCGTCGAGCACATCCACATTTATGCCAAGCGCGGCGGCCTTTTCGACCAACTCCTGCCCGTTTTTGGCTTCACGCGTTGCGGCGGTGGCGACCACGCGCAAGCTGTCGACCTTCATGGTGCGCGCCAGTGTTTCAAAGCGGGCCAATGCGGCCAGCGCCTTTTTCATCGTTGCCTTGTCAATTTCGCCGTCGCCCGCAAGGCAGGCGCCCAATTTTACGCGGCTTTTTTCGTTGTAAATCGGCAAAGGCGCGCGCGGCGACCCTGCATAAACCACAAGCCTGACAGTGTTGGAGCCAATATCAATGACGGCCTGACGCACCGCCCTCATCTTTGTCGGACAAGGCTCAAAGTTGGAACCTTCTTGTCATCTGCGAGCGCGCCGCCACGTCCCGAAAGCGACGCATTTGTCATGAAATAATGATGCAGATTAAATGGCATGCTACCCGCTTTTACCCTTTCATAGCGTCCGTCCGAACGCAGCATCCAGCTTTGCTGGTTGTCGAGCAGGTTTGCAACCATAACCTGATCCAGGATCTGATCATGCACGGTCGGGTTCTCAATCGGTAGCATATATTCGACGCGGCGGTCGAAATTGCGCGACATCCAGTCGGCCGAGGAGATGAAAACCTTCGCCTCACGATTGGGTAAATCCGCGCCATTGCCCATCGCCCAGATGCGGCTATGTTCCAAGAAGCGGCCGACGACCGATTTCACCCTGATGCGCGAAGACATGCCCTTCACACCGGGGCGCAAACAACAAATACCACGCACGACAAGGTCGATTTCCACACCAGCTTCGCTTGCCTCATATAATTTGTCGATGACCGCTTTATCCACCAGCGAGTTGAGCTTGGCCCAAATTGCGCCGGGCCGCCCAGCGGCAACATGGGCGATTTCATCGTCAATTAAAGACATGATTTTTTCGCGCAGGCCAAGCGGGCTCATGGTCAACAGTTTGAGTTCCGATGGCGGAATATAGCCGGTGATATAATTGAAAATCTGTCCGGCATCATGGCCGACGCGCGGGTCGGCGGTGAAGAAGCTGATGTCGGTATATACTTTGGCGGTGATAGGGTGATAATTCCCCGTGCCCAAATGGCAATATGTGCGGAACCCATCCGCCTCCCGCCGGACGACCAAGGAAATTTTTGCGTGCGTCTTCATATCTACAAAGCCGTAGACGACCTGAACGCCGGAATTTTCCAATTGCGACGCCCAATGGAGGTTTTGTTCTTCGTCAAACCGCGCTTTCAGTTCGACAATTGCGGTGACCGATTTTCCGGCTTCTGCGGCCTCACACAAGGCGCGGATGACGGCGGACTGTTTGCCGGCGCGATATAATGTCTGTTTGATGGCGACAACGTCCGGGTCGAGTGCGGCTTGTTGCAAGAAGGCGAGCACGACGTCGAAGCTTTCATAGGGGTGGTGGATGACGATGTCTTTTTGGCTGATCGCCGAAAAACAATCGCCATCATGTTCCATAATCCGTTCGGGAAAGCGCGGGGAATAAGGAGGGAATTTAAGGGTGGGGCGGTCTTCATCCACCAATTGGCTCAAATCGCCAATACCCAAAAAGCCAACGGTTTCGACAACAATGGACGCGCCTGCGCCAAGTTCGGAGCGGATCAATGCCGCCAATTCATTGGGTAGGCCTTTTTCCAGCTTTAGCCGGATAATCCGCCCGCGACGGCGGCGTTTAATCGCGCTACGGAAATAACGGACAAGGTCTTCGGCCTCTTCCTCCACTTCGATATCGCTGTCGCGGATAATGCGGAACGCGCCAGCCGCGATGAGCCGATAATCGGGAAACATTTGTCCGACGAAATGCTTGATCAACGCCTCTATAGTCACAAAACGCGTGCCGGGACCGGGTAGCCGGACAAAGCGGGCCAGCGATTGGGGAATTAAGACCAATTGCCTTACAACTTCGCCATCATCCTTGCGGCGCATATCGAAAATGAGGCTAAGGCCCTGATTGGGGATGAAGGGAAAAGGATGGGCAGGGTCAAGCGCTTGCGGGGTCAGCACGGGTAAGATCTGCTCGCGGAAATATTTGCTAACCGCAGCTTGGTGGCTTTTGGCAATCGCCGAAGGCTCGATGATTTTAATGCCCGCTTTGGCCAATTCGCCCATCAGCTTGCGCCACAATTTCTGTTGCTGGATCATGAGCCGGTCAGCCGCGGCGACGGTGTCGGCAAGCTGTTCGGACGCTGTGCGGCCATCAATCGATAGTTCCTCGATTTTCCGTTGCTGCTGCCCGCGCAGGCCAGCCACACGAACCATGAAAAATTCATCCAAGTTCGTCCCCGAAATCGATAGAAAGCGCAGGCGCTCCAGCAATGGATGCGCGGGGTTGGATGCTTCTTCCAACACGCGCTCATTAAATTTTAACCACGACAGCTCACGGTTGAAATAGCGCGCATCCGACGGCGTTTTGTGGGCTTTCAATCTGCTTGGGCTTGGCACGGACTTCACGAAAAAATTCCTTCTTCAACAGCTCAGGCGCGGTGCCATGGAAACATTACATATTTACGGCAGCAGAAACGCTAACTGTAACAGCATTGTTGCGTAAATGTTATTGTTGTTGTCGAACATATTGCAGCATCGGCTTTAAGGTCAGGTGAATCCAACTTTGTGGTCTAAAGCCAAAAGGTGAATTTATGTGGTCCTGACCCTAGACAGTTTCTGTTGCTTCGCGCATGATGATTACATGACTGTATGGTTTCACGAAAAGCTTGATCTTGCGGCACTGACTGCGAGTGGTGCGAATTGCATGCCCGGTTTTGTCGGCATTGAATTTGTCGATTATGGGGACAATTGGATTACAGCGCGGATGCCTGTGGATGCCCGCACAAAGCAACCTTATGGGCGGTTGCACGGCGGGGCGTCGGTGGTCTTGGCCGAAAGCGTGGGATCCACCGCAGCGGCGATGACGGTGGATCCCAGCAAGTTTGCGACCGTGGGCATGGAAATTAACGCCAACCATATTCGCCCCGTTAAGGACGGCTTTGTCTTTGCCACAGCAACGTCGGAATCGATTGGCCGCACGACACAAATCTGGTCAATCCGGATAGAGGATGAGGCAGGAAAGCTGGTCTGCATCTCACGTATTACGATGGCGGTTATTTCTACCGACCGCGCATAATTTATTGCGTAAAAGACAGTAAGCGGGCACGGGTGGCCATAATATGACACCGTTAGACAGAATTTGGGGTTGAGGCGAATGTCGCTACGTTATGTAAGAGAATTTAAGGGCTTTGCAGGCATCAGGCTGGAGGCCGACGATATCGGGTCCGCCGATGATCCGTCCATTGTCCTGCTGCATGGTTTTGGCCAGACTCGCAAAGTGTGGGAAGATGTCGCCATTGGTTTGGAACAAGCCGGACGCCATGTTATCAATGTCGATCTGCGCGGTCATGGCGGCAGCGAATGGCCGTCCGATGGTCGGTATGATTTTACCGCTTATGTCGAAGATTTGCGCGCCGTTCTGGGCCAAATGCGCACACGCCCTGTGGTTGTTGCGGCATCCCACAGCGCATGGATTGCGACCATGGCCTTGGCTGAAGATGCCGCGACCTTGGCATCGGGCCTGATTTTCGTCGATCCGCCCGCGGACCATGATGCACAGGCGGTGCGTGCAGAGGCAGACCGTATGTCAGCCGCGCTTGGGCAAGGCTTAAACCACGCCGATTATGACAATGCGATATTTGCGGCTTTCGACACACATGGCGCGGGCGACGCGCTGTCGGAGGCTGCGGCGCATATTGGCCTGCCGTCGTTGATTATTCGTGGTGCCTTAGGCCAAGTTGACCCGGATGCGGCACAGCCCGCATTTGTGGACAGCCTTCCCAATGTAGAGGCGATTGACGTCGATGGCGGCGGTTTGTTGATCGTGGCCGAACGGGCAGAGGCATTTAACGGTGTGCTCATTGACTTTTTGGAACGCAAGCAACCGCGCTTCATTCCGGAATATCGTTCCGGATCCGACGCGCGGACATTGCGGGATGCGATGGGCTGTTTTGCGACCGGTGTCACCATCATCACCGCGCATGCACCTGATGGACGGCCTGTTGGCTTAACCGCCAATAGCTTTACCAGCGTGTCGCTCGACCCGCCATTATTGCTGGTGTGCATCGCCAATGCTTCCGGCAGCGCAGAGGTTTTGCGCGGCATTGACGATTTTGCCGTCAATGTTCTGCAAATCGGGCAGCAGCCTGTCTCCAATCTGTTCGCTGGCAAAAGCGAGGATCGCTTTGCCGGAACGCGTTGGGAAGTGGGCGAATATGGCGCACCGATTTTGCCGAGCTCACTTGGCATATTTGAATGTAAGCGCCATGCATTGCATGAGGCGGGTGACCATTTCATCTTGGTCGGTCGCGTGGAAAAAGCGAGCTTTGAACCGCGCCGTGACCCATTGCTCTACTTCCGCGGCAAATACCGCCGCTTGCACTTTACTTAGGGTCAGGACCACTTAAATCCACCTTCACGGTTTGAGGCCATTTTGTTCAGTGCAAGACGGTAAGCGCAGGGCTTAGTGGTTCTAAGTCCAAGCTTGCCAACGTGGCAATGGACAATATGGGTCAAATCCGAAGGACGCCAAAATGGCTACGATCTCGAAACAAAATGCCCTTGCAGGCAAAATAACAGCCTGCGGCGGACATTTTACCTCGATATCTTTGCCATTTTGACGCCGCGAAGGTGTATTTAAGTGGCCCTGACCCTAAGGCATTTTCATGTCAATGTCGTCGCGGCGGAACAGGTGCAGGAAATCGCCTTTAACGTCGGGAAAGGGCGGCTTATGTGACACTTTGCTGCGCCGCAGTGCCCAATTAGCCCAATCCGCATATTCGGGATGATGCCGCGCAAGACGGGCATAACGCTTCTTTGCCCATAAGGAGTTTTTGAGAATCAGCGCCAGTCCGATGGGTAAAAGGATCAGCGGGCCTGGTCCAGGAACCGGACCAAGCAAAGGTGCGCCTAACAATATCAACCAACCCAATATCAGCATACACCAACGAAAGGCGTTGGATTTGCTCCAGGATTTTGCGACAGTTTTTGTCATCATCGATAATGTGGGGCAGGGTGGGCCGTCCCGCAAGTGACGCGATTATCGATTGAGCGCGTTTATAACACAATAGATTCATTTTTTTGACGTAAATGGACTGTAATTTCCAGAATCAGCATTATGTTGGAATAATCGTGACCAAAGCACTATCCCACTTTCATCCTATCGGCGTACTGCCGTCTGACATCGACTTCATGGGGCATGTGAACAATGCGCGCTACCTGAACTGGGTGCAAGAGGCGGTCTTGGCGCATTGGAACAAGCTTGCCCCGCCAGAGGCGGCTGCGAAATATCTGTGGGTCGCGCTCAAGCATGAGATTACCTACCGCAAACCAGCATTTTTGAATGACGAGGTGATTGCATCGGTGGTGCTTGAAAAGGTGCTGGGCGCGCGTTCATTTTACGAAACGGTGATCAAGCGTGGCGAGGATGTTCTTGCCGAGGTCAAGTCGAGCTGGTGCTGCATTGACGCAAAAACGTTACGGCCTGCAAGGATTGCGGCCGATGTGCAGGCATATTTTTTCCCGAAATAATCTTGCCCGAAACGGCGAGGATTAGAAAATAGGGTCGTCCGCGCCATCGCCAATTGGCGTCACGGCATTGTGTATCCCACATTCCACCTTGTCCCAGCCCTTCCAACGGCCCGAGCGCGGGTCTTCGCCCGGCGCGACTTTGGTGGTGCAGGGGGAGCAGCCGATGGATGGATAACCAAGCTGTACCAAGGGATGCGCGGGCAAGCTGTGTTCGGCCATATAAGCGTCGATCTTGGTTTGGTCCCAATCGGCGAGCGGGTTGACCTTCAAACGGCCATTTTTAACCTCAAAACGGGGCAGGGCGCGGCGTGTGGACGATTGAAACGCCTTACGTCCGGTAAACTGCGCATCAAAACCGGCCAATGCGGCATTCAGCGGCAGAACTTTGCGGATGTCACAGCAGCCATCGGGGTCATAAGACCAACGTAGGCCCGTTGCATCCTTTTGTTGGAGCAAAATAGGGTCGGGCGTCAGGATGCGTAAATCCAACAAACCGAGCTTCGACCGGAGCGCTTCCCGATAATCTATCGTCTCGGGAAAATGCTTGCCTGTGTCTAAGAACAAGACAGGTAATGTCGGATCAATGCTTGCAATGAGGTGGAGTAATACCGCGCTTTCAGCGCCGAAGCTGGAGACCACAGCGGCATCGCCCAACATATTTTCGCGCAACAAGATAGTCAGCATCTCGACCGTATCACGGCCCCGGAACATGTTATTCAGGCGCACTGCGTCGCCGTCTGTATATCGCGGGGCGGTGTTGATACGATCAGCGATGCGGACCATATTATCCATGCCGTAGCTTCCAAATAGGTACAACGCTATCGGCGGCCCCTTGATAGGCATGGTCATAATTCGCGAGCGCACGGGCGACCGCCTCGGGGTTTAACGAGGCTTCGGGTGCGAAGCTGTCAAAGCCGCAGCGGCGCATATATGCAATCTGGTCAACCAAAACGTCACCTTGCGCACGCAATTCGCCTTGATACCCAGCCTCCCGCAATATGCGGGCGGCGCTATAGCCCCGTCCATCGCGAAATTTGGGGAAGGCCACCTCGATCAACGTTAACCGGTCGAGAAAAGGAATTAAGGCCCGTGCATCATCATCCGGTTCCAACCTAACAGCGGTGGCATTGGATTGGTCCAGAAACGCATCCAGCGTGACCGACGGTTGTTCCGTCACTTCATCGGTGCGGTAACGAAACTCAACCATAAATCGCCTCCTTAAAGGGTTCGAGGCCGACACGGCGATAGGTGTCGACGAAGCGTTCATCACCCTGCCGCAGTGCCTTATAGACCTCGGTCGCCTTTTCCACCGCATCGACAACGCCGTCTTCGTCAAAGCCGGGGCCAATGATTTTCCCGATGCTGACGTCTTCAGCGCCAGAGCCACCAAAGGTCAGCTGGTAATTTTCCACGCCTTTTTTATCGACGCCCAATATGCCGATATGTCCGGCATGATGATGGCCGCAGGCGTTGATGCAGCCTGAAATTTTAAGCTTCAGCTCGCCTAGATCACGCTGCCGGTCCATGTCGGCAAAACGTGTCGCAATTTTCTGCGCGACGGGGATCGAACGGGCATTGGCAAGGCTGCAATAATCAAGGCCAGGGCAGGCTATGATATCGCTAATCAGGTCAAGATTGGCATCGGCCAATTCGGCATCGCGCAAGGCCTGCCACACGGCATAAAGGTCGCGCTTTGCGACATAAGGCAACACGATATTCTGCGCATGGGTGACGCGCAATTCGTCAAAGCTGTATTTTTCCGCGAGGTCAGCCATGATGTCAATTTGCTTTGATGTCGCATCGCCAGGGATACCGCCAATAGGCTTCAAACTGATGTTGACGATCGCGTAACCCGCTTGCTTGTGCGGCTTCACATTTTGGTCAAGCCATAGGGCAAAATCGAGATCATTGCGGTCCGGTTCTACATTTGCGGCATCATAAGCTGGCGGCGCAAAAAAGGCGCTGATGCGTTCCAGTTCAGCCAAAGGCGGATCAATGCCCAAGGTTTTCACATGCGCGAATTCCTCGGCCACTTGACGGCGGTATTCGTCCGCGCCGATTTCATGAATCAGGATCTTGATCCGCGCCTTGTACATATTGTCCCGCCGCCCGTAGCGGTTGTATACACGCAGGCAGGCCTCAAGATAACTCAACAGATCGTCTGCCTTGACGAACGGGTTGATCTCGGGCGCGATCATGGGCGTGCGGCCCATGCCGCCACCGACAAAGACGCGCGCGCCCAGTTCGCCATCTTGGCGGACAAGTTCCAGTCCGATGTCGTGCAAGCGCATCGCAGCTCGGTCTTCCGATGACGCAATCACCGCGATTTTGAACTTGCGGGGCAGATAGCTGAATTCCGGATGGAAGGTTGACCATTGGCGCAGCAATTCCGCCCAAGGACGCGGGTCGGTGACTTCGTCGGCCGCAGCGCCCGCATATTGATCGGACGAAATGTTGCGGATGCAGTTGCCGCTTGTCTGAATGGCATGCATCTCAACGGTGGCCAGTTCTTCTAATATGTCGGCACAATCCTCCAGCTTGATCCAGTTATACTGAATATTCTGGCGCGTGGTGAAATGGCCGTAATCGCGGTCATATTTGCGCGCGATATGCGCGAGCATGCGCATTTGCCGTGAATCGAGCGTGCCATAAGGAATGGCAACGCGCAGCATATAGGCATGCAATTGGAGATAGAGGCCGTTCATCAACCGCAAGGGTTTGAACTGGTCTTCCGTCATTTCACCTGCAATGCGGCGATTTATTTGGTCACGAAATTCGGCGACGCGCGCGTCCACCATAGCTTGGTCATAATTGTCATATTTATACATGTCAGATTATCCAATCACCAGCCGCAGGATCGGCAGGCTTGAGTGTGAGGTCCGTGCGGACGGTTGGTCCCAGCGCGCGAATGCGGTCCTTGATATGCGCTGGGCGCGGGCCATTTTCGGTTGGCAGCGCATCAATGATATAAGGCGCGTTGACGCGGCGTGCGCCTTCTTCGGCGTGGAGTATCGCCTCGCCCTGTTCGCCAACATCGGCGGCATCTTCGACATGGATGGACCAGCCATTGCCCGTCCACCATGTGACAGCGCCAGACACCAAATCATTTCCCGTCAGTAATTTCACGCAATTTTCTCCGCCTGTTTGGCAAAATGGTACAAACGATCTTCGGCATCAGATTTCAGGACGACATCGCCGACAATGATGATGGCGGGCGACATCACGCCTTCGCGCGCGATCATGTCGCCTAGGTCGGTTAAAATAGTACGCATCGCGCGGGCATTGGGCCGTGTCGCGCGCTCCAGCACAGCGACGGGCGTGTCGGGCGACAGGCCATCGCTAATAAGCTTTTCGGTAATGTCCGCCGCTGTTGCGATACCCATGTAAATGACCAAAGTGCGGCCTTTACCCGCAAGGCCCGCCCAATTCTGGTCTGTCAGGCCCTTGCATTGGCCAGCGACGAAAGTCACCGCGCTGGCGGCATCACGGTGGGTCAGCGGTAACATTGTCGCAGCTGCCCCGCCCATCGCGGCAGATATGCCGGGAACAACCTCCACATCAATGCCCGCATCGTGGCAGGCCTCGGCCTCTTCACCGCCACGTCCGAAAATAAACGGGTCGCCGCCTTTTAACCGCACGACCTTATGACCGGCCTGCGCCTCACGGACGAGAATATCGTTGATGCCGTTCTGCGGCACCGAATGGCGTGAACGGCTTTTGGCGACAGAAATCAGCCGTGCGGCGGGATTGATGAGCGCCATTATCGCGTCATCCACTAGGCCGTCATGCACCACAACGTCCGCGGACGAAATCAACCGTACCGCTTTCACGGTCAGCAATTCGGGGTCACCGGGGCCAGCGCCCACCAAATATACGCGTGCTTGTTCCATCCTGCTGTAATGGGCAATTGTGCCGCCAGCATCAAATCAGGATAAGTTGGCCAAGGCTTAGAAGAACTTTAGCGTCTCATTGTGCCGTTACAAATTCGGCGTCATATGGGCTTGCCCCATTTCGCGAATAGCATGGATTTTGCTCTGTATCGGTTCCCAGTCATCCTTTTCGGATATGGCCTGCCAGATATCTTCGACCTCATGGATCAACATCGAACAGATCGCGCCTTTCGACCAATAGGCGTGCCGGTTCCCCTCCACAGGCGCGTAATCGCGCAACAAAGCGGCAAAAGCGGATTCATATTCGCCGGTGGCGTCGCCTGCGTTCGCATTACAATGACGATAAAGGTAGAAGAATTGATCGATGGCGATTTTCTCCCGCGCCATTGTGCGTTCTGCAGCCTCGACCAGTTGCCGGTCCAATGCCTCTCCGCGTGACGCCACGCCCAAGCGCCACAGAAAGCGCCGTATGACGGCCTGTTGATACAGGGCCGGAAAACGCTCCAGCGCGGCAATCAATGGCGGCGCGTCAGACACTAGACGCAGCGCCACCGCCAACTGCCCCAAGTTCCAATGCAGCGCCTCGGCCTGTCTGCCAAAGGCGTAAAGGCCAGACTCGTCAAAATAAGCTGCGGTGAATTGCGGGTCCCAATATTCGGTGAAGCGCCAAGGCCCATAATCGAAACTCTCACCGGTGATATTGATATTGTCGGTGTTAAGCACGCCATGGACAAAGCCCGCGACCATATAGGATGCGGCAAGGTCAGCGACCCGTTCCACCGCCAGTCCAAGCAATTGTGCCGCAGGATTTTCCGTTAGGGCAACATCGTAAAGTTGCGTCAGGCAATAAGCGATGAGCTGTTGCATGAATTCGGTATCGCCCTCGGCAGCGACGCGCTGAAAACTGCCAATGCGGATATGGCTATGGCTCAACCGGACCATCACCGCCGATCGTGTGGGGGAGGGTTCATCGCCGCGTATCAATTCTTCGCCGGTTTCAATGATGGAAAATGTTTTGGAGGTGTTGACGCCCAAAGCCTCCAGCATTTCCGTGGCCAATATTTCGCGCACCCCACCTTTAAGCGTCAGGCGGCCATCGCCACGGCGGCTGTAGGGGGTGGTTCCCGACCCCTTGGTCGCGAGGTCAAGCAAGCGGCCGTCGCCATCGCGCATTTGCGCAAACAGGAAACCGCGACCATCGCCAATGTCGGGATTATACACGCGAAACTGGTGGCCATGATAACGCAAAGCCAGTGGTTCGGGCATATTGTCGGGCAATGGATCAAAGCGGCCAAAGTGGCGGACCCAGGCGGTGTCATCATAGTCCGCTAGCCCGACTGTTGCCGCCCAACGATCATTACGAAAGCGCAAGATTGTTTTCGGAAAATGCGCAGGTCGCACGGCGTCACCCATTTTTGCGCCAAGACTGGCGATTTGTGGATCAGGGCGGTAGAGGGAAGCGAAAGGTTTCATAATCATCTAACGCATCTGGGCGGTGCATAAGGGAAAGGCAAGTATGGCGGCGGTTCGCATCCTACATTTGCATAGCAGCTTTGATTTAGGTGACGCGCAATTACGCACAGTTCGCTTGATGAATCATTTTGGCAATCAAGCCGAACATACGCTTTTGTCTGCGGTTCATGACGCCTTTGGCGCGGCGGACGCCTTAGACCGGCGCGTCAAAATGAGCTTCCCCAAAGACGCAGCGCCCGCGCTCGGCGGCACGCCGAACATGGCCCGCTATCGCCGTTTGGCCGCATATATGAAGAAATTTCACCTCGTGCTGAGTTACAATTTCGGCGCGATGGATGGGGTTATGGCGCATACCTTGTTCACGCGCGGCATGAAATTGCCGCCATTGATCCATCATGAAGACGGGTTTGAGCAGGATGAAGTGGATAGGCTGAAATGGCACCGCAATTGGTTCCGCACTATTGCGCTGCAACGGGCTGACGCCCTTGTTGTGCCATCCAAAACGCTTGAGCATATTGCGCGTACTTTCTGGCATCAGCCGCTGGAGAAAATCGCGCGCTTCCCCAATGGTATTGATACCGAACATTATAACCGTCGTCCGCAGCGTGGGTCCTTCCCGGGTTTCCAAAAGCGTGACGGCGAAATTATCGTCGGTACGATTGCCGACTTGCGTAGCGTCAAGAATTTACCCCGTCTGCTGCGTGCGGTCGCAGCGGCGGACGCGAATATCCGGCTTGCCATTGTGGGTGAAGGGCCGGATCGTGATGTCATCATGGCAGAGGCAACACGGCTCGGTATCGCTGACCGCGTCATGATGCCTGGATATTTGCGTGATCCTGCCCGCTATATTCGGCTTTTCGACATTTTTGCGCTGTCGTCGGATAGCGAACAATATCCCATTTCACTGGTTGAAGCGATGACTAGCGCGCTGCCAATTGTGGCGACAGATGTGGGCGATGTCCGTAATATCGTATCGCGTGAGAACAGGCCATTTATCGTTGCACGTGATGATGAGGACGCGCTGGCGTCGGCTATCAATAGCTTGGCAAAAGATGCGGCGCTTCGTGCAACATTGGCCACTGCGAACCGTATTTTGGCATGTTCTCAATATGATGAGGATACGATGTTCGCGCGCTATCGGCAGCTTTATGGTTCTGCCATGAAACGTGCCGATTTTGCGCGACAAAGCTGACCATTTGCGATAGCGCCGACCGTTAGAAGCGCGTTGCACAGTGCTTTAGACAAGAGTTTTTAGGGGTAATATTTGTGTTCAAGGGTCTGAAACCCATTATCTATGGTGGCCGCGAAGTATGGCCATTGGTCGAAGGCGGCAAGGGTGTTGCGGCAACCAATCATGCAAGTTCTGGCGCATGGGCTGCGGCCGGCGGCATCGGCACAGTCTCTGCCGTAAATGCCGACAGCTATGATGAAAATGGCGAGATGATTCCGCAAGTCTTCCTTGGTAAAACGCGTGCCGAACGGCATGAGGAACTTGTCGAATATGGCATTCGCGGCGGCATCGCGCAGGTGAAGCTTGCGCATGAAATGTCCAATGGACGTGGCGCTATTAACATCAACGTGTTGTGGGAAATGGGCGGTGCACAGCGCATCTTGCACGGCATATTGGAAGCAACCAAGGGCATGGTGACAGGCGTTACCTGCGGCGCGGGTATGCCATACAAGCTATCCGAAATCGCGGCGCAATATGGCGTCTATTATCTACCGATTGTAAGCTCCGCCCGTGCCTTCCGCGCGTTGTGGAAGCGTGCCTATCACAAGGTGCCGGAATGGTTGGGTGCGGTTGTCTATGAAGACCCGTGGTTGGCCGGCGGTCACAATGGCCTGTCCAATGCCGAAGACCCGCGCAGCCCCGAAGATCCCTATCCGCGCGTGAAGGCCCTGCGCGATGTCATGCGCGTTGAAGGTATTTCGGATGATGTGCCGATTGTCATGGCCGGCGGTGTTTGGTTCTTGCGCGACTGGAACGACTGGATTGATAACCCCGAACTGGGGCAGATTGCATTTCAATTGGGCACACGCCCATTGTTGACGCAGGAAAGCCCCATTCCAGCGGGCTGGAAAGACGCGCTTACGAAAATTCCAGAAGACGGCGTATTATTGCATCAATTTTCGCCCACGGGTTTTTACTCCAGCGCGGTCATCAATCCGTTCCTGTTGGAGCTTCAGTCGCGTTCGGAACGTCAAATTCCTTATGTGCAGGCCGCCGACGCGGAACACACAGCGCAACTGGATGTAGGCGTGAAGGGTAAGAATTTCTGGGTTACCCAAGCTGACCTGATGAAGGCACGCGAATGGGATGCGCGCGGATTTACCGTTGCGCTAAAAACGCCTGACAACACGCTTGTGTTCGTGACGCCATCCTCCGGCGAAGTTATCCGGAAGGATCAAAAGGACTGCATGGGCTGCTTATCGCATTGCGGTTTTTCGTCGTGGAAGGACCATGACAATAACTCCACTGGCCGTCTTGCCGACCCGCGCAGCTTTTGCATTCAAAAGGCGCTGCAGAACATCGCACATGGCGCGCCGATTGATGAAAATCTGATGTTTGCCGGACACAGCGCCTATCTGTTCGGAAAAGATCCGTTTTATTCTAACGGCTTTGTCCCGACGGTGCAGCAATTGATGGATCGTCTGCTGACGGGCGATTGACGCCATTTCGCATGTGCCGGATATTGACTCTCGAGCCGTAATTTCTGCGGCCGAGGTTTTTATTCTGTTTGATTATGCCTCAGTTATCGAAGGTTGTGCAACACAGGCCGCATTATTGCCAACCTTCCAAAACTTGATCTGGCGGTCTGTGGCCGTCTGCCCACATACGGATGTTGGTAATCACGCGCGCGCCTGATGCTTCTCGCCCTTCAAAGGTCGCGCTACCCAAATGGGGCAGCAACACGACATTGGGGATGTTGAATAGCCGTGAGTCCACCGCAGGCTCATGCGTATATACGTCGAGCCCAGCGCCGGCGATGCGACCGTTTTCCAAGGCGTCAATTAACGCGTCCTCGTCAATCAACTCTCCGCGCGAACTGTTGATGATATAGGCATCCGCTTTCATCTGCGCGATGCGGTTGGCGTTGATGATTTTATCGGTTTCTGCCGTTAACGGGCAATGCAGGCTGATAATGTCCGACCGCGCCACGAGCCGATCAATGTCTGGTTCAAAGACGATGCCCAATTCATCCTCGACACTTGCGGGCAAGCGGTCGCGCTTGTTGTAAATGATGTTGAGACCAAAGGCTTTGGCACGCACGGCCACAGCTTCCCCAATCCGGCCAAGGCCGATGATACCCAAAGTCTTCCCACCAATACGGTGACCCAGCATACCCGTCGGGCTCCAGCCGCGCCATTCGCCGTTGCGCATGACACGCTGCCCCTCACCCAGACGGCGGGGGACGTTGAGGATAAGCGCCATAGTCAGGTCTGCGGTATCGTCCGTGAAAACCCCTGGCGTGTTGGTGACCATAATGCCCTTTGCCTTTGCGGCGGCCAGATCGATATGGTTAACCCCTGCGCCATAGCTGGCGATGAGCTTAAGCCGGGGCGGGGCGGCAGCGATGATATCTGCATCAATGCTGTCTGTGACCGTTGGCACCAGCACGTCGCAATCAGCCATGGCAGCGACCAAGGCGTCACGGCTTAATGGGCTATCATCGGTATTGAAGCGGGCGTCGAACAACTCCGCCATGCGTTTTTCAACCGCTGGCAGTAAACTGCGTGTCACGCGGATGGATGGACGTTCGATGCGGCTAAGTTCTGGCATAGACTGACTAAAGCGGAATTCGCGATAAGGTCAAGACAGGATGGTTGCGCTCGCCGCAACGCTTGCCGTATAAGATGAAAACGATGGTAAATAATATGGCTATTCAGAATAAATCGATCGTGCGTTATGGCGCAGTGGCGCTCGCGCTTTTGGGGGCCGCGTCTGCCGTTGGACAAGCGCAGCGCCAGCCGCCTTATTGGGCATCTATTCAGAAGCCTGAAGCCCGCATGCGCACAGGACCCAGCACAGAATTCCCCGTTACATGGGTTTACAAAAGACAAAATTTGCCGGTGAAGGTTGTCGCGGTCCACAGCGTCTGGCGTAAGGTTCAAGACCCTGATGGCGACCAAGGCTGGCTGCACGTGCGGTTGCTTAGCCCTAAGCAAACCGCAATCGTCATTGGTAAAGACATTGGCGCGTTGCGGGACTCGCCGCAAGCGAACGCGCATATTTCATGGCGCGTTGAACCCGGTGTTGTTGGCGTTATCGATGAATGCGAAAAGGGATATTGCCGTTTTGAAACCAATGGGCGGTACGGCTATATCGAAAGGTCCCGTATCTGGGGCGATGAGGCGCTGTAAATACGCGCCACAAACGCGCGAAGCTTAAGCTTCGACGCGTTCTGCCAGCACCGTTAGGCCGCTTGCGTTCACTTCAGCAAAACCACCTGCGATCATCAGGCGCTCCGGCGTTGCGCCTTGCGTTTTGTAAATCTCCAGCGCCGCATCGTTGCGTAGCGTGCTCATCATTGGGCTGTGGCCCTCTAACACGCCGAAATCGCCCTCAGTGCCCGGAACGACGACCATATAGACGTCGTCCGAGCGATAGAGCTTCTCAGGTGTTACCAGTTCGAAGTGGAGCGCCATAATGGCTTACGCCGCTTCCGCAGCCATTTTGGCTGCCTTTGCAACTGCTTCTTCGATACCGCCAACCATGTAGAAGGCGGCTTCTGGAAGATGGTCATACTCGCCATCCACAACTGCCTTGAACGACTTCACAGTGTCTTCGACCTGAACGAACTTGCCGGAAATACCGGTGAAGACTTCTGCAACGTGGAAAGGTTGCGACAAGAAACGCTGGATCTTACGCGCGCGGGTAACGGTCAATTTGTCGTCTTCTGACAATTCGTCCATGCCCAAAATCGCGATAATGTCTTGCAGCGACTTATACTTTTGCAGCGTTTCCTGAACGCGGCGGGCGGTGTCATAATGCTCTTGGCCAACAACGGCTGGTGTCAAAACGCGGCTGACCGAGTCAAGCGGGTCAACGGCTGGATAAATGCCAAGCTCCGAAATCGCACGGTTCAACGTGGTCGTTGCGTCCAAGTGGGCAAATGACGTTGCTGGTGCAGGGTCGGTCAAGTCATCTGCGGGAACATAAATGGCCTGAACCGAGGTAATCGAACCCTTTGTGGTCGAGGTAATACGCTCCTGCAACTGGCCCATGTCGGTTGCCAGCGTTGGCTGATAACCCACAGCCGAAGGAATACGGCCCAAAAGTGCGGACACTTCCGAACCAGCCTGTGTGAAGCGGAAGATGTTGTCGACGAAGAACAGAACGTCCTGGCCTTCTTCATCGCGGAAATACTCCGCCATGGTCAGACCCGAAAGCGCAACGCGTGCACGGGCACCGGGAGGCTCGTTCATTTGACCGAAGACCAATGCAACCTTCGAACCTTCTGGGGTTGGGTTGCCGTCGGCATCCTTGGCGATAACGCCAGCGTCGAGGAATTCGTGATAGAGGTCGTTACCTTCGCGGGTACGCTCACCCACGCCAGCAAACACCGAAACGCCGCCATGGCCCTTTGCAATGTTGTTGATCAGTTCTTGAATAAGAACGGTCTTACCAACGCCGGCACCGCCGAACAGACCGATTTTGCCGCCCTTTGCATAAGGTGCGAGCAAGTCGATAACCTTAATACCGGTGACGAGAATTTCGGCTTCGGTCGACTGGTCGGTGAACAAAGGCGCTTCTGCGTGGATCGGGTTGGACTTTGCAGCGCCAACGGGGCCACGTTCGTCAATTGGCTCACCAATCACGTTCATGATGCGGCCAAGGGTCATGGGGCCAACAGGCACAGAAATCTGCGCGCCGGTGTCACGCACTGGCTGACCACGGGTAAGGCCTTCGGTCGCGTCCATCGCGATAGTGCGAACGGTGTTTTCGCCGAGATGCTGCGCCACTTCGAGGACCAAGCGGTTACCGTTATTGTCGGTTTCAAGCGCCGACAAAATCGATGGCAATTGGCCAGTGAAGGTTACGTCGACAACAGCGCCGATGATCTGGCTAATGCGGCCAGTTGCGCCAACGACATTGGTTGCGGTCTGACCTGAACCCGCCTTAGGGGCAGGGGCCTTGCGTGCAGGCGCTTTAGCCTTAGGGGCAGCAGCCTTTGGAGCGGCGGTCTTTTTAGGGGCGGTAGCCATGTGTTTCTTCCTTGCCTTTGGATGTCGTTAGAGCGCTTCGGCGCCCGCAATAATTTCGATAAGTTCAGTGGTAATCGCCGCTTGGCGCGTGCGGTTATATTGAATGGTCAGCTTGTTGATCATGTCACCCGCGTTGCGCGTTGCATTGTCCATAGCTGTCATTTTTGAACCTTGCTCCGATGCCGCATTTTCACGGTTCGCGCGCAGCAACTGAACAGCTACATTGCGTGGCAGTAATTCAGCGAGAATTTCTTCCTCGTCGGGTTCATATTCCACCGTGGCGGACAGGCCAGCCGCGTCGCCTTCACCAGCGGTTACCGCGACGGGCATCAATTGAATCTGCGTTGGTTCTTGCGTTAGCACGGTCACAAATTTGCTGAAGAACAGATGTGCGACGTCAAATTCGCCAGCTTCAAAACGCGCAGTCAGATCTTCGCCCCATGCTTGCACATCGGCAAAGCTGAGCTTGCCCAGATCGCCGGGTTCAATGCTGTGGATGATATCGCCACGGAAAGTCCGGCTGAGCTGATCGCGGCCTTTTTTCCCGATGGTGTAAAATTTGACGGTCTTGCCTTCGGCCTTCAACGCCTCTGCCTGACGGCGGGCGAGACGGACGATGTTGGTGTTGAATGCGCCGGCAAGGCCCTTGTCGCTGGTAGCGACAACGAACAAATGCACGTCATTCTTGCCTGAGCCTGCAAGCAGCTTTGGCGATTGTGGACCAACAGATACCTTCGACGCGATGCTTGACACCACTGCCTCAAGCCGTTCGGCATAAGGACGCGATGCTTCGGCCGCTTCGGTTGCCCGACGCAGCTTCGCAGCGGCGACCATTTTCATCGCCTTGGTGATCTTCTGGGTCGATTTGACCGAGTTGATCCGTATTTTGAGGGCCTTAAGAGACGCCATCTATTCTTCCCTTTGCCGTCACTCTGAACGTGTTTCAGAGACTTTATTAAGATGCTGAAACACGTTCAGCATGACGGGTGATTGTTACGCGAAATTCTTTGTGAAAGTATCGAGTGCGGCCATCAGCGCCTTCTTGCTGTCGTCGCTGAAGTCGCGGCTGTCGCGGATGGTCTTCAAGATACCAGCATGGTTGGCGCGCAAGTCGGCCAGCATCGATTCTTCGTAGCGGGTCACGTCTGTGACGGGAATGCCATCAAGATAACCGTTGGTGCCTGCAAAAATCGACGCGGTTTGCTCTTCGAATGGAAGCGGCGAGAATTGCTTCTGCTTCAACAATTCGGTCAAACGTGCACCACGGTTCAAAAGCTTTTGCGTTGAAGCATCAAGGTCGGAACCGAACTGCGCGAATGCAGCCATTTCGCGATATTGTGCAAGCTCAAGCTTAATCGAGCCCGAAACTTTCTTCATCGCCTTTGTCTGTGCTGCCGAACCAACGCGGCTCACCGACAGACCCACGTTAATCGCAGGACGGATGCCTTGGAAGAACAAGTCGGTTTCCAAGAAGATTTGACCGTCGGTGATCGAAATCACGTTGGTTGGAATATAGGCCGAAACGTCACCTGCCTGTGTTTCAATGATTGGCAATGCGGTCAATGAACCACCGCCATTGGCGTCGGACATCTTCGCGGCGCGCTCCAACAAACGGCTGTGGAGATAGAAAACGTCGCCAGGATAGGCTTCGCGGCCTGGAGGACGACGCAGCAGCAAGGACATTTGGCGATAGGCCACTGCTTGCTTCGACAAATCGTCATATACGATGACAGCGTGCATGCCGTTGTCGCGGAAAAATTCACCCATCGCAACGCCGGTGTAAGGCGCAAGATACTGAAGCGGTGCAGGCTCCGAAGCGGTTGCCGCAACAACGATGGAATATTCCATCGCGCCTTGTTCTTCCAATGCGCGGACGATCTGCGCAACAGTGGAACGCTTCTGACCGACGGCTACATAGATGCAGTAAAGCTTCTTCGATTCGTCGGTACCCTTGTTGACTTCCTTCTGGTTGATGAAGGTGTCGATAGCGACAGCGGTCTTACCCGTTTGACGGTCACCAATGATTAATTCGCGCTGACCACGACCAACAGGCACGAGGGCATCAAGCGCCTTAAGGCCCGTTTGCACAGGCTCCGAAACCGATTGGCGCGGGATGATGCCTGGCGCTTTGACTTCAACGCGGCTGCGCTGCGTGGTCTTCAATGGGCCCTTGCCATCGATGGGGTTGCCAAGACCGTCAACAACGCGGCCAAGCAATTCCTTGCCGACTGGAACGTCCACAATCGTGCCGGTACGCTTTACAACGTCGCCTTCACGGATTTCGCTGTCCGAACCGAAAATAACAACACCGACATTGTCGGCTTCCAAGTTCAGCGCCATGCCCTGAATACCATTGGCGAATTCGACCATTTCACCAGCCTGCACATTATCGAGGCCGTGAATACGGGCAATACCGTCACCAACCGACAAAACGCTGCCGACTTCCGAAACCTGAGCTTCGGTGCCGAAATTGGCGATCTGGTCCTTAATGACCTTGGAAATTTCTGCGGCGCGGATATCCATGTTGCTACTTAGCCTTTCATCGCGTTAGCGAGGGTGTTCAAACGGGTTTTGATGGAGTTGTCGATCATCTGGCTACCGATTTTTACGGTGAGCCCGCCAAGAAGTGACGGATCGACTTTGGTCTGGATGGCGACGGTGCTGCCGACGCGTGTTTTAAGCGTTGCCAATAATGCCTTGGTCTGCGCTGCGCTGAGCGCATGGGCGGAGGTCACTTCGGCTGTAACTTCACCACGATGCGCCGC
Organism: Sphingorhabdus wooponensis; assembly: GCF_003933235.1. Taxonomy (GTDB): domain Bacteria; phylum Pseudomonadota; class Alphaproteobacteria; order Sphingomonadales; family Sphingomonadaceae; genus Sphingorhabdus_B; species Sphingorhabdus_B wooponensis. Next base: position 490,105 of record NZ_RWJI01000001.1, read on the forward strand.
AGCAAGCGTTGAAAACGCGCGGGCAACGGAGGCCGTTTCATTCAAGCGGCGGTTGTCGGCGAGCACGCCCAATGTCTTTGCAGTCAGTGCATCAAGCTTCATCGCTTTTGCCACCGCGGCGATAGCTTTTTTGGCATCGTTCCGGCTGAGAACAGGATTCGTTGTGAGTGCTTTTAGATCAGCCGATTCGCTCACCGCTTTGGCAATCGCCTGCATGCTCTTTTCAACGGCATCGATCGCCTTCGCGTCGCGGGCCAGTTCAAACAATGCCGTCGCGTAACGGCCAGCAAGACTGGCTTGAATATTAGCGCTTGTGCCGCCGGAATGATCCACGCGTCGAATTCCTAAAATGTGAGACTGAAAAAACTTGCCGAGCGCACTGAAGGGTTACCCCTTGCTGGCGTCGCGCCGCGCCTAGCAGGGGTTTTGTTGCGATGCAAGATGGCGATTGTTGCTTGTTTCAACCCAATCGTTATCCTGAACTTGTTTCGAGAGAACAAACCGCGTTAGGGCGTTTTCCTGAAACAAGTTCAGGATGGCAATGGAGAGCGCGCAATGGGCAAAATGATTCGCATGACAATGTCGGATGGCGCAGAAATCGCCGTCTATCATGCCGAAGCCGAGGGGGCACGGCGCGGCGGCCTCGTTTTGGTACAGGAAATATTTGGCGTGACCGACCATATCCGCGAATTGTGCGACGAATATGCTGCCGATGGTTATGAAGTATTGTCACCCGCCATTTTTGACCGTGAGCATCCGGGATTTGAGGCGGATTATACGGGTCCCGACTATAATCGTGCCGTGGAGCTGGCGCGCGAACTGCACCCGTTTGTACAGTCGCTCGATGATGCAATGGTCTGCATCAATGCGCTGAAGGATAAGGGGAAGGTGTTTATCACAGGCTATTGCTATGGCGGCTCTGTCGCTTGGGCCGCTGCGGGGATTAGCGATGATCTCGCCGCCGCCAGTTGTTATTATGGTAGTCTCGTTCCGACAGTCTATGCTGACAACCCCCCCAAATGCGCGACGATTGCCCATTTCGGACGCTATGACGCGGGCATACCGATGGAGGGCGTTGAAGCCCTCATTGAAAAAGCCCATCCGACCGCGCAGATATTCGTTTATGATGCCAATCACGGGTTCAATTCCGACCGGCGCAAGGATTATCATGAAGCCAGCGCCGATTTGGCGCGGGAACGGACACTTGCCCTGTTTCAAGCCTGCGGTGGATGAATGCGGCTATGACACCAAGCGCTTGGATTAACGGTGGCGCAGGCGTGTCCATATATTGGGCAGTGGCTGAAACTGTGCTTGGCGCGATGTTGCTGGCCGCGACCGATAAGGGAATTTGCCGCCTGTCGTTTGACGAAAATGAAAGCGTCCTAACGCGCCGCTTTCCGAATGCGACCCTGCTGAGTAAGGGCGGTTCGCTCTCGGCGCTCATCGACGGTGCGGTCTTCGCCATTCAAAACCCAAAGCAGATGCCCCAATTGCCCTTGGATGTCGGCGGCACTGATTTCCAAATGGCCGTGTGGCAAGCGTTGCAGCAAATACCGGCGGGCGAAACGCGCAATTATGCCGAAATCGCCGTGGCGGTTGGAAAGCCTGATGCAGTGCGCGCGGCGGGCACGGCCAATGGTGCAAACCCTGTCTCGGTGCTTATTCCCTGCCACCGTGTTATCCGGTCCGATGGCGGCCTTGGCGGCTATGCTTATGGGTTGGATCGCAAGCGCCGTCTGTTGGCGTGGGAAAGCGGGCAGGGCGGTTTGTTTTCAGCTTAGGCCAGCGAGCGTTTCTTCAGGATATAACGCCCGTACGAAATAGAGTCCTTCGGGTGGCGCATTTTCCGCCAGAGCCGAGCGGTCGGCGGCATCTAGCGCCGCCTTTAGATCTGCGGCTGTCCAGCGTCCAAGCCCGACAGCGACAAGGCATCCGACCATAGACCGCACTTGATGGTGCAGGAAGGACAAGGCCGCTGCCTCGATAATGACATGCTGCCCCTCTCTCCGCACATTCAGGCGGTCGAGCGTCTTGACGGGGCTGGCGGATTGGCACGCGGTGGAACGGAAGGTCGTAAAATCGTGCAGGCCGACAAGTATCTGCGCGGCGTCATGCATCGCATCGGCATCCAGCTCCGGTCCGACGCGCCAGACGCGACCTTTTTCCAAAGTTAGGGAGGCGCGGCGGTTGAGGATGCGATATTCATAAGACCGGCCAATGCAGCTATAACGCGCATGCCAGTCATCGGCGACCGCTTCGCACGCCAATATCGCGATGGGGTGCGGACGCAAATGGGCATTCATGGCCTCCATCAAACGGAAGGCGGATAGGCCTTTTTCGATATCGACATGCGCGCGCATGCCTAACGCATGGACCCCTGCATCGGTGCGACCAGCGCTGTAGACCAAAGTTTTTTCGCCGGTGGTTTTGAATATCGCTTCTTCGATTGCCCCTTGCACCGAGGGGCCATGGTCCTGCCATTGCCAGCCCATATACGGGCCGCCGTCAAATTCGATGGTCAGCGCAAAGCGTGTCATGACAATATTGTCCCAGCGGGAATGGCCTTGCCGCGCAACAGGTCTGCGGTGGGCATCGCCGGTTTGCCGGCACGTTGGATGAGCGTTGGGCGAATGGCATGAACGCCACAGGCGATGGTGAGTTGGTCGTCGATAATCTGGCCTGCCGCGCCGTGGGTTGCGATGATGTCGGCGGCCAATACCCGATATCTTTCACCTTCAAATGCGAACCATGCGCCGGGTGCGGGGTTGAACGCACGGATTTGGCGTTCGACGGCTTCGGCGGATTGGGAAAAATCCAGCTTCGTTTCGGCCTTGTCAATCTTGGCAGCATAAGTGACGCCTTCGTCCGGTTGCGCGGCGCAGGGAAAGGCGCCTAAATCCGTCAAAACCCGAACCATCAGTTCCGCGCCAAGCTCGGCCAGCTCCATGGTCAGCACGCCCGTTGTCTTGTGACCGATTTCGATTTCCGTGGTTGCGCGGACAGGGCCTGTATCCAGACCAGCCTCCATCTGCATAACCATGACGCCCGTGGTGGCATCGCCAGCCAAAATTGAGCGTTGCACGGGTGCAGCGCCACGCCAACGGGGCAGCAATGAGCCATGGACATTCAGGCAGCCATGCTTAGGCGCCTCCAAGACCGCTGGCGGCAATATGAGGCCATAGGCCGCAACGATAGCAACATCGACGCTCAGTGCCGCGAAATCAGCCTGTGCCTCTGCCTGACGCAGCGACAAAGGGCATCGCACGCTTAGGCCCAGTTCCTCGGCGCGTTGTTGCACGGCGGAGGGGGTCAGTTTTTTGCCGCGATTGGCAGGGCGGGGTGGCTGCGTATAGACCGCGACCACATCATGCCCAGCCGCCACCAACGCATCGAGCGTTGGCACGGCAAATTCTGGGGTTCCCATGAAGGCAAGACGCATCGTCACTTTTCCTTTGTTCAAAAGCCCCCTAAGACCCAGCGCATGGCATCGCAAGAAATAGACGCACTGGCACAAGCATTGTCGAAGCTACCGGGGCTTGGCCCCCGTTCGGCCCGCCGTGTCGTGTTGCACCTGATGAAAAAGCGTGAGAGCGTTTTGCAGCCGTTATTGCGTGCGCTGCAGAATGTAGAGCAAAGGCTCGTTGTCTGCAGCACCTGTGGCAATATCGACACTGGCAATCCATGCGGCATTTGCGTCGACCCGCGCCGCGACATCCGATCAATTTGCGTGGTGGAGGATGTATCCGATCTATGGGCGCTGGACCGCTCGCGGCTTTTCCCCGGAAAATATCATGTTCTGGGCGGCCGCTTGTCGGCGCTCGATGGTGTCCGGCCAGAGGATTTGAATATTGACGGATTGGTCAACCGCATTGCCCATGGCGGCATTGATGAGGTGGTGTTGGCGATGAACGCCACGCTTGAGGGGCAGACAACGGCGCATTATCTGGCCGAGCGGCTGGAGCAGTTCCCTATCCGCTTGACCCAATTGGCGCATGGCGTGCCAGTGGGCGGGGAGCTTGATTATCTTGACGACGGCACTTTGGCGCAAGCATTGCGCGCACGACGACCCGTCGGTTGATTTATCCAAAAACCGTCCCTATCTGCGACCCATGGCCATATTACCTATTCTTGAAGTGCCCGATCCGCGGCTGAAAACCATCTCGAAACCTGTCGAGAGCTTTGACGACGATTTGAAAACGCTCGTCAATGACATGATCGAGACCATGTATGCCGCGCCCGGCATTGGCTTGGCGGCCATTCAAGTGGGCGTGCCCAAGCGCTTGTTGGTGATCGACTTGCAGGAAGAGGAAGCCGAAGGTGAAGAACCTGTGCGCAACCCGCGCGTGTTCGTGAACCCTGAAATCCTCGACCCGTCCAGCGAACATAGCCTGTATAATGAAGGTTGCTTATCAGTTCCCGACCAATATGCCGAAGTTGAGCGTCCAGCCCAAATCCGCGCCCGTTGGCAGGATTTAGACGGCAAGGTGCATGAAGAAACAATGACTGGCCTGATGGCGACATGTTTGCAGCATGAAATGGACCATCTGGAAGGTATATTGTTCATCGACCATCTGTCGCGGCTAAAGCGTCAGATGGTGTTGAAGAAGATCGAGAAAGCCCGCAAAATGGGCGGCGGTCATGTCCATGGGCCCGATTGCCGCCACTGATACGGTAAATTGAAACCCCGCCCTAAGCGGGGTGTCGTTATTTTGCGAACTGGGACGGCGCGGGGCTGATCGTTACAAACTTGCCCGCCTGAATTTCCTGCACCTCCAACATACGGTCGGTCAGGCCATTGGCGTTGAACCGGAACGCCCCATCAACACCAATGAAACCTTGGGGATCGGTCAGTTGCGCGACGGGAAAGCGTGTCCCCGGACGCCAGTCGCGGGCGACGCGGGCCACCAGCAACACTGAGTCATAGCCAAGGCTCGACAAGCGCAAGGGTGCCGTGCCAAAACGGGCACGATATTTGGCCGCATATTGCGTGTAGAGCGTGTCCGACACACTTGCGAACCACGCGCCATACATGGGAGAACTGCCCGCCAGCGACCCATCGATATTCCACAAATCCGGCCCCAAGATTTTGGTCGTGCGCAGTCCGCCGCGGCGCAAGGCAGGCACGGTTGTGATGGCCGCGCGGCCATTATCGGCAACCAAGACGGCGTCAATAGCGCCCATCTGTGCCAGACGGCGGGCGGCGGCTTCAGCAGACGCAGCCGTCCCGTTTGTTTCTTGAATGCCAACCAAAACGCCGCCGGCTGCGCGTACCGCGGTCGTGATATTTGATTGTGCACGTTGTCCGTAGACATTGGACGATACCACGCCAGCAAAGCGATTCATGCCTTTTGATTTGGCAAATAAAACCACACGTTCAATCGACTGGTTCGGTAAATGGCCGAGCAAGAACACATTTTGTCCGGCAACGCCGACATCGTTGGAGAAGCTGATAATCGGCACGCCGGCTGGACGGGCAATTTCTGCGACCTCAATCACATTGTCACTGCGCAGTGGGCCCAAGATAACTTTGTTGCCATCGGCAATCGCGCGCTGCGTTGCGGCGGCGACACCAAGGGCTGTGTCATAGGTGACCATGCGGATGTTGGTAACTTTGGTATCGGCCAGCGCCAACGCCGTTGCATTGGCAATCGACTGCCCCACTTCGGCGTCAGGGCCAGTCACGGGCAGCAAAAGCGCAACGCGGTGCATGCCGTCGGAGGGATCGGCGACCGCGCGCGGCGTCTTATTGCGCGGGACTGTGCTACAGGCCGCTAGCAGGATGATAGATGCCAATATCAGCAGCTTTTTGAATTGGCCTGCTAAAGCTTGCGGCTGCGCGCGCGTTGCGGCAATGGATGCACTCATTTTGGGTTCCTTGGGAAGAAGCTGCACATTCCGATGACTTTCGAATCAGGCTTATATGTCGTTGCGACCCCCATCGGCAACCTTGCAGATATATCGCACAGGGCAATCGAGCTTCTGAAAGCCGCAGAAATCGTTGCGGTTGAGGACAGCCGCGTCACCGGCAAATTGCTGCATCACCTTGGCATTAAAAAGAAAATGCGCCGCTACAACGACCATAGCGGGGGCGTCGAGCGCGATTCCTTGGTTGCCGCGGCGCGGGGCGGTGTGGTGGCCTTGGTGTCGGACGCGGGTACGCCCTTAATCTCCGACCCCGGCTATAAGCTTGTCCGTGCAGCCCGTGACGCTGGCGTGCCGGTGTTCACCATTCCGGGGGCAAGTGCCGTGACAGCGGCTTTGTCGATCTGTGGCCTGCCGACCGACCGGTTTTTGTTTGCAGGTTTTCTGCCCAATAAAGCCAAAGCGCGGGTCGAAACATTGATGGAGCTGGGACAGATCAAGGCGACATTGGTGTTTTACGAAGCCGGCCCACGTCTGGCCGCAAGCTTGGCCGCCATTGCCGACACTTATGGCGACCGCGAAGTAGCGGTGGCGCGCGAGCTGACCAAGAAATTTGAAGAGGTGGTGACTGGAACTGCGGCGGAGCTGGCGGCGCGTTATGCCGAACAGGAACCGAAAGGCGAAATCGTCCTCATCATTGGCCCACCTGCCGACGATGTGGCGACCGAAACGGGCGATGTCGATGCGGCATTGAAAGAGGCGCTCGAGACCATGTCTGCCGCCAAGGCCGCAGGCGCGATTGCCAAGCGCTTCGGGCTGGAACGCAATGCCGTTTACGCCCGCGCAACGGAATTGAAGGCGCAGTGAACCGCCTTGCCGCCGAAAAACGCGGACGGCGCGGGGAGGCGATTGCCGCATGGTTCCTGCGCCTGAAAGGATGGCGCATCGTCGGCGCGCGCGTGAAAACCCCGCGCGGCGAGGTCGACTTAATCGTACGGCGCGGAAAGAGCATCGCCTTTGTCGAGGTGAAGGCACGCACGAAAGCCGCTGATCTTGCCACGGCGATTGATGCCAGTCGGCTGCGCCGTGTGGCCGCTGCGGCGGAAATTCTCTTGCCCAAATATGGCAAAGAATGTGAAAATATGCAGATTGATGTGATTATGGTTGCGCCTTGGCGTTTCCCTAAGCATTTGCCAAATGTCTGGCACGGATAGGAACTCGCAAAATGGCAATCAAAATGGCGGTCCAGATGGACCCTATGGACGGTATCAATATCAATGGCGATTCCAGCTTCGCGCTGATGCTGTCCGCACAGGCGCGCGGTTATGATATCTGGCATTATGATGTCGGCACGCTGACGCTTGATGCCAATGATCGGCTGACGGCTTGGGCGCATCCGGTGCATGACCTGCAACGCGTAGAAGGCGCGCATTATCGCTTTGGCGCGCCGAAGAAGATTGATTTGGGCGCAGACATTGACGTGGTGTTGATGCGGCAGGACCCGCCCTTTCATGTGGGCTACATCACCGCGACCCATTTGCTTGAGCGGATTGAGCATGAGACATTGGTGGTCAACAACCCCGCCAGCGTGCGCAACGCGCCCGAAAAAGTGATGGTGCTTGATTATCGGCAATTTATGCCGCCGACGATCATCACCCGTTCGGCCGATGAAGTGCGCGACTTCCAAAAAATACATGGCGCGGTCGTGGTGAAGCCACTGCATGGCAATGGCGGCAAAGCCATTTTCCGCATTGATGCCGACGGTAGCAATTTGGGCGCCTTGTTTGAGGTGTTCAACAACACATGGCCCGAACCGCATATGGTGCAGCCATTCCTGCCCGATGTTGCGCTGGGCGACAAAAGAATCGTTATGATCGACGGCGAAGTGACGGGCGCGATCAACCGCCGTCCGGGCGAAGGCGAGTTCCGGTCCAACTTGGCCGTTGGCGGTAGCGCGGAGTCGACCGAGCTAACGGCGCGTGAACGCGAAATTTGCGCCGCGATGGGACCACGTTTGAAAGAGCTTGGCCTGATATTTGTCGGCATTGACGTCATTGGCGGCCAATGGTTGACCGAAATCAACGTGACATCGCCCACGGGTATTGTCGCGATTGATCGTTTTAATAAAACCGACACACCCTCGCTTATTCTCGATGCGATTGAACGCAGATTGTCAGGACAGAAATAATGGAAGACTGGATCATTCGCTTGGTCGAATGGGGCCATTATTGGGGCGTTGCTTTGCTCATGCTGCTTGAGACGATTTTCCCGCCAATACCGTCCGAAGTCATCATGACCGTGGCTGGTGTATCGTCGGCGCGTGGGACTATGAACCTTGCCGGCACCATTGCGGCGGGCACGGCAGGCGCCATGCTCGGCAATTGGATTTGGTATTGGGTGGCGGTCAAATTTGGCGAAAAACGGATGCAAATCTTCATCGAGCGTTACAGCCGTTGGTTGACGCTGGATTGGAATGAGGTTGAGCGCGGCCAAAGGCTGTTCCGCACGCATGGATCAATTATCGTACTGATTGCACGGATGTTGCCCACTTTGCGATCGCTGATTTCGATACCGGCTGGCTTGTTCGGCATGACATTTCGCCGGTTCATGATCTTCTCGACCATCGGAACCGCCGGATGGACCGCCGCCTTGGCGTGCGCTGGCTATTTCTTGGGATCGCAGTTCAAAGACGTTGAAAAATGGCTTGGGCCAATTTCGACCTTAGTGATCGCAGGGATCGTGTTGACCTATGTCTGGCGGCTCGTTCGCTGGAAACCTAGTTCCGTGTCTAAGCCCTTGGATGCGCGTTCTGATACTCATCCAGAAGCATAGCGGTATCGACGGCGGTGTAGACTTGGGTCGACGACAGGCTGGCATGGCCCAATAACTCCTGCAGACTGCGCAAGTCGGCACCGCCCGCGAGCAAATGCGTGGCAAAGCTGTGGCGCAGCGCGTGCGGTGTTGTCCTGTCCGACAGGCCCAATCGCGTGCGTGCGCCTTGCACCGCGCGGCGTACCAATGCGGGGGACAATGGTCCGCCTTGCGCGCCGCGAAACAATGGCTGGTCCGCGCTGGTCGCATAAGGGCATAAAGCGAGATATTCTTGCATGGCGGTCCGGACTTGCTCCAGCAAGGGCACGATGCGCGTCTTGTTGCGCTTACCTGTGACGCGCAAGGTGGTGCCAAGCGGCAAGATGTCGCCCATCAGGCCGGTTGCCTCACTGACGCGCAGGCCGCTGCCGTACAGCAACAACAGCAAAGCCCAATCGCGCGCGCCGATCCAGCCGTCTTTTGCATTTTCGGCGACATCATCGGCCAGCGCCAGAACATCGTCCGGATTCACCGGGCGCGGCAGGCTGCGCTGCACGCGCGGCCCCTTCATCACCGGCAAAGTGGCATCATCACCCAAGGCAAAGCGCAAGAAATGTCGCGCCGCCGACAGTTCGCGCGCTGTGGAACGATTGGTGAGGCCGTCACCGCGCCTGTCCGCCAGAAAGGCGCGCATGTCCGCCGATGAAATTTTGTGCAGCGTCACGCGGGTGACGTCATTACCCCAATGCAACTGCAGAAATCCTGCCAGCCGATCCGCTGTTGCATAATAAGCCCGCACACTATGCGGTGACATCCGGCGGTTGTCGGTCAGAAACGCGAGATATTCGGCAAGTAAGGACGACATGTCCATGTTGCTATCAGGCGGCGGCATCCGCCTCAAGTTTTACTATTTGCGGCAAGATGGCATCGAGCAATGGCATGCCCTGCGGCGTGACAGTGACATGGTTGTCTTCGCGCGTGATCAGGCCAAGCTGCGCGATTTTGTCGACTGCATCCATGTCTAGTAAGGCTGCGGCGGGGATACCCGTCTTTTGCGACAGGCGGCCAAGGTCAATCCCTTCCGCCAGCCGCAATCCCATCAACAAGCTTTCGGTAGCACGTGTTGCCGCATCAAGATGCTCTTCGCTGCTGATGCCGTGGATGTTACGTTCGACGGCGGACAGGAAATTCTCCGGCTTTTTATGGCGTTGAGTTGCAGCGTTCAGTCGCCGCCCATGCGCGCCGGGGCCAATGCCGATATAATCATCATAACGCCAATAGCTCAGATTATGGCGGCTTTCGCTGCCGGGGCGGGCATGGTTGCTGATCTCATAGGCTGGAATGCCTGCGGCGGATGTCATCTGGCCGGTCAGTTCATATAAGGTCGCGGCATCATCATCGTCGGCAGGAATGAAATGGCCTGTGCGCACCAAAGTTTCAAAGCGTGTGCCGGGTTCAATGGTCAGCTGGTACAGCGACATATGATCGGTACCGAAGGAAAGGGCGCGCTGCAGCTCGGCCTCCCATTGGGCAGCGGTTTGTTCGGGACGCGCGTAAATCAGGTCGATGTTGACACGGCCAAAATGGCGCTGGGCAATCGCCAAGGCATCGAGGCTCTCGGCAACCGAGTGCGCGCGCCCTAAAAATGTCAGCGCTTTATCATCCAGTGCCTGAAGCCCAAGCGATACGCGGTTGACGCCTGCCGCTGCAAGGTCCGCGAAACGCGCCGCCTCCACCGAAGAGGGGTTCGCTTCCAATGTGATTTCAATATCGTCGGCAAAGCCCCAATGCCGTTCTGCCGCTGCAATCAATGCGGCGACGGTGGATGGCGGCATCAATGATGGCGTGCCGCCACCGAAGAAAATGGAGGTCAAATTCCGATCCGCTATGCGCCCCGCCTCATAGGCCATGTCCGTCAGCAATGCCGCGCACCACGCCGCGTCATCCACCGTGTCGCGGACATGGCTGTTGAAATCACAATAAGGGCATTTGGAAACGCAAAATGGCCAATGGATGTAAAGGGCGAGGGGGGCGGGCACCAATTCTCTTAACCTATTTCGCTATGTCCGCGAAAGACGATCAAGAAAACACCGCCGCAACCAATTTGCGGAACGCATCCGCGCGGTGGCTCATTGCGTGTTTTTCTTGCGGATCCAATTCGGCAAAGGTCTCGCTGCGGCCTTCGGGAACGAACACAGGGTCATAGCCAAAGCCAAGCAAGCCGCGCGGTGGCCATGTGAGGCTGCCCTGCACACGGCCTTCGAAAACCTCTTGATGCCCATCGGGCCATGCCAGCGCGAGGGTGCAGATGAAATAGGCGCTCCGGTCGGTATCGGGGCCAAGCTCGGCCAACTTGCCCTCAACCTTGCCCATCGCCATATACCAATCACGACCCGGTCCGCCTTCGAAGACCTGCGTTTCCGCCCAGTCGGCGGTATAGACCCCCGGCGCACCGCCCAACGCGGCAACGCATAGGCCGCTGTCATCGGCCAGCGCGGGAAGGCCGGAACCTTGCGCAGAGGCATGGGCCTTTAGCAACGCATTTTCAGCGAAGCTGGTGCCCGTCTCGTCGGGTTCAGGCAGGCCAAGTTCGCCCGCCGACACCGGTTCGATACCAAAAGGGGCAAGCAAGGCGCGGATTTCACGGACCTTGCCCGCATTATGGCTGGCAATGACCAGCCTGCCGGGTTCGAGTTTGCGGTGAGTCATAACTTTTGCCTCAATTAAAAATCCGTCGCCCCAGCTTATACTGGAGCGATGGTTCCTTATTTGACCGCGTCGGCCTGCGCGGCAAAAATCCGGTCGGTTCCCATGCGCGCAAGGCGGAGCAAGCGGAGTAGGCCTTCTTCGTCATAGGTCGCGCCTTCGGCGGTGGCTTGCACTTCGGCAATCTGGCCGCCTTCGATCAAAACGAAATTTGCATCGGCATCAGCGTCGGAATCTTCGATATAATCCAAGTCCAAAACTGGCGTGCCTTTGAAGATGCCACAGCTCACGGCAGCAACCCGTCCGATGATGGGATCTTCCTTGATTGCGCCCGACGCAAGTAAGCCATTGACGGCCAAGCGCAAGGCAACCCACGCGCCCGAAATCGCGGCGGTGCGTGTGCCGCCATCGGCTTGCAAAACGTCGCAATCGATGGTGATTTGGTTTTCGCCGAGCTTCTTTAAATCTACGACAGAACGTAAAGAACGCCCAATAAGGCGCTGAATTTCTTGGGTTCGTCCGGACTGCTTGCCCTTGGCGGCTTCGCGTTGGCTGCGTGTATGTGTGGCCCGGGGGAGCATGGAATATTCTGCCGTCACCCAGCCTTCACCCTTGCCGCGCAACCATGGTGGAATACGGTCTTCGACGCTGGCGGTGACCAGAACGCGGGTGTCACCAAAACCGATGAGGCAGCTACCTTCGGCATGTTTGGTGAAATGGGTTTCAATCGAAATGGCGCGCATTTCGTCTGGCGCACGGCCGGATGGACGCATGATAATCTCCTGATAATAAGTTGCCGCCTGCCTTAGACTGCCCCGCTTGCTTTGCAAGTGCGCGGTGCGCTACACTGCCATGGTGAGCCAAACACCCATCCATGAATTGAATGACCGGACACGCATCATTTTTCGTATGGTGGTGGAAAGCTATCTGGACAATGGCGCGCCTGTGGGATCGCGGACAGTCTCCAAATTTGCAGGGTTGAACTTGTCGCCTGCCTCCATCCGCAATGTCATGCAGGATTTGGAGGAAGCGGGCTATCTCGCCTCCCCCCATACAAGCGCCGGACGCGTGCCTACCGAGAGTGGTCTGCGCCTGTTCGTGGACGGCATGATGCAATCGGCTGCTCCATCGGTCGAGGAACAACGCGCGATTGAATCGCAAATCCGTGGTGATGGCCCGATTGAAGAGGCGCTGGCAGCCGCGACGTCGGTATTGTCGGGCCTGTCCGCCTGCGCCGGTATCGTCTTGGTGCCAAAACGGGACGCGGTCCTAAAGGCATTTAGCTTTGCGCGCCTGTCCCCATCTCAAGTGCTCGCAATCATGGTGGGATCCGACAATAGCGTTGAAAACCGGTTGGTATCGATTGATCCGGCAATCAGTGAAACCATGTTAGTCGAGGCCGCGAACTATATTTCTGCACGCTTGTCGGGCTTAACCCTTTCGGAAGCGCTGGAACGCCTCGACAGCGAAATTCGGGCCGAAAAGGCGGAGCTTGATGTCGCCAGCCAAAAACTGGTGCGTGACGGCCTCGCTATTTGGTCGCTTGATGCCAATGACCGGCCAGTGCTCATCGTGCGCGGGCAGTCGAACTTGATTGACGATGCGGCGGCGGCGGACCTCGACCGCGTTCGGCAATTGTTGGACGAGCTCGAAAGCAAAGAAGAAATCGCGCGATTGGTCGACAGCGCACGTGAGGCGCAGTCGACACGGATTTTCATCGGTTCGGAAAATAATCTTTTCTCGCTTTCGGGATCGTCGGTCATCGCCGCGCCCTATCGGGAGGCAGGCGGCAAGGTCGTCGGCGTCATTGGCGTCATCGGCCCAACGCGCCTGAATTATGCGCGCATTGTCCCGATGGTCGACTTTACCGCGCAGGCGCTGAGCCGTTTAATTAAATGATGCGCGGGTTGATGAAATAGAATTGCTTTCTATATGCGAGCAGCAACAAACGACCATGCAGTCGCAACGTAAATGGGTTAATCAAGTTTATGACAAAGAAGAAATCAGCCGCAGCCGATCCCGCTGTAGAAAACGAACTTGAAGGCGTGCCAGAGCATATGAAAGACGATACGCCAGACGTAACCGATGCTGCCGATGCCAAGATTGCGGCATTGGAAGAAGCGCTCGCCGCTGCCCAGCAGGAGGTTTTATACGCGCAGGCCGAAACGCAAAATGTGCGCCGCCGTATGGAAAAAGAGGCGCAGGACGCGCGCGCTTATGCTGCAACGGGCTTTGCCCGCGATGTGCTGTCGGTGTCTGACAATCTATCTCGCGCCTTGGAAGCGATCCCCGCTGAAATGCGGGAAAGCGAAACGATGAAACCGCTCGTCATCGGCCTTGAAGCAACGGGCCGCGAACTGGACAGCGTCTTTACCAAAAACGGCATTACACGCATTGCCGCCATGGGCATGCCGCTGGATCCCAATCAGCATCAGGCGATGGTCGAAATTCCCAGCGCCGATGTCGAACCGGGCATCATCGTCGCTGAAATGCAGGCAGGATATATGATTAAGGACCGTTTATTGCGTCCTGCCTTGGTTGGGGTGGCGAAGGCGGCGGAGTAAGTCCGCGCGCATCATCACCATCAAGCCTGGGGTGGCGTAAGGTGACGCGCTCCGCTATCGAGCGCCTCTTATGACTACAACGGCAAGCCCCACGGACCGTCCGTCCCCTTGGCGCGATGAACTTCGCGCGACCTTGGCGCTTGCCTGGCCTTTGATCCTAACCAACCTGTCGATGTCATTGATTGGCGCGACCGATGTGGTGATGGTGGGGTGGCTTGGGCCGACCGAGTTGGCGGCGGCGTCACTTGGGTTCAACCTGTGCATGATAGCGGCGATTTTCTGCATGGGGCTCGTCACCGCAACGGCGCCGATGATGGCGAGCGAGCGCGGCGCAAAGGCGCATTCGGTGCGCGATATCCGCCGCACATTCCGGCAAGGCTTGTGGGTCGCGGTTGCGATCATGATTCCGATCTGGTTGGTCTTGTGGCAGACCGAAACAGTATTGCTAACGCTTGGTCAGCAAGCCGAGCTTGCGTCCAAAGCGCAAAGCTATGTGCGGGCCTATATGTGGTCGATCCTACCATTTTTATGGCTGATTATCGCGCGCAATTTCTTGTCGGCGTTGGAGCAGCCCTTATGGTCGCTGATCATCGGCACATTAGGCGTTTTTGCCAATGCGGCATTCAATTATGTCCTCATTTTCGGAAAGCTTGGTCTTCCACCACTGGGCCTGGTCGGTGCAGGCATTGGCAGCATATTGGCGAATGTGTTCATGTTTTTGGGCATGGTAGCGGTGATTAGCTATCATCCCAAATTTAGGCGCTATCATCTCTTTGGGCGTTGGTGGCGCAGCGACTGGCCGCGGTTTCGGGCGCTGTGGAAATTGGGTTTACCGATTGGCGTGACCATGGGCTTGGAGGGTGGCGTCTTTGGCGTTGCCGTCATGCTCATGGGGTTGATCGACACCGCTTCGGTCGCGGCGCATGCCATCGCGCTGCAGGTCGCAAGCGTGACGTTCATGGTGCCGATGGGTCTTGCACAAGCCGCGACGGTACGGGTGGGCATTGGCTATGGCCGACGCGATGCAGCGCTTATCCGCCGCGCTGGTTGGACCAGCTTCGTCATGGGAACGGGGTTTATGGCCGCGATGGCGGTGTTCATGTGGCTGTTCCCCGAATTGCTGGTTGCTGTCTTCATTGACCGTGATGCTGCGATCAATGCAGAGGTGGTGCAGCTGGCCATCAGCTTCCTTGCCATTGCGGCCTTGTTCCAAATTGTCGACGGCGCGCAAGTCGTGGGTGCGGGCATGTTGCGCGGATTACACGATACCAGCGTGCCCATGCTTATCGCGGCCTTTGGCTATTGGGTGGTCGGGATTGGTGTTGGCGCGTGGTTGGCATTTTACCAAGGGTGGAATGGCGTTGGCATTTGGGTCGGCTTGGCGACCGGGCTTGGCATAGTCGCCGTGCTGATGCTCGTGCGCTGGTCACTGCGCGCGCGGCTTGGGCTGTTGCCGTAAGAAGGGTAAAATGCCGTCATATTGCGACAGCGGCGGCGCGCCTGCAACTTGCGCCCCGTTACGCAAAAGAAATACATGCCGAACGATTTCGGCTTGCTGCTCCAACCCATATTGGTCGAGCTTCCATCCCGGTTTCAGGCTGTAATCATAACGGCAAAAGGGGTGTCGCCGCAGCGGCAAACATATGCCTTTTTGATGCTGCCACACATGCACCAGCTCATGGATGAACAGGCCTTGCAAGCTGAGGCTGGCATCGCAAAAATCGCTACAGTATAAATTGCCCTTGGGATGAAACCATATATGCCCGTTCGGGGCCATGACAACGCGGCGCGGCTGAAACCAAAAATACCTATAATTATGGATGCGGATACCATCATAATCGAGCGCTGACCCGAAAACGGACTGCGCTAGAGTCCGTTCGCGGACGGTCAGGGGTCTGCCCGATTTATGCGGCCCAAACATATTCAGCCATCAATGGCTTTCTTCTCGTCCGGATCACTACCGTCGATTTCCTGCACGCGCGCCTTTACTAATATGCGGACATTGTTCGAAAATAGAAATTCTGTCTCAATCACGCCCAAGCGACGGGGGATAACGTTCACGCCCCACATCATCACATGCTTGCCGCCTTTTTTGAAGGCGACTTTCTCTCCAGACGGAATAAGCACGCGGTTCATAGGCGCCATGGTTACAGCGCCGGTTTTTGCGTCGACAGTCACATCGTGCATTTCAACACGAATGGCCGATGGTGAACTTACGCGTAGTAAATGCACATCCTCTGGACCGCCATAAACGTTGAAGTGCATGGCCGATGGGTTGTTGTCGACAGGCGACAGGGTTAGCACCGCTTCTTTCACTTTTAACTGTGGTGTCGGGCTGCATCCGCCCAGCAAAAGGGCAGCCGCAGCGCCGCTGATTATGCATATACGTCGGTTCATAACGTCCTCCTTTTACTGTTAGGTGGGTGTGCTAGCGCGACCATCCTATACAGAGTTTTCACTTAACTTTTTCCCTATCTAGGAACGCCGAAGTCTTGTGCCAAGAGAATTGGCTCCTATATCGCCGCTACAACGTCACGTTACGCGGAACCCCAGTGCCTGATAGGGCTGGTGCGAAATGCGACAGGGTAAAGTTCAATTTTTAAAATTTCGGGGTAAGTTTTTATGGCTAAAGTTATTGGTATCGACTTGGGCACGACAAACAGCTGCGTTGCGGTAATGGACGGCGGCAAGCCCAAGGTCATCGAAAATGCAGAAGGCGCACGTACAACGCCATCGATCGTGGCCTTTGCTAAGGACGGCGAGCGTCTTATCGGCCAGCCCGCCAAGCGTCAGGCAGTTACCAATCCAGAAAGCACCATTTACGCGGTAAAGCGTCTAATCGGTCGCCGTTTCGATGATCCATTGACCAAGAAAGACATGGGCCTCGTTCCGTACAGCATCGTCAAGGGCAAGACCGGCGATGCATGGGTTAAGGCAGGCGGCGAAGAATATTCGCCTTCACAAATTTCAGCTTTCATTCTGCAAAAGATGAAAGAAACAGCGGAAGCCTATCTCGGCGAAACCGTCACGCAAGCGGTCATCACCGTTCCAGCCTATTTCAACGATGCCCAGCGTCAGGCCACAAAGGATGCTGGCCAGATTGCGGGTCTTGAAGTGCTGCGTATCATCAACGAGCCAACCGCTGCGGCGCTGGCTTATGGCATGGACAAGGATGAGAATAAAACCATCGCGGTGTATGACCTTGGCGGCGGTACGTTCGACATTTCGATCCTCGAAGTCGGCGACGGCGTGTTCGAAGTGAAGTCGACCAACGGCGACACCTTCCTGGGCGGTGAAGATTTCGACAGCGTGCTCGTCGAGCATCTTGCTGCTGACTTTAACAAGGCCGAAGGCATTGACCTGACGAAGGACAAGCTCGCGCTGCAACGTTTGAAGGAAGCGGCGGAAAAGGCGAAGATTGAATTGTCGTCCACACAGACGACCGAAGTCAACTTGCCGTTCATTACCGCTGACCAAAATGGTCCAAAGCACCTTGTGAAAACCATCACCCGTGCCGACCTTGAAAAATTAGTTGATGATTTGATCAAGCGCACGCTTGAGCCCTGCAAAAAGGCTTTGGCTGATGCGGGTATCAAGGCTGATGGCATTGATGAAGTCGTGATGGTCGGCGGCATGACCCGCATGCCAAAGGTACGCGACGTCGTGAAGAATTTCTTTGGCAAGGAACCGCACACAGGGGTGAACCCTGATGAAGTTGTGGCCATGGGCGCCGCCATTCAGGCGGGCGTGTTGCAGGGCGACGTCAAGGACGTGTTGTTGCTCGACGTGACGCCATTGTCTCTGGGCATCGAAACACTTGGCGGCGTATTTACCCGCATGATCGACCGTAACACGACAATCCCGACGAAGAAGAGCCAGGTCTATTCGACCGCCGAAGACAATCAAAATGCCGTGACCATCCGCGTGTTCCAAGGTGAGCGTGAAATGGCAGCAGATAACAAGTTGCTGGGCAATTTCGACCTTGTCGGCATCCCACCTGCACCGCGCGGCGTGCCACAGGTTGAAGTGACCTTTGACATTGACGCCAACGGCTTGGTTAGCGTGACAGCCAAGGACAAGGGCACAGGCAAGGAACAGCAGATCAAAATTCAGGCTTCAGGCGGTTTGTCCGATGCGGATATTGAACAGATGGTCCGCGATGCCGAAGCCTTTGCCGAAGAAGACAAGAAGCGTCGTGAATCGGCAGAAGCCAAGAACAACGCCGAAAGCCTTGTCCATTCCACCGAGAAGCAGTTGGAAGAGCATGGCGACAAGATTGACGCCGCGTTGAAGGGCGAAATCGAAGCGGCTGTTGCGGAAACCAAGACGGCCATCGAAGGTGGCGATGCAGAAGCGATGAAGGAAAAGGCAACTGCCTTGGCCCAAATCGCGATGAAGCTTGGCGAAGCAATCTACAAAGAAGAGCAAGCTGCCGGCGCATCGGCAGATGCCGCATCGGAAGACGCGCCAGCAGACGACAATGTCGTTGATGCTGAATTCTCCGAAGTCGAAGACGACAAGAAAGACTGATGTTGCATATTTCCGACCGTCGCTATCGAAACATAAGCGACGGTCGGAAAGACCGGGGGGTTAGTCATTCATGAATCTCGACATTGATTATTATGAATTGTTGGAAGTCGAGCGGACAGCGGATGAAAAGACGCTGAAATCCGCCTATCGCCGGATTGCGATGGAATGCCATCCCGACCGCAACCCAGGTTGCGACAAATCCGAAGCCAAGTTTAAGGCCATTAGTCAGGCCTATGACGTCCTGAAGGATCCACAAAAACGCGCAGCCTATGACCGGTTCGGCAAAGAAGCGTTTGAAAATGGTGGCATGGGTAGTGGCGGTGGCCAAGGCGGGGCTGGCTTTGGTGACTTCTCCGATATCTTCGAAAGCTTTTTTGGCGACGCTTTTGGCGGACGTCAGCGTGGCCCTGCACGTGGTGCGGATTTACGCTATGACCTCGAAATCTCTCTTGATGAAGCATTCCACGGCAAAGACGCGGAAATCACTATCGATGTCGCGACCGCGTGTGGCACATGCGAAGGCACTGGCGCGACACCGGGTTCCGGCAAACGTCGCTGCAACCTGTGTGCTGGCCATGGCAAGGTGCGCGCGCAGCAAGGTTTCTTTGTGGTCGAGCGCACATGTCCGACCTGTCACGGTCGCGGTGAAGTGATTGAGTCGCCCTGCCGGGCCTGCGGCGGCGAAGGGCGGGCGGATGAACGCAAAACCATCGCCGTCAATATCCCACCCGGCGTGGACGAAGGCACGCGCATTCGCGTTGCTGGTCGGGGCGAGGCTGGACCAAATGGTGCCGCGGCAGGTGACCTTTACATCTTCATTCATCTATCACGCCACAAGGTGTTCGAACGCGACGGCACAACATTGTTCTGCCGTGTGCCCGTCAGCTTCACCACAGCGGCGCTGGGTGGCGAAATCCGTATCCCCGGCCTCGATGGGGCTGAACATGTCATCGTCGTTCCAGAAGGCATACAATCGGGCAAACAGCTTCGCCAGCGTGGGGCAGGTATGCCAGTGCTACAAGGGCGTGGTCGCGGCGACATGGTCATTCAAATCGACGTGGAAACGCCGTCAAAGCTCTCTGCGCGGCAGAAGGAAATTCTGCGCGAGTTCCGTGAAACCGAAACGGGTGCAGAATGTCCGCAATCAACCGGCTTTTTTGACAAGCTGAAAGGCATTTGGGACGACATTACCGATTAGGCTCGGGTGCAGTAGATTAGAGCTTAATCTGATCCACCTCGCCCCTTAAAGAAATGATGAGGGGCTGGATATGCGTGAGCCGATCCTGTTCCTCATCCAATATCGCGTGGAACACCTGCTTCTTGAAACTTTGCGCGCGGCCTGCCGAAAATTCATGGCCCTGCGGTAGCGATGATATCAATATATCGATCATCCGTTCCGCGCCATGCAAACGGCCCCATAGATAGTCGTTTTCACGATACGCGCGGCTGAAGAACGCCCCGAAATTGTTGAACTCTATGCCCTTTAACGTGGCGGCTGTGCCGCCCGTGCGGATGGAGGCACAGTCGTCGGGGGATATGCGGTCCACCTTGACTGGGTCGAATTCGTCAAAGCCTTCATCCTGCAACAAAGGCAAAGTGGCGATGTCATATAAGGCATAGCCCAAATAGCCGAGCAGCATGATCCGGCGTGCCGCATCGGGCAATGTCAGCATGGCATCGCACAATATTTTGTCTACTTTGGCATCGGTACGCACAAGATCGCGTTGCGCCGCGAGATGGTCCATTAAGCCTGCGGGGTCTTCGACACCCGATTTGGCGGCCAGCGCGAAATCTGCGCCTAAAAACTCCGCCGTTTCCAGATCGAGAAACAGAGCTAGGCATTTGTAAATGGCGTCGCGCATCTTGGCGATATCATCGTCCGGCATGTCGATGATATTTTCGATCTCTTCGGTCAGGTGCCGGGCGAGAAAGCGCAAGCGCCGGATACGGAAGCGCAGATCATGTGCGCGGAAAAAGGCAATTTGGCGCGCGGTGGCTTTGCCCTGATGCGGCGGCATATGGTCGAGATTACGCGTCGCAATCTCGGTCCAAAGCGCGGCGCGTAAATTCCGGAAAAACGCGTTTGATGCATCCGGTAAACTGCGGCGCGCGGTGGCGACGATATCGTCCACAACGCTGGTGATTTTGAGATGGCTATAGGCGCGATAACCGAATCCTGCGGCAACAATCGCCTTTTCCTGCGCCGAGTGACGCCATTTTTGCATGCGGCTTGCGGTGGGTTTGGTGAGGAACCATGTCTTGCCCAGCAGCATCTCGACGGTGTTTTCCACCTCATTTCGCAAGCTGTCGATGACGCGTTGCATGCGTTCGATCCGCTCCGAACGGCCGGTGATTTTCTCGAGGCTATCGCGGATAGGCTGTTCACGCGGAATGTTGGACGTTGCCCCCAATATCGTTGCAAAAAACCCCGGTGGCTTGCGCGGCATATCGGCCGTGCCGTCGATATTGCGTTTACCAAATCGGAAGCTGGGCCGGCCTGGCTTTGGGTCGATATAAACAAAACGCCGGTCCACTTCGCGCCGTGCAGGGCGGTTGCGCAAGGCGGAAATCGCCTGATTAAATGGCGCATTGGCCAAGACCGAGCCGTCGATTAACATCGTATCTTCGGCGGCATTGGCGGCAAATTGCTGCGGCAATATGCGTTTCAAAAATGCGCTGCGGCCAAGCCATGGAATATTTTCCCGCGCCAGCAATCGGTCAAGCTCCCGCACCGAAAAGGGCGGGAAAGCGCCCGGGAAGCTGGCGGTGGCACGCGCCGCAAAAATCAGTTCGGGTATGTCGGCGAGGTCGGTTCGTCCGCGTGTTGAAAAATCGACCGTGATGCGATGTTCGGACTCCGTGACCTCTTCAGGACTGTTGAGGCGCAGCACCCGATCATGGCCATAATAGTCGGTTACCGTTACAAATAAATCCAGCGGCTGGCTGGCGGGTAAAAGCGGCGCATCTTTGGCGCTCGCCGCCATCGCGTTCAGCGCGTCTAGCAATAGTTTTGAAAACACGTTCCCGCCAAAGGGCGGCGCAAACCATCGGGCGCGGACAAAGCGGGACAGCTTGGCCGCGACCTCTTGCTGTGCCTCTTTTGCCACTGTCCGTTCAACCGCCCCGCCGCGTCGGCGCAAAACCATCCATGCAATCGGCGTTGCCCAAAATTTGGTGAAGCGCGACAGCGGGCGGGCATCGGGATCAAGCAGTACATCAACGTCTGCCATGTCCAGCCACATATCGGTTAATGGCTCCAATGATTGGCCCGTGACGATGGCTTGAGACAGGAAAATACCGTTGATTCCGCCCGCGCTTGACCCGGCGATGATGTCCGTCAAGACGCGCAATTTTACACCGCTCACCCGCGACATTTCGGTGAGCAGGTCGTGATAGACAATCTCGCTGCGGCGGGTGGGCGGGGTGTCATCATGAAATGCGCGGCTTGCGCGGACCATGTGCCAAATTTCGCGCGTGACGCCGTGCATGTAAATGGCAAGGCTGACCCCGCCATAACAAATGAGCGCCAGTCTGAGTTCTTTTTCGCGCATAGACATGATGTGGCATTAGGTCGCGTCACACGCAAGTGTTGATACTTTTGCATTAATTATTGAGTTCTTGATTTGTTCTGATACATATCGGCCATGGCAAAGGCAAAACGCAAATATGTGTGTCAGGCATGTGGGTCTGAATCCAACCGCTGGCAGGGGCAGTGCGACGATTGCGGCGAATGGAACACTTTGGCGGAAGAGGCCAAGGCAACTGTTTTTGAGCTGAAGCATCATTTGCATTCGGGTGGCCGTGCGGTTGAATTGTCCGGATTGAACACGGACATCAAACTTCCCGAACGTGCCTCGACCGGCATATCGGAATTTGACCGCGCATTGGGGGGCGGGCTTGTGCCGGGTTCAGCAACCTTGCTCGGCGGTGATCCGGGTATTGGTAAATCGACATTATTGTTACAAGCCGCCGCAAATCTTGCGCGGCGGGGCTTGGCCGTTGCGTATATTTCGGGCGAAGAAGCGGTCGACCAAGTGCGCTTGCGGGCCCGTCGGCTTGGCCTTGGCGATGCGCCGGTGCAGCTTGCCGCCGCGACTTCGGTGCGCGACATATTGACGACGATGGCCCAAGGCGCGCCGCCCGCTTTATTGGTCATCGATTCCATCCAGACCATGCACAGCGACCTTATCGAAGGCGCGCCGGGCACGGTCAGCCAAGTCCGCGCCTCGGCGCAGGAGCTTATCCGCTTTGCCAAGGAACGCGGCACAGCGCTCATGCTCGTCGGCCATGTTACCAAGGACGGGACGATCGCCGGGCCCCGCGTGCTGGAACATATGGTCGACACTGTATTGTCGTTTGAAGGCGAACGCAGCCATCAATATCGCATTTTGCGTGCGTCCAAAAACCGCTTTGGCGGGACTGACGAAATTGGCGTTTTTGCAATGGTTGAAGAAGGACTGACGGAGGTTGGCAATCCAAGCGCCTTGTTCCTGACCGACCGCGCCGAGCAGGTCACAGGCGCAACGGTGTTCCCGGCGTTGGAGGGGACACGGCCTGTCCTCGTAGAAATTCAGGCACTGACCGTGCGGCTTTCGAGCGGGGCGACACCGCGCCGCGCTGTCGTCGGCTGGGACAGTGGTCGCCTTGCGATGATATTGGCGGTGTTGGAAGCGCGATGCGGCCTTAGTTTTTCAACCGCTGAGGTCTATCTCAACATCGCAGGTGGCTATCGCATTTCCGACCCTGCTGCTGATCTTGCGGTGGCAGCGGCGTTGGTTTCGGCTTTGGCGGAGCGGCCATTGCCATCCGATGCAGTGCTCTTTGGCGAAGTGGCTTTGTCTGGCGAAATCCGCCCCGTTGCCCATGGTGCGTTGCGATTGAAGGAATCGGCAAAGCTTGGCTTTAGCCGCGCATTAGTGCCGCCGTCGGTAAAGGGGCAGGCCGGTATTTCCACGCAAGAGTTCCGCACGCTTGCCAATCTCGTTGACCATATGCTGGGACGCTCCTAAATCTGCTTCGAACGGTTTTAAAGGCAATAGGATCAGATGACAGCACTTGATATCATTGTCCTGTTCTTGTTGGGCAGCGGGGCCGCATTCGGTTTCTTACGCGGCTTTGTGCAAGAGGCGTTGTCGATGATCGCCTGGGTGCTGATCATCTTTGCCGTTCGTATGTTCCATACACCCGCGACGGCGGCATTGGCGGAGGCCGTGGGTTCGGACTCCGGCGCGGCCGTGCTCGCCTTTTTGGCGCTTGTCATCGTCATTTTTGCTATAGGCAAATGGATCGCGAAATCGATTGGTGCCAAATCGCGTAAGTCATTGCTTGGTCCGATTGACCGCGTTCTTGGTTTTGGCTTCGGTATGCTTAAGGGACTGATAATCGCAACGCTCATCTTCCTGCTCTTCGTGATGGGATATGATGTGGTATATGATGCGGATGAAGGGCGGCCCGAGTGGATGACCAGTTCGCGTACATATCCGTTACTCAACGCCAGCGGTGACGCCATGTCCGAATTTGTGCGTGAACAACGCCTCGCCGGCGATAGTGACGCCGAAACCGCGAACTGATGGACTCGGCGCTCTACAATCGGGATTTCTTAAGGCTGGCAACATCTCTGGTCGCGGGGCATCGCCTTGCAGACCCCGACGGCACCGCCGAAGTGCGTTCGCCCTTATGCGGCAGCCGTATTCAAGCGGATGTTGTGACCGACGCCGAAGGAATATTATGCGACCTTGCCCTGCGCGCGAATGCCTGCGCGCTTGGGCAAGCATCGGCAGCGATTTTGACGCAAAACGCCGTCGGAACCGCAATAACCGAAATCGCCAGATTGCGCGAAGGCGTGGCGCAGGCGTTACAGCAAGCTGGCGATATGCCAAGCTGCTGGCCGGAACTCGCTTTGCTTGCGGCGGCAACGGATTATCCGTCGCGCCATGCCGCGATTTTATTGCCATTTGACGCAATCCTCGCGGCCGCCGCGCAAACCAAAGAGAAAGTCTGATGGAAACTGCGCCACATCACCTCGTCGCTGATGTGATGTTGGGCGGGGTGGTGCTGCTCGGTGCGGCGCTGTTGGCGGTTTTGATTTTCCGGCGTTTGGGGCTTGGCGCGGTGCTTGGCTATCTGGTCGCGGGCATTGCCATTGGGCCGGATGGCCTTGCGTTAATTGACTCGCCTGAGACGATATTGGCCTATTCCGAAATCGGTATCATCTTGCTGCTGTTTCTCGTCGGGCTTGAGCTATCGCCGAGCAGGCTGTGGCTGTTGCGACGCGACATCCTGCTTTTTGGACCGCTGCAGGTGATATTATGCGGCCTTGGTATGTTTGTTGTCATCCATTTTGCGATGCCCAGCTTTAGCTGGCAAGCCGCCTTAGTTCTGGGGTTGCCACTGGCCTTGTCGTCCACCGCGCAGGTGTTGCCATTATTGCAATCGCGCGGCCGTATGAAGACCGATTATGGTGAAAAAAGCTTCTCCATTTTATTGTTTCAGGACATTTCGATTGTCCCCTTGCTCACTATCGTTGCCGCCTTGTCGCGCGCGCCCGCGGAAGAGGGTGCGATTGAGGGATGGTCTCTCGTATTTTACGCGGTGCTGGCGATTGTCGGATTGGTGCTGGCCGGACGCTATTTGCTGTCGCCTTTGCTTCGGTTGGTCGGCAAAATTTCGGAGCGCGAATTGTTTATCGTCACGGGCCTTTTCACTGTGTGTGTCAGCGCCGCGGTGATGCAGGCGATTGGCGTGTCGCCAGCACTTGGCGCATTTGTCGCAGGCGTCATGTTGGCGGAATCGCCTTACCGGCATGAGTTAGAGGCGGATATTGATCCGTTTCGTTCGATCTTACTGGGTCTGTTCTTCTTGGCAGTTGGCATGTTGCTTGATGTTGATGTCATCTTGTCGCAGCCCTTTTTCGTCGCGGGACTTGCGCTGGCTTTGGTCGCGATAAAGATTGTCGTCATCTTCGCGCTTGGCAGGTTTTTTGGTCTCCAGAACAAGCCATCAATCATCATGGCGATGCTTTTGAGCCAAGGTGGCGAGTTCGCGTTCGTATTATTTGCGGCGGCGCAGAACGCTTTGTTGATCGAGCCGGAAGCAGCGAGCCTTTTCGGCGCAGTCGTGACGCTGTCGATGGCAACCACGCCGTTCTTGATGATCGTTGCAGGCAAGCTTGCGGCGCGCAAGGTCGCGGGCGATGTCCAGTTGGATGACCCCGAGTTGGCGTCGCAGGCCAATGTCATCATCGTAGGGCATGGTCGTTTTGGACAGCAGGTATCACAAATCATGCAAGCGGCGGGACGTTCGGTGACATTGATTGATATTAACCCGCAGACCATCGACCGCAGCGGTGATTTTGGTTTCAAAGTTTTCTATGGCGATGGCACGCGCGTCGACTTGCTGCAGCGGGCAGGAGGTGAAGAGGCGCAGGCGATATTTTTCTGCATCGACGACCGGTACATGACCGCAGAGTCCTTGATGCCCGTGCGGGAGACATTTCCACGGACAAAATTGTTCGTGCGGGCTTATGGTCGGGAGCAGGCATTATTGCTGATGGAAGATGACGGCATCAGCATCATGCGCGAGGTGTTTGAATCCTCGATCCGCATGTCCGCAGACGCGTTAAAATATTTCGGCACTGACCGTGAAAAAATTCAAGACATCATTGCCGAATTCCGACGTCGTGACCGTAGTCGCCTGAAAGCGCAGTTCACCAGCGGTGATATGCATGCCGGAACCCGGCACAGCTTCGGCGGTGATGAATCCGATGATTTCCTGATCGCTGACGACTAAACTTCGCTATCAAGGAACGCGGCGACGTCGTCCAGTGCGACATCATTCGACAAAAACGTCTGCCCGATACCGCGCGCGAGCAAGAAGGGTAGCGTGCCCGCGCTCATTTTCTTGTCATGCCGCATATAGTCGACCAATGCCGCACCTTCGGCGCTAACACCGGCTTCGGATAATGATGTGGGTAGGCCTGCCTGCTTTAAGAGCTCCGTAACCCGCTCCGCATCCTCCGCAGGGCAAAAACCCATCCGTACCGAATAGCGAAACGCTAAGGCCATGCCAGCGGCGACTGCTTCGCCATGAAAAAGCCGGTCGGAAAAACCGGTGTCGGCTTCCAAGGCATGGCCAAATGTGTGGCCCAAGTTCAGCAGCGCCCGTGTGCCTGTGCGTTCGGTTTCGTCGGCGGCGACGATCCGTGCCTTGGACTGTACGGACCGGATGATAGCTTGGGCACGGATATCCGGGGATCCTGCAAAAAAGCTGTCGAGATTGTCCGCGCAAAAATCAAAAAACGGTGCGTCGTCGATGAGGCCATATTTCACCACTTCGGCAAATCCCGCTGCGAGTTGGCGGGTGGGCAGGGTAGACAGTAATTCTGGGTCGATGAGGACTAAGGAAGGTTGATGAAACGCCCCAACCAGATTTTTGCCTGCTGCGCTATTGATGGCGGTCTTACCGCCAACGCTGCTGTCGACTTGGGCAAGCAAGGTCGTCGGTATCTGCACAAATGCGCAGCCGCGTTTGATGATATGCGCGGCAAAGCCAGTAATATCCCCCACTACGCCACCGCCAAGGGCAATGATATGGTCGCTGCGTTCGACATGTTGTTCCAGCAACCAATCCGTCAACTGCTCCAACTGCGCCCAGCTTTTCCCCGTTTCGCCAGCGGGCAGGATGAATTGCGCGGATGATAGGCCCGCGCTGCGCAATGCCGCTTCAAACTTTGGCAGAACGGCTTGCGCAACATTTTCGTCAGTGATGACCAGCAAGCGGCTGTCGCGGGCATAAGGCGCCAAAACAGAGCCAATATCGGCCAGCAACCCGGCGCGGACATGAATGTCATAAGGTCTATTGGACAGGTCAACGGATATCACGGTCATGCGGCGAGGGCCTTCAAGATATTTTCAACGGTCCGCACATGCGGCGAGGTGTCGCTGCGAATATGGAGATTGGCAGCGGCATAAATGGGGTTACGTATCTTGCCAAGGTCGGTCAGCACCTTGACTGGGTCCTTGTCTTTTAACAATGGGCGGTGGTCGCGCCGCGAGACACGCTCGGCCAGTACCTGCACATCGGCATCAAGCCATATCGACGTTGCGCGTTCCAAGATGAGCGCGCGCGTTTCGTCATTGACGAAAGCGCCACCGCCCGTGGCAATAACCTTTGGTGCGCCTTCGATCAGGCGGGCAATCACGCGGCGTTCACCATCGCGAAAATAGTCTTCGCCATATTTTGCGAATATTTCCGTAATGGAGAGGCCTGCAGCTTTTTCAATTTCGTCATCGGCATCGACAAAGGATATGCCCAAACGGACGGCAAGCCGTTTTCCGATGCTGGTTTTTCCAACGCCCATCATGCCCACAAGCACCACCGGACGGTCAATGACCAATGCAGCGTGCCTGCTGGATTTTCGCTTTTTAGGTTCGTGATGATCAACCATGACGACATGGCCTATATATCGCCTTGGCGTCAGCCGAAAGCAGTTTGCCACTTTGTTGATTTTTGTTGTAAATACAGAAGAATACACAAAGCTAGGCGTGATAGTTACGTGAAATAGCATTTTTGCGGCTTCTATCGGTTGCAGCAAGGGGCATAGACTTGCTATTCTCTGCTGAGGGTTGCGGCAATGGCAACGGATGGTAATGGAACATATGACATTGCTGTTCGCAGATATGGAAACAGGTTCGCATCATTGACTAACAAGATTTCAAAAAGCGGCCTTTTGGTCGCCAGCGCTCTGGTCTTGGTATTTTCCTTGCCTGCGCTTGGGCAGCAGGGGCCTGAATCCCTGCTGCCTGAAGGCTTTGGTGATCCTGCACCCGCACAAACGCCTGCAGCGGGCAGAACTGCGCCCGTATCGCCAAATAATGCCAGCGCCTCGACCGCTTCCGCTGTGCGCGAAGATGCAGAAGCGACTGAAGAGGGGGAAGAGGAAGAAGATCCCGAATTGGTTATCCGTTTTGATGTCCCGCCTGCCGCACGGCAATCTTTGGGCGCAATCGGGATATTGCCGGAAGCGTCGGGCGGTTTTCCAGCGGACGCTTTTGGTAGGGTAGATGGAGCATTTTTAAGCCAGATGCTTAAGCGCACATCGGGGCCGATTGCTTCGCGCTGGGGTACGATCATGGCGCGGCGTTTACTCGCCAGCCGCACGAACACGCCTGCGGGTGTTAATGGCGCGGATTGGACAGCGGATCGTGCATGGTTGTTGTTGCGGATGGGCGATTCGGTTGTGGCGCGCAATCTCGTGCAGAAAGTGGATAGCGCAGATTACACAAAACGGCTCCATGAAGTCGCGATGCAGGCCTATTTGGCCAATGGCGATTTAGCGGGCATGTGCCCAATCACCGAAAGCGGTGTGCGCCTTGTGAACAATGGCCGCTGGAAAATGACGCGCGCCATTTGTGCATCTTTGGCGGGTGAACAAGGCAGCGCGACCGCATTTATCAATCAGGGCCGCTATCAAGGCTGGGTGCGCGGCGTCGATTATCTCTTGGCGGAAAAAGCGGTTGGTGCCGGCATGAACGGGCGGCGTTCAGTGAAAATCGAATGGGAAAATGTTGAGGGTATGAACCCTTGGCGCTTCGGCCTTTCCGCTGCTGTAGGCCTTGAACCGCCGGAAAGCCTGTTTGCAGATACGGGACGTCAGATTGACGGTTGGCGGGTGCAGTTACCGATGTTTACGCCAACAATCCGGGTCAAATATGCATCCAACGCTGCGGCGCTTGGTATATTGTCGAACCGGAATATGGTGGACCTCTATGCACAGGTTCTGGATGATCCGGATGCGCCTGACGCAGCGCGGTCACAGGCGGAAAGCCTTGGCAATGCTTACACCGCTTCAGATGCAGAGGCCAAAGTTGCGGCGATGACGTCCTTATGGACCACAGCGGCCGCAGGCGCGGACTATCATGCTTCATTAGTGATGACGGCGCGTGCGGCGGCGCTCATCACCCCCAATGCGGATCATCAGGCCGAGGCGGACCGGCTGATTGCCTCCATGCTGACGGCTGGTCTTGACCGATCTGCGGCGCGTTGGGTGGACATTGTAGCGGATGGA
Organism: Sphingorhabdus wooponensis; assembly: GCF_003933235.1. Taxonomy (GTDB): domain Bacteria; phylum Pseudomonadota; class Alphaproteobacteria; order Sphingomonadales; family Sphingomonadaceae; genus Sphingorhabdus_B; species Sphingorhabdus_B wooponensis. The sequence continues at coordinate 519,643 of NZ_RWJI01000001.1, forward strand.
TCGCTGGGTTGGGCGCTGGTGACATTGGCGGCGCCGGGGCGGGTAACGGCGGCTGATTATAGTAGCCTAGACGAATTTTTTGGCAATGATGACAGCACTGACGGACATAAATCGCGGCTTTTGCTCGCCGGCCTGTCGGGGCTTAGCCGTATTGAAACCGATGCGCGCACGGAATTTGCAAGCGACCTTAAAGTCAATATTTCCCGTCAAACCGCATGGTCAAAAGCGATTACCGCCGCTGCCAAACGTGGCGAGCAGGGAACGGTTGCGTTGATGGCGGTTGCGGCGCTGCAGGCGCCTTCTTGGTCGGCTGTGCCCGCCAATCATCTTTACTATATCGTCCGTTCCTTGCGACAGGTCGGTTTGGAGGCTGAAGCCCGGATGATTGCCGCTGAAGCAGTCACTTTTGCCTAACGACATGGCAATAACGATCGTCAGCCAGTAATGCGCTTACCCGATCGTGATCTGATTGCACGTTTTCTGGAAATGTTGGCGGCAGAGCAAGGTGTCGCCAAGAATACGCTTATGGCCTATCAAAGCGACTTGATGTCCGCATCGGGTCTATTACATGGTCAACTGGCAGCAGCGGGGCCTGACGGGCTAGCGGAATTGGCGCGTCAATGGCGCGATCTGGCCAACAGCTCCGTTGCACGCAAGGCATCTGCATTACGGCGTTTCTTCGCCTTTCTGCATGAGGAGGGCTTTCGCGCGGACAACCCGTCGGCAGCTTTGCCAAAGCCATCGCAAATGCGGCCCTTGCCCAAAATTTTGGACATAGAAGAAGTCGACACTTTATTTGGGGTGATTGCCGCAAAGCTTGCGCAGGCGCATCCCATGGCGAATGATTATCGGCTGTCGGCGCTGATTGAGCTGCTATATGGTTCGGGACTGCGTGCCACCGAATTGGTCGGCCTGCCGCGAAATGCGGTTGTGTCGGATAGACCGTTCATCATCGTAAAAGGCAAGGGCGACAAGGAACGATTAATTCCCATTTCCAACCGTGCGCGCCAAGCGGTGCATGAGTGGTTGGACTTTGTTCCGGAAAAGTCCCGCTTTCTGTTTCCCTCGCGCGGGGGGCATATCAGCCGTATTCGCTTGTTCCAGATCATTAAGGACCTTGCAGCGTCTGCGGGGCTAGACCCAGCAAAGGTCAGCCCCCATGTCCTGCGGCATGCCTTTGCCACGCATCTTTTGGCGGGCGGCGCGAATCTGCGGGCGTTGCAGTCCATGCTGGGACATGCGGACATCGCGACGACCCAGATTTACACACATGTCGACAGCAGCAAGCTCGTCGAACTGGTCAATCGGCGGCACCCATTGGCAACGCGCACATTGACCCGTCGCACATGAGGCTCTAACCCGCTGGCATGATGGTATATCTCGATTTTGAAAAGCCGGTTGCCGCTCTCGAAGCGCGCATCCTTGAATTGCAAGATGCTGCGCGTGAGAGCGATGTTGATGCGGGCGCCGAAATCGCCAAATTGCGGGCCAAGGCGGACAAGCAGCTGAAGGATACCTATGCCAATCTCACGGCATGGCAAAAAACGCAGGTCGCGCGGCACCCGGAACGCCCCCATTTCAAACATTATATCGAAGCGATGGTTGAAGACTTCATGCCCTTGGCGGGGGATCGTGCCTTTGGCGATGATCAAGCAATCATTGGCGGTCTTGGTCGCCTAAATGGCCGCCGCGTGATGGTCATCGGGCATGAAAAGGGCGATGATACGCAAAGCCGCCTGCGCCATAATTTCGGCATGGGTAAGCCCGAGGGGTATCGCAAAGCCATTCGCCTGATGGAACTCGCCGATCGGTTCGGTATTCCGGTGGTAAGCTTAGTCGATACGTCGGGCGCATTTCCAGGCATTCAGGCCGAAGAACGCGGGCAGGCAGAGGCGATTGCCCGCTCTACCGAGAAATGCCTAGAGTTGGGTGTGCCAATGATTGCCTGCATCGTGGGCGAGGGCGGTTCGGGTGGCGCTGTGGCACTGGCGGCCGCCGACCGGATATTGATGTTTCAATATGCCGTCTACTCGGTCATTTCGCCCGAAGGCTGCGCCTCGATTTTGTGGCGCACCGGAGACAAGGCTGCGGACGCCGCGCAAGCGATGAAGATGACGGCGGATGATTTGAAAACGCTTCGGATCATTGACCGTATTGTGCCGGAACCTGTCGGCGGTGCGCATCGCGATCATGCTGTGGCCGCCGCTGCGCTTGCAACCGCGATAGATGAGGAGTTGGACGCGCTGTCTGGTTTCTCATCGAAAGAATTATTGCAACAGCGCCGCGCAAAATTCTTGTCCATGGGGGCCTGAACCTTCAAGTATAAACCCCCTTATGGCCGTTATTGTGTGAGGCATTGAACGGGCGTGTCGCAAGCTGCGTTGCTCGTATTGAGGGAGGGTATTGATGCGTTTTTCGAAAATGTGTCTTTTTACCAGTGCGGCAGTTTTCGGACTGGGTATCATCGGCGGCCATGAGCCCGCCGACGCGCAGTCGCGAACCACAGGCCCAGCGGTTCCCAAACCATTCACCGCCCAAGAAAAGAATGAGGGCGCCAAATATCACACAGAAATTCTGAAAGAATTTGGCGGACCGATGCAAAGTCCGCAGACGGCCTATGTTGTGCGCGTCGGTAAGAATATTGCCATGCAGTCGGGCCTTGGAAACGCGCAAAGCGACTTTAACGTCACATTGCTCAATTCCTCGGTGAACAACGCATTCGCACTGCCCGGTGGCTATATCTACATCACCCGCCAATTGGTTGCTTTGACCAATAATGAAGCCGAAATGGCGGGCGTTCTGGGGCATGAGGTCGGGCACACCGCAGCGCGGCATAGTGAAAAGCGCAAAAATAATGCAACGCTGGCGGGCATACTGGGGATGGGGGGCAGTATATTAGGGGCGGTGCTCGGTAATTCGGGCGGCTTATTGGGCGCGCTAGGCGGTGGATTACAGCAATATGCAGGTCCGTTGGCGCAAGTCTTCACGCTCAAATATTCGCGTACGCAAGAGGAGGAAGCCGATGATTACGGCATCCGCTATCTCAGCAAAGCCGGATATGACCCAAGCGCGTTGGCATCGATGCTCAATTCCTTGGCGTTACAGACCAGCCTGGACATGCAGGTAGCTGGATTGGGTGATAATCGGGTTCCGGAATGGGCCAGCACCCATCCTGACCCGGCAAGGCGCGTTTCGCGTGCAGCGACGCGGTCGAAAGTATATCCCGCCAGTAGCGTGCGCAATGCGGACGCGCATTTGGCGGCCATTGACGGCATGCTATATGGTGATGACCCTGCGCAAGGGGTGGTCGAAGGGCACAATTTTCTGCACCCAGAACTGAAGATGCAATTCACCGTGCCCACTGGCTTTGGCATGCAAAACAGCAGCGATTCCGTCGCGATTAATGGCAATAGCGGGAAAGCCATATTCACGGGCGGCGCATTTGATGGCAATCGTAGCACCTACATCGCGAAAGCCTTAAAGGCGGTGTCGGGCGACAAGGCAACCATTCCAGCGGGAGAGATCCGGCGCACAACGGTGAATGATATCCCTGCTTTTTACACCGATGCGGTGGTCAATACCCAGCAGGGGCAGCGTGTTGTTTCAGTGTTCGCGTATGAATGGGCACCGGGAACTGCCTATCATTTTGTGACGATAGCGGCGAGCAACGCCAAACCATTTGACCGCATGTTTTACAGCATGTCGCGCCTGAACGCCGCGCAAGCCGCCGCCGTAAAGCCGCGTAAGTTGCGCGTTATCACCGCGGGGGCACAAGATAATGTCGCGTCGCTTGCGGCGCGCATGGCATATACATCGCTGCAAACCGAACGCTTTCGGGCACTGAACGGACTGTCACCCAGTGCCACCATTCGCGCTGGGCAGAAGCTGAAGATCGTTTCTTATTGAACGTAAAAGGGGTGTTGCACCACATTCCTTGGTTGCGAGGCGCGTCGAAATCCCACACAGCCTTACAAAATTGTGCGTTGTGATGAGAATATGGAAAATAGTCCGAGTATATTGTTCGTGGTTGCTGCCGCCTTGACCAATGGCAAAGGAGAAATCCTCCTGCAAAAGCGTCCTATGGGTGCTCAAATGGAGGGCTTATGGGAATTTCCGGGCGGTAAAGTGGATGTTGGTGAATCGCCAGAAGCCGCTTTGGTGCGTGAGCTTGCAGAGGAACTTGGGATAATCGTCACCGCGCAGGATTTGGTACCCGAAACCTTTGCCAGCGAACCATTGGGCGACCGAAATCTGGTGCTTTTACTCTATCGTTGCACCACATGGTTGGGCACGCCCAGCGCAATCTATGCGTCCGACATTCAATGGACTTTGCCGCAAGACATGGCGGATTTACCGATGCCGCCCGCCGATTATCCTTTGGTCCGCAAGCTGCAGGGCATTTAAGTGGTCCAAACCCTAGCCAGCTTGGTCCTTTGACAATATGTCCGCGAGCGACACCTGACCGCTTCCCCTTTTGGCAGGTCGTGGTTGGTTTTCGGACGGTGACCATCCGCTTAAAAAGATATGCGTGAAGCCCTCGGTAACCTTGCCCTGGGCGTCTGTGCGGGCAGCAAAGGCTTGATCGAGGCGCGCGGGCATGTCTTTTCCGAGATAGTTGCGCTGTCCTGCAAGTGCATTGCCAATGCCAGCGTCCCTTATGTCTGACACGATGGAGCGCCAGTTCCCATAACGCACGGCAGTGATGTCTTGATCCGCTACAGGCAAAGTGAAGCCAGCACGCACGATAAGGTCTGCGGCGCTGCGCAGGTCAATCTGTGGATGGATATGCGGTGTCACCCGATTGGCATCCGCCTCTAGCAACATTGCCTTGAGCGCGCTTAAGGTGCCAGCCCCAAACATATGACCAAGAAACAGCCCATCGGGCCGCAACAGGCGCCGGATTTGAATAAGCGCGCCAGGTAAATCATTGACGCTATCCAGCGTTCCTGCCGAAATCACGAGATCAAAGCTGCCGGGCGTGAAGGGCAGGCGGTCTTCTTCCAATGCAATAGGCGCATCGTCCGACGGTGGTATATTGACCAATGGTGCAAGCGTGCAGGGGACATTTGGCGGCAAGATTTCCGCGTACCATCGTCCAATGGGCCCGATGATCAGGGCATGTTCAAACGTGCGCGTCACCGCGGATAGTCGCTCGGCTATATCTTGCGCGATATGGTGCCATAGGAAATCATCCCCCGAACGCCTAGCGGCCCGCGCACGCAAGGCATGACGGCGGCGACGGTCAAAAATCTCCGGTGGATTCAAATCATTGCTCATTTGCGCCCTTGTGCAGACCCAATCTTTGTCCGACAAGTGTGATATGGCAAAAGGCAGCCACATTTTCCACAGCATGTTGAATTGGGTTTTGCCCGAACGCTGCCCCTGTTGCGGTATCATTACCGCAGCGGGCGGGCCTTTTTGCATGGAGTGCTGGCAAAAATTGGAATTTCTGGGGCCGCCTTGGTGTCGGGGGTGCGCCGCGCCCTTTGAATTTGACCGCGGTGCGGATGCTTATTGTGCCGCCTGTATAGCAAACCCGCCCCGACATGACGGCATCCGCGCCGCCGTAAAATATGATGACCTATCGGCGCAGGTGGCGCTTCGGCTGAAATATGGCGGCAAAATTGGCTTGGCGCGTGTCATTGCGCACCAATTGTTGCGCCATGTGCCGGAGGAGAAGGACCAACTGATCATCACGCCCGTGCCGCTGCATTGGACAAGGATCTGGTCGCGCAGCTTTAATCAGTCGGGGTTAATCGGAAAGCAGCTCGCAGACTTAACCGGAATCGCCTTTGTGCCCGATATATTGGTCCGGCATAAGCGCACGCCGAGTTTGCGCGGTTTGGACCCCAAAAGACGGCGCAAAGCCGTGGCCAGCGCCTTTGCAGTTCATCCAAAATATAAGGGGACATTGAAAGGGCGAAAAATCATCCTGATCGACGATGTCTTGACCACGGGTGCAACCAGCGACGGTTGTGTTGCGGTGCTGAAACGTGACGGTGCAAAATGGGTGCAGATATTCTGTTGGGCGCGGGCTTTGCGTGGCGGCGGGGGGCAAGCGGACATTGCGACTTCGTTCGACGCTTGACTTGCAGGAGTGGGAACACCATTTCAGTTCTATGATCGCAAATGTTGAAATCTACACCAAATTCGCCTGCCCTTATTGTGTGCGGGCCAAGCATCTTTTGGACAGCAAAGGCGTCACATATAGTGAATATGATGTAACCATGGACGCGGCAAAGCGCGCTGAGATGGTCGCACGTGCGCCGGGCGCCCAAACTGTGCCGCAAATATTCATCAATGATATTGCTATTGGTGGGTCCGATGATTTGCGCGCGCTCGACAATCAGGGAAAGCTGGATAGCATGTTGGGAGTTGGCGGCGCGCAATGATCACATTTGACCTGAATTGCAGCAACGGACACCAGTTCGAAGGCTGGTTCGCGTCCTCTGCTGATTTTGATACGCAAAAATCCAACGGTCTGCTCGCTTGCCCAACATGTAATGATGGCAAAATTCAAAAGGCGCTGTCGGTGCCCAATGTACCGCGCAAGGGTAACCAAGGGGCAGTAGCTTTACCTTCAGTCGCGCCCGCCGCAACCGAAACGAAAGCAGATGCGCCGGCTCCCGAAGCTTTGCCTCCCGCTGTGGCGGAGCTCGTGCAAAAATTGGCCCGCGCGCAATCTGAACTGCTGGATAAGTCGCAATGGGTGGGGGGCAATTTTGCCGAAACTGCGCGGGCTATCCATTATGGCGAAGAACCCGATCGCCTCATTCACGGCGAGACCAGTAGTGATGAGGCAAAGGCGTTGGTCGAAGAAGGCATTGGCATTGCGCCTTTACTCTTTCCCGTTGTTCCGCCCTCGGCAAAAAATTGACCGTCCGATTGCGCCCAGCTATGGCCGTGTCTGCTGCACCCATAGCTCAGCAGGATAGAGCATCAGATTCCTAATCTGGGGGCCACTGGTTCGAATCCAGTTGGGTGCACCAAATATTCTGGGTGCTTACCTGCAATTATTCGGACAGATTCGGTGCGAACGAGTGCCTAACGAACAAATATGTCTGCGTAGCGATCCTTCGATCCACCCGCCCGTTCTGCACTGATATTGATGCACCGCGAAAGCCATTTTCGTATCCTTTTAAGTGCCCAACATGTCAGCAAGATTTTGTAAAACCATGTAATATTTTAACTATCGGTGAAAAATGCATTTGGTCCCTGATAAACGCCTTGGTATGTAAAAGATTGCAAACAGGATATGGAGAGAAATGCTCGACCTAAACCGAAAGATTTATGTTGTTGATAATGACCTGGCGCTTCGCTCTTCATTGGCGATAATGCTGCGCTCGGTAGGCTATGACGTGGAATTATTCGATGACGGAGAGGCATTTTTACGCGCTGCGCAAGGCGGGCTTTCCGGATGTATCGTCCTTGATGTGCGACTGCGCGGCATTGGCGGTCTAGAAATTCAGCGAAGGCTGGCTGAGATGGGAAGCGTCGTCCCAGTCATTTTTATCACTGGTCATGGCGATGTGGAAATGGCGGTCAAAGCGATGAAAGCCAAAGCCGTCGATTTCTTGACTAAGCCCGTGCGCGAACAGGATCTGCTGGACGCTATCAGTGTTGCTATGCAGGATTTGCGACAGCGTGAGCTCGAATTGCAGCGCCGTATGCATAAGCTGAATCATGTTAACGCATTGTCGCCGCGTGAGCGGGAGATTTTTGTTGCGCTGTGTAATGGCAAGCTCGCCAAACAAATTGCCCATGAACTGGCTGTATCAGAAGCAACCGTGAAGGTGCATCGCCGCAATCTGATGCAAAAGCTCAGCGTCTCGTCGATTAGCCAGCTGATTCTGCAATTTGGCATTTTTTCGAACGAGAATAGGCTCGCAGCCTAGGTCCTGACCCTAGTTTTACTTCCGCCTGAATGGCGCAAGACGATCATCGCATGGATGTTCGATGTGCGTCTTGTGCTGTGCTGGAATAGCCAGCGTCCAAGCCGTGTTTGGCTAAGATTCTTTCCTTACAGATGTTTGCCTCAAAGCCTTGTCTCAACTTGGCTAAGCTTATGGATAAAAAACTAACCCGTAAGATTAGTTATATATCTTAATGCATATATCAATGCAACTTTTAGAAAGTTTAATTCCCCGAAAAATTAGTAAACCTATCAATGGATTAATTGTTTTTGATGTTGATCGGGGCGATGGACAATCTGTGGTTTAGACGATGATCTAAGCAGGATTTTTTATTTCATTGTCTCTCGTGCTGGGACCCAAAATCATAGTCCAGATTTTGGAAGAGAGAGCGAAAATGAAATATTTTGGCCGCGTGTGTCGGTGACCCGAACGCTGATTACAGCGGCGGAATAATCGATGCGTTTTGATCGCTTTGATTTCGGCCGGTTTTGGAGGTTCAGTTGGTCCGAGTTTCTATAAGAGTTTCACCGACCGGGCTTAGTCTTTGTGTGTCGCGTTACTCTGGGTTTTACCCATTTGCTGTGTTCAGTATATTGTCCCACGCGCGCCGTGCTTCGCTGCTGCTTGGCGGGATGATTTTTGGACTCAGTGCCGCGTCAGGCCCCGCTGTAGCCGCGCAGGCCGCCGATGATTGGGCGGGTACAAAGGGAGTGGTAACAGAGGCTGCAGCAACTGAGGTGCCCGTGACTGACGCCCAGCCTTTATGGACGTTGCAGCGATTGATCAGTGAAGTGGTGGCACAAAATCCGCGTATTCGCGCACAATCTGCTGCAGCGAAAGCCGCAGGTTATGATGTGACCGCGGCGCGTTGGCAATTTTTCCCTGCCCCCGCAGTACAGGCGGAGACGAGTGGCAAAGATCGCCAATTCATCGCCTCTGTTTCTCAACCCATTTACAGCTTTGGGCGGCTGGAATCTGACCTGAAGGCGGCAAAGTCTCGTTCAAGCCTTGCGAATGTACGCGTTGAAGAGGCGCAATATGTGCTGAGCTCTCGGGTGCTGGAATTATTTGGTCAATTATTGTCGACATCCCGATCGCTCGATGTGTTCCGTCAAGATGTCACTCGGTTGAGTGCATTGGAGGAAATGATCGGCCGCCGCGTGACCACCGGTCTTTCAGCGCCCGTCGACCTTAATCTAGTACTGACCCGCTTACGCCAGTCGGAAAATAACATAGTCAGCCTCACCGCGCGGCAGAATGCTGCCCTTGCTGGTTTGAGTGAACTTCTTGGCGCGCCTTTGACAATGCAAAACATTTCCTTGCCCGGGATGCCTGCACAAACATTGTCTAATGATCCCGCAGTCGCGCAGGACCCCGTTGAACAAAGCCTCGCCTACAGCCCCGTTCTAAAACGTGCGCGCGGTGATGTTGAAGTAGCGAATATCGACAGTAGCCGTGCCCTCAATGCCATCAAGCCAACGCTCTATGGCAAGTTTGAACAACGCATTGACGATGGTCGTTATGACACATCTGCTTTTCCGGCCAGCCGTGTTTTGTTCGGGCTGCAATATAGTTTCGGTTCCGGATTGTCGTCCCTGTCACGCGTCGGTGCTGCACGGGCGCAGGCGGAGGGTGCGCAACTTTCTTTAGATGCGGCGCAGGAGGATATTCGGGCGTCTGTTCGCTCCGATTTGGAAACGCGGGATGCAGCATTGCGGCTCGTTGAATCCTTGCGGTTAAACCTCATGATCCAAGAAGAGACTTTTGGTTCTTACAACCGCCTTTTCTTGGCGGGGAAACGCAGTTGGCTCGACGTTTTGAACGTGGTGCGCGAAGTGACAGAAAATGAACGCGCCCTTGCGGATGCAGAAGTTCAATATCTCCTTTCGGACTATCGCCTGCAACTTCAGACGGGGCAGATAAGATGGTAGATGCCTCTGGAAGTGACGGCTTAGTTACAATGATGGACGGGGCGGACGCTGGTGCAACAGCCGTCATCCTTTCCGCGACACGCGATGCGTCTTTTTCGCATGAAGGGTTGATGTGGCTAAGCCAGCAGCTCGTCTCCGCCGGTGTGACCGACTATCGGCTATTGAGCCGCGATTCAGTGATGTTGTCCCGGCATTTTCTGTCGGAAGATGCGGCTGATTTTCATCAGGTCGCACTGCTAGAGCTGTTTGAAAAGTTGAACATTGAGGCTGGGGAGTGGACGACCGAGCTGGCTTTGATCGCGCTACCGGCGGTCGCTCTTATTCCGGATCATGGCTATGCCTTTGTCTATGCAGCAGGCGGTCCGGGTGAATGGTTGGTAGAAACGCAGGTTGGTCGTCGGCAATATAGCGCGTGGCCTGTCGGAACATTGTTTTTGCCTGCGTCACCCGCCAGCAAAAAGGCAGTGCCACAAACTGCCGAAGAGCTATTCGAGACTATATTGCGTAAGGATAGGGCTTGGGTGCCTTTAGCCGCCGTTGCGACAACGCTGAGCTCGATATTGTTATTGGCGACCTCTCTATATTCCATGCAAGTCTATGATCGCGTCATTGGGCAGGGCGGTCTGTCCACTTTGATTGTCTTAACGGTTGGCGTTGTCATTGCGATTTTGGTCGAACTGGGGCTCAAATTGGCGCGCTCGTCCATTATGGATCGGGCCATCAATGCGATTGATGTGGACGCTTCGGTTTCTGTTTATGCACGACTGCTGTCGGTTCGTTTGGACCAAATGCCGGCAAGTCTTGGGACATTGGCGGCGCAGGTGCGTGGCTTTGAGACTGTACGCGCCTTTGCCCTTGCCAGAATTATTTACCTGGCAACGGACCTGCCTTTTGCCGTTTTCTTTCTGATGGTCATTTGGATGATTGGTGGATTTGCGGTGGCGATGGTTCCAGCGATTGCCTTTGTGATTGCTGCGGCTGGCGGTCTTTCCTTGCGACGCGCCATTGCCAAGCATGCGACCAATGAAATGTCGGTCGCCAACATGCGCCAAGGCGTCCTTGTCGAAACGATTCAGTCTGCAGAATCGGTAAAGGCAGCGGGGGCAGGGTGGTTGCTGCAGGGGCGTTGGAACTCCCTATCGCGGGAAAGTGCAAATGAATCAATGAAGCTTAAGCAGCTCAATGACCATGCCGCACATTTTTCAGGCCTTATGCAGCAGCTTAGCTATGTTTTCCTGGTCGCTACAGGAGCCTATTTGGCTGTCGATGGCCGAACAATGACAGTAGGAGCGATTATCGCTTGTTCGATCATATCAGGTCGGGTCCTCGGTCCGGTTGCAGCTTTGCCGGGTCTGCTGGTGCAGTGGGGTAATTCAAAAATTGCACTCGACCACCTTGAGAAACTGTTTGAACTTGAGCGTGACAATCATGGCATTCTTCAGTCGCTGTCGCCGTCACATGTTCAAGGTAAGCTTGAGGTCCGCAACGTTGAATTTGCTTGGCGGGGGCAGACAACACCCTTCGCGTTGAACGGCTTTACCGTTCAACCGGGCGAACGGGTTGGCGTTATCGGATCGGTCGGATCGGGTAAGAGCACGCTGCTGAAGCTTTTTGCCGGCGTCATAAAGGCATCAAAGGGTGTGGTGTGCCTAGACGGCATGGATGTACAGCATATCGCTGCGGACCGGCGGTCAGAGTTGATTGGATATTTGCCACAAACCACACGATTGATCAGTGGCACGCTGCGGCAAAATCTGACGCTGGGCCTCCCTTATGTCTCCGAAGATCTTTTGATGGCAGCCATCCAAGCCACCGGATTGGCGGAACAGATTGCCGGCCGTCCGGAAGGATTGGATGTTCGTATTTCGGAAGGCGGTGAGGGCCTATCTGGTGGGCAAAAGCAGCTTGTGGCGCTTACGCGTCTGCTAATGTGCCAATCTTCATTGTGGCTGCTGGATGAGCCGACATCTTCGATGGACGAAGGGACTGAGGAACGGTGTCTGATGGCGCTGAAGGAGCAGATCAGAACGGGCCAGACTCTCGTTCTCGTCACACACAAAGCACGCTTGCTTGATCTTGTGGATCGGCTTGTTGTTTTAACCCCTCAGGGCATCGCACTGGATGGTCCAAAGGACAAGGTTCTGGACGCATTGCGTCAACGAGCCGCTGCAGCACAGCAACAGCAGAGCGGCATCGTCACCACAAAATCAAATCTTCGCTCCTCTGTGCAGGCACCATCATGAACATGATTGAACATCATTCAAAATCGACGCGTGCGCAGGGTGGAAGCCTCTTTGCGGCGCTGCGTCACCCCTCCCGTGCGGTCATTATCGTAATGTCATCCTTAGTGGCGATTGCAGCGATCATCCTATGGGCTGGATTTGCAGAGATTGATCAGCTTGTACGTGCACGCGGCCAGGTCATTGCGGTGGAGCGTACGCAGATGATCGAGGCCACTGATAATGGTGTGTTGGCCCAAATGTATGTGCGTGAAGGGCAAATGGTGAAAAAGGGCCAGCTGCTTGCACAGTTGGACCAAAGCCGGGTCATGGCAGCCTATGATGATAGCCAGAATAAAGTTGCCGCACTGAAGGCTGCGCTCGCAAGATTGCGTGCTGAGGTTTATGGTGAGGACCTTAAATTTCCTCCTGAACTTGATGCCTGGCCCGCTTTTAAAGAAAACCAGAGGCAGTTGTTTCAGCGTCGACGCCAAGCCCTGCGCGAGGGCATTGGCGCGTTGGAAACAAACCGGAATCTTGCAGCGCAAGAACTGGCAATTTCAGAACCATTGCTCGCATCCGGAGATGTCGGTCAGGCTGAAGTTATTCGTCTAAAGCGGACACGTGCCGAACTAGACGGTCAAATCGTTACCTTACGCAATCGCTTTTTTCAGGATGCCCAAGCCGAAATGGTAAAGGCGGAGGAGGATCTGGCCGCACAAGAGGAATTGCTGCGCGAACGGACGGCTGTTTTACAGATGACAGATCTGCGAGCGCCGCTTGATGGGCAGGTCAAATCCATTGATGTCACTACCCCGGGTGCTGCCGTACGTCAGGGTGAGCCCATCCTGCAAATTCTCCCAACTTCCGGAAATCTGATTGTAGAGGCAAAATATTTGCCGACCGATGTGTCGTCGCTTCGAGTTGGTCTTCCGGCCATGGTGAAGCTCGATGCATATGACTCCGGCATCTACGGAAGCCTTGAAGGCTGGGTGGATTATATCAGCCCAGACACGCTGACGGAGCCCGGTCCGCAGGGCTCTGAGACGGTTTATTATCGCGTTCTTGTGCGCCTCGATCCAAAATTAAACGCTGCGAGCAAAATTAAGATTAACGCTGGCATGACCGCGACCGTGGAAGTCCGCAGCCGGACCCGAACCGTCCTGAGCTACCTTACCACGCCAATAACCAAAACCTTGTCCAACTCGCTTGGCGAACGCTGACACTGAATATCAGGAAAATTGAACCATGACTGACATTAAAAAGCAAAATCCGATCTCCGATCAAGATGGCCGCATGGCATCGTCGCATAGTAATGCTGTTCAGGACTACGCGCCGACAGCTCAAATTCCGGTCCAAGCGGCAGGCACTTTTGTTGACCCATTGGCTGTAGGTAAGCCAGTCAAAGGTAAGCGCCGGGGTAAGAAGGCAGCTGCCGCCTCGCAGGAATTGGCGTTTGTTGATGGTCAAGAGCAGTCGGCGAACGGCAAAGGCGAAGAAAAGGCGTCTGGCGGCGGGGGTAGTGGTAACCTTTTATATGTAGTTGGTGGCCTTGCTGTCGTAGGCGCCGGGGTGGCCCTGGCTGGAGGCAGTGGTTCTTCGCCTGCGCCCGAGGCCCCCAAAGATACAACCGCACCTAGCGCGCCTTCGGCATCAGTGGCAACCGATACTGGCAGTTCCTCTTCGGACCGCGTTACCAGCAATGGTCGAATTGATGTCGGCGGTCTTGAGGCAGGTGCGACGTGGGAATATTCGACCAATGGCGGCACAAGCTGGCAGGCGGGAAGCGGCACCAGCTTTACACTCACTGCGGGCAGCTATGCTGATGGTGCAGTTCTGGTGCGTCAAAAGGATGCCGCGGGAAATGTAAGCCCGAATGGCAAGCCTGCAGGTGCGGTGACCGTTGATTCAACGGCCCCTTCGGCAGCTGTCATTGCGCAAATTGCAGGCGATGGCACGGTCAATGCTGCAGAAAAGGCTGCAGGGGTCACCATAAGCGGTACAGGTGAGGCGAGAAGCAGCGTCTCTGTTGTTTGGGGAACGGTGACCAAAACAGCTACGGTTAGCGATGCTGGCACCTGGTCTGTTCAGTTTGCCCCTGCGGATGTACCCGCCGACGGCACCACGCAGGTGCGAGTCAGCCTTACAGATCTGGCGGGCAATGTCTCCGACTCTGCGCAACAGGCGGTGACCATCGACACCCGTATTCTTGTACAAGGCAACATCGTAGCCGGCCCGCTGGTGGCAGGCCATGGCCTAACTATATCTCTCTACAGCAGCGACGGGACGCTTCTTCAATCGGGTGTAACTGTTGCCAATGATGGGAGTTTTTCGGCACGCGTGGCTGCAAAGCTTGGCGATGTGCTCATCGCGAAAGTGGCCGATTCTGGGACCGGCGCGGATTATGCGGATGAAGCGACGGGTGGCGCGAAGGATCTGAACGCAGCCCTGTTTTCCGCGGTGGTTGTTTCAGATCTATCTGCTCCGGTTCAGGCGCAGGTCAACCCTGTGACCACATTGGCGGCCATCAAGGCTGGCCTTAGCGTCGATGGTGGTGGAACGGTTCGGGATGCGGCCGCGGTGCGGGATGCGAATGTGCTCGTCGCAAAGGCACTCGGACTGGACGATGTTAACCTTGTCCCGGTTGCAACCAATAGCGGCAATTATGTGCCATCCGATGGTCTCAGCGCGGGCGAAAAACTGGGCGCTGTTTTGGCTGCCTTGTCAGGGTTGGACGCTACAAATGCAGGTAATACGCAAACTTCTTTGACCTTCTTGGCCGCGCAGATTGGCGTTTCTGGTCAGCCTATTACAGAAGACGGCTTGGCCGCTCTTCTAAACGGTGCTGCGGCCGCTTCGCTACGCACCGATGGAAAGCTGGAGGCCGTAGTTTCCAATCTTTTTGCCAGTACACAGCAATCTGCGTCGGTCAGCATCAGTGCCATAGCGACCGATAACGTTATTTCAGCATCCGAACTTTCGGGTCTTGTCCTCACTGGCACCGTGGCATCAGGTGCAACCGCAGTCGCCCTCAATGTCGGAAGCTGGAGCGTAAACGCCGAAGTGAGCGGTGGAACTTGGTCTTACACTCTTTCCGCTTCTGATGCGTCTGCATTGGGTGCGGATGGCGCAAAAATTTTGGTTGCGACAGCTACATTGGCGAATGGACAATCCGTTACATCATCGCGGGCCATACTGCTAGACACAGCGTCGCCCGTTGCATCCATCGACATGATTTCAGGCAATGATGTTATCAATGCCGCCGAAAAATTGTCGGGCGTGGTCATTGCGGGCACTGCTGAAGCAAAATCATCTATTCTTTTGACATGGGCAGGCGAAGAGTTTTCGACTCAAGCGGGAATTGATGGTCGCTGGGAAGTTACAGTTCCGTCCAGCCGCGTACCCTCGGATGGCAATAGGTCCGTTTCGGTTGTTGCGACGGACGTCAATGGCAATGTGGGGCAAGCCGTAACCCGTAATGTTTCCGTAGATACAGCACCGCCGACAAAACCAGCAATAAATGTGCTGAGCCAAGATGATCTGCTTGGAGCAGCAGAAGTTACAAGTGGTATTGTCGTGACCGGGGTGGCTGACCCTGGGGTTAAAGTCCTGCTTAGTTGGGGAGGTAACATTCAATATTCTGCTTTTGCAAACGATCTTGGTGAATGGACTATCTCTATTCCCGCCTCTGGAATTCCGGCTCCAGGAATGCGCTCTATGGCGGTCCAAGCGGAAGATTCAGCTGGTAATTTGAGCGATAGTGCAACCCGAAATGTAACACTTTATGAGGCCCTTACTGCACCTGTTATCCTGTCTGTAACGGGTGACGATGTCGTCAATGTTGCGGATAGTGCAAACGGAATTGCATTGAAGGGACTTGCGCCGGCAGATGGCTTAGTGCGCGTCGAATGGGGATCCACAACGATAACGGTCAAGGCAGACGCACTTGGGAATTGGGTCGCGCAATTTGGTCTTGCAGATCTTCCGGTAGACGGAAATACGATGATTACAGCGACAATCGTTGATGCATTGGGTACTGAATTTGGGTCTTCAAGCCGAACGGTTGCAATTGATACCACTAACCCAGCCGGGGTACTTATAAATGCCATAGCACAAAATGACATTGTGAATGCGGTGGAAAAATTGGCTGGTGTTGATGTGTCGGGCACAGCCGAAACTAACGCTAAAGTTGACGTAATTTGGGGCAGTATTACGAAATCCATCAATGCATCTTCTACTGGCGCTTGGTCAGTAAGATTCGCAGTTGGTGACGTGCCTGTCGATGGGTCAACAACTGTCCAAGCAACGGCAACCGATGCGGCAGGCAATATAAGCCAAATTTCGTCACGATCGGTTACGATCGATAGCGGCGTTCCGGTTACACCTAATGTCAGCCTCGCGGTTGATACGGGGCAATCTTCTTTGGATCAAATTACCAGGAACAGTAATTTTAGAGTGCTTGGCGTAGAGGACGGAGCAAGCTGGAGTTATTCTTTCGATGGCGGTCAAAATTGGGAAGCAGGCAATGGCACAACATTTCTTCTTGCCGATGGGTCATATGAAGCAGGCCAAATACGGGTGCGGCAAACGGATGCCGCAGGTAATGAAAGCCCTGCATACTTAAATGCTTCGAAAATAACAATTGATACCGGGGCAGACGAACTCACGATTGATCAAGTTACGGGGGATGATATTGTTAGCCTTGCGGAGAAAGCTGCCAGCATTATTGTAACAGGCACTTTTGAACCAGGCTCCTCTGTGGTTGTCACATGGGGTTCGGTTGTCAAAAACGCGCTTCCTGTCGATGCCGAAGGAAAGTGGTCGGTTACATTTCTACCTTCGGAAGTGCCAGCGGATGGAAATAGGCTCATCTCTGCATCGGCAACAGATATCGCAGGAAACAGCACCAGCGTCTCTCCTATGGCGATCATTATCGATACAGTCGCACCGAATGCATTGGGCGTTCAACTCGCATCGGACACCGGCTCGTTATCCAATGATGGGATTACCAAGGACGGCACCATCGATATCAGCAATTTGGAGATTAACGGAGATTGGGATTATTCGACAAATGCCGGTGTAACATGGAGCTCAGGCTCCGAAACCAGCTTTGAGTTGGGTCAAGGTGTCTATGAAGCCAATACCGTTGTGGTACGCCAGAAGGATGCGGCAGGAAACATCGGCGCAAGCACTGCCATCACCAGAAAACTGATGGTTGATACGTCTGCGGTTGGGTTGGTGATATCGCAGGTGGCAAGTGATGGTGTCGTCAATATTGACGAAAAAGCATCTGGGGTCACAATTTCGGGCTTTGCTGAGGCAGGGGCCTCTGTTTTGGTCACCTGGGCTGGAGTTGATAAGCAAGTGACAGCAGGGCAGGATGGCAGCTGGTCCGTTAATTATCTGTCGTCACAGGTGCCCGTCGATGGTCAATATGACATTCAAGCTGTGCAAACGGATGTTGCGGGTAATGTCAGCGATGGCGTAATTCGACCTGTTACTGTCAATACGGCACGTCCCGCGGTTCCCCAAATTGCCGCGGTTTCGACAAATGACATTGTTAATGGAGCAGAGAAACAGGCGGGTATATTGGTTTCCGGAACCGCCGTCGCAAATGGCCGCGTAGCGGTACAATGGGGCGCGACGTCCAAGACAATCGATGCCGACAGCAATGGAAATTGGTCCGTTCTTTTCAGTGCATCGGACATTCCGGCAGATGGATCGACCGCCATTTCGGCTACCGTCACAAATTCCATAGGGAATACGAGCAATGCGTCGGTTGCGCGCACAGTTTTGGTAGATACTATTGTCGCAGCACCCTCCGTTGCCACTGTCTCTGATGATGGCCGTGTAAATGCGGCTGAGAAGACCTCTGGCGTTACGGTTACAGGTCTTGCGGAAGGCAATGCGGAAGTTGTTGTTCGCTGGGGCACAGCGGTCAAAACTGTCTCTGCAAATCAGGCAGGTCAATGGACCGCTAACTTTAGCGCCACGGACATTCCGGCAGACGGAAACATATCCATTTCTGTGTCACAGACGGACGCTGTTGGAAATCCATCCAATGTGGTCAGCGTGCCCGTTATGATCGACACACGGGCACCAAATCTGCCTTCAATCTCTGCCATTGCGGGTGATGACATCATAACATCGGCAGAGAAAATAGCGGGTGTTCAAGTATCTGGACGTGCAGAAGCGAATTCGAACGTTACCGCTACATTTGATGGCCTCTCTCAAACCGTTAGCGCAGATGACCTCGGCAATTGGTCAACCACCTTCGTGAGCGCGAACGTGCCGGCTGATGGTGATCAACTGGTTACAGTTACGGCGAAGGATTCTGCTGGTAACATCAGCGCAGATGCCAGCCGTTGGATAACCGTTGCAACGGCCCAAACCACTGCACCCGTCATTGCCGTTATCGCCGGCGATAACATAGTGGGCGCGTCTGAAAAGGCTGCTGGTGTTCGTGTTTCGGGTGTCGCTACTGCGAATAGCACCGTGACAGTTGCTTGGGGAACCGCGACCAAAACCGTATTTGCCAATGGGCAAGGGAGTTGGACAGCAAGCTTTGCGAGTGCCGATATACCAGCTGACGGGGCATACACGGTGACCGCAACGGTAAATGGCATATCGGGATCGCGACAGGTCAGTGTTGATGCGACACCACCCGCAGCACCTGCCTTGGTTACGGCTGCGGCTGCACAAAATGCGGCGGTCGCGACGGGGGAATCTGGTGCGGTGACGGTTTCTGCCGAGGCAGGCTCGTCTGTCCAGGTACTATTCACAAGCAGCGCTGGATCAGTCTCGAAGCTTTTGACCGCAACGGGTGCCACTCAGGCTGTTGTCTTGACCGCTGGCGATCTGACGACGCTAGGAAACGGCATGGTTAATGTCTCGGCTACCGCGACGGGGGCTGTAAGCGGTGTCAGCCAAAGCAGCACGGCAAGCTTTGTAATTGATACGGTTGCGCCGACTGCAGCACAATTAGGCGTAGTAGCAACCGATCAGGCGGTGGACATTCTTGAGCAGGCCCAAGGCGTGTCCTTTGCCGGCATGGTAGAAGCAAATGCCCAGGTTGTTGTGCAATGGGGCACTGCATCCAAATCAGTTACGGCGAGCAGTCAAGGCGCTTGGTCGGTTTTGTTTGCGACAGCAGATGTGCCTGCCGATGGCGTTCAGCCGGCTACAATTACGGTCAGGGATACGGCGAACAATATTGCCTCGTCTACAGCCAATGTTCAAGTTGCGACAACACCGCATATCGCATTGACCAAGGGTGCAGAGCTAATCGTTACGAAGGATATGTTCGCTTTATCCGCAAATGCAACCAGCCCGAGTTCTACGAGCATCTCTATTTCCGATTTGGCAAATGGTGAGTTCCGCAAGGGCGGATTTGCCGTTTCTCAATTCACACTAAAAGATGTTGAAGATGGGCTGATAACATTTGTTCATGATAATTCTGTCAATGCGCCGACTTTCAGCGTTGCGGTGAGTGACGGGACAATCTCTTCAGCGGCGAAAGCGGCGCAGATTTTCTTTGTGCCGACGAGCCTTGCTGGTCTTGATGACATATTAACGGGCACAAATGGATCCGATCTTATGATTGGCGGAGATGGCAACGATACTATCCGCGGCGGGCAAAGTAATGATGTCCTTTATGGCCATGGCAGTGGACTTGCTCAGGGCCTTGATAATGACATTTTTGTTTGGGGCGCGGGCGATGCTGGCCTTGGTGCTAGCGATGTGATCCGCGACTTTACCGCATGGAATGGGTCCAGCGGTGACAGACTGGATCTCTCTGCTTTGCTGGTGGGATATCAAGCGGGTACATCTGACATAACCCAATGGATTTCTATTCAGAACAGCATCACTCTGCCCGGGGCAACGGGCTGGGATGCCGGAAAAACGGGTGCACTTTTAACCATCGATATTGATGGAGCGGGGGCAGGGACTGTCACGCAGACCATTTTCTTGGAAAATGCTTCACTGACAACAATAAATCCCAATCAGCTCATCTCTACTGGTGTAATTTTAGCTTAAAATATTTTTGGGTGCCGCTTCGACGGTAATATTAACAGCCGACTAAAAAAATATAAAATTATAAAATGTTTGAGATTTTTTAAATAAAAATATTAAATATTAACTTGGGAATTTAACATGGCGCAAGATTTAAATGGACCTATTGTAGGTCCTGCAAAGAATGTTGTTAAAGTAAATATTTTGAGAACGAATGTAAAGCAAACTAAAGTCATTGATACTGACCTTGTTTTCGTTCTTGAGGATGGTCGAACCGTTTTCATCCGGGACGGCGCGGTTCAGTCTCTTCTGGATAATGGCTTTTCCGTTGAATTTAGCGATGGCGCCCAAGCTACGGGGCAAGAGTTGCTGCAATCCGCAGGCGCAGCGGAGATTTCCTCCGTGGCTTTGACCGGTCCTCAGGCATCATCCAATGATGCTGTTATAGTTGCGCAAGCACCGCAGGCCGTGGGGACGTCACCTGTTGCGCAGCCGTCCTCAGGCGGAGGCTTAAGGACTTGGCTAGCCATTGGTACGCCATTGGTCGGTGGCGTATTGGGCGGCGTACTTGGCGGCGGCGGAGGCAGCACGGCGACCGCGACGACGGACACAGGCACGACTGCGAACGTCAAACCAGCAACGCCCGTAATAAATGTTATAGCCAATGATGATAAGGTTAATGCGACCGAGAAGGCCGGTGGCGTGTCGGTGACGGGTACTTCGGAGGCCAGTGCAAGTGTAACGGTCAATTGGGGTAGTACGACGAAAACTGTTACGGCGGACAGCACAGGCCGTTGGTCGGCCAGCTTTGCAAGCACAGAAGTGCCTGCAGACGCCGCAGGAACAACGGTCAGTGCCACTCTTAAGTCTGCGGCCGGCATTTCAAGCGATCCCGCAACAAAAACGGTTCAAATTGATACAACACCGCCAGCGGCGCCTGTAATTGCGGCAGTTACTGGAGATGGCATTGTTGGGCCAATGGAAAAGGCATCGGCGACGGGTGTCGACATTAATGGGACAGCAGAGCCTGGCAGCGCTGTTTCCGTAAGTTTCGGAGAAATTAGTAAAACTGTTGTTGCTGATCTAGGTGGCAATTGGTCTGTCAATTACAAGTCGTCGGAAATTCCGAATCCTGGTGCCTATGCAGTTACTGCAACCGCACGCGACGCGAATGGCAACACCTCAACAGCGCCAGCTACGAGCCAAGTAACGGTCAGTGCTGCGGTGAATCTGACAGGTCAGATTGTTGCTGGTCCAGTGATTGTGGGCAATGGCCTATCGGTAGAAATTTATCTTGCTAACGGAACGCTCCTCGCTTCCGGGGTTCGGGTCAATGCGGATGGTACTTTTACTGCCACAAATTTGCCTGTCGGCCCAGGGGACGTCATTTTTGCAAAGGTTGTAGATAGCACAACCGGCGCAGATTATATGGATGAGGCGACGGGTGTCGCAGTGGATCTCAATACCGTTCTGCTTGCCGCAAAGGTAGTGGATAGCACATCGGTTACGATGCACATCAATCCGCTGACAACCATCGCTGCAATCAAGGCTGGGTTGGCTGCAGACGGCACTGGTACAGTTGCGAACGCAACGGCGGCAACAAATGCTAATACTGCTACGGCCCAAGCTTTTGGTCTTTCCGGAATTGATATCACGACAACGTCCGTTGTCGCGACCAATTCGGGTGGATTTACCTCTGCCGATGGTTTGTCATCAGGCGAAAAAATTGGTGCAGTCTTGGCAGCTTTGTCTGGTTTGGACAGTCTCAACGGCGGGAATAGCCAAACGACAGTGAGTGCCATCAGTCAGTTGCTCAATGTCGAGGGCAACAAAGGCCAGTTAACCGATCAAGGTCAGCTGGCGTTGATGCGCGGTGCAATCGCCGCTGAAGATAAGGTGGATGGAGCACTGCAAGGCATCATCTCTGATGGCGTTGCCGCGTCGGCCCCGACCGCCACTCAGGTGACGATTAATTCAATTGCTACAGATAATATCATCACCGCGGGCGAGGTGGCTAATCTAACGATTACCGGCACGGTTTCCTCTGGAGCTACGGGCGTTTCTCTTCTGTTCGGTAGCCGGACAGCGGCGGCGACGGTAAATGGTTCTGAATGGAGCTATGCCTTAACAGAGGCCGATATAACGGCGCTTGGTGCCGATGGCGCGAAGGTCATTCAAGCGCAGGCTGCGCTGTCAAATACCGCGCCCGTCACTGCGTCTCGATTGGTGACATTGAAAGTTGCGCCGCCCGCAACTCCGTCTTTGAATGCCGTTTCGGGCGACAATGCCATTAACGGTGCGGAAAAAGCGGCTGGGGTTGCCTTTGCCGGCACGGGTGAGGCTGGCAGCACGGTGGTTTTAATATTTGGT
Source organism: Sphingorhabdus wooponensis (assembly GCF_003933235.1). Lineage (GTDB taxonomy): Bacteria > Pseudomonadota > Alphaproteobacteria > Sphingomonadales > Sphingomonadaceae > Sphingorhabdus_B > Sphingorhabdus_B wooponensis. The sequence goes on from NZ_RWJI01000001.1 coordinate 542,089, forward strand.
GGTGTCACCAAGACTGCGTTGGTCGATACCGCAGGCACGTGGACAACCCCGTTTTTGGCCTCGGAAATTCCGGCGGATGGCAGTGCAACGGTATCGGTGTCGGCAAGGGATGCATTCGGCAACTCCAGCGGTACGGTGACACGGCCCATTACGATTGACACCGTTGCCCCTGGCCTGCCGACAATTCGGTCGGTGACGGGCGATGACCTCATCGGCCCGACGGAAAAATTGGGTGGTGTCCAAATTCTGGGTACGGCCGATGCGCTGGCCAATATTCGCCTGACATTTGGCAATTTGGTGCGCACGACGACAGCAGATGCATCAGGCAATTGGAGTGTGAACCTTTTAAGCTCACAAGTGCCAGAGGATGGAGAATATGCCGTTGCGGTCACACAATCTGATGCCGCTGGTAATAGCAGCTCAGAGGTGACGCGGACGGTGCGTGTCGATGCACAACCGCCAGCCAAGCCCGTCATACTGCCTGTAGCAACGGACAACATCATAAATGCGGCTGAAAAGCTGAATGGCGTTTCTATCCGTGGGACAGCCGAACCGAATGTGTCGCTTGAACTCACTTGGGGAACGATCAGCCGTACCATTAGGGTTGCGGCGAATGGGACGTGGAGTGCGTCCTTCACAGGCGCACAGATTCCAGCCGACGGCACGGCAAATATCAGCGCGATTGCCACAGATTCCTCTGGCAACGTGAGTGAACCAGGTATTCGTACCGTCACCATTGATTCGCTCAGTCAGGATCTGACAATTGCTTCCGTCGCGACGGACAATGTCATCAATGCGGCTGAAAAAGCGGTGAATGTGACTGTCACTGGCCAAGCCGAACCGGGCGCAAATATCGTGGTAACATTGGGTGGAACCACTCGGAACGCCCTTGCCAACCAAAATGGTACTTGGGTTGTCAATTTCACGACTGCGGAAATTCCTGCCGACACAGACGTAACCACGGTGACGGCGCAATCAACCGACCAAGCGGGCAATATTAGCGGGCTGGTAGGGCGCGATATCCGTATTGATACCGCGATACCGAATGCACCCGTCATCAATATTGTGTCCGGCGATGACGCAATTAACGCTGATGAAGCAACATCATCGGTGGAAGTAACAGGAACTGCAGAAGCATTTGCCTTGGTGACAGTGACTTGGGGAACAGCCTCGCGCACCGCGAACGCGGATGCCGATGGTATTTGGCGGACAACCTTTGCGTCATCGCAAATCCCGCCAGAAGGGGCTAGCGTCCTTACAGCGACGGCGCGGGACAGTGCGCTTAACTTTAGTGTGGCGAGAGAACGGCCGATTCTCATCGACATCGGCACCGCCCGTCCGGTCATTAACAGCATCGCGGGCAATGATGTTATCAACGCGACCGAGCGCAATAATGGTGTGCTGGTCAGTGGGACGGCCGAAGCCGGGGCCACGGTCCGTCTTGTCTGGGGCACAGTGGTAAAATCGCCTGTCGCTGGCACCGACGGCACTTGGAGCCAATTGTTCATTGCTTCTGAAATTCCGCTGTCGGGCAATAGTAGTATTTCCGCATCGCCAACCGACCGATTTGGCAACATCGGTGCGGCCCAGACGCGTAATTTCTCCATCGACACCACCGTGTCGCCGGCGGCGTTTAACAATGTCACCGGCGCTGACAATATCGTCAATGCCAGTGAAAAGTCGTTGGGCGTGCAGGTAACAGGCACGGCCGAAGCGGGCAGTGAAGTTTTGGTGACATGGGGTACAACAGTTAAGTCCATAACCACCGATGCAGCGGGGGTCTGGGCGACCTTCTTCACCGACGCGCAAATCCCAAGCGACGGCGCAACAACGATTACAGCCGTCGTAACCGATTTGGCGGGCAATGTCAGCGTGCAGAGCGGACAGCCTGTTACCATCGATACGACCGCCCCCGTGGCGCCTATTGTGACCCTGCCGATTGCGGGTGACAATGTGATCAACAACTCCGAACGCACCGCTGGCGTGGTTGTGTCTGGTACGTCAGAGGCAAATGCCGATGTCACGATTGCATGGGGCACAACATCCTCCCAAACCGTGAGAGCTGATAGCTCAGGCGTGTGGTCGGCGACGTTTGCTAGTGCGCAAATCCATGCCGTTGGGTCTGCAACAATCAGCGTGACGCAGCGCGATGTTGCCGGCAACACCGGCCCCGCGGCAACAGCGACGGTCGTTGTCAACACGGGGGCGCCTAATGCGCCCGTCCTCGATGCTGTGGCTACGAACAACATTGTAAACGCAGTGGAAAAAGCCGCCGGTGTCACGATCAGCGGCACGGCATTGGGCCTATCAACGGTGTCCGTAAACTGGGGCATCACAAAGACCGTTATGGCCAATTTGGATGGCAGCTGGTCCGTCAACTTTGCCGCAGGCGAAGTGCCGGCGGATGGATCGCGCACTGTTGCCGTTTTCCAAACGGATACGCTGGGCAATGTCAGCCCGACCACATCGCGTGCAATTACAGTGGATACGGCACCACCAGCTGTACCCGTGATTACCACGCCGATTGCCGGTAATGACATCATTAATGCGACGGAAAAGAACGCAACTGTGACCATTTCGGGAACCGCGCCAAACTCCACAGCGGTGGAAGTCAGAATGGGCGGCGTCGTCAAACCTGTGACATCCAGTGGCACGGGTACTTGGTCGGTGACCTTTGCCAGTGGCGAAATTCCCGCAGATGCGACAGACGTGCTGATTGAGGCGCGGACCATTGATACCGCTGGAAACCCAAGTGCTTGGGTCGGAAAGTCCGTCGCTATCGATACGGCCGCACCCGCCACGCCGGTGATTTCCACCGTCGCGGGGGATGATTTGATCAACGCCACTGAACGCGGTGGTAACATCACCGTCAACGGCACGGCGGAGGCGAATGCTGCGGTTCGCGTTACGTGGAATGGTTTTGTCAGAAATGTAAACGCCAATAGCTCTGGTATCTGGAGCGCTACCTATGTGAGTTCGGAGCTTCCATCGGACGGCAGTTCCATCATCACGGCGCGGGCGACCGATTTGGCGGGCAATGCCAATGCGGTAGATGCCACGCGCAGCGTAACCACGTTAACATCGCCCCCCGCGCTGCCTGTTATTAATCAGGTGGCAACGGATGACAGGATAAACATTGCCGAACGGTCCGCTGGTATCACGGTGACGGGTACGGCGAGCGCCAATGCCAGCGTTGCGGTAACATTTGGCACAACAACCCATGTTGTTAATGCAAATGGGTCTGGCGTCTGGTCGGCTGATTTCACAACATCCCAAATCGCGGCGGAAGGGCTGACGCGTCCAATTACGGCGGTGCAAACCGATGTGAATGGCAATGTCAGCGGCACGCGCACCCGCAATGTCGAAGTGGACCTGACCGCGCCGACCAATTTGGTCATCAACCAAACGGGCGGAACGGACCTGACCATCAATGCCGCGGAAAAGGCGGCATCGGTTCTGGTGTCGGGTATAACGGATGCGGGCAACAAGGTGTTTGTCAATTGGGGCGGCGTTGGGAAAGAAGTGACGTCAACCAATGGCACGTGGAGCGTTAATTATGCGGCTGGCGAAGTGCCCGCAGATGCTGCGGTCTCGACCATCCGGGTGACCGCGCAGGATGAGGCGGGGAACATCAGTTCAGAGGTGACGCAGAACGTCACCATTGACGCGACCGCGCCTGCCGCACCTGTCATCAATATCGTCAGCGATAATGATAAGGTGAATGCGACGGAGGCGGCGTCTGCCATCACCATTTCGGGAACGGCAGAGGCCAATGCCAAGGTGACGCTGCGTTGGGGCAACACGACCGCGCGTGTTTTGGATGCAGATGCCAACGGCAATTGGAGCAGCATTTATTTGAGCACCGCTTTGCCAGCCGAGGGCATTAGCGCCGTCACCGCGACACAGACCGATGTTGCCGGAAACAGCAGTGGTCAGGCATCACGGTCGGTGGAAATTGACACTGTCTTGCCGGCGACACCAGCCATTACCGGCATGTCGAATGATTATGGCATTTATGGAGACTTTACGACCGACCGCAACGCGGTCGTGTTAACGGGCACGGGCGTTGCCAATGGGCAGATTGAACTGTTCATCAATGGCACATCCATCGGACTTGCAACGGTAGATTCGGCTGGACTGTGGGAATCGCCGGTGATCAACCTTGCGGCGCTCAGCTTTGGCAGCAGCTTGACGGCAAGCGCGCGAGCTTATGACCCCGCGGGGAACCAGAGCGCAACCGATGCCAGCCAAGTGATCACCAAACAGGCGCTGGGCGCAATGACGATCGATCTGGCGCTCTTGACATCGGCCGTTGGCTTCTCCTTTGTTGGGGCATCTGCTGATGATCGTATAAACGCAACCCTGGCCACGGGGGATATCGGTGGTGATAGCCATAAAGACCTTATTTTCAATTCTCCTTTCATGGACGCTACAAATGTAACCAATACAGGCGGCGTTACGGTTGTTTATGGACGGGCGAATTGGAACAATGTTGGCACCTTTGATCTGGCAAATCTAGGAACCAATGGGTGGGTGTTAAGATCGACGGTGGGTAATGACCAATTGGGTCATGGCGGATCCGGTGTTATCGGTGACCTGAATGGAGATGGCAAAGGGGAGCTGATCGCTGGTGCGATACTTGCTGAAAATGGTGCCCTTGCTGATGCGGGGGCGGCCTATATCGTCTTTGGCAGCGCTACGCCATTGGGCACTCCGGTGACCACTGGGGCCAATACACGCTATATTTTGGATACCACCCAGATAACACCCAGCATGGGCTTTGTCATACGCGGTCTGCAGGCGGGCGAGTTTTTGGGCGGTGCCACCTTGGGCATTTCCAGCCGTCCCGGCGCGAACAGCGATTTTAATGGTGATGGCATAAGTGATTTCTTCATTGCATCCCGAATTTTTGATAGATTGCCGGTGGGGTCACAGACCTTTGCAGTTGACACGGGGGCGGTGATGGTCGTGTTCGGTCAAGCGAGCGGGGTCTATGGCACGCTGAACGCCACCAGTGGTCAACAAGAAATGACCATTGATGACCTGACGGGCTTGGATAAGGGCTTTATTATTCGTGGTGCTGCTGCAGGTGATTCTGCTGGGTGGAATATTGCCTCTGCCGGGGATATGAATGGCGATGGTGTGACCGATTTGTTGGTGACTGCACGACTTGTCGATCGCCCGCTTTTCCCCAGTGCGGGGGCCGCCTATGTCATCTATGGTAAGAAAACGACCACAGGGCAGACTTGGGGTAGTTTGATTGATGATCCGGCCATGGCGGGTCGCAAAATCCTGGATCTTGGCACCCTACAAGCGTCCGATGGTTTCATGATGTGGGGTGAATTACAAAATGGTGAGTTTGGCCGCGTTGCTGAAGGGCTGGGCGATGTGAATGGCGACGGCTTTGACGATATTGTTGTCAGCGCGCCCACATCATCTGTTAACGGTTTCCTTCAGTCCGGTAAGGCATTTGTCATTTTCGGATCGGCAACAGGACAAGGGGATATTTCCAACGGGCGTCAGATTTTGAGCATCCCCGCCATGACATCATCCCAAGGCTTCGTTATCCAAGGCGCAACTGAAACCAGCGCGTTGCTCGGGAATAGTGTTGGCGCCGCCGGTGATGTGAATGGCGATGGCCTTGCCGATATCATGGTCGCTGTGCCTAATTTGGACCGCGGTGCAACTGGCGATGTTGGCCGTGCCTATATCATCTTGGGTAAGAATAATGGCGAAGGATGGGGCCAGAGCGTAGGCGATCAATCCATATTGGATCTCGCCAATTTTGGCGTGGGGGATGGCTTTTCCATCCTTGGCCGCAATGTGGCGGGTGAAAAAATAGGGGACAATGGGATCGGCGATAGCAGCCTCATCAGCCCTGGTGATTTGAATGGGGATGGCCTGGACGATTTGTTCATCAACGCCTTTAATGGGGATTTGCCTGGTCGGACCAATCCAGGTGAAGGTTACTTCATCTATGGCTCACGGGCATATGGCGGGGGCTTATCCCTCACCGGGTCAACCGCCGGCAATGCGTTGGGCGGTGGTGGCCTTGCGGACGTTATTGACGGGCAGGGCGGTGCAGACCGTCTGCGCGGCTTTGGCGGCAATGATACGTTGATCATCGGTGACGCCAACTTTGTCCGCGTCGATGGCGGCACGGGCACGGATACGCTGCGTCTGGCGGGGCCAACCGGCTTTGGCCTGAACCTCTCCACCCTTGCGGCGGGGGCGATTAAAGACATTGAACAGATCGACCTTGTTGCCGGATCGTTGAACAACACGCTGACAGTGACACAGCAGACATTGCTCGACCTTTCGTCCACCAGCGACCTGCTCAAGGTATTTGGCGATAGCGGCGATACGGTGAATGCAACCGGATTTGTTACCGGTGGCAGCCAGACGGAAAATGGCATCACATACAATGTCTACACAAATGGTTCGGCAACATTGTGGGTACAGGATGGCGTGGTGGTTAACACCCCCGCGCAATCAGGCTTCATAGCTCCAACTATTTCGTGGGCGGAACATGCGGTGCTTGCGGCCTAAGCGTATCGACCTGCCCGTAGCTATGCGGGCAGGTCTGTTAACGGTGTAATCAGAGCTTTGCGGACCTGCTGACGGGACCAATGGGCGCAGTAAAGGGAATGTTATGGCAGGCAGTCATGACGATGAAGATCCTGGGTTTTGGCCCGGCTATGTCGCCGCAACGGCTGGGTTGGTGCAGGGCATGCTCATCATGTCTATGGCATTAGGCATCGCTATTTTTGCGATGAGCAGCGTTGCGACGGGCGGACCCGAGGGCAGCGCCCGCCCAATTGGGCCCGGTGGCCCGTTGGATGTTGCCTCGGTGTTGCCGGCTTTAGCGCCTGTCCCCATCCCCGAACGGATGACGATGCGCGCCGCGGCGCCCATTCCGGATGAAGCTTTGCGCCCAATCCGCGTCTCTTTTGAAGGCGACGCGACGGTAACACCCGCTTCCACCGCGAGTGTCATCGGTGATGCGATATCCCAGCGCTCTGCATTGGGTGTGCGGCGCTGGCTTTTGGTGTCGGCAGGTGACCTAACTGACCCACGCCAAAGCCGCGCTACGTATGTGCGGATTATGGGGGTCCGCGCGGTGCTGATGAATTTGGGCGTGCCGGGCAATGCAATTGAAATGCGCATGGAAAATGCTGGGGCATCAACCACAGAGGCAAGCGGTGGGGCGGTTTTGATAGAACCTCTTATCGCCAGTAATTCCAGTGCATCAACGCGAACAGGTGATCAGCCATGAAGCGTGGGAAGAAAGCCGTTGGCGGGGCCGCCAATTATTGGCCAGGCTATGTCGATGCGATGGTCAATGTTGTCCTGAACTTGCTGTTCATGGTTGCGTTGTTTGGCATCACGCTCGCCGTATTTAGCAATCAATCGAAAAAGGGTGCAAACGGCGACACCGAAACCGAAGTTGCCGCTGTCTCACCGTCGGATGCAACGCTTGGCTGGCCTACGCCAGACGCTCCTGCCACGCCGCTTTTGCGTAATCCGGATGATGTGGGTGCGCCTGCGAATATTCGCGTTCCCTCCGCGCCTGTTGTGTCCGGCCCGCTTGGTCCCGCGCGCTTTGGTGATAATTCGGGCCGCGCAGAAACCGGCGTCGCGGCGCCGAACCAAAATACTCTTTCGGGCGGCGGGACCGAATCTGTCAATGCGACGGGCGCGGGTCAAGGCTTGCGTTCTGGGCGACAGGCTGGGCCAGATGCGACCAATATTGTTGTGGCCGATGCTTTCGTCCGCAAGTCGGCCCAGCCGGTGACTGTTACCCGTCGGGCGACATCTTCTGGGCAGGTCATCCTAACACTGGATGCGGAACCCGGTGCGGACCCAGTGGGCGCCTTTAACCGCGCCTCGGTCGCAACGGCGCTGAAAGAGAATATCCGTCCGAACAGCCGAACAGTGAAGCTGTGGACGTCCATTCCACGCGCGGACCCCAATATGCGGCGCAATGCGTATCTCGCGCTCACGACGCTGCGCAATCAACTCATCGCTGCGGGGGTTCCGGCATCCGCGATGGAGGTCCGGGTATATGAAGGGGCAGGCACCGCAACAGGTGGCTTGCGTCTATTTGTAGTCACAGAACCCTGACCATCCGTTGGAGCAATAGAAACGTCAGGGTAAGCTTAGGAAAAACATCATGGCAGAAACAATTATTTCAAAACTACCGATAGAGGAAGCGTCCGGTAATGGCGGCTTTATTGGACCACGTATGAAGGTTGCGATTAGCTGGGTTCGCGCGTTCGGCCTTTTGGCTGTTGTTATCCTCGCGGGCGCGACCGCTTTTAAGGACGCTGTTGCAACATCCATCGCTTCGACGCCGCATCCGGAACTGGTATATGCCATTTTCGCGGTGGCCTTTATTGCCGCGGTCTTGCTGGCCATTTTGCTGCATGATTTTCTCAAAGAGCAAGCATGGTTTGATACATTGCGGTCCAGCGCAGCCGAAGATCAGGACATCATGATTGCATCCATACCCCGTACAGGCAGCATGGCCTATTTTTACCGCGTCTATATGCAAACGCGGGGTATGCCGCTTGCGATCCGTCAACCCGCTATGGAAGATGAGATGAGCAGCGTTGAGTCGCAAATGTTCGCACGTTTGTCTTTGCCCAATTTGCTTTCGGGCAGCCTTGTCGGCCTTGGACTTGTCGGGACGTTTATCGGTCTGTTGCAAACGCTGGACGAATTGTCCGGTGTGTTCGCGGCTCTAGGCGGCGGCTCGGGCAGCGATTCCGGTGCGATGTTCTCAACCATGATTGTGAAATTGCAAGGCCCGATGCAGGGCATGGGCACGGCCTTCGTGGCCTCGCTTTATGGTCTGCTGGGCTCGCTGATCATTGGTCTAACCGTCAGCAGCGTGAAATCAGCCGGGGAACGTCTGTTCCGCGATGTGCGTGAATTTTTGAATGAAGAACTTTACCCATCTGGTGGTGCTTCGATGGTGGCTTGGCCCGCTACTGCGACCGCTATCGATGCCGCGCCACGCGGTGGGTTCACGCCCGAACAAACGGCAGAACTTCATGCGATGATTAGCCAAGAGCATAAGGCGATGCGTGATTTGTTCATTCATTGGGAGCAAAGCTTTTCAAGGCGGTTTGATCAGCTGGCCAATGTGGCGACCCACATCAATCATCAACTTGTCGATGCGGTAAATGCCGCAGGGGCGCAGGCCGAACGTCATGCAGAGCAATTGAAGTTAGTGTCGGAAGCTGAAGGGCGTCTCGCGACCGCTATCGACGACAAGGGAGGGCGGTTTGTCGACCAACTCGACTCTCTGCGTAAGGACTTGTCGGTTGCCCAACATGGGGTGTTTCCAGTGTTTGGACGGCTGGCGCTTGCCTTTGCTGTTGTCGGCGCACTGGCCGGTCTCGCGGCAGCCGCGCTGTCGCTCAGTTCAGGTAGTGCCGCGACAGCACCGAACGCCCCGCCTGCCGCTGTCGTAGCACCAGCAGCTGTTGCACCAGCGTCGGGATCAGCACCAGCTGCGGACGCCGCCTCAAATGCGCCGTCAAACGCCAACGAAGCGCTGGAGCAGGTGATTGTGGCCGAAGGTCAAAGCCTATCTCTCATTGCGTTGGATAGGGGGATTCCGCTGGAGGCTATGATTGCCGCAAATCCGCAATTGGCCGACCCAACGCTTTTGTTCCCAGGCGATAAGGTCAATTTGCCAAAAGCGGGTTCAGCACCTGCGGAGTAAAGTGAAGCTGGGCAATATCGCAGTTTTATGAACATGTGATTATAAAAGGCGGGGTACACAGCCCCGCCTTTTTTATGGCTTGCGCCTCCCGCCTTGTTATGGCGGTTCCGTCAAGACAAATGGCCGCAAGGGCCTAAACACTGACATGAAAAAGCCCGCCACTGCGCAAGAGCAGGGCGGGCTGATATTCTATGTGAAAACGAAACCGATTATTCGGCCGCTTTTTGCATATCCTTGCCAGCTTCTTCAACTGCGGCGCCAGCTTCGGCAGTAGCATCACCAGCCGCTTCTGCGGTGGCGTCGGCTGCGCCTTCGGCAGCAGTCATTGCGTTCTCAGCGCCAGCTTCCATAGCTTCGCCAGTGGCGTCGGCAGCTTCGGCGGTTTCTTCGGCAGCCTTTTCACCAGCTTCACCACATGCAGTAAGCGATGCTGCAAATGCAAGTGCAGCAACAGTTGCGACTAATTTCTTCATCTTGGTTCTCCTAAGTCCCTATAATCCCTAACGGGCCTATGAGGGTAACGGATGTTATTGGCTTTACGCAACTATTTTTCCAGCCCGCGTGAAATACCCCATTGGCGGGCGACGGTGTAACCAAGATAGCCTGTGCCAAACAACGCATATAAAGGCTCTGGCAGACCATTCAGATATGCGTTCATACCACGCGCGATATTGGCAGCTGCCTCTGGCTGCACGGCGGCAATTAACCCCATCGGTATCGCCCACAACAGCATGGCATACATGACATATAGAAAACTTGGTCGTGCGCGGCTTGTCCATGGGTCTGCGGATTGCGCCTCCGCCAAGACGGCGGACAATTGCGTGCGCAATGCGTCCATTTCCTGACTGCCTTGCAGCTTTATCAGTTCCAGCTTTGCCGCATCCCGTGCTTTCGGGTCGGGAATGATTTTGTCGATTAGGTCCGCAATCGGCCCAATGATACCTTCAATGAGTGACATGGCATGTTCCTATCAATAATTAACCAATACGGCTTGTGAGCCAGCCATATAGAAATGCTTCTTGCGCGGGGCGTGCTTCGGCCAAGTGGACATAATGTGCGCCCTGAAGCGCATCGATCGCTTTGGTTAGAACGCCTTCCGCTGCTGGCCCGCGTTTTGTCAAAAATGCCTCCAGCGCGCGCAACGTGTCAGGGCCGATCGCGCAATCTACGGCTATATCTGCATAATCTGCGCCATTGCGGTTCAGTGCATTCAACGCGCGTTGCAAAAATCCGATTGCCGTGCTTGGGCCCATATTGACGCCAGTGTCGAATAGCTCACCTGCCAATTTCGGGGCCATATGCGACACTTTGTCGAAGGCAGGCGCGCGCCAATATTGCTTTTTGTAAATCAGCGCAGCCACGCTACGCGGCAAAGTCTCCATCCGCCCCATATAGCCATGCTGACGGGCAACCGCTTGCGTGATGCCCCAACGCGTGGGGCCGCCTTTGTCGGCGGGATGGTCAACAAAACCACCCTCGCGCACAATCAGGTTATCAATCAATTTGTCAATATTGTCACGCATCGGTGCACCCTCACTTTCGACTATAAAATAACCAAATGGGTTATTTGTAGGAAAGAAAAATGTGCAAACGCGCTATTGGCGCGTGTTTGCGCGCAACATGTGTTGAAGTTTTTATATTGGATAATTGGTCGGGACGACAGGATTCGAACCTGCGACCCCCACACCCCCAGTGTGATGCGCTACCAGGCTGCGCTACGTCCCGACCGCCAATGAACTCGCCGAGACCATTGGAAGCGCGCCTATATGGTGGTGGTTTTGGAAAAGCAAGCGCGCTGTAGAAGCTTTCACGTTGCGTCAGCAGGGTGCAGGTGATAATCGCACCCGATTGTTTCATAGCAGCGCCGCACGCCGGCGTTCGATTTCATTAGTGCGAGGTTTTTTCATGGAGTTTGTTATCTTGAGTGCTGCCGCCGGTGGTGCTGGTGGTTCTGCATTTTTTGTGCAGTTGTTTCCGCTCCTTTTAATCTTTGTTGTGTTTTATTTCTTCCTGATCCGCCCGCAACAAAAGCGTGCGAAGGCGCATGAGGCCAAGATTGCCGCTGTGCAGAAGAATGATGAAGTCGTAACCGCGGGTGGCCTTATGGGCAAAGTGACTAAGGTCGCCGACGAATATGTGGAAGTAGAAATTGCACCAAATGTGCGGGTGAAGGCCGTTAAATCGACCATCGCCAACGTACAGCCGCGCAACGCCAAAGCTGCGAATGATTAACCGTCGGGGTTGAACGGCTTTGCCGCCAGCCCCAGATATTGCCTTCATAGTTCGTTCGGACCCAATCTATGCTTGATTTTCCCCGTTGGCGCATATGGATGCTCAACACATTAATTGTCGTGGGGATGGCCTTTGCTATTCCAAGCCTGCTGCCAACGTCGATGCGCGCGCAGCTTGCGCAATTTATGCCGACCCCGACGATCAATTTGGGGCTCGACCTTGCAGGGGGCAGCCATATCTTGCTGGAGGCGGACACTTCGCAACTTGCAGAGGCTCGGCTTGAAGCATTGGAAGACAGCGTCCGTACAGCTATGCGCCGCGCCAAACCGCAAATTGCGATTGCGGATGTCTCACGCTCGAACGGAGAACTTAGTTTTAACGTCACTGATATATCCAAGGTCGATGCGGCGCGTGAAGTTATCTTGCCGTTGATCAGCAATAATGTGGGGGCGCGTGACTGGAATTTCGGCGTAAACAATGGCAACCGCATTGTTCTGTCGCCAGCAAATTCGGGTAACGAAACCGCGCTGGATCAGGCGATGGATACGGCCAAGGATGTCATTGATCGCCGGATTAACGCACTTGGTACGCTTGAGCCGACAATCATTCGGCAGGGTGATAACCGCATCGTGGTTCAGGTTCCCGGATTGGATGATCCAGAAGCGCTGAAAGCATTGATTGGTAAGACAGCTAAGCTTGAATTTAAACTTGTCGATGAACAAGCTGACCCCGATCAAACCGCGCAAGGCAAGGCCCGCGTTGGTAGCCAAGTTCTGCCTTATCCCGACAATCCCACTGGGCTGCCGTATATCGCGGTGCGCCGTCTTGGCGGCATATCGGGAGATAAGCTGGTTAAGGCCGACCCGACATTCGATCCGCAGACAAACGAACCTGCTGTCACCATCCAATTTGATTCCGAAGGTGGACAGAGATTTGCCCGGATGACCCAGCAAAATGTGAATAAATTGTTCGCGATTGTGCTCGATGGGCAAGTCATCTCCGCGCCGCAAATTCGGGAACCGATTTTCGGCGGGGTATCTCAGATTTCGGGTAGCTTCACGACCGAAAGCGCCAATGCGTTATCGATCTCATTGCGCTCAGGTGCGTTGCCGGTGGATTTGACGATCGTTGAGGAACGTTCGGTTGGTCCCGACCTTGGTGCTGACTCTATCCGTCGTGGCGTTTTGGCTGCGGTCATCGGCACTACTGCCATTCTGGTGCTCATGTTCCTCGTCTATGGCCGGTTCGGCATGTATGCCAATGTCGCCCTTATCATTAACGTTTTGATGATTTTGGGGGTCATGTCCTTTGCCAATGCGACATTGACCTTGCCGGGGATTGCAGGCTTTGTTTTGACGATTGGTGCGGCGGTTGATGCGAACGTGCTGATCAACGAACGTATCCGCGAAGAACTGAAACGTGGCCGCCGCGTGGTGCAGGCCATTGAGTTTGGATATAAAGAGGCGAGCCGCGCGATTTTCGATGCAAATAGTACGAACGTTATTGCCGCGGTTTTGCTGTTCATTTTTGGTTCTGGACCCATCCGCGGATTTGCTGTGGTGCTGATGATCGGGATTGTAACCTCGGTATTCACCGCTGTGACAATCACCCGCATGTGGGTGTCGCTTTGGGTTAAGCGCACGCGTCCTACTGAATTGACGATTTGAGGATAATGCTATGAAACTGCTCAAACTCGTTCGTGATGACACCAATATCGACTTTCTCAAATGGCGCGTATGGGCCTTTGCGATCAGCTTGGTTTTGATGGCGACATCGGTGGGCTTGGTCGCGACCAAGGGCCTTAATTTCGGCGTTGACTTCATCGGCGGCCAGATGATCCGCGCGACGTTCACGCAAAGCGCTACGGCGCCTGTGACCGAACTGCGCGAAACAGTCGGCAGCCTTGGCTATGGCGATCCGACAATTCAGCGTTTCGGCGCGGAAAATCAGGTTTCGATCCGCATGAAATTGCCCGAAGGCGCGGATAAAAATCCCGAACTCGCTAATGCGATGGCGGAAAAAATCACCAGCAAGCTGAAGTCCGATCACCCCGATGTACGGATTGACGGTGTCGACTCAGTATCCGGCAAAGTTTCGGAGGAATTGTTCGGCAAAGGAATATTGGCACTTCTGGCCGCAATGGCGGGCGTGTCTATCTATATCTGGTTTCGTTTTGAATGGCAGTTTGGTGTCGGCGCAATCTGGTCTTTGGTCCACGACGTAACGCTTACATTTGGGTTATTCTCGCTGACAGGCTGGGAATTTGACCTCAACATCATTGCCGCCTTGCTGACCATCATCGGCTATTCCTTGAATGATACCGTCGTTATTTACGACCGTATCCGCGAAAATCTGATGAAGTTCCGTAAGATGGAAATGGCGTCATTGTTGAACCTGTCGGTCAATGAAACCTTGTCCCGTACAGTGATGACCAGCGTATCGATTTCGCTGCCTTTAATCGTGCTGGTTCTTTTTGGACCGGATGTAATCTTTGGTTTCAGCATGGCGATGGCATTTGGTATTGTCGTCGGAACCTACTCATCCATTTATCAGGCGGCACCAATCCTGATTTGGCTCAAGGTTGGATCACATAGCTTCGTTCCGACCGATGAAGGTTCGGGTTCGATGGCAGAGCGGATAGGCGAAGACTTCGGCGCGCAGCCTTAACGGCTACAGTTTGCGGACCAAACGGACGGCTTTGGCAATCCATGCTGGGTCGTTCACGACCTGCTGACGTGCGCCTGCTTCCAGCGGCAAAAGGTGAAGCTTGCTAGCATCACGGCCAAGCAAGCGGCCAAAGATGAACCGTCCGCCCGGCCGCGGCACAAGGACATCCAAGTTTAGCGCAGACGCAAAATCGTCCGGTTGTAACTGCTCAAGCCATAATTCATCGCCGCGCCGATATTCACCCATTGACGCCGCTATGCGAAGCCCGACCATGCTTCCGCCGACATTAGGAACCATGATGCGCTCCGCCTGCGTTGGCGCATGGGTTCCATCCTCATGCAGCACCGCCGCGACAGGCAGAAATTGTTGGTCTGGCAGGGCAACGAGGTCGCTGGAATCCACGCCCAATGCCTCCGCAATACGGTTAATCCAGATGAGAGATAGCACGCGCATACCGGTTTCTAATCGGCCGATGGTTTGTGCCGTTGTTGGTGGATTGCAGCGTTCGGCCACATCAGCAAGCGTTAGGCCCTTCGCCCTTCGAACATCGCGAATTCGACTTTGCATGGCGCACTCCATTACCAAATAGGTTTTTTCTTTCCTACAATATTTACCACATGGCAAGGGTGATTCGAACAGTCAAAGGAGATTATCGATGCCCGCCAAATCCTGCTCGAGCCGAAAATTTCACGATCCGCGCATGTTAGTCGAACATCCGGTGGCAGAAAGTCGTACGACCCAGCGCACTGTTACGATTAACCTGTCTGAATCCCCTCTGTCGTGGCTGCACGCGCGCGGGCATCTGTCGAACCGACAAATGCTGGCTGGCGAGACATTGCGGGGGGATTATGAAACCGCTGCACTAGGGCCGCATGTAACAATGTCGTGGGAGAATATCCCGCGCAGTCGGCAAAAACGCAGTGCGCCATCAGGGCTGCATCGAACGGAAAGGATGATGCAGGCCAAACGTCGCTTTGACGGCGCGCTGAGCGCGCTTGGGCCTGATTTATCGGATATTGCATGGCGCGTCATTTGCGTTGGGGAAAGTGTGCCCGCGGCGGAGCGCGAAATGTCGTGGCCCGTGCGGTCGGGAAAGCTCGTGCTGAAAATTGCGTTGGACCGGCTTGCGGCTTTTTACCGCATTCCGGGCTAGGATGCAGAATCCTCGACCATCATAGCAAGTTCGAGCCAGCGTTCCTCAGCAGTATCCTTTTCGGCACGCAGGGCTTCGGTCTTGGCACTCAGCTCGGCAAAACGCGCTGGTTTTTGCGCGTACAAAGCCGGGTCGCTCATTTCCTGCTCCGCCGCGGCAATTTCGGCTTCAATGTCTGTTATACGCTTTGGCAAAAGGTCATAGTCGCGCTGATCTTTGTAAGTCAGCTTGACCTTCTTTGGTGCGGCCGGGGCAGGGGCGGCGGTCGAAACGAGCTTTTCGGACTTTTTTGCGGTGGGCTTATCCCGTTTGTCCCGTTTTTCTTCCCAATCAGCATATCCGCCTGCGATGATATCGACATGGCCTGAACCATCCAAACCTAGCGTCAAATTGACCGTCCGGTCGAGAAAATCACGATCATGGCTCACGATCAAAACCGTGCCGTCATAATCGGCGATAACCTCTTGCAGCAGATCCAGCGTTTCCAGATCAAGGTCGTTGGTCGGTTCGTCCAGTACGAGCAAATTGGCTTCCCGAGCAAATTCCCGGGCGAGTAAAATGCGCGATTGCTCTCCGCCGGATAAGGAACCGATCCGCGCCTCAATCAACGCGGGATCAAACAGGAATTCCTTAAGATAGCCCTGCACATGCTTGCGCACACCGCGCACATCGATCCAGTCGCTGCCATCGGCCAACACATCGCGCACCCGCTTTTCGGGTGTTAGCAATTTGCGTTGCTGGTCAATGACGATGCCCGTGAGCGTCGGCGATAATGTGATGCTGCCCGTGTCGGGTTCGGTCTCACCTGTTAGCATGCGGATGAGCGTGGTTTTGCCCGTGCCATTTGCGCCGACTATGCCGATACGGTCGCCGCGTTGAATGCGGAGCGTGAAATCCTTGATAATCGTACGAACGCCAAAGCTTTTGCCGACATTTTGCGCGCTGATGACTGTTTTGGTTTTGCTGTCATCGCTGGAAGCCGCGAGCTTGGCCGTTCCTTGCGGGCCTATCATAGCGGCTCGCGCGGCGCGCATTTCCCATAGTTTGGCCAATCGACCTTGGTTACGCTTGCGGCGTGCGGTTACGCCGCGTTCCAGCCAATGTGCCTCAATTTTCAACTTGGCGTCTAGGCGGTCTGCATTGCGGGCATCTTCGGCAAACACGCGTTCGGTCCACGCATCATAGCCCCCAAAGCCGATTTCATTGCGACGCAGTAGACCACGATCCAGCCAGAAGGTTTGCCGTGTTAACCGCGTTAAAAATGTCCGGTCATGGCTGATCACCATGAACGCACCGCGATAGCGGGTTAGCCATTCTTCCAGCCATTCAATCGCGGCAAGGTCAAGATGGTTGGTCGGTTCATCGAGCAGCAAAAGGTCAGGCTCGCTTGCCAGTGCGCGGCAAATCGCGGCGCGGCGCTTTTCCCCGCCGCTTGCCGTTTTTGCCTCACGATCCAAATTGATGCCTAATTGGTCGGCGATGGCGCGCACCGCATATTCGGGAGGGCCTTTTTCACCATGAATGGCAAAATCCACGAGCCGGTCAAAAGTGCTAACATCGGGATCTTGTTCGAGCATTACTATGTTGGTGCCAGGTGTGACAACGCGGTTGCCCTTGTCAGCTTCGACGGTTCCCGCCACCAGTTTCATCAATGTCGTTTTGCCAGCCCCATTGCGACCGATCAGTGCCAATCGGTCGCGCGCGCCGATAAACAAATCAATATCCTGAAACAGCCAACCGCCACCTTGTTGGAGCGCAAGATTTTCGAAGGCGAAGATGGGAGGTTGCGACATATGGGCTGGCGGATAGGGGGTAGCAACGGCAGGGGCAAGCCAGATTGTCCATCTATTGTTTTTTGTCATTTCTGGGAATGACAATGTGGTTGTTGACGATGGGCGAAGCTTCAAGCAAAGCCTTGTTATGCGCACAATATATCTTAACGGACATTTCGTCCCTGAAACGGAAGGCAAAGTGTCGGTGTTTGACCGAGGCTTCCTTTTTGCGGACGCTGTTTACGAGGTCGTCTCCGTGCTCTACGGCAAGCTTGTGGATTTCGACGGTCATGTGCAACGCCTTGCCCGATCACTTGGTGAAATTGGCATCATCGGTGCGCCAGACGCAGACGACTGGCTTGCAATCTGCCGCGAATTGGTTGCGCGCAATAATCTCAAAGAAGGCATGATTTATTGGCAAGTGACACGCGGTTCACCTGAAGACCGCGACTTTGTATTTCCCCCCGCCGATACACTGCCGACGGTTCTTGCCTTTACCCAATCCCGCACGCTTGCGGACAATCCATTGGCACAACGGGGCATTCGGGTGATAACCATGCCTGATTTACGCTGGGGTAGGGCGGACATCAAAACAACGCAATTGCTATATGCCTCCTTGATGAAAAACGAAGCGATTGCGCGCGGTGCGGACGACGCGTGGATGGAGCGTAATGGCTGGATCACCGAAGGCAGCGCGCAAAATGCACATATTATTACGCATGCGGGCGTTTTGATCACGCACCCACTTAATCGCGAAATTTTGCACGGCATTACTCGCGCATCGGTGCTACCACTTGTCGCGCAACGCATAGAAGAGCGGCCTTTTTCTGTAAGCGAGGCGGAACAAGCCGCTGAAGCCTTTGTGTCATCCGCCTCAGGCTTTGTGATGCCTGTGGTGCAAATCAACGGACAAAAAATCGGGAATGGTCAACCCGGTTCGGCAACCGTTCAGCTTCGCCGTGCCTATATCGATTGGGCACGCCGAACAGCAATCTAAGCGGATGGCGTTAAGCGGGAGTTTGATATGCGAAAATTGATTGTGGCAGCCATGCTGGTGACGTGTGGGCTGATGGCCAGCGGCGCGATGGCGACTGAGGTGCATATTACAACCGTTAATCCGGTCATTGACCTTACGATTTCCGAAACAGTCGAAACCCCGCCAGATATCGCCACATTTTCGACCGGCGTTCATACACTAGCGCCAACGGCCAGTGCAGCAATCCGCGCCAATAATCTGCAAATGGCATCTGTGGTTGCGCGGCTGAAGACGCTAGGCATCGCTGATCGTGATATACAAACCACGCAAATCAATTTGAACCAGCAATTTGACTATCGCGACGGGCAGCAGATTTTTAAGGGCTATCAGGCCTCTAACATGGTCAATGCCAAGTTACGCGATTTAACCAAGCTTGGCGCTTTCCTTGACGCGCTTGCGATCGACGGCGCGACTAATTTCAATGGACCAACATTTGGCATTGATAACGACAGCCGCTTTCGGGAAGCCGCCCGGGATAAGGTATGGGCCTCTGCCATGGCGCGTGCGCAAAGCTTGGCGCGCAAAGCAGGCTATAATGATGTACGGGTGTTACGCGTCGAAGAAACGGAAAATCAAGGGCGTTATTCACCAATGTCGATAGTCGTGCGTGCGTCTATGAACGGGGCGGCGGATAAAACTACACCGATAGCACCGGGGGAACTTAGCGTTGCAGCAAGCATGTCTTTCACATTTGAAATGGTGAAATAATGGATTTTGCCCGTCACGCAACGCGCGACCTAAGCGCGCCATTCACTGTGCGTTCAATGCTGGGCGCTTAGGGAGGCACGATGATTAACCGACTTGTCCTTATGTCAATGCTCACCAGCATCTTTGTGCTTAGCCCTGTTGCGGCCGATCCGCGTCGTGGGGAGCAGAATGAGGCGCGGCAGGATATGCGGGCCGGCAAGGTCAAGCCATTGCGCGAGATTGAGGCAAATATTGTGCCGCGTATGCGCGGAATGCAGTATCTGGGACCAGAATATGACCCAACCGCACAAGTGTATCGTTTGAAATTTATCGACCGCGATCGGGTTATCTTTGTCGATGTGGATGGACGGACGGGCGCTGTGCTTCGGCAACGGTGATAGGATTTTGTGGCGGTACGCTAATCTGCTAGCCATATCGCGATACAAAGAGTGAGAGTAAAAGGGAACGGCATGCGCATCTTGATCGTGGAAGACGAACCCAATCTGGGCAAGCAGCTCAAGTCAACACTGGAAGGGGCGGGCTATGCCGTTGACCTCTCGGTTGATGGAGAGGACGGCCATTATATGGGCTCCACTGAAAATTATGACGCCGTCATACTTGATCTTGGTTTGCCAGAAATTGATGGACTGACCGTTCTTGACCGCTGGCGCAAGGAAGGCAGGCAATTCCCTGTCTTGGTCCTCACAGCGCGGGATAGCTGGTCGGACAAGGTCGCTGGCCTTGATGCAGGTGCTGATGATTATCTTGCTAAGCCATTCCAGACCGAAGAATTGATTGCACGGTTGCGGGCGCTCATCCGCCGTGCGTCTGGTAATGCGTCGAGCGAGTTGAATGTTGGCAATGTGCGTTTGGATACGCGTTCGGGTCGCGTCACTCTCGATGGGCAGCCGGTGAAGCTGACGGCACAAGAATATAAGCTGCTGTCGTATCTGATGCACCACAAGGGCAAGGTTGTTTCTCGGACGGAACTGATCGAACATATTTATGATCAGGACTTCGATCGCGACTCTAACACTATTGAAGTTTTCGTGACCCGCATCCGCAAGAAACTGGGACAGGATGTGATTTCGACGATCAGGGGCCTTGGCTATAGCCTTGAGGAACCGGTGAGCTGAAACCGCCGGTCGCCATTATGTCCGTACCAAAGCCGCCGACATGGCGCAGCCAATTCCAAAGCACAGGTTCGCTTACCCGTCGGATGATTCTGACGGCAGCGGCTTGGATTACGATTTTGCTCATCGGCGGGGGCGCGGCGCTGGACCGTGTGTTGACCAATACGGTTGAACAGAATTTTGATACCCAACTCGAATATGTCCTCACCGCGATGATTGCTTCGGCGGAGATTGGCCCTGATGGCGAAATCCGCATGAACCGGCCGTTGGGCGACCAGCGTTTTCTGGAGCCGAACAGCGGGCTTTACTGGCAGATTACCGGTAAAGACGCGATGCCATTCCCTTCTCGCTCGCTTTGGGACCGTGCGCTGAACCCGCCTGTTAGTCACAATGATCAGGCAGTCCATTTTCGAAACAGTAATGAATTTCCTGACGAGCCGCTGCGTATCGCCGAGCGCTCTATTAAGCTTCCTGATTCCGATGTCGCTTGGACATTTATGGTGGCGCAGAGCCGCAACAGCCTTGATGCGCAAATTCGCGAATTGCGATCAGTATTGGTGACAAGTTTCTTTCTGTTGGCGCTCGGCCTTATCATTTTGGCGGCATTGCAGACATTTTATGGTCTTTGGCCATTGCGCGCGGTGCGTATGGCGATTGCGCAGATGCGCAGCGGTCAGGAAAGTCGGGTGATAGATGCTTTGCCAGATGAAGTGATGCCTATGGTCAATGAATTGAACGCCTTGCTCGACCATAATGAGAAGCAGGCGGAGGAATCACGCCGTCATGCGGGTAACCTCGCACACGCGCTGAAGACGCCGTTAACAGTGATTATGAATAGCGCGACCGCGCAAGCCCCTGATATATCAGAGACCGTGATCCGCGAAGCCACAACAATGCGGCGTCAGGTGGATCACCATTTGGCCCGTGCCCGCGCCGTTGGCCGACGAGGTCTCAGCCATAGCCGTGCGGTGGTCTGGGGCAGTTTGGAATCGGTGGAACGTGCGGTGGGCCGTCTCTATGCCCATGTCCGTCTCGATATGGCCGGAGACACCGCAATTGCCGCACGGGTCGAACGGCAAGATTTGGATGAAATGCTTGGCAACCTAATCGAAAATGCGGCCAAATATGGCGGCGGTAGCGTTTTCGTGACCGTTGAGGATGTAGGCGACTTTGTTGAAATAATCGTTGAAGATGACGGACAAGGCATCCCCGAAAGCGATCGGGAGCGGCTGTTTGATCGCGGTGCGCGGCTTGATACAGGTAAGCCGGGTACGGGGCTTGGCCTTGCGATCGTTCGCGACGTTGTCGAAATTTATGGTGGGACTGTCGCGTTAGAAAAAAGTGATGATCTCGGCGGGCTTTTGGTCAGGCTACGTTTGCCAAAAGCGACAAGTTAATTAACTTCCGTCGCGAATTTGCTGATGATGGCGAATAACCTCATCAATAATGAAGCGCAAAAATTTCTCGGTGAAATCAGGGTCAAGCTTGGCATCACGTGCCAATTGGCGAAGCCGTTGTATTTGATTTTCTTCACGCGCCGGGTCTGCTGGTGGCAGCGATGACTTTGCCTTAAATTCGCCAACGGCCTGGGTTATTTTGAACCGTTCGGCGAGCATGAAAACCAACGCAGCATCGATATTGTCGATGCTGTCGCGAAAGCGGGCGAGGGTGTCTGCGTCATTCATTGTTGCCATCTGTGCCGATATTGACCGCGACGGACAAGGGAAAATGCACCATTTGCACTTGCCTATCCACGCTGCGCGCGTCACAGCGTGCGCATTATGACTGCAACTATCCACAAAATCGGCGGACATCAGGCGCCTTCGCTCGATCCAATTCTGAAATTGGTCGCACCGGGCATGAATAAGGTCAATGCGGTGATTCTGGACCGTATGCAGTCGGAAATCCCTCTTATTCCCGAGCTGGCGGGTCATCTGATTGCCGGTGGTGGCAAAAGAATGCGGCCAATGCTCACTTTGGCCTGCGCGCAGCTGTTAAATTATCCAGGCGACCGTCATCACAAATTGGCCGCAGCCGTAGAGTTTATTCACACCGCAACGTTGCTGCATGATGATGTTGTAGACGGCAGCGATATGCGGCGCGGCAAAACTGCTGCCAACCTGATTTTCGGGAACCCTGCTGCAGTGCTTGTGGGCGACTTTCTGTTCAGCCGGTCATTTGAGCTGATGGTCGAAGATGGTTCGCTCAAGGTTCTTAAAATCCTGTCAAATGCGTCGGCGGTTATCGCAGAAGGCGAAGTGAATCAATTGACCGCGCAGCGACAAATTTCGACGACGGAAGAAAAATATCTCGACATCATTGGCTCGAAAACGGCGGCGTTATTTGCTGCCGCGTGCCGCATCTCCGCCGTCGTCGCTGAAAGCGGTGATGCACAAGAAATGGCGTTGGATGCCTATGGCCGCAATCTTGGTATTGCATTCCAGCTTGTCGATGATGCAATCGACTATGTTTCCGATGGCGCGACCATGGGCAAGGACAGCGGCGACGATTTCCGCGATGGCAAAGTCACCCTACCTGTGATCCTCGCGCATTGCCGTGGCAACGCCGAAGAGCAGAAATTCTGGCGCGACGCGATGCTTGGCAATCGGGTGAGCGACGCCGATTTGGCGCATGCCTGCGCATTATTGCGCACGCATCGTGCCATTGATGACACTTTGGATCGGGCACGGCATTATGGTCAGCGCGCGATTGATGCGATTGCACATTTCTCCGCAGGCGAAGCTAAATCTGCGCTGACTGAGGCAGTGGAATTCGCAATAGCCCGCGCATATTGACGGATGAAGCGGTGCCGTCCGCGTTGAACATGTCCGAAGTATTGCCCGTCATGGCGGTTATGCCCGATTTGCTGGCATCGTTGCGCGCGGTCCCCAACGCCGTTCTTATTGCCCCGCCGGGTGCTGGTAAAACCACTAAGGTCGCACCAGCCTTGTTGGAAGAACCATATTGCAGCGGCCAGATCCTGCTACTGTCACCGCGCCGCTTGGCCGCGCGCATGGCGGCGGAGCGTATATCCGAAAATTTGGGAGAAACGGTCGGCGGGCAGGTTGGTTATGCGACACGGCTTGATAGCAAGCATGGTCCTGACACCCGCATATTGGTGATGACCGAGGGCATTTTCCGCAACCGGATTATTAGTGATCCTGAGTTATCAGGTGTATCGGCGGTTTTGTTTGACGAAGTTCACGAGCGCAGCATCGATAGCGATTTCGGCCTCGCGCTGGCGCTGGAGGCGCAAGCGGCTTTCCGGCCCGATCTGCGCTTACTGGCAATGTCAGCTACGCTGGATGGATCGCGTTTTTCGACATTGATGGACAATGCGCCTGTGCTGGAAAGCGAAGGCAAAAGATGGCCTCTGGAATATCTTTATGTCGGCCGCAGGACCGAACTGCCGATTGAAACCGATATTGTGCGTATATTGCGTCAGGCGCTGTCGGAGCAGCAGGGTGATATATTAGCTTTCCTCCCCGGCGTGCGTGAAATTGACCGTGCCTTTGACGCTTTGGGTGATTGCGGTCCTGATATTGTTGTGCACAGGCTGCATGGGCAAATTGATCCGGTGGACCAACGGCTTGCGGTTCGCCGTGATGCGAAAGGCCGCCGCAAGGTCATTTTCGCAACAAACATTGCCGAGACCAGCCTGACTATCGATGGCGTGTGTGTTGTGGTTGACAGCGGCCTTGCACGGCGTGCGCGCTTTGACCAAGCGGCAGGCGTCACGCGGTTGGTAACGGAACGGGCGAGCCTGTCTGCCGCAACACAACGCGCGGGACGTGCGGCGCGACAACAAGCTGGTGTTGCCTATCGAATGTGGGAGGAGGCGGGCAATGGTGGTCTGCCGCCGTTTGACCCTCCGGAAATACTTGAGAGCGACCTTGCGCCTTTGTTGATTGATTGCGCACGCTGGGGCGAGAATGATCCTGCGAAACTCCGTTGGCTTGATCTGCCGCCTGCCGCTGCTGTTCAGCAGGCACGTAAGCTATTGATGTCGGTGGAAGCGTTGGACGCGCAAGGACGGATTACGGCTCATGGGACCTCGCTTGCCAAGCTGCCTTTGCCGCCGAACCTTGCGCATATGGTGTTGAGTGCGGCCCATAGGGGGCAAGCAGAGGACGCAGCGATGTTGGCAGTCCTTTTGCAAGAGCGGGGCTTGGGCGGGCAAAGTGAGGATATTGATGCACGCTACGAACGCTTTGTAGGAGAACGCGGGGCAAAGGCAGAAGCGGCACGCAAGCTGGCACAGCGCATTGCGCGGCTGTGCAGTGGTAAAGGCGGGCTCGCTCCCTTGAGCATCGGCGGGTTAATCGCCACAGCATTTCCTGAGCGCATTGCGAAGCGTCGCGACGCCAAGGGCGAGAAATGGATCAGCGCAATGGGGCGTGGGCTTCAGCTTGACGCGGCATCACCTCTCGCAAGCGCGGAATGGCTTGCCGTAGCCGATTTACAAGGCGCGGCATCGGGCGCGCGTATATTGTCGGCAGCGGCGTTGACCGAAGCGGAAATTATCGGGCGATTTGCACATCGGATTACCAGTCAGGAAACATTGTCCTACGACAAAAATGCCGACCGCGTGGACGCACGCGTGCAGCGGAGGCTTGGTGCGATTGTGCTTAGCGAAGGGCACGTTGAAAAGCCTGACTCTGCAGCTGTTGCCTCCGCTTTGTTGGCTGCCGTGCAAGACATGGGAATAGATATACTGCCATGGTCGGCCTCGGCACGCACACTTCGGGAACGCGCGCTGTTTGCCGGTATTGCAGCGTTCAGCGATGAAGCATTGGCGCACAGCGCGCAACAATGGCTTCTGCCTTTGCTTGGTAAGGTAAACCGCTTGCGCGATGTTGCACAATCGGGTCTGGCGCAAGCGTTAGACAATTTGCTCGGATGGGACGCGCGAACTCGCATTGACCAAATCGCGCCCGCTTCGTTCAAAAGCCCCGCCGGAACCGCGCATGATATCGATTACAGAGCCGAAGCTGGCCCAACGGTCGAATTGCGCGTGCAGGCCTTGTTTGGCCTTGATACGCACCCGTTGGTGGGCATTGACCGCATACCGCTGGTTTTGAGCCTCACTTCTCCTGCAGGTCGCCCTATTCAGACCACGCGCAACTTGCCTGAATTTTGGCGCGGAAGTTGGCGTGATGTCGCCAAAGAAATGCGCGGTCGTTACCCCAAACATAATTGGCCCGACGCGCCATGGGAAAGTGTCGCCAGTCTCAAGACCAAAAAAGCACAAGCGCGCGAGACACCCCGCAACGCTTGACGACTCAGATGCTGTTCGGGCAAGGCGGTGGCGAATTAACCGTCAGGAAACACAGTATGTCCGCCCGTATCTTTCAACGCCCCAAAAATGCCATGCAGTCGGGCAGTGGACGCCGCGAATGGGTGCTGGAATATGTGCCCGCAGAACCCCGCAAAGCGGACCCGCTGATGGGATGGGCGGGATCAGGCGATACGCAAGCGCAAGTGCAGTTAACTTTCCCAAGTCTAGACGCCGCGCGCGCATATGCGGAGAAAAAGGGCATTGCCGCGACCTTCATCCCAACGCCGCCTAAAACGCTAAAGCTTCAGGCTTATGCGGATAATTTCCGTTAAGCGATCATTCCGGGCAGCATCAGCAGCTTGACGTCCATGACGAAGCCCCCCGCGCGTTTTTCCTGAACAAAAGTTGGCAAGTCGGCCAAGGAAACGCGGTGGACGGTGATATTCTCACCATCAACGCCGCCACCATCGCTCACCTTCCTTAGACCGCGCGCACGGACGAGTGAGAAGCTTTCGCTGACCATGCCAGGTGAGGAAAAATATTCGCCGACGATTTCCAAATGGTCTGCACGATAGCCGGTTTCTTCTTCGAGTTCGCGAGCGGCGGACATCAGCGTGTCCTCACCTTCTTCATGGTCACCAATTAGACCTGCGGGCAGTTCAATACAATTTGCGCCAAGCGGAACGCGATATTGCTCGACAAGCAGAACATGGTCATCCTCCATCGCTAGGATCACCGCCGCCTTGATACCGCGCGCACGACTGACATATTCCCATTTTCCGCGTGTCTTAGCCGTGATGAAGCGCCCTTGCCACATCACGGTTTCCGCCTCGTCTTGTGGGATCATAATTCGATAAGCCTGTCGGGAAGTTCGTTGGGATTTTCAGTGCCCTTGGGAAAATGCTCGGCCAAAACAACACCCATTTGTGCCACCGCGGCAGCAACACCAGCGCCGGGATGTCCGGCCTTCACCTGATCCAGCAAGGCAATCATTGCGTCACCCCAAATCTCTGGGGCAACCTTGGACGCGATAGCCTCGTCAGCCAAGATTTCCGCGCGATGCTCTTTCATCGACAGATACAAAAGTATGCCCGTTCGGCCCATCGTTTTGGATTCTGCTCCGACCTTGAACAGGCTCATGGCCCGGCCACGGACGCGTGCCAGCTTTATCGCTTTAGGCGTGAGGGCCAGACGTAGGGGCATCCATTTTAGGATGAAACATGTGCCGATCCATTTGAGGGCAACGGCAGTTAGTAGCAGGGCAAGATACTCACCCGTCGAATAATCATGGCCCCATCCACCCGAAAGGCCATTGATCAAGCCAATGTAAAACTCTGGCAACGTTACATATGTCGCCAAGGCAATGAATGCGACGGCGCTGGCCCATGCCATGGGAATGTCATCATAATGGTCCGAAAGATCCGTCACAATTGTCACGATTTCGCCGCTTGTATGTTGTTCCGCCTCCGCGACAGCAGCTGTCACCAGAGCATGGTCGGCTGCGCTCATCTGGCTGATTTTACGTAATGCCATATCAAATAATCCTACCAGCCACCTGACGCGCCGCCTCCGCCGAAGCTGCCGCCTCCGCCGCCAAAGCCACCAAAGCCGCCGCCTCCAAAACTACTGCCGCCACCAAAGCCGCTGCCACCACCCCAGATGATGACTGGCCCCATGCCGCCGCGCCGATGCTTACGTCCGCCGCCATTCATCGAACGGAACATTGGCAGAAATACAAAGAAGATGAGGAAGAGCACAAAGACGATCGCGCCAAAAGGGCCACTTTCATCGCGCTCACGGGGTTGCTGCGCTGCGCTGGCGATCTTCGCTGCCTCTTCAGCGGGAAGTTCAAGTTGCGTTACGATGCGGTCAACGCCCGCATGTATGCCACCTGCAAAATCGCCGGCCTTAAAACGTGGCGTGATGTCGTTACGAATGATCGTCGAGGACAGGCCGTCGGTCAGTATGGGTTCCAGACCATAGCCCACCTCAATCCGCATTCTGCGTTCATTGGGGGCAATAATCAGAATGGCGCCATTGTCCTTCTCGGCTTCACCTTTGCCATCCTGACCCAATGCCCATTCCCGACCAAGCCGGTAGCCATAATCGGATATTTCATAGCCTTCGAGACTGCTCAGCGTTGCTACCACCAATTGCCGTTTGGTGCGGGTTTCCAGTCCGGCCAGCTTGGCAGTGAGCGCGGCTTCTTGCTGTGGATCAAGTAGATCTGCTTGATCCACAACGCGGCCGGTCAGTTTCGGAAAATTTTGCGCAACTGCTGCTTGGCCTGTGAGGGCCAGCAGCAGAGCAATCATGAGGCCAAGGGCCTTATTCATATGCAATTCCCCAAATTGGCCTTAGGCCGCGGGCGCCATGTCCAGCGTTGGTGCGGTCTCGGCACCTTGTGTTGTGGCTTGATAGGGAACCATCGGTTTCGCGCCATGGATGATTTTTGCGCCAATGATGTCGGGGAATGTACGGATGGTGGTGTTATAACCGCGTACCGCTTCATTATAATCGCGCAGCGTAATGCGGACGCGGTTTTCCTGACCTTCTAACTGGTCCTGCAATTTCAAATAGCCTTCTTGGCTTTTCAACTGCGGATATTGTTCAACCGAAACGAGCAAACGCGAAAGGCTACCGGACAATTGGTTCTGTGCCGCCTGAAATGCTCTCATCTTTGCAGGGTCGTTTAAGTCTTCAGGGTTGACCTGAATATTGGGCGAGGTGGCTTGCGCACGTGCCTGTATGACTTCCGTCAGAGTTTTGTTTTCCTGCGCAGCCGCGCCTTTGACGATATTGGCTAAGTTGGGAATGAGGTTTGCGCGCTCTTGAAACGCGGCTTGCACATCAGCCCACTTCGCCTTGGCATTTTCTTCAGCCGTTGGAACGCTGTTGATACCGCATCCGGCTAACGAAGCCGCAGCAACGGGTAACAGAAGAAATTTCATATAAGTCTTACGCATCTAAAGAGTTCCTCCATTTGGCAAATTGCCGAGAAAAACAGCCCTTTATCGGGCGTGTGTTATATACATAAGGCGCGCTATAGGCTTTCGCAATGATTGCTGTCATTTGCGCGATGAAATTTACCAACATGGTTTGATGATGAATTTGCTTCGCTTTGGCACTATTTTCTGATGTATTGCGAAGCTGGACTTAGCGGTGGGCGCATTATTGCTGCACAGGTCACTTTACGCATAAAAGCAAATTGGGGGGTAGGATGAAAAAATGGATATTCGGGGTTTTGCTGGTCATAGCATCGGCAGCGGGCGGTTTCTGGGTCAGCGCGGACAAGGATATGAAAGCGCTCATTTCCCATCTACCGACAGACGCTAACGTGCTGTTCTGGAGTGTAGAGCAACGCGATGCGGCGTTTCGCACGATGGACCGAATCCCCATCCTTGCAAAAGCAAATGTCATTGCGAAAGGCGACAAGGTATATCCCTTGCCCCAAGGTACGCCACTTACGATTGATACGGATGTCGATGCGTATATGAAGGCGCAGCGTACAGCGGGACTTGTCATCATTCATGATGGCAAAGTGCGGATGGAAAAATATGGTCTCGATTTTGACGCTCAGGGCAAATGGACCAGCTTTTCTGTCGCGAAATCCTTCACCTCAACCTTGGTCGGCGCAGCCATAAAAGACGGCTATATCAAAAGCATCGATGATAAGGTTTCCGCTTATATCCCCGATCTAAAAGGATCGGCTTATGATGACGTCACCATCGCGCAATTGCTGACGATGACGTCCGGCGTAAAATGGAATGAGGATTATGAAGACCCCAAGTCCGACGTTGCCTTATTTAACGCGCACAAAGCTGAAAATGGTATGGACGTAACCGTTAGCTATATGCGCAATTTGCCGCGTGAGGCGCCTGCCGGCACTAAATGGGTATACAAAACCGGCGAAACCAATTTGATCGGTGTGTTGGTCAGCTCGGCGACAAAGAAGACTTTGTCCGCTTACCTGTCCGAGAAGCTATGGGCACCATTTGGCATGGAGCAGGACGCAAGCTGGCTATTGGGTGCGACCGGCCATGAAATCAGCGGCTGCTGTATCCAGGCATCAACGCGTGATTATGCACGTTTTGGTATGTTTATGTTGGGTGGAGCGAAGGTCAACGGCATAAGCATCTTGCCTGACAACTGGATCGCGCCTGCGACTAGTAAGCAAGCTGACATCGCTATGCCCGGCAAAGGCTATGGCTATCAATGGTGGACTTATGACGATGGCAGTTACGCCGCCCAAGGCATTTTTGGTCAAGGCATCTTTATTGACCCTAAGCGCAATCTTGTGATTGCATCGAACAGTAACTGGCCCAAGGCAACGGATCCCAACACGGTCGGTGTGCAGCGGGAAGCTTTTTATAAAGCGGTTCAAGCGGCGGTTGATGCAGAAGCCAAGTCACGCGCTAAATAGCTATTCTGCGGTGCAAAATAATTGCGATTTGTCGCAACTTAATTGCGCCGCAAGGCGTAGAAAAAAGGGGCTTTTCTAAGTCTTTATATTAGTTCAGCATAACGGCTTCACAGACGGGTTCTCAGTAGGAGATTAGCTATGGATTTTAAGACATTTTTGCACGCAGGTAGCAACCGGCGCGCGATGCTGAAGGGCATGGGCGTTGCAGCTGTCGGATTTTCCTTAACCGGTGCGCTTGCAGGATGTGGTGAGAAAGAAGCGGCAAAACTTGCCAATGGCGAAGCGGCCAAGCTGAATTTTTACAACTGGGACACCTATATTGGCGAAACCACGTTGGAAGATTACAAAGACAGCGCTGGCGTTGACGTGAATATGACCTTGTTCGCCAGCAATGACGAATTATTTGCGAAATTGCGCGCAGGCAACCCAGGCTATGACGTTATTGTGCCATCCAATGATTTTGTGGAGCGTATGGCCGCTGCGGATATGTTGGTTGAAATCGACAAGGCACAGATCCCCAATTTCAAGAACATCGCGCCAGAGTATCAGGATGTGCCTTATGATCCTGCGCGCAAATATTCCATGCCGTACACATGGCTGGCGCTTGGCATTGGTTATCGTAAGTCCAAGGTGAAGTCAGTGCCAGATAGCTGGAAAGTTCTATTCGACAGCGATGAATATAAGGGGCGCATTGCTGTGCTGTCTGAGGCCGGCGATATGTTCCGGTTATATGGCAAATATTTGGGTAAATCGGTCAATGGTCTGACCGATGCTGATCTCAAAATGATTGAAGCGATGATGATCAAGCAAAAGCCAAACATCAAATCCTTCCATGAAGACAATGGGCAGGATCTGTTGTTGAAGGGCGAGGTTGATCTTGTGCTTGAGTATAATGGGGATATTGCCCAGATTATGTCGGAAGACCCCGACATTGGCTTTGCCATTCCCAAGGAAGGTAGCCAGTTGAACTCGGACAATCTGTGCATTCCAAAGGGTGCGCCGCATCCGAAAAATGCCCATGCATTCATTAACTATTTGCTGGATGCCGAAGCGGGCAAGAAAATAACTGAAACAATCCTGTACCCAACACCCAATGCGGCGGCAAAGGCGCTGATGCCCGATGATTATAAAAATAATCCGGTCATTTTCCCGCCCGCCTCTGTTCTTGCGAAATGCGAATACGCCAAATTCAATCCAGAGCTGCAGCCGAAATATGAGGAGGCGTTTACCCGCGTTCGGGCGGCTTAATTAATGTCAGGGCCGATGCAGGACTGGGAAAGCCAGAAGAAGCCATTTGCTGCCGTTGCTACGGCACCGGTGTTCTGGCTTGCCTTGTTCTTCATCGCGCCCATGACAATCGTCTGGCTCTACAGCTTTGGGCAGAATGCTGGGCCTGCCGACATTGATATTTCCGGCACGCTCGACAATTACAAACGCGCGACCGAATGGTTGTATCTCTCGATCTTCCTTAAAAGCCTTGCGGTGGCCGCGCTCACCACATTGATTTGCCTTATCGTCGGATTTCCCGTGGCAATGGCCATTACCTTTGCCGCACCGAAGTGGCGGCCTTGGCTGCTGCTGGGTATCATGCTGCCCTTTTGGACCAACCTGTTGATCCGCACATATGCTCTGATGGCGTTGATGGGCACCAACGGTTACATGAACAAGGGACTGGGCGGGCTGTGGGAGGGGGCAAGCTGGCTGCGAACTTTGGTCGGTATGCAACCGCTTGAGGCATGGACGCCCGTACAGTTGCTTTACAATAATTTCGCGGTGGTGTTCGGGCTGGTCTATGTGCATCTGCCCTTCATGGTATTGCCCTTATATTCGGCGCTCGACCGGCTGGACAAAAGCCTGATTGAGGCCAGCCTTGATTTGGGAGCAGGCCATTTCAAAACCTTTATGCAGGTCGTAGTGCCTCTCGCTGCACCGGGTATTGTTGCGGGGGTTATGATCACCCTCATCCCGGCTCTCGGAGCCTATTTGACCCCTGACCTGATGGGCGGCACTGATAGCCAGATGATTGCAAATGTTATCGAGCGTCAGTTCAAGCGTGCCAATGACTGGCCGTTCGGTGCGGCTTTGTCCTTCCTGCTGATTTACGCAATGTTCATTTTGATTGCGCTGCAATCGATGCGGTCGAACAAAGTGAAGGAGGCGCGTTGATGTTTAACCGCACCGCCATCGCCCCACTCGAATATACCCGCAAGCTATGGATGCGCAGTTGGGTGGGGCTGACCATGCTGTTCCTTTATGCGCCGCTTATTGTCCTGATGATTTTTAGCTTCAACGACAGCAAGCGCAATGTCGTGTGGAAAGGTTTCACGCTCAAATATTATGAAAAGGCGCTGAACAATGACGGTCTGGTGGAGGCAATGGTCAATTCGCTCACCATCGCGTTTTTGGCGACCATCGTGAGTTTGGTCATCGGTGCGTTGGCCGCAGTCATGCTGTGGCGCTTTCGTTTTCCGTTTAAGGGGTTGGTTGAAGGCACGATGTCATTGCCGATCATCGTTCCTGAAATATGCCTTGGTGTCGCATTTTTGATCTTCTTTGCCAAAATTGACTGGCCAACTGATCTGCCTTGGCCGTTAAACCTATCGGCCATTACTATTGCGCACATCACCTTCTGCTTTCCCTTTGTTGCCATGGTCGTTCGCGCACGGTTGGCGAGTTTCAACAAGGAAGAGGAAGAGGCTGCAAAAGATCTTGGTGCAACCGAATGGCAAGCGTTTCGCGACGTTCTGCTGCCTCATTTAAAGCCGTCTTTAGTGGCAGGCGCTTTGCTCGCCTTCACACTTAGCCTCGACGATTTTGTTATCACCTTTTTTACCAGCGGTCCCGACACCATTACTTTCCCAGTAAAAGTATATTCGATGGTACGCTTCTCGGTGACGCCAGAGGTCAATGCCGCGTCAACCATCCTCATCATTCTCACTGTAGTCCTGACCTTCATCGCCCTTAGATACCAGGGTGTGAAGGGCATATCGGATGCCCATTGAGATGCGCCAAGCCGTCCACGGAACACTGATATGACTGAAACCAAAGAACCCATCATCCAAATCCGCAATGTGTCCAAACGTTTTGGCAAGGTAACGGCGGTCGACAATATCAGTCTAGACATTCGCGCTGGTGAATTCTTCGTTCTGCTTGGTCCTTCGGGCTGCGGCAAGACGACCTTGTTGCGGATGATTGCCGGGTTTGAATTGCCCACGGAAGGCCAAATCCTGATCGATGGACAGGATATGAGCCTTGTCCCACCGAATAAGCGCCCCGTTAACATGGTGTTCCAAAGCTATGCCGTGTTCCCGCATATGAACGTGACCGAAAATGTTGGCTATGGCCTGCGTATATCAGGCGTGTCGAAGGGCGAGATTCGCGACCGCGTGGCCGAGGCGCTTGAGTTGGTGAAGCTGGGCGGGTTTGAGGATCGTATGCCCGACCAAATGTCAGGCGGGCAACGTCAACGCGTTGCGCTTGCACGCAGCTTGGTCATGCGGCCCAAGGTATTGTTACTGGATGAGCCGCTTTCCGCGCTCGACGCAAAATTGCGTGCGCAGATGCAATTTGAACTGGCGGATTTGCAGGACAAGGTCGGCATCACTTTCGTGACCGTCACCCATGACCAAGACGAGGCGCTGTCGATGGCAAGTCGGGTTGCTGTGATCAATAAAGGTGAAGTCGCACAACTCGCACCGCCATCAGATCTGTATGAATATCCCGCCAACCGGTTCGTGGCGGATTTTGTAGGTTCGGTGAACATATTTGAGGGCACGCTGACGCTGGACGAGCCTGATAAGGCTGCCGTCGACTGCCCGGGCCTTGGCAAGGTTTACCTGAATCACGGTGTTACGGGACCGCATGGTGCAAATGTCTGGATCGCATTGCGGCCCGAAAAAATTTACCTGCATGTCCCCGGTGAAGGCAAAGCCGTCCGTGCCGCGGCGCAAGATGCGCCAGACGGCCACAATCTCGCGCGCGGCACGATTAAGGGTATGAGCTACCTTGGCGACATCACGCTGTATGATATTCAGCTTGAGGGTGGCCAAATCATCCGCGTCAGCCGCCCGAATCTGTCCCGCCATGACCAAGAAGACTTCACTTGGGATGACAAGGTCAGCATGCACTGGCGTGCCGACAGCCCGGTTGTTTTATTGAGTTAGAGGGCTAGCCCTCAATTGTCCGCAGCGGGCGCAGGCCGCAGATCGATCAATGTGACGATGATATTGCTGCTTTGGGTTCCATCTTGGGTTTTCGGCATGCAAAAGCGGTATGTTGACCCTGCTGACATCATGTTCAGGCTTTCGCGGAAAATTGGTGATGCTTGGCGCAAAGGGATTTTTTCCCATTCGCTTTTTTGCTGAACAATGCCCGTATTGGCGTCAAAAATGGTGAAGTCGACAAGCGCCATGTCGCCATCGACTGGCTTTTTACCCGCGGCGGATTTTACGATTTCGAAACCCAGGCCAGTTGCGGTGGATTGCGAACAGCTGCGTTCGGCGACTGGAATGACGGGCTTTGGTGGCGGGTTAGTGAAGGAGAGAAGGTCAACTTCAAATACCAGATCAGCGTTGGCGGGAATGGGACCAGTGCCCGCTGCGCCATAGCCTAGTGCCGCAGGGATGCAGAGGCGGTAGCTGCCGCCGACTTGCATCAATTGTAGGCCCTGCGCAAATCCGGGAATGACGCCGCCAACGGAGAATTGAGCCGCTTGGCCGGAGTCAAATTCAGTGCCGTCTGCGGACAGCATGCCTTTATAATTCACGGTGACCTTGGATTCGGCATTTGGCCGATCATCATTGCCCGGCTTGATGACAGTATAGGACAAGCCTTCGGCTGTTGCTGTTGTGCACGAAAGTACAGGTGGCTTGGGCTTAACTGCAACTGGCGCTGCGGCCTGTGCAGGTGTAAATTGCAGGAGCAGGGCGGGGGTGATGGCAGCAAATGCGGCGCGCTTAAGCATATGTGATTTCATGATTGTCCTCGGTAAAGGTTAGACGTGGTTTGTCTAGGTAACCGGAACAGTTACCCAATTGCCCGCAATTTTGGCTCCGCCTCATCCAGCGACTTGTGAATGATGCCGACAAGCTCGTCAATTTGAGTGGTGCTGATAATCAATGGTGGGCACATCACGATGCTGTCGCGAATGCCGCGCACCATGAGGCCGTTGCGGATGCAAATATCGCGAACGAGCGGTCCTGCTGTACCCTCTGCACAGCCAAAGCGCGCGCCTGTTGCCTTGTCCGCAACAACCTCGACGGCGCCAAGCAAACCAACGGAGCGCGCTTCGCCAACCAAAGGATGGTCGCGTAACGGTGCCAGCGCCTTGGCAAGATATGGCCCAGTTTCATTGCGGACCTTGTCGATTAGGCCCTCGCGTTCCATGATCTCAATATTGCGCAACGCGACGGCGGAGGCGACGGGGTGGCCGGAATAGGTATAACCATGGACGAAATCGCCACCGGTCTTGATTACCTTTACGATTTCCGCGCTGACTGCAACGGCGGAGATGGGCAGATACCCTGACGAAAGGCCCTTGGCCATGGCGATTATGTCAGGCTGGATGCCCATAGTCTCATGGCCCCACATATTGCCAGTGCGCCCAAAGCCGCAGATGACCTCATCACAGACCAAAAGTATCCCATATTTGCGGCAAATCGCCTCGACCTGCGGCCAGTAATTGGCAGGTGGAATGATAACGCCGCCTGCACCTTGTACGGGTTCGCCAATGAAGGCCGCGACATTTTCAGGACCGACTTCCAATATCTTGTCTTCAATGGCCTTGGCGCATGCGGTGCCAAAATCCTCCGGCGTCATGTCGCGGCCTTCATTATACCAATAAGGCTGGCGCACATGCTCTATGCCAGCCATTGGCAATATGCCAGGTGCGGGGAAGCCTTGGCCATGCATGGCCTTCATACCGCCCATGCTGACGCCAGCGACTGTAGAGCCATGATAGGCATTATGCCGGCTGATGATGATGGTGCGGCTATGCTCGCCCTTCACTTGCCAATAATGGCGGACCATCCGCAATATGGTGTCATTGGCTTCGGAGCCGGAGCTGTTGAAAAAAACATGCGGCAGGCGGCCACCCGTCAGGCTGGCAATCTTGTCCGCCAGCATGATTGCAGGCGCGTTCGCGGTTTTGAAGAAGCTGTTATAATATGGCAGCTCCAGCATTTGTTCGCGCGCGACCTCAGCCAATTCGTCACGGCCATAACCGACATTGACGCACCATAGGCCAGCCATGCCGTCCAATATGCGGTTTCCGTCGCCATCGTGAATATAGCAGCCTTCGGCATGGGTGATAATCCGGCTGCCGCCCAGATCCTCTATTTCCTGCCAATCGGCTTGTGCAGGCAAATGGTGGGCGATGTCCAAACGGCGAAGTTCGGCGATGTCGTAATTGCGTGGCATGTCTATGTCCCTAAGTCTTGTCGTCGCACCATCTTTGGCTGGTGCTTATTT
Organism: Sphingorhabdus wooponensis; assembly: GCF_003933235.1. Lineage (GTDB taxonomy): Bacteria > Pseudomonadota > Alphaproteobacteria > Sphingomonadales > Sphingomonadaceae > Sphingorhabdus_B > Sphingorhabdus_B wooponensis. Next base: position 578,671 of record NZ_RWJI01000001.1, read on the forward strand.
CGTCTCGCGGTTTGTTCCGAGACGCGCGATAGCCCCAGCCTTTGTTGGGGTGAGGATGCATTATGGCGAAAAGCCTATCCGCGCTTGATAGCGATTATATCGGGTCACTTTTGTGTTCACAGATCGCCCCTTAACGCTTTTCCCAAAAGGTGAAAATAGGTTTGCGAATCTGGGTCATTTTCTGTCTCCCATTCGGGGTGCCATTGCACCGCGAGCAAAGGCGCGCCATTGGGCCACGCGCTATAGGCCTCCACCAAGCCATCAGGTGCGCGGGCCTCGACATTTAGTCCGTCTGCTAACCGGCCAATGCCCTGATAATGGACCGAGTTTACGTTCAATGCGCCTTTGGCATAAGCGCTGGCCAGTATGCCGCCATCGGTAAGATCGACCGCGTGGCGATGGTCAAACATTGCGTCAAACGGGACATCATCTGGCGCATGGTGGCGAAGGAGGGTGTCATTAACGCTGGTGTCCCGGCGTAAGCTGCCGCCCAAAGCGACGTTGATTTCCTGAAAACCCCGGCAAATACCAAATACCGGCTTTTGCGCATCAATCATGCGCTCAACCATTGACATGGCAATCTCGTCCCGACCGTCATCATAAGGTCCGTCACCGCCATCTTCGCCATACAGCCGAGTTGCGACGTTCGATGGGCTACCCGTCAGTAAAATGCCATCTATGCGTGGCGCGACGTCGGCGGCGGTCATCAGGTCGGGCAGGGAAGGGATAATCAACGCTGCGACATCGGCATAGGTCATAGCCGCGCGCATATAGCGGTTCATAACGGCTTGGGCGACTTCGCTGCCGACGGCACGGTTACAGGCGATAATACCCAGAACAGGACGTGCCGTCATAAAAGGCTACCGATCCACGCGCTCATCCTGCCGCTCCGATCAGCTCCCGGCCAATCAGCATCCGCCGAATTTCATTTGTGCCCGCGCCAATGTCGAGCAATTTGGCATCGCGCCAATAGCGCTCGACGGGCCAATCCTTGGTATAGCCAGCGCCACCAAGGGCCTGAATCGCTTCGCCAGCAACCTTCACTGCGCTTTCGCTGGCGAGCAGGATTGCACCCGCCGCATCAAAGCGCGTGGTCTGCCCGGCGTCACACGCCCGCGCGACATTGTAGACGTAGCTGCGGGCGGAATTGAGTGCGACATACATGTCGGCGACCTTCGCCTGCATAAGCTGGAAACTACCAATGGGTTTGCCGAATTGCTTACGTTCGCGCACATAAGGCAGAACCACATCCAAACAGGCCTGCATCACGCCCAGCTGAAGTCCGGCGAGCACGACGCGTTCATAATCCAGACCCGACATTAACACGCCGACGCCGCCATGTAGCGGGCCCATAATCTGTTCTTCGGATACGAAGCAATCGTTGAACACCAGTTCCGCCGTAGGCGAACCACGCATCCCTACCTTGTCGATTTTCTGGCCAATGGAAAAACCTTCCATGCCTTTTTCAATCAGAAATGCGGTAATGCCGCGCGACGCGGCCTCGGGCGCTGTCTTGGCATAGACAACCAAAGTGTCCGCATAAGGCGCGTTGGTGATCCAAAATTTGGTGCCGTTTAGGATATAGCCGCCCTGAACCGCTTCGGCCTTCAGCTTCATCGATACAACGTCCGACCCGGCACCCACTTCGGACATGGCAAGGCTACCGACATGCTCGCCCGAAATCAGCTTGGGTAGATATTTCGCCTTTTGCTCTGGGTTTGCCCAGCGGGCGATTTGGTTGACGCACAGGTTGGAATGCGCGCCGTAGGACAGGCCAATCGAGGCCGAAGCACGGCTGACTTCTTCAACCGCGACAACATGTTCCAAATAGCCAAGGCCGAGGCCACCATCGGCCGCATCAACGGTTATGCCATGCAAGCCAAGTTCGCCCATGGCACCCCACAGCTCGTCCCTAGGAAACCAATCATCCGAATCGATTTTGGCTGCGAGCGGCGCGATTTTGTCGGTAGCAAAACGCTTCGTCGTTTCGCGGATCATGTCGGCATTATCGCCAAGGGCAAAGTCTAATGTCATGCTTGTCATGGCCCTGCTCTGCCAGTTAATTGCATGTGCTGCAAGCATAGGACTAGCCAGTGGGCGACCTTTTGCTTACCGCTCATCGGATGTTTTTTAAGCGAGCGAATCTTCACTAATGCATTATGAAATTCTTATTGTTGGTGGCGGCCATGGCGGCGCCCAAGCCGCGATTGCGTTACGGCAGGCCAAATATGAAGGTAGCATTGGCGTGGTGAACGCTGAGCCGGAATATCCCTATGAGCGCCCGCCTTTGTCGAAAGACTATTTTGCGGGCGATAAAGCGTTTGAACGTATCATGATCCGGCCGGCTGCTTTTTGGGCCGAGCGCAGCATCGAGATGATGCTGGGAAAGCGCGTCGAGGCTGTCGATCCGTCTGCCCACAAGGTGACACTGTCTGACGGAGCGGCCATCTCCTATGGCAAGATGATTTGGGCGACCGGCGGCAGGCCACGGCCATTGCCTGTTGCGGGCGGCAATTTGCCTGGGATGCACGTGGTACGGACGCGTGCTGACGTTGATGCTATGCTGGACGGTCTCGATGATGTTGCCGATATTGTCATTGTAGGCGGTGGATATATTGGGCTTGAGGCCGCTGCTGTGCTCCGAAAAATGGGCAAGAATGTTACCGTGCTGGAGGCGATGGACCGCGTTTTGGCGCGGGTTGCTGGCGAGCCTTTATCGCGCTTTTACGAGGCGGAGCATCGCGCCCATGGCGTCGATGTACGCTTGGGCGTCGAAATTAGCGGCATACAGGGCGAAGATTTCGTAACCGGTGTATGTTTGGCCGACGGCGAAGTGATTCCCGCCCAAATGGTCATTGTCGGCATCGGTATCATCCCCGCTGTTGCACCATTGCTAACTGCCGGTGCCGCTGGTGGAGCTGGGGTTGATGTTGATGCCTATTGTCGGACGTCCTTGCCGGATATCTATGCCATTGGCGACTGCGCGGCCCATGCTAATGATTTTGCAGGCGGCAACGTCATGCGTGTTGAATCGGTCCAGAACGCCAATGATATGGCAAATGCCGTAGCCAAAAGCCTTACGGGTGAGCTGACGGCATATCATGCCGTGCCATGGTTCTGGTCCAACCAATATGATTTGCGCCTACAAACGGTGGGTATCAGCGCGGGTTATCATACCATGGTGTTGCGTGGCGACACGGCCGCTCGCAGCTTTTCGGTGGTGTATCTGAAGGCTGGCAAGGTCATAGCGCTCGATTGTGTTAACGCGACTAAGGATTATGTCCAAGGCCGCGTGTTCGTGACCGAAGGATTGTCGCCGACCGCTGAACAATTGGTTGATGCCAATGTACCATTGAAGGAACTTGCTGCAGTTTTGATGGCCAACTGATGTAACTTTGCCCCCAGTCCGTTCCGCCCTAACGGCCATTTTAGGCCCAACCAATACTGGCAAGACGCACCTTGCCGTGGAGCGGATGTGCGCACATTCCAGCGGGATGATCGGCTTTCCGCTCCGCTTGCTGGCGCGAGAAATTTACGACCGTGTTGTTGCCCTAAAGGGCGTGCAGAATGTTGCTTTGATTACGGGTGAGGAGCGGATTGAACCGCCGCAAGCCCGCTGGTATTGCTGCACCGTTGAAAGCATGCCCATTCAGAAGGACTTTGCTTTCGTCGCCATAGACGAAGCGCAATTGGGGGCAGATCCCGAACGCGGGCATATTTTTACCGACCGAATATTGCACGCGCGTGGGCGTGAGGAAACGATGATCTTGGGCTCGGAAAGCCTCCGCCCGATTATTCGCGCATTGCTGCCCGATGCTGAAATCATATCCCGCCCGCGATTTTCGACGTTGAGCTATGCCGGTGCGAAGAAGCTGTCGCGTTTACCCAAACGGTCAGCGATCGTCGCTTTTTCAATTGAGCAAGTATATGCCGTGGCGGAGACTTTGCGGCGGATGCGCGGGGGCGCTGCGGTTGTGATGGGGGCACTGTCCCCACGGACGCGTAATGCGCAGGTCGCTATGTTCCAATCGGGCGAGGTGGACTATCTCGTTGCAACTGACGCTATTGGCATGGGGTTGAACCTTGATGTCGCACACGTCGCATTTGTCAGCCTGTCCAAATTCGATGGCTCACGCCGCCGACGCCTGACCGTTGCCGAAATGGCCCAAATTGCGGGCCGCGCTGGTCGGCATCAGCGTGATGGCAGTTTTGGAACGTTGGCAGGCGAGGGCAGTGAATTCACGCCGGAAGAAGTTTTGGCAATCGAAGGGCACAGCTTCCCGCGTCTGGACTGGCTATATTGGCGTGAAGCCAAGCCGCGATTTAATGACATAGCGACTTTGATCGCGGATTTGGAGAAGAAGCCGCATCGGTCTGGATTATTGCCAGCGCCGAAGGCAATAGATTTGCTGGTGCTCAAGCGTTTGGCCGAAATGCCAGATGTGAAGGCTCTAATCCGCCATCAAGTAGACGTGGCACGGCTTTGGGAGGTCGCGAGCCTGCCCGACTTCCGCCAAATGGGTGAGGAACATCACAGCCGCTTCGTTGCGTCGCTGTGGCAGTATCTCGGTCAAAATAAACGTGTCATCCCGCAAGGCGTGTATGCCAGTGAACTTGCGCGGCTGGATAACATCCAAGGCGATGTTGATACGCTCTCGGCTCGAATCGCGGCGGTGCGGACATGGACGTATATTGCCCATCGGAGCGATTGGCTGACAAACCCTCCTGCCATGGCGGAGCGCGCACGCGCGCTGGAGGAAAAATTATCGGACGCCTTGCACGATGCCTTGCGTCAGCGATTTGTCGATAAACGCACATCGATGCTATTGCGGAAAAACGCCAAGGACGTGGGGTTATTACCGGTGGAGATTCAAGCCGACACTCATGTTCTGGTCGATGGAGAAGACATTGGCACTTTACAGGGCTTCGCGTTTCGGGTTGACCCGGCGGCGAAAGCAAGTGACCGTAAACTGTTATTGGCTGCCGCCGAACGGCATTTGGCAGCATATTTGAGACAAAAGGCAAAGGACGTAAGCATGGCAGAGGACAGCGAATTCTCGCTCGCAGCCGATGGAGAGGGCAAGCCCGCCATTTTCTGGCAGGGCGAAATACTGGGTGCGCTGACCAAGGGACGGACACTGCTCCAACCTACATTTTCGCCGGTAAAGGCGGTCGCTGGGCTTGAAGGTGACGCGTTGCGCGAAATTACAACCCGCGCAGAAAGCTGGATTGCGGGGCAATTGGCAAAGGCAATGGGCGGCATAATCGGGCTTTTGGACCTCGCGCAGCAAGCCGATGTCGACGGCAATGTCCGCGCGCTTGCAGTCCGTTTGGCTGACGAAGGCGGCATTGCGGGCCGCCATTATTTGGCCGATGCGATTGCGGCGCTTCCTAAGGAAGCGCGCGGCGCGGCACGAAAGGGCGGCATCGTTTTTGGCGCACTTGATATCTATCACCATGCCGCGCTGAAGCCAGCGGCGGCCAAATGGCGGGCCGCTTTGTTTGCAGCCCGCGACAACCGCGCGATGCCTGAACTTCCGCCCGAAAGCGCTGTGCATTTGAAGGCGTGGATTTTTGCTAGTGCGTCCGAAGCCCGCAACGCAGGCTATCGCCGGATCGGCGACGAATATGTCCGCATTGACTTGGCCGAGCGCGTTATCAAAAAAGCGCATGAAGCGCGCGGGCAGGGGAATCTGTTCGGTATGGACATGGCGTTCGCCACCTCGCTGGGTATCAGCGAAAACGGATTGAAGGCGCTGATGCGTGATGCAGGGTTCCGCCCAGCGGAGAAGGCGCCAGAACCTCAGGCGGAGGTAGTCGCTGAAACCGTTTCCGAGGCAGTTGAGATTGTCGCAGCAGAATCCGTTCCAGCACCCGAAGCTGAGGTCGAAGAAGGCACAGCAACTGCCGAAGTCGCAAAAAGCGCCCCAGAGGAAGCTGCGCCGCCAGTTATCGAGTTGCAAGCTGTCACTTTGACGCATTGGCGTTGGGTTGGCTTGCCAAAGCCCCGCCCGCCCGAGCAGCGTCCGCAACGCGCCAAGCCGCAATCGCAGGCAGCCCGCGCAACAAGTAAGCCAAGGCCCAAAAATGAACGGGAGCCGCTTGTTACCACGCAAACTGCCCAACCATCATCCCTGGCTTTGCAATTGGCAGCGCTTAAGGGGCTAAAACTCTAATTGGCTGGGGCTCAGTTGCGGATCGACAAGCTTCTGTTCTTTCTAAGATTTGCCAAGAGCCGCACGCTTGCCCAATACTGGGCGGAGGCCGGACATATCCGCGTCAATGGCCGTCGTGTAGAAAAGGCTAGCTTGTCCATCTCAACGGGCGATGTGATCACCTTGCCAATCGGTGAAGCCTTTGTGATGTTCAAACTGATATCGATACCAACACGGCGTGGACCCGCGAATGAAGCGAAGCTTTGCTATCAGCTTATGGACTAAAATATGACAGGCAGTTGCATTCCGCCGTTGACTTCTCCCCGCGCCTCGCAATAGGCAGCAAAGGGAAGCGGCTAATCTGCCGCTACGTTTTGGAGATTTTCGCAAGTGACTTATGTCGTTACCGATGCCTGCATCCGCTGCAAATATATGGACTGTGTTGAAGTATGTCCGGTGGATTGCTTTTATGAAGGCGACAATATGCTCGTCATCAATCCGAATGAATGCATCGATTGCGGCGTCTGCGAGCCTGAATGTCCTGCCGAAGCGATTTTGCCAGACACCGAAAACGGTCTTGAGAAATGGCTTGAATTGAACGCGACTTATAGCGCGGAATGGCCGAATATCACATCAAGCCGTGAACCACCTGCAGATGCGGATGAGTTTAAGGGCGTGGAAGATAAGTTCGACAAATATTTCAGTCCTGATCCCGGCGAGGGCGATTAAGCTCTCGCGGTGCGGGACGCCTTCAACCAATCTTTCTGATAGGATTCCACTTCACGCAAGGCGGCAAAAACCGTCATGTCTGGTGCTGTGCGACCTGTACGGCCGAGGGCATAAATTTGGCTGTAAAACCAATATTGCGTCGCAAATCCCTCAACACTGCGCACCATCTTGATCTTGCGTAAGCTAGATAGCCATTCAGGCAGCAGCTTCAATTGGTTTTCGACCTTGGGTAACATTGCCATACCACCGAGCAGCCTCTTTGGTGCTTCGGGCATGACGCATAATGGACGGGCAAGGCCGATGACATCAGCGCCGCCGTTGCGTAACGCTTGCTCCATCGCCGATGCGCTGCGGAAGCCGCCGGTCACCATCAACGGTATTTTTAACTCAGCCTTCATCGCTTGGGCGAAATCAACAAAATAAGCTTCGCGGGAGAGCGTGGTGTCTGCCACGTTCTGGGCTTCCTCCTCTTCCATGCCTTCTAAGCCCAGCAGCTTGGGTTGCTCATACGTGCCGCCCGAAATTTCGATGAGGTCTACACCTGCATCCTGCAACCACCGGGCTACTTGCAGACTGTCTTCAAAGGCAAAGCCACCGCGTTGGAAATCGGCACTGTTCAATTTTACCGAAATGGGGAATTCCGGCCCGACCAAAGTGCGCACGGTGTTTATAGTGAACATTAGGAAACGAGCGCGGTTCACAAGACTGCCGCCCCAACGGTCGGTGCGTTGGTTTGACCGTGGGCTTAAGAATTGCGATATCAAATAGCCATGCGCTGCGTGAATTTGAACGCCAGTAAATCCGCCATTTTTGCAATGTAATGCGGCCTGACCAAAGCGGCCAATGAGGTTCAGAATTTCGTCCTCGGTTAAGGCCACAGGCGTACCAAATTGCCCACCGGGTAATCCCAACTTGACGGCAGATGGTGCCTTGGGACGTGGGTTAATCGCACGCATCGTCTGCCGTCCGGCATGGCTGATTTGCGCCCAGAAATGATTGCCGTTTCGGGTCGCTGCCTTTGTCCAAAATTGGAGGGCTGCCATCATTTCCGCGTCGGGATGTCCGTCAAAAAATACGTTGCCGGGGCGCTCTAGATGGTCGGCATCAATATGAATATTGCCCGAAATATGGAGGCCAGCGCCGCCGTCGGACCAAATGGCGTATAGGCGCTGTAATTCAGGGGTCGGACGACCCAATGGGTCTGCAAGTCCCTCCGTCATCGCAGCCTTCGCGATGCGATTGTTCAGTACGGCCCCGCAAGGCAGCGTCAGTGTGTTGCTTAATTTCATTCTTGCTCGCCGGATTCTTCGACTTTTGCCTTGTCGGTAGCCTCGGTTTTGGCTGGGGCCTCTTTGACGCTTGCGGCAGGAACCGTAATGTCGGCGTCAGCCTGAACTGGCACATCGTCAACAGCTTCGTCTGTGTTGATCATATCGTCGCTGATTGTGCCTTCTAGACTATCAAGCCTATCCATACGCGTTTCGGTGGCCCGACTATCTTCCTTTGATCCGCCGCATGCGGACAGAAGCAGCATTATGGCAAGGGCAGGCGTGAAGTTGCAAAAACGCATAATATCCTCGTCAGTCTAACTCGGCGCATCCGTACAATTTTCACCCGCTTTCGCAAGGCTGTTGAGAAAATCGGGGAAAGTGGACCTCAATGCGGCGTCAAAATCAGATAAGCTGGCGTTAATGCTTAATGCGGCGAGGCTAGTTACTGGATATTCCGATATTCCGCAGGGCACGATTCCAGAAAAATGTTCGAGATCAGGGGAGATATTGACGGCAAAGCCATGCATCGTGACCCATTTGCGAATACGTACACCAATCGCGCCAATTTTTGCCTCTTGGCCATCGGGCGTGTCACACCAAATGCCGATGCGCCCTTCAGCGCGGCGAGCTTCGATGCCAAAATGGCCAAGCGCATTTATCACCCAGCCTTCAAGCGCATGGACGTAGCAGCGGACATCCTTCCCGTGGCGGGCAAGGTCCAATAGAACATAGCCAACGCGCTGGCCCGGTCCATGATAGGTGTATCGTCCGCCGCGCCCTGTATCATAAACTGGGAATTGCTGGCTCAGCAGTTCTGCGGGGTCCGCACTGGTGCCGCTGGTGTATAAGGGCGGGTGTTCCAGTAGCCAGATCAACTCTTTGGCATTGTCGTCACGAATGGCGGCCTGCAACGCTTCCATACGCTCTAGTGCGTCTGGATAGGGTGTCAGACCCGTCGATATGTCCCAGTCGATATTATGATCCAAAGTCATGATAGGTCCTTTAGCATGGTGCAAGCGGCTTGCCACCGTATATGTCTGCCTCTACGCCGCGCACAGCTAAGGAGAGTTTATGCCAAAGAAGCTTGATTATCGCGCTGTTTGGATGGACGCGCGGGCTTTGCTTGCCGTGCATAAAGAGGCCATTGCCGCAATTGCGGGCTTTTTCATATTCATGTCGGCATGGGTTTCGGCGTTTCTCATGCCGCCGCTGATTGTTGAAAATCTAGATGATAGAAATCAGGCCATATTAGAAATCAGTCGCTATTTCGAAGCCAACTGGCGCGTCCTTGTGCCGACGATGTTGGTAACCATATATGGTAGCCTGTCACTATATGTGCTGATGTCGGGCCGTAGCTTGGAAAAAGTTGGCGATGCTCTGAAAATCGCTGCGGCGTTATTCTTCCCTTATTTGCTTGCAAGTTTGCTCGTTGGTTGGGCCACTTTGGCGGGATTTCTTATGCTGATCATACCTGGCCTGTATCTCTCTGGCCGCTTTGCGATATTGCCTGCCGTCATCACGCAGGATGTCGGGGGAGGTGTCCGCAGTTCCGTCATCCGTTCCTGGCGCGTTACTCATAACTGCGGTTGGTCGATCCTTTTTTTGATGCTCTTCGTTGCCGTTATTTTGCGTATTTTTGCAGGTGTGGCCGATGCCGCAATCGTCGCCATTTGCCAATCCATCGCTGGCGAGGGCGGCGTCCCGATTGTCGTGTCCGCCGTCAAGGCGTTGTTTGTGGCCATAGAGGCCGTTGTGTTCATAGTGATGCTCGTCGCTGTCAACCGACAGCTTTCCGCGCAGACACCTAATCAATAAGCGGGATATGCGGCGCAGCATCACGCGGGATGAGACCATTCAGGCGGGGATCAGGGAAGGTTTCTAACTGCCGTTCATAGGCGATGAAACCGGACCTCTGGTAAAATGCCAGCGCATGGGGACCATCCAGCGTGCAGGTATGTACCCACATCCGCTGAACGCCAACCTCTGCCCAGCCCATTTGTAGCGCCATCGCCATCAGCCATTTACCATGACCTTTACCTGTCAATTCTGGCACCAGGCCGAAAAAGGCAATTTCGCATTGCCCGGCCTGCCGGAAATCTAACTCCAATATCCCGACCTCAATGCCGCGCCGGTCCAGAACGGCCCAGATACGCACGGCCGGGTCGTGGATGATGTGCAACAGGTCGGTGTCATGTAGCGCAAGCCGGGAAAACCAAAGCCATGGTTCGCCAATACGACGATACAAAGTGCGATAGGTTTCTGCCGATGGGGATTGCCATCGTTCTAGCCGGAGTTCTGACGCGGGCAGTGCCCGCAAAGGCGGACGGCGCGTCATTTCCAACGATGTGACAATGGCACCTAGTTCGCCACGTGCAATCGGGCTAAACACCATGTGAGCTTAGGCCCATACTACTTCGGGCGGCAGACTCATCAATATGGCGTCGACATTGCCGCCTGTCTTCAATCCAAAGGTTGTGCCGCGGTCATAGACCAAGTTAAACTCGGCATACAGGCCACGCCAGCGCAATTGGGCTTGTTTTTCCGCGGCACTGAAGGGGGTATTCATGCGGCGGCGGACGAGCTTTGGAAAGATGTCCAGAAAGGCATTGCCGACATCCCGGGTAAACGCGAAATTCTGATCAAACAACGCGTCGCTTGTGTTTTCGAGATGGTCGTAAAAAATCCCGCCGACACCGCGATGGACGTTGCGGTGCGGTATCCAGAAATATTCGTCCGCCCATTTACGATAACGTTCATATACATCTGGGCCATAAGGCGCGCAGGTGGCGCGAAGACGGGCATGGAAGTCGTCTGTATCTTCCGCATAGGGAATAGGCGGGTTAAGGTCTGCACCGCCGCCAAACCAGCTTTTTGTGGTGACGAGATAACGCGTATTCATATGTACCGCTGGGACATGCGGGTTGGCCATGTGCGCGACGAGGCTGATGCCCGTGGCGAAAAAACTGGGATCTTCAGCTGCACCATGAATGGTTTTGGCAAATTCGGGATTAAAGCTGCCGCCTACGGTCGACACATTCACGCCGACTTTCTCGAAAACCTTGCCCTTCATAACCCCACGGACACCGCCGCCACCGGGGGAGCCATCATGGTCGTTGCGATCCCATGGGGTATAATCAAACGACGCATCGGAACCAGCTTCGCGCTCGATCGCTTCGAACGAAGCGCAAATGCTGTCGCGGAGCGATTCGAACCATGTCCGTGCGGCCTGCTGGCGTTGATCTAATATCAGGGTCATTTCTCGCCTCTTGGGAATGAATGGGTCTGTCTAAGACCTTCTGCCAAAGCGATGCCAGCCGATACCGAAATGTTCAAGGATCGAAATCCTGTTGCCATAGGAATACAGACGCGCGCGTCGGCGCGTGCATGTACTTCGGGTGGCGCTCCTTTACTTTCTGACCCCATGAGGATGATGTCATCAGGTCGAAAGGCGAATTGTGGAAGCGGGGTAGAGGCTTTGCTGGACATTAAGACAATACGCGCGCCATCTAATGTTTCGAGAAATGCGGACCAGTCGGCATGACGTTGAATTTGGACATGGTCCATATAATCCATGCCTGAACGCTTTAACGCGCGTTCTGAAAAGGCAAAGCCGCAAGGCTCGATAATATCACATATGACGCCAAAGCAGGCCGATGTGCGCAAAACCGCGCCGACATTCCCTGCCATGTCCGGCTGATACAGCGCGATGCGCATGTGACACTCCTAACTAAATACCTATTTTTCGGCAATTAGCGTGTATTTTAGCCGGCGTACAAACAGTTATTGTGCAAAAAAGGGGGAAACAGGCTCACATCCGGCATCTGATCGTTAATTGAACATCGCCAATATAAGCACTTGGGTGTTTTCGTGCTAAGATCAGCGTATCTTGCGCGCAGCCTGACGTTCTTCAATTGAAATAATGCCGTCTTGATTGGCGTCGGTTTTACTAAAGCGTGCGTCAATCGCAGCGCGGTATTCTGCTTGGGAAACGGCCTTATCCCCATTGGTGTCGGCGCGTGCCATCATGGCTATGGTGCCAACACGGCCGCGTTGGCGGCGTTCACGCATGCTAGCCCCAATGCGTTCCATGCGCCGTTCACGCCGGTCTGCGCGTCGCTCGGCGCCAGCTTGATGAATTTCCATGAACTCGCTTTGGCTAATTGCGCCGTTATTGTCTGCGTCCATGATCGCAAAGCGCTTTGCCATCATGGCGGCCCGGTCGGCAGCATTTAATGTGCCGTCGCCATTTATGTCTATCTTAGCAAAGCGCGCATCGGCCGCTCTCATGGCTTCCGCCTTGGTGACAATGCGATTTCCGTATGAATCGGCTTTAACGGGTGCAGCATGAAGCGCCGCTGCGGAAGTAACAGAAAGGACCATGATGCCAGCATAGAGTGAAAGTTTCTTCATCGTTCTCGCTCCTTCTAATAATCCCCGCTAGTGAGTACGCATGAATATAGGATGAATATGTCGCGATAGGTTATCAAAACAATGGCCATGCTGTTGCAAACTGTCTCAGCTTAGTGGTGCAAACAATGCACAAAGGAAAGAAAGTTGGAGCGGGTAAGGGGAATCGAACCCCTCTAGCTAGCTTGGAAGGCTAGTGCATTACCACTATGCTATACCCGCGACGAACCGAATGGCCGTTTGGAGCGCTGCTATTGCCATTATCCGGCCACAGCGTCAACGCCCTGATTGCAAAAGAAAGGGCCGCAAAAGCGGCCCCTTCCAAAATTGATGTCACACTATCAGTGCTTCTTGTCTGCCCAAATGGTCCGGTAGGACATCCATGCTAGAACGGTGAAGATGAACAGGAAGCCCAAAGCTGCCCAACCTGCGCTTTTGCGGTTTTCCATCTTAGGCTCAGCGGTCCATGCCAAAAATGCAGAAACGTCTTTCGCCATTTGTTCCTTGGTGGCCTTTGTACCATCATCATAGGTAACCTGATCATCACCTGCAATTGGGTTAGCCATCGCGATGTTCAAGTTTGCGAACCATGGGTTGAAGTGCAAGCCGGCGGGCGTCGCGGCGTCAGGGAATTCCTTTAGCAGCTCCTTGCCTTCTGCATTCTTGTAACCAGCTTGATCACGGTAGCCCATCAACAAGGAGTATACATAGGCCGTACCATCGGCACGCGCCTTAGTGATCAGCGAAAGATCAGGTGGAAGCGCATTGTTGTTGGCCGCACGCGCCGCAACTTCATTCGCAAATGGTGAAGGAATCTTGTCTGCAGGAATGCCGGGCCGTGTGGCAGGTTCACCTGTTTCCGGGTTAATGGTCGGCACTTCTGTCTTCCATGCCTTGGCCAGTGCCTTCACTTGATCTTCATTGTAACCCAATGCCGCGAAATCGCGGAAGGCAACAAGATTGAGGCTGTGACACGCCGCGCACACTTCGGAATATACCTTCAATCCGCGCTGTAATTGACCGCGGTCAAACTTACCGAACGGACCGTCATGCGCGAAGCTGACGGCAAGCGGCTTTTCATGAAATTCATACTCAGCCGAAGGCTGCGCAGGTTCCTGAATAGCCTTGATGACGGTATCCCCAAGACCGAGTAAAAGCATGCCGCTGAAAAACAGGCCTACTAAAAAAGCACCTAAACGAACCATGATACTGCTTCCCTGTTTTACGCAGCCGCTTTTTCAAGCGGTTTGCCGGTTACAGCTTCGGTGATTGAGTTTGGCAGCGGAAGCGGCCGTTCAATACGCGAAACGATTGGCAAGATGATCAAGAAGTGGATGAAATAATATGCTGCCGCAATCTGGCTGAGAATAACCCACTGGGTATAAGGTGGTTTGCCACCGCAATAGGTTAACAAAATGATGCATGGAATCAATCCGAACCAGAAGAACTTGCGGAACAGCGGGCGATAATGCCCTGAACGCACTGGTGACGTGTCCAACCATGGCAGGAAGAACAGCAACAGAATCGAACCAAACATCGCCAGCACGCCCATCAACTTGGCTTCAATAATGATGATACCTGTGAACGGAATACCGAAATCGACAGTGAAAGCTTTCAAAATCGCGTAGAATGGCAAGAAATACCATTCAGGAACAATGTGCGCTGGCGTCGACAGCGGGTTAGCCGGAATATAATTGTCCGGATGGCCCAGCATATTCGGGGCAAAGAAGGTTACGGCTACGAAGAAGATCAGGAAGATCCCAAGGCCAAATCCGTCCTTTGCGGTATAATAAGGGTGGAATGGAACCGTGTCCTGTTCGCTCTTTACACTAACGCCGGTCGGGTTGGATGAACCCGGAATGTGCAACGCCCAAACGTGCAAAATGATGACACCTGCAATAACGAATGGCATCAAATAGTGCAGAGAGAAAAAGCGGTTTAATGCCGCTTGGTCAGGCGCGAAGCCGCCAAGGAGCCACTGACGCAATGGTTCACCTACCACAGGAATGGCCGAGAAAAAGCCGGTGATAACTTGTGCGCCCCAGAAGCTCATTTGGCCCCAAGGAAGAACATAGCCCATAAAGGCGGTCGCCATCATTAATAGAAAGATTGTGACGCCCAGCAGCCAAATCATTTCACGCGGCGCTTTATACGAACCGTAGAAAAGGCCGCGGAAAATGTGGATATAGACGACGATAAAGAAGAAGCTGGCACCGTTCATATGTGCATAACGGATGAACCAACCCGAGTTCACGTCACGCATGATATGCTCAACGCTGTTAAACGCACCGTCTACGCTTGCATAATAATGCATGGCTAAGATGATGCCGGTCACAATCTGGATGACCAAAGCAACGCCCGCAAGGACGCCGAAGTTCCAGAAATAATTGAGGTTGCGTGGAACCGGATATCCGGCACCAACGGCATTGTAGACTAAGCGCGGCAAGGGCAGGCGTTCATCAACCCACTTACTTACTGTGCCTTGCGGCTTATATTCTTGTGCCCAAGGGAAGCTCATGACGTTCTAGCTCCTCAACCGATTTTTACGACTGTGTCAGAAATGAATGCGAATTCCGGAACGACGAGGTTCGTCGGGGCTGGACCCTTCCGGATACGTGCGGCGGTATCATAATGCGAACCATGGCATGGGCAGAAATAGCCGCCATATTCACCCTTAACTTCTCCCGCGGCGGCGCCCAAAGGCACACAACCCAAATGGGTGCAGACACCGAGAGTAATAAGCCAATTTTCTTTGCCCGGCTTTGTACGGTCGGCAAGCGTTTGTGGGTCGCGCAATGCGCCGACATCAACCTTGTTAGCCTCTTCGACTTCGGCAGGTGTCAAGTTGCGGATGAAGACGGGTTGCTTACGCCAGCTGGTCTTGATCGACTGGCCGGGTTGAATAGCTGCTACATCGACTTCGATGGAAGCCAAGGCCAGTACGTCGGCGCTGGCGCTCATCTGCGATACTAAGGGCATTGCAACGGCGGCGGCGCCAACGCCAGCGAAGCTGACGGTTGCGATGTGAATAAAGTCACGGCGGCGGACGCCCGGTGTTTGGCCGTTGTCTGCAACTGACGGATTTTCTGCAGCAGTGTTGCTGATCGCTGCTTTACCCGCTTTTGCAGCAGATGCCTTAGGCGCTTTCACCGGCTTTTTCCCGGTGGTTTTTGTTTTTTTGACTGTCGACATAACCTGCCCTTTTTGCGTCGCGGAACTAAACCGCGCAATACCGTCGAAATCTTATCACTCCAATCACGTCCAGAAATCTGACGCACGATAGGGGCGATTCAGCGGCCACATAGACGTCTTTCCTGTCATTTGCCAACAGGCAATTTGGTTAACAATGTGGCAAATGACGCTGGCTGTGTTGCATTTTGCGAAACCAATGGAAATTAGGCGCTAACACTTGCTACCGACAACATGTTACGCCTAAAGGGCGCAAATATTATTCTATTATTGTTGGAGCATGACCCATGGCGACGAGCTGGACGCCTGAAAGCTGGAGAGACGCAACAGGCATCCACATGCCTGCATACAAGGATGCGGCTGCATTGTCAGCAACCGAAAACACGTTGCGTAATTATCCTCCCTTGGTTTTTGCCGGCGAAGCGCGCAACCTTACCGCTGATCTTGCAAAAGTAGCCGAAGGTAAGGCTTTTCTGCTTCAGGGCGGGGACTGCGCCGAGAGCTTTGCTGAATTTCACCCGAATAATATCCGCGATACATTCCGTGTCATCTTACAAATGGCTGTTGTGCTGACCTTCGCGGGCAAGTTGCCGGTGGTGAAACTTGGGCGCATGGCTGGCCAGTTTGCAAAGCCGCGCTCTACGCCAACCGAAACTATTAACGGCGTTGAGCTGCCGAGCTATTTTGGCGACATTATTAACGACATTGAATTTGTCGCCGAGGGGCGGGAGCCTGACCCAGCGCGCATGATCCGCGCGTACAGTCAGGCGGCATCCACATTGAACCTATTGCGCGCTTTTTCCAACGGCGGTTACGCCAATTTGCAGCAGGTAAATGCTTGGACTCATGATTATATGGGGCGCTCCCCATGGGCACAGAAATATAAAGAAACCGCAGATCGTATCAGCGAAGCTTTGGCCTTTATGGAGGCGTGTGGCATCACGCCAGAAACAGTGCCGCAGATTAAGGGGACGAGCTTCTATACCAGCCATGAAGCCTTGTTGTTGCCCTATGAGCAAGCGATGACGCGTCAGGACAGCCTGACTGGTGGCTGGTATGATACGTCCGCGCATTTCTTATGGATTGGCGATCGGACGCGATTTGAAGGGTCGGCCCATGTCGAATTTTTGCGCGGCATCGGCAACCCCATTGGCGTAAAATGTGGCCCAAGCTTAGAACCAGATGCATTGTTGCGGATGCTCGATACACTGAACCCCGAGCGGGAAGCAGGGCGGATCACGTTGATCTCGCGCTACGGTTACGACAAGGTAGAAACAGGCCTTCCGACCTTGGTGCGCGCCGTGCAACGTGAGGGACATCCTGTCATTTGGTCCTGTGACCCGATGCATGGCAATGTCGTCAAATCAGCGAGCGGATATAAAACGCGCCCGTTTGAACGTATCTTGGCCGAAGTGCGCGGCTTCTTTGCTGTGCACCGCGCCGAGGGAAGCTTTGGTGGCGGCATCCATATCGAAATGACAGGGCAAAATGTGACTGAGTGCACCGGCGGTGCAGTTGCCGTGACCGATGAAGGTCTGGCAGACCGTTATCACACACATTGCGATCCGCGCTTAAATGCGGCGCAGTCTTTGGAACTCGCGTTTCTTTTGGCCGAAATGTTGAACCAGGAAATGGCGGAGCGTGCAAAAAAGGCCGCTTAAGGCGGCTTTTTAGCATTAAAGCGTTACTGCTTTTGGGTTACTGAGCAGATTCAAGGCGATAACCGTAACCAAAAACCGTAAAGATCCGGAAACCATTTTCTGGTCGTAAAGCCAACTTCGCGCGAACCCTCGATATATGCATGTCTAATGTTCGTGTCGCTAGGGTTGCCGTTGTACGCCAAATGGTTTGCATGATATAGTGACGTGACAAAGTCCGGTCTTTGTTTTTGAAAAACATTTCCGCCAACTCAAATTCCTTGGCCGTCAATATGACGGTCTGCCCATGAATTGTTACGCTTTGCTCAAGTCGGTTCATTTTATAAGCACCATAGGTAACTTCAGTATCAAATGCGCCTCCAACCGCATTGCCGCGCAGCAAAGCGTTTACCCGAGCGGCAATAACATTACGGCTTTCTGGCTTTGTTATGTAATCGTCAGCACCAGAATTTAAGGCGTCGGTAATATCGCGCTTAGCAGACCGGTTGGCCATCATGATTACTGGTGGTCGTGTGGGTAATGTCTTATTCATCCATTCAAGTAAAGACGAGCCATCCGCGGCGCGAATATTCCAATCTAAGATGACGAGGTCAAATATGTCCCGCGACAATATTTCCTTAATGACCTTACTGTCAGTACAGCCAACGGCAACATACCCTAGGTCCTCGACTATCTGTTTAAGATAGTCGACAATATCCGAACCATGGTCAGCAATAAACACTTTCATCCTATGCCCACCCCATAACAAACCGCCGAAGATACGGCGATGGGATGTATCTAACGATATATTACTTAGTTACTAGATGGGTGAGAAAGATTTACCTATTTTTACATACAGTTACAAAAAAATTGATGCTGGCGCTTTTGTGGTTTGTGTAAAATGGCTGGGGCGGCAGGGATCGAACCTGCGAATGGCGGCATCAAAAGCCGCTGCCTTACCGCTTGGCGACGCCCCAGCGAGCCAGTAATCTGGCCGATGCGGGGGGCTTATATCGTGGGAATTTTATTGCGCAACTGCTTAATCAATGCGTTGCACCCAACCATGGTCATCCGCGGCAATTCCACGTTGGATATCCACAAGTTTTGCCCGGATTTGCTGTGTCATCTGCCCTGCACCGCCTGCGCCGATGGTGAAACTACCCGTTGCAGATTGCACTTTCCCAATTGGTGTAATCACTGCAGCAGTCCCGCAGGCAAAGGCTTCAACCAAGCGCCCACTTTCCGCATCGGCTCTCCACTGGTCAATGGCGTACTGTTCTTCACGCACGTTTAATCCTTGCGCGCGTGCCAAAGTCAGCACGGAATCACGGGTGATACCTTCCAATATCGTTCCGTCAGCTGGCGGTGTGATGATTGACCCGTCGTCGAACAGGAAAAACAGGTTCATCCCGCCCAATTCCTCTACCCAGCGATGTTCGGCTGCGTCGAGAAAAACGACTTGGTCGCAACCCTGCTTAATGGCTTCGGATTGTGCGATAAGGCTGGCTGCATAATTGCCGCCGCATTTTGCCGCGCCAGTGCCTCCCGGTGCCGCGCGCGTATATTGTTCGGACACCCATATCGAGATGGCTGGCGCGCCGCTTTTGAAATAATTGCCTGCCGCAGACGCAATGACCATGAACAGATATTCGGCAGACGGCTTCACACCCAGAAAAACTTCACTCGCGATCATGAACGGGCGCAGATAAATGGAACCACCGTCGACAGGAGGGAACCAGTCTTTATCAACCTCAACCAATTGCTTGCACGCTTGCAGAAACATCTCTTCGGGCAATTCGGGCATAGCCAAGCGCTTTGCCGAGCGTTGAAATCGGCGGGCATTTTGTTCAGGGCGAAACAACGCCATTCCGCCATCGGCCAAACGATAGGCTTTTAATCCTTCAAAAATCTCTTGCGCATAATGCAAAACGGCTGTCGCAGGGTCGAGCGTCAGCGGACCGCGCGGTCCAACCTTTGCATCATGCCAGCCCTTGTCGTCCGAATAACGGATTGTAACCATATGGTCTGTAAACACCCGTCCAAAACCAGGATCGACAAGCCGCGCCGCGCGTTCACTAGGATCGACCGGATTAGGGTTTGCCTCAAAAGGAAATGCGCCAGCGTTCATCGATGTTCTCATTCATTAGGGTCTTGCGCTGTCCTATGGCCTAGGCCAAGATACGTCAATATGGCTGTCCCATCCTCTGTTTCTGTCACGCCGACCGCGTCTCCTCTGTTCCTTCGTGAAAATGAAGTAAGGCGTGGGGTCGAACTTTTGTTCTTTGGATATACGCGCCTAACGCGTGCTATTGATGAAGGTTTGGCGGAACATGGCCTTGGCCGCGCGCACCATCGCGCGCTCTATTTCATTGCGCGTCAGCCCGACCTGCCGATTAGTGCCTTGTTGAAAATTCTCGCTATCACCAAACAGTCGCTTGGACGTGTTCTGACCGATTTGGGAGACCGGGGGCTTGTCGAAACGCGCACGGGGAATATTGACCGGCGTCAGAAGCTCTTACGCCTAACGCCCGAGGGCGTTCAGTTTGAAGCACAATTGTTTGATGCGCTGCGTAGCAGCCTGGCGTCCGCTTATGCTGCGGCGGGGCAGGAATCGGTCACAGGCTTTTGGCGTGTTCTTGAAGGTTTGATTCCTGCTGAGGACAAGGCCATGGTCATCGCCTTACAGAAAGATATTTAATGCGCGATACACTCATAAGGCTTGCAAACACCATCGCTCAGCGCGCGGACGCCGCCCCTGATAGCAGCTATGTCGCTTCTTTATTCGCCAAAGGCCGCGGCAAAATCGCGCAAAAGGTTGGCGAAGAGGCTACCGAGACTATTATCGCGGCGCTCTCGGGAAATGCGCAAGAGGTTACGGCCGAGGCCGCTGACCTGATTTTTCACCTGATGATTTTGCTGCGCGATGCAGGCGTAACGATGGACGATGTGCTTGCCGAACTGGATCGCAGGGAAGGGGTGTCTGGCTTGGTTGAAAAAGCTGCGCGGACATAAATCAAGGAGTGATACATGCCGATTGACCCCACACTGGAATATGACGACCAGAATATTTTCGCCAAAATCCTGCGCGGTGAAATACCGTGCCGCAAGGTGTTCGAGGACGAATGGGCCTTGGCGTTTGACGATATCAACCCGCAAGCGCCCGTCCATGTGCTGGTTATTCCCAAGGGTGCGTATGTCAGTTGGGACGATTTTAGCGCAAAAGCCAGCGATGCTGAAGTCGCCGGCTTTGTCCGCGCCGTGGGGCATGTTGCGCGCGAATTGGGGCTGGTTGAGCCAGGGTATCGCCTGCTCGCCAACATCGGAATAGACGCGCATCAAGAGGTTCCGCACCTGCATGTCCATATTTTTGGTGGAAAACCGCTTGGCCCCATGCTTATGCGGTGAAATTAAGTTGCGCTAATGCACGGAGTGTTTAGTTCGACTATGGAGCTATATTTTTTTGGGAGATGAGTATGATTTTCGGGCGCGTAAAGCCGCTTGATGCGATCTTGGCTACGGCCGAGAAAAAATCGCTCACGCGAACGCTGGGGGCTTTTCAGCTTACTATGCTAGGTATTGGTGCCATCATTGGCACCGGCATTTTTGTTTTAACGGCTGAGGCTGCAAATAAAGCTGGTCCGGCCATGATGATCAGCTTTGTCATCGCTGCCGTGGTTTGTGGACTTGCGGCATTATGCTATTCTGAATTGGCATCAATGGTGCCTGTTTCAGGGTCAGCTTACACTTATAGCTACGCGACTTTCGGCGAAATCATTGCATGGATTGTCGGCTGGGCGCTTGTCCTTGAATATGCCATCGCGGCCTCTGCTGTGTCAGTTGGTTGGTCTGGATATATGGTTGGGCTGGTTGAGAATATCTTTGCTATAGAGGTCGGTAATGACTTTGTTGCTGGGCCATTCGACGCAAACCCCGGTATTATCAACGTCCCCGCCATGCTCATCGCATTATTGTGTATGGCGTTATTGTTGATTGGGACCAAAGAAAGTGCGCGCTTTAACGCAATCTTGGTTGCTATCAAGGTGTCGGCTCTGATGCTCTTTCTTGTCCTGGCATTGCCAGCAATGAACGCAGAAAATTTCCAACCATTTAGCCCGAACGGCTTTTTCGCGAAGGAAGTTGTCGATCCGATTACGAATAACATGGTCACAGTCGGTGTTGCGGCTGCGGCGGCTTCTATTTTCTTCGCTTATGTCGGTTTCGATGCCGTTTCCACAGCGGCAGAAGAAACGATTAATCCGCAGCGGAATATCCCAATCGGTTTGATTGGTTCGCTGGCTATCTGCACCATCATCTACATGTTGGTTGCTGCTGGAGCTACGGGCGCTGTTGGAGCGCAACCGGGTGGTGAATTGTCACAATCGAAAGAAGCTCTGGCCTTCGTGCTCAATGAAATTGGTCACGGCTGGGCAGGGAAGCTTGTGGCTATTTCGGCAGCCATTGCATTGCCTTCGGTTATCTTGATGATGATGTTCGGCCAAACCCGTATCTTTTTCGTGATGGCGCGTGACGGATTACTGCCTGACGTGTTTTCCAAACTTCACCCGAAATATGGAACACCGCATGTCGTAACCTTGTGCACAGGTATATTTGTGGCATTGTTTGCTGCACTTTTCCCTGTTGGCAAATTGGCTGACATTTCAAATTCTGGCACTTTGTTCGCATTCTTTACCGTTGCGGTCGGTGTCATGATTTTGCGTCGTACCAATCCCGACCGCCCTCGGCCATTCCGTACACCTTTGTACTTCTTGGTTTGCCCCTTGGCTGCCGCAGGCTGTGTGTTCCTGTTCTTCCAGCTTTCTGGGTATACGGAACTCATGTTCTTGGGTTGGACAACAATTGGGTTGGTTGTGTATTTCCTGTACAGCCGCCGCCGGAGCCATGTTGGCCAAGGGATTGCGTAACATTGGAGCGCCGAAAAGCGGTTTAGCTGCAATTTCGTAAATTGGTTACCAAATGACAAAAGGACAGGGGCGCTTCGGCGCCCCTTTTCTTTGCCTTAATTGCGCGGAATGACGGGTAGCGGCTGGGTTGTGCCGGGACGCGTAAACAGCTTCCCCTTTTCGCACCACAGGACAAGGCTAAGCGCGACCAGCCCGCAACATAGAAAGCCAAAAGCAACGGGATAAACCGTGCCGTCAAACTGCTGCCCGATGATTGCACCAAGCGACGCCGCGAGCGCCGTGCGGACAAAGGTTTGAAACGAAGAGGCTGCGCCTGCCACATGGCCAAAGGGGGACATGGCAATCGACGAGAAATTAGAGCCTATAAAACCAATCATGGCTACATTGCCCGTTAGTAAGATAAGGAAAATGGGCAAGGAGGTTGGGGCAAATCTTGCTGCAAGTAATTGCAACGCGCCCAATGCGATAAAGGTCAACAAAGCGGTCTGCGACACACGACGCGCGCCAAAGCGTTCGACGATGCGCGAATTGGTGAAGTTTGACATGGCGATACCAATGGCGATGATGGCAAAACCGATCGTGAAAAAATCAGCGGCATTGAACACCTTGTCAAACATTTGCTGCGAACTGTTAAGATAGCCGAACAAAGCGCCCTGTGTGATGCCCGCGCCAATCATATAGCCCGCGGCGTTGCGGTTCAGGACAACCACTTTCCAAGCCTTGGCCAGCGCCTTTGGCTGAATAGGAATGACATTTTCGGGCGCCAATGTTTCGGGTAAGCGCAGATAGACCCAAATGGCGGCAGCGACGGCCATGCAGGCCATCAGGTCAAAAATCACGCGCCAGCCAGCGAAAAACAGGACCAATTGGCCGATTGTCGGCGCGATAATCGGCACGATCATGAATATAAGGAAGATAGTCGACATGCGCCGCGCCATGGCGTCGCCTTCAAATTGGTCACGGATGACCGAAATTACGAGAACGCCCATCGCTGCCGCCAAAAGCCCATGGACAAAGCGCATGATCATCATGATTTCAAAATCAGGTGCAAAGGAACACGCTAGCGAAGCTATCGCCGACCCCATAACTGCAATCAACAATATCGGTTTTCGTCCATAACGGTCGGACAATGGTCCGTAGATAAGCGCCCCGATCCCCGTGCCAGCCAGAAAAATTGAGATGATATATTGGATATGGTTCGGTTCAGAGAGGCCGAGCCCGCGCACCATAGCGGGGAAGGCGGGTAGCATTGCGTCAATGGCCAGCGCATTAAGCGCCATGAGCGACGACATCATGACGGTCAACTCACGCGGACCGATGGATTCATTAACTGGACTATGAGTTGGCATTTTGCGGCTATGCGGGAGCGGCCACTATTTTGCCACCCGCTAAATCGTCAAATCAACCCGGAGCTGCGCATGCTGCTGAAACCGTTTTTGCCGATGATGATATGGTCATGCACAGCTATCCCGAACTTTTTCCCTGCATCCGCAATGTCGCGCGTCATGGCAATGTCCTGTCGGCTGGGCGCGCTATCCCCGCTGGGGTGATTGTGGACAAGAATAATTGCCGCTGCACCAAGATCCATCGCGCGGCGGATGACTTCGCGGGTGTAAATGGCGGCTTGATCTATCGAGCCCTCGCTTGCGACCTCATCGCGGATCAACATATTTTTGCTGTTCAGATACAGTGTACGCACGCGTTCGATGGTCAGATGCGCCATGTCGGCGCGCAAATAATCGAGTAAAGATTGCCACGACGACAGGATCGGCAGTTCGCGCACAGGTTCGCTAAGAAGACGAAGTGCCGCGACTTGAACGATTTTGAGCGCCGCCACGCTGGTTTCGCCCATCCATTTTTCCTGCAAGATACTGTCTGCGTCTGCCGTCAGCAAAGCCGAAAAGTTGCCGTAACGGTGAATTAAATCCTTCGCGATCTGCTTAGTATCCCGGCGCGGAATGGCGAGGGCGAGAAGATATTCAACCAATTCATGATCGTGCAGGCTTTCGCCATTTTTTTCCAACAAGCGTTTACGCAAACGCGCACGGTGGCCCGTGCCATGATGGTCGCTCTTGTCTACATTATCTGTCATCAGGGCTATCCTGTTGTGATATATCCCTTTTCTGTGATTTTTGCATTCGGCGCAAGCGGCATAAAGCGAATGGCGTTGCAACCCGTCGACCTTTCCCGCATTTGGGTCACATGCAGGGACCTGCCAACGAAACACCAACGGGCGATGTCGATATGCACCCCAATAGAGGCGCATGGTGGAAGCGGCGTATTTTCGGTGGCGTCGGCATCATGCTCGCGCTGTTGCTGCTGTTTGCATGGGCTCAGCGTAACTATATTGCCGACTATTTTGTGCAAAATGCGTTTGTAGAGCGCGGTATCCAGGCAAGTTACAAAATCGATACTATTGGGTTCCGTACCCAGCGTATTCGCGACCTTGTCATCGGCGATCCTGCACGCCCCGACTTGACCGCGAAGCTGGTCGAAATTGATATGGCCCTGAACTTCTCGGGTGCAGAGGTGCGCGACGTCCGCGCGGATGGTGTCATGCTGCGTGGGCGTTATGTGGACGGCAAATTGTCCTTTGGCGCACTCGATAAATTTACAGACACTCAGTCTGCCGAGCCCTTTGAATGGCCCGACATTGCTCTAACCATCACAAATGCGCGGGCGCGGATGGACACTTCTTGGGGCATAATTGATGCAGACCTTAATGGCAGCGGCCTGCTCCGTAACCGATTTACGAGCAATCTCTCTATGCGTTCTGCCAGTATCGCGGCTGCGGGATGCACAGCGGCGGATATGAAATTTGATGGAAAGCTGATGCTGGAATGGCGCGAGCCGCGCTTGGTTGGGCCAATCACTTTCACCAATGTAAAGTGCCGCAGTTCTGGCGTGGCGCTTATCGCGCCGCGTTTCGATACCAATCTCAAGCTATCTGAACGCCTTGACGCGTGGGACGGCAACATCGCCTATGCGGCAGACGCGATCAACCTATCGCAAGTTCAGGTGCGACGCATATCTGGGAAACTATCGGTGGATGGCAAATTGGCCCGTTCCAAAGGCAGTATGCTTGTGTCAGCGCGAGGCGCAATGTCGATCGGCAATGCGGCAATGGATCGTGGCACCATTACAGGTTTGCGCGACTTGGCAGCACAAACCAAGGATACGCCCATTGGCCCAATCGTCGCGCGCATGACACCCGTTTTGGAACGCGCTGGCGATCAATTCTCCGCGCGGCTTGGTTTTGATGCCTATCAGGATTTTCAAGGCCGCAGCGGGGCCCGCATTGCCGACCTCTCTTTTACCAGTGCTTCGGGCGTCCGCCTGCGGCAAAATGGTTCATTTGGGGTGACTGGAACTGTGACGGGCTGGCGACTGGACGGGCCTATGCAATTTGTGCTGTCTGGACCCCATGTCCCCGCCATTACCCTCCGCCTCGTGCAATCGGGGCAAGCTTGGTTGGGTAACCTTGTCATTGCACCTTATGCTTCATCTGGGGCAAGCCTATCGTTACCAAAGTTTGCTTTTAACATTGCCCCGCATGGGGCGTGGCGCTTTGCCGGGCAGGTGCGGATGTCCGGACCTTTGCCCGGCGGGTTCGCTACTGGCCTGAATATGCCAATATCGGGGCGTTATGATGCAGGCGCCTTTCATCTGTATGATGGCTGCCAAAATGTCCGCTTTAACGCCTTGCGCCTATCGAGCTTAGCCTTGCGGGGCCAGTCGCTACGCTTATGCCCCGACGCGGGACGTCCAATGCTGCGCTTGCGTGACGGCAATGTCCGCTTTGCGACCAATGTCACAGGGTTAAATGTTTTGGGCACGCTAGGTAGTGCCCCCCTTGCCGCGCGTGGCACGCATGTGCGGTTTAGCTTCACCGATGGTTTCGCGGCCAAGGATGTGGTCGTCGAACTGGGGCAACCCGATGCGCGCTCTATTTTCAACATCGCCAGCATTGATGGCGCATTTGGCCAAGGCGGGGCATCTGGCACTTTGACCGGCGGGGCAGGGCTGATTGGTAATGTACCGCTGCTTATGGACCAAGCATCGGGCGAATGGCGTTATCTCGCCGAGACTTTGACCTTTAACGCACGGCTGAATGTTTTGGACGCCGAGCAAGTCGACCGGTTTAAGCCAATGCTTGTTCCTGATATGCTGCTCACGTTTGAAAACAATGTCATTAGTGCAAGCGGGGCTTTGGTTGAACCCACCACTGGCACCCGTGTGTCGGATGTCGATATCCGGCATGATTTGGGCAACAGCAGTGGGCGCGCCTTGCTTGCTGTTGATGGACTGCGCTTTAATGAAAGCTTTCAACCTTACTTGCTGACGCCGCTGGTTTTGGGCGTGGCCGCCAATGTTGATGGCAGCGTATCAGGCGATGGCCGGATTGAATGGGACGGGGCAGGGGTACGCAGCACTGGCCGGGTGTCCACGCGCGATATGAATTTGGCTGCCGCTTTTGGCCCTGTCGAAGAATTAACCACCGACATCCTATTTTCCGACCTTTTGGGGCTAGAAACCGTATCTGGCCAAATCGCAACTTTGGGGTCGGTTAACCCAGGCATTCCTGCACTGGGCGGATCGATCAGCTACCGATTGCTGCCTAATCGGCAGGTCGCAATTGAATCGGGGCGCTGGCCATTTGCGGGCGGCGAACTGATCCTTGAGCCAACGATCCTTGATTTCGGCGTTGAGTCCGAACGTCGCCTAACCTTTCGCGTCATTGGTATGGATGCGGAGAAGCTGTTAGCCGGATATGATTTCCAAAATCTGCGTGTGACTGGCGTTTTTGATGGGGTTTTGCCGATGGTGTTCAATCAAGATGGCGGCCGTATTGTGGGTGGCGCTCTCGTGTCGCGATCTGGCGGCGGGGAGGTAAGCTATCTGGGTGAGCTTGCCTATGAAGATATGGGTAGGTTCGCCAATTACGCCTTCAACGCCTTGCGCTCAATCCGCTATTCCACGTTAACTATTGGTGTCGAAGGTGACTTGGGCGGAGAAATCGTCACAGACATCAGCTTTACCGGTGTGCAACAGGGTGCATTAGCCAAGCGTAACTTCATCACCCGGCAACTGGCGCGTGTCCCAATTAAATTTAACGTCAGTGTGACAGCCGAATTCCTGAAACTTATCGGCTCTATCCGTGGGCTTTATGACGCCAATTATGCGGCGGAACGTGATCTGCAATTTTTGCTCGATGCGCAGAAAAGGCAGGGTACGAAACCGGAGCCTGCAGAAACCAAAGAAGAAACATCATATGAATAAACCATTCAGCAAAGGGAAAGCGAATATGGCGCAATGTTGCGATCAATTGACGAACCGCACGGACAATGCGATTCGCTGCTATATGAGAAAAATGATATTCTTGTGCACGCCCCTGATGGCGTCGGTTCTAACGGGATGCGTGCAGGTCACGGCGCCGGACAAGCCAATCGTCATCAACCTCAACATCGCGATCCGGCAGGAAATATTGTATAAGCTGGCCGCGGCTTCCGAAAAAGTGATTCAAGAAAATCCAGGAGTGTTTTGATGAGAAATTCTGTTGAAATGATCATCGCGGCCTTTTTATTGGGTGCTACCGCAACAAGCGCAACGGCCTTTCAGTCGGGACGGGAACCTGCCTATCAAAGTGCCCGGGAAAGCGGCTTAGTAGGCGAAAAATCAGACGGTTATTTGGGCTTTGTTGTTCCACCCTCGTCGTCGGTTCGCGCTTTGGTGGAGGATATCAACATTAAGCGTAAGGCCGTCTATTCAAAAGAGGCGCTGGCAAATGGCGCAACAGTCGAGGAAATGGCGTTGCGTACAGGGTGCCGCTTAATTGTAGAGCGCACTGTAGCAGGTGAAAAATACCAAACCCCATCAGGCATATGGAAAACCCGTGACGGCAGTGCACCTGAGTTGGATCCGCGTTGTCCGCAGTAATGTCGCTAAAATAGTTTGAATGGGCCGTGGCAGAGATGCCGCGGCCTTTTCTATTGCGTCGCAACAATCTTGCAGGCGCGCTGTTGACTTGGCGCGGGGGCTCTCCTAAAGCGCCCGTGCCTAGGCGGGGTTTGCCCGATTTCGAGGTGGTTTCCCTTGTTAAGAAAGGCTGGAATCACATGAATTCAAATAATCCCGGGCAGGACAATGACGGCATAAGTGACGCTCGGCTCGATTCGTTGGATTTGCAGCTGAAAGCGGCACGGAAAGCCGAAGCAGTTCGCGCTGGTAAAGATCAGGTTCCGGCCAAAGGAATGCGGCAAGGGAATAGGGTTTTGACAGAGCTGATTGCGGGTCCGGCTGGTGGTGCTTTGGTTGGCTGGTTGTTGGACCGCCTTCTGGGTATCGCACCTGCGCTCCTGTTGACGTGCATGTTTTTGGGCATCGCGGTCGCCTTCAGGAATATCATTAAGATTTCAGCTGAGCGTCCGGACTAATCTGGGCGCTTGACGTGTATATAACAGGGTAGTGAACGTGGCAGGCGAAAGCGGCAAAATCGATCCGATGTACCAGTTCAAGATTGAGCCGCTCGCGCAGCTTCAGCTTGGCGGTTATGACGTCTCCTTCACCAACTCTTCGTTGTTCATGGTGCTTGTCTTGGGCGCTTTGTGGCTGTTCATGGCGGGCGGAATGAAGCGTGAAATGGTCCCTGGCCGCTGGCAAATGGCCGTCGAAGGGGCAACCGGCTTCATCAACAACATGCTGACCGCAAATGTCGGTCCTGAGGGCAAGAAATATGTGCCCTTGGTGTTCTCGTTGTTCATGTTCATCCTGATGGCGAACTTCATGGGCATGATGCCCTTTGGTATTGTCCCCGGCGTGCATCCTTTTACCATTACAAGTCATCTGACGGTAACCGCTGTGCTGGCATTGTTCAGTTTTGGCACCGTATTGGTCGTTGGCTTTTGGAAGCATGGTCTGCATTTCTTCAGTCTGTTTGTGCCGCATGGCACACCATGGTGGCTGTTGTGGCTAATTCCGGTCATCGAACTTTTCTCCTTCATGATCCGTCCCTTCAGCCTTGCGCTGCGTTTGTTCGTCGCCATGACGGCGGGGCATATCATGATGAAGGTGCTTGCAGGATTTGTGATCAATGGCCTGAACGCTGAGGCCGCATGGGTTCCCCTGATCGTCAGCTTCCCTGCATTTTTGCTGATGATTGGCATCACTTTGCTTGAACTGCTCGTATGTGCCATTCAGGCGTATGTTTTCGCGCTTTTGACGTCGCTGTACATCAACGACGCCGTCAATTTGCACTAATTTTCAACCACTAAGTTTATTTTTCAACAGGAGTTTTTATCATGGACGCAGAAGCAGCCCAAATGATCGGTGCCGGTTTGGCAGCAATTGGTGCCGGTATCGCCGCTGGCGGTGTTGGTAACGTTTTTAGCTCGTTCCTTCAGGGCGCATTGCGTAACCCTGCAGCAGCCGACAGCCAACAGGGCCGTCTGTTCATCGGCTTCGCCGCCGTGGAACTTCTTGGTCTGCTCGCGTTCGTTATCGCGATGATCCTGATCTTCGTTGCCTAACTGACGGTTCGCCCCGGCACTATGCCGGGGCCTTCTTTCATAAGGACGAACGGATAATATGCCCCAGATTAGTCAGATCCTTGAAACCTATGCATCGCAGTTTTTTTGGCTGTTGATTGTATTCGGCTTGATCTATTTTACGGTCGGCCGTGTAATGTTGCCAAAGGTAGAAGCAACGATGGACGCACGCGATCGCAAGATTGCGGACGACCTTGCTGCTGCCGAACATGCACGGGCAGAGGCTAATAATCTGGGTGACAGCGGTGCTGCTGATTTGGCAGCGGCGCGGACTGCGGCGCAAGCCAAGTCCACCGCTGCCAAGACGAAAGCCGCAAAGGACGCCGATGTGCGTCTGGCGAAGGCTGATGCAGAAATCAGTGCAAAGATTGCCGCTGCTGACGCCGAATTGGCCAAGGCAACCGCCAAGGCTTTATCGGGTATCGAAACTGTGGCAGCAGAAGCCGCAGCTGATATCGTTGCCAAGGTTTCCGGTGCCAAGATCACATCTGCGCAAGCCGCAAAAGCAGTGAAGGCGGTAATGACCAATGGCTAATCCAGCAATAGTAACCGAAGCAACCGCAACCGCGCCTGCACCAGACGCCGCTGCCATTGCTACTCCAGATGCTGAAGCACATGCCACAACCGAAGCGCATGCTGGCGCTGAAGAACATGTTACGCCATCGGCGCTCGGCTTTGATGCATCCATGCTCGTCGCATTGGCGATGCTCGCAGTGATCGCCTTGGCACTTTGGAAAAAAGTCCCTGCGATGATTGCAGGCGCGCTGGACAACCAGATTGCTGGCATCCGTGCGCAATTGGATCAGGCGACCGCTTTGCGGGCCGAAGCGGAAGCTATCAAGGCTGAATATGAAGCCAAGGCGAAGCAAGCCGCGATTGATGCCGAAGCGATGAAGGCTTCGGCCGAAGAAGAAGCGAAGCTTATCATTTCGCGCGCTAAGTCCGACGCCACCGCGTTGATTGGCCGTCGTGCGCAAGCTGCGGAAGATAAAATTGCAGCCGCCGAGCGCGCCGCAATTGCCGATGTGCGCAAGACAGCTGCCACCGCTGCGGCGGCCGCTGCAGCGCAACTTATCGCTGCGCATCATGATGCAAAGGCCGATGCTGCGTTAATCGATCAGTCGATTGCGTCTCTAAACTAAGATAAGCTTTTATATCTTTGCCATTCTCGCGCCTGCGTGCGTGGGAATGACATTGTGTAGTGTTAAGACGTTGCCTACATGGCAGGCAATATGTCCAAAGCTGACCGCCCCGACCAACCCAATGCGGCCTCCCGCTTTAGCGAGGAAAAGGCGACTTACGCTGTGCGTGGTGCGGATACGCCGGATTTTGACACCGGCATTGCTGCCATCCGTAATGTATTGAAGACCCTTCCACTCAAACCCGGCGTATATCGCATGCATGATGCGCGGGGCGATGTGCTTTATGTTGGTAAGGCGCGCGCCTTAAAGAATCGCGTCGGCAATTATGTGCAGATTGACCGGCTGCCCAATCGCTTGCGCCGGATGGTCGCATTGACGCGGTCCATGACCATCGTCACCACCAATAGCGAGGCTGAAGCACTGTTGCTGGAGGCACAGCTGATTAAGCGATATCGCCCCGCTTACAATGTGTTGCTGCGCGACGATAAAAGCTTTCCCTTCATCCTGTTACGCGCCGACCATAAATTTCCGCGTATTCAAAAACATCGCGGCGCGCGGCGGCATAAGGGGCAATATTACGGCCCGTTCGCCAGTGCTGGTTCCGTCAACCAAACGCTGAATGCGCTGCAAAAACTGTTTTTGTTACGCAGTTGCACCGACAGCTTCTTTAACAATCGTGACCGGCCTTGTTTGCTGTACCAAATTAAGCGCTGCTCCGCGCCTTGTGTCGGGCGGATTGATGATGCGTCATATGATGGCCTTGTTGCGGACGCCAAATCCTTCCTCGATGGCAAATCCTCCAATGTGCAGGCCAAGCTGGCTAAGGAGATGGAGGCTGCGGCTGAAGTGCTTGATTTCGAGCGCGCCGCCATGGTGCGCGACCGGCTTCGCGCGCTGACCTTCATTCAAGGGTCGCAAGCGATCAACGCCGAAGGCGTGGGCGATGCGGACATTTTTGCGCTGGCGCATCGCAATGGGGTGATGGGCATTCAGGCGTTTTTCATACGCGGCGGGCAAAATTGGGGGCATCGATCTTTCTTCCCTGCGCATGTTGCTGAAATGAGCGAGGATGAGGTGTTTACTAGCTTCCTCGCGCAATTTTATGAGGATGTACCGCCTGCTAAGTCCATTTTCCTTGATCGGCAGCTGACCGAGGCCGATTTGTTGGCCCAAGCTTTATCCGAACGTGCGGAACGCAAGATCGAAATCAGCATGCCGCAACGCGGCGACCGTGTTCGTTTAGTCAAACAAGCCACGCGTAACGCCGAGGAAGCGCTTGACCGTAAGCTGGCAGAGAGCACCACACAGGGTAAATTGCTGCAAGAAGTGGCTGACCTGTTCGAATTGCCCGAACCGCCGCGCCGGATCGAAGTCTATGACAACAGCCATATTCAGGGGACTAACGCGCTGGGTGCAATGATCGTGGCGGGGGCAGAAGGCTTCATCAAAGGTCAGTATCGCAAGTTCAACATCAAAAACCCGGACACAGCGCCGGGTGATGACTTTGCCATGATGCGCGAAGTGATGGCGCGGCGCTTTGGACGGTTGATGGCTGAGGAAGGCGAACAGGAACGCGATGAAAACTGGCCCGACCTGGTCCTGATCGACGGTGGCAAGGGGCAAATGAGCGCCGTCATGCAAATCGTACGTGAATTGGGTGTGGAGGATGTCGCTTTTATCGGTGTGTCCAAAGGCCCCGATCGCCATGCGGGCCGTGAGACGTTCCACTTCCCCGATGGCCGCGAATTTACCTTGCCCGTCAATGCGCCCGTCATGTTTTATTTGCAGCGGCTACGCGATGAGGCGCACCGCTTTGCCATTGGCGCGCACCGCGCAAAGCGCAGCAAGGCTATTACCGTCAGCCCGCTTGACGAAGTTCCGGGCATTGGCCCATCGCGCAAAAAGGCGCTGTTGATGCATTTCGGTACCGCCCGCGCCGTGCGTAATGCCAGCCTTGAAGACTTGCAAAAAGCGCCCGGCGTGTCCGCCGCCGTCGCACAAACGGTCTATGATTATTTCCATAGCAATGGCTAATGCCCGCCCTGGCGGAATGCGGCCCGCTATTTTGATTGCATGGCGAAGCGGGTGCGATAGAGACATGTGATGACGAATAATCAACTGCTTCTGGAAGCTATCGCGCTCAAAAAATGTGTCACCTTGGTGTATAATAATGTGCCGATGAAGTTGGCCCCGCATGTTCTGTATTCCAAGCACAGTGCCGTGTTCACCGATGCCGTAATATTGGAAAAACATGGCGTGGCTCGCCGCGATAAGAAGCTGGGTGCCTTTCATTTATCTGGGCTCAACGACCTGCAACTAACGGACCAGCCATTTGAAATTGATGCCGCGTTCGAACCCACCGCTGAAAAATATGCCGGTGTGACCTTATTTATGGTCAGTACAGACGCAGGATAGAGCTTCCCCTCTCGCCGCAGTCTTGGCATGAGGGCACATGGACATTTCGGCATCTGCCATCATCTGCGCGGTCCGCAACCATGGTGAAACGGGCGCCATTGTCCGCGGCTTCACTGCGGAGTACGGCATGCTCGCGGGCTATGTCGCGGGCGCGCGGGGACGGCAATTGCGCCCGGTCCTTATTCCAGGCAATGTGATCAAGGGTGAATGGCGCACGCGTATCACTGGACAATTGGCGCGCTTGACACCCGAACCTGTGCATAGCCGCGCACATTTACTCAGCGAACCCTTGGCGACTGCCGCGATTGATTGGGTCACCGCACTTACCGCTGCAACATTGGCGGAAGGCATCGCCTATCCGCGTATCCATAGCGCGGCGGACGGCTTATTATCCGCGATTGAGCTTGCACCGGCGGCGCGGGTGTGGGCAGGGGCCGTGGCGCAATATGAAACATTGTTGCTGGCTGAACTTGGTTATGCCGAAGAACATGATAGCGACAGCGCGCCGGTGGCGATGATGGCGCAGACCCGCAAGCGGCTCGTCGCGCATGTCCTCGGCGACCGCCGCGCCGACGTTATGGCGGCACGCGAACGCCTCGTGGAGCGGTTGAAGCGTGCGGTGATGTGACGGCCGTACAATCGGTTTTGTGCGAACATAGTTGCATAAGCGCGCGGCCATTGGCAGGGGAAAGCCTGCCATTTCAGTATCGTCATGCTGAACGGATGCAAAAATTGAAGGACAGGTCGAATGTTAGTTGCCTTGTTACCCGGGGACGGAATTGGCCCCGAAGTCATCACGCAAGCCCGCCGCGTTTTGGATGCGCTCGCCATCGACGGGCTGGTCTTTGAAGAAGCGCTGGTTGGTGGTGCGGCGTATAAGGCGACCGGACATCCTTTGCCGGCGGACACGCTGGCGCTTGCCAAGCGCGCGGATGCGATTTTGTTTGGCGCGGTCGGCGATCCGGATTGCGATGCGCTAGAACGTCATTTGCGACCAGAACAGGCGATATTGGGCCTGCGCAAGGAACTGTCCTTGTTTGCGAATTTGCGCCCTGCGACGCTTTTTCCCGAACTGGCTGATGCCAGCGCGCTGCGTCCTGAAGTTGCGTCACAAATAGACATGGTCATCGTCCGCGAACTCAATGGCGATGTCTATTTTGGCGAAAAGGGTATGCGCAAAACCGCCACTGGCAAGCGCGAGGGCTATGACATCATGTCTTATGATGAGGATGAGGTCCGTCGTATTGCGCGCGTCGGTTTTGAAACCGCGATGGCACGGGACAAGAAATTATGCTCGGTGGACAAGGCCAATGTGCTTGAAACGTCGCAATTGTGGCGCGACGTCGTGATCGAAACCCATGCCGAATATCCCGAAGTCGCGCTGAGCCATATGTATGTCGACAATTGCGCGATGCAATTGGTGCGCAACCCCGGCCAGTTTGACGTGATCGTGACAGGCAATTTGTTCGGCGACATTTTATCCGACCAAGCGAGCATGTGCGCTGGCTCTATCGGTATGTTGCCCAGCGCATCCTTGGATGCCGCGCAAAAGGGCTTATATGAGCCCATCCACGGCAGCGCGCCCGACATTGCGGGGCAAGGTAAAGCCAACCCGCTTGCTACTATATTGTCGGCGGCAATGATGCTGCGTTACTCGCTGGGCTTGCCAGAGCAAGCGGACCGGATTGAAGCGGCCGTTGCGAAAGCACTATCTGGCGGCGCACGTTCGCCGGACCTCGGTGGTACGCATTCTACCCGTGAAATGGGCGATGCCGTGCTTGCTGCCTTGACCTGAACCCTGCTCTCCCCGAAAAGCGAACTTATGAAGAAAACAACAGGCCAGAATCGCGAAATTACTCGGCATTGGCGTCCCGCCACCCAAGCGGTGCGTGGCGGCACTTGGCGCAGCGAGCATGGCGAAACGTCGGAGGCATTGTTCCTGTCGTCGGGCTTTACCTATGACGATGCTGAAACCGTCGCTGCGCGCTTTGCGGGTGAACAGGATGGGATGACCTATTCGCGGTTGCAAAACCCGACAGTACAAATGCTCGAAGAACGCATTGCGTTGATGGAAGGGGCGGAAGCGTGCCGTGCCCAAGCCACGGGCATGGCCGCAATAACCACGGCGTTATTGTGCCAGTTGCAAATGGGGGATCATGTCGTCGCCGCGCGTGCGGCGTTCGGGTCATGCCGTTGGCTGACCGACAATTTGCTGCCCAAATGGGGTATCAGCACAACCACTATCGATAGCCGCGACAATGACGCGTGGAAGGCCGCGATTCAGCCAAATACCAAAGTGTTCTTCTTTGAAACGCCGGCAAACCCGACGATGGATATTGTCGACATGGCCTATGTTTGTGGCCTTGCGAAAGAACATGGCATTACGACTGTGGTCGACAACGCCTTTGCCACCAGCGTTTTGCAGCGGCCGATGGACTTTGGCGCCGACGTTGTTGCCTACAGCGCGACGAAATTGATGGACGGGCAGGGCCGCGTTTTGGCGGGCGCCGTCTGCGGTTCGCAAAAATGGATGGATGAAGTTTTGTTGCCGTTTCAGCGCAACACGGGGCCGAATTTGTCGCCATTTAACGCATGGGTTGTGCATAAGGGACTTGAGACCTTGGAATTGCGCGCCGTGCGGCAGTCAGAGAACGCGTTGGCGGTTGGCAAATTCTTGGAAAGCCGCGTGCCGCACATCATGCATCCCGGTCTCGAAAGCCATCCGCAACACGCACTTGCGATGCAGCAGATGAAAGCCTGCGGGCCAATCTTTGCATTTGAAGTCGATGGTGGCCGCAAACAAGCGCACGCTTTGCTCAACGGACTGCAGTTGATCGACATTTCCAACAACATTGGCGATGCGCGCAGCTTGATGTGTCACCCGGCCTCCTCCACCCATCATGGCATGGGGCCTGAAGCCCGCGAAGCGATGGGCGTCGGCGAAGGCATGATCCGCATCAATGTCGGCTTAGAAGACCCCGCTGACCTCATTGAAGATCTGGATCAAGCGCTAAAGGCGGCAGGTTTGTGACCAGCATATTGGATTCCTTCTTCGCGGTGAGCGCGACAACGGAAGGTATCACTGTGCGCGTCTCACCAAATTTTTTGGTGGAACAATCCGTCCCCGCGCAAGGACGCTGGTTCTGGTCTTACCATATTCGCATCGAAAATGGCGGAGACGAGCCTGTGCAATTGATGACGCGGCATTGGCGGATCACCGATGGTCGCGGCATGATTAACCATGTCGATGGCGACGGCGTGGTTGGCGAACAACCTGTGCTCCGCCCCGGCGAAAGCCATGATTATGTCTCCGGCTGCCCTTTGCCAACGCCGAG
Organism: Sphingorhabdus wooponensis; assembly: GCF_003933235.1. Classification (GTDB taxonomy): domain Bacteria; phylum Pseudomonadota; class Alphaproteobacteria; order Sphingomonadales; family Sphingomonadaceae; genus Sphingorhabdus_B; species Sphingorhabdus_B wooponensis. Next base: position 615,417 of record NZ_RWJI01000001.1, read on the forward strand.
TGGCACGATGGAAGGGCAATATCGCTTTGTGCGGGAGGATGGATCGACCTTTCTGGCGGAGATCCCCTGCTTTACTCTGGTGGCACCAGCCACAGCGCGATGAGTTTAGGCGCATGAAACGTACGCATTTGCCTTTAAACGGTCTGCGTGTCCTCGACGCGGCGGCACGGCATTTAAGCTTTACGAAGGCTGCGGATGAACTCGCCGTAACGCCTGCTGCAGTAGGTCAGCAAATCCGCGCGCTGGAGGAAATGTTGGGTGTTGTGCTGTTTCGCCGCACGCCCAAGGGGCTTGAGCTAACCGACGAAGCGGCAAACGGCCTTGATGCCTTACGCGCCGGGTTTCTGCAATTTGAAGAATCGGTCCGCGCGATGCAGGCGGGGCAATCGTCCAATGCGCTAACCATTGCTGCGCCGCGTGACTTCACCGCCAAATGGCTTGCGGCGCGGCTGGCGACCTTTAGCAAGGCAAACCCCGATACGCGGTTTACATTGGTCGCGGCCGACGAAGATGTTGACTTTACCGAGGCCAATCTCGATCTCGCCATTCGTCTGACCACTGGGCCTGGGGAGAATGAAGGCATCCGGCTTGCGGCGGGCGCTTATGTGACTGTTGCTGCACCAGAGGGCGGTGCGGACACGCCAATCAGCTGGCCTAATTGTCCTGTGGCCGACGGCGTAGCTGCTCTGCGCTTGGCCGATGCCGGCCTTGCTATTGACGCCGCTGCGATTGGGCTGGGCCGTGCAACCGTTCCGCTCATCTTGGCCGAAGCCGACATCGCCAGCGGGAAAGTCCGTGCCGTCGATAATGCGAAGGAAAGCGATGACGCTTATTGGCTAGTTGCCCCCTTGCCACAATGGCGGCAGAAGAAGGTAAAGGCGCTGGTTGAGGCTTTGACAGCGTAGAATTACAGCAGCGGGTTACTCCGCCACATTGTCCAACAACCGCCCCATCAAGTTCGCAAAAACGGCGTTATCGACGTTTGCCGCATTGTTGTTCCAGCTTCCGGTCACGGTGTAAAAATCCCCCGCCTTCGACTTGGCCAAATAGCTCATCGAAATCACGCCGGGCTCTGACCCGCCCTTGTAGCCCAAATACGCCCATTTCGACGCAGAGGCTGGCGAAACGCCTTTGTTCACCGCCATGATGTTCAACATCGTTTCATTATTCATGCCGCGCATATTGTGCAGCAGGGCAGCAATATCTACTGGCGTGGCGAACCATTCAATGCTGTCGATCGCCGCTGGGCCCGAACCGAGCAATACGAGATTGACCTTCTCATAGGTAAGCTCTGCGGCCTTTTCGTCCAACAATGCGCGTTGTTGCGCCTCCGTTGCGGTCTCGAATGCCTTGCGTAACGCTGGATTGGTTTTCAGCGCAAAGGCCTCGACGGTGGTGAGCAGAGGCAAAGCTTTGTCCGGGTTGCTATGCCCCACCAGCGCCAGCTTCTTCTCAATCGCCTCACGTCCCAAGACGCCAATCAGTGCGTCAGTGGCGGTATTGTCGCTGATGGAGATCATCCAAGTCGCCAATGTTTGCAACGTCACCGGCGTATCGCGCGGCCAGCCCTGCGTGGCTGGGGACGAATAGCTAATGGCCGTCAGCGGCACAACGTCCGACCATTTGCGGCGGCCAGCATCGACCTGCGACGCAAGTTCGGCCAGCACATACAGCTTGAAGGTGGAACCAATAGCGAATTGCTGCGTGACATTTCGGCCCGCAATTTGCGTGCGTGTGCCGTTGGCCGCCACCTTTTCGATCAGATATCCTGCCGCGCCGGGCAAAGCCGCGAATTCGGCGTCAACTTTTGCAAGCGAGTCGCCTTTCACCTCAAAGCCTTTGATGACCAGGCCAACCACCTTATTCGGCGCAACTGCCTCGACCGCGATTTCAGCATTTGCGATTGCGCGTTCGAATTCGATCATCACCACAGCGCTAAATGGGCCATTTGGCGCGACCGAAGTGACCTTAAGCGGCTGGCCATATTGCGCGATGAATTGGTCGGACAAGGTCTTAAGCTGCTTTTCCGATACGAGGGCAAGAAACGAAGGCGCGAAGAAATCGGTCGCTGCCACCTTGCCCGAAAGCATAGCGGGCAGTTGCTCCACGCGAAGCTCGAGCGGGCCGCTGGCCTTTGCGGCTGACGGCGTGGGCGCTGCGCCTGTTTGCGCGCTAACGGGTGCGCCAACAGATGCCAGTGCGGCGATGGAGACTGCGAGGATGATGCGGTTCATGAAAGCGCCTTGTTCTGTTTTCGGGGGGCAATATTCCCTCAGAATGACAAGTCGCCCTCAGTGGTCAAGCGTCAATCGTATCCTCATCCAACTGCGCGGCATTTTCTTGGATGAAGTTGAACCGGTGTTCCGGATTTTTGCCCATCAACCGGTCGACCAAGTCGTTGACCACCGCGCGGCGTTCATATTCATGCGGCAAGGTGATGCGGATCAGCGAGCGAGATGTCGGGTCCATTGTGGTTTCTTTAAGCTGGTTCGGGTTCATTTCGCCCAAGCCCTTAAAGCGCCCGACATCCACCTTTTTGCCCTTGAATACGGTGGCTTCTAACTCGGCGCGGTGCGCGTCGTCGGCGGCGTAGACGCTTTGGCTGCCATGCGTCAGGCGATAGAGCGGCGGCCGTGCGAGGAACAGATGCCCAGCTTTCACAATTTCTGCCATTTCTTGGAAGAAAAATGTCATCAGCAAGGTCGCGATATGCGCGCCGTCAACGTCAGCATCGGTCATGATGATGATGCGTTCATAGCGCAGATTATCAGGGTTGCAGTCCTTGCGGGTGCCACAGCCCAGCGCCAGTTGCAGGTCAGCGATTTCATTGTTCGCGCGAATTTTGTCGGCGGTGGCCGAGGCGACATTTAGGATTTTACCCCGGATCGGCAGTATCGCCTGAGTCTTGCGGTTGCGCGCTTGCTTCGCGCTACCGCCGGCGCTGTCGCCTTCGACGATGAACAATTCGGTGCCTGTGGGATCATCCGAGGCGCAATCGGTCAGCTTGCCGGGCAAGCGTACCTTGCGGCCAGAGGTCGCGGTCTTGCGCTTGACCTCCCGTTCGGCCTTGCGGCGCAAGCGGTCGTCGACTTTTTCAAGGATGAAGCCCATCAACGCCTTGCCGCGCTCCATATTGTCGGCAAGATAATGGTCAAAATGATCACGCACCGCGTTTTCGACAAGACGCGTGGCTTCAGGCGAAGTCAGCCGGTCTTTGGTCTGGCTTTGGAATTGCGGGTTGCGAATGAACACCGACAACATCAATTCGGCTTCATTGAAAATATCTTCTGCCGAAATTTGCGCGGCTTTTTTCTGGCCAATCAATTCACCAAAGGCGCGCAGGCCCTTGGTCAGCGCGGCGCGTACGCCCGCTTCATGCGTGCCGCCATCTGGTGTAGGGATAGTGTTACAATACCAGCTATAGGATCCGTCCGAATATAAGGGCCAGGAAATGGCCCATTCGACGCGGCCCTGTGCATCAGGGAAATCCTGCGTCCCGGCGAAAAATTCGGTGGTGGCGCAGGCACGGGTGCCAAGCTGCTCCCGCAAATGGTCGGACAGGCCGCCCGGGAATTGAAACACGGCTTCGGCGGGCACGTCTTCGCTGGCCAGTTCGGCATCGCAGCGCCAGCGGATTTCGACACCTGCGAACAAATAAGCCTTTGACCGTGCCAGACGGAACAACCGCGCAGGTTTAAACTTGGCGTCTGCGCCGAAAATCTCTGGGTCGGGCGTAAAGGCAATTGTTGTCCCGCGCCGGTTGGGTGTTGGGCCCAATTCCTCCAACTTACCGAGTGGCAGACCTTGCGAAAAACGCTGACGGTAGAGCTGCTTGTTGCGCGCAACTTCAACCAACGTGTCTGTCGACAGCGCGTTCACTACCGAAACACCCACGCCATGCAACCCGCCGGAGGTCGCATAGGCCTTGTCGGTGAATTTACCGCCGGAGTGCAAGGTGGTAAGAATAACCTCAAGCGCCGACTTGTCTGGGAATTTGGGATGTGGATCGACAGGAATGCCCCGCCCATTGTCGGTAATGGTCAAGCGGTTACCGACACCCAAATGCACTTCGATCCGGCTGGCGTGGCCTGCAACAGCCTCATCCATTGAGTTGTCGAGCACTTCGGATGCCAGATGGTGCAACGCGCGTTCATCAATGCCGCCAATATACATGCCGGGACGACGGCGAACAGGCTCAAGCCCCTCCAACACCTCAATCGCAGAAGCGGTATAATCATTGGATGCGGCGGTGGCGGCCGCGCTGCCGCCGAACAGGTCATCGGTCATAATAATGCTATAGGCGCGGGAGAGTCGGCGGCGCAACAGCCGAACGAAACTCGTCTGTGGAAATAAACCGGATCAGCGTGTTTCCGGGGGCGTGGTCATAATGGCGAAATTGCCACTTGCCTGCGCAACCAACTTGTCATTCTGGGTGATACGGGCGGTTAAATGGGCAACGGTTCGGCCCTTATTTTCTAAAACGGTTTGGCACAGCAACAGGCCCTCCGCGACTGGCCGGAAATAGCTTATCGAGATATCAATTGTCGCGCACGCATATCCAGCATCGAGTGTCGAATAAAGCGCCGCGCCCATGCCTGTATCCGCCATTGCGTAGAGGACAGCGCCATGAACAACACCGTGCGGATTTAAATGCCGATCATCGACCGACAGCGAAAATGTGCTGCTACCGCAGCCTTGTTGATCTAATGTTAACCCGATGAGATCCGCAAATGGATGATCCATGCTCTATCTCATCGCTACCTTAACGAACCCTTGGGCCGCCAAATGGCATGGGGGGAGGAGGACGGCGTACACCGCGTGGAAGCTGCGCCTGATACGCACGGCCGCAATGTTCGACGCAATATGGGAAGCCGGGGTTTACTGGCACGCCGCAAAAATGGAAATCCGCTTCACCGGGGTGACCAAGTGGCCAGCGGCAAATGCGCTCATTCAAATCGAGCAAAGAGGTTTTATCCGCCATTTCTGGGCTTGGCTTTGCGGGCACAAGGCGGCGTGGCGGGGCAGGTGGGATGGGCGCTTGTTGATCGCCGGGGCCCTGACGCATGAAGCCGCCGGGGCCAATTGAAACGATGCGCGGCATTGCCGATGCGCGCGTTGCGGGCACTTCAGCTGCATCATCATCAGCGCGCACGGGTGCCGCTGGTTCGGCAACGGGTGCGGATGGGCGCGGACGCGCTGGCGCAGCGGCGACGGATGCTTTTGCAGGCGCAGGTGCAGCCTTTTTCGGCGCAGCTTTTTTATCAGCGTCGTTGGACTTTACAGGCGAAGGGCGCGATTTCAGGCCCAAACGGTGCGCCTTACCAATAACGGCATTGCGGCTAACGCCGCCAAGTTCGTCGGCAATCTGGCTTGCGGTCAGGCCTTTGTCCCAAAGCGCCTTTAACTGATCAATCCGCTGGTCGGTCCACGACATAAATGCAATTCCAATAACGAGTTCTATTTGCCGCCTGTATGACGCGATTGCGCCTTGCGGTTATCGTTGCAAGCCGATAGTCGATTGCGCGATGACTATCCACTATAAAAGCAATATTGGCCAAGATAGGGATGCGAACCCCCTTGTGCAACTGCCCGACGGCGAACGCCATATCCGCAATGTAAACTGGGTTGGGCTGCAAACCTTGTACATGAAAGAGGTGCGCCGCTTTTTTAAGGTGCAGCTGCAAACCTTGTGGGCCCCCTCCATTACGACTTTACTCTATCTGATTATCTTCACCGTCGCTTTGGGCTCGGTCAAGCCAACCGTGCTGGGTGTGTCTTTCGCAGATTTCATTGCGCCGGGCCTTATCATCATGGGCATGATGCAGAACGCGTTTGCGAACTCGAGCTTCTCTTTGCTGGTGGGTAAAATTCAGGGCACGATTGTGGATTATCTGATGCCACCTTTGTCCAATGCGGAGGTTTTGGCCGCGCTCACAGCGGCCGCAGTGACGCGGGCGTTTCTTGTTGGCGGGACAATATGGCTCGCGATGCTATTTTGGCCCGGTGTGCACGTTATGCCTGTGCATTATTGGGCCGTTTTGTGGTTTGGGCTGATGGGGTCCATGATGCTTGCGCTTATTGGGGTTATGACATCCATTTGGGCGGAAAAGTTTGACCATGCAGCAGCAGTCAGCAACTTCGTCGTTGCGCCTGCGGCTTTGTTGTCTGGCACATTCTATTCGGTCGATAAATTATCGCCTGTTTTTCAGGCGATTAGCCACGCTAACCCGTTTTTCTACGCGATTTCGGGTTTCCGTTATGGCTTTATCGGTAACGCAGATAGCCCGGTGATGTTTGGCGCGCTGCTTTTATTGGGCATCAATGCGGTGTTGGGGCTTTGCTGTTATCTCTTGCTGCGTTCTGGATGGAAATTACGGGCTTAAACGACGCCAAAAATATGTGTTTAAGCTGTCCTGCGGCTTAGCTGGCTGGCGTCCATGTCTGTGCCTGACAAAAGGGGCCAATGCATCCTTTGACGACCAAATTGCCTGATTTGCCCTTATAGACGATGGAGCGATAGGTTTTACCCGACTTCGGATCGTAAATCTGACCTTTCCATTCTTTGCCGTCCGACTTGAATCCCGTCAGGACATTCATACCCAATATCGTTCGGTTGCGCAGCGCCTTGTCAGGATTGTTTACGTCTTTTGCGGCTGCACCTGCTGGCGGGTTGACGAGAAACTTTACCAACTTCCCGCATAAAGCCGCGCCGCATTGGTACACTTCAACCACGCCATCCTTGCTTTGCGTGATCCAACGCCCGGAAATTGGTGCGGCGGCATGTGCCGGAACTGCCGCGCACATTACGGCGGCGATCATCCATGTTTTAGCGTGGTGCATATTTGGTCCTTTGCGTTGAAAAAGAACATAAACTGGGAATATGCAAGCTGCAATGCTTTTGCCCTTTTGCCCGTGCCATGCTAATTAGCTGGCGCATGAGTGAGATAATCCTTTTTGATTACTGGCGTTCGTCCGCAAGCTATCGTGTACGTATTGTGCTGAACCTTAAAAATGTGCCTTATACGCGTGTACCAACCAGCCTTCTGGACAATGCACAAAGGGCCCCAGATTATGTTGCGCGCAATCCGCAAGGCTTTGTTCCGATGCTGTCCATCGACGGGCATGATTTGACGCAAAGCCTGGCGATTATTGACTATCTCGATGCGGTATATCCCGCACCCGTGATGGTTTCGTCAAATCCGGCGGAGCGGGCGAAAACTTTGGCGCAGGCGTTGATTATTGCTGCCGACATACATCCCATCGATAATTTGCGTGTCCTAAGATATCTGAAGGACCAGATGGGGCAATCGCAAGAGGCTGTGGACCAATGGTACCGGCACTGGATAATCGAAGGCTTTACGGCGTTAGAGGCTATGGCCCCCGAACATGGCTTGTTCGGCGGCGACCTGCCCAATTTGGCGGATGTCTGCCTTGTCCCGCAAATGGCGAATGCCCGCCGTGTGCATACGCCGCTTGATGCCTTTCCCAAGCTATTGCGGTTGGACGCCGCGCTAACCGAGATTCCGGCCTTTGCCGCGGCGCATCCTGACCAAGTAAAGCCCGATTGATGCCAACTCAAAAACTGACACTCCGTGCGTTTCTGCCCTATCAATTATCCATTACATCGAACGCGGTCAGTGACCTTATCGCGCGCGCCTATCGCGGGAAATTTGCGCTAAAGGTCCCCGAATGGCGGGTCATGGCGCTGTTGGGCGAAAGCGATGTGGCAACGCAGCGTGAATTGGTTGCCACAACCGCGATGGATAAGGTCACCGTTAACCGCGCGTGCAAGGCATTGGAGGACCGCAGCCTGATTAGCCGTGTGCCGAACATGTTGGATGGCCGGTCACATCATTTGGCGCTTACGCCTGCAGGTCGCGATTTGTACGAACAAATTGTGCCTGAGGCGCTGGCATTAGAGGCCGAACTTGAGAAGATATTAGGCAGCGGTGAAGCGAAGTTGCTGGAGGCAATGTTGGCGCAATTGCGCAAACGGGTCGAGGAGTTGGGGTGAATTTGCGATAATTTCAATCGGTTGATATCGCGGGGCGCCCGACCTTCGCACTGGCGGTTGTGGGCATTTTACTCTCCAGGACGTCTAACCAGATTCGCGCATTTTCGCCCACGAAAACCTGCGGCCGTGATGGGGGCAGGTCCAATGCACCTTCCCATTGCCGAATGAGCCCCGTGGCTTCAACGATAGCGGCGTCAAATTTCTGTGGTTTGCGAAAGGCGTTGTTCATCAACGCGTCGCCAAAAAAGGTCCAATCATTACCGGGCGTGCAACCAAATGACGGGCGTTGCGACGATGCGGCCGTCACAATAACGGTTTGATCATTGGTGAGTAGCGGAATGAAGATACCGGAATAGCAGGCTGATAGAAGCACCATGCGGCGTTTAACACCGACACCATCCAGCAAATCGGCCAGCCGTTGTGGCGCGATCATACCGGCGGCATATTCCTTATCACGATAGGCAAGTCCCGAAACAGGATCACCATGGGTAGTAGCGAAAAGGATGAGGACATCTTCCTGTGTATTCATCTTGTCAGCAATCGCGGCCAATGCGGTAGCGAGGTTTGACGGTGACCCTTGCGGCGCGCCTGTGGCTTTATCATCGCCGCCAGTGGTTAAATATACAGTGCGACCTGCAGCCCCATAACGCCGCGCCAATATTTTGGCGGCTTCAGCAGATTCGCGCGCAAAGACCCCATCTGAATCAAGGCCAATGGAGACCACATAGGCATCAACGACTCCCGGCCTTTGCGGTTGCAGCGCATTGAGCGCTGTCGACAGCTTTTTGTGCTGCGCCAAATACCAATTTGCTGACCTGTTCTGTTCGGCAAACCAGCCGTTTTTTGCGGCTTCGACAGTATTGAAACTTTGTTGCTGGCTAAAGGCAGAGCCGGTCACGAGCAGTGAAAGCGCCATCGCTCCTGCCTGAACTAATCGCAATTTGGCGTTCTTAACTGCCATGTCCCTAAGTCTAAACGCAGAGTTGCAGTTGCCGCAACTGCAATATCGTTGCATGAAGGACAAAAGCCGGAGAAAGACTATGAAACTTGCATCATTGAAGTCAGGCCGTGACGGACATCTGGTTGTCGTTTCGGACAATCTTGCTTGGTATGCCGATGCCGCGCATATCGTTCCGACGTTGCAGGCTGCCCTTGACGATTGGGAAGAGTTTGCCCCTCGATTGCAAGCGCTCGCAACTGATCTGGAACATGCCGTCATACCGCGCGAACGTTTTCATGAACATGACGCCGCCGCACCTTTGCCGCGTGCGTATCAATGGGCGGACGGTTCGGCCTATGTCAATCATGTCGAATTGGTCCGTAAAGCGCGGGGCGCCGTTCTGCCCGAAAGTTTTTGGCATGACCCATTAATGTATCAGGGCGGTTCTGATGCATTCATGGGCGCGCGAGATGATATCCCTTTGGTTGATGAAGCATGGGGATGTGATTTGGAGGCGGAGATTGTGGTCGTGACGGGCGATGTCCCGCAAGGCACATCGGCTGCAGATGCCCTGTCTTATATCCGGCTGATTGGCCTTGTGAACGATGTGTCCTTACGCAACCTGATCCCTGCCGAGTTGGAAAAGGGTTTTGGCTTTGTCCAATCCAAACCCGCCAGCGCCTTGTCTCCCGTCTTTGTTACGCCGGACAGCCTTGGAGATTATTGGAAAGATGGAAAACTGCACCGTCCATTGAATGTCGACCTTAATGGTGTGCCATTTGGACGGGCGGTGGCTTCAGACGATTGCACTTTTGATTTTGGAACCTTGATCGCGCACCTTGCCAAGACGCGCAATATCGGGGCCGGGTCGATTATTGGTTCGGGCACAGTGTCCAACCGTGATGCCGATGGTGGACCTGGTAAACCCATCTCCGCTGGCGGCCTTGGCTATAGCTGTTTGGCCGAAGTGCGGATGGTCGAAAAAATACAGACGGGCAACATGGTAACACCATTCCTAAAGGGCGGTGACGTTGTGCGGATTGAAGTGCTCGACAAGGCCGGACACACTATTTTTGGCGCTATTGAGCAGACCGTTCGAATAAGTTGAAGGGCCTTCCGCTACCACCCCTTCAATATCTGTACCGCATATATTACGAAAGACGGCCATGCACATGTCCAACACAGCTATGAACCGACGTGCCATCCCCGCTGAAGCCGTGGAAAGCATCTGGCATGCCGCCGATCAATGGGCCATTCGCCGTATTGATTGGCAAGGGGCGAACCCACCGCGCGGGTCATTATTGTTTCTACCGGGGCGCGGTGACCATTATGAGAAATATTTGGAGACGCTGGCCTATTATGCCGATGCCGGCTGGCGCGTAACAGCGATTGATTGGCGCGGGCAAGGCGAATCCGGACGGCTATTGGCGGATCCGCATGTTGGCCATATCGATGATTTCGCAACGTGGATTGCTGACTTGCGGCATTTCTGGAATGCTTGGAAACAGGAAAAGCCAGGCCTTCATGTTGTGATGGCACACAGCATGGGTGGACAACTGGCGATGCGCGCTTTGGTGGAAAAAGCGATAGACCCTGACGCGGTCGTTTTAAGTGCGCCGATGTTGGGTATTCAGACCGGCGGCCTGCCGCTGGCCCTGAATCATGCTTTTGCAAAGCTGATGGTAAAAATTGGTAAGGGCAATGATGCCGCTTGGAAAATCAGCGAGAAGCCGATGTCGCCTATGGAAATGCGTGGCAAAATGTTGACGCATGACGATGCCCGTTACGAAGACGAAATCGCCTGGTGGAAATTGCGTCCTAATGTCAAATTAGGCCCGCCAAGCTGGCATTGGATCGAACGGGCAATTGCATCCATCCGTATGCTGGAAGCACCGGGCTTGCTGGAGGCCGTAAAAACGCCCATTTTGCTGCTCGCGACCACTGGGGACCAATTGGTTAGCACGCCGCGCGTCATCGCCGACAGTAAGCGCCTGCCACATGCCGAAATATTGATTTTTGGCAAGGAAGCCGCGCATGAATTGTTGCGGGAGGCGGATCCCGTGCGTGACCAGTGCCTCGCGCGGATCGACAGCTTTTTGGAAGCTAACGCACCGCGACCATGAGCGACTTTGACTTTGCGATTATCGGTGCCGGCATTGCCGGCGCAAGCCTTGCCGCCCAATTGTCCGCGCGGGCATCTGTAGCGTTGATTGAGGCAGAGGCGCATCCCGGTTATCATTCGACCGGCCGGTCGGCGGCATTTTGGGTCGAATGTTATGGCGGGCCAGCGGTGCAACCGCTCACCACCGCTTCGGGGCCGTTTCTGGCCGCGCCGCCTGCGGATTTTCATGACGGCCCATTGATGCACAAGCGCGGTGCGCTGCACATCGGCACATCGGAACAGACGCCGATGGCGGACAATATGCTCGCCGAATTTGCGGCCAGCGGCGTGCAGATCGATGTCAGTGACCGCGCGGCTGTAGCGGCGCGTGTTCCGGGATTACGCAGCGAATGGACGCATGGCCTTTGGGAACCAGACTGTTGCGACATTGATGTTGCCGCACTCCATGCCGCATATTTGCGCCAAGCCAAACAACAAGGCGCGGCGCTACACTGCAACAGCCGACTGAACGCCGCTAAGTGGCGAAATGGCCTCTGGCAGATTGCGGCAGGCGGCTTGAACTGCACGGCAAAAATCATCATCAACGCGGCGGGCGCATGGGCGGATGACGTGGCGCAAATGGCGCAGGTCCAGCCCCTGAACATCCAACCCTATCGCCGCACCATTGCACAATTGGTCGTGTCGCCAGACGTACCGGCGGACTTGCCCTTGGTCATTGGACTGGACGGTAGTTTCTACTTCAAGCCTGACGCAGGCGGCCGCTTATGGCTTAGTCCGCATGACGAAACGGCAACCTCGCCCTGCGACGCTGCACCAGAGGAGTTGGACGTTGCCACCGCCATTGATCGTCTGCAGACCGTTGTGGATTGGGACATTCAGCGCGTCGAACATAAATGGGCTGGGCTGCGCAGCTTCGCACCGGATCGATTGCCCGTCATCGGCCGTGATGGAGCGAATGACGCATTTTTCTGGTTCGCGGGGCAGGGCGGCTTTGGTATCCAGACCGCACCTGCCGCAGCGCAGCTTGCCGCGTCATTGCTCGATGAAGCTATCACCGCGCCGTCCAAAGTCGACGCGTATGTCTATACGCCATCGCGGTTTCGTTAACGCTGCGCCGCAATCTCCGCTGCGTCACTGGCCAGCCGATCGGCGCGTTCATTTTCCGGATGGCCACTATGCCCTTTCACCCAAATCCATTCGACCTGATGCCGGGCAGCGGCGTCGATAAGGTCACGCCATAAATCGGCGTTGCGGACGGGCTGTTTTGATGCGTTTTTCCAACCATTGCGTTGCCAGCCGTGGATCCATTTGGTGATACCATCGAGGACATATTTGCTGTCAGTGTGCAATTTGACATGGCACGGCTCGATCAGGGTTTTGAGCGCCTGAATCGCCGCGGAAAGTTCCATACGGTTGTTGGTAGTGTCGGGTTCGCCGCCCGAAATTTCTTTTTCATGCTTACCATAACGGATTACAGCGCCCCAACCGCCTGGGCCGGGGTTACCCTTGCAGGCACCATCGGTGAAAATCTCAAGCTTTTTCACGTATAATGCCCCAACATATTCTCAACATGTCTGCCATCACTGTAAAAATCCAGTCGGCGCAGGAAAGCCAGCGGATCTTTGCGCGTCACAAGCGCATTTGCCGGCGTGTTAATCCAGTCATAACACCGCGTAAGCAGGAACCGCAGGCACGCGCCGCGCAGCAATATAGGTAAAGCCTCCCGCGTTGCGGTGTCCAAGGGTAGGTAATCCGCATAACCCGAAAGCAAGCCGGCGCTCACCTCTGCATCAAAAGCGGTTCCATCATTGGAAAAGCACCATGCGCTGTGCGTTACCGCTAAGTCATAAGCGCGGACTTCCGAGCAAGCGAAGTAGAAGTCGATTAGCCCACTGACATTGTCGCCCAGCATCAGGACATTGTCCGGAAATAGATCGGCATGAATCGCCGCAACGGGCAGATCGGTTGGCCAATACGCCTCGAGATAATCACATTCGGCAAAGACCCTCGCCGAAAGACCAGTCGCGATGGATTCAAGTCCCTCAACCGTGCAGCGTGACGCCAAGGGCCGCCATGCCGAAACGCCAAGGCTATTTGGCCGCGACAAGGTAAAGTCTGCCAGCGCCTGATGCATGTGCCCCAATGCCGCGCCCGTGGAATGCGCCTGTGCCTCCGTCGGCTCCGTTACCGAAACGCCATCCAGAAATTCGATGAGGCAGGCCGGTCGACCCGCAATCGTCTGAAGCCATTGGCCATCACGATCGGTGATAAACTGTGGCACCTTGCAGCCTGCGTCGTGTAAATGTTTGAGCAAAGCATAGAAAAACGGCAGATCATCAGGATTTACGCGGTTTTCATAAAGAGTCAGGATGAAGCGACTTTGCGTGGTTTGCACGAAGAAATTGCTGTTCTCGACACCCTCTGCAATGCCCTTCAATGCGACAAGTTTGCCGACATCATAATGCGCCAGCAATGTGTCAACCTGCTGCGGCCCTAACTGGGTATAAACCGCCAAATCAGTTCGCCACGCTGGCCAGTTCGCGTGGCAGTTTGAATGTGACGGTCTCTTCTGCAGTCGTCACCTGCTGCTCATCCAAATCGAAATGCAGCGAGAGTGCGTCGATAATCTCACGCACCAAAACTTCAGGGGCCGACGCACCTGCGGTTAGGCCAAGCGTATGGACATCATCAAACCAATTGAGGCTGATATCTTCTGCGCGCTGAACCAGATAGGCAGTTGCACCGGACCGTACCGCAACTTCCACCAGACGCAGTGAGTTGGAGCTATTCGGCGCACCAATGACGAGAACAAGGTCACATTCATGCGCAATCGCTTTGACCGATTCTTGACGATTGGATGTGGCGTAACAGATATCCTCACCCTTGGGACCGACAATATTGGGGAAGCGCTGTTGAAGGATGCCCACGATTTCGGACGTATCATCGACAGACAATGTTGTTTGCGTCAAAAATGCGAGATTGTTCGGGTCTGCGGGCGCAATTGAACGCGCATCGTCAGCGGTTTCCACTAAAGTCATCGCACCAATGGGCACTTGGCCAAAGGTACCGATGACTTCGGGATGTCCTTCATGACCGACAAAAATGATGTGGCGGCCGGCTTCCACTTGTCGTTCGGCTTGCCTGTGGACTTTTGAAACCAAGGGGCAGGTCGCGTCGAAATAGGCGAGGCCGCGTTGCTGCGCATTGGCGGGTACCGATTTTGGAACCCCATGCGCGGAAAATACCACATGGCCGCCATCGGGCACTTCATCAAGCTCCTCAACAAAAACTGCGCCTTTGGCTTTTAGGCTATCGACCACATAGCGATTATGTACGATTTCATGGCGGACATAGACTGGCGCGCCATGTTGTTCGAGCGCTATCTCTACAATCTGGATGGCGCGGTCAACGCCGGCGCAAAAACCACGGGGCGCGGCTAGAAGCAGGCGGAGCGATTTTTTGGAGAGTGTTTGTTCAGTCATGCGCAATCTTCCTTAGTTAAAGTCGCTGCATCCGCCAAGACCTTTCCCCTGTTGCGCGGGCCGCAATGGGGGGATAAGGACCAATGCACGTTTCGCACCCGCGACCCAAGTATAAGAAAACCGAGGATTGCCCTTTATGAACTTCGCCGTCAAAGCCCTGACCATAGGTATTGCCGCAGCTACTTTGGCCGGTTGCTCACGCGACGGCGACCTGGATGTTGCTGCTGGTGTTGGCGTAAATGTCACGCGGTCCGGCTGCCCAACGGTTGCGGTGCCCGATGGCACGGGAGACATTACCATTTTTAACCCATCGAACAGCACGGACGCCGATGCTATCGATGTGGTTGCGGCAATCACGAATATTCGCGCTACATGCAATGAAAGTGGCGATAAAATTTTCTCGCAAGCAGCATTTGACGTGCAAGCGCGGCGCAGCGATGCGCGTGGAAGCCGGACGGTAACAATACCCTATTTTAACACGGTGGTTCAGGGCGGCAGCGCCGTTGTTGCCAAGCGCGTTGGCCAAGTCACACTGCAATTCGCCGATGGCCAGCAACGCGCATCGGCGCAGGCGCAGGCAGCGGGTTATATCGATAAGAACGCTGCTAGCCTGCCTGCAGAAATCGTGCAGAAAATCACCAAGAAGCGTAAACCGGGCGACCCCGACGCAGCGCTTGACCCCATGGCCGATCCCGAAGTGCGCGCAGCGGTTGTCCGATCAAGCTTTGAAATGCTCATCGGTTTTCAGCTGACCGAAGATCAGCTGCGTTACAATGTCACGCGTTGATCCGCGTTAATTTCAAGGCACAGTCATGACTCTTTTTGAACAATATGCAGCGCATGTCGATCATGCGCTGAACGCACTTGTGACGCTCGGAACCTTGCCAGCGGATTTGGACCGTAGCAATGTAACGGTCGAGCCGCCGCGCGATGCGACGCATGGCGATATCTCCACCAATGCAGCCATGGTGCTGGCGAAACCCGCAGGAACCAACCCGCGTGCCTTGGCGGAGGCTTTGTCGGTTGAACTAGCTAAGGTTGCTAGCGTTACTGCTGTCGAAATTGCTGGGCCTGGGTTTCTAAACCTGCGGCTCGATGCTTCGGCATGGCTTGAGGAATTGCGCGCTATGGCGACCTCAGGCGATGATTATGGCCGCTCGCATGTGGGTGATGGTAAGTCGGTGAACTTAGAATATGTCTCCGCGAACCCAACTGGTCCCATGCATATGGGGCATTGCCGCGGCGCTGTGGTCGGTGATGCTTTGGCCAAATTGCTCGAATTTGCCGGCTATCGGGTCATCCGCGAATATTATATCAACGACGCAGGTGGCCAAGTTGATGTCCTCGCCCGCTCAGCGCATTTACGTTATCGTGAGGCCTTGGGCGAGACCATCGAAATCGCGGAGGGTCTGTATCCCGGAGATTATCTAATCCCCGTCGGCCAGCAGCTGGCGAAGCGTTTTGGTGCTCAATATGTCGCCGCGCCAGAACACGAATGGCTTGCGTTGTTCCGCAAGGCCGCCGTTGCCGAAATGATGGAGATGATCAAGGCGGACTTGGCCTTGCTGGGCATCCACCATGACCTGTTTTCGTCCGAAGCTGAACTGCATGAAGCAGGTAAGGCGGATGTCGCAGAGAAGGAACTGCGTGCGCGCGGACTTGTCTATGATGGCGAATTGGAAAAGCCAAAGGGCAAAGAAATCGAAGATTGGGAGCCTGTAACGCTACCCTTGTTCCGCTCAACGCAATTTGGCGATGACCAAGACCGGCCTATCAAAAAATCCAACGGCAGCTGGACCTATTTTGGTGCGGATCTCGCTTATCATTTCCAGAAAAGCCAAGGCGTCGATGCTATGATCGACATTTGGGGCGCGGATCATGCGGGCACAGTCAAACGAATCAAGGCGGCTGTCAATGCGCTGACCGGTGGTAAGGTCGATTTCGATGTGAAGTTGGTGCAGATGGTTCGCCTGCTGCGCGGTGGCGAACCTGTTAAAATGTCCAAAAGGTCAGGCAGCTTCGTAACCTTGGCTGAGGTCATTGAAGAAGTGGGCAAGGACGTTGTCCGCTTTACGATGCTGACCCGCAAGGCTGATGCGCAGATGGATTTCGATTTCGCCAAGGTGGTGGAAGCATCGAAGGATAATCCGGTATTCTATGTGCAATATGCGCATGCGCGTATATCGTCGACCATGCGCAAGGCAGAGCTCGAAGGGCTTGGCCCCGATGGCACGCATATAGCGTTGCTGGGCGATGCGGAAATCGGCCTTATCCGTGAAGCCGCAAATTTCCCGCGGATTGTGGAAGCTGCCGCAAAATCAGGCGAGCCGCACAGAATTGCTTTTTATCTTAATGATTTGGCAGCTGCGTTCCACGCTTATTGGAACTTGGGCAATGACCAGCCAGATAAGCGTTTCATATTGGCACAAAATCCTGACATGACAGGCGCGAGGCTTTTCATGGCACAAAATATCGGGCAAGTTCTGCGCAATGGATTGCGGCTGATGGGGGTCGAAGCCGCATACAACATGTAATGACGGGGACGTGACGTGATGGACCGCAACAATGATGGGCTGAATCTCGACGACAATGATCGCTTGCCGTGGCTCGAAACCGCTGACGGTAATTCAGCTACCGCGAACGGATCGTTTATGCGGGGCGCCTTCTGGGCGGTTGGGGGCTTAGCGTTGCTCGCGGCGATTGTGGGGGGATATTATTGGCTTCAACCCCGACAAGCGGGCGGCGCAAATGGCACAGGCGAACTGATTGTCGCGCCCAAGGGCAGTTATAAGGAAAAGCCTGCGGATGCGGGCGGCAAAAGCTTTGAAGGTGAAGGCGATTCTGCTTTTGCCGCAAGCGAAGGTCAGAAAACAGGCGCTGTGCTTGCAGGGCCCTCCGTTGGGACTGTCCCGCTACCCCAACCCACAGCGGTGCAGCCAGCGCCCCCCGTTGCAATCAAGAGCGCGCCTACAAATGCCGTCTTAGTGCAACTTGGTGCGTTCGGCGATTCCGCTAAGGCCGAAGCGGCGTGGACGGGTCTAAAAAAACGCTTTGGTTTTTTGGCGGGACTGAACAGCAAGATTGCTCAAGCCAATGTAGAAGGAGGGCGCTCGGTTTTTCGCCTGCAGGCCGTCACTGCGAACTCATCCGAAGCGCAGCAACTCTGTGCGAAGTTGAAGGTAGCGGGTGAGAATTGCCTTATTGTGCGGTAGTGAAGCGACATCCCCTTTTTCATGTTGATGCGCTATACATAGCAACTTAAGCAGCGCCAAACCTTCTGAGGAAAAGAATATGCCTGCTTTATACGATGTCTCCATTCCTGCTTTCATTCGCGGTTTGAAAAACCTCTCGAACATGCTCGAAAAGGGTAAGGTTTTCGCTGCGGAGCAAGGTATAGATTTGGCAGAATTGCTGAATGCGCGGTTGATTGACGACATGGCCCCGCTGACAAAGCAAGTGCAGATGACAACCGATACGGCGAAGTTTGTCGCGGTGCGCGTCGGCCAAGTGGAAAACCAACCTTGGGCGGATGATGAGGTGACGTTTGACGATGTCCAAGCCCGTGTGGCCAAGGCCATATCCTTTCTGCAAGCCACATCACCCAATGGTTTTGAGGCCCGCGAAGATGCAAAGGTCGTGCTGACTACGCCTAGCGGTGATATTCCCTTTACCGGCAGTACATATGTGCATGGCTTTGCCATCCCCAATTTCTTCTTCCATCTCAGCATGGCCTATGCGCTGTTGCGCATGAAGGGTGTGCCCGTGGGCAAGCTCGATTTTCTGGGCGCAATCCGGTAATTATACACAGCTAAAGCGCCACGTCCCGATGCTCCATGCTTGCCTTGGGGGCGCGGCGGGCTTAGCGTTCTTTTTATGAAGCCGGTAATATTTGGCCTATCGGGCCTGACCCTGACGGATGATGAAAAACGACTGTTTCGCGATGTCGAGCCAGCAGGCTATATTCTGTTTAAACGTAATATTGAGGATCGCGCGCAGGTCCGTGCCCTGACAAATAGTCTGCGGACGTTGCATGGGCGCGACAATGTGCCCATCCTGATTGATCAAGAGGGTGGCCGTGTCGCGCGGATGCGTCCGCCGGTCTGGCCCGACTTCCCCGCTGGCGGCGCGTTCGACGCGCTGTATGACATCGCGCCCATCACCGCGATTGAGGCAGCCCGTTGCAATGCAGAGGCTATTGCACTCTCGCTGACCGAAGTCGGCATCAATGTGGATTGCTTGCCTGTTCTCGATGTGCGTGTGCCTGATACCCATTCCGCTATTGGCGACCGCGCATTAGGCAGCGACCCTATGCGCGTCGCGGCCTTGGGTCGTGCAATCCTTGATGGACTTGCCTTGGGCGGCGTCATCGGCGTCGTCAAGCACATGCCGGGGCAGGGGCGCGCCACCGTAGATACCCATCATGACTTGCCGCATGTTACTGCAAGCGCAGCGGAACTTGAGCAAGACCTTGCTCCATTCCGGGCGCTCAACACCGCCGCGATGGGCATGACGGGGCATGTTGTCTATGATGTTTGGGACAAAACGCACACCGCAACCATGTCACGCGTTGTCATTGACGACATCATTCGCCAGAGCGTCGGTTTCGATGGCCTATTGATGAGCGACGATCTTGATATGAACGCGTTGCAAGGTGATGTCGCAAGCCGTGCTTTGGCCTGCGTACAGGCGGGCTGCGACCTTGCTCTCAACTGCTGGGGCCGCTTTGATGAGATGGTCGCGATTGCTAACAATTTGCCTGAAATTACGCCGGTTGCCCGCGCACGGCTTGACCGCGCGATGGCACTTGCGCCGGTGCCGTTTGACGCCGACCGACTGGCACATTTACTCGACAAGCGCGACCAGTTATTGGCTTTGGCTGACGCCAGCACAAAACTCACAGGCGGAGCGACCGGCGCGGCATGACCGAGCCTATGCTCTTTGACGCAGAGGACGCCCTCCGCGACGAGAGCGCTGCCAAAGCGGAATTTGGTCCCGATGTTCTGACCATCGATATCGACGGTTGGGAAGGGCCGTTGGACCTATTGCTCGCACTCGCCCGCAATCAAAAGGTTGATTTGCGGCAATTGTCTATTCTCGCCTTGGTCGAACAATATCTGGTGTTCATTGATGAGGCGCGCGCGCTGAAGCTAGAGCTTGCCGCTGATTATCTGGTGATGGCGGCGTGGCTCGCCTACCTCAAATCGGCATTATTGCTGCCGAAGGACCCGACAATTGACCCGTCGCCGGAGGAGCTTGCATTGCGCCTGCAATTGCGGCTGGAACGGTTGAACGCCATGCGGGAAAGCGGCGCACGCTTAATGGCGCGTGACCGGATTGGTCGCGACGTGTTCTTCCGCGGCACACCTGAAGGGTTGCGCGTGGTTAAAGCGCGGGCATGGGAATGCGACTATTTTGAACTGATCACCGCTTATGGCCAAATCAACGCCCGCACAGCGCCTGCGATGCACATCGTTAAAAAGCGCCAAGTCATGACGTTGGAGGAGGCGTTGGACCGCGTGTCGGCCATGATTGGCCGTGCGATTGACTGGACAGCGATACATGCGTTTCTGCCGCCGATGGCAGACCCAGCCTTGCGTAAATCGGCTTTGGCCTCCAGCTTTGTCGCGGCCTTGGAACTCGCCAAACGTGGCATTGTAGATTTGCAGCAAGAGGCGACCTTCGCGCCATTGATGGTGAGGAAAAAGGCAAGATGATCGAAACCGATCCAGATCTGCGCGCGGTGGAGGCGACTTTGTTCGCCAGTGACCAGCCGATGACAGTTGAACAAATTCGTGGCTATGTCGGTGATAGCGTGGATGTTGCGGCAGCGCTTACGCAATTGGCTTTACATTATGAGGGGCGCGGCATTGAGCTCGTCCGGCGCGGCAAGTCGTGGCATTTTCAAACCGCTGCAGATCTTGCACATTTGCTACGCCGCGAACGCGAAGAAACCCGAAAGCTCAGCCGCGCTGCGGTCGAGACATTGGCGATTATCGCTTATCATGAACCCGTCAGTCGCGCCGAGATTGAGGCCATTCGCGGCGTGCAGATTTCAAAAGGCACCCTAGATGTTTTGATGGAAGCAGGATGGGTCCGCCCCGCTGGCCGCCGCGAAGTGCCGGGGCGGCCTTTACTTTTTGCCACGACGGCAGGTTTCCTGACGCATTTCGGGCTGACTAGCCGCAAAGATTTGCCGGGAATTGCAGACCTGAAAGCCGCGGGATTGCTGGACCCGATTGATAGCGCAATGGGTGAAATGCTGTTTGCTGGCGAAGAAAGTGACGCCGAACTGGCAATTGATGAAAACAACGCCTAAATAGGCGAAGGTCATGCGACATCGGGGTCGCAACATCCGGGGCGCGCCCCGTTAGGAGTTTAAAATGGGTGGTTTTAGCATCTGGCACTGGCTGATTGTTGGCATTTTGGTGTTGCTCTTGTTCGGCAAGGGCCGTTTTTCCGACATGATGGGCGACGTGGCCAAAGGCATTAAAAGCTTCAAAAAGGGTATGAGCGAAGACGACGAAGCGCCTAAGGCGCCGCCACAAATTGGCGCGGATACCGTTGTTGACGCTGAAAAGCAGACTGACAAGACTCAAGGTTAAGTCATTGACAACGCAGTATCATTCACCTCCAATGTCAGGGGGCTGATGTGTTTGACATCGCGTCATCCGAACTTCTGCTTGTCGTCCTTGTGGCGCTTTTGGTCATTGGGCCAAAGGATTTGCCCAAGGCTTTGCGTGTTGTCGGTAAATGGGTGGGCAAGGCGCGCGGTGTCGCCGCACATTTTCGCTCCGGCTTTGACGAAATGGTGCGTCAGTCTGAATTGGACGAGATGGAGAAAAAGTGGAAGGCTGAGAATGAGCGTATCATGCGTGCACATCCAGCGGATCCACGCGCAGATGTCATCGGCGATGACCCTGCAACACCTATAGCAGAAACGCCGGTCGACACATCGCCCACCGAGACGGCGGCTAAGACATGAACGAAATTGACGAAAGCAAAATGCCCTTGCTCGATCATTTGATTGAGCTGCGCAGCCGTTTGCTCTGGAGCTTTTTGGCGCTCGCTATCGCCTTTGGCATCAGCCTCTATTTCGCGCGGCCCATCTTTGGCTTTCTCGTGCAACCTTTGCTCGCTTCAGGTCAGACGAAACTGATCTATACCGCAATATTTGAGGCATTTTTTGTTGAGATTAAGGTCGCGTTTTTTGCTGCCACCTTCTTCTCCTTCCCTGTGTTTGCCACGCAATTGTGGCGCTTCGTTGCACCCGGCCTCTACAACAAAGAAAAGCGAGCATTTTTGCCGTTTTTGCTCGCAACGCCTGTGTTGTTCATCCTTGGCGCGTCGATGGCCTATTTCATGGCTATACCCGTTGCGTTGGAATATCTGCTCGGTTTTGGTGGTTCTGTTGGCGGAGTTGAGCAACAGGCACTTCCGGGTGTCGACAATTATCTGAATTTCGTAATGAAGTTCATTTTTGGCTTCGGCATTTCATTCTTGCTGCCGGTGCTGTTGATGTTGCTGGAACGCGCTGGCATTGTCACACTGGAGCAGCTTAAGAGCGCGCGCCGTTATGCCATTGTCGGCGCCTTTGCCATCGCCGCCGTCCTCACACCGCCCGATGTTGTCTCGCAATTGTTGCTCGCAATCCCCTTGTGCATTTTATACGAACTTGCGCTTGTCGCGATTTGGTTCACCCGCCGCCGCCGTAATAAGGCAGAGCCTAGAGAAGAGGTGGCTCTGTAAGTTTGAAGGCGCTGTTGACCTCATTTTTCGCGCTTCCTTCCCTTAGCAAACAAAAAGGGCCGGAAGTTTCCCTCAAGCCCTTCTTGTTACTACAAAATGCCATTTATCACGTGGCGCGGTCGCCTGCTTCACCAACAGATTCAATATCTTCGCCCACACCCTTGACGGTGTTGCAGGCCGCCGCCAGCAAGGATGCTGAGAGCAGGATGATCGTTGCAATTTTGCGCATGATATTCTCCAAGAGCTTGGCCCACAAATTAGACCTAGCAGGCTAACCCGCCGATCGCGCGGAGGTTCCGTTTTTTAGCGCGCGATTGACGGATCAATCCCTTGGTGGCGTTACGCGGACAATCTTTCTGATTAGAAACTGACCCGCGCCGTCACCCGGAAATCACGACCAGTCAATGGCACGAAATCCTTGGTAAAGGAGGCGGCACGTCGGGCGGTGACGTCGAAAATATTGTTTGCCGACGCAATCAGTGCAATGTTGCGATCCCGCCCGAATGGTCGCCAAGTCGCGGAAGCATTGACCAAAGTGAAACCATCTGTTGGCGTTTCAAATATCGCGGTCTTGGTTTGGTCGTCGCTCCATTCGACTTCGCCGCGCAGGTCAAAGCCGGCATTGGTCAACTCAACGCCGCCCAGCAAACGCAAGGGTGGGATGCGCGGCACATCGCCGCCACCAGACGAGATTTTGGCGCGTGTGTAATCGGCAACGCCATCGACCGACAGGTTGGTATTGCCAAAGCTCGCAAGGCGCTTGGATGCCTGAAATTCTACACCCCAAACCTTGGCGTCATTCTGGAAATATTGGAACACGGGCAAGTCATCTTCGATGTCGCCGGTCTCAGCCTCATAAATGAAATTGTCGAAGCGGTTGGTGTATAGCGTTGCGCTGAACGCTGTCCCGGGCGTGTCGAACCGCGCATAGAGTTCGCCATTCCACGCGCGCTCGCTTTTCAGATCAGGGTCGCCAATTTCATAAGCCTGCGTTGCGATATGCGGTCCATTGGAGAATAATTCCTCCACAGCGGGTGCGCGCCCTGTTCGCGAGACGTTCGCGCCGATCTTCAGATCGCCAATATGGTAACCAAGACCAAATGCGGCTGAGACATTATCAAATGAGCGCGCAAGGCCCAGAATGTCGGCACGCAGTTCAGCCGTGTCAAAACGTATCGCGACCTCAGCATCCAGATTGCCTTTGGTATATTCCTGCAGGGTGAACAGACCAAATTGCCGCGTCTTGTTTGGCGGGACGAAGGCTTCCGCGCCAATCGCTTCGAAATCGCGCGTTTGATATTGAACGCCGCTTGCCCCGCGCCAGCCGTTGCGTTCATTCTGCACAAATTCGGCGCGCGCCTCAATGCCTTGGCTGTTGAAGACTGTTCCGATTTCGTCGCCTTCAAATTCGGTATGGGTATAATCGGCATAGCCCGTGCGCAGGCGCAGTTTTTCGAACAAGCCGTCGCCTAAATTGACTTCACCGCGGAAGTCAAAGCGATATTGGCGCAAGCCAATGGTAACGGGCACTTCGCCTTCTTCACCTTCTGCATGTTCCGCGCCCTCATGCGCATGGGATGCGCCGGGGCGTGCGGGGATGCCATATTTAGTGTCATATATGCTGTACGACACGCCAAGATTGCCATTATCGTCAATAAACGCGATACCGCCGCCAGCGGTCCAGCTTTTTACCGCACTGTTGGGAATGCGTCCGCGCTGTTCGGCCAGCTCGCGTGCTTCTTCCGCTTCCTCGATATGGCCTTCGCTTGCCTCCTCGGCAGCCAATTCGCGCATATCCGCACGCAAATTAGGGGAGAGGACATAGCCGCCAGTACGCATATCATCGCTGTTGCGGTAGCTGCCGTCGAGATGGACGATAACGCGGTCGGTAATTGGCATATCAATTGACGCGCCGCCGGACCAGTCGCGCGCTGCACTGCCATATCCGGCCAAGGCATCGATGTGGATGTTTTCGTCCGGGATGGACCTTGGTATCCTTTTATCGAGCGCATTGACTGCACCACCAACGGCTTGGCCACCGAACAACAGGACAGCTGGTCCGCGCAGCACTTCAATCCGCTCTATTGTTAACGTGTCGATTGTTACGGCATGGTCCGCAGACGTGTTGGAGGCGTCGATATTACCAATGCCGTCTGTGAGAACAGCCACGCGGTTCCCTTGATACCCACGCAGTACAGGCCGCGATGCGCCAGGCGAGAAGCTTGTCGCCGAAACACCCGGCAAACTCGTCAAAATATCGCCCAATTGTGCGCGCGTTTTTTCCGCGAGCACTTCGCCCGAAATAGCGGATGTGCCGGAAAGAATGTCGAGCCGTTCGACATAAGGCGCTGTTACGACAATATCGTCTGTACCATGAAAATCGTCGGACAGCAGTTCGGTTTCGGTTGCAGTGCTGTTGCTCTGCTGGGCATAAACGGGTGCTGCCAAAGCCAGCGATAATGCCGAAATGCTTGCGGATATTGTGAAAAGCGGTGCGGTTTTCATAAGAGAACGTTATCCATAAGAGCAAGAGTTACGGCGATATATTATCCACAATGATACAATATAACAATACCTGAATTACAATTTGCGAATTAATCCACTTTTGCCACGCATATTGTCGCGCTCACGATCAGACCGTCTTGCGATTGCCTATGAACGCGCCTAGCTATCGGCGATATGAATATGCTTGGCTCAACACTTGATTTGATTGGCAACACCCCGCTCGTCCGCCTGAAAGGGCCAAGCGAGGAAGCCGGATGCGATATTTTTGGCAAATGTGAATATGTGAACCCTGGCGCATCGGTAAAGGATCGCGCCGCGCTTTACATCGTCCGGGATGCCGAACGGCAGGGCCTGTTGAAACCCGGCGGAACAATCGTTGAGGGCACGGCAGGCAATACTGGCATTGGCCTTGCTTTGGTGTGCAATGCGCTTGGGTATAAGACAATCATCGTCATGCCCGAAACGCAAAGCCAAGAAAAAAAGGATACGCTGCGCGCTTTGGGTGCGGAGCTCGTTCTTGTGCCGGCTGCGCCTTATGCGAACCCGGGGCACTTCGTGCACACTTCGCGCCGATTGGCGGAAGAAACGGAAAATGCGGTATGGGCAAACCAGTTCGACAATATTGCCAACCGCCGCGCGCATATTGAAACCACGGCTGAGGAAATCTGGGCACAGATGGACGGAAAAATTGACGGTTTCATTTGCGCCGCTGGCACGGGTGGGACGATTGCGGGCGTCGGACTTGGTCTCAAGGCGAAGGATGAGGCCGTCACTATCGCTTTGGCCGATCCGCACGGTGCGGCACTTTATAATTATTATGCATGCGGCGAGTTAAGCGCCGAAGGCAGTTCGGTTGCAGAAGGCATCGGGCAGGGGCGCATTACAGCCAATCTTGAGGGCGCTCCGATTGATACGCAATTCCGCATTTCCGATGAGGAGGGGCTTGTCTGGGTCCGGCGGCTTTTGGCGGAGGAGGGGCTTTGCCTTGGGCTATCTTCGGGGATTAATGTGGCAGGCGCCATCGCGCTGGCAAAGCATTTGGGGCCGGGTAAGCGTATAGTGACGATCTTGTGCGACACAGGCTTCCGCTATTTGTCTACCATTTATAACCCGGCGTGGATGCGCAGCAAAAACCTTCCCATAATGCCTTGGCAGCAAGACAGCTAAGCGCCAAATTAAGGGCTAAGGAGAACGTATATGGCCGAACAAAAGCAATCTGCAATTCAGCGTATTCAGGTAGGGCTTGTTGGGCTCGTTGTTGTGTTGTTGTTCGTGACATTGGCAAATATGGTCTTGGACCGGGTGAGCGATGGACCGCAAACTGGAGCCATGCCGGACGCAACGCCGCTGATCGTTGACAAGGACAAAACGCCGGATGAACCGCTGGCGGAGCTGGGCGTGACACCTGTAGCTAAGGAAACGGACGCCGAAAGAGCGGCTAAGGATACGGCAAAAGCACCGCTTTCATCTGCGCCTACGCGCTAACATTTGTTTGGTGATTGATAGATTGGCCCGGTTCGGCGTTAGGCAGTGGCTGCTTGTTGCTTTGGTAGCGGCATCGGCGGTTTTGCTGTGGTTCGTTGGCTTTGCCGCCACGCGTCCAGCGGATAATAGACCAAAGTCGCCATTAACACTGATGACGTCGTTGCCGCTGATATGGAGCGAAGGGGGGATTGAGGCAGATCTGGCCAAGGACGCTGCGCCGCACCCCGCTTTTGCGCGGCTGAGAACGCTTTATGACATTACGCCCATAGACAATCTGGAGACTTGGGATCCCAAGTCTCAGCACATGCTTTTGCTCGCGCAACCGCGAGCTCTTGCGCCACGCGAACTTGTCCGTCTCGATAATTGGGTGCGGCAAGGTGGCCTTGTGTTGATACTTGCTGACCCTGCCTTGCAATGGGGAAGCCTCTATCCCCTGGGCGACAAACGACGACCGTTGTTTACATCGATGCTCTCACCCTTATTCGCACATTGGGGGCTGGAGTTGGTCTTACCTTTGGAGGATGAGGTTCCCGCTTCCATGCGCAAAATTGGCGTGTTCAACATCCGGACGGTGACGGCTGGGGAATGGTTGCCCAGAGCGAGCAATGCCGCGAACCGCTGCGCAATATTGGCGAAAGGCCTATTGGCGGATTGCCGAATTGGCAAAGGGCGCGCCATTCTTGTGGCTGATGCGGATCTTCTCGATGCGGCCTTTTGGGAGGGGCGCGGGATGCGGATACTCACTGGTAAGGATGAGTTTGCCAATATGGCCATGCTGCAGGCGCTTCTGACAGCCCTGCGCGACAATAAGGGCTTGGACAGGGATTTTGTGGGAAAATGACGGGCGATGGGGGAAATAGTGCGAAAATCATCCGTAAAGCCGGTGATTTGGACGATTTGGGCACGAAAAAAATGCTCTCATTATGCAACCTACATGTTGGTCGATGTACCAAAGGTGACGGAATTTGGATGTTTTTTTATAAAATAATTTAGTTTTTCCATAAAATCCCTCTTTTCATCCATAAAATCCCTTGCTATGCACAGTCAACAAGGGGTGGATTCCTGATTCTATCGGTCGTTACGGCGTCCGCATGGCGATATGCTTCGCCATGATTAGAGATCTGCGCCCTTTTTTAAGGGGTGTGCAGTTAGTGTCAGCGTTGGTGGTCTATGCAGGTTCTGGGGTGTCGAATGTCGATGTCAAAGGCCGCACGACTATTCCTGCCGAACTGCGCGACAGTGTTCAGCAATCCAGCGGCAGCAACAGCGTATGTATATCGCGGCATTCCACCCTGCCGTGCTTGATTGGCTTTGGCGGCTCCGAACGCCTTAAGTTGCGCGCTGATATCGAGGCACAATGGCAAAGCGCTGTTAATCGCGGTGCTGAGTTTGACCGCGAAATCGCTGGTGTTTCGGCATCCTCGATTTTTGAGACTGCCTTTGAAGCCAGCGGCCGCTTTGTTCTTTCGCCGATGCTCAAGCATTTCGGTCGCATTGACGATCGTGCCTTCTTCTTTGGTGCAACAACGCATTTCATGCTTTGGAACCCAGATGTCTTCCTGAAAGAAGCTCCTGCAGCATTCAATCCCGTTAAGGACGAGCTGAATTATTGGCTTTCCCAGGCAAAGCGCGACAAATGAGCGCTTCAGTCCCCCATATTCCAGTCTTACTGGATGAAGTAATTCACTCTCTCGCCATCACCCCTGGTGCTGAGGTCGTGGATGGCACCTTCGGTGCAGGTGGATACAGCCAAGCGATACTGGCTGGCGGTGCGCGCGTTTATGCGTTCGACCGTGATCCCGATGCCCTTAATGAAGGTGCGGACCTTGCAGGCCGCAGCGAAGGCGCTTTGCGTCTTTACGCGGCCTGTTTTTCTAACATGGACGATGTTTTGATGGCTGACGGTATCTCGTCGGTCGATGGCGTCGTATTGGATATTGGCGTTTCGTCGATGCAGCTTGATCGCGCTGAGCGCGGCTTTTCCTTCCAAAAGGATGGCCCATTGGACATGCGCATGGGGCAGGATGGCATGACGGCGGCGGATTTTGTCAATGAAGCCGAAGAGGCGGACATTGCCGACATTATCTACCGATATGGCGAAGAGCATCGCTCACGCCGTATAGCGAGATCGATTGTTGCGGCGCGGCCCATAGAAACCACTGCGCAATTGGCAGCGATTGTTCGCAAGGCTGTTGGTCACAAGCCTGGTGCGCCGAAAGATCCTGCTACCCGTGCCTTCCAAGCCATTCGCATTCATGTGAACCGCGAATTGGACGAACTGACGGATGGCCTTGAGGCTGCTGAGCGTATGTTGAAGCCCGGTGGCCGTTTGGCTGTTGTCACCTTTCACAGTCTTGAAGACCGCATCGTAAAGCAATTTTTGCGCCGCCGCAGCGGTGCAGAGGCTGCCGGTTCGCGCCATGTGCCAATGGTCGGCAGCGACGGCCCATCACCTACTTTTAATAAAGCTGACAAGGCGGTCCGGCCATCGGACGCCGAATTGGCCCGTAATCCACGGTCAAGATCAGCAACTTTGCGTTCCGCAACCCGCACACACGCCCCCGCATGGGCAACAGGAGGACTTGCAGCATGAGTCTCGCAATGAAAAGACTTCAGAACATTGGCTGGTTAGCCTTGGTTTTCATGGTTGCCATTCTGTTGTACCCATTGTCGCTTAATGTAGCAGCGACGCATAGCGATTTGGTTGCGGTTGATCGCGAAATTCTGGAAACGAAGCGCGAAATTAGCTTCCTTCAAGCTGAAATCCGGACACGGGCGAGCCTTCAGCAACTGGAGGAATGGAATGAGCTTTTATACGGCTATCAACCACCATTGGCGCAGCAATTCGTCAATGGCGAAGCAGCGCTTGCAGAACTCACCGGAGATCTGCAAGAAACAAAACCTGTGATGATGGCTTCTGCAGATATTGACGTTGCGCCTAGTGCTAACCAAGCTAATCCAGCACCAACGATTGAGGCTGTGGTGAAAAAGTCGACCGCGATTGCAGCGGCGGTTGCGACCCCGATTTTCGCCGAGCCGGTAAAGCGCGCCGCACCAAAGCCTGTCGCGCCAAAGGTTGAGCAAACCCGAACAGAACGACTTGCGCGTATGGACGAAACGCTTTTGTCCGATGATCTGTTGCGCGATATTTCAGCTAAATCCGCGAACGAACGCCGCCGGTAATGAACCCCCAACTGGCCCGCACAACTACGCGAAAAAGCGGCGTCAACCCGCCACCATTTGCGGCGCACGGGTTTTGGCGCATGCTTATCTTGTTGTTGGCATTTGGCATGTTTGTCGTGCTGTTGATTGGTCGCCTCGCCACTTTGGCGTTGTTTGAAAGCACGCGGGCTTATGGCGCGACGAGCACTGAATATGTACCCGAGCGCGGCGACATTGTGGACCGCAATGGCGTTCCCTTGGCGCGCAGCATCTATGGCTATGCGATATGGGTAAAGCCTGAAGATATTTTGGGTGATCGTAAGCAATTGGCGAACCAATTGGCAGCCATCTTTCCGGATACACCAGCTTCTGAGTTTTATGCGAAACTGACAGCGGACAAGCCTGGCTACTTAAGGAAACGTGCGTTGCCAGAACAAGTTCGGCAGGTGCATAGCTTGGGCGAAATCGCCATTGAGTTTCCGCGTGAGGCTACGCGTTTGTACCCGCAGCATGATATGGCCGCACATGTCCTTGGTTTTGTAAACCGTGACGGCAAAGGCGCTATGGGCATGGAGCGCGTCATGAATGACTATCTGCGCGATCCGTCAAAACGTTCCGCACCGTTGAATCTTGCTTTGGATGTCCGCGTGCAAGCGGCGCTTGAAAGCGAGCTTGCTTCGGGCATGGCGGCAACGGCCGCTAAAGGTGCTGCAGGTGTCATCCTAGATGTGCAAACGGGTGAGGTCATTGCCATGGCTACCTTGCCATCGTTCAACCCAAACCGACCTTCTTTCGCGAATATTCCTGATGATGGGCAGCCCGTTGTGGATGGCCGCTACCCGATTACGCGGCAGACCAACAATGTCACCAACCGCGTTTATGAGCTTGGCTCTACCTTCAAGCCGTTAACCGTGGCTGCTGCGATGGATGCAGGTACCGTTCGTGATCTATCTGTGCGTTATGATGCGACAAAGCCTCTTCAGGTTGGCAAGTTCAAAATTCGGGATTCGCACCCTTTAGATCGCTGGATTAACGCCCCTGAATCGCTAATCCACAGTTCGAACATTGTGACCGCGCAAATTGCCGATAATTTGGGTGCAGCGCGCATGGATGCGATGTTACGTACGATGCATTTTAATGGGCGTCCCGAAATTGAGCTCGCGGAAAAAGCAATGCCGCTTTATCCTAAAAGATGGGATCGCCTTAAAAACATGACCGTTGGGTTTGGGCATGGCATTGCAGTGACGCCGCTGCATTTGGCGAGCGCTTATGCCGCAATGGTAAATGGTGGCATCTATCGTCCCGCAACAATGTTCAAAACCATACCCGGCGCGAAAATTCCCGGCAAGCGTGTGTTTAAGGCCGCAACCAGTGCACGGATGCGTCAAATGATGCGCATGATTGTCGTCGACGGGACTGGTAAGAAAGCCGATGCTCTTGGCTATCGCGTTGGTGGCAAAACCGGTTCTGCGGAAAAACCCGGCATTGGCGGATATAGCCGTAATTTGGTGGTCGCTACCTTTGCCGCTGCATTTCCGATGGATAATCCACGTTATGTCGTGCTTACCATGTTAGATGAACCTAAGGGTACTGAGGCTTCAAGCTTTCAACGGACCGCAGGTTATACCGCGGCACCTGTTGTGCAGAAAACAGTGACTCGCATCGGTCCACTTGTGGGGATCATTCCGGATATTAAACGCGATGTTGATGTATCTGAACTGATGCCTTTATTGTGGAAGGCGAAGGGAGAGCAATAGTGAAGCTCGGGCAATTGGTAAGCGGTGCCGATATGGTATTTGCAGACAGAATAGTGACCGGCTTCGCCATCGACCATCGGAAGATTGCGCCCGGCACGGTTTTTGGTGCTTTTGAAGGCACTGCATTTAACGGTGAAGATTTTATCGATGAGGCGATTGCCGCTGGCGCCATAGCTGTTGTTGCGCGTCCCGAAGCGGCTGTACGCGGCGCAGTGCATATTGCTGAAGCTAACCCGCGCCAAGCTTTCGCGCGTCTTGCCGCACAATTCTTTCAACCATTTCCAGCCCATGTGGCAGCGGTCACCGGAACCAATGGCAAGACATCGACGGCAGAACTGACGCGACAACTTTGGCGGATGGCGGGTCATAATGCGGCGTCAATTGGTACGCTGGGTATCACTACGGCATCGGATCAGGCGAAGACTGGACTGACGACACCCGACATTGTGACCTTCCTTGCGAATATGTCGGGTCTGGCGCGCGAAGGCATTAGCCATGCGATATTCGAAGCATCGAGCCACGGCCTTTCCCAATATCGCAGTGAAGGCGTTCCGGTATCGGTTGCAGCTTTCACCAATTTAAGTCGCGACCATCTCGATTATCACGGGACGATGGAAGCTTATTTTGAAGCGAAGATGCGGCTGTTTGACGAGGTTGTTGACGAAAGCGGCTGCGCCGTCATCTGGGCGGACGATGTTTGGTCCGATCAAGTCATTGCCCGCGCGCGCAAACGGGAAATCCGCCTGATTACAGTAGGTGAAAAGGGCAAGGGTATCCAATTATTGTCGCGCCAACCGACCCAGCTTGGCCAGACACTTGAACTGCGCATTCAAGGCGACGTGCATAAATTGAAACTGCCGCTGATTGGCGCATATCAGGCCGCGAACGCTTTGGTCGCGGCAGGCGTGGTTATGGCAAGCGGTGGAGATGTTGAGAGCCTGCTGTCGCATCTTGCGCGATTGCAGCCCGTGCGCGGACGTTTGGAGCGCGCGGTCATCACCAAAAGCGGTGCGCCCGTTTACGTTGATTATGCGCATACGCCCGATGGACTGCGCGCGGCGATTGCGGCCTTGCGCCCCCATACCAAGGGTAAACTTATTACTGTATTCGGTGCAGGCGGCGATCGCGATACGGGCAAGCGTCCCGAAATGGGTGCAGTGGCCGTTGCGGATTCCGACATTGTGATCGTCACCGATGATAATCCAAGAAGTGAAGATCCCTCGCTGATCCGTGCGGATGTGATGGCGGGGGCGAAGGGCGCGTATGAAATTGGCGATAGGCGTTATGCCATTGCCTTTGCCATTGAGCATGCTGAGCCGGACGATATTGTTCTGATAGCGGGCAAAGGCCATGAACAAGGGCAAATCATTATGGGCCGGGTTCTGCCCTTTGACGATGTCGAAGTTGCAAGGGAATGCGCGGCATGACGCCATTGTGGGCCTTTGAGGAATTGCTAGCAGCCACCGGCGGTACCGCGTCGGGGCACTTTGATGTAACTGGCGTCGCCTTTGACTCGCGTGAAATCGGCAAAGGCGATTTGTTTTTGGCTCTAAAAGGCGCGGAAACGGACGGGCATTTGTTCGTAGACAAGGCATTTGCCAACGGCGCTGCCGGCGCAATCGTATCGCAACCTGTGTCGCACCCACATATCCTTGTTTCTGATACGATGCAGGCATTAGAGGCATTGGGCCATGCATCCCGCGCGCGTACAAAAGCAAAGATCATTGGGGTAACCGGATCTGCAGGTAAGACAGGTACCAAGGAGACCCTGTTTGCCGCCTTAGACCGTTGTTCACGCGGGCGTGCGCATCGTTCGGTAAAAAGCTATAACAACCATGTTGGCGTGCCGTTAAGTCTGGCGCGGATGCCCGCAGATTGCGATTTTGGCGTCTTCGAAATGGGTATGAACCATGCAGGCGAAATGCGCGCCTTGAGCCATATTGTCCGCCCCGAAGTAGCCATCATCACGACAATCGCCCCTGCGCATATCGAATTTTTTAGAGATGAAAGCGGCATTGCCGATGCCAAGGCCGAGATATTTGAAGGCCTGATTGAAGGCGGCACGGCGATCTTACCCGCAGACAATGTGCATTATCCGCGCCTGCGTGCTGCGGCAGAGCAATATACCAACAGAATATTGTCCTTTGGCTTTAGCCCTGATGCGGATGTCCGCGTTATCGACTATCTCAATACGCCCCATAATGGGACGCTGATCAATGCAAAAGTATGCGACGCGATGTTGTCATTTACTTTGTCGCAACCCGGTCAGCATTGGATTGCGAACAGCATGGCGGTATTGGCTGCTGTACATGCGGCGGGTGGTGACCTGGCATCGGCAGGCTTGGCGATGGCTGAAATGGGTGGTCTATCCGGTCGTGGCGCGCGGCATGATGTGGTCGTTACTGGCGGCAGTGTCCATGTGATCGATGAAAGCTACAACGCTAACCCAGCTTCCATGGCCGCAACGATTGGCCAGTTGGGACTGTCGGGCGGTGGGCGGCGGATAGCTGTTTTAGGTTCGATGAAGGAATTGGGCGAAAAGAGTGATCATTATCACCGCGCGCTTGCCTTTCCCTTGGCCGCCGCGAAGGTAGATTTTGCAATCCTCGTCGGTAAAGAGATGGAAATTCTCGCCGAAGAGTTGAAAGCAGGGGTTGAGGGACCGAAGGAATTCGCGCATTGCGCGACGGCGCAGGAGGCCCTTATCCTTCTGCAACAATATCTTTGCGCATCAGATACGGTTTTGGTCAAAGGTTCCAATAGTATGGGGCTTTCTTCCATCGTTAACGCGCTGACGGGTGGGAGCAACTGATGCTATATATTTTGGCCGAATATCTTGGGTTTCCGGGTATTTTTAACCTTATCCGTTATCTCAGCTTCCGCTCTGGTGCGACGATTGCGACGGCAATGATCATCGGTCTACTCATTGGGCCACGCTTTATCAGCATGCTGCGTGTTCGTCAGGGCAAAGGGCAGCCCATCCGCAGCGATGGACCGCAAACCCACTTGGCGAAGGTCGGTACGCCAACGATGGGCGGGCTGATGATCTTGGTGTCGGTCGGCATTTCGATGCTTTTGTGGATGGACCTGAAAAACCTCTATGTCTGGGCCTGTTTATTGGTAACCGTTGGTTTCGGTATCGTTGGATTTCTCGATGATTATGACAAGGTCAAGAAACGCAGCCACAAGGGCGTTTCCGGCAAGGTCCGGTTGTTGTGGGAGTTTGCCATTGCAGGTGTCGCGGTATCGCTGATTGTTTGGCAATCGGGCGGCAATTTATATCTTCCCTTCGTCAACGGTCCCGTAATCGACTTGGGTTGGTGGTATGTGCCTTTTGGCGCGTTTGTTATTGTGGCCTTTGGCAATGCTGTAAATTTGACCGACGGCCTTGATGGCCTTGCGACTATGCCGGTTATTATTGCATCAATTGCATTTATGTTGATCGTCTACATGGTCGGCAATGCCAAATATGCAGAATATTTAGGCATTCCGTTCTTTTTGGGTGCAGGGGACCTCGCCATGCTGTGCGGTGCCATTGTGGGCGCGGGCCTTGCCTTTTTGTGGTTTAACGCTCCACCCGCTGCGGTGTTCATGGGCGATACCGGCAGTTTGGCCTTAGGTGGCACGCTAGGCGCAATTGCGGTTGTGGCGCATCATGAATTTGTCCTCGCGATTATCGGCGGCCTTTTTGTGGTGGAGGCGTTATCGGTCATCATTCAGGTGTTTTGGTTTAAGCGGACAGGTAAGCGCATTTTTCGCATGGCACCGATACACCACCATTTTGAACAACTTGGCTGGTCCGAACCAACCGTTGTCATTCGCTTCTGGATTGTGGCTTTCGTATTGGCGCTTGCGGGGCTATCAACCCTCAAGCTCAGATGATCACAACCCCTGCCTTTAAAGACCGGAAGTTCGTAATATTGGGACTTGCGCGCTCGGGCCTTTCGGCTGCGCGTGCGCTTGTCGCGGGCGGTGCCGAGGTTCTGGCATGGGATAATGACGAAGGCGCGCGCGCCAAGGTTGCCGATATTGCGACGATTGCTGACCCGTTGCTGAGCGACTTAACCGGCTATACAGCCATTGTCGTTTCGCCGGGCGTGCCTATCAACCGCCACCCGATTGCTGATAAGGCAAAGGCGGCAGGCATACCATTAATTGGCGATATAGAATTGTTCGCAATGGCACGACCGAACCTGCCACCGCATCGTGTCGTGGGTATTACAGGCACAAACGGTAAATCCACCACGACGGCATTGGTGCATCATTTGCTGGAAAGCGCTTCAATTCCCGTCCGCATGGGGGGGAATATTGGCTTGCCCATATTGTCGCAAGCGCCATTACCTGCAGGTGGCGTTTATGTGCTTGAACTATCAAGCTACCAAATTGACATAACGCAAAGTCTCGCGTGCGAAGCCGCGGCGCTCATCAACCTTTCGCCAGATCATCTCGACCGCTATGACGGCTATGAAGGCTATATAGCGTCGAAAGCGCGGCTGTTTGCAATGCAAACGGGCAAAGAGTTTTCTGTGTTTGGCAAGGGGGATGCCGATACCGAACGCGTCTACAACGAAGTGCTGGCGCGGCGCGGCGCAGAGTATGTGCATCTCGCCGATCCGCAATTGGTAACCGGTCAGGCCGAATGGCCATCGCTTCAAGGGCCCCATAATTTGCAGAATATTGCGGTGGCCATCGCCATCGTCGAATCTTTAGGGCTTACGGAAGCCCAGTGGCGGCCAGCGATGCGCAGCTTTGATGGGCTTGCCCATCGGATGGAGGTTGTCGCCGAGCGCAAAGGTGTATTGTTTGTTAATGACAGCAAGGCCACAAATGCGGCATCCACTGCGCCTGCATTGGCCGCATATCCGCGCGTGCATTGGATCGTTGGCGGCTTGCCAAAGACTGATAATCTCGACGAATGCATCCCCAATTTTGGCCATGTTGTGAAAGCGTATACCATTGGCGAAGCGGGGCCATTGTTCCATGAATTGTTATCACCATATATGCCCGTGGAACGCAGCGAGATGATGGGCGCTGCGGTGCATTCGGCGGCGGCGCAAGCTGAACCGGGTGACGTTATTCTGCTCTCGCCGGCCTGTGCGTCTTTTGACCAGTTCAAAGACTTCGAAGCCCGCGGCGACGCGTTTCGTGCGATTGTGGAAGCCTTATGAGCGACAACACAGAAGCACCATGGGTCCTTGCGGCCAAGACCGGTAAGATCGGCTTTGCCAATCGTTTGGGTCGTGGTGACCGTTCGCCATTAGGCGTGTGGTTTTGGGAACTCGACCGCGTCTTATTGTCACTGATGATGGTGTTAATCGCCATTGGTTTGCTGGCGGTTGCGGCTGCGTCCCCTGCGGGTGCACAAAGGCTTTCATCGTCGACGACGGAGCTTTCATCGCTGCACTTTTTCTATCGGCAATTGATATTTGTTGGCATTGGTGTCCCGATCATGCTGGCCATTTCGATGTGTCCGCGTGAAAAAGCGAGACGGTTTGCCGTTTACGGTTTCTGCATCTTTTTTGTTCTACTTGCCTTGGTTCCCATATTGGGACGTGAAGTGAACGGCTCACAAAGATGGATTGGTCCAGGTTTCGCAGGGTTGCAGCCGTCTGAATTTCTGAAACCCTTTTTCGCGGTCATGATGGCGTGGATTATTAGTTGGCGGTTGAAAGATCCAGGCTTGCCCGTTCTAGTCCTTACCAGCATTGCTACTGGCCTTGTGTGTCTCTTTCTGTTGCTTCAACCTGACCTTGGGCAAACGATTTTGTTCATGGGGACTTGGTTTGCGCTGATGATGGTTGCTGGTGTGCCTGCAAGCCGGTTGTGGTTCCTTGTGATCAGCGGTGTTGTATTCATTTTGCTCGCTTATAATTTTTATCCCGTCGCTACGCAGCGGATAGACGCATGGATTTTTGGTACGGAGGGGCTGACGCATGACAAGATGGCACTGGCGACCTTAACTAACGGTGGCTTTATCGGTCTTGGCCCTGGGCTTGGTATAAAGAAATATTCGCTGCCTGAGGGGCATACCGATTATATCTTTTCTGTCATCGGTGAAGAATTCGGCCTTTTATCCTGTATGGCCATTGCCATTTTATACTTCGCGATTTTGGTCCGGATCATCATTCGTCTGTTAGATGAGAAAGACCAGTTTGTGGTGATGGCAGTCACGGGTCTTGGTGCGCAGTTTTGCGGGCAAGCGATGATTAATATAGCTGTGAATTTGGGCGTTTTCCCGTCAAAGGGTATGACATTACCTTTCATCAGCTATGGCGGATCATCTATCATTGCGCTTTCGATTACGTGCGGCCTCATACTCGCGCTGACGAAGCGAAACCCATATCTTGACCGGTCGCTGTATATGGTGAAGGGACACAAGCCATGACCATTTCTCGGCATTATGTGTTGGCCGCTGGCGGTACGGGCGGGCATTTGATTCCTGCCTTTGCGCTGGGACAGGAACTGATCAACCGCGGCCATCATGTGGCGCTGATTACGGACGAGCGCGGGGCAAAAATTCCGGGATGCCCTGACGAAATTGCAACGCATAAATTACCCGCGGGGCGCATCACCAAAAATCCGGCGAGCTGGCTTCCCGGCCTAAAGGCGATTGCCGAAGGCCGCATGATGGCGCGCCGCTTATATGCAAATTTTGCGCCCAGCGCCGTGATCGGCTTCGGTGGTTATCCGGCATTTCCAGCATTATTGGGTGCTTTTGCCGAGAAAATACCAACGATTATTCATGAACAAAATGCCGTGCTGGGGCGCGTCAATCGTTTTACCGCGCGGCGCGTGAACGCCATTGCCACCGCTTATCCCGACGTGCTTCGCCTGTCGCCGCGCTATGCCAGCAAGGTGCATCTGGTTGGCAACCCAGTCCGCGAAGAGGTGCTTGATTTGCGGGACCAGCCTTATCCAGCATTATCGGCCGATGGCATATTTCGCGTACTGGTGACAGGCGGCAGCCAAGGCGCCACGGTGCTTTCCAATGTCGTGCCGGAAGGGCTGTCGATCTTGCCGGTGAGTTTGCGGCGGCGTTTGCAGGTGACACAGCAATGCCGCGCGGAAGATATTGACGCCGTGCGGGCCGCTTATGCGACGCATGATATTCCAGCTGAATTGGCGACCTATTTGCCCGATATGCCCGAAAAACTGGGTTGGTCGCATATGGTGGTATCGCGGGCAGGGGCATCGACGATTGCGGAGCTGACATGCGCTGGACGGCCAGCGATATTGGTTCCGCTGCCGAGTGCAACCGACGATCACCAAAGCTACAATGTTAAAGAAATGGTCGAAGCGGGCGGGGCGCGCGCCATTGCGCAGCCGGCATTCACCGCAGCTGAGCTTGCAAAACAAATCCAATTGATTGCATTGGAGCCCGGTGCGATGGAGAATGCAGCCAAGGCGGCCAAAAGCTGTGGCCGTCCTAATGCGGTTGCTGATCTTGCCGACTTGGTCGAATCCTTTGGTCGCGCTCCCATCATGCATGGATTAAAATCAAAATCTCAATCCAGTGGTGGCTTTAACCCGTCCCCCGCACTTGCCAAAGAGAATGCAGCATGAGAGGCGTGCCAACTGATATAGGAATTGTGCATTTCGTAGGCATTGGCGGCATCGGCATGTCCGGTATTGCGGAGGTCATGCACAATTTGGGCTACCAAGTGCAGGGTAGCGATATTGCGGATAGCTATGTCATCGACGGCCTTAGGCAACGCGGTATCAAGGTAATGATTGGCCATAGCGCCGAAAATCTGGGCGAAGCCGCAGTGGTGGTAACATCGACGGCGGTGAAGAAAGGCAATCCTGAACGCGACGCCGCTTTGGAAAGACGGATACCTTTGGTACGCCGCGCCGAAATGTTGGCTGAATTGATGCGGTTGAAGAACACCGTTGCTGTGGCTGGCACGCATGGCAAGACAACGACGACATCGCTGATTGCGGCGATGTTGGATCATGGCGGCATTGACCCGACGGTCATTAATGGCGGTATCATCAACAGCTACGGTTCCAACGCACGCCTTGGGGCAAGCGATTGGATGGTGGTTGAAGCGGATGAAAGCGACGGCAGCTTCCTGCGGCTTGATGGGACGCTTGCGGTCGTCACCAATATCGATCCGGAACATCTCGATCATTATGGCGATTTTGATGCAATCAAAAACGCCTTTGTCGAATTTGTCGAAAACGTGCCCTTTTATGGCGCAGCGATTATGTGTCTCGACCATCCCGAAGTGCAGGCTATTTTGCCGAAAATCCGGGACCGTCGGATCATTACCTATGGCTTTTCGGCGCAGGCCGACATTCGCGGCGAAAATGTTACCCCGCACCCCGGCGGTAACAGCTTCGATGTTGTTGTTCGCGCCCGCGACGGGTCGCTACGTACTATAAAGAATATCGAACTTCCCATGCCGGGCCGCCACAATGTACAAAATGCGCTCGCCGCTGTCGCGGTAGGCCTTGAAATGGGCATGAGCGACGAGGCTGTCGCGCATGGCTTTGACAAATTTGGCGGTGTTAAACGGCGTTTTACCAAAGTGGGCGAAATAGATGGCGTCACGATCATCGACGATTATGGCCATCATCCGGTCGAAATCCGCGCCGTACTGTCTGCAGCACGTGAAGGTGCGCAGGGGCGGGTGATTGCCGTGGCACAGCCGCACCGCTTCACCCGGCTGCGCGACCATATGGATGACTTCCAACAAGCGTTTAACGACGCGGATATGGTCTTCATCACGCCGGTCTATGCCGCAGGGGAGGGACCAATTGAGGGCATAGATGCCGGCTCGTTGGTAAATGGCATTAAAGCAAGGGGGCATCGTTCCGCCACGACTGTATCGGACGCGGGTGACTTGGCGCGCAAGTTGGCCGAAATTGTGCAGGCCGATGACATTGTTGTATGCCTCGGTGCGGGCGACATCACGAAGTGGGCCGCAGGCCTTGCCGACGCGATAAAGGCAGCGCGTGCATGACAACGGAGCGCCTGCCGCACGTACAAGGACGACTAACCCAAGGCGCTCCGTTGGCGCCCTTGGTGTGGTTCAAGTCTGGCGGCTGTGCGGACATATTATTTGAACCCAAGGATGTGGCTGACCTGCAATCCTTTTTGCGCGACCTTGACCCTACTGCGCCAGTGATGGCGCTTGGTCTGGGGTCTAACCTGATTGTCCGCGATGGCGGTTTCAGGGGCATTGTCATTCGTTTGGGCAAGGCCTTTGCGAAGGTTGCCTGCACCGATGCAATGACGTTGGAGTGCGGCGCGGGGGCGTCGGGCATATTGGTGTCATCCACCGCGCGCGACAAGGGCATATCCGGCCTAGAGTTTCTCCGTTCCATCCCCGGCACCGTAGGTGGATTTGTACGCATGAATGGCGGCGCTTATGGTGGTGAGGTAAAAGACATTTTGCGCGATTGCGATGTGGTGATGCGCGACGGGACGTTGGTGACTTTGCCGGTGGAAGATTTGCATTACAGTTATCGTCATTCCGAACTGCCCGATGGCGCAATTGTGGTGGCCGCGCGCTTCCAAGGCCACCTAGGCGATCCAGAAGCAATCCAGGCCGAGATGGACCGGATTAGCGCATCGCGTGAAGCATCGCAGCCATTGCGCTCCAAAACCGGCGGCTCCACCTTCAAAAATCCTGACGGACATAAAGCATGGCAATTGGTTGATGCTGCGGGATGCCGAGGTCTTCAGATTGGCGGTGCGCAGGTGTCCGAAAAACATACCAATTTTCTTATCAATACCGGCGATGCAACCAGTGCAGATATCGAGGCGCTTGGCGAAGAAGTGCGTGCCCGCGTATTGGCGCATTCGGGCGTAGAGTTAACATGGGAAATACAGCGCGTGGGTGAACCGAAATGAGTAAGCAAATTCACGTTGCGGTATTGATGGGCGGATG
Organism: Sphingorhabdus wooponensis; assembly: GCF_003933235.1. Taxonomy (GTDB): domain Bacteria; phylum Pseudomonadota; class Alphaproteobacteria; order Sphingomonadales; family Sphingomonadaceae; genus Sphingorhabdus_B; species Sphingorhabdus_B wooponensis. Next base: position 656,526 of record NZ_RWJI01000001.1, read on the forward strand.
GTCGAACGAGCGCCCCGTGTCCCTGATGAGCGGCAATGGTGTGGCCGATGCGCTTGAAAAGGTTGGTTATCAGGTCAGCCGCGTCGATATGGACCGCAATATCGCGCAAGTCCTTACGGCCCTTCGCCCTGACGTGGTGTTCAACGCCTTGCACGGTGTTCCTGGTGAAGATGGCACGGTGCAGGGCATGCTGGATCTGATGGGCATCCCTTACACGCATAGCGGTATGGTGACCTCGGTCATCGCTATTGATAAGGAACTGACCAAACAGTGCCTCGTGCCTGCCGGCATCCCAATGCCCAAGGGTACGATGGTAGACAGCGAAAGCCTTTACATACGTGATCCTCTGCCGCGCCCTTATGTGCTGAAGCCAGTGAATGAAGGCAGCTCGGTGGGCGTCGCGATTGTCACCGAAGATAGCAATTACGGTAATCCGATCGCCCGCGATGCCAAAGGGCCATGGCAGGAATTTGACCGACTTCTGGCTGAACCTTTCATCAAAGGCCGTGAGTTGACTGTGGCGGTATTGGGCGACAAGGCATTGTGTGTGACCGAGTTGAAACCCAAAAGCGGCTTTTACGATTTCGATGCGAAATATACGGACGGGCTGACGGAACATATTTGCCCTGCGGAAATCCCGGATGATATTGCCCAATATATGCTGGATACGGCCCTGCGCGCGCATCAATTGCTTGGCTGCAAAGGCACCTCGCGCACTGATTTCCGTTGGGATGATAGCGTTGGCATGGACGGCGTTTTTGTTCTCGAAACCAATACACAACCCGGCATGACACCGCTCAGTCTTGTGCCCGAACAAGCACGGCATGTTGGGATCAGCTATGAGCAACTTGTGGACATTATCGTTAAAGAGGCGCTGGCATAATGGCGGGTGTCGCACGTAAAGCGCCCGCAAAACGCAAGGCAAAAAGCCCAAGCCCTCGGCAAAAGGTGCTGCAATCGTCGTGGGTTGATATGTTAATACGCGCGCTGCCATTGTCCGAACAGGATGTGCAGCGCATTATTACCTGGATCATATTGGCGGCGTTCACGCTGCTTGCCTTTGTTGCGGCGCAATATGCCGGACTGACGGCTGCTGCTTACCAACAATATGCGGCGCTTGCGGCAAAGGCCGGCTTTGAAGTCCAGCGTGTCGAGGTTACAGGCATGGAACGAGTGGACCAGTTGAAAGTCTATCAATTGGTGCTCGCCGAAAAAGATCGTGCGATGCCCTTGGTGGATATCGACAAGGTGCGCGCGGATTTGCTGCAATATGGGTGGATTAAGGACGCCCGCGTTTCGCGGCAGTTGCCCAACACATTGGCGGTAGAGATTATTGAACGCAAGCCTGCTGCGATTTGGCAACGGAACGGAAAATATTCGCTAATCGACGCGAATGGCATCGTTCTAGCAAATGTTCGTGCCGGTGAGGGGGGCGACTTACCGACGTTGAATGGTATCGAAGCCAATACACATATCGTCGCATTGAACGCCTTGCTTGATAATGCTTCGGCATTGAAATCGCAGGTTTCGGGCGCAACCTGGATTGGTAACCGGCGCTGGGATTTGCAGTTTCAAACGGGCGAAACGCTGGCTTTGCCAGAGGGTGAGGCTGAAGCTGCCAAGGCATTACTGAACTTTGCACGCTTGGATGGCGTTCACCGGTTGCTAGGTCGCGACCTTATCCATTTTGACCTGCGTGACCCTAATCGCGCTTATTTCCGCAAAGCACCAAAAGCAGAACCTACTAAAGTGCAACAGGCAGAGCCTGTTAAAGTGGATAATAAAGACGATAATAAAAATAACGAAATAACAAAAAAAAACAATGGATTGACGGCATGAAAACGGCGCGCGCTGAACGACTAATTTCGGCGATTGATATCGGTTCATCAAAAGTGTCGGCGTTAATTGCCCGACAAACGGAAAATGGTGATTTGCTAGTGCTGGGCACGGGGCAGCGCGAGAGCCGGGGCGTTACCCGTGGCTGCATTGCAGATGTCGAACAAGCCGAATTGTCCGTTCGCCATGCGGTCGAGCAAGCGGAGCGCATTGCTGGCCTTAACATTGACCGGGCTTGGGTCGGGATGTCTTCGGGTGGTCTCGATAGTATGTTGGCGCCCGTTGAAATCGAATTAGGCGGCGACCGTATCACGCAAGATGATGTGGACGAACTGCTCCAGGCTGGGCGTGCCAATATTCAGACAGGTGGTAAAATTGCGCTGCATATCCAACCTACATTATATGCGCTCGATGGTGTTGGCGGTGTGGCAAATCCGGTTGGGCTGCACGCAAATAGGCTGGGTGTTGACGTGCATGTCGTGCTTGCTGACCAATCACCGGTCCGCAACATGGATATGACGGTGCGCTCTGCGCATTTGGATGTTGATTCGCTGGTGGTTGGACCCGTTGCAACAGGCCTTGCCTGTTTGACGGCTGAAGAACGTGAGCTTGGCGTTGCGCTTGTCGAATTTGGGGCAGCGGTGACCAACGTGTCGGTATTCATAGGTGGGATGCTGGTCGGTCTTGAAACCATTCAAAAAGGCGGATCGGACATTACCGACGATATCGCGTCTGTCTTTGGTATTCGCCGTGCGCAAGCAGAGCGGCTGAAATGTTTTCACGGTTCGGCGCTGACTAGCCCACGTGACCATCAGGAAGTGCTCGACATCGGCCCGGACGAAAATGGCGTTGAACCGGGCAATCAAGCGCCACGCATCACTAAAGCGCAGTTGAATGCCGTAGTGTGCCAGCGCGTCGACGGCATTGTGACCGAAGTTGCGCAGGCGTTAAAAACATTGGGCTTTACGGGACCATCGGGACATCAGGTTGTCCTGACCGGTGGCGGCGCTGAATTAAAAGGTGCTGCTGAACATATGCAGAGCGCATTAGGTCGCACGGTCCGTATCGGGCGTCCAACTGGACTTGTCAGCATTCCCGAGGCACATTCTGGTCCCGCTTTCTCAACGCTTGTTGGGTTGATTCACTATGCTGCTTCAGAGCGGGTTGAACAGCAATCGGGCTATGAATTGCGCGCAGAGCATCTGGGCGGATCGATACCAGATTTGATTGAACGCATAAAACGGGCGGTTCGTGAGAATTTTTAGCCGGTAACCGCATAAATTCTGCGGCAAGTCGAAAAAATGGCCTGAAATTTCGACGATGAAGTCATCGCGCTTCTGGCCTGATAGAAACCTGTGCAAAACGGGTAAATTTCTGATGTGCGCTTTACGCTTTTGTGCCAAAAGCATCTAAATTTCGAACAAGCCAAAGAGGCTAAGGGGATAAAGTTATGAGCATCAATATCGGACCACCCATGGTTGACGAATTGAAGCCGAAAATTGCAGTGATAGGTGTTGGTGGTGCCGGCGGTAACGCGGTTGCCAATATGATTAGCGCTAAGGTTGAAGGCGTCGACTTCGTCGTGGCTAATACCGATGCGCAGGCATTGAACGCCTCGCCTGCGGATTATCGCATTCAGCTTGGGCCTGAGATTACGCAAGGTCTTGGCGCTGGTTCTCGTCCTGAGGTTGGCCGCGCAGCTGCAGAAGAAACGATTGAGCAAGTTAAGTCTGCTTTGGCGGGTTGCCATATGTGCTTCATCGCTGCTGGCATGGGCGGCGGAACCGGAACCGGTGCTGCGCCTGTTATCGCGCAAGCTGCACGCGAAATGAACATTTTGACTGTTGGTGTTGTTACCAAGCCGTTCCTTTTTGAAGGATCGCGTAGGATGCGCTCCGCAGAATCAGGCATCGCCGAACTGCAACAGCATGTGGACACCCTCATTGTTATTCCGAACCAAAACCTGTTTTTGGTGGCGAACCCGAACACGACGTTCAAAGAGGCATTTTTGCTTGCTGACGAAGTTCTGCAACAGGGCGTTCGCGGTATCACGGACCTCATGGTCATGCCTGGCTTAATCAACCTCGATTTTGCCGACGTCCGGTCCGTCATGCACGAAATGGGCAAAGCAATGATGGGTACGGGCGAAGCCGAAGGCGATGGCCGTGCACTTGAAGCTGCGGAGAGGGCGATTGCCAACCCGTTGCTCGACGGTGTCTCGATGCAAGGCGCAAAGGGCGTTATCGTGTCGATCACTGGTGGCGAAGATATGCGCCTGATGGAAGTGGATGAAGCTGCGAACCATATTCGTGAGCTGGTTGACCCTGATGCAAACATCATCTGGGGGTCGGCGTTTAACGAAAATCTGAATGGCAAAATCCGCGTTTCGGTTGTGGCAACCGGTATCGATAATGATGGCATAGCTGCATCGCCGGCAACGCAATCGCGCACGCCATTTTCGTTTAGCCGGCCGGCGCCTGAGCCCGTTGCGGCCGCTCCTGCGCCAACAGCGTCTTTATTCGAAACCACCGATTCTGCGCCAGCTGAAGAAGACGTGCAGGTTGCGGAACCAGCAGCTGAGGCTGAAGACGATAGCTTGGTCTTGGGCAGTGATTTTGAAGTCCCCACAGCTGATGAAGAAGCCAGCGAACAAAGCGCCCCAGAAACGAACGCCTTTTCGCCTACGTCTTGGGCAGGTGCAGATGCGCTTGAACTGAACACGCCAGCAGACGAAAATGCGAACGCAAATGCACCATCGCCTGCACCGGTAGACGTGACGCAGGCGCCAGAGCGAGCGGCGCCGCGCATTCCCACAGGTGGGACATTGTTTGAACGTATGTCGAACCTCTCTCGTGGTCTTTCCCGGTCCGACGATGACGATGATAAGGGCGCCGGTGGTGCAAGCAGCTCTGGCATTCCGCGTTTCCTTGATAGGCAGAACAACTCGTAAGCCAAGTCTACATCGCAGCGTCATTTCGTCCGCTTTAGGCAACCGTTTGTCGGAGCATTGCGTAAACATGCTTTGCGTCCGGCAATCGGCATTCCAATAAGGGCGAATGAATGTGACAATGTTACGTGGAGCAGCGATATTCTGTGCGCTCGCTTTTCAATCCGGAGTGTTCGCGCAAGCCTTTGATGAAAGCGCGCTCGAAGCACTGGATCAGGCAGCGCCCGCTGCACCGATCAGTGCGGAGCCCGCAGGGGCAGCTGAATTGCGCGCCGCCATGCGCCGGATATCATTTAATCCTTCCGATGCCGCCGCCATGGCTGACGCGGGTGATGCGTCACTTGCGTTGGGGGATGCCAACGCCGCCTTGAACTTCTTCACGCGTGCCAATGCACTCCGCCCCGGCAACAGCCGTATACTGTCAGGTTTAGCTACAGCGACGGTACACACGGAAAACCCCTTCGAAGCGTTGCGTTTGTTTGATCAAGCCGTGCGTCTGGGTGCCAGCGAGCGTTCGATTGCTTTGGATCGTGCATTGGCGTTTGACCTGTTGGGCAATTTTGGCCGCGCGCAGCAGGATTATAAGCTGGCGCGGACAGCATCGACCTCCGATGATCTCATAATCCGCCAAGCGGTGTCCTTGTCTCTCGCGGGACAAAAAGAGCCCGCCGACGCGATGCTTGTCCCGCTGCTGCAACGCAACAGTCCGGCTGCATGGCGTGCGCGGGCGTTTATTCTGGCGGCCCGTGGCGAGCTGCGTGAATCTACGAAAGTTGCGCAAGGCTTCATGGATGCAGGTTCGGCGCTGCGTATGGAGCGTTATTTCCGCTTAATGCCGTCCTTGACGGATGCGCAGAAAGCGGCGGCAATCCATTTGGGGCATTTTCCAACAAGCCAAGCGGTCGGGCGTGACAGTGAACAGGTGCGCCGCATTGCATCGGCGCTACCGCAAACGCCGGTCGTTTCCGGCGATAATCGCCTTATTCCATCCGGTACTGCCCTCGGACCAAAAGCTGCGCCCACGCGCGACAGCAAAAGCACGCCGAAGCCTGATCGTGCACGTAACCAAAATGAGCAGCAGCCGGTAGAAAGTCAGGCCGTCGTCGCCAATGTTCCCGAATCGCAAAAGCTGCCCAAGACAGAAACTGCGCGCCCATTGGTCAGTGCAGCATTAGTAAAGCCGGCAAGCACGTTGACGCCTTCGCCACTTTCAGCGCAGGCCCAAAATACGCCCGTGGCCGCAGAGCCTCAGCCCAAGTCCGCTGTCATTACGCTACAACCCACCCAAAACGCTGCGTCAGCAACGGAGGCGCTTGCTTTAACGCAGGCCCCTGCAGTCGCGGTTCAAGCGCCTGAACCTGTACCTGCGGAGCGGGTTGCGTCATCCCGGTTTGACCTGGGTGCTATTGTGGAAGCCATTGATATTCCGGAAAGCGAACAACGGCCGTCGCAAATTCCCGTTGATTTGAAAAAGCTTAAACCAGTCGTTAAGGTCGACCCAAAGCTTGCGGCTAAGGCCAAGGCTGAAAAGGATCATCCTGCCCGCTTCTGGGTACAAATCGCGACCGGAAATGCCGATGCTCTGGATTTTGATTATCGCAAACTTTCTAAAACTTATGCGGTCCTCTTAAAATCCCGAAAGGCCTTCACAGCCGAATGGGGCAGAACGGACCGGTTGTTAGTGGGGCCTTTTGCGGACCAAAAAGCCGCAAAAAAATGGGAAGGCGACTATAAAAAGGCCGGTGGCGATGCCTTTATGTGGAAAAGCGAGATGGGCGAGGTCGTTAATCCGTTGAAAACAAAATAGCGGCTTCCGGTTGGTCGCACTTGGCGGCATAAGCGCGGAATGTCGCATCTTGCCCCTTATGCTTCCTTTCCCGACCGCAGCCGTGGTCGACTTCACGATGAGCCCGCGCGCGATATTCGTGGACCCCGTGACATTTTCCAGCGCGATCGTGACCGCATCATCCATTCGATCGCGTTTCGTCGCCTGCGCCACAAGACACAGGTTTTTATCTCACCTGATGGTGACCATTTTCGTGTCCGGCTGACTCATAGCCTTGAGGTCGCGCAAATTGGCCGGACGATTGCCCGCGCGTTGGGCCTCAATGAAGATCTGACCGAGGCCTTATGTCTGGCCCATGATATTGGCCATCCACCCTTCGGCCATGCCGGCGAGGATGCGCTTGAAGAGGCGATGAAGCCCTTTGGCGGGTTCGACCATAATGCGCAGACGCTGCGCACGCTGACGCTGCTGGAATCGCCTTATCCGTCATGGCCGGGCTTGAACTTAAGTTGGGAATTGCTGGAAGGGCTGGCCAAACATAATGGTCCGGTTGCCAATGCCGGTTGGGCATTGGCCGAAGTTAACGCCGGCTTTGATCTTAACTTGACCGATTGGCCTTCGTTGGAGGCGCAGGTCGCGGCGATTAGCGACGATATCGCGTATGACAATCATGATATTGATGATGGCATCAGGGCAGGGTTGCTCGACATGGATCAATTGCTTGAGCTGCCGTTCGTGGCGGAGCGTTGGCAGGCGATATTGGCGCGCTATCCTGACGTAAAGCCACGCCGCTTGATCGGCGAACTGACGCGGGAACAGATTGGCGTGATGGTCAATGATGTGATTGAATCCACGCGCGCGAGAATCCAAGAATTAGGCATTAAAGACGCACATGATGTCCGCAATGCGGGCGTTATGATCGGTGGATTTTCGTCCGAAATGGCGACGCGAGAGCGGCGGCTCAAGAAGTTCATGTATCAAAAGCTCTACCATCACCCCACGCAGACTGCAGCGGCGGTGGAGGCATCAAAGATCGTACGCGAATTGTTCATGGCCTATCGCAATGATGTCCGCCTGCTGCCGCCCGAATGGCGCGAGAATTTGCCGGATGAAGACCCCGCGCGCAGCCGCCATATTGGCGACTTTTTAGCGGGCATGACCGATCGGTACGCCACCGACCGGCATCGCGAACTCTGTGGGACGCCAGCGTGATGCGGAAAATTGTTATCGCAGGTGGCTCGGGCTTGGTCGGAAAACAGGTGGCGGACCTGCTAGCCCGCAACGGGATGGATGTTCATTTGGTGTCGCGTCGACCGTCGGCACCATCGACACCCAATTTGCATGAGCATGTCGCTCCAAGCGATGATTGGTCCGCGATCATGGCAAATATCAAGCCGACTGTTGCCATTTCTTGTTTAGGCACAACGATACGCACCGCCGGATCTCAAGAGGCTTTCAAGGCAGTGGATCAGGACCTTGTGCTTGCCTTCGCAGCGGCCAGCCATAATGCCGGAGCACAACATTTTATCACGGTCTCCTCTGTCGGCGTCATGCCCGCTAGCAGTAATTTCTATCTCAGAACCAAGGCGGATATGGAGCAGGGGCTTCGTAACATTGGCTTCCAACGCTTTGATATTATGCGCCCAAGCTTGCTGACAGGCGGAAAGCGCGAAGCGCATCGTCCCGGCGAGGCATTCGGAATTTTATTGTCGCCATTTGTCGACCGACTCATGATTGGGCCATTGCGGAAATATGCCTCCACGCCGTCTCATATATTGGCACAGGCTATCGCGGCGCTGGCAATCGTCCAAGGCGAGGGCATTTTTATCCACGAAAATGATTCCATCCGCGCGCACGCCGGTTGACTCTGCAAAATGCTAACGCCAATGGAGGAGCGTCGCTGACGAAGCGGGAGAGCGTTCCATAAAGGGACCGCCGAAGGAGCAACCGCCCCGGAATCTCTCAGGCAAAAGGACCGCTTCGGCTTTTGCGACACTCTGGAAAGCGCGTTTTTTGGCCGTTTGCCAAGATACGCCACCGAAGGTGTAACCTGCTTCATTTGCCATGCACGGCAAATATCGCAGATAAAGCTCTCAGGTACCCGTGACAGAGGGGGCAGCAGACTTGGCGCTATCCAGCGTCGGTTGCTGCAACTTTTGAACGGACTGATATGAGCGAAGAAGACGAATTCGAACTCGAACCTATCGAAATATTGGAGCTGCCGCTCGACACATGGCATCGCGACAAAGGTGCGCGGATGGTCGAATTTGCGGGCTATCACATGCCTATCCAATATGAAGGCATCATGGCTGAACATATTTGGACCCGCGAGAATGCGGGGCTGTTCGATGTGAGCCATATGGGCCAATTGATGCTGACTGGTGATGGCGCGGCTGAAGCGCTTGAGGCGCTGGTTCCCGGCGACATTTCCGCACTGAAAGAGGGCAAGATGCGCTATTCGCTCTTGCTGGCCGAAGATGGCGGCGTTCTGGATGACATGATGATTACGGCCGCTCCCATGGGCCTTTATGTCGTCGTCAACGGTGCGGTGAAGTGGGACGATATGGGTTATCTGCGCGAGTATCTGCCCGACGAAATCACCATTAACAATATGGAAGACCGCGCATTGCTGGCTCTGCAAGGGCCCAAGGCGGTCGATGCGTTGAAGCGCGTCGTGCCGGGCGTGGATGCGTTATTTTTCATGGAGGCGGGTTTATTCTTTTGGGGGCCTCAGACTGACCCGGAGCCGCTTTGGATTAGCCGTTCAGGCTATACGGGCGAGGATGGATTTGAAATCTCCGTTCCGGCATCGCATGCACAAAAACTGGCGGACCAATTATGCGCGCAGCCAGAGGTTAAGCCGATTGGCCTTGGCGCACGCGATTCCCTGCGGCTTGAGGCGGGGCTTCCGCTCTACGGCCATGACATGAACCCTGACATTGACCCTATTGAAGCCAGCGCAGCATTCGCAGTGTCGAAGCGCCGCCGTGCCGAGGGCGGGTTTTTCGGGTCTGACCGCATCCTGAATGCCTTGGCCAATGGCCCCGCACGCAAGCTCGTCGGGCTTTCGGTCGAGGGCAAGATGCCCGTGCGCGAAGGCGCAGCTGTTTTTGCAGGTGCGGCGCAAGTGGGTGTCATTACCTCCGGCGGATTCGCCCCAAGCGTCGGCGCGCCGATTGCCATGGGCTATATTGACGCTGGCCATAACGCCACCGGCAGCACGCTTGAGGCGGAGGTGCGCGGCAAGCGTGTGTCCGTCACGGTTTCATCCTTACCCTTCGTCCCACATCATTATCATCGCAAAGGAGCGCAGACATGACCCGTTATTTCACCGACGATCATGAGTGGATCGAAGTCGATGGCGACAGCGCGACTGTTGGCATTACGGACTATGCACAAAGCCAGTTGGGCGACATCGTGTTCGCTGAAGTGCCCGCCACCGGCGCGACGCTGAAAAAAGGCGGCGATGCTGCGGTTGTGGAATCGGTCAAGGCCGCGTCAGATGTCTACGCACCCGTCAGCGGCACAGTCATTGAGGGCAATGGAGCCTTGGAAGGCGACCCCGCGCTGGTGAACAGCGATCCCGAAGGCGAGGGCTGGTTCTTCAAAATCACGCTCAGCGACACAAGCGAGCTCGACAGCCTGATGGATGCCGCCGCGTACAAGGCATTTGTCGACGGTCTATGAAGACCTACCTCGCCCTCATTGTGCCGCTGGCAATTCTGGCAGGCTGCGCCAAGCCAGTGCCGAAAAACCCGGTTTTGGTCGCGGATGTTGTTGACAATATCCACGCTTGGGATGGTGAAACCGTTACCGTTCGCGGCTGGCTCGGGCAGTGCCAGCGGCTTAGCTGCAACCTTTACTCGAGTTTATCAGATGCGATAATCGTCGCTTCGCAAAGGCCCGATCAAGCCAAGCTTAGTGCTGCGATAGACGGAATTTCCATCGGTTCGACCAAGAAATTCGATCAGGCAGCCGCTCCGCTACAATTTAGCGAGGTCATAGTTCGGGGAATAGTGAGCGACGAGTGTCACGGCTGGATGGTCGATTGCATGGATAGAGCCTCAGATATTTACCCGATATCGATCAAATCAATTTCTCCCACAAAGGTGAACTGAAATGCGTTATTTGCCGCTCACCCCATCCGACCGTCAGGCGATGCTTGGTGTCATTGGGGCAAAGTCGATTGATGATTTATTCGTTGATGTGCCTGCGCAGGCGCGGCTTGACGGGCCAATCCAAGGCCTGCCGAACCATGCCAGTGAAATGGCGGTGGAGAGACATTTTTCCGAACTTGCGCGGAAAAATATGACTGCATCGCATAACCCATTTTTCTTGGGCGCTGGCGCATATAAGCATCATGTGCCCGCGAGCGTCGATCACATCATCCAGCGTGGCGAATTCCTGACCGCCTACACGCCGTATCAGCCCGAAATTGCGCAGGGCACGCTGCAAATGCTGTTCGAATTCCAGACGCAGGTTGCGCGGCTGTTCGGCTGCGATGTCGCCAATGCGTCGATGTATGATGGCTCGACGGCTTGCTGGGAAGCCATTGGCATGGCTGGCCGCATCACCAAGCGGACAAAGGCATTGCTGTCATCGGGGTTGCACCCGCATTATGTCAGCGTGGCCAAGACGATGGCGCAATATACGGGCGATAGGCTGGACACCGCCTTGCCGGAGCTATCCGCCCAAACGGACAGCGCGCGGTTACTGGACGTCATTGATGACGACACAAGCTGTGTCGTGGTGCAATATCCCGACATATTGGGACGTATTGAGGATATGTCTGCGATTGCCGCTAAAGCGCATGCGCATGGCGCATTATTGATCGCCGTTGTGACGGAGCCTGTGGCCTTGGGCGCTATTAAAGCACCCGGTGAAATGGGCGCGGACATTGTGGTGGGTGAGGGGCAGTCGCTTGGCGTCGGCCTGCAATTTGGTGGGCCCTATGTTGGCCTGTTTGCGTGCAAGGAAAAATTCGTGCGGCAAATGCCCGGTCGCTTGTGCGGTGAGACAGTCGACGCCGACGGCAAGCGTGGCTTTGTCCTCACGCTGTCTACCCGCGAACAGCATATTCGTCGCGAAAAGGCGACATCAAATATTTGCACCAATTCAGGCCTTTGTGCGCTAGCCTTCAGTATACATCTAACCTTGTTGGGTGAGAAGGGCTTACGCGAATTGGCAAGCTTGAACCACGCGCTTGCCGTGCAGGCGGCCGATCGGCTTAGCCAAATTCCGGGCGTTGAACTGGTGAATGATAGCTTCTTCAACGAATTCACGTTGCATCTGCCGAAAGAGGCGCGACCCGTGGTGCGGGCACTTGCCGACCGCAAAATACTGGGCGGTGTGTCGCTGGGGCGGCTCTATCCGGGTGCAGATTCACTTTCGAACGGCCTATTGGTCGCGGTCACGGAAACCGCCACCAGCGCGGATGTCGAAACATTCGCCGCCGCTTTGCAGGAGATTTTGACATGAGCAGCATCAACCAAAGCGGATGGAAACCCGAAATGGGCAGCGCGAGCGACAGCGCCCCTGCAACCTATACGGGAAACAAAGCCTTAATGCTGGAAGAGGCATTAATCTTTGAAATCGGCACCGCCGGAACAACGGGCGTCGATTTGGCCGAAGCGCCAAAGGTCGCATCGCGGTTAGGCAATTTGGAACGGCATCGCGACATTGGTCTTCCTGGCCTTTCCGAGCCAGAAACCGTTCGCCATTATACACGCCTTAGCCGTCAGAATTACGCGATTGATCTGGGCTTCTTCCCGCTGGGAAGTTGCACCATGAAGCATAATCCGCGCCTGAATGAAAAGGTCGCACGCATGGCGGGTTTTGCCGATGTGCACCCGTTGCAGCCGGTAGAGACCGTCCAAGGCGCGCTTGGCGTTATTCACGAACTGGCCCATTGGTTGATCACGCTGACCGGTATGAAGGCCGTGGCGATGTCGCCAAAGGCAGGGGCGCATGGAGAGTTATGCGGCATCCTCGCCATTCGTGCCGCCCTTACCGCGCGCGGTGATGCGCGCTCGGTCATCCTTTGCCCCGAAAGCGCGCATGGCACCAATCCAGCGACGGCGGCTTTTGCGGGCTACGCGGTCGAGAATATTCCCGCGACATCGGAAGGCCGCGTTGATCTGGCGGCGTTAAAGGCGCGGCTTGGTCCTGATGTTGCAGGCGTCATGATCACTAACCCCAACACTTGCGGCCTGTTTGAACGGGACATGCGCGACATTTCGGACGCGGTGCATGCGGCGGGTGGCTATGTCTACTGCGACGGCGCGAATTTCAACGCCATTGTTGGCCGTGTCCGGCCAGGTGACTTAGGCATCGATGCGATGCACATAAACTTGCACAAGACATTTTCGACCCCGCATGGCGGCGGCGGGCCGGGTTCCGGCCCCGTTGTCTTGTCCGCGGCATTGGCGCCATACGCGCCGCTACCGTTTGTCGACAAGGATGGTGATCAGTATCAACTGGTTGAAGAAGAGACAGCTGGTGAGCACCACGGATCTAGCTTTGGCCGCATGGTGGCTTTTCACGGGCAAATGGGCATGTTCACCCGCGCGTTGGCGTACATCATGTCACATGGCGCGGATGGCTTGCGCCAAGTGGCCGAAGACGCCGTCCTAAACGCTAACTATATCTTACGCGGTCTCGAAGATGTGCTTGAGGCACCATTTGCCCATAGCGGCCCTTGCATGCATGAGGCATTGTTCAGTGATAATGGCTTGGCCGATGGTTATTCGACACTCGACATAGCTAAGGGTCTGATCGACGAAGGCTATCACCCGATGACAGTCTATTTCCCGCTCGTAGTCCATGGTGCGATGTTGATTGAGCCAACTGAGACCGAGAGCAAGGCGACGCTGCATCAGTTTATTGGTGCGCTGCGCAGTGTTGCGCAACGGGCGAAGGCCGGTGATCCGTCGTTAAAATCCGCACCGAAATACGCCCCGCGTCGTCGTCTGGATGAAACCCAAGCTGCGCGAAAGCCTGTGTTGGTTTGGCGTGAACCCGAACACGCGGTTGCAGCGGAATGAGTGGGCCGCAGCCCTTTGTTTTTGAAGCTGGCGCGGAAGTCAAACGCCACGCCCCGGCGACCGCGCGCAACCGTGATGTGCTTGCTGAAACTTTGGCGGACCTGTTGCCAACGGAAGGCCTTGTGCTGGAAGTGGCGAGCGGAACCGGCGAACATGTTGTGCACTTTGCAAAGCTGTTTCCTGCACTGACATGGCAACCAAGCGATCCAGACCCCATTGCCCTTGCGTCCATCGACGCATGGCGGGCGGAGTCCGACGTGCCGAATGTGCGACCTGCGATGTTGCTGGACGCGTCGGAGGATTGGCCAATATCGCGAGCTGATGCGGTTATCTGCATCAACATGACGCATATCAGTCCATGGGCTGCGACCGTCGGTCTATTGCACAGGGCAGCGCGGCTATTGCCGCCGTCTGCCGTGCTTTTCATTTACGGACCCTTCAACCAACGCGGCGTCCCTTTGGCCGATAGCAATGCTGCGTTCGATATGTCGTTGCGACAACAAAATCCCGAATGGGGCCTGCGCTATGTTGAGGATATTGTAGAAGAAGCGAACAAAATAGGATTACGCCTTCATCAAGTCATCGCTATGCCAGCGAACAATCTGTCGTTGATTTTCCGCGTTTAGCCGTGCGCAAATCACATTATTGACATGTAGCGATAATCTCTCAACACATTGCATCAGGCCTCTGCGAAAAAATGGCCAGTGCTAGGAGAGAATGATATGGCCGTTGCCAGCTACGATATAGTGAGCTTTGATGGTTTTTTAACGCACTGGGCGGCGGAACGGCCGGAATGGGCGGCGTTGTCGCAAGATGACCACCATTTTACCTATGGCCAGTTGGAAGAGCGTACCGCGAAGATTGTCGGGATGTTGCTGGGCTTAGGGCTGAAAAAGGGCGACCGGATTGCCTGGATTGGCAAAAATAGCGATTTATACTTTGCACTTTTTTACGGCGCGGCGCGGATTGGTATCGTGATGGTGCCCGTCGGATGGCGTCTTGCGCCTGCGGAATGGGCCTATATTGCCAAAGACACAGGCGCACGGGTACTTTTTGCGGGGCAGGGGTTTGAGGCGGGTGTGCAGGCTCTGGCCCGCGATATAGATGGTGTTGATCGGGTCATCGCCGAAGAAGAAGCCCGCGCATTGATTGACGCATCGGCCCGCATTGCGTTTGAACCTGCCGGCCCTGATGACGCCGTGCTGCAACTTTACACATCCGGCACGACGGGTAACCCGAAAGGTGCGGTGCTTTCCAACCGGAACCTGTTCGCACTGCGCAAAAATGCAGGGGAAGAGGAGCATGCCTATAGCAAATGGGAAGATGATGAGGTCGTCCTCATCGCCATGCCTTGCGCGCATATTGGCGGAACCGGACTTGGTATTATGGCCATGGCATCGGGTCTACCGGCGCTCGTACAGGCTGAGTTTTCGCCAGATTCGGTCTTTGATGCTATTGAAAAGGGCGGGGCAACGCGTCTTTTCATCGTCCCTGCTGCGCTGCAGATGATGGTCAACCACCCACGTTGCCGCAGTGTAGATTATAGCCGCCTGAAATATATCCTCTACGGCGCTGCGCCCATTCCGCTGGAGCTGCTGCGCCAATGTATGGATGTGTTCAGCGCAGAATTTATCCAAGTCTATGGGATGACGGAAACAACTGGCACCATCTGCATGTTGCCGCCCGAGGACCATGATCCCAATGGTAATACGCGCATGCGTTCGGCTGGGAAACCACTTCCCGGCGTGGAATTGCGCGTCGTAGATGGTGCAGGGAACGATGTTCCAGTGGGCGAAGTAGGTGAGATTTGGACGCGGTCGTCGAACAATATGATTGGCTATTGGAATTTACCCGACGCGACGAAGGGCACGGTTGCGGATGGTGGCTGGATAAAAACCGGTGATGCCGGATATCTGGATGAAGATGGATATATGTATATCCATGACCGCGTGAAAGACATGATCATCACAGGCGGCGAAAATGTCTATCCCGCTGAAGTGGAAAGCGCGATTTATGGACATCCTGATATTTTGGAGGTTGCCGTGATTGGTGTGCCAGATGCCAAATGGGGGGAATCGGTAAAGGCCGTATGCGTTCCCAAGCCCGGTGCCCAAATTGACCCAGAAAGCGTCATTGGCTGGGCCCGCGAACGCATTGCCGGCTTTAAGGTGCCGCGTTCAGTTGACATCATTGCGGCGTTGCCACGCAATGCCTCGGGTAAAATCCTCCGCAAGGATTTACGCGCGCCATATTGGGCAGGCTTTGAGCGACAGGTAAACTGACGCCGCTAAGATATTAAATCAGCGCCCGACGCTAACATATTTAAAACCAGCGGCGGCTGTGTCTTCAGGCCGGTAGATGTTGCGTAAATCCACAAGCACATCGCCCGCCATCGCGGCGTGTAGTTTTTTAAGGTCGAGGGCGCGATAGGCATCCCACTCGGTAATCAACGCCACGGCATGCGCATCTTGCGCCGCGCTGTAGGCGCTGTCGGCCATAATGACCTCGGGCAGGATTTTTGCAGCTTCTTCCATGCCCTCTGGGTCATGCGCGTGCACAATTGCGCCGGCGTCAAGCAGGGTCTGTACAATCGCAATCGACGGCGCATCGCGCATATCGTCGGTGTTGGGCTTAAACGTCAGGCCAAGCAGGCCTATCTTCAGGCCGCGCACATCACCGCCCAGCGCCGTGATAATTTTGCGGCCCATAGCGCGCTTTCTAAGGTCATTTGCCTGCACCACAGCCTCAACCACCCGAACGGGTGTTTCATGGTCCTGCGCGGTCTTGAGAAGCGCCAAAGTGTCCTTGGGAAAGCAACTGCCGCCATAGCCAGGGCCAGCATGCAGAAACTTCGACCCGATACGGTTATCAAGGCCAATACCGCGCGACACGTCTTGTACATTTGCACCCAGTTTTTCGCAAAGATCGGCCATCTCATTGATAAAGGTAATCTTGGTCGCCAAAAATGCGTTGGCCGCATATTTGATCAACTCCGACGAACGGCGGCTGGTGAACAATAAGGGCGATTCGTTGAGGAACAGCGGACGATACACAGCACGCATGACATCGCGGGCCCATTCGACATCGCTGCCGACGACAATACGGTCTGGGCGCTTAAAGTCCCCAATCGCTGCGCCTTCACGCAAGAATTCAGGGTTGGATACCACCGCAAAGTCAAGATCGGGGCTGGTTTCGCGGATGATGCGCTCGACTTCGTCGCCAGTGCCGACTGGAACAGTTGATTTTGTGACGACAACAGTGCGTGGGTCAATTGCGCGCGCCAATTCTTCGGCAGCGGCGTAGACATAGCTTAAGTCTGCATGGCCATCGCCTCGACGCGAAGGTGTGCCAACGGCGATGAAAACTGCATCACACCCTTTGACCGCTTCGGTCACGTTGGTTGAAAAGCTTAACCGGCCTGCATCGACATTGGTTTTCACAAGTGCGTCAAGACCAGGCTCGTAAATCGGCATGATGTTGGCGTGCAAGCGCGCGATTTTGGACTCGTCCTTGTCGACGCAGACAACTTCATGGCCGAAATCGGCAAAGCACGCGCCAGACACAAGGCCGACATAGCCCGAACCGATCATTGCAATTTTCATTATCTGTCCCTCTTGAGGCGGCTTAAGAATGTGTGCGCCTTATGATGTTATCCGCGAAGGGACAAGTCTTGGGACATTTGGTTCCAGCACTAGGTCGGAAAAATCATCCTATTTCCGAGATTGCGCAGCATGTTAGGGCTATTGTCAACGCGCGTTTGAGATAATCTCTGCTATTCGCTGGCTCGCATGCCCATCGCCATAAGAATATCGCCCATGGGCCATTGCAGCATAAGCGGCCTTATCGTCCAAAAGAGTCGAAATTTCGCTAATGATCCGCTGTGTATCGGTCCCTACGAGCTTCGTTATCCCTGCGGCGACGCTTTCGGGACGTTCGGTGGTCTCACGTAGGACCAATACCGGTTTGCCGAGCGCAGGGGCTTCCTCCTGAACACCGCCACTGTCGGTCAGAACGATATGGCTGATGGACAATAGCCGCGCAAAGCATGGATAATCCAGCGGCTCAATCATCGCAACATTGGGTAAATCCCCCAAAACGGCACGCATGACTGCACGGACTTCTGGATTCAAATGAACAGGGAAAATACATGCTACGTCGTCGCGCGCTGCAATGACTTTTATGGCAGCGGCGATATTCACCATGCCCGCACCAAAATTTTCGCGGCGGTGGGTCGTGATACTGATAATTTTGCGACCACGAAACCGCTCCTCCAGCGGCGCAAGGCGATGAATGAGCGACGGATCGTCGTCGATTCGTTTCAAGACCCAATACAGTGCATCCATAACGGTGTTGCCGGTTACAAAGACACAGTCGGCCGGAATAGATTCTGCCCGCAATGCAGCGGCGGATGTTTCAGTCGTGGCGAAATGCTGATGGGCAATATTGCTGATAATTTTGCGATTTACCTCTTCGGGCCATGGCTGATAAATATCGTAGCTACGCAATCCCGCTTCGACATGGCTAACCGGGATTTTACGATAAAATGCCGCTAATGCGCCAACCATAGCGGTTACGGTATCGCCTTGAACAATGACGCGATCTGGTCTCGCGTGGTCCATTACTATCCCAATTTTCTTCAACAGGTGCGCCGTTATCGCGTCCAGCGATTGTCCCGGTTGCATCAGGTTCAGGTCATAATCTGGTACGACGTTAGCGATTGATAACACTTGGTCCAGCATGTGCCGATGCTGCCCGCTGACCAGCACTTTGGTCAGCATATCCGGATATTGCGACAGAGCGTTTATGAGCGGAAACAGTTTAATGGCCTCGGGCCGCGTGCCGAAAATCACCAAATTTTTATACATCTTAGCCCCTGCATCCTCGGCTTACTCCAAGGCTGCAGATATTCATAACATATTAAAAAATAATGAAATTTTATTTACTGGACGATCTGTCGTCTAGAACGCGCGCTATTACAGAGGCGCTTCTTGCGCTTTCATTTCTTGTTCCAAGCGACGCGATACCGCCT
Organism: Sphingorhabdus wooponensis; assembly: GCF_003933235.1. Lineage (GTDB taxonomy): Bacteria > Pseudomonadota > Alphaproteobacteria > Sphingomonadales > Sphingomonadaceae > Sphingorhabdus_B > Sphingorhabdus_B wooponensis. The sequence goes on from NZ_RWJI01000001.1 coordinate 675,167, forward strand.
CGGGGGAGCCGGTGAATCTGGCAAGTCGCGTATAAATGAGTGGTATGAGTATGAGTGTGATGAACGTTGCGAGCGTTACGCCAAAAACAATCACCACACCTATTGCAGACCGCGCAGCGCCACCCGCACCACTTGCAATAGCCAGGGGAATAGCGCCGAATACAGTCGCAATCGATGTCATCAAAATGGGCCGCAAACGACGTGTAGCGGCTTGTTGAACAGCCTCTAATATCTCCATGCCCTCGTCGCGCAACTGGTTGGCAAATTCGACGATCAGTATCCCGTTCTTCGCGGCCAGACCAACAAGCATCACAATGCCAATCTGGCTATAGAGGTTCAATGTCATGCCCGTGAGCGCAAGGCCAATAATGCCACCCCCGACCGCCAAGGGCACTGTCATGATGATTGTGACAGGATGAACAAAGCTTTCAAACTGCGCGGCAAGCACGAGATAAACGAGAATGATGGTCAGTAAGAAGACCAGCATGATTGAGCCGCCGGTTTCTTTGAAAGCCTGACTTTCGCCGCGATAGCCAACCGCCAATACTTCGGGTGAAGCTGCGGCTTGCTCTTCCAAAAAGGCCAAAGCTTCTCCCATAGTATAGCCAGGCGCGAGGCCACCCTGAAGTGTGATAGCGCGTAGCTTATTGAAGCGCCCCAGATCCCGCGCGCCTGCGGTTTCAGTATATTTTATAAGATTGGCCAGCGATACCAATGATCCATCACGCGTCCGAAGCTGGATTGCCGCGAGATTTTCGGGAGTGGCGCGATCTGCGGCATCCGCTTGCACAATGACGCGATATTCTTCGCCGCGATCCAAATAGGTTGATGCCCGGCGTGAGCCTAAAAGCGTTTGTAGCGCCTGACTGACTTCCGCGACAGAAATTCCGAGGTCACCTGCGCGGGCAGTGTCGACCTGAATCTGCATCTGGGGTTTGGTTTCCTTATAGTCGGAATCCATATTCACCAGACCAGGATTTTCGCTTGCGGCGGCCAATATGCGGTCTCGTGCAACGCTCAGCGATTCATAGGTTGAACCGGCAATAACGAAGTTTATCGGTTGGCCGCGTCCGCGCCCGATGGAGGAGCGTACTGAAGCGTTGCCGCGAACAGCGGGCAGCTCGGCTAGAATTTTGTTGACCTGCGCAACCACATCCTCGGTTTTTTCGGTCCGTTCGCTCCACGGTTTTAGAAAGACAATAAACGTCCCGCTGTTGAAATCGTCGCTGGGCCCAAATCCGCCGGGCGTGCGCTGAATGACGGAGCGTACAGTGCCCTTATCGATGAGCTTCACGATCGGTTCCGACGCCTGAAGCATATATTTGTCCATTGCTTCAAAACTAGTGCCCTCGGGCGCGGAGATGTTGGCGTTCAATATGCCTACATCTTCTGCTGGTGCGAGTTCCGATTCCAATGTGGTAAACAGAAATCCGGCAAGTAGAAGGAAACTAAGGACCCCCAATGATGTCGCCAATGGCTTTGCGATAACCCGCGAAAGCAGGCGAGTATAGCGCGCCTCCAGTCGCTGAAACTTATCATCAATCCATTTGGCAATCCGTCCACGTTCCTCTTGCTTCAACAGTTTGGAACACAGCATCGGGGCAAGGCTGAGGGCGACAAAGCCGGAAAAAGCGATGGCCGCAATCATTGCACCGGCCAGTTCGCGGAACAGCAAGCCCGTCTGGCCAGCAAGGAACATCACTGGGACGAAGACGGCACACACAACAATTGTTGTAGAGACAACCGCAAACGCTACCTGACGCGTTCCCGTTACCGCCGCGACTAAGGGCGGCTCGCCTTGTTCAATGCGGTGATAGACGTTTTCTAACACAACAATAGCGTCATCGACGACAAGGCCGATGGCTAATACCATTGCCAACAGCGTGAGCAAGTTAATCGAAAAGCCAAGGAACCAAAGGACTGCAAAAGTTGCGAGCAAGCAAATGGGCACCGTGACAGCGGGGATAATGGTCGCGCGCCAACTGCCCAAAAACAGGAAGATAACCAACACAACCAGCGCGGCTGCTTCTGCCAGGGTAACCCAAACACTGCTGATCGCCTTGCTAATGAAAAGAGAGTCATCGGAACCAACGCTAATAGTCATGCCTTGGGGCAATGTGGGCTTTATTTGTTCGGCAAGTTTCTTCGCGCTCTCCGCCACAGCCAGTGTGTTCGCCCCGGATTGGCGCACAATACCCATGCCAAGTGCAGACTCACCATTAAGGCGAAATGCTGCGTAAGGATTTTCCGGACCGGTCTCGATCCGCGCAATATCACCTAGTCGCGTCAGCGATCCATCTGCGCCGCGCGCGACAATCAACTGGCGAAATTCGGCTTCATCACCAAAGGGGCGGCTAACCCGCAGCGTGACATTTTGATCGGTGGATTCAAGTCGGCCCGCAGGAAGCTCTACATTCTGGGTGCGCAGGGCATTTTCAATGTCTATTGGCGTAAGGCCCAAGGCGGCCAAACGATCCGGCTGAAGCCAGATTCGCATTGAGGGGCGTGCTTCGCCGCCCACAAATACTCGCGCAACTCCGTCGATGGAGGAAAAGCGGTCAACCAGATTGCGGTCGACATAATCGCTAAGCTCCAGTCGCGACCAACCGGGTTTCGACACGACAAGGAACAGGATCGGCGATGCGTCGGCATCCACCTTGCGCACTTCGGGCGGCAATACTTCTTCGGGCAAGTCATCCGCTGCTCCTCCGACACGGTCACGGACGTCATTGGCGGCGCTATCTACCGACCGACCCGGCGCAAATTCGATGGTAATGTCCGACTGCCCATCGCGTGAACGCGATGTAATGGTCTGTATCCCCTCAATACCAGCAAGTGAATTTTCGAGGACTTGCGTAACGCGCGATTCAACAACTGTAGCTGCTGCGCCGGTGTATGTTGTCCCGACAGACACGATAGGCGGTTCCGTATCGGGATATTCGCGGACGGGCAGACTTAAAAAACCGACAATGCCGACGAGCACCATTAAAATCGCAATAACGGCTGCGAATACAGGTCTGCGAACGGATGTGTCGGAAATTGTCATGTCAGGCGAACATCAGCGCGCTTTGGCTGGAGCGCCGCTGGCCTTCGCGGGGCCAGTCCTTACGGTGGTGCCATCAGAGAGCTTTACGACGCCTTCGGTGACGATACTGTCGCCCACTTTCAAGCCTTCAACAATTTCCACAAGATTTCCGTCGCGCGTGCCAGTTTTGACCGGCGTGCGCTTCACTTTCAGGTCAGATGCAACTGTGTAGACAAAGCTGGTATCGCCTTCGCGGACTAAGGACAGCTCTGGCACAGCGGGGGCCGTTCGATTTTTTGATGCTATTGTGACGGATAACAGCATGCCCGGTTTCAACATGGCATCGCGGTTGGGCAAAACTGCACGCAATGTTGCGGTGCGGGTTTGTGGATTGATAACGGGGTCAATAGCGGTAATCTGGCCTGATGCGACATAGTCTGGAAAGGCCGCGGCCTTTGCCGTTATGACCTGTCCCACCCGAACATTAGCAAGCATTGTTTCCGGCACATTAAAGTCGAGCTTGATTGAACTCAGATCGCTCACTGCAGCAATTTCATCTCCTGCGCTAACCACTGCGCCAACAGAGATGCGCCGCAACGATACGTAGCCGGAGAAGGGCGCACGCACGACACGGTCGCCAATCGACGCTCGCGCTTCATTTGCTAAAGCCTTTGCCGCACTGGCAGAGGCTGTTTGCGCGTCCAAACTTGCGTTTGTTGCAAAGCCACGGCGATGCAATTCTCTGATACGCGCTAGTTGCTGTTCGGCCTCGCGTGCGCGGGCTTGGGCACTAGCTAGGGATGCCGTTTCCTGTCCTTGCGCCAGAACCGCAAGCATTTGTCCCTTTTGCACATAGTCGCCGTCGGAAAAGCCAAGTTGTGTTATGCGTTCTGTGACAGGCGCCCGCACCGACACTTGTTCATTTGCATTTGCCGTTCCCACAGCGACATAGACATCCGAAAATGCATGTGAGGTTGCCGCTTCAATAGTGACCCGCGGGGTAGGGCGCTCGCGCTTCTCTTCGCCGCCACATGCGGCCACACAGAACATCAATGATAGAATGATTGGCTTACGCATTTTTCACCGATTGGGAATTCAGGAAGGGGGTACTTCAAACATGCTGTTGGCGGAACTTATCCCAATCGGCCAGACATTTTCGACAAATGAAGCTTTACGTTGAGAAAATCTGTTTGGGTCGTAAGCGCTGCCAGGCTCAAATGTGTTGAATTCACTTTTCATCAATGCCGAATGATATGGTCGAATGCCGACAATGCTGCCTTCGTCCCTTCGCCCATCGCAACGATGATCTGCTTATACGGCACCGTCGTGACATCACCTGCGGCAAACACACCTGGGATATTGGTCGCGTTATGTGCGTCGATTTCTATTTCTCCGCGCGGCGACAATCTAAGCGGACCTTTGAGCCATTCGGTATTAGGCACAAGGCCAATCTGCACAAAGATACCTTCCAGATCGATGCGATGCGACTTGTCATTATTTCTGTCGGTGTAGAGCAAAGCCTGCACCTTCTCGCCATCGCCAACGACTTCCGTGCTCAGCGCGGAGGTAATGATATCTACATTGGGCAGACTGCGGAGTTTGTTTTGCAACACAGCATCGGCGCGCAATTGCGAGTCAAATTCGATCAATGTGACATGTGCAACAATGCCGGCAAGGTCGATTGCGGCTTCAACGCCAGAGTTGCCGCCACCTATTACCGCTGTGCGCTTTCCTTTATACAAAGGACCATCGCAATGCGGACAATAAGCGACGCCTTTGTTGCGATATTCTTCTTCGCCGGGGACGCCCATCTGCCGCCAACGCGCACCGGTGGACAGGATCAGCGTCTTGGCTTTTAATGATGCACCGCTGGCGAGTTTGACTTCGTGGAAACCATCAGCGCTAGCGGGGATGAGTTCAGCGGCCGTCTGCAAGTTCATAATGTCGACGTCATATTCACGGACATGCTGTTCCAACTGTGCGGCGAGCTTAGGCCCTTCTGTATGTTGGACTGAAATGAAGTTTTCGATGCCCATCGTATCTAGCACTTGGCCGCCAAAGCGTTCGGCCACAACACCCGTACGAATGCCCTTACGCGCGGCATAAATGGCTGCTGCTGCGCCAGCAGGTCCGCCGCCGACGACCAGAACCTCAAATGGTTCCTTGGCCGCAATCTTTTCCGCCGCACGGGCAATCGTGCCGGTATCGAGTTTCGCCATGATCTGCGAAAGATCCATGCGGCCTTGGCCAAAGGGTTCGCCATTTAAGTAAACCGCTGGCACGGCCATGACTTTGCGCGTTTCAACTTCTTCACGGAACATCGCGCCGTCAATGGCCACATGGCTTACGCCGGGGTTGAGCGCAGCCATGATGTTGATAGCCTGAATAACATCAGGACAATTCTGGCACGACAAAGAGAAAAAAGTTTCGAATGTGAAGGTGCCCTCGAGCGCCTTCACAGAATCAAGCAGTTCGGCCTCTTCCTTTGGCGGATGACCACCCATGTGCAATAATGCGAGCACCAATGATGTAAACTCATGGCCAAGCGGCAAGCCAGCAAAGTGCGTTTCCGCAGTCCCATCGGCGCGGCGAATAGCAAATGAAGGCACGCGGTCTGCATGACCATCATAGCGCGCCGACAACAAAGGCGATTGTTCTACTACGGTTTCAACCAACGTGCGCATTTCGGAAGACTTTGAGCTGTCATCCAGCGTTGCAATCAGTTCAACGGGCGTGCGCAAATTTGCCAAATAAGTTTTTAGCTGGGCAGTTGTAGCAGCATCAAGCATCGGAGAGGCCTTTTTTAAGCGAGCAAAAGCGCGCCGCGGACAAACGCGGCCGAAAATCTTTGAGAAACGGTAAATCGGGTGCTGCGCTGTTCACGCAGCACCCGATATTCAATTTAGATCTTGCCGACGAGGTCGATCGAAGGTGCAAGCGTTTCGCTGCCTTCTTCCCACTTCGCAGGGCAAACCTGACCTGGGTTTTCACGTACGTAGATTGCGGCCTTAATCTTGCGGACGAGTTCAACTGCGTTACGGCCAACGCCTTCGCAGGTGATTTCCATGACCTGGATCACGCCGTCTGGATCGACAACAAAAGTTGCACGGTCTGCAAGGCCTTGGCCTTCACGCAAAACGCCGAAATTGTTGCTGATCACATGGTTCTGGTCACCAAGCATGTGGAAGTTGATCTTGCCGATGGCTGGTGAACCATCATGCCATGCTTTGTGGCTGAAATGCGTGTCGGTTGATACTGAATAGACTTCAACACCCATGCCTTGCAGGTCTGCATATTGGTTGGCGAGATCTTCCAGTTCGGTTGGGCAGACAAACGTCCAGTCTGCTGGGTAGAAGAAAAACACGGCCCATTTGCCCTTAACGTCGGTGTCCGACACTTCGACAAATTTGCCCGCTTTATATGATTGCGCGGTGAATGGCTTAAGGCTTGAACCAATGATACCCATGTGAATTACCCTTTTTAATTGAGGAGAGGTTGATTTGGACTGAAGTGTCTGAACACGATTTTCTTGATTTAGTCTAGCAACGCTTTTTGCAATGACTAATCGTTTTTGTCGATAACAAATGTTTTGATGTGCAGCTACCTTAGGCGCAAATAGTCCATAGATAGCGCACATAATGCTATTTACACGCACATGCATGCTGCTCCATTTGCTCCAAGTACAACCGCCCCCATATTGCCAAAGCACTCAGTGCGGGAAAACCCTACAGCCCTTATTTATACAATGCTTAAAATTTTTGAAATCGATTTTCTGGAACAGGGGCAGTTTCTGAATAAGATACCCGCTCCCGTTAAAAACAGTAAGGCGCTCAAAGAATTTACAAGAAATATTAGTTATTCAGTGGGTTAAGGTCATAAATTCACTTGTGAATAGATCGCAGCCCGTGCACGTATGAAACACTGGTGTGATGCAGGAATAATGGAGGCAGCTATGAAAAAAGGTGCGTTAAACAGCATCATTGTGATACTAGCTGCAGGTCTTTGGGCATGCGGTGGCAGCGGAAGTGGCTCCGTTGAAAATACAGTCACCGCTCCACCTAAAGGTGTGATGCCTCCGCCGCCGCCGACGTCGACTTGCAGTTTGAACAGTCGCCAGAACTTTGCCTTTTCCGTCTTGAGCGAATGGTATCTGTTCCCCGAAACGCTGCCAACCTTAGTCAATCCTGCGTCCTACACTTCGGTGAGTGACTACATAGACGCTTTGACCGCAACTGCGCGTAGTCAGGGACGTGACCGGTATTTTACTTATATTACCTCTATCCAAGAGGAAAATGCTTACTTCTCGTCAGGTACGGCAGCGGGTTTTGGTATGCGGCTTTCATATCAAGGCGGACGTTTATTTGTGATAGAAGCCTTAGAGGGGGGTGCCGCACTTGCTTCGGGTATTGACCGCGGTACGGAGATTGGAGGAATCGGTAACGTTTCTTCGAATATCCGGTCGGTAGCGGATATATTGGCGGCACAAGGCTCGGTGGGTATATCAAGTGCGTTAGGTCCGAATACCGTTGGGACTAGTCGCGTATTACGCATAACGGATACTTCAGGCACGCGTAACGTTACTTTAGTCAAGGCCCAATATGAAATTAGCCCGCTCTCAACGCGCTATGGGATTAAAATCATAGACAATGGCGGCGGCCAGCTAGTTGGCTATATAAACATGCGCACGTTCATTTCGACCGCGAACAATCAGCTGCGAACTGCATTTGCAGATTTCCGGGCACAGGGTATCACAAACTTTGTTATTGATTTCCGCTACAATGGCGGCGGACTTGTTTCAACGGCGGAATTGATGGGCGACTTGCTGGGCGGTAACCGCGCAAGCAGCGACATTTTCTCAGTCACGCGTTTCCGCGCATCCAAGTCTTCAGAAAACGAAACGCGTCGTTTCGCACCGCAGTCCCAATCAGTGTCCCCGATCAAAATAGCTTTCATCTCAACAAACGCTACGGCGTCCGCCAGCGAATTGGTGATGGCAAGCTTCGCACCGTTTCTTGGGGCTAATGCTGCTTTGATTGGTAGCAACAGTTACGGCAAGCCCGTCGGGCAGATTGCACTTGACCTGACAGCTTGCGATGATCGTATTCGCGTCGTTGCGTTTGCGAAAGAGAATGCTGCTGGACAGGGAGATTATTTCTCGGGACTTGCGGGCACCATGCGTAGCACTTGTGCTGCCGCTGACGATATCACGCGGCCTTTAGGTGACCCGCAAGAGGCATCGCTTCGTACAGCGCTGGATTTCGTGGCGGGACGGAGTTGCACGCCAATTGCGCTCGCCCAAAGCGCGCAAAGCACGGCTTCACGGACCGAACGTCGTGTATTGCCTGCACCTACAAATGCTAGCCCAGCGCAACGTGACGTGCCGGGATTGTTCTAAAAGCACTTTGTTGGATGCGCTCAGTTAGCCGACGCTGCCTTGAGCGCGTCCAACACGCTCTGGGCATGCTCTTTGCGACAAATGAGCAGATCTGGGATATAAGTATCGACCTGATTATAGACCATGGGGCTCCCATCAATACGGCTGACGTGCAGGCCAAAGGCGGCTGCGACCGCGGCGGGTGCGCAACTGTCCCATTCATATTGCCCACCATTGTGCAGATAGATGTCGGCTTCGCCGCGTACGACTGCCATGGCTTTTGCGCCTGCGGAACCCATCGGGATGCATTCAGCGCCTAGAGCATTGGCCACGGTCAAAGCTTCTGCGGCTGGCCGCGTGCGGCTAACGACCATGCGCAGTTTTTCGGGGGCAGGGGGGATTTCCGTTGGTTGATCACTTCTGAGAACCACACCCAATCCCGGAAGCGCGACGGCGCCAATCACCGGCGTGCCATCTATCGCAAGCGCAACGTGAACTGCCCAATCTGTGCGGCCTTCACCATATTCGCGGGTGCCATCAACTGGATCAATGATCCACACGCGCGATTTTGACAGGCGGGCATCGGTATCCTTGCTTTCTTCGGACAACAATCCATCATCAGGCCGTTGTTCGGTAATTGCATGGATCAAAAACTGGTTAGCAGTCTGATCGCCAGCTTTGCCAAGCGTTTTCAATGACAGCAGTCCGCTATCCCGCACTTGCAGCAGCAATTTGCCCGCGATTTCAGCTAAATGCGCAGCCAATGCGCTATCGTCGGCGATAATGCTCATTTCAGCGGCATCAGTTGGCGAACGATATGCTCCGCGGCTTCGGCAGCGCTCATTTCAACTGTGTTCACGCGGATGTCGGGGTTTTCGGGTGGTTCATAGGGGCTGTCGATACCCGTAAAATTCTTTAATTGTCCAGAGCGGGCCTTTTTATAAAGCCCCTTCACGTCGCGCGCCTCAGCGACCTCAAGTGGGGTATCGACGAATATCTCGATAAACTCACCTTCAGGCATCATCGCGCGCACCATATCGCGTTCCGCCCGGAATGGCGAAATAAACGCAGTCAGGACAATAAGGCCTGCATCTGCCATCAGCTTTGCAACTTCACCTACCCGGCGGATGTTTTCAATCCGGTCGGTTTCGGTAAAGCCTAAATCCTTATTGAGGCCGTGGCGAATATTGTCGCCATCCAACAAAAATGTATGCCGGTTCAATAGATTGAGTGTCTTTTCCACTTCATTGGCAATCGTCGATTTGCCTGAACCAGAAAGGCCCGTGAACCACAATATTTTCGGCTTTTGGTTTTTGAGTGCCGCATGCGCGTCACGGCCAATGTCGGTAGCTTGCCAATGGACATTTTGTGCGCGACGCAAAGAAAAGTGCAACATGCCAGCGGCGACGGTGGCATTGGTGATCTTATCGATCAGAATATATCCGCCCAAAACATGGTTGGTCGCATATGGCTCGAACACAATAGGTCTATCGGTTGAGATTTCGGCGACCCCAATGGCGTTGAGTTCCAAAGTTTTGGCAGCCATATGCTCCATATTGTTCACATTTATGAAGAATTTGGGCGATTGTACGGTGGCCGATACGGTTTGCGTCCCAAGCTTCAGCCAATAAGCGCGACCTGGAACCAGTGCTTCGTCCGCCATCCACACAATGGTGCTTTCAAACTGGTCTGACACCTCTGGCGGATTGTCTGCAGCGGCAATCACATCGCCGCGTGAACAATCAATTTCGTCTGCAAAACACAGCGTAACGGACTGACCTGCAACAGCTTCGCTGAGCTCGCCTTCAAATGTAACGATTTTTGAAATTGTTGAAGTCTTGCCCGATGGCAGCACGCGAATGGCATCACCTGGACGTAATATGCCCGTTGCTATCTGGCCGGAAAATCCTCGAAAATCGAGATTGGGCCGGTTGACCCATTGTACCGGCATACGCAATGGCTTGCCTTGGTCTGCGTCATTATCGAGCGCGACGGTCTCCAAATGCGTGATCAGCGGTTGCCCCGCATACCATGGCATATGGACGGAACGCTTCGTAATATTATCGCCTTTGAAGCCGGAAATCGGCATGGCGGTAAAATCGTATATGCCGATACTATTCGCAAATGTGGTATATTCGGCGACGATGGCATCATATTTTGCCTGATTATATTCGATCAGGTCCATCTTGTTCACGGCCAGAACGATGTTTCTTATGCCCAATAACTTGGCAAGGTAGCTATGACGTCGCGTTTGGACGAGCACCCCTTTTCGGGCGTCGATCAAGATTACAGCAAGGTCCGCCGTTGACGCGCCTGTTACCATATTGCGTGTATATTGTTCATGGCCGGGGCAATCGGCAACGATGAATTTCCGCTTCTCGGTGGCAAAAAACCGGTAGGCGACATCAATCGTGATGCCTTGCTCTCTTTCGGCTGCAAGGCCGTCCACAAGCAAGGCAAAGTCGATTTCCTGCCCTTGTGTGCCAATACGTTTGGAATCGAATTCCAATGCCGAAAGCTGATCTTCAAAGATCATTTTTGAATCATATAATAACCGCCCAATAAGGGTAGATTTTCCGTCATCTACGGAACCGCAAGTTATAAAACGCAGCAAAGATTTATGCTGGTGCACCTCGAGATAGGCATCAATGTCTGAAGCGATGAGGTCATCGGTTTTGTAAATGGCATTATGGGGCTTCGTATCTGACATTAGAAATAGCCCTCCTGCTTTTTCTTCTCCATGCTGGCGGCCTGATCATGGTCAATGGCCCGCCCTTGGCGTTCGGAGGTCGTGGTCAGCAGCATTTCTTGGATAATTTCGGGCAAAGTGGATGCTTTGCTCTCAACAGCGCCCGTCAGTGGATAGCATCCCAGCGTCCGGAAACGAATGGAGCGTTCAACCGGAACCTCGCCGTCTTTCAGGCGGAAGCGTTCGTCATCAACCATCAGCAACATGCCGTCGCGGGTTACGGTGGGGCGTGGTGCGCTGAAATATAGTGGCACAATCTCGATATTCTCAAGGCGAATATATTGCCAGATGTCGAGCTCGGTCCAATTGGAGATCGGGAAAACCCTTATGCTTTCCGCTTTCGCCTTACGCGCATTATACAGGTTCCATAGTTCAGGCCGCTGGTTCTTCGGGTCCCATATATGCGTTGCGGTGCGGAAGGAAAAAATGCGCTCCTTCGCCCGGCTTTTTTCTTCGTCCCGCCGAGCTCCGCCAAAGGCGACATCGAAACCATGTTGGTCGAGCGCTTGCTTCAGCCCTTCGGTTTTCCACATATCGGTGTGCAGCGACCCATGATCGAATGGGTTAATACCGCGCGCGATCGCTTCCGGGTTTTGGTGGACCAATAATTCCATACCGGCATCGCGCGCAGCCTTTTCGCGCAATGCGTACATCGCCTTGAACTTCCATGTCGTATCGATGTGCAACAATGGAAATGGCGGCGGTGATGGGTAAAACGCTTTCCGTGCCAAATGCAGCATCACGGCGCTGTCTTTACCCACGCTATACAGCATCACTGGCTTTTCTGCTTCGGCGACAACCTCCCGCATAATTTGGATGGCCTCCGCTTCAAGGCGTTCAAGATGCGTTAGGGTTTTGGTCATAGTTTGTTTCTCTTCTTATGACCCTCATAGTCGGGTGTCATAGTATCGGGCAAACAAGACATTCTTGCATGCACAAATATCCCCGTTTTAGCGCACGCAAGCAAAAGCATGTGATTATAATGTTTGGACCTAATCGTCATGAGACCTATCTGGATCGAGCGGAACGGGAAAGCAGCATTTCAGTCGACAAGCGTTGAACCTAATGTCACGGCTTTGCCAAGAAGTTTTCGAATTTACGGCGCAGAATTGGTCGGTAAAGAACGCATATGGAAATGATATTTTGGGATATCGGGGGAATCGGGCATGATGGATAACGACATTTTCGAGCAGTTTATCGCGCAACTTCAACGTTATGTTCGCGAAAGGTTAATCCCGGCGGAGAAGGAAATTCTCGAAACAGACATTATTCCGGATTCTATCCTTGCTGAAATGCAAGAGATGGGCCTGTTTGGGTTAACGATGCCCGAAGAATATGGCGGCGCGGGCATGAATATTCAGCAATATGTCCGCACGATCCGTGAATTGAGTTACGCCATGCCATGCTTTCGGTCGATAACGTCCATCAACATCGGAATGGTGTGTTCCGCATTTAAAAATGGCGGAACGGAAGCACAAAAATCTGAATGGTTGCCGCGATTGGCAGCGGGCGAAGTCGCCTCTTTTGGCTTGACGGAACCGGGATCAGGGTCGGATTCGGCTGCTATGCAGACTATTGCGGCAAAATCGGGCAATGGCTGGGTATTAAACGGAACCAAGCGTTACATCACCAATGCACCTTTCGCGAAGGTCGCCCTCATTATGGCGCGTACCAGCAAAGAGGCCTTGCCAAAAAATGCGCATGTTTCGGCCTTTATCGTTCCGATGGACACACCGGGCATCACCGTGGGTAAGTCCGACAAGAAAATGGGGCAGGCGGGCAGCCACATCGCCGATATCATCATGGAAGATGTAAAATTGCCCGCCGATGCCATTTTGGGTGGGGAAGAGGGCAAGGGCTTTGGCTTTGCCATGCAGAGCCTCGACAATGGTCGCTTGTCGGTGGGTGCTGCCGCTGCGGGGTACGCGCGCCGTGCGCTGGATAGCGCGCTGCGCTATGCGAATGAGCGCAAGGCCTTTGGCGAACCGATTGCCAACTTCCAACTTATCCAGCAAATGTTGGCGGATAGTGACATCGAAATCTATGCGGCGGAATGCATGCTCGACGACGCCGCCCGCCGCGCGGATGCAGGCGAGAATGTCTTGCGGAAGGCCGCCGCGGCCAAAGTGTTCGCCACAGAAATGTGCGGCCGCGTGGTTGACCGTGTTGTCCAAATTTATGGCGGTGCGGGTTATCTGGCGGAATATGATGCCGAGCGTTTCTATCGCGACGCGCGCATTTATCGAATTTATGAAGGCACTACGCAGATTCTGCAGCTTCAGATTGCGAAACATATGCTCCGCGAATGGGCTGCCCAATCCTGATGTCGGAAGCTTGATGCATGTATAATTTGTTGGACGGTCTGAAGATTATCGAAGCGTCGTCCTTTGTGGCGTCGCCCACGGCTGGTCTATATTGCGCGCAATTTGGGGCAGAGGTTATCCGCGTCGATCACATTGGCGGCGGTCCCGATTATCATCGCTGGCCAGTTACGGAAGCCAATGACTCACTCTATTGGGAAAATCTAAACCGCGCGAAAAAGTCGGTGGCATTGGATTTGTCCAGCCCGCAAGGGCGGGAAATATTGCAGGAATTGGTGCGCGCTACGGGACAATTTATTACGAATTTCCCCGCAGAAGGCTTTCTGTCGCATGCCAAATTGGCGGAAGGACGCCCGGATCTCATAACCCTTCGGGTCATGGGCTGGGCGGACGGTGCGCCAGCGCTTGATTACACCGTGAATAACGCCGTTGGCTATCCCATGATGACTGGGCCTGGCCCCGAACCCGTCAACCATGTGCTGCCAGCGTGGGATCTCATCAGCGGCGCCTATGCGGCGTTTGCGATGCTAGCAGCCATTCGTAGGCGCGATCAAACCGGCGATGGCAGTGAGGTTCGCATTCCCCTGTCGGACGTCGCCATTGGCACCGTGGCAAATCTTGGCGGCATTGCTGAAGTGTTGCATGCTAATGCCAATCGCCCCCGTCTTGGCAATGCGGTCTATGGTTTGTTTGGACGTGATTTTGTCACTAAAGACAATGTGCGCACGATGATTGTCGTAGTTACCCATCGCCAATGGGCAAATTTGATCCATGCGCTTGGCTTGAACGCGCAAGTGGCCGCGATCGAGGCGGTGCGCGGCGTTAGCTTCGCCAAAGACGATGGCGTACGCTTTGAACATCGCGATGCGCTGTATCCGCTGTTCGAAAAAGCAATTGGTGCGCTCGATCATGCCCAAATGGCCGTAATGCTGGATGAAGCAGGCATCGTCCATTCTGCCTATCGTACCATGTTGGATGCCGCGCATGACCCACGATTGGTCGGTAATAATCCGATGTTTAGCGCTTTTGAAGCCAACCCATCTGGGTTCAGCTATCCTGCCGCTGGCGCCTTTGGAACCATACCCCAAATGCAGCGGGGCGACGCAAAGGGCGCGCCGCGCAATGGGCAGCATAGCGAGGAGATATTGAGCAGCTCGCTCGGCCTGTCCTCGGGCGAAATCGCCCGCCTCATTGACACTGGAATAATAGGAATTGCCAAATGAATAAGCTTCGCCGCGCCGCTATAGTCGCCCCCATCCGCACGCCCGTTGGCAAATTCGGTGGGGCGCTTTCCTCCTTAAATGCCGGTGAATTGGGTGGCATTATCCTAAAGGCGTTGATGGAGCGTACGAAGATAGATCCGACGCGTGTTGACGATGTGGTATTTGCGCAAGGATATGGCAGTGGCGAAGCACCGTGTATTGGGCATTGGTCATGGCTTGCGGCTGGCCTTCCCATTGAAGTGCCTGGGTATCATGTGGATCGGCGTTGTGGTTCGGGCCTGCAAGCCATTGTGAACGCCGCAATGATGATACAAACAGGGGTGAGCGACATTGTCGTAGCCGGTGGATGTGAAAGCATGTCGAATGTGGAACATTACACCACGGACATTCGCAAAGGCGTTCGTGCCGGCAATCTGACGCTGCATGACCGGCTGACGCGTGGGCGGGTGATGAGCCAACCCGTCGAGCGGTTTGGCGTGATTAGTGGCATGATTGAGACCGCAGAAAATCTAGCAAAAGACCATCAAATCAGTCGCGAAGCTTGTGATGCTTACGCCGCGCGGTCGCACCAACGCGCTGCCGCTGCTTGGGCAAATGGCTTGTTTGATGATGAATTGGTGCCCGTAAGCATCGCGCAGAGAAAAGGCGATCCAATCATTTTTGATCATGATGAAGGCTATCGCGCCGATGCCACGGTCGAAACCATGGCTGCGTTACGCCCACTCGAAGGTGGTGTCGTTACGGCCGGCAATGCGAGCCAGCAAAATGATGCAGCCGCAGCATGCCTTGTTGTGGCGGAGGACAAGCTTGAAGAACTCGGGCTTGAACCCATCGCATATTTTCATAGCTGGGCAGCCGCCGGCTATGAGCCTTCGCGCATGGGTTATGGCCCGGTCCCTGCCACAGAGCGTCTGTTCGCACGCAACGGGCTGAGCTGGAACGACATCGGCCTTGTAGAGTTGAATGAGGCTTTTGCGCCTCAAGTATTGGCCTGCCTAAAGGGATGGGGCTGGTCGGACGATGACAGCCGCCATGATATGCTAAATGTGAACGGATCGGGTATCTCGCTTGGCCACCCGATTGGCGCAACCGGAGGTCGGATATTGGCGAACCTGACCCGTGAAATGCATCGCCGGGACGTCCGTTTCGGCCTAGAAACGATGTGTATTGGCGGCGGTCAGGGAATTGCGGCGGTATTTGAACGCGCATGAATATTGCAGCCGCCTTAAAAGCCGCTTGGAGCTATCGCGACGCAGCAAAATCCGCACTATCTGAGCGCTTGGCGCAGGGTGATATTGATAATAATCAACGCGCTGCGCATGGGCTTGCTTGGATAGCAACCAGTGTAGCGGCATTGGAAGCGGTGAGCGCTTGGCTGGATAGCCATGACGGCGGGACGCAGCTTGACCAACAAGTTGCATCGCTGATTTTTGCTGAAACCTTTGGGCAGTTGACCGGCGGTTTGCCCATGGGGCAGAACGAGATTTTCCGTCCAGTCGATCTTGGGATGCGTGCAGCTGCACAGTCGCTTGCGAAAGAGTGCGCGTTATGGCTCGACAGCGACCAAGCGAAAACGCGCGCTGCAGTGGCGCAGGCTTTAGCCGATGGTCAGATGCCAAGCGAGGCACTGCAAGATGCAGAACTGGACGCAATTCGCGAACAATATCGGCGCTTTACGACAAATAGGATATTGCCGCACGCCCATAAATGGCACCTTGCGAATGACCTTATTCCTGATGAAACCATCTCTGATATGGCGTCGCTTGGTACTTTTGGCGTGTGCATTCCCACCGAATATGGCGGTTTGGGACTATCGAAGCTCGTGATGTGCGTGGTGACAGAAGAATTGTCGCGCGGTTGGATTGGCGCCGGGTCGATTGGCACGCGGTCGGAAATTGCGGGCGAGTTGATAGCGATGGGGGGCACACAAGCGCAAAAGGCTTATTGGCTTCCCAAGATCGCAAGCGGGGAAATATTGCCGACAGCTGTGTTCACGGAACCCGATACGGGTTCGGACCTTGGCGCGTTACAGACGCGGGCGCGTCGTGATAATGGGAAATGGGTCATTGACGGAGCAAAGACCTGGATCACCCATGCAAGTCGCTCTGACTTGATGACTATGCTCGTGAGGACGAATTCCGATGCACAGGGCTATGCTGGGCTGTCCATGCTGCTAGTGCCAAAGCCGCGGGGAACAGATGTGGATATTTTCCCGGCTAAGGGCATGTCTGGTAGCGAGATTGAAGTGCTCGGCTACCGCGGCATGCGCGAATATGCGCTGCAATTTGATGGAATGATTGCGCCTGATGAAGCTTTGCTGGGCGGTGAAGAAGGGCAGGGATTCAAACAGTTGATGCGCACATTTGAAGGCGCGCGTATTCAGACAGCGGCGCGGGCCGTGGGTGTTGCCAAGCGGGCGTTAGAGCTTGGTTTAGACTATGCGACCAACCGCAAGCAATTTGGCAAGTCGATTATCGGTTTTCCCCGTGTTGCGGATAAAATCGTCATGAGTTTGGCCGATTTCGTGATGACGCGCGAACTGACTTATGCAGCGGCGCGCGCAAAGGATTCCGGCAAAAGATGCGATATTGAGGCTGGTATGGCGAAGCTCCTGGCTGCGCGCGCGGCGTGGAGCAATGCCGATGCCGCGCTGCAGATACATGGCGGCAATGGCTATGCGCTGGAATATGAAATTAGCCGCCTTTTGTGCGATGCACGGATTTTGAATATTTTTGAAGGCGCCGCCGAAATTCAGGCGCATGTGATAGCCAAGGGTCTGATGGGAGGTCGCAAGGCATGAGTGAATGGGGCGCATGGATTGGACGTGAAGAAGTGCGGACAGATCGCATCGACCATGGACTGGTGGCGCGCTGGCTTGCCACCTTTGATCGTGCGGCTAGTGGCGATGGCACAGTGCCGCAGGGGTTACATTGGTGCCTATGCGTTCCAGACGCGGCAATGGCGGAACTGGGACCAGACGGCCACCCCGCGCGTGACGACAGCCCGAAAAGCTTTCTTCCGCCCGTACTGTTGCCCCGCCGCATGTGGGCATCCAGCAAAGTAGATTTTTTCACGCCGCTGCAATTAGGTGAAGCTGTAACACGCACATCGCGCATAGAATCCATCACCGAAAAATCAGGCGGATCGGGCCCATTAGTATTCGTCGATGTCGCCCATGAAACCATTGGCGAAGCTGGTGTTGCGGTTCGTGAGCTGCAGAGCATCGTGTATCGTGCGGCCGCCGCGGCAGGCGCTGCTTTATCACCGCCTGAAAATACTATGGGAAGCTTCGATGCAGAGGGGTGGAGCAATCACCGCATGCTCGTACCAACTGAGCCGCTATTATTCCGCTTCTCAGCGCTCACCTTCAACAGTCATCGCATCCATTATGATGTGCCTTACGCGCAAGGCGAAGAGCGTTATCGCGGACTTGTGGTTCATGGCCCTTTGACGGCCACATTGTTACTGGATTTGGCACAGCAAGAATTCGGCGATAACGCGTTAACACATTTTTCCTACCGCGGCCTTTCGCCGGCAATTTGTGGCGAGGCTTTGCATCTTGTCATGCGTGGATCAGGTACTGAGATTGAAATGGCCGCTTTTGCCGCAGACGGGCGGCAAGTCACCGCTGCAACCGCTCAAAGGAAACAATAGAATGTCTGAAAGTCCGGATATTGGCGAAATACGCCGTGCGGTGCAGGCATTATGCGCGGAGTTTCCTGGTGCGTACTGGCGGGAAAAAGATAGTGCGCGTGCCTATCCGGCTGAGTTTGTGGATGCGCTCACCAAAGCAGGGTTTCTCGCTGCGCTGATTCCGGAAGTCTATGGGGGATCTGGGCTAAAGCTGGATGCGGCAGCGGTGATCATGGAAGAAATTCAAGCGTCTGGCTGTAATGGCGCTTCGGCCCATGCGCAGATGTACATTATGAACACGTTGCTGAAATATGGCAGTGCAGAACAGAAGCAGGAATATCTGCCGCGTATCGCCACCGGAGAGCTGCGGCTGCAGGCCTTTGGTGTGTCGGAGCCGACCAGCGGTACCGATACGCTTTCGCTGCGGACTGTTGCCGTACGGGATGGCGACGATTACATCATCAACGGTCAGAAAATCTGGACCAGTCGTGCGGAATATTCCGACCTCATGATGCTACTTGCCCGCACGACGCCACGTGAAGAGGTTGCCAGCAAGACCGAAGGCCTCTCCATTTTTCTCGTCGATATGCGCAAAGTCATGGGCAATGGCATGACGATCAAGCCCATCCGGACAATGATGAACCATTCAACCACCGAAATTTTCTTCGACGATATGCGCATTCCCGCCTCCGCGCTGATTGGTGAGGAAGGCAAGGGGTTTCGCTATATTCTCTCGGGCATGAATGCCGAGCGGATATTGATTGCCGCCGAATGCATTGGTGATGCCAAATGGTTCATCAAAAAAGCGACGGATTATTCCAAGGAGCGCAATGTTTTTGGACGCGCCATCGGCCAGAACCAAGGCGTCCAGTTTCCGATTGCCCGTTGTTATGCGCACATGCGCGCTGCGGAACTGATGGTCCATCATGCCGCGCAGGTATTTGATGCAGGCGGCAATCCCGGTGCCGAAGCTAATATGGCGAAGTTGCTGGCATCTGAAGCCAGCTGGGCCGCAGCGGACATGTGCGTGCAAACGCATGGCGGCTTTGGCTTTGCGGAGGAATATGATGTTGAACGCAAATTCCGTGAAGCGCGCCTCTATACCGTTGCCCCGATTAGCACCAACCTGATCCTCAGCTATCTTGCCGAGCATGTTCTCGGTCTTCCGCGAAGCTATTAACATAAGGATACGCCATGAATTTCGAACTCGCTGAAGAGCATAAAATGCTCAAAGACCTTGTCCGCAAATTTGTGGACTCCCAACTGATACCGCTAGAAAGTGATGTGTTGGCGCGCGAGACCGCGGGCAAAGGCAGTTATCTAACCACAGACGAACAGGCGCGTGTTGATCTGGTGTCCAAGGATCTGGGTCTCTGGGGATTGGATGCGCCCGAGGAAGTGGGCGGGATGAACCTGCCGATGGTTGCCATGGTTGGTGTTGGCGAAGAACTTGGCCGGAGCGTTACCCCTTACACAATCCCCCCGGATTCGCCCAATTTGCGTATGATGATGGCAGCGGCGGATGAAAAACAGCGCACACATTATCTAGCGCCTTATGTGCGCGGAGAGACGATCTCTGCCATTGGTATATCGGAACCCGGCGCAGGCGCCGACCCGCAATTGATGAAGACCACCGCCGTTCAGGATGGCGACGACTGGGTTATCAACGGCCGCAAAATCTGGATCACGAAAGCCGACGAGGCCGATTTTACCATATTGATGGCCGTTACGGACAAGAATGCCGAAGGCCGAAATGGCATGTCGGCATTTCTGGTCGACCGCGACACGCCGGGCTTTAACGTCTTACGCAAAATTCCTATGATCGACGGCACGGCGACCTATGAAATCGCGCTCGACGATTGCCGAGTTCCAGGCTGGAAATTGCTTGGCAAGCGTGGGCAAGGATTTTTGCCCATGCAAGTCCGGTTGGGCACAAGGCGGATAGAAATGGCGTCTTGGTCGATTGGCATGGCGCAGCGCGCGCTTGATATGATGATCGATTATGCGCCGCAACGCGTGACATTTGGCAAACCGCTGTCGTCGCGTCAGACGGTGCAGAATTGGGTTTCGGATGCCGCAACGCGGATTCATGCCATGCGACTGATGACATATGACTGCGCTTGGAAAATGGATGAAGGGCGCGACACCAGACAAGAAATTTCGATGATCAAATCTTATTGCACCGAAACGGCCTATGACATTGTCGACCATGCGATGCAGATGTTTGGCGGGATGGGCATGACGCGCGAAATGCCGCTATATCTGCTGTCCAACAAGTTGCGGACGATGCGCATCTATGATGGGCCAAGCGAGATTCACAATTGGGTGGTCGCACGGGACTTGCTCGGAACGCGCGACTGATTTAGCCGATAAGAAGAATAATGCCGGAGGAGGGCGCCTAATCATGACTTATGAAACCATCACTTTGGATGTTACCGACCGGATTGCAACCATCACCCTAAACCGTCCCGAACGCATGAACGCGTGTTCGCTCGAAATGGCCGGCGAAATAAACGATGCTGTATCCAATGGTCTGGGCGATGCACGTTGTCTTGTCATTACGGGTGCGGGGCGCGGCTTTTGTTCTGGTGCAGATCTTTCTGCACGCGGTGATCGATCGGTTTCCCGGGGGGAGGGCAGCTACATCGCGCTGACTCGGCATTATAACCCGCTGATGATGAACCTTGCGCGTTTGAATATGCCTATTGTAACCGCCATCAACGGCGCCGCTGCTGGGGTTGGCTGCTCTATCGGTCTCTGCGGCGATTTTGTCATCGCGGGTAAGTCAGGCTATTTCCTTCAGGCCTTTGTGAATATCGGCCTCGTCCCCGATGGCGGCGCATCATGGATGCTACCGCGCTTGGTTGGTAAAGCGCGGGCAACGGAAATGATGTTGCTCGGTGAGAAAATCAGCGGTGAAAAAGCGGCTGATTGGGGCATGATCTACAAATGCGTGGAAGATGCAGCGTTGCAAACAGAAACACGCGCTCTGGCGACCCGGCTCGCTAACGGACCTACCGTCGCCTATGCGGTGATGCGCAAAAATATCCTGACGGCGTTAGAAAACTCTTACGCAGAACAATTGCTCGCAGAAGCCGAAGGGCAGCGCATTGCAGGCAGCTCGGCGGATGCGGTTGAAGGCACCAAAGCGTTTGTGGAGAAGCGTAAAGCGGCCTTCACCGGCCAGTAATGGGCGCGCCATGGGGCGGGGTACGACATTGCGTTCCACCCCCAAATATGGTGAGCCCTGCTGGGTTCGAACCAGCGACCTACTGATTAAAAGTCAGTTGCTCTACCGACTGAGCTAAGGGCCCTCCCGACCTGAACCTATTTGGGTTCAAAGGAGAGCGCTCCCCCTAATGGCGGTGGGAGGACTGGTCAAGCGCCTTTGGTCGGTTAAATCGCGATTGCAGGTGACGAATGTTAAGACCTGACACCGGGTCGCGCCAATCGGGGGCAATCATGGCCGCGGGCGTAAGGACAAAACCGCGCGAACGCAGGCCTGGATGGGGGATGGAAAGCCCAGGATTGCTGCCGGCCCACATGCCACCTGACCATAAGAGAATATCAAGGTCCAGCACCCGCGCGCGCCAGCTTTGGCCACGACGGACGCGCCCGAAATGGCTTTCTATTTCATGCAAGCGGGCAAGCAGCGCAGGGGGATCAAGTTCGGTCGCCACGACTGCAGCTGCATTAGCAAAGCGACGTAACGACGGGCCAATCGGGCGGGATTCTATGGTGGCAGAATGCGCGAACACATCTATGTCATCCATCTCCAGCGCAGCTATCGCTTGCGGGATGATGCGGTTTGGCGTGCCAATGACAGGATGTGGCTGATTTGAACCTATGCCAATGAGATAGAGATGCGACAGATCAAATATCCTCGGCAAGGCGGGTGTATAAAGCTGGGCGACGGTCGCGGAAGAAGCCCATGCTGGCCCGGTGCGCACGGGCTTGGTCGAGGTCAAAGGTGGAGACCAATATGCCCGTCTCGGCGTCATCCAAGTCAGCGACTACATCGCCCCATTCATTCGCTATGAAACTTGTGCCGTAAAATTTTTGCGCTGTCTGGCCGTGATCATCTTCGCTGCCCACTCTATTGGCCGCAATAACGGGCATACAGTTTGATACCGCATGGCCAATCATCGCCCGCCGCCACATGTGCCGCGTGTCCAATGTCGCATCCTGCGGCTCTGCACCGATGGCTGTAGGGTAGAATAAAAGCTCAGCCCCCATCAATGCCATGGCGCGCGCGCATTCGGGATACCACTGGTCCCAGCAAATGCCGACGCCAATGCGTGTGCCAAACACGTCCCAAACCTTGAAACCCGTATTGCCCGGACGGAAATAATATTTCTCCTGATAGCCGGGGCCATCGGGAATATGGCTCTTGCGATACACGCCCATGATTTCGCCATTGGCGTCAATCATAGCTATGCTATTGTAAAAATGCGCCCCGTCGCGTTCGAAGAAGCTGGCGGGGATAGCAACGCCCAGGCGCTTGGCCAATTTTGCCATGGCCATGACGGCAGGATGTTCGAGAGTGGGCCGTGCCAGTGCGAAATGCGCTTCTTCCTGCGTTTTACAGAAATAGGGACCTGAAAACAGTTCGGGCGGCAGGATGATTTGCGCGCCCATGTCAGACGCTTGCGCGACAAGGTCGCTGACGGCATCGATGTTTTCGGCTTCACTAGCCGCAAAGGGCAGTTGCAACGCGGCGACGGTAATATTTCTGGTCATGCGGCTTCTATAGCCGCACGCAGAAACGCGCTGCAATCATGATTGTCGTCGGACCGCATTTTTGCGTGTTTTGTGATGGCAGCGACACGCATTCGCGCCGCTGCCGCTGCCACCGCAAAATTATCAATCGCGCTTTTTGAACAACAATGTCATCCGGTCGGTTTCACCAATCGCCTCATATTTCGCGCGGTCAACATCCTTCAGGCGCAAGGCAGGTGGCAATGTCCACACGCCGTCTGGCCAATTTGCGCTATCCTTGGGGTTGGCGTTCACTTCGCTCTTGGCAACAAGTTCAAAGCCATGGATTTCCATGAAGTTGATGATGTCCGCTTCGCGCATATAGCCCTTACTGCCATTGGTATAGCTGTAGGGGGCGTCTGCCTTTGCTCGGTGCTGTTCAATGCCGATCAGGCCGTCTGGTTTCAATAGGTCGCGCATGGCCTTGATTTCGGCGTCTGCGATGTTCCAGTTGATCATATTATGCATCATCCGCATGATCAAAATGCGGTCAAAGCTGCCCTTGGCACCTTCCGGAATATCGCTGAGGGAAAAGGCGTTGAAATCCGTTGCAGGTCGACCCGATACGGCCGCAACATCAGACGGAAATTTGGTAATTGCGGCCGCAATACCTTGTTTTTGTTGCTCGCTGAAATGGGTTTTTGTACCGAAATACAGGCCAGTATATTTGCCATTTTCGTTCACATAACGGCCAAGAATGCGCGACACCCAAGCTCCACCAGGAGCATATTCACCAATGACATGATCTGGATGGATGCGGAAAAATTCAAATGTCTCCGCTGGGTGGCGATATTTGTCGCGCTTTGCGTCATTGGCGCGCGCGGGATCGGAAAGGATTTTAGCCAAACGTTCCTGATGCGCCTTATGCATCTTGTCATGGTCGGCCTTCGTGGCGCCGTGATGGTTAGCAAATGCCGGAACGGTGAGGGTCGCGGCTGCAAGGGCGAGTAGAAACGCTTTTTTCATCGGAAATCCTCTTCTTAATTGCAAACTCTGGATATGGTTATGCGCGCTTGAGAATCCAATAGAGTTATGTGGGCACTTGTTGGCTAGAGCAATGAAAGCTGCCGCCGCCGGTTAATACAGCGTCCGCCATGACCCCCACAACTTTACGGTCGGGAAACAATGTCTCCAAAACGGCAATTGCGGCATCGTCATTCTGCGCGCCATAATGGGGCACAACGATAGCGGTATTGCCAATGTAAAAATTCATATAGCTTGCCGGAACGACTTCTCTATCTTGGACGAAGCGCCCGACCGAAGGCATGCGGGTGACTCGACATCCAAATGTTTCGGCGCGTTTACAGGCATCTTCAAAAACGGCTTCATTGGGGTCATCGGCGCCGTGGCCTTGCGGAATGAGGATGTGGTTTACACCCACAAAGCGTGCGAGATTATCAATATGCCCATCGGTGTGGTCATTCGCCAAGCCGTCACCCAACCAAAGCAATCGTTCGATTCCAAGGTCATCGCGCAGCCGCGTCTCAATCGCCTCTTTATGAAGCGTGGGGTTGCGGTTCGGATTCAATAAACAATCAACAGTGGTCGCCGCGAGGCCTTCACCGTCCACATCGATGGAGCCGCCTTCCAAAATCCAATCCGCCTTCGTGACGTCAAATCCCGCAGCAATGGCGAGGTCATGGCCAATGCTTTTGTCACCCGGATAATCGAAGCGTTCTCCCCAGCCATTGAAGCCAAAATCGCGTGCGATGCGGCGATTACCGTTTTTTACGATGATACAAGCCGTGTCACGTAGCCATATGTCGCCAATGAGGTGCTGTTCGACATGAACGCCATTGTCGACAAGGTCCACGGCAATGGCGGTAGCTTCGGCGCTACCTGCAACCAAATGGACGCGCTCACCATGACCAGAGGCATGTACGGCGTTAGCAAATGCCGCAATTTGTTGCTGGGCGCGGTGTAGTGGTGCGCCCCACGCATCAGCTGAACTCGGAAAACCAATCCAGACCGATTCATGGGGGGCCCATTCCGCAGGCATGCGAAACGTCATATGTTTATTTCCCGCTGCGGCTTTTGTCGCGAACGGCGCGGAATTCATCGCCTTCGTTCCAGTTTGGCCACGCATTGGTCATCGCAAGCATCCGGCCAACACGGTAATATAGTTTCAGATCAGACATGACGCCGGACCAATCCCAATTTTCGTCAAATTCATCATCGGGCGCGTGATAACGGTTCTTTTCATAGTCCTCTGCTGCTGCTTGAGCCGCTGCTTTGCCACCAATGATTAGGTCATCGCCGCCTTCAAAATAGACCATCGGCACGCCAAGCTTGGCAAAGCTGAAATGGTCCGAACGATAATAGAATCCTTTTTCCGGGGTCGGTTCCATTTCAGGTGTACGACCTTCCGATTTGGCCGCTACTTCCAAATAAGCGTCAAGTTGTGACTTGCCTTTGCCAATGACGGTCAGGTTTTTGGCAGGACCAGACATTGAAAATGCATCCATATTCACACCACCAACAGTCTGCGACAGCGGGAAGATAGGGTTTTCTGCATAATATTTGGAACCGAGCAGGCCACTTTCTTCGGCCGTGACCGCAAGGAACACAACCGACCGGTCTGGCGTGCCGGCTTTGGTATAGCCCTCCGCAAGCGCCACAAGAGCGGCGGTTCCCGTGGCGTTATCAACGGCGCCGTTGCAGATGTCGTCGCCATCCGAAGCCGCCGTGCAGCGCCCCAGATGGTCCCAATGCGCGGTGTATAGCACATATTCATCGGGCCGCTTTGCACCCTTCATCACACCGATCACATTCTTACTGGCCTTGCGCGCAATATCATTGTCGAAGTTGAAAGAGGCGGTGAGGTTCAACGGCACGGCCTTGAAACCCTTTTGCTTTGCCGCCGCCATTTGCGTTTCCAAATTCTGGCCTGCTGCAGCGAAAATTTCCTTAGCTACAGATTTTTGAATCCAGCCATTGGCCTGAGTCTGGCTTTTGCCGCCATCTTTGGATTGTGCGAGGAACTGTGTGCCCGTCCAACTAGAATTGACGACATTCCAACCATAAGCGGCAGGCGCAGTATCGTGGATGATCAGAACGGCAGCAGCACCTTGGCGCGCGGCCTCTTCATATTTGTAAGTCCAGCGACCATAATAGGTCATGGCTTTGCCGCCGAAAGGACCATCAAGGCCTTCGTTTTCGAAATCTGGATCGTTGACCATGACGACAACGGTTTTTCCCTTCACATCAACACCAGCATAATCATTCCATCCCTTTTCAGGGGCAACGATGCCATGACCGACAAAGATCATGTCGCTTTGATTAATTTCGGTTTTTGGCGTTTCGCGGTAACTGCCGATGACATATTCACTGCCATAGGCAAAGGACATGACTTTTCCGTTCCGGTCAGCAATGTTTAGGGCTGAAACATTTTTCGCGGTAATTTCAATCAGGGGGACGTCCTGCGTCCAACTGCCATTATTTCCAGGCTCAAGCCCTGCCGCTTTGAACTTCGCGATCAGGTGCGCGACGGTCTTTTCTTCACCAATCGATCCAGGTGCGCGGCCTTCATATGTATCAAGCGATAACTCGCGGGTGACGTCCTTCATTGTTTGTTCCGACAAATCAGGAACCACAATCTGGGGTAATGCAGATGTCTCAGCATCTGACGATGCTATCGTCGGGCACGCACCTGTCAGGGCAAACGCCGAAACAAGTGCCAAGGAAAGCAGGCGCATGGAATTCTCCTATGAGGGAAAGATGAATGCGCGCCTTGTGCCAGACCCGTCCGCACCGCTCAAACGAAAAAGATTTGCAGGACGAATGCCCCGGCTTACGCTGTCTTATTGAGCAAGCTCCGCGCGCCGACATGGTTTACGCGCACAAAAAAAGGCGGCCACATGGACCGCCTTTTTTATAATCTGTTTGAGAAGATTAACGCGAATAGAATTCGACGACCAGATTTGGTTCCATCTTCACAGGATAAGGTACTTCATCAAGCGTCGGTACGCGTGCGAAGGTTACCTTGTCATTGCCATCAACGGCAACATATTCAGGAATGTCACGCTCGGCGAGGCCTTGAGCTTCGATAACCAGAGCCATTTCCTTAGCTTTCGGTCCAAGGCTGATGACGTCACCAACGGCAACCTGACGGCTGGCGATATTGCACTTCACGCCGTTAACGCGAATGTGGCCATGGCTAACAATCTGACGTGCAGCAAAAATGGTTGGTGCGAACTTGGCGCGATACACAACCATGTCCAAACGACGCTCCAACAGACCGATAAGGTTCTGCGACGTATCGCCCTTCATGTTGCTCGCTTCTTGATAGGCGCGCTTGAACTGCTTTTCAGTCACGTCGCCATAATAGCCCTTAAGCTTCTGCTTTGCGCGCAGCTGAATGCCGTAATCGGACAGCTTACCTTTGCGGCGCTGACCATGTTGGCCTGGACCATATTCGCGTTTATTTACAGGGGATTTTGGGCGACCCCAGATGTTTTCACCCATCCGGCGGTCAAGTTTATACTTCGAGCTTTTGCGCATCGACATATTCAGTCTCCAATTGCTAACAACATTGTTTCCGGTACCGCGCGATACATCTGGGATGTACCGGACACCTGCTTCACCGGAATGCAGGGTCGATTGCGAAGCGGCGCCTATGGCCGTTGATAGGCCTTATGTCAACATCTGGCTCGACTTTACGGGTGCGGAAACGTAAAGGCGCGGCCATGAACAGCATCCCAAGCCCAGTCGAACCCGCCAATTGCAATGATATGACCGAAGTGCGCGCGGGCGTTGATGCGGTGGATACGCAATTGGTGGAGCTATTGGCCGTTCGCTTCGCTTATATGGATGCCGCCGCACGGATTAAATCAGAACGCAGCTCCGTTCGCGACGAAGCGCGCAAGCAGCAGGTGCTCAAAAACGTGCATGATTCGGCAACTGGCTTGGGCATTCCCGTTGAAGTGGTTGCGGATTTGTGGGAGCGTTTGGTTGAAGCTTCTATCGCTTACGAACTCGATAAATGGGATGCCAATCGCGCCTGATTGCTTTACCAAGGGCAGCGCTAAGGACCTCACATTTAATCTTCGGGTGGTCGCCGTCTATTCAATGTTGTCAGCACACCACGTAATGTCCTGACTTCAAGCGCATTCCATGCTGGCTTGGTCAGTAAATTGCGTAATGTGCGGCGCGTGACGGGCGCGCGATCGACGGGCGTGAAATAATTCAGCGGCTCCAGCATGCCATCCAATTGCGCAATCAGGCCGTCCAGTTCGAACTGCGTGGCGGGTGGTTCCAAATCTGTTTTGGGTGGGCTCGCCAATGTTTGCGTCTTCGACCATTCATATGCGCATAGGATGACCGCCTGCGCCAAGTTCAGCGAACCAAATTCAGGATTTATCGGCACCGTGATAATTGCGCGGGCAACATTGACTTCGTCGCTTTCAAGGCCGGAACGTTCGGCTCCGAATAAGATCGCGCTTCGTCCTGTATTGCCGAATATCTCCCCAGCGGCCACTTCGGGCGTTATTACCGGCTTGGTAACGCCACGCTTGCGCACCGTTGTCGCATAGACATGGGCAATGTCCGCGGTTGCCTCCGCAAGCGTTGGAAAAACTTGGGCGTTCACCAACACAATGTCCGCCCCCGATGCTGCGGGACCTGCATTGGGGTTGGGCCATCCATCGCGCGGCGCGACTAAACGCATTTCGGTTAGGCCAAAATTGAGCATGGCACGCGCGGCCTTACCAATATTTTCGCCCAATTGCGGACGGCACAAAATGATGATGGGCGACGCGCTCATTTCAGCGCCGCTTCGACCACACTTCCGGCGAAATCTTCAAAATCCTTGGCTTCGCTAAAGTCCTTATACACTGACGCGAAGCGGATATAGGCAACGCTATCCAGCGCTTTCAGGCCATCCATGACGAATTCGCCAATACGTTTGGTTTCGATTTCGCTTTCACCAAGGGTTTCAAGCTGCCGCTGGATTGCGGACGCGAGCTTTTCGATATGCGTATTGTCAACTGGCCGCTTTCGGCACGCGACGGATAGCGAGCGCTCTAACTTTTCCCTATCGAACGGTTCACGCTTGCCCTCACTTTTGATCACCACCAACTCACGCAGTTGAATGCGCTCAAAGGTTGTGAAGCGCCCACCGCAACCCTCGCACTGCCGCCGACGTCGGATCGCGCTATTGTCTTCAGTCGGACGGCTGTCTTTTACCTGGCTATCTTCATGTCCGCAAAATGGGCAGCGCAATTATTTTTCCTGATTCTTTTTCTTGTTCACATGCCGATAAGCGACAATGCCTGCACCAATCAATGCGCCGGTTGCAAGCCCGATTGGGGCGATAATGCCAGCTGCTGCGCCAATCGCGGCACCGCCAGCAACTTTCTTCACGGTATCTTGATCAGCGAGATGCTTGCCGGTGTGAAAAGCATCCTTGGTCGCGCCCCACAACTCGCCTGCTGCCTCACCCATGTAATGCCGTGCCTGATTGGGTATGCTTTCTGCGGCCCGTTGTTCCGGTGTTTTCGCACCGCAATTGGGGCAGAACTTCGCGCCATCCCCATATGCCGCATTACATTCGTTACAAAATCCCATGGTCATTTCCCTTCTGTGTATTAGATGGGTAAGTCACCTATATAATTCAAGATGGGTAAATTGGGAAGCGGCTGCACAATTCGCGCACCCGAACGCGAACTTCGGCCTCGACAGCAGCGTCACCATGCTCACCCTTTTGACGCAAGCCTTCCAGCACGTCAGAGATCATGTGACCAATCTCCTGGAATTCGGTAACGCCAAAGCCGCGTGTCGTTCCGGCTGGCGAGCCTACCCGAATGCCGCTGGTTTTCATCGGCGGCAGGGGATCATTCGGAATGCCGTTTTTATTGCAGGTGATTGACGCGCGCTCCAACGCTTCGTCAGCATCACGCCCGGTAATGCCGAGCGGGGTCAGATCGACCAAGGCCAAATGGGTATCCGTACCGCCGGAAACCAAATTAGCGCCGCGTTCATGCAATGTTGCGGCCAGAGCCTTCGCATTGGTAATCGTCGCTGCAGCATAAGTTTTGAAATCCGGGCGCAGCGCCTCACCAAAAGCGACAGCCTTAGCAGCGATGACGTGCATCAATGGACCGCCCTGGAGCCCTGGGAAGACCGCCGAGTTGATCTTCTTGGCGATGGCTTCATCATTCGTCATGATCATGCCGCCACGAGGTCCACGCAGCGTTTTATGCGTGGTGTTGGTTACAACATGGGCATGCTCAAGCGGGTTAGGATGAACGCCGCCAGCAACCAAGCCCGCAAAGTGGGCCATATCCACATGAAAGATTGCGCCGACTTCGTCGGCAATAGCGCGGAAGCGCGCAAAATCGATGATGCGTGGATAAGCCGAGCCACCAGCGATGATGATTTTCGGGCGATGTTCTTTGGCAAGACGCTCGACTTCGTCGAAATCAATAAGATGTGTTTCCGGGTTCACGCCGAACTGCACAGCGTTGAACCATTTGCCTGACATGGCTGCCTTTGCGCCGTGTGTTAGGTGGCCGCCTGCATCCAGGCTCATACCCAATATCGTCTCGCCCGGCTTTACAAGTGCCAGCATGACAGCACCATTTGCCTGCGCACCGGAATGCGGCTGGACGTTTGCAAAGCCAGCATTGAAAAGCTTTTTGGCGCGTTCGATAGCTAATGTTTCAACTTCGTCTGAGGGCGCGCAACCCTGATAATAACGCTTGCCGGGATAGCCCTCGGCATATTTGTTAGTGAAAACCGACCCTTGCGCCTCAAGCACAGCTTTTGACACAATGTTTTCCGAGGCAATGAGCTCAATCTGGTTTTGCTCGCGATCCAGTTCATGGGTAAGACCGGTAAAAACTTCGGCATCCGTTTCGGCCAAGCCGCGTGTGAAAAAACCGTCGGGCTGGACATCGGAAAGATCGTGTGCGGGACGCGTGCTCATGCTGGTTCCTTGGTCGTGAGTAAGGTGGATAATTTGTCAACGCGGCGTTGGTGGCGGTCGCCACCAAATTCGGTTGAGAGAAATGCATCAATACAGGCTTTCGCCATTTCGATACCAATCAGGCGCGCGCCCATAGCAATGACATTTGCGTCATTATGCTCGCGGGACAGGCGGGCCGAAAGTGGTTCAGACACAAGCGCGGCGCGCGCCGCTGGGTTGCGGTTCACGGCGATGGAAATACCAATGCCTGATCCGCATAAGGCCACGCCGCGTTCTGCCGAACCATCGGCAATGGCGTGTGCAAGCTTGTATCCATAATCCGGATAGTCAACGGAGGCTTCGTCATATGGGCCAAGGTCGGCGACATCATGCCCAGCAGAGCGCAGATATTCAGCTAGCGCTGATTTCAGCGCGAGGGCAGCATGATCTGAGGCGATGGCAATACGCATGGCACATCCTGTAACAGCTTGAGTCGACCTATGTCCCCCCTATGGGAGCACGCCGCAAAAGGCCATGCCGAATTTCCGCGATTGCGTAGCTTATCCACCGCCTTTATGAGTGTAGCGATGCTGAATGCCATATTGTCCGTTGCTATGCTGTCTGCTTTTCTATTGCTCTATGGGGCAGGGAAGCGTTGGCGGCGCGACGGCGCTAGCCAACAAATGTGGCTGATGGTTGCCGCGGCCTTGGTAATATTCGCCAATGTGGCGATTTGGGTGGTGCCCGATGAAAAGGGGCAGTCACTGGTAACGGGCGCGGCGGATATGCCCTGAAACCATGGCAAAATTACCGAATTGGAACCTTTTCATCGACCGCTTAATGGCTATCAAAATCACTTAATTGGACAGTTCGGATCCAAGCGGAAATCGAGATAGCCGTTCACTGACGCCATCAGCAATTCCATTTCATTTTCGAAGAAATGGTTCGCACGCGGAATTTCATCATGATTGATGGTGATGTGCCGCTGCGTCCGCAATTTATCGACAAGCTTTTGTACCGCGTTCGGGGTCACAACCTCATCATTCACGCCTTGAATGATGATGCCCGATGATGGGCAGGGGGCTAGAAAGCTGAAATCATACATGTTGGCTGGCGGGGCAACGGAAATAAAACCCCGGATTTCCGGACGGCGCATCAAAAGCTGCATTCCAATCCATGCGCCAAAGCTGAAACCTGCGATCCATGTTGTCGAAGCTTCGGGGTGAAAGCTTTGGACCCAATCTAGCGCGGAGGCTGCGTCAGACAATTCGCCGATGCCATTGTCAAATTCGCCTTCGCTTCGGCCAACACCGCGAAAGTTGAAGCGTAAAACCCCAAAACCGCGCGCTACGAAGGTTTTGTAAAGCTGTTGCGTGATACGGTCGTTCATTGTTCCGCCCGCTTGCGGGTGCGGATGCAAAATCATTGCAATGGGCGCTCTTGGACGTGGCGGCGGTGAAAAACGAGCTTCGAGGCGACCTTCTGGACCGGGAATAGCAATGGCGGGCATATAAAATTTCGATTCTAAGAATGTGTGCCGAGCTTTACCCGACGGTTCGGGCTTTGCAGGAATGTGAAGCGCTATATAGAAGCAGTGACGATTTTCGCAACTGTCATGGAAAATATGCCCGACCAAAGCCGCATCTATCTTGATCATGCCGCCACGACGCCCATCATTCCGGCGGCGCGCGCGGTTATGGCTGAAGCTATGGTGCATTGGGCTAATCCATCCTCACCGCATCAAGAAGGCAGAGCTGCTCGCTTTGCGCTTGAGGAGGCGCGTCAGCGGATTGCAGCCGCGCTGAATTGGGATGGTGAAGTCATCCTGACGAGCGGCGCCAGCGAAGCAATTGCGTTGGGGCTTCGCGGTACGGCGGCGGTGTCTAGTGCGGTGGAGCATGATGCGGTGTTGGCGGTGGCTGGGCCGTACCGTTTGCCGGTAGGAGCAGGTGGACAAGTCGATATCGGTGCAATCACTGGTGAAGCACGATTTGCTGTTCAATCTGTGAATAATGAAACCGGCATTATCCAACCCATGGCTGAAATTGCGGCCGCTGTGCGCAATGTTGGCGGCATATTCTTCGCTGATTGTTCGCAAAGCGCTGGAAAACTGCCGCTTCCCGATGCTGATATGATTGCGGTCTCGGCGCATAAATTAGGTGGGCCGCCGGGCATGGGGGCATTGCTCGTGCGCAATCTTGGATTGTTGTTCCCCACGGGTGGTCAAGAGCAAGGCTATCGACGCGGGACGGAGAATTTGCCTGCAGCGATCGGATTCGCAACGGCACTTGAGGCGGGTTTTGCATGGATGGAAGATGCGGTCCGCCTGCGCAAAATATTGGAAGCTGCCGTAGTCGAATGTGGCGGCATTGTCGTTGCTTCGGAGAGCAACCGACTTGCGACCATCGGCAGTTACCGCATGCCAGGCGTTGCCGCGTCGAGCCAGCTTATCAACTTTGACATGGCGGGAATTGCGGTTTCTGCTGGCAGTGCCTGCTCATCCGGGACGCTGAAAACCAGCCATGTGTTGGGGGCGATGGGATGGGATGATAAATCCGCGTCCGAAGTCATCCGCGTTAGCTTTGGCGCTGCCACGAATGACGCAGACATCACGCGCTTCATAGATGTCTGGCGCAGCATCTCCGTCCGCGCAAAAGCCGCATGATTTACTTAGACTATCAAGCCACAACGCCGCTCGCCCCCGAAGCCTTCACGGCCATGGAGCCTTGGCTTAAGAGCGGTTTTGCAAACCCGCACAGCGCCCATGCCGCGGGCAGGGCAGCGGCAGCGGCGGTGGAGGTCGCCCGGGATCAGGTGGCGGCTTTGTTGCCACCGGGCGGACGCGTTATCTTTACCTCCGGCGCGACAGAAGCGATTAATCTGGCGATTTTAGGATGTGGTCTGTCCGTAAGCGCCGCTGCGACCGAGCATGCTGCGGTGTTGGATTGTGTGCAGTATTTGGGCGGCGATGTGTTGCCGGTCGGAACCGATGGCCTCGTTGATCACGTGAAGACACATGCGGCATTGCAGGCCATCATGCTCGTGAACAACGAGATTGGAACCATTCAACCTATTGCCGACCTTGCCGCCGCTGCCCACGCACAAAATAAGCTGTTTCTGTGCGACGCCGTGCAAGCTTTTGGCCGTATGCCTATTCCTGATGGCCCCGATATGATTGCGGTTTCTGCACATAAGATTCATGGGCCCAAGGGCATCGGCGCTTTGTGGGTGCGTGATGGTGTGTCACTGGCCCCACACATGTTGGGCGGGGGACAAGAACAAGGCATGCGTTCCGGCACGCTTTCCACCGCTTTATGCGCGGGCTTTGGCGCGGCGGCGAAACTGGCGGCAGAGCGGATGGAGGCGGACGCCGCGCATGTTGCCATGCTTTGGAATCGCGCAAGGGCAGCCTTTGCCGATTGGACTATCAATGGCGCAACGACCGAGCGCTATAAGGGCAATCTTAACATCCGCCGAGATGGTATTGATGCTGGTCGGCTGATTTCCGAATGCCGGAACATTGCCTTTTCGGCTGGAAGCGCTTGTGCAAGTGGCTCAGGGCGTCCAAGCCATGTGCTGCGCGCCATTGGCTTGACCGATGCACAAGCAAAATCTTCCATTCGTTTGGGTTTTGGCCGCTATACGACTGTTGAAGAGATTGATATTGCGGCAAAGGCCATCAATCAGGCAGCAGAGGCAATGTTATGATCACAGTCACGTTCATCAATGCCGAGGGCGATTCGCAAGTGGTCCATGGGAGCAACGGCCAGAGCCTGCTCGATCTCGCGCAAGCCGCTGGACAGCCGCTTGAGGGAACGTGCGAAGGCCAGATGGCTTGTTCCACTTGCCATGTAATCATCGACAAGGGTTGGTTTGATAAGCTTCCATCCGCAGTTGAGGATGAAGAAGATATGCTCGACCTTGCAACGGGGGCACGCCGCACGAGCCGCTTGTCCTGTCAAATTACTTTGACGCCTGACCTCGACGGGTTGGTCGTCCATGTTCCGGCCGAAAGCCGAAATATGCAGGGTCTGTAACCACCTCTACTTCCCATTCACGAAAAAGCGCCTATATAAGTTTCTGCCGAGTTCGCTCGGCTATGGTGATAAATTGCGATGTGCAATAGGTGCAGCGGACCCGGGGGCGGTACCCGGCAGCTCCACCAAAATCTCTGGTTTTCAGAGGTCTTGGAGGGGCTGAACTAGGATCGACGTGCGTTGAAAAGCATTGTTTTTGCCCGGCATGAATAAGCCGTGAAATGGTTCATAACCAATAGGTGCAAACGATAACGAAGCACTTGCTCTCGCAGCGTAATTTTGGGCCTCACGGTCTGAACTTACACTAAAAGAACGCGGCCGAACCGGCCGGGCAACAGAAAGGTTACAGCGGCTCGGGGGGTGCCGGGCAACAGAAACCCCTCACTTTTAGCCTATGTGGTCAAAATCGAGGTGCGGTGGTAAAAATCGCCGCCGTCAGGCAAGCGCAACAAGATCTGTGGCTTCCAACAGCTTTAAACGTGCCAGCCGGACCTTATCGAGCAAATCGGTGTCGCCCAGCTGGTCTGGCAAAATGGTTTCGGGCCAATGCGCGGCAACAACTTCGGCGATTATGTCCAGCTTATGGGCGTCAGCGATAAAGCGCTGATCAACGGTTGTAGGGTCGGCAACAACGCGCAAGCGCAGGCAGGCAGGACCACCGCCATTTGCCATGGATTGGCGCACGTTCACGGGCACTAGCCTGCGGATGGGGCCATTGCCTTCGAGCATCTCCGTTAGCCAGCTCCACACCCGCGCATTTTCTTGTGCTTCGTCCGGCAAAATAAGCGCCATGCCGCCGTTGGGCAGCGTAACCAATTGCGCATTGAACAGATAGCTTTGAATGGCGTCGGCTAGGCTCACGCGGTCGGCTGGAACGATGATAATCTCTGCCTCAGGCATCAACCGCTTAATGTCGGCATAGGTCTGCTCGGGGTACTCAAATGCGTGTTCATGCGTGAAAAGCAGGCGTTCATTTGCCACGGCGACGACATCATTATGAAACGCACCAGCAGCGATGGCGATCTCGGATTGCTGCACAAACAAAACCTTGTCCGGGTCAAGGCGGTGCGCGCGCGCGATGGCCTTTGACGCCTCGATATGCTGCCGCGCGGGGAAGGGGCCGCCGGTCTTGCCATAGACAAATATTTCGATACCCGCTGCGTCATGTGACGCGCATAAACGCATGAAATTGGCTGCACCCTCGTCGCCAAATGGCGCTGGCACGGGATCATGCACCACAAAATGCCGTTCGTTAGCAAAAGCCAACCGCAACTGCGCCGCTGTCCCAACCCACTCATGGCTTCTATGTGCCATACTAAGCAAATTTGCTGCCGATAGATGGCATTTGCCATCTGCCGTGTCCGGTGCAGGCGAAACGGTAGCCGCGTTTGCTGCCCACATGGCTGAAGCCGAAAAAGCAGCTGCCCGGATATGCGGCTGTGCCGATTGCATATCTGTTGCTAGCCCGTTGAGCCAGTTCTGGTTTGGCCGATTAAGCGGCATGAAAAAACCTTGGACCAGACCAAGCCCAATGTTGGCGCGCATCTTCTCAATGCCCTGCAAAGCAGCCGCGCGCGGGTAAGATGGCGCGCCAGCATTGTTTGACGATGCCAAATTGCCAAGACTGAGCCCCGCATAATTATGGCTTGGTCCTATAATTCCGTCAAAATTGATTTCGACTAAGGACATTAAGACCGCTCCACATACGTCACCTGATCGCCGACTGAAATATTCAGAGCCTGCGCGGATTCCGTATCCATGATGACGTCATCGCCGCGATCATCAATCCAGCCATAAGCAGCCTTGAATGTGTGTAAGCGGCCAATCGTAAACAATTTCTTCTGGTGGATATTTTGTTCGCCAGCTGAAGGGCTTATCTCGGTTATCGTCACATCCTTTGCTTCGCGGATGCTTCGGATTTGGTCCGTGCGGGCGGTCATTGTGGGGCCGCCGTCAAAAATATCTATGTAATTTTCCCATGCGAAACCCTCATTCTCCAGCATACGCATAGCCGCTCGGCCAGAAGGGTGCGGCACGCCAATAACGGTCTTTGCGCTTTCCTGCAGCATGGCGATATACACTGGGTGTTTGGGCATAAGGTCGGCGATGAATTGGTTGCCGAATTTTGCGTTGAATTCATCTGCTTCCTGAAAGCTCATCCCGAAAAAGCGTCCGGCTACACCATCCCAGAATGGAGATCCGCCGGCTTCGTCGATAACCCCGCGCAATTCGGCAATGGTTCTATCTGCGAACCGTTGGCGGTGATTACGAATGAA
The DNA here is from genome assembly GCF_003933235.1 of Sphingorhabdus wooponensis. Classification (GTDB taxonomy): domain Bacteria; phylum Pseudomonadota; class Alphaproteobacteria; order Sphingomonadales; family Sphingomonadaceae; genus Sphingorhabdus_B; species Sphingorhabdus_B wooponensis. Next base: position 712,466 of record NZ_RWJI01000001.1, read on the forward strand.
CAGATATCGGCTGCGCGCGATTAACATCCCAAGCCCGCCTGCGCGTTCGCCGGGGTGGAGGAATAAACCGCCGACTTCCGTTGCGCCTTCAAGATCAGTCGAGAGGTTAAGAATATCGGCACGGAAGGTGCGTTCCAGTTCAACACTATGCTGTGTCAACGCGCCAATACGATAGCTGTAAAATGGCCATCTTTGTCCGACTTTGCCGAAAATTTGGCAGGTGCCACGGACTTCGCCAGTGACGCTGTTCTGCAACACGAACACATACAGGTCGTCAGCGACATCATCCCCAACGCGATCAAATCCCGCGGCAGAGCGTTCTAGCTTTGCTGACAGCGCTTTTTTGTCCGGCGGCAAGTTGGTGAAACCACCGCCAGTACGTTTCGCCATTTCGTAAATTGGTTGCAAATCGCCCATATTTGCCGGGCGGATAAGGAAAGTCATAAGGTCCCTTTTTCTGATAAACGCATAATCGTCAGTGCGGACAATTGCGCGCGCTCGGTTAGACTTTCGACGATGAGAAATTCATCTTTGCTGTGAATGTTACCACCACGAACGCCCATCGTGTCTACCACCGGGACACCGCACGCTGCGATGTTATTACCATCACACACCCCGCCGCTGGAGCGCCAGCTAATGGATAGGCCAAGAGCGGTTCCACATTGCTTTACCAGGCCAAATAGCTTGGCAGCTCCACCGTCAATCGGCTTGGGTGGGCGTCCAAAACTGCCATGCAGATGGGCGCGCACTTCATGTTCACGTTCGATGTCGGCGATGATCCTGCGCAAATCTGCCTCGGTTTGTGTGACAATCTCCGGCGTGCGTGGCCGAAAGTTCACGCGCAAGATGGCGTGATCAGGCACCACATTATTCGGGCCGCCGCCCTCGATTTTGGCAGGGTTAACCGATAGCCCTTCACGCGAAAGCCTTTTGAGCCTAAGCGCGAGGTCCGCTGCCGCCAACACCGCATTGCGGCCATCATCTGGGTTGCGCCCGGCATGTGCGGACAATCCAGAAAAAATGATTGAAAAATTGCCACTCCCGCCACGTGCACCTGCCAGAGTGCCGTCGGGCAAAGCCGGTTCGTAGGTCAACGCGGCCAACTTGTTCTGCGCAAGCGCGGTTATGAGCTTCGCTGATGAAGGTGAGCCAACCTCCTCATCGCTGTTAATGAGGACTTGATATCCCATGCGCGCGACATTCGCCGAGCTTTCCACTGCGCTTAACGCGGCAAGCATGACGGCTATGCCGCCCTTCATGTCGGCAACACCAGGGCCATTGAGGACGCCGTCATCCAACCAGCGCAGCTTTTGAAATTCATGGTCCGCCGGAAAAACCGTGTCCATATGACCTGTAAACAGTAATTGCGTGGGGGCATCAGGGCGCACAGTGACTAAAAGATGTCGCCCATGCGCAACAGTTTTGATGGATCCGTCGGCCAGCACGCGGTCGACCGGCTCGGGATTAACTAAGGTAACTTCGCCAGGAAGAGCGGAAAACGCATCGGCCAGCATTTTGGCGGTCAACGCTAAGCCATCGAGATTGCCGGAGCCGCTGTTCACTGCTGACCAGCTTTGCACCTGCTCAAGCATGGACTGCTGTTGAATTGTTTCAAGAACCTGTCGTTCGCTGTCGGTTAGCGTATCCATGACATTGTCTTAGCTTTGGTCGCTTAAAAGGGCTACCCCTAGCGTAGAGGGTTATCCAACTTCCCGTGCGAGCGCGCACCATTCCGCTATGCTTATGGTTTCAGGACGGCGATCTTCGGCAATGCCGGTTTTTTGGAGTGCCTCCAAAGCGCCAGGAACGCTTTTCAGGCTTTGCCGTAACATTTTGCGCCTTTGTCCGAAGGCCGCGCCGGTTAGATTTTCCAATACGGACATTTTTACTCCGCTTGCTGCATCCTTGGGCGTTATGTGCACTACTGCGGACATGACCTTTGGCGGTGGGGTAAAAGCGGAGCGATGGACCGGCATCGCAATCGACGCGTTTGAACGCCACTGCGCCAAAATCGCTAGGCGGCCATAGGCGCCCGTTCCTGGGGAGGACACTATCCTGTCAGCAACCTCACGCTGGAACATGAGTGTCAGGCTTTTCCAAGTCGGCGGCCATGCATTGCCACCAAGCCAGCCAACGGCCAGCGCCGTGCCCACATTGTAAGGCAGGTTGGATACGATGTGAAATGGCGCGCCGATTTCAGTAAAGGGATCGATCTTGAGTGCATCGCCTTCAATCACCCGCAACTGGCCGGGAAAGGCCTCCGATAACTCAGCGAGCGCAGGTAAGCAGCGATGGTCCCGCTCTACCGCAACAACATGTGCGCCAGCGCGCAACAATGCCCGTGTGAGGCCACCGGGGCCTGGACCTACCTCATAGACATGTTCACCCGCTAATGAGCCCGGAATAGCAGCGATACGATCAAGCAGTTTCTCGTCAAAAAGGAAGTTTTGACCAAGAGCTTTGCTGGCAGAGAGGCCATGGCGGGCAATCACATCTCTAAGTGGGGGTAGAGAAACCGTCATTAACTACCGTCAGCGGCGGCCAGGCGGTGTAATGCCGCGGACTCCGCCATTTTGATTGCTGCAATCATGGAATATGGCAACGCCTTGTTTTGGCCAGCTATACCGAACGCCGTGCCATGATCTGGTGATGTCCTGACAACAGGTAAACCCAATGTTATGTTGACAGCATCATGAAAATAAAGCGTTTTCAATGGAATGAGTGCTTGGTCATGATAGGCGCATAAGGCGGCATCATATTGTGCGCGCGCTTCAGCATGAAACATTGTGTCGGCGGGTAAGGGGCCAATGACGTTGATACCTTCGGCCCTGATCTGCGCGATAGCTGGTTCAAATAATTCCAGCTCTTCACGGCCCATATTGCCTGCTTCCCCGGCATGAGGGTTAAAGCCAGCAACTGCGAGCCTTGGATTTTCTATACCAAAATTGCGCTGCAATCCTTTTGCCGTGGCGCGCAGACGTTGACGTATCAACCGAGCGTCCAACGTTGTCGCTACATCGGCCAGCGGAATATGCGTCGTCATTGGTACCACGCGCAGGTCGGGCCCTGCGAGCATCATGACCGCATTATTTTTTGCTACACCGCAGCGTTCTGCAATAAATTCGGTTTGACCTGGGTGCGTAAACCCAACGGCATAAAGCTGGGATTTAGAAACGGGGCCCGTGACCAAAGCGGCGGCACTCCCAGCCCGGGCAAAGCCAATAGCCATTTCCAACGCCTGATACGCACAATGCGCGCCATCAAGATCGGGACGGCCCGGAACAACCGATAGGCAGTTATGCAACTGAATGACTGGCAAGGCGCTATCAAAATGTTTGAGCGTATCGGCGGGATCTTCGATACGAACAACCGGGCCGGACCAGTGCGGCGCGAAACTTCCAATGTCGCCAATGGCAAAGAAGGGCGCCAAGCCAGATGTGTGGCGGGCCTCCCATGCTTTCCCGATAATCTCCGGCCCGATACCAGCCGGATCACCGACCGAAACGGCCAGCGGCAGTTCCAGTCGGCCTAATGGCATCAGTTATATTCGATAACAGCGTCGCGGCGCAAATCGCGCAGATAGATACGGGCGCGCTTGTTCACGCGCTCTTCTTCTAATCGTGACATGATTTCGTCAAAACTCTCAGACGCTGCCTCTTGCGGTGCGTCGCGACCACACAGGACAAATACGCGAACGCCATCTTCCAAAGATCCATAAGGTGGTGTTGATTGGCCGACCTGCAAATCGAGCATAACCTGTTGTAATGGAGCAGGTAATTCGCGAATTTTGATGCCGTCTCTGTTCACCACATCAGCACCAAGTTTGCGTGCCATCTCGTCTGCGGCACCGCAGCCGGAGATTTGTTGCGTCTCCTCGCTGAATCTCTTCACTAAAGGTGTTACTTGCGCTTCAGTTGTGCCCTTAGGGAAAGTGATGGCAATTTGCTTCAAGCTTAACACGGAGTCTCTTGGATCCGAGGTCGCAACTTGGCGTTTATCGATCAATAAAAGAATAGATATGCCACCAGGAGACGCCACGGCTTGAATCTCGTTACTGTTCATACCAGCTGCTGCCGTGGCCAAGGACGTGGGCAATTGCGCGAGTGACAACCAACCGAGATCCCCGCCGACGGACGCAGTGGACGCTTCAGAAAATTGACGGGCGTAAGCTACAAAGTTACCGCCTTGGCGCAATTGTTCGATTATTTTTCGTGCGTTCTCCTGCACGGACGGCAGAGTTTCAGGCGTCGCTGCCAGATAAATTTCGCCCAACCGATATTCAGTCGTACCCTTGGTTGCCTTAATGCGTTCAATAATGGCATTAACCTCGTCATCACTGACGTTCGCAGATGGGCGTACATTACGCGAAAGCAGGCGGCTCCAAGACAGTTCGCCTTTAATTTGACGCTTGAGTGTTGCGACCGATGCACCAATTGATACCAGATATTTTTCGACCTCGTTTGCCGGGCGGTTGAAGTTTTGCTGGGCAACTCGGTCGAAATACTGGTTTACTTCGGCATCGGTGACTTCAATTTCATTGGCCGCAGCTTCTTGAATCTGCAGCGTTTCATCAATCAAATTGGTTAAGATTTGTGCGCGAAAGCGGGCGACTTCTTCAGGCGGCAACTTATTGTCATTTGCTGCGACGATGAGTGCAAGGCGATGATCAATGTCCGTGCCGGTGATGATTTCACCATTTACCTGCGCAGTGGCACGTCGGACATTAGGGTCGTTTTTGCCAAATAATTGCTGTCCTTCGGGAATGTCCAAATTGGATTCAGGAGCAACATTATCAGAGGCCGTTTGCGCAATTAGCGGTGTCAGTGCGGTGGCGGAAACGAGCACGGCTGCTAAGGAGAGGCGCGAGAATAACTTCATTGATGTTAATCCAATACAGTATCGTTTTTCGAACGGCCGGATAGCCACTGCCTGCTGAACAACAGATGAGCGGCCAGAAGCCCGTCAGAGCATTTCTTAAGGAAGCCTTACACACCCAGATTGCGAAATGCCAGACGGAACAGGAAGCTGTTGCCGCGCTGGGAGTCTCCTACGGGCTGATAGTCCCGTCGCCATGTTAGGCTTAATGATAAACAATCGTCATCATAAGAGACGCCAAGCCTATGCCGAATTGGATCAAAGCCATCTGAAAATATGGTTGGATCTTCGTTGGTATCAGTAAGGTCAAGAATGGTTGAACCAAAAACCGACCAAAAGCGGGCGACACGGACACGTCCTGCGAGACGAAGCTCTTCGCGGTCATTCAAATCTTCTAGCGTTGGACCAATGTTGCGGTTCAACTTCAAATAGCCTGCCTGCAGATAGGTTCCGCGCGAACCAATTGTGGCGTCGATCTCGTTTCGGCGAATTGCTAAATTGTCTTTATCCAGCCTGAAACGATGCGTTAGCTTGACGATATTTTTAAAGCGAAATTCCGAACGGCCAACAATATCTGACGCCTCGTCCGAGAGTCCAGTTCCGTCTGGGAAGATCGAAGCTTGGTTGGACAGGCGATAGCTTTGTCCCAAATTGACATCGGCCGTAAAATTGTTTTTTCGCAAAGCCCAGTCAAAGCCATATGTCACGCGATAATCGTCTTCGAACCGGTCATATCCAGGAAAGCGATTGAGCGCGAAAATATTGCTATCCTCAAGATCAACAGCTCGTGAATCTTCGTTTGGAATCTCTAAATTGCTAATGGCCGGTGCTGCAACCACCTGAACGCGTGGCGTAAAAATCTGCGTGCCGCCAAAGGCCTGTCCTACGAACGGCCATTTTATGTCTGCCGCCGTTGCAAAAATGCTGCGCGTTTGCCAGCCGGTTTCACCCCGGTAAATTGCTGTGAGCGTACTTGCATTCTCGTCACTGTGGTAGACATCGCCACGCGCAAGCATGGTAAAAGTCACTTCTTGACCCAGGCCATTAATTGCCCGCAAGTCCCATTTGGCAGAGGCAAAGGCCCGTTGCGTGTCTTGTCCCTCGGTTCGGGCAATAGCTAGGCTGTTGGCCTGAAGCTGCACGGTTCCTCCAACTAACGGTGCATTCATGCGCAAGCGATAGTCTATTTCTGGTAACGCGATGGGCGCAAGTCCTTGCGGATCGCCTGTACGCAATGTCTGCACAGCCCAGCCTGCTAATGAAAAATAGCTTCTGTCGCCGATGCGCTCCGCCGAGACTGTGGAGCGTAGCCTATCGTCGCGGCTTATATCATAGCGCCGAAGGAATGTTCGGTCGGATGCATAGCGACCCGATGCCGAAAATGACCAATAGGGGTCGAATTGAAAACGGCTAACGCCTTCCAAATATCCGCGAAACACATTTGATCCAACTGCGTTTGCAACTCCACTCGTGCTAATGCGATCGCTATATGTGCCATATGCGGTCAGGTCGACCGCGCCATATTTATCCAATGATCGAAAATTCACGCGACCCAAAGGTGCTGCATCGGAAAATGCAGTAACTGAGCCGTTTAAATCTCGGTTTGGGGTGATGCGCCAATAATAAGATTGTTCTAGCTCAATGCCATTGTTGCGCGAAAATCCGATACTGGGAACCAGAAATCCGCTGCCAGCCTTTGTACCTACGGGATGCGATAAAAATGGCAGTGGAACAACGGGTAGCCCAAAGAGCTCGATACGAGCACCCTCGTAATCAACACGCTTCTTGGTTGGGTCATAGACAACTTTAACAGCCTTTACTTCCCAAGTAGGGTTTTTGGGGCACCCATCAGCGGTTTCGACCTTGCATGCGGTGTAGGCAGCGTAGTTCAGCGAGTAGACACCATCTTTGCGTGCACCGCGATTGGCAGCCAATCGACTTTCGTCGGCCAGTACCACGAGCATGTTGTTAATGATGCCGTCTTTAAGGGTATCGGTAAGTTCAACTTTGTCGCCATAAGCGACGTCGCCATCCGGTCCGATCGAACGGATATTGCCTTCGGCCAAAACTTGGCCAGTTGAGCGGTTCCAGACTATGGTGTCTGCGCGTACCGAATAGCCTTCGCGATTAGCTATCACGTTCCCTTTGGCTGTTACGGTTTCGGTTTTTGAATCATATTCCACGACCGCGGCAGAAAATCCTATCTGGTCGCTGGTTTGTGGCTGCGTGGAAGAAGGTGCCTCGCTTTGGGCCATTGCCATAGTCGACACAGAACCGCATCCGAGCAATATCGGCATAAGCAGAGCACGAAGAAGGGCGGGCCGAGGGGCAGGAATATTCATAAAACGGATATGCCCTTTATCGCCGCTATTGCCGTGGGTCCACCCATGATGCCACGCATAGCATTATTTGCGTTTAGGCGCGGGCATTTTAACACCATGTTTTGCTTTAATCGGAAAGGAAAATAGGCCTATAGAAATGTCAAACATGACCCCCAGCGGAAAGGCTGTTTATTTCCATGCATATCAATTTTACCGTTGCGCGCCCTCAAGATGCCGACGTGCTCGCATTTATTGTCACCAAAAGTAGCTTTGCCGATTTCCAATTTCCGTTGGAAAAAGCGGATATCATTCACGCGACTGCAAAGCTGGCGCGGTTTGAGGGGGTTGCTGGCCAAAACTTCCTGTTGATCAACGAACAAGATGGCAAGATGGTGCGCATCATGCTGCTTGGTGTGGCGGAAGGTGACGCGGCTGATTACCAGAAAGCTGGCGGCGACATTATCGCGAAGGTGCAAACATCTGGAGCAAAGCACATCGCCGTTCATGGAGCTAATTTGACCGCGCAGCACGCCGCAGAAGTTGCTTATGGCGCAACGCTACGTAACTGGCGGATGGACAAATATCGCACCAAATTGCCGGAAACATCAAAGCCTAGTGTGAACTCGTTCACTGTTGCTGCTGCGCCAGCAGAGGCCAGCGCACATTGGGCGAGTTACCAAGCAGTGGCCGAAGGCGTAGCTTTGACCAAGGAATTGGTGACTGAACCCGCAAACATCATCTACCCAGAGAGCTTCGTTACGCGTTGCCAGCATTTGAAAGAGCTCGGCGTCGAAATCACAGTGCTGGATGATAAGGATATGGCCGCGCTTGGTATGGGCGCGCTGTTGGGCGTGGCACAAGGTTCCCGCCGGCCAGCGCGCTTGTTGGTGATGAAATGGGACGGCACGGGCGGCACTCAGGAACGGCCCGTCGCATTGGTCGGCAAGGGTGTGACTTTCGATACGGGGGGCATCTCGATTAAGCCAGCTGCAGGCATGGAAGACATGAAATGGGATATGGGCGGCGCTGGCGCGGTGGCTGGTGCAATGAAGGCACTGGCGGGGCGCAAGGCCAAGGCCTATGTCGTCGGCGTCTGCGGCCTTGTGGAAAATATGCCCGATGGCAATGCGCAACGTCCTGGTGATATCGTAACGTCCATGTCGGGCCAAACGATTGAGGTGCTGAACACCGACGCAGAAGGGCGCCTTGTTCTGTGCGATGCGCTACATTGGGTACAGGAGAAGTATAACCCTGAATATGTTGTCGATTTGGCGACGTTGACGGGCGCGATAATTGTGTCGCTTGGCAGTGAATATGCAGGGCTATTCTCGAACAGTGATGAACTTGCCGATAAGCTCACGGCGGCGGGTAAGGCATCCGGAGACCCGTTGTGGCGCTTCCCCTTGTCGAAGGCGTATGACAAGATGATCGACAGTCCGATTGCGGACATGAAGAATATCGGCGGAAAAGGCGCAGGTTCCATTACCGCCGCGCAATTCTTGGGCCGTTTTATCAAGGACGGCGTGAAATGGGCGCATCTTGATATTGCGGGCACTGTGTGGGCCGAAAAGCCAGGTCCCGTCTGGGACAAGGGTGCAACCGGATTTGGTGTGCGTTTGCTTGATCGCTTTGTCGCCGACAATTTCGAAGGCTGATGTAGCCGCATCATGCAGGTCGATTTCTATCAACTCACCCGCGATCCTGCTGAAAAAATACTGCCCGTCATTGCCCAGCGTATATTGGATGATGACGGGCGGTTATTGATTGTCAGTGACGACAGTGCGCAATTGGACGCCATATCTTCCGCGCTTTGGACGGCAAAGGCGGAAAGCTTTCTTGCGCATGCCAAGGCAGGTGAGGGGGAGGATGCACTGCAACCCATTTTGCTGTCAAATAATGCCGAAGCCTCCAATAAAGCGCGCTTTGTAGCCATTGCCGATGGAAATTGGCGTCCGATTGAAAAAGAGTTCGATCGCATTTTTTATCTCTTTCCGCCCAGCCACACCGACAATGCGCGCGCTGCATGGCGAAGCTTAAGCGATGAGGTGGAGCGGCGTTACTGGAAACAGGACGGCGGTAAATGGGTGCAAGGCCCATAAAGCTTGCACAAAAGGCCAAGCGAGGTTAGACGCGCGCCAAATTCACCCCTGTATATTTGGAGCATCTCATGGCGGTTACACGCACATTTTCGATCATAAAGCCTGACGCAACACGTCGCAACCTGACGGGTGCCGTGACCAAGATGCTTGAAGAAGCTGGCCTGCGCGTTGTGGCTTCAAAGCGTATTCATATGTCGCGTGCACAAGCCGAAGGCTTTTACGCTGTACACAAAGAGCGTCCCTTTTTTGGCGAACTCGTAGAATTCATGATCAGCGGACCAGTGGTTGTTCAAGTGCTTGAAGGCGAAAACGCCATGCAGCGCAACCGCGACATCATGGGCGCAACCAACCCTGAAAATGCAGAACCAGGCACCATCCGCAAGGAATTGGCCGAAAGCATCGAAGCCAACACTGTGCATGGTTCGGACAGCGATGAAAATGCCGCGATTGAAATCGCGTATTTCTTTAAGCCTGAAGAGATTGTTGGGTAAATTAACTTAAACATCGAATGCCCGAAATTCCTTACTTAACGAGGGGTTTTGGGCATCGATTTATGGGCTATTCTTACATAGCTAGTGCCTATTCTAAGTGACGCAACAGCGTATTTTGGGCAAACAATTCGCTAAAATTCGTGCGCCGCATCCATTAGCTTCGTCAATTTCTTCGGTGCCACCGCGCGCCAGCTTTTGGCGATCCAGTCGCCAATATGATCCCAATCGGTGTCGCCCAAATCTAGTCTGATGCCAACCCAACCATCACCGAAATAAGCAGGGCGATAGTAACGCTCTGCATCGCTGTCGATCAGCATCGCCTGCTCCTCAACGCCGCTGATTTTGACCAATAACGCGGTTTTGCCGTCTTTGTGATGGTCAACAGACACATAAGCGAATTTCTTGCCGCCGACGATGCCGAAGCAGGGCATGCCATGCGAAAGAGCTTCGTCGGCTTCAGGCTGGGTGAGGGCGAGCGAGCGGACTTGTGCGGTCAAAAATTCCGGGTTGGTATCGCGCACAACAAATTCGGCCAGCGTCTTGGGGTATAATTGATACTCCGCCATTTTAACGCGGTCGGCAAGGGTATCTGCGGTATCGCCGGGCAAAATCGTCACTTCGATTTGCCCCAGCACGGGGCCATCGTCCAGTTCCGCCGTGACCAAATGGACGCTGCTTCCCGCGACCGGGTCTTTGGCTTCAATCGCTCTTTGATGGGTATGTAGCCCTTTATATTTAGGCAATAAAGATGGGTGAATATTGAGCATCCGTCCATCCCATTTGGCGACGAATTCCTTGGACAATATTCGCATATATCCTGCCAATGCGACATATGTCGCGCCGGATTTTACGATTGCATCATGCATGATTGCGTCATGGGCAACACGGTCAAGGCCGATATGAGATTTTGTGAAAGTAGGGATGCCTTCTGCTGCCGCGATTTTTAGGCCTTCAGCGTCTGGGTTGTTGCTAGCAACCAGAATGATTTCATAGGGGCAGCTTGGTAGTTTAGACGCGAATAAAAGGGCCGCCATATTGGTGCCCGCGCCGGAGATGAGGACGGCGACTTTGGCTTTCATATGCCATCCCTTTGTAAGGGGCGGCAGAGAGATAAGGGCATTTTAGCCCACATAAGTTGCAGTCCAATCAGATTGCGCGCTCCATGTTTCGACCGAGCCAGTGACGGTGCAGCCTTTGTCTCCCGCTGCAATGTGGCCGATATTAAACACCGTCTCACCAGCGGCCTCTAGAGCGGCCTTCACCTCGGCTACATCCGCCTGCGCAACCACAACAGCCATGCCTACGCCGCAATTAAACGTGCGCGCCATTTCCTCTGGCTCAATATTTCCCTGTGCCTGCAAGAATGCCATCAGACGCGGCTGCGCCCAAGCGTCTGCGTTGACATGCGCATGAAGCCCGGCGGGCAAAATGCGAGGGATATTTTCAAGCAAGCCGCCGCCAGTAATATGCGCCATGGCGTGGATTTTTCCGGTGCGCACCAAGGGTAGCAGGGATTTTACGTAAATCCGCGTGGGCGCCATCAATGCCTCGATCAAGATGACATTTTGGTCGAAAAGAGCAGGGCGATCGAGTTTCCAGCCTTTGTCAGCCGCAAGCCTGCGTACCAAGGAAAAGCCGTTTGAATGCACACCAGAAGACGCGAGACCCAATATGGCATCGCCCGCCACAACCTTATCGGCGGTCAGGACTTGGTCACGTTCGACCGCGCCGACACAAAAACCAGCGAGGTCATAATCACCATCGGAATACATTCCAGGCATTTCCGCAGTTTCGCCGCCGATCAGCGCGCAGCCAGCCAGTTTGCAGCCCTCTGCGATGCTCGCGACGACCGATGTCGCAACCGCATTGTCCAGCTTCCCAGTCGCATAATAATCAAGGAAGAACAGCGGTTCAGCGCCTTGCACGATGAGGTCGTTGGCGCACATTGCAACTAGGTCAATGCCCACGCCTTCATGCCGTCCCGATTCTATCGCGAGCTTCAGCTTCGTTCCCACACCATCATTTGCGGCCACCAGCAAAGGGTCATTGAACCCTGCTGCTTTCAAATCAAAGAACCCGCCAAATCCACCTAGATCCGCGTCGGCACCTGCACGACGCGTAGCTTTAGCCAACGGCGCAATAGCGCGCACTAAGGCATTGCCGGTTTCAATGGAAACACCCGCCTTGGCATAGGTGTAGGATTCTGCGCTTTGATCTTTTGGGTCCATTTGACGCCGTTAGCGAGAACAAGCTTGGAATTCCACGCCTATGTCGCTTAAAGGTGCCCAGATGACAAATTTGCGCAAGAATTGGTTCCGTATTACCGCAATAGGCTTGGCATTGTCGCTGGTCGGTGGCGGGATTGTTGGTGCGCAGATTGAAGGGCCAAAGCGCGGTATTGCGCCGATAGCGAGCGCTGGTGACTTTGAAGTTACTGGCGTTTCGGTCAACGTTGTGGGTGACAACGCCTTTGACGCACGGAAAAAGGGCTGGGAGCAGGCGCAACGGATCGCATGGGCCGCGTTGTGGCGCAAAACCCATAATAATGTCGGAGCTAGCCTGTCCGATTCGACATTGGACGGCATCACTGCCGCTATAGTGGTCGAACAGGAACAAATTGGCCCACGCCGTTATGTTGCAAAGCTGGGTGTCCTGTTTGATCGTGCGCGCGCAGGGCAGTTACTCGGCGTCAGCGGCGTTTCGCGGCGTTCTGCACCATTGATGTTATTGCCTATTACGTATTCGGCAGGTGCGCCCACGGTGTTTGAACAGCGCACATCATGGCAACGAAGCTGGGCCAAATTTCGCACTGCAGACAGCACCATCGATTATGTCCGCCCAAGCGGGGCAGGTGGCGAGTCGTTATTGCTAAATGCTGGTCAACCGGAACGCCGCAGCCGCATTTGGTGGCGCACGATTCTTGACCAATTTGGTGCCGCAGACGTCATTATTCCCATTGCACGGATCGAACGGCAATGGCCAGGTGGTCCAGTCATTGGGCGTTTTTCCGCGCGTTATGGGCCAGATAACAAGTTTCTGGGTGCATTTACCCTGCGTACTACAAATAGTGCCGGCATTCCGGCGATGATGGATCAGGCCGTATTGCGGATGGATCAATTGTTCCAATCCGCCTTAGCTTCAGGGCGTCTGCGGGCGGATGCTTCGCTGGTTCTTGAACCTGAAGTGGTTGAAGAGGAGGATCTGGAAAGCGCTGGCGAAGACGCAGCGGCTGAGGATCAAACGGGCACCGATTTGCAAAAATCCGCCGCGCCATCACTTGACGACGTTGTTAGATCCATTGTGCCAGAAGGGCAGGCCACTTCCGCGCCTCAGCCCCGTCCATAATCATATTTGGCAGGTCGATGCGTCAAATTGCTTTACCCTTGGACGAGTTGCGCGGTGGAGCATCGTCCAGCCTCATCATTACAGAATCGAACGCAGCGGCCTTTGCCGGACTTTCCAGTGCAGCAGGCTGGGCAAAGCGCTGCGCCATTCTGACGGGGCCGGCGCGCTCCGGGAAAACGCTGATGGCACGCTATTTCTCGGGACAGAATGGCACTGTCATTGATGAAGCTGAGGCCAGTTCCGACGAAACACTTTTCAACGCGTGGAACCGCGCGCAAGAGAGCGGCGTGCCGTTATTGCTCATTTCGCGTTGGCAACCTGCGGAATGGAATATCGCACTGCCCGATCTGCAGTCGCGATTAGGCGCCGCAATGTTGCTGGAAATTGCGCCACCGGATGACGAAATGATTGAGCAATTGCTGCAAAAGCAACTCGCCGACCGGGGGGCAGCGATAAGCATCGATGCCTTAAGCTATGTGAAGCGGCGCATCGAACGCAGCTATGTCGCCATTGAAAGATTTGCGCGATCCGCAAACGCCATGGCGCTGTCGGAAAATGCGCCCGTAAATTTGGCCTTAGTAAAAAAAGTTCTCGAAGGCTGATCTAAACTGCGGTGTCCCGCACCATGTCTTCTTCATGTGTCCGGGTCATTTTGAGTTTTCCATTGACCACGGCAAAGGCCAGTCGCCCCTCGACAAGGTCCAGAGCATCGCGTCCGAATTGTTCAAAACGCCACCCCGTTAATACTTCAAGATCTTCGCGCTCACCTGCCGCCAAGCGCTCAAGCTCTTCAGTCCGCACAATTAAGCGCGGGGCCACGTTGATCTCGCGTGACCGGATTTTGAGCAATAGCTTCAGCAGATCCGCGACGAGTGAACCATCCTTGCCACCGCCAGGCGACGATCGTGCACGGTCGGGCAAATCATCACGCGCCATAGGCTGGCTCGCCTCAATCACTCCGATTAGGCGCGCACCGATGTCATTGTCGCGCCATGCGGGCGAAAGGCCGCGCACTTTTGGCAAATCCGCCTGACTTTTGGGTGGATGCGCGGCGATATCAGCCAGCGTCTCGTCCTTCATTATGCGCCCGCGTGGGATATTCTTCCGCTGCGCCTCTTTCTCGCGCCATGCGGCCATTGCCTGAAGCCGGCCAAGCACGTCAGGTTTGCGCGATTGTACCTTAATCCGTGCCCAAGCGTTTTCGGGGTCATTGCGATAATTGGCTGCGTCGGAAATGCGTTCCATTTCGTCATTCAACCAAGCGCCGCGGCCAGTGCTCTTGAGCTTTTCCAACATCATCGGAAAGATAACCGACAAATGGGTCACATCGGCAATGGCATAATCAATCTGGCGTTTATCCAGAGGGCGCCGCGACCAATCGGTAAAGCGCGCGCCCTTGTCCAACTGTATACCCATCCACAGGTCGACAAGGTTCGAGTAACCAACTTGTTCACCCTGACCGAGTGCCATGGCGGCAATCTGCGTGTCGAACATCGGATGGGGGGTTTTACCGGTTAGGTTGAAGAATATCTCGATATCCTGCCCACCCGCATGGAAAACTTTCAACACATCCTCATTTTCGCACAGCAACTCAAGCATGGGCGTGAGGTCAAGGCCTTCGGCTTTAGGGTCAATTGCGGCGGCCTCATTGCTATCTGCCAATTGAACCAAACATAAATCGGGATAATATGTATTTTCCCGCATAAATTCGGTGTCGACCGCTATAAAAGGCGATTGTGCAAGGCGTGCGCACAATTCGGCGAGGCGTTTGCTGTCGGTGATAAGTGGATGAATCTGCATTGGGTATCGCCGTAGCACCCATTCACGACTTGACAAAGTGCCGCTGCACTGTTGACAGGCCCGCTTTCCACAGATTTTTTGAATTGAGTAAACAATGCACGCTTATCGTACGCACAAATGCGCTGAACTCCGTGATACCCATGTGGGCGAAACCGTCCGCCTGTCGGGTTGGGTCCATCGTAAGCGTGATCATGGCGGCGTGCTGTTCGTCGATTTGCGCGACCATTATGGTATGACGCAGATTGTTGCCGATACGGACAGCCCTGCTTTACCGATACTGGAGGCGTTGCGGCTTGAAAGTGTCATCACGATTGATGGCGAAGTGAAGGCCCGCAGCGCAAGTACGGTCAATGCGAACTTGCCGACTGGTCAGATTGAGGTTTTTGCGCGCAGCGTCACAGTGTTGAGCAAGTCTGAAGAGCTGCCATTGCCCGTTGCAGGCGAACAAGAATATCCTGAGGAAACACGGCTGAAATACCGCTTTCTCGATTTACGTCGTGAAACGCTCCACGCAAATATCGTCAAGCGTACACAAATTATTCGCGAAACGCGCCGCAGGATGGAAGATATCGGTTTTACCGAATATTCAACGCCCATACTGACAGCCTCCAGCCCAGAAGGCGCGCGCGATTTTCTCGTGCCAAGCCGTATCCACGCCGGCAAATTTTTTGCGCTACCGCAAGCGCCACAGCAGTATAAGCAATTGTTGATGGTCGCTGGTTTCGACCGCTATTTCCAAATTGCACCATGCTTTCGCGATGAAGACCCGCGCGCCGACCGTCTGCCCGGCGAATTTTACCAGCTTGATCTGGAAATGAGCTTCGTCACGCAGGAAGAGATTTGGGACACGATGGAGCCAGTGATGGCTGGCGTGTTTGAAGCCTTCGCCGATGGCAAAAAAGTAACCCCAGCAGGGCAGTTCCCACGCATTCCGCATTCCAAGGCGATGCTGGATTACGGCACTGACAAGCCGGATTTGCGTAACCCGTTGATCATCCACGACGTTACGGATCATTTCAAAACATCGGGCTTTGGTCTTTTTGAGCGCATAGTTGAAGGCGGCGGTGTTGTTCGCGCCATTCCTGCACCGAACACTGCCGACAAGAGCCGTAAATTCTTCGACGACATGAACGAATGGGCACGCAGCGAAGGCCACGCAGGCCTAGGTTATGTAACCCGTAAGGGTGGTGAATTTGGTGGCCCAATCGCCAAGAACCATGGTGAAGACGGCATGCGCGCTCTTTATGAGGCAATCGGGCTTGGACCTGATGATGGTTGCTTCTTCGCCGCAGGCAAGGAAGAGCAAGCAGCCAAATTAGCTGGCGCCGCGCGGACGCGGACGGGCGAGCAGCTTGACCTGATTGAAAAAGACGCTTTCCGTTTTTGCTGGATCATCGATTTCCCATTTTACGAATGGAGCGAGGAAGACAAAAAGGTCGACTTTGCCCATAACCCCTTCTCAATGCCCCAGGGCGGGCTGGAGGCGCTGGAAACGCAGGACCCGCTCACCATCAAGGCGTATCAATATGACATGGTCTGTAACGGCTATGAGCTTGCCTCAGGCTCAATTCGGAACCAGCACCCAGATTTGATGGTCAAGGCGTTTGAACTTACGGGTTTGACGCAGGCGGACGTTGAAGAGCGCTTTGGCGGCATGTATCGCGCGTTCCAGTTCGGTGCGCCACCGCACGGCGGCATGGCTGCAGGGGTAGACCGGATGGTCATGCTTTTGTGTGGCGTTCAAAATTTGCGCGAAATCACATTGTTCCCGATGAACCAACGAGCAGAAGATCTTTTGATGGGGGCGCCGTCGCCTGCGATGGCAAAGCAATTGCGGGAATTGAACATTCGCGTAGTGGAGCAGCCGCCCAAAGCCTGATTTCAGACATAAATAGAATATTAAGAGCTGTTCTTTTTGGGAGCAGTTCTGCGCTTTTGCTTGTTTGTGCGCGCAATAGGTGCTGGAAAGCGGGCATGCCTATTGACCTGTCCCAGTTTGAAGTCGGCAAAGCTTATGATGGTCCATATGAAAAGGACTTGAAGAGTCTTCAGGATAGCTTGTCCGAGCTTCAGGCACTGCACATTTTGCACGAAGCGCGCACATTGATTATTTTCGAGGGCTGGGATGCTGCTGGGAAGGGCGGTGCCATTAAGCGCATGACTTCTTCGCTGGACCCGCGATTTTATCATGTCTTCCCGATTTCTGCGCCGACCTCCGAGGAGAAAGATAAACATTTCCTGTGGCGTTTCTGGAGCAAATTGCCGGGCAAACTGGAAATCAGCATTTGGGACAGAAGCCACTACGGCCGCGTTTTAGTCGAGCGTGTCGAGAGATTTTGCACCGAAGCTGAATGGCGACGCGGTTATGACGAAATTAACGAATTTGAATCGCGGCAAAGCGAAATCGGTACGAAGATTATCAAGATATTCCTGCATGTGTCCGCCGAAACACAAGACAAGGTTCTGATAGAACGGCTCGATGATCCAGCCAAAAGGTGGAAAGTCACGGCAGAAGATTTTCGAAATCGCGCAAAGCGGAACGAATATCTTGATGCGCTAAATGAGATGTTTGAGCATACGGACACGCGGTTGGCACCTTGGACCGTTATTGACGGCAATAATCAAAAAGCGGCGCGAATTGCGGTCCTTTCGCATGTGATTGCAGAATTCAAGAAGAGCGTTCCGCAGGAATTTCCGGAGGCAAATCCAGCGATTGTGGCTTTGGCCCAGCGGACGATTGGCTATTCCCCCAAGGGATAGTCTATACTTATTATTTCCCATTCTTTGGGCCCTGTAGGCAAGTTCACAGTCTTGACATCCCCCACACGCGCCCCGCGTAAGGCGCGGGAAAGTGGTGCATTCCAACCAATTCGACCATTGCTGGCATCTGCTTCGTCATCTCCGACGATTGTGATTGTGCGGTGTACGTCGTCCACATCTGCAATCGTAACGCACGCGCCAAAAAATATGCGACTTCGGTCCCCTTGCTGTGACGGGTCGAGTATTTGCGCGGCCTTCATCTTCTTCGATAACTGACCCAGTTCCCGATCAATCGCGCGGAGCTTTTGTCTTCCGTAAATATAATCGCCATTTTCGCTTCGGTCGCCATTACCGGCGGCCCAGTGGACAATTTCGACAACTGCGGGGCGGTCTACAGCGAATAGTTGTTCATAGCGTTCGCGTAAGGCCGCAAATCCGGCGGGGGTGATTGGGTTAGTGCGCTCGGCCATCCATCTTCCTTAGCCGTTCGGGTTGAGGAGAGTCGAGAGACCTGAAAGGACCTACGCAACCCCGCGGTAGCTAAGGACGGTTGAAGACTATCCTGGCGTTGACTTGCCCAAATAGGTGCTGAGCGGTGTTGCCGACCTGACCCGTGCCTTGTCGGGGTGGAGATGGTCATACATCACCGCATTTTCCAGCACGCGATAAACATAATCGCGGGTTTCGCTGAGTGGGATTTTCTCAATCCAATCCATGATATCTATGCTGCCTGTGCGAGGGTCGCCAAAGGCGCGGAGCCATTTGTTCACATTGCCCGGGCCGCCATTATATGCGGCGATGGCCAAAGGGTAACTTCCGTCATAATAATCGAGCATGCGCTCAATATAGGTGGCACCCAAGGCGATGTTATAATCGGTATCAACGGTTAGCGCATCAGGGCGATAAGCCATGGCGATTTTGCCTGATGTCTCCCGCGCGGTTCCGGGCATCAATTGCATCAGGCCGCGCGCCCCGGCGTGGCTGACGGCGGCGCGGTCAAACTGGCTTTCTTGACGCATAATCGCATGGGCAAGTGTCCAGGTTTGGCTATGCGCCGCAGGAATATTGACGGTGGGGTAGCTGTTTCCCAGTAAGTCAGGGATACCATCTGTGCGTGCTGCGCGACCCGCCATGACGGCCAGATCTGGGCGACCAAGCTTTTGCGATAGACCAATCGCAGCTACATATTCTTCACGATCATCCGCGTGGCGGGCAATGGCCCTGAAAAAGTTGCTTTGATCACGCCAGCTTCCATATTTTGCGGCCAGCGCGGCTGCCAAATGGATAGCCGGCACGTTACCGTTCGTCAGTACTGGCGGGGTTGCTGCTACGCGCGGCACTTGCGGTAAAGGACGACGCAACTGCTCCAAGGCCAACTGGCCAAAAAAGCTTTCATAAAAGGCAGCTGCTTGTTCAAAATAACGCACCGCGCTTGACTGGTCCCCAGTCTTTGCTGCAGCCTTGCCGGCCCAATACAGGCCCCTTGATCGGGTTTGCGCCGTTCTTGCAGCAGTCGCATAGCGTTCAAACATGGTGACGGCATCACGAGGGCGTCCCAAATGGTCCATAGCTATTGATCCCGCCAGCCAAGTCAGGCTTGTATAGCGGTCACGTGTAGCAAGATCTTGGTCCGACATGACGAGGCCGTTGGGGACGGCGTCGTCTACACGTGAGGCGATACGATAGGCTACGTCATATTGGCCATCATTTTCGGCAGCGCGTGCGTGCGTCAGCAGCAATTGATACCAATCCTTGAGGACAGGCGCTGGAGCAACAAGATTCCCTCGGTTCGCAAGCAATTCCCGCACAGCCAAGCCATTGCCCGCAGTTCGCATCGCATCCGCCCGCGCCGCTAAAAGGCTAGCTTCGCTGTTTGCTAACACCCCTGCTTCTTGAACCTTAACATCTGCGTCGGGTGCTTTTACCCGCATTGCAAGCGTAGCTAAAAAGGCTGGTCGACGCTGCGGCGAGGTGAGAGAGATCCAGCGCTCGGCACTGCGTGTCGACCCAGACCACAGCAAGCGGTCGACTCGCGCGTCATGGTCTGCGGCGTTCAGTGTGCCACGGGCAATACGGAAAACCCGGGCTTCATCTTCATCATTCAGCGGGCCGCCGCGCCATGCTACACGTGCCTGTGCTTCCGCGCGGGCCTTGTCGCCAACCGTATCTAAGGCCAGCGCAAATTTTGCACGACCTTCATTGGTGACTGGCGGCAATCGGTCAAAAAAAGCGACGACTTGGTTGGGGGAGTAAGACACAGGATTAATCGCCTGTTCCGCCTTTTTGCGCATGTCTTCGGCATTTGGCCAATCGGGGTAAAGCATCAAAAAGGAGGCATAATCATTAAAGCTAAAGTTACCTGGGGCACTCAACATTTTCCAACGTTGCAGCGCGGCAGGAATTTTGCCTTCGCTTGGGTCGTAAATAACCGGTGGTGATAGTGGTTGTCCGGATGACGCGGACACTTGTCCGGCACCTGTGCCACTTTGCCATATGATCGCGTCTTGTTTCGGCGTGGATGCCGACGCAATAAATGGAATAATGAGTATGGATGCGGAAATGAGATGCTTTACCATGCTGGACATATTATGGACGCGAACCTTATTAATCTCTGAACAAGCGACTATGTTAGCCTTAGCGTTCAATTTGGACCAAAATGAAAGTCATATGATATGTTTTCCGGATCAATACCGGCTCTAGTGACTCCTTTTTGCGACGGAGCGTTTAACGAAAAGCACTTTCGTGCGTTAATCGATTGGCAAATTGAGCAAGGCTCCAGCGCGCTTGTGCCTGCTGGTACGACTGGTGAGGCGTCCACGCTGTCTAATGCGGAGCATCATCGCGTTATCGAGGTATGCATCGAGCAAGCCGCCGGTCGCGTGCCTGTTATCGCGGGTTGCGGTTCAAACGACACAAACAATGCTATCTTGCACCTTAATTTTTCCAAGAAAAGCGGCGCGGCGGCTGGGCTTGTGGTTGCCCCTTATTACAACCGTCCAAATCAAGAGGGCATTTACGCCCATTTCGAACATATGACGAAAAAGAATGATTTGCCGATATTGCTCTACAATGTGCCCGCGCGCACAGTGACCGATATCAAGCCGGAAACCGTCGCCCGTCTGGCAAAGCTACCAACTGTAATCGGCATCAAGGACGCTAGTGGCGATATGCCACGTGTCACCGATCACCGTTTGGCCTGTGGTCCAGATTTCTGTTTGTTGTCCGGCGTTGATGAACAGTCGTTAGCGTTTAACGCAGCGGGTGGAAAAGGCTGTATTTCGGTCACTGCGAACGTCGCTCCGAAGTTGTGTGCGGAGTTTCAGGCGGCTTGCGCCTCCGGTGATTATGATTTGGCGCGTGAGCTGAATGACAAGCTCTATCCGCTCCATTTGGCGTTGTTTTCTGACGCGTCGCCCGGTCCAATCAAATATGCGTTGTCGCGTGTCATCAAAGGCTTTCCAACGGAGTTGCGTTTGCCGATGACGCCCCCGAGTGATGTGAGTTGCCGTCAAGTTGATGCCGCTTTGGAGAATGCAGGTCTTATCTAATGACTCGTCCAAAGCCAGAAGCATTTAACAAAGTCAAAACGGTCGCCGAAAACCGACGGGCGCGGTATGATTTTCATATTGATGACAAATATGAAGCTGGCATCGTCTTGACGGGTACAGAGGTAAAGTCACTTCGTTTTGGCGAAGGATCAATTGCCGAGAGCTATGCCGAAGTTCGTGACGATCAAATTTGGTTGATTAATGCCAATATTCCTGAATTCAGCCACGGCAACCGTTTCAATCACGAACCAAAGCGCCCGCGCAAATTGCTGCTTAATGAACGTGAAATAAATAAGCTGCATGGTGCAGTGATGCGGCAGGGCATGACGCTTGTTCCGCTGTCGATTTATTTCAATGGCAGGGGCAGGGCTAAAGTGGAACTGGCATTGGCAAAGGGCAAAAAAGCGCCGGATAAGCGTGCTACGGAAAAAGAGCGCGATTGGAAGAGGGAACAAGGACGAATCATGCGGGATCGTGGATGAGCAAATTCAACGTCTGGTTACATAAGCAAGCGCCGACGCGCGATAGCTTTGAACGCAGCCGTTTTCTGCGTCCTTTTGCACAACGCGTCTTTCACCCGGCACTGTGGCGATTTACGCGCCGTTCGGTGCCGCGCGGCGTTGCGCTTGGCTTGCTAGTGGGTATTTTCTTGCTCATCCCTGGCGTACAGATTGCCGGTGTTGCGCTTTTGGCGCTGCCTTTCCGCGCCAATATTCCAATTGGCGCGGCAATGACGTTTCTCAGTATGCCCGCGACCACGCCGTTTATCTTGTTCGGGTCAATTTATGTTGGTGAATCGGTTTTACGGCTCAACAATGGTTCTGGGCGTTTTTATGAACTCATTGAAACGGCTGCGCCTTTATCTGCATGGGGCGACTATGTCTGGAACGAGGCGCCGCTCGCACTTGTTCAAGGGATAGCCGGACTTGCGATTATTTCAATCGGTGCAGCTGTTGTTGGATACTTCGCTGCCGCATGGTTCTGGCGGTGGCGCATAAGTGCCAAATGGCGCCGTCGGTCGAAATCACTTTCGTCGGATAGGTAAATTTCAGACGATTTGACGCATAACCTGCACGGATGCTGCTCATCTTGACAAATTATAGGATGCGTTCCAGCCCAAGGGCATGGTAAACAGTGACGTAAGACTAAGCATTACGATTTTATTAGCTAAGGGGTCGCTTTGAGCAAGATGTCGCCGCCGACCTATCCTCAGATACTTGGCAGATATGTCGAGGCGGTTTCGCGGCGGGATGTTCCAAAGCTCTCCGCCTTTGCACTGGTGATTATAATATCTCTCGCAATTATATGGTTTTCGACAGAAAATATTATTCTGCTCGGCTTTTGTGCTGGTGCAATTGGTGTTTCGATTGGGTTGATACATTATTTTTACGTGGGCCCTGTTATCGAAAGCCCCCCTGCGTTTTCAGTCCCCGACTGGTCGATAACCCATGCGGCGCTTCAGATGAACCATGCTGCTATTGCGATAAGCGACGAGACTGGGAGCTTAGTTTGCGCTAACGACCATTTCACGAACGCTTTTCCGGGATTGAAAGCACCACTAGATCTGGGCTTTGATCACGCTAATCATGCATTATTGGATGCTGTTACTCGTACGGCATGGCGCGACGGAAGCGCGAATATCGCAGCGATCGTAATTCAGGGCCGAAGCTATAGCATACAGGTTGATCGAGCCGGTTTGTCCGACGCATATCTGTTATGGCAATTGGAGGAAATTGAAGAAAGCGACATTGAAAGCGCCGCAATTGCAATGATCACGGGGCATATCGGCCGCGTGTTGTCTAATAATGGGGTTATGGCTGTCGCCGTGAACGCCGACGGCCGAGTGTGTGCCGCCAATGCCACTTTTGCATTACGCGCGTCGGGCACGGATCGGGATACTATCCTTGGTCGGCTGTTTTCCGATTTTGTGCAAATGGATGAGCAAGGCAGTGTATATTTTGAGCGTGAGGGGCTGGGCGGTTTACCAATCCGGTTGCTGCAGGTGCCTTTGGACGCAGAAAATGCCAAGAGCACTTTCCTTATCTTGGCCGTCGATGAAGAAGGCACGAGAGTTGATCGTGGTTTGGCGCTGACGCATGTGGAGCAATTGCTGTCGACGCTTCCACTTGGACTGGCGCTGGTTGATCGCAATGGACGGTTTTTGTTTGCTAATAAGGCCTTCGCGCGTGTTCTAGACGTTGAGCTACATAAGCTATCACCTTATCCTGCTGACCTTGTTATCAGCGAGGATAAAGGAGCGGTACTCGACAGCATTCGCAGATATGGAAGCGGGTCAATGACCTCTGGCGATCTCGCGATCCGTTTGAAAGAACGGCCAGACGAGGTCATCGCTTTGTCAATTGCAGGCGTGCGCGGACTAGGTGATGCTGCGGTGCTGCTGGGACTGAAGGATGATAGCGAAGAGATCGCCCTAAAACGGCAAGTCGCGCAGCAGACGAAGATGGAATCCATTGGTCAGCTTGCAGGTGGCGTAGCGCACGACTTTAACAATATCCTGACTGCGATCATTGGTTATTGTGACCTAATGCTGATGCGACATAAGCCCGGCGATAGCGATTATGACGATATCCAGCAGATCAAGAATAACTCTAACCGTGCAGCCAGCCTTACACGTCAGTTACTCGCCTTTTCGCGGCAACAGACCTTACGCCCGCAAGTCTTACAACTCGCGAATGTCGTCGCCGATGTCTCCAGCCTGTTGAAGCGGCTTTTAGGTGAAACGGTTCTGCTTGAGGTGCATCATGGACACGGGATTGGTGCTGTGCGGGCTGACCCAGGGCAGCTTGAACAAGTCATTATCAATTTGGGTCTTAATGCGCGTGACGCCATGCCCAAAGGGGGTGTCGTGCACATCCGAACGGCAGCCGTCAGCCAACGCGAAGTTACCGCAATGGGCAGAGATTTTTTGCCAATTGATGATTATGTGCAGCTATCTGTCGAAGACAATGGCGTTGGGATACCAAAAGAAAATTTGTCAAAAATATTCGAACCATTCTTTACGACCAAAGAATTAGGCAAAGGTACTGGGCTTGGTCTGTCGACTGTCTACGGCATCGTCAAACAATCGGGCGGGTTTATTTTTGCAGATTCCCAACCGGAAAAAGGCACGCGGTTTGACATTTTCTTGCCTGTCCACCGAGGCGATACGCCTGTGGCGGATATTGGTAAACGCGAACTGTACAAGCAAAGAGAATTTTGGGGCAGCGGAAGGATTTTAATTGTCGAAGACGAGGATATGGTGCGCGCGGTAACCGAGCAGGCACTATTGCGGCAAGGTTATGAGGTTGAGACCGCAAATGATGGGGCGCAAGCACTCGAGATGTTCGCGACCGGAAAGCGCTACGATCTCGTTGTCTCCGATGTTGTAATGCCTAATTTGGATGGCCCATCAATGGCGCGGCGGTTGCGCGAAACTTATGGTGAAATCCGGTTGCTGTTCATATCCGGCTATGCCGAGGAACAATTGCGCGAAACGATCAGTCTCGACAATGTCGCTTTTCTAGCTAAGCCGTTTTCCGTTCGGCAGATTGCTGAAGCTGTTCACGATGCGATTGCGAAGGTGGATTAGGTTAGATACTGAAATACAATATATAAATTTTTTTGTTCTACTCTTGTTCTTTTGGAACAGAAGGCGTACATAATAGCTGTTCCGATGAAGTCGTTCGGAATAGGCATGACGCTAAAGGAGTGGAAAAATGGCAGCAAGTCTCAAGATAATTGATGGGAATCAGGCAAACGGTATGAAAAATTCGGAACGTGAAAAAGCTCTAGAAGCAGCTTTGGCGCAGATTGACCGCGCATTTGGCAAGGGCTCGGCGATGAAGCTCGGCAGTCGTGAGGCGATTAGCATCGACGCAGTGTCGACCGGCTCGCTTGGGTTGGACATTGCACTTGGCATTGGTGGATTGCCTAAGGGGCGCGTGATTGAAATTTATGGTCCTGAAAGTTCGGGTAAAACGACATTAACGCTGCACGTAATTGCAGAGGCGCAAAAGGCAGGCGGAACAGCGGCATTCATTGACGCAGAGCATGCGCTTGACCCCGGCTATGCGAAGAAGCTTGGTGTAGACGTCGATAATTTGATCGTATCACAGCCAGATACGGGTGAGCAGGCGCTTGAGATCGCTGACACTTTGGTACGTTCAAACGCCGTGGACATCATCGTGATCGACTCGGTGGCGGCACTTGTTCCGCGCGCAGAAATTGAGGGTGAAATGGGCGACAGCCATGTCGGCCTGCAAGCCCGTTTGATGAGCCAAGCGCTGCGCAAGATTACGGGTTCGATCAGCCGTTCAAATTGCATGGTCATCTTCATCAACCAAATTCGTATGAAGATTGGGGTGATGTATGGTTCGCCAGAAACCACCACAGGCGGCAACGCGTTGAAATTCTATGCATCGGTGCGTTTGGACATCCGCCGCACAGGCCAGATCAAAGCCGGTGAAGATATTGTCGGTAACACGACCCGCGTGAAGGTGGTGAAGAACAAGGTCGCGCCGCCATTCAAACAGGTCGAATTTGACATCATGTATGGCGAAGGCATTTCCAAAACGGGTGAATTGCTTGATTTGGGCGTGAAGGCCGGATTGGTCGAAAAATCGGGTAGCTGGTTTAGCTATGATTCGATTCGCATCGGCCAAGGTCGTGAGAATTCGAAAAGCTATCTGACAGAAAATCCTGAAGTTGCGGCGCGTTTGGAAGCCGCCATTCGCGGCAAGACAGAAGAGGTCGCTGAGGTCCTGATGACGGGACCAGATGCAGACGACGACATTTAAAATTTTTACGAACAAGCGCGGTCTTGCCTGAGGTCGCAGCTTTGGCCCGCCCTGGTCCACCCCGGGGCGGGCCATTTGTTTGAAAATGGTGGCGACGGTCTGAAGTCCGTATGTTCCGTGGCCCGCGATATCCGCGCTAAGTTCTTGACAGGCAAGATGGCTGGGTCACAACGGTTGGCATGAAGCCTGACATACATCTCATCGGATTACCCACAGATCAGAACAGTTCGTTCGCGCGCGGGGCCGCATCTGCACCATCGGCCATCCGCGCGGCATTGTGGAGCGACCGGGGCAATCTGTCCGCGCAGTCCGGCCTTGAAATCGGCACAGACGTTAAGCTTAAGGATCTCGGCGATTTGCCCCTATCGGACGTTGACTGTGCAGCCGATGATGCCTTGATCATGCAGGCGGCTACCGACAGCACGAATATAGATGCTATCCCTCTATTCCTCGGTGGGGATCATGCGGTGACCTATCCCATCGTTGCGGCGCTGGCAGCGCGGCATGGACCGCTGAACATTCTGCATTTTGATGCGCATCCTGATCTCTATGCTGATTTTGAAGGTAATCCGCGCAGCCATGCATCGCCCTTTGCGCGCATATTGGAAGAGGGGCATGCAAAGCGTATCATACAGGTCGGCATTCGCACATTAAATAAGCACTGCCGCGACCAAGCTGAACTTTATAGTGTTGAAATTCTACCGATACTCAATTTCGAAGTCGGTATGGTGCCAATCCTAGATGGCCCATTATATATCAGCGTTGACCTTGACGGCATCGATCCGTCCGAAGCACCTGGGGTGGCCCATCCCGAACCCGGCGGTTTAACTGTGCGCGAAGTCCAGTCCATTATCGCCAAGCAGCGCGCCCACATTGTTGGTGCGGATATAGTCGAACTGAATCCTGCCCGCGACGTGAACGACATCACTGCGATAGTCGCGGCCAAGCTCGTGCGGGAAATTGCCGCGCAAATGCATCAAAATTACGACCATCCATAAGGACACCGCCATGACCATCATCGTACACCATCTCAACCATTCGCGTTCGCAACGGATCTTGTGGCTGCTCGAAGAACTCAACCTATCATATGAAATCTGCCATCATGCTCGTGATGCTGTGACTAATCTGGCGCCAGAAGCGCTTTTAAAAATGCACCCTTTGGGCAAGTCGCCTTTGATTGAAGATGATGGGAAAATGATTTTCGAATCCGGCGCCATCGTTGAATATCTGTGCGAACGGCACAATGGCGCGCATCTCGTTCCTGCAAGGGGCACTGACGCGCATATCCGCTATCTTGAGTTCATGCATTTTGCCGAAGGCTCGGCGATGACACCAATTTTGTTGAACCTGTACACTGCGCGGTTGGGCGATGCAGCAGCACCTTTGCATCCGCGTATCAATCAGCAGCTTGAAAGCCATTTTGCGTTCATGGAAGACCAATTGAAAGCTACAGGTTGGTTTGTGGGCGATAGCTTGACTGGGGCAGACATTATGATGAGCTTTCCAGCCGAAGCCGCAGTTAAAATGGGGCGGGCAGCAAATCTGCCAAACCTCACCGCTTTCGTTGAAAAAATCCATGCCCGACAGGCATATCAGGCCGCTCTACAAAAGGGCGGGCCTTATGCCTATGCGTGATAGCGGGGGCAAACTACAATCCGGCTTGCAGCGCGGCGAGTCGTTCCCTAAGTCGCAGTCATTATGACTTCGACCAATGACATTCGCCGCGGCTTCCTCGATTATTTCGGTGGCGCCAATCATGACATAGTGCAGTCTGCACCGCTCGTGCCTTATAACGACCCGACTTTGATGTTCGTCAATGCCGGGATGGTGCCGTTCAAGAACGTGTTCACGGGCCTTGAAAGCCGCGAAACGCCGCGCGCAGCCTCAAGCCAGAAATGTGTGCGGGCAGGGGGCAAGCATAACGACCTCGATAATGTGGGGTATACGGCACGGCACCACACGTTTTTTGAAATGCTCGGTAACTTCTCGTTCGGCGATTATTTCAAAGAGCAAGCAATTACCCATGCATGGACATTGTTGACCAAGGAATGGGGCCTTGACCCCGCGCGGTTGACGACAACCGTCTATCATACTGACGATGAAGCGTTCGACCTTTGGCGCAAGATTGCTGGTCTGCCCGAAGAACGCATCATTCGGATTTCAACCAACGATAACTTTTGGTCGATGGGTGACACGGGGCCATGCGGACCATGCAGCGAAATATTTTACGACCATGGTGAGCATATCTTCGGTGGTCCTCCCGGAAGCCCTGATGAAGATGGCGACCGTTTTGTTGAAATCTGGAACCTTGTGTTCATGCAGTTTGAACGGCAGGACGACGGGACCGATGTGCCATTGCCAAAGCCGTCTATTGACACGGGCATGGGACTGGAGCGGATCGCTGCCGTCATGCAGGGCGTCACGGACAATTACGACACCGATACGTTCAAGGCATTAATCAATGCGTCTGAGGAACTGACG
Source organism: Sphingorhabdus wooponensis (assembly GCF_003933235.1). Taxonomy (GTDB): domain Bacteria; phylum Pseudomonadota; class Alphaproteobacteria; order Sphingomonadales; family Sphingomonadaceae; genus Sphingorhabdus_B; species Sphingorhabdus_B wooponensis. The sequence goes on from NZ_RWJI01000001.1 coordinate 740,982, forward strand.
GGTACAAAGGCGGTTGGCGATCAGAAGGCCAGTCATCGCGTCATCGCGGACCATCTACGCTCTACAAGCTTCCTGCTCGCCGATGGTGTGATGCCGTCAAATGAAGGCCGTGGATATGTTCTGCGGCGTATTATGCGTCGTGCCATGCGCCATGCACATATTCTTGGTGCGAAAGAGCCGTTGATGCACCGCTTGGTCGGAAGCCTTGCCGCTGAAATGGGCGCGGCTTATCCTGAGCTATTGCGCGCGCAGCCGATGATTGAGGCGACGTTAAAGCAAGAGGAAACCCAGTTCCGTCGTACGCTTGATAAGGGCATTAAGCTGCTCGACGAAGCTACGGCAGGTATGGCGCCGGGCGATATTTTGGCCGGCGACACGGCGTTCAAGCTGTATGACACTTATGGTTTTCCTTATGATTTGACCGAAGATGCGTTGCGCGCGCAGGGCTTTGGTATTGATCAGGCGGGCTTTGAAACCGCCATGAACACGCAAAAAGCGATGGCGCGGGCCGCATGGAAGGGCTCAGGCGCGAAGGCATCGGATGATGTGTGGTTTGACATTGCCGAACGTGTCGGCAGCACCGAATTTACAGGCTATGCCGCCAATGAGGGTGAGGGGCAGGTGGTCGCACTCGTGAAGGATGGCGCAGAAGTGCAATCTGCCGTTGCGAATGACACAGTTACAGTCATTACCAACCAAACGCCATTTTACGGCGAGAGCGGCGGCCAAATGGGTGACGCTGGCTTTATTTCCAGCGGCAACATGCGCGGCGAAGTGACCGACACGGCAAAGCCCTTGGGTCGTTTGCATGCGCATCAAGTCACCATTAATACAGGTGAGATTAAAGTCGGCGATTTCGTTACACTGAAAATCGACACCCAGCGTCGTAATTCATTGCGTGCGAACCACAGCGCCACACACTTGCTGCATGCGTCATTACGGCATCGTTTGGGCGAGCATGTGACGCAAAAGGGCAGCATGGTCGCGCCCGATCGCTTGCGTTTCGATTTTTCGCATAACCAAGCTGTGTCGCCGCAAGAGATTGCTTTGATCGAGGCTGACGTAAACGCACAAATTCGTGGCAATGACGCGGTGACCACGCGCCTAATGACACCCGATGACGCCGTCGCCGCTGGCGCTTTGGCATTGTTTGGTGAGAAATATGGTGAAGAAGTCCGTGTTCTTACAATGGGTAAGACTGACGATACGCATTATTCGTTGGAGCTGTGCGGCGGCACTCATGTCAACGCATTGGGCGACATCGCTTTGTTCACCATCATCTCCGAAGGCGCAGTCGCAAGCGGCATTCGCCGTATCGAGGCGCTGACGGGCGAAGCAGCGCGCTTATGGCTTGCTGGTCGTGAGAATCAGTTGAAGAATGTCGCCGCACTTTTGAAGACAGCGCCGGACGAAGTGGGTGTGCGTATCGAAACGCTCATGAACGAACGCAAGCGGTTGGAAAAAGAGCTGTCCGAAGCAAAAACAGCGCTCGCGTTGTCCGGTGGTAGCGGTCCTAAGGTAGAGGCTGAGCAAATTGGCGATGTGACCTTCATGGGACAGGTCATCGCAGGCATTGAGCCAAAAATGCTGCGCGGCCTTGCCGATGACCAGATGAAGGCCATTGGTACAGGTATTGTCGCTATCATTGCTGCAAATGAAAACAGCAATACGGTTGTGGTGGCTGTATCGTCTGCCTTGCATGATACAATGACCGCGCCTGACCTGGTGCGTGCGGCAACGGAAGCCATGGGCGCGCAAGGCGGCGGTGGACGCCCCGACATGGCGCAAGGTGGTGGTCCTGCTGGCGCTGAGTTGGCACAGGCCGCGTTGGATGCGATAAAGGCAAAAATCGCTGGTTAAGAGGTAAGTTTGAGCTTGGGGGCCTCATCAAGGCCCCCTGCTTCTTTTATTTGCCGCCGGAATTCATCCCGCTTTTCGTGGATAGATGCAATTACAGGGCCCATAGCAACGCCCAGATCAACGAGCACTGCTTCCGATAGCTGGAGCGAGCTTTCCAGCGTTTCCGGTACGGCGTCGGTAACACCTGCCTGATAGAGTTTCGCGGCATGATCTGAATCGCGTGCACGCGCGACAATCGTGATATCGGGCAACCATTGACGTACCCGCTTAACGATATGTTCCGCTAAAACAGGTTGGTCCATTGTCAAAATCAACGCTTTGGCATGGCCCAAGTTCAATTTATCCAACGTTTCGGGCCGTGAGATGTCGCCGTAGATAACCTTGTAACCCGCCCGCCGCGCGGCGGTTACCGCGTCGACATTGGAATCCACGGCAACATAAGGCTGACCATGCATGGTCAGCATGTCGGCCACTAAGTTTCCGACCCGGCCAAAGCCGATCACAACCGTTCGTGGTTCTTCCGCCGGGTCTATCTCATACACCTCGTCATCGCTTTCGCGCAGTTCCAGACGGCGGGACATATCATGACCGATACGTGCCAATATCGGGGTTATCGTGAGGCCGATTGCGGTTGCCACTTGCCAGAAGTTAACAGTTGCGTCGTCGATGATCTGCGCTGCGCCCGCGACGCCTAAGACGATTAATGTGGTTTCGGACGGGCTACCCATCAGGACGCCGGTTTCAGTCGCTGTTCCCGTTCGTGCCCCGTTCAACTTCAACAAACTTGCTGTGACAGCGGCTTTAACAAGCACCACAGCCGCCACTGCACCAACCAAAGTGGCCCAATTGGACGCTACAAACCGCAAATCGACCTGCATACCGATGCTGATGAGAAAAACACCGAGCGCCAGCCCTTTGAAGGGTGCAGTCATAACATCTACTTCGTTATGATAGTCGGTCTCAGCGATTAAGAGACCAGCAATCATCGCACCCACGATGGGCGAAAGGCCGACAGCGCCTGTTGCCAGACTTGCGACGATGACAACGAGTAAGCTGACCGATACAAATAGCTCAGGGCTTTTTGTGCGCGCGGCTTGTCCGAACAAACGGGGTAAGAAGAAGCGGCCGAGCACAAGCATCGCGACGATGACAAGGCCACCCTGCCACAAGACGGTAAGAAGGCCCGACCATGAATCTGCGCCAGCCTGTGGTGCCAAGGCACCCAAAACGAATATAATGGGTACAATAGCCAAATCTTCGAACAGCAACATGGCCAGTGCGGACTTACCAACAGCGGAATGCGTGCCTGATATTGGAAGCACCAAGGCCGTCGACGACAGTGCTAGTGCAACCCCAATGCCGATGGCGGCGGTCGCGCCATATCCGAACGCATATAAACCAGCCGCGATTATAAGGCCCGCGCCAAATAACTGCGCTGCGCCGACGCCGAACACCAAACGCCGCATTTTCCATAATCTGCGGAAAGACAGCTCAAGACCAATGGAAAACAGCAATAAAATAATGCCATATTCGCCTATGGGATGAATAGCTTCTGGATTGGTGATGGTGACCCATTCGAGCATTGGGTACATGGGCACCAAGGATCCAAGGCCCATTGGGCCAACCATTATTCCGACTAATATAAAACCAATGATGGGCGTGATGCGAAGCCGAGCAAACGCAGGAATGACGATGCCCGCCGCACCCAATATGACGAGCAGATCGCTAATGCCTTCGGTTTGTAGTTCACCTGCCATGATGGCTATTTACGCACAGGCGGCATGATAAAGAAAGGGCAGGGCAATAAAAAAGCGCGGGAGTTGCCTCCCGCGCTCGCACATTTTTACATGTGCTGGCGTTACATCCAGCTTCCCATTTTGATTTCGAGATTGGCACGAACCTGCTCAAAAAACTGTTCTGTGGTCATCCATGCCTGATCTGGGCCGATGAGGATCGCGAGATCCTTTGTCATATGGCCATCTTCGACGGTTTGAATGCAGACTTCTTCCAACGTTTCGGCAAAGCGCGTAACTTCAGGCGTTTCATCGAACTTACCGCGGAATTTGAGGCCGCCTGTCCATGCGAAAATCGACGCAATCGGGTTTGTTGAGGTTGCCTTGCCTTGCTGATGCTGGCGATAATGGCGGGTAACCGTGCCATGCGCGGCCTCGGCTTCAACGGTCTTGCCATCTGGGGTCATCAGAATGGAGGTCATCAGGCCAAGCGAGCCGAAGCCCTGTGCAACCTGATCAGACTGCACGTCGCCATCATAATTCTTACAAGCCCAGATGAACTTGCCCGACCATTTCAGCGCCGAAGCGACCATATCGTCGATCAAACGGTGCTCGTACACAATGCCCAGTTCCTTGAACTTTGCTGCGAATTCGGTTTCGTACACTTCTTGAAACAGATCTTTGAAACGACCGTCATAATATTTGAGGATGGTGTTCTTGGTAGACAGATATACGGGCCATTCGCGGGTCACGCCATAGTTCAACGACGCACGGGCAAAGTCGCGGATGGAATCGTCGAGATTGTACATCGCGAGCGCCACGCCTGGCGAAGGGTAACGGAAAACTTCTTCGTCAATTTTCTGGCCATCATCGCCGTCCCATACGAGACGTAGCGTTCCGGGGCCGGGAACCAGGAAATCAGTCGCGCGATACTGGTCGCCAAAGGCATGACGACCAATCACGATTGGGTCGGTCCAGCCAGGGATCAAGCGTGGTACGTTTTCGATGACGATTGGCTCGCGGAAAACTACGCCGCCCAAAATGTTGCGGATGGTGCCATTGGGCGACTTCCACATTTTTTGCAGACCGAATTCTTCAACGCGCGCTTCATCAGGCGTAATCGTGGCGCACTTTACGCCAACGCCGAATTCGCGGATGGCATTGGCGGAATCGACCGTGACCTTATCATTGGTCTTGTCCCGATATTCCATGCCCAGATCATAATATTTCAGATCGATATCAAGATATGGCAAAATGAGTCGCTCACGTATCCATTCCCAGATAATCCGTGTCATTTCGTCGCCATCAAGCTCGACAACTGGGTTTTTGACCTTAATTTTTGTCATGGTAGAAAACACTTTCTATCTGGGGAGATTTGCGATTTGAGCGGTGCCATAGCAAAGTCTGCCATATGTTCAACTGCATCCCAATTATTGTCTGAAAATGGCTGAAATTGTATCTTAGGTTGTAAGATGGCGGCGCATCCCCTAGCTAAGGTCTATGAGCAGACAAGAATTGACAAACCGGGGCGCTGGAGTTGCGAAATGGTCGTTTCCGCCCGTCCATCCTGAGGGCCGCAAGTTCGGACTTATCGCCGCGGGGATAACCCTGTTTTTCGCCTTTATGGCATGGGAAACGCTAGCTTGGCCAATGGCAGCAGTTACCGTTTGGACACTGGCCTTTTTTCGCGATCCTGCGCGCACAACGCCAATCGACGAGCGGTTTATTGTTGCGCCAGCCGATGGGCTTGTCACGTTAATTGAACAAGTCCTTCCGCCAATAGAATTGCGCGGATCCGATGGTTTAGGTGACCAGCCCATGACCCGCGTATCGATTTTCATGAGCGTGTTTGATGTGCACATCAACCGGACGCCCATTCGCGGGACTATTAAGCGCGTGGTCTATATCGCGGGTAAATTCCTCAATGCTGACCTTGATAAGGCCAGCGAAGAAAATGAACGCCAACATTTCCTCGTGGAACGCAGCGATGGCGTGCGCATCGGCTTTACGCAAATCGCTGGCTTGGTCGCCCGCCGCATCGTAGCTTTTGTGAAAGAAGGCGACAGCGTTGCCAATGGGCAGCGGGTTGGCTTGATCCGTTTTGGTAGCCGGGTTGATGTGTATTTGCCGCATGGAACGGCGTCACGCGTCATCAAGGGGCAGCGTTGCGTTGCCGGAGAGACTGTTCTCGCCGAACTTGGTGTTGACCAGGATCTAATCGCCGTCGCACATTGATGGACGCGCAACCCTCCCGACCAGGAATTTCCTTGCGCGCACTCGCGCCGAACGCGGTCACTGCGCTTGCGTTGTGTACGGGATTGTCCGGCGCGTGGTTTGCTATGCAAGGGCGTTGGGAAAATGCCGTTGCCGCAATCGTGATTGCTGGCGTGCTCGACGCCATGGATGGCCGGATCGCGCGGATGCTGAAGGGAGAAAGCCGTTTCGGTGCGGAGCTGGATTCGCTTTCTGATGTGATTGCTTTCGGGGCCACGCCTGCATTAATCATATATATGTGGGTTATGCAGGATATGCCGCGGTTTGGCTGGACCATATCTGTATTCTTTGTGCTCTGTGCAGCATTGCGTTTGGCAAGGTTCAACGCACAGATTGATACCGAAAACCAACCGCATAAGTCCGCTGGTTTCAACACGGGCGTTCCATCGCCACCGGGCGCGGCGTTGGCTTTGTTGCCCATGATGATCTGGTTTGAAACTGGCGCAGATTGGGTGCGTGACTATCGCTTTCTTGCGCCATGGCTCTTGCTGTGCGCTCTGTTGATGATTTCCAACGTCGCAACCTATAGCTGGTCTTCGATCAAGGTGCGACGCAGCCTACGGTTCATGGCACTGGCGGTCTTGGGCCTGTTTACTGCAACCTTGGTCGCCGCGCCGTGGGTTGCACTCATCGGTGTAGGCGTCATTTACGTCGCCCTGCTGCCATTGAGCATTATGAGCTACGCCCGCGTTAAGAATGCGCGACGGAACTTCGCCGAAGCCACTTGACCGCCGCCCCTTAGTGGCTATGTTCTAGTTACGTTCTATTGTGGGAGGTATCCGTTGGAGCCGTTGGTCGTCATTCTTGTGGTGGTTTTTGCCTTATTAGGCGGGCTGTTGCTTGGCTGGTTCGCTGGTAGTCGCGCTGGCAAAGCAGGGCAGGAAACGACCACGCAGTTACGGGCAATGCTGGATCAGGTGGTGCACGAACGGGATAGTGCAAAGGATCGATTGGCGCGGCTAGAAACGAGCTTGGAGGAACGGGAACGGAGCTTTGAAGAGCAGATCGCGGCGCTTGGTGATGCCAAGGAAAATCTGTCCGCACAATTTGGTGAGATTGGGCAGAAATTATTGGGTGAGGCGCAGGCGGCATTCCTGCAACGCGCCGATGAACGCTTCCATCAGGCTGGCGAGAAGAATGAGGAAAGGCTGAAGCAATTGCTTGGCCCCGTGGGCGAGAAGCTGAAGGCGTATGAAGAGCAAGTCGGCAAGATCGAGAAGGATCGGACCGAGGCTTATGGCGATCTGAAGGGCCTTATCGGCGAAATGCGGCTTGGTCAGGAACGTGTCTCGAGCGTAGCTTCTGGGCTGATGAACTCCTTACGCAATGCGCCTAAGGCGCGTGGGCGTTGGGGTGAGCAACAGTTGAAGAATGTGCTCGAAAGCTGCGGTCTGTCTGAACATGTCGATTTTGATCTCGAAACCAGCATAGATGCTGGCGATGGTTTACGGTTGCGGCCCGACGCGGTCATCCATGTCCCCGGCGGCAGGACGCTGGTGATCGACGCGAAAGTATCCTTGAATGACTATCAGGACGCATTTGATTCGGTGGACGATGATGTGCGTGCCGTTGCCATGGCGCGCCATACGCAATCGATGAAAAACCATATCGATGGCTTGTCGCGCAAGGCCTATTGGGATCAATTTTCCGATGCGCCTGATTATGTCATTATGTTTGTTCCCGGTGAACATTTCCTTGCGGCTGCGCTGGAACATGAACCGCAATTGTGGGACTTTGCCTTTGATAAAAAGGTGCTGTTGGCGACACCAACAAACCTAGTCGCAATCGCGCGCACTGTCGCGAGCGTCTGGCGGCAAGAGGGGCTGGCGCGTGAAGCCAAGCAAATAGGTGCGCTTGGTAAGGAAATGTATGACCGCATTGCAGTTGCCGCACAGCATTTGAAATCGGTTGGCAGTGGGCTGTCCTCGGCGGTGAATAACTACAATAAATTCGTCGGTAGCTTCGAACGCAATGTCATTTCGACAGGACGGAAATTCGCCGATCTAAACATCGAAACCGGCAAACGAGAATTGGAAGAGGTGCCTTTGGTTGAGGCTTTGCCGCGCTATGGCGAAGGGGAAACGTCGCCATCGATTGAGGATCAGCGTGACGTCGACATCTAATACCGCGCCGCGTTAGGCATGCCGAAACTGGTTCAGAACTTCATAGGCCATAACCGCGGTCGCGACAGCCGCGTTTAAGCTGTCCGCTTTGCCACGCATGGGCATTTTGACGCGCAGGTCGCATTCGGCTTCATAATCGTCCGGTAATCCCTGCGCCTCATTACCCGTCAGGATGAAGCATGGTGCGCTGTAGCGGGCCGCTTGATAGTCGGTGTCAGTTTGCAAACTAGTGCCGACCAATTGGCCTTCGCCAGCCCGCAACCAAGCCGTGAATTCTTCCCACCGGCATTGCACGACCTTTTGCGTGAATATGGCCCCCATGCTGGCGCGTACGGACTCAACCGAAAATGGGTCGGTACAATCATCAATCAGGATCAGCCCGCCAGCGCCCACCGCATCGCCGGTGCGCAACATCGTGCCAAGATTGCCGGGATCACGCATAGACTGCGCCACAAGCCAGATCGGGGCGGTGCTACGGTCAATGTCTACCAAAGCGGTTCCATGGTCCCGATAGACGCCAACCACCGCTTGGGCGTTGTCCTTGCCCGACAGTTTCGCCATAATATCGGCGCTGGTTTCTATAACATCGCCATTATTAGCTAGAACTTCAGCCTCTAAAGTCACTTCAAGATCGTGTACGGGGCGATCTTTAACGCGAAACAGCATTTCAGGAAGAAATCCCGCCTCGCGCGCTTCGGTCATAATGCGCAGCCCTTCGGCAAGGAATAGCCCGGCACGTTTGCGGAACTTTTTTTCACGAAGCCCCCGTATTTCCTTTAATAGCGGATTAGAAAATCCGGTAATTTCACGGCGCATCAATCTTCGCCAAAACCGTCGACAACTAACCCGACCAGCTTTTCAATGGCGAGTTCGGCCTGTTCACCTTCGACATGAATGATGATTTCGCTACCCTTGGCTGCGCCCAGCATCATTAAACCCATGATGGATGTGCCAGTGACCGATTGACCATCCTTCTCCACCTCAACGCTGATCCCTTCGGGTAAGCGGGATACGAAGGTCACAAATTTGGCGCTGGCACGGGCGTGGAGGCCCTTTATATTAACGATTGTGACGGTGCGGCTAATCCGTGTCATCGGGAAGCTTCAAGCACTTCAGAAGCGACGCTGATATATTTGCGTCCCGCTTCGCGCGCGGCGGCCACTGCCTCTTTTACGTCTAAGTTTTTGCGCGCACTATCCAGACGGATAAGCATGGGCAGATTTACACCTGCGATCACTTCAACACGTCCACTATCCAGCAAGGAAATGGAGAGGTTTGAGGGCGTGCCGCCGAACAGATCAGACAGGATGATGACGCCTTTGCCGGTATCGACCTTTTTAATCGCAGCCGCAATTTCATTGCGCCGCGCTTCCATATCATCATGCGGGCCGATACATATGGTCGCGACGTCCTTTTGCGGCCCCACAACATGTTCAAGCGCGATAAGAAACTCGTTCGCCAGTTTCCCATGGGTGACTAAAATCAAACCGATCATGTGATGTTGCTGCCTTGTCGCGACGTTAATCTTTCTGCGCCGTTAGCAGGCTCTTCCAGCGCGTCAATTGGTCTTGATGTTAGATCGCGATGCGCCACCGTTAAAGCAAAGCCATCTTCACGCAACCATTTGCCGAAAGTTTCGGTTACATGCACCGACCGATGCCGCCCCCCCGTACACCCAAAGGCGATATTGATATAAGCCTTCCCCTGCGCGTCATAGAGCGGCAGCAAGAATCCCAGCAGGTCGCGGATTTTCTGTAGGGCTTCATCATATTTCGGATCGGCAGCAACATAATCGGCAACTGCCGAATCCAACCCCGTCATAGGCCGCAAATCGATATCCCAATGTGGATTCCGCAAAAAACGCAAGTCGAACACCAGGTCGGCATTGTGCGGCACGCCGCGCGAAAAACCAAAACTTGAAACCGTTATATTGGCGTGTGGAGAGGTATCGCTGCTGAACCGTTCGCGGATGACGACTTGCAAATCATGCGCCGACAGCTTGCTGGTATCAATCACGGCCTCCGCCCATTGGCGAAATGGCATCATCATTGACCGGTCCATGGCGATGCCATCCATCGCAGGCCGGTCTTGGGCCATGGGATGACGACGACGTGTTTCCGCGTAGCGACGTTCAATCTCGGCGCCCGCGCAATCCAAAAACAGTGTCATTATTTCAAGGTCGGGTTGCGCCTGGAGTTTCCTTATTTGCCGGATCAGCATCTCGGCATCAAAACCGCGCGTTCTGCTGTCAAAGCCAAGCGCCAACGGAATATTGGGCCCACTTTCACCGCCCGACGCAGGAATTTTAAGTAACTGGCCTGCCAGTTTGATCGGAAAATTGTCGACCGTTTCCCAGCCGAGGTCTTCCAGTGTTTTCAGCGCGGTTGTCTTCCCAGCTCCGGACACACCGGTAATCAAGAGGATTTTCTGGGATTCGGACGCTGAGCTCTGGGTCACTTCATTATGCTTTCACTGGACGCGGCGACCAAGTTTGCCACCGGGTGCAACCCAGCGTCAATGACGCACTGGAGCGCCCATTCGACCTTTAATGCACTGCTTGCCTGGAATGAGTCCAACTTGAACATCGGTACCGAAAAGCCCGCTATGTTTATGCGTTGATGCTCCGGCGGCATGCGGTCCACGTTCTGAGACAATTGCACTATGAGACGTAGCGGCGCGGAAGAGATGAAGTCAACCTGGCATATCCCGATGCCGCGCACTTCTATTTTTCCAGCGATATGCTGAACGCAAGACAATAGCGGCAAACCATTGTTGTTTTCAATTCGCAATGCATCATCGCAAATCAGCTTTGCACCGCGGTCAATTAACTGTAGCGTCAAGTCTGATTTTCCGCTGCCAGACGGCCCAAGCAAAAGCACCCCGTTCTCGCCAATGGCAACAGCGCTGCCATGTATTATGTTTTCCATTAGCGTGTTGCCGCAGCAGCACAGGGCAGGGCGATTTCGAAGCATGCGCCACCTTTGCCATCGACACGGTCACGCACAACAATGCGCCCATGATGTCCCTCGATAATTGTTCGCGCGATGGCGAGCCCGAGGCCGCTATGCTTGCCGAAATTCTCTGTCGCTGGCCGTTCGCTGTGGAAACGACGGAAAATGGCCTCCCGATCTTGCGGTGGTACACCTGGACCTTCATCGCTGATCCGTATGATGACGTCCTCGTCGGCTAGTGTTGCGGATATTTCGACAACTGCCCCCGGCGGTGAGAAGGATACGGCATTATCAATTAAGTTGGTCAACATTCGTTCAAGGCGGACATCTTCCCCCATCACTGTCGCGATTTTTCGGCGGGGCCGCGCAAAGGCAATGTTAACGTCTTTGTCGCTGCCTCGGTCTTCGCGTGCCTGAAGCAATTGTTCAATCATATCGCCAAGGTCGATAGGTTCAAACTTCGCTTTGGCTAGCTGCGAATCCACACGGCTCGCATCTGAAATGTCGCTTATCAGGCGATCCATGCGCTGAACGTCGGCTTTTGCGACATCCATCAATTGTTTGCGCAATTTTGGGTCTTCAATCCGCTCTGCGCCATCAAGTGCCGATCGCAAAGAGGCTAGCGGATTTTTAATTTCATGGGCTACATCGGCGGCAAAGGCTTCGGTCGCGTCAATCCGTTGGCGCAGCGCAATGCTCATATCGGATAGCGCGCGGGCCAACATACCAATTTCATCGCGGCGCGAGGGCAGGCGCGGAACGGTAACTTCTTGTGCGCGACCAAGCCGAACTTTCACGGCAGCGCGGGCCAGATGGCGCAGCGGACGCACGATTGTGCGGGCGAGAAATATGGAAAGCAGAACGCCGATGCCAAGCGCAAAAAGGAAAAACATGCCGACGTTGAAGCGCTCTGCTCGCACGAACAAGCGTATATCGCGTTCGTTTGCGGTGGTCAGCACAGTAAGGCCTTGGTCGCGAGCCGTTGACGTTGCACTAATAATATGTGTGAGATCCGGTGCAAAGCGAACCATCGAAGCTGCTTTGGAAGGCGTTGCCACCCGAATTTCTGGCCATGCGGACGCGACATCTTCTGCAGGTTCAGCAAAGCGTTCCAACTTGGCCGCGCCCACAAGGAAATCAAATAGGACGTCTATCCAGCGTGCGGCAATTTTGGGCCAAGGTTCGCTTTCGGGGTCGCGAAAAACATAAGTGGGTTCACGGCCTGCAAAGCTATCTAAAATTTTCGCACCATCTTGGTCGTAAACGCGAATTCGCGACTGGTTCAATTGGCCGAATTTGGCTATATAATCGTCCCGCTTTTCCGTGGCGATAAGTGGCAGGCTGGACACCAAGAAGCTCGCCTGAACTCGGGCTGCGTTTTCGCGCTCCGCAATTAACCGGACGCGATAGCTATCGAGGAAGAACAGACCTGCGCCCAGCAGAGCAAGCACGAAGAGGTTCACGGCAAGTATACGGGCGGTCAGTGATAACCCCCGGCTCCATCCCAGCTGCAGATCAGCGGGTTCAGCTGTCTGCGAAGCGATATCCGGCTCCATAAAGCGTATCAATAGCGGTGAATTCAGGGTCAATTTCACGGAATTTGCGCCGGAGCCTTTTGATATGGCTGTCAATGGTGCGGTCATCCACATACACATCGTCCTGATAAGCCGCGTCCATTAATTGGTCGCGCGTGCGTACGACGCCCGGTCGATTGGCCAACGCCTCAAGGATCATGAACTCCGTCACCGTAAGCGTAAGCGGCTTGCCATCCCATTTGACATGATGCCGTGCCGGATCCATTTCCAGCTTGCCGCGCACCATGGGTTCTGGTTCGGGTTCCGTCTCACCATTGCCCGCGACCTTGTCATAGGTTGCGCGTCTCAAAATTGCTTTTACGCGCGCAATCAGCAGGCGTTGCGAAAAAGGTTTGGTTATATAGTCATCCGCCCCCATGGCGAGACCAAGAGCCTCGTCCAGTTCCTCATCTTTGGATGTGAGGAAGATAACAGGCATATCGCTTTTTTCACGCAGCCGCCGCAGCAGCTCCAACCCGTCCATACGCGGCATTTTAATGTCAAAAATACCGAGGTCTGCGGGATTTTCGAACAATGCCTTTAATGCGGTTTCACCATCCGAATAAATACGGGTCACATATCCTTCCGCCTGCATCGCAATCGATACAGAGGTCAGGATGTTCCGGTCGTCATCAACCAAGGCGATATTGGCGCTCATATACCAACTATAGGGTGGCGATGTCGGGCGTTCAATCTATTGCTCACTTTATGCAAAGTCTTTCGTGGATAACCTTTATCCTGTAATTTGATGTTACTCCTATTTGACCTTCTATGATGCATCGTATACCGGCTGCGACATTATTGTGCATACGTATGCACTAGATTCGCAACTTTTGCCGGAGCATCTAATGTCAACACCGTTGAATATCTCACTTTCGCAACAAGGTTTTGGCACAGATGCGACATTGTTTTGCAATCTCGGTACAGCGCCATTGGTGGAAGCTGCACTTGCCAATAAAGAAGGCATATTGGCCAAGGATGGCCCGCTTGTTGTCAAAACCGGCGCGCACACTGGTCGCTCGGCGAAGGATAAGTATATTGTTCGTGATGCCGAAACCGAAAACAGCATTTGGTGGGGAAAGACCAACGTCGCTATGGATCCTGCGCATTTCGCAGCGCTGAAGGAAGATTTCATTGCGGCGCTTGGTGGGAAAGACAAATTATACGTTGCGGATCTGTTTGGCGGGTCGCAGCCTGAGAATCGCGTCAATGTGCGCGTCATCAACGAACTTGCGTGGCACAATCTGTTCATTCGTACCTTGCTGGTGCGCCCTTCGCCTAAGGAATTGGCAAGCTTCGTACCCGAATACACTATCATCGACCTGCCAAGCTTCCGTGCCGACCCCGCACGCCATGGCTGCCGCAGCGAAACGGTAATTGCGGTCAACTTCACCGAAAAATTGATCCTCATTGGGGGCACGGCTTATGCGGGCGAAATGAAGAAGTCCGTTTTTGGCATCCTCAATTATCTGCTGCCGGTAAAGGGCGTGATGCCGATGCATTGCTCCGCCAATATTGGTGTAGATGGTCATACGGCTGTGTTTTTTGGTCTGTCAGGCACGGGTAAAACCACCTTGTCGGCTGACGCTAGCCGCACATTGATTGGCGATGATGAGCATGGCTGGTCCGACACCGCCGTTTTCAACTTTGAAGGTGGTTGCTACGCCAAGATGATCCGCCTGTCGCCCGAGGCTGAACCTGAAATTTTTGCCACCACCAAGCGTTTCGGTACAGTGCTCGAAAATGTTGTCATTGACCCAGAAACCAGGGAGTTGGATTTCGACGACAATAGCCTCGCCGAAAACAGCCGCGGTTCGTACCCCATCGAATTTATACCGAACACGTCAGAAAAAAATATGGGTCCCGTGCCCAAGACTATTATCTTCCTAACCGCTGATGCCTATGGCGTACTGCCTCCCATTGCGCGGTTGACGCCTGATCAGGCGATGTATCACTTCCTTTCGGGCTATACCGCACGTGTTGCCGGGACTGAAATTGGCGTGACCGAACCGGAGGCGACATTCTCCACCTGCTTTGGCGCGCCCTTCATGCCGCGTCACCCAAGCGTATATGGCAATTTGCTTAAAGAACGTATTGCCAAGGGCAATGTCCAATGCTGGTTGGTCAACACGGGCTGGACCGGTGGCAAGGCAACTATGCCGGGTATCAGCCGCATGCCGATTAAGGCTACACGCGCGCTATTGAACGCGGCGCTAGATGGCAGCTTGAACAATGCCGAATTCCGCAACGACCCGAACTTCGGCTTTGAATTTCCGGTTGCAGTGCCAGGCGTTGACAGCGGTATCCTGGACCCACGTGCGGCATGGGCCGACAGTGCGGAATATGATGTGACCGCACAAAAACTGGCACAACAATTCATTGATAATTTCGCGCAATTTGCCGATCATGTTGATGAAGGTGTAAGGCAGTCGGCACCTAAAGTTCCTTAATTTGTCCGGATCAGCCGGACCAGTTGGAAGTCCGGATGATGTCCCATTATGAAGTGCGCTTATTTTACGATGATGCGTCGATAGTCGCCATTGGCGAGGGGCTACTGGCCGCCACTCTTCCGCGTAATGCATGGACGCATGAGGCGCATTTGGCGGCGTGCTGCTGGCTACTGCGTGATCGGCCGGACGTTGCTATCGAACGCGAACTGCCGGCGATTATTTCGGCGTACAACATTGCGAGCGGCGGTGTGAATGATGATAGCCAAGGTTATCACGAGACGATTACGCAGGTTTATATTGCGGGAGTGAAGGCGCATCTTCGCGAGGAGAGGGGCGATATGCCGCTCTATGCAGTGGTGAATAGATTGTTGCTGTCAAATCGGGGAAGCCGGGACTTGCCGCTTCGTTTTTATTCAAAAGAGCAGTTATTTTCGGTGGCAGCTCGGCGGACCTTTGTTGCCCCCGACCGAGCTGGCCTCAATGAAATTTAGACTTCAGGTCTGTTGCGAAAAGAAGCGTACCAGAACACTTGACGGCCATTTTTCACATGACTGGCCTCACCCAAAACCTCAGAAACGCTGAGTTTGGTTGGCCGTTACCCCTGCAATTTTTTGCCCGTAAAGACCGTGAGGACGGACAAAATAACGAACATTGCGACTTGATAGGCAAGGGTGATGGGCAGGAAATAATCCGCTACGCCAATAATCAATGCGGCAAAGCCAACCCACAATAAGTAGCGACCCCGCGCAACCAGTTCTGCCAATATTAGAAAAAGCCCAAGCGAAAGCCAGAACCAATGCGTTGATATTGTGTCGAGCCATTCTGCCATTTTTTCACCCTATAGTGTTACGTTCGGGACCGCAAATAATACCGAAGGCTTAAGGTGCTTCACTTGAACCCATCCCAATGTGACTATGATCCTAACATAGCCCCTGATCGAGATCTGCGACGTTGCCAAAACGGAAGATTTACCTGCGGCGAACTAAGGCGATACGTCGCGATTTAAGTGTCGCATGAATGCAATGATGGATGTAGAGAGCAAGGCACACGACAGAGCGTTCCCGACATACGATGGGTGACGCCGAGTCTTAAGTCTGGAGCGATCCCTCATGCGTCTTGTCCATTCGCCAATTTTCTTCGCTTTGGTTGCCTTGGCGGCCACCCCGTCTTTTTCAAAAGCGGTGACAGAAGCGGATTTGCGTAGCCATGTCGAGATATTGGCTAGCGATGCATTTGAAGGCCGCAAGCCTGGCACTGAGGGCGAAGCAAAGACGGTAAAATATATTGCCGAAGCATGGGCCAAGGCGGGGTTGAAGCCTGCGGCGGCCGACGGGGGCTGGTTTGACCCGGTGCCCCTTATTCAACGCGGGCAGGGCAGTGCGACTTATGCTTTCACGGCAAAGGGCCGCACCTTACAGATCGTGTCGGATGACATTGTGCTGATCGGTCAGAAGGCGGCTTATGCGCGCAGCAATCTGCCATTGATATTCACAGGCGCAGGCGTGACCACAAAGGGGCAGGTGGCTGCGGACGTCAAGGGTAAGGCGGCTGTCGTGCTATTTGGTGCAGACAATGTGCCCGACAATATGAAATCACCCCGCGCGCGTCGCGAAGCCTTGATTGCGGCGGGTGCAGAAGCGGTCATTTTCGTGGGGGATTGCCAGGGCAATTGGCCAACATTGCGCCGTCAGCTTTTATCGCGCCCAATCATGCTTGAGACCCGAGAAAAACGCGCGCCATTGGAAGGCGCGATCAGCACCGAATTCATGGTCGGTTTGGTTACAGCGGCCGGGCAGGATTGGGATAAGTTACGCGCGAACGCCAAGCAGGCGGATTATGCAGGCGAAGCACTTGGCATTGATGCAGATTTTGACGTCAAAACCGACCTGTATCGTTTCAACAGCTCAAACGTCATCGGTAAGATTGCTGGGCGTAAAAAGAACAGCGGCGCTATATTGTTCATGGGGCATTGGGACCATTTGGGCATCTGTGCGCCTGAAAGTGCGCCGGACCGTATCTGCAATGGCGCCGTCGATAACGCCAGCGGCATTGCGGTGATGAATGAAGTTGCGGAAGCCTTGGCGAAGAAAAAGCATGACCGCGATATTTATTTTCTGGCGACGACAGCAGAGGAAAGCGGTCTTTTGGGGGCCTACGCCTTTGCCGATAAACCTGTGCTACCGTTGGACCAGATCATTATTTCGTTAAATATCGACACCATTGCGATTGCGCCACGCGGGTCGAAGGTTGCGATTATTGGGCGGGGCACAACGCCGTTGGATGCCGTGGTGGAAACCGTTGCAAAGAAGATGGGCCGTGCAATTGAAAGCTCAACCGACGCAAATGCTTTCCTTCAACGGCAGGACGGCTGGGCATTGGCGCAAAAAGGTGTCCCTGCGTTGATGGTGGGCGGTTCATTTGCCGATCTAAACCTAATGCAGAAATTTTTGGGTAGCGATTATCATGGGCCCAATGATGAGTTGACCGACAGCACGGAATTGGGCGGCGCGGCCGAAGATGCCGACCTGCACATCGCGCTTGGGCGCTACTTTGCCGACGCGCGAAAATATAAATCGAAGAAGGCTGGCGAATAAAAGGGTTACTGTTTACATGGGCCGCCACGAATCAAAGCTTAAAGCGGTGGCCCTATGAAAGAAATTCCCCTCGGTCTGACATTTGACGACGTGCTGTTACAGCCCGCTGCGTCCGACATTTTGCCCAGCCAAGCGGACACGCGCACGCGGCTGACAAAAAGCATATCGTTGAATATCCCTGTTTTATCGTCGGCGATGGACACCGTAACTGAAGCGCGCATGGCCATTGTCATGGCGCAGCTTGGCGGCATTGGTGTTTTGCACCGCAATCTCAGTATCGAAGAGCAATGCGCCGCAGTGCGTCAGGTGAAGCGTTTTGAAAGCGGCATGGTTGTCAACCCGATCACCATCGCACCCGAAGCCACTTTGGCTGAAGCGCAGGCGTTGATGACCGCGAATGCCATTTCCGGCATTCCGGTAGTAGAGGCGAGCGGAAAGCTTGCTGGTATATTGACCAACCGCGATGTCCGCTTTGCTGAAAATCCGGCGCAGCCTGTGTCCGAACTGATGACGCACGAAAATCTGGCGACAGTGTCCGCCTCCGTCACGCAAGAAGAAGCACGACGTTTGCTGCATCAGCGGCGGATTGAGAAGCTGTTGGTTGTCGACGAGGCCTATCATTGCATCGGCTTGATTACGGTCAAGGACATCGAAAAAGCCGTTCTCTACCCCAATGCCACCAAAGATAGCTCCGGACGGTTGCGCGTTGCGGCTGCGACCACTGTCGGCGAAAAAGGTTTAGCTTATACAAAAGCGTTGATTGATGCAGAGTGCGACCTGATCGTCGTGGACACTGCGCATGGCCATAGCGCGATGGTTGCCGCCGCAGTTGCCGAAATCAAGCGCATGGCGCCAGAGGTTCAGATTGTGGCAGGTAATGTCGCCACCGCCGCTGCCACCCGCGCATTGATTGATGCAGGCGCCGATGGCATCAAGGTAGGCATTGGCCCCGGGTCAATCTGCACCACCCGCGTAGTTGCGGGCGTAGGCGTGCCGCAATTGACGGCAATTATGGAATCAGCTGCAGAGGCAGCAAAGTCTGGTATTCCGGTGATCGCTGACGGCGGTTTGCGGACATCGGGTGATGTTGCCAAGGCGCTTGCGGCGGGCGCATCCTCGGTAATGGTCGGATCATTGCTAGCGGGCACCGAAGAGGCACCGGGCGAGACATTCCTGTATCAAGGCCGCGCTTATAAAAGCTATCGTGGCATGGGCAGTGTCGGGGCAATGGCGCGGGGATCGGCTGATCGCTATTTCCAGCAAGATATTAAGGACCAGCTTAAACTGGTCCCCGAAGGCATTGAAGGGCAGGTACCCTTCAAAGGACCTGCACGTGATGTCATTCATCAGCTTGTCGGCGGCGTAAAGGCTGCGATGGGTTATACAGGTTCGCGCACAATCGCCGACCTTCAGGAACGCGCGCAGTTTGTACGCATCACCAATGCCGGATTACGGGAAAGCCATGTTCATGACGTTACCATTACACGCGAAGCACCTAATTATCCGACGCGTTAAGATATGAGGCCCGCTGCGCGCCTGCAATCGGCGATTGAGCTGGTTGACCAAATCATTCTTGCAGCCCGCGATGGCGGTGCGTCTGCAGACCAGATTGCCAAACGCTTTTTTGCAGAGCGGCGCTATGCGGGGTCAAAGGACCGCCGCGCAGTGCGTGATTTGGCGTGGGGTGTCATCCGACGTTTTGGTAAGCGCCCTGCGACTGCACGCTCGGCCTTTGCCGCGATGGCGGATGCGGATCCGGCGCTCGCGGTACTGTTCGACGGCAGCGATTATGGTCCGGCTGTCATTGATCCGGCGGAGGCTCGGTCAACCGGCGGTGCTTTGCCCAAATGGATTAAGCCATTGTTTTCCGCAGTTGTCGATGAAGCGGAGCAAGCATCCTTGCTAGACCGCGCGCCGATGGACCTGCGCGTTAACGCGTTAAAAGCCCGCCGAGAGGAAGTTGCGGCTTTGTTGCCGGAAGCAGAAATATTGCCTACGCTCGAATTTGCACTGCGGCTGCCCGGCGGCACTGCAATCGACAGTCACCCTGCGGTCGAAAATGGACAGGTTGAGATACAGGATTTGGGTAGCCAGCTCATCGTCGAGGCGTGTCAGGCCAAGGGGCTTGATACTGTGCTTGACCTCTGCGCTGGTGCGGGGGGCAAGACGCTTGCCTTGGCCGCGGCGATGCGCAACGCGGGTCGCCTGATTGCGACTGACACCAACCGTAACCGGCTGGACCAGTTAAAGCCACGCGCAGCACGGGCAGGCGCAACAAACGTCGAAACGCAACTATTAAATCCTAATAAAGAAAAAGAGATGCTGGTCGATCTTCAGAATAAGTGTGAGCTTGTTCTCATAGACGCGCCCTGTTCCGGCAGCGGTACATGGCGGCGGAATCCCGAAACACGCTGGCGTTTGGATGCGGCGCGGTTGAAGCGTGTGGTCGAGGAGCAAGCCAAGCTTTTGGACATTGGTTCAGAAATGGTCGCGCGCGGCGGGCATATCGTTTATGCAGTATGCTCGCTCATCGAAAATGAGGGCAAGGGGCAAGTGGTAGCGTTTTTGAAATCGCATAAGGGTTGGCGCGCGGTAGAAACCGGCGTTTCCATGGGCCGTGCCGATGGCGATGGTGTGATTCTCACACCTTTACATGATGGCAGTGACGGATTTTTCTTCGCGAGGCTCCAAAAGCTGTGATAGCAAAGCGGACCGAAAATTTTTGGATAAAATGTATGCGTTTTTCACCCGCAGCGATTGCCCTGTCATTCACGTTCGCCATTATGTCGAGCGCCAGCATTAGCGGCCCCGCGGACAATGATATTGATGCGCGATCGGTTGCTTTGGTGAAAACCGGTGATGAAGAAGCCAGCGCTGGCCGTGTCGATAGTGCCATCGGCTGGTATGAAAGCGCGCTGGCGGTCGACCCACGCAACCGCGCCGCCTATATTGCCATGGCACGCGCCGTGAAGTCCCAAGGGTTGAACGGCAAAGCTATCAGCTTTTATACAGAAGCGCTGGAGATTGATGCCAACGACCAAGTTGCTTTGGCCGAACAAGCGGAAGCTTTCATAGCGAAAGGCGCGCTGGAACAGGCACGCAAGAATATGGCTCGCCTAACGACGGTGTGCCGTGCTGATTGTAATTCTGTCGCCCGACTTACGACCGCTATCGATATAGCGTCACGCAAAGAACAGGCGCAGGCAAGTGCGGTTGACTTGAAAGAGAAATTAGGCGCAATGCCGGAGCCTAAGGCGAATTGAGCGTCTAAATCAGGTCGGCAAATTCCGCGAGAATATTCTCATATAGCCGCTTTTTAAACGGCACGATGAGTTGCGGGACCATGAGTGCATCTACCCACTGCCAGCTGGTGAATTCCTGATGCGCGGTTTCAATATTGATATCGGTATCACTGCCCTTGAACCGCATGAGAAACCAGATCTGTCGCTGGCCGCGATATTTGCCCTTCCAAATTCGCCCAATCATATCATCGGGTAAATCGTAGAAATGTTCGTCTTTGCTGCGAGCGAGAATGTCTACCAAGTCCGCGCGGACACCGGTTTCTTCGAACAATTCGCGTAACGCTGCGGCCTCGGCCTCTTCACCATCGTCAATACCGCCCTGCGGCATCTGCCATGCGTCGGTGCCTGCGGGCCGGTCTAGGCGCTGCCCCACAAAAACCTTGCCTTGCATATTGGCGAGCATGATGCCCGCGCAGGGGCGGTAAGGGAGGTCGTCAAATGCAACGGTCATGTGCTTGGCGTCACGTCGGCGAGCATATTTTTGAGAGCCTTTATATAGCCTTCGACATCGGTCTGCACTGACGGAATGGCTTGGCGAATGTTGATGTGGCCGTGGATATTGCCATCAGCACTGATATGTTGAACATGCACGCCGGCCTGTCTAAGCTTATCGACATAAGCAAGGCCCTGATCACGCAAGGGGTCTAGGCTGGCCGTGGTCACGAGACTGGGCGGCATGCCTTCTTGGGGGAAGTTTAGCGGTTCGGAGCGATAGTCATTCGGCACCGCTGCATGACCTTCGCCGAAATAGGTCATGGCTTCTTCTGTTAGCAAATAGCCATTGGCAAAGTCGCGCATGCTTGGCCAATCGGGGTCAAGGGTGACGACAGGGTAAATGGGAAACTGCACCAGCACCGGAACAGCAGCAGGTTTGTCGCGCAGGGCCATGGTGGTTACAATCGTCAGATTGCCGCCCGCGCTATCGCCCGACGTGATGAGGCCCGTAACCTTTAGGCCTAATTCTGCTGGGCTGGACGCAATCCAGCGCGTTGCGGCTTCGCAATCTTCCGCAGGGGCGGGAAAGGGATGTTCCGGCGATAGACGGTAATCGATGGAAATGACGGGCAGGTCGAGCAAACGCGCGACTTCGGCGCAATAAGGTTCGTAAGTATAAAGGCTGCCAATGACGAAACCGCCGCCATGGTAAAACACCATGACGGGGCCAGGAGCACGATCGGCGCGGTTGTCATAAACCCGCGCGGGAATGGTTCCTGCAGGGCCGGGAATTTCTATATCGCGGATCACGGCCAGTTCACCCACCGGCGCATCGGCGACATCGCGCATCGCCGACGTAATTGCGCGGGCCTCATCCGCGGAAACTTCCCAAAATTTCGGACCGGGAACCGCATTTAGAAATTGCAGGAACATGGCCACATCGGGGCGCACAAAGGATGGTGATTCAGTCATCGTATTCTCCATATCAGCCAAGTGATAGGGCGGTGCGCGGGACAGGTCCAGCATATTGGGTCGCAAGGCGATGCGGATCGCGCCGTGGCGTGAAGAAAATCGGCATAGCGATAACGCCGTATTGCCATACCGGCACCATTCCGCCAGCAGCGGACCTATGGATAATCTCACACATAGCCTTGTCGGCGCGTTGATTGGTCAGACGGGCTTAAAGCGGAAAACCGGGCTTGCGATGCCGACGTTGATTATCGCGGCGAACATTCCTGATATTGACGCCGTTGCAACATTGCTGGGCGGGCAACAGCATCTCGCCTTGCGGCGTGGTTTGACGCATGGGCCGATTGCAATGTTGGTGCTGCCGCTGATGCTATGGGGCATCATGCTGTGGTTTGACCGCTGGCAGACCCATCGTGCGAAACGACCGGAAAAGCGGCTGCCTTTGCATAAGGGGTGGTTGCTTGCGTTGGCCTATATCGGTTGTCTCAGTCATCCCTTGTTCGATTGGTTCAACAGCTATGGCATCCGCTTGTTAGAGCCCTTTTCCAGCCAATGGTTCTATGGCGATACATTGTTCATTATCGATATTTGGTTGTGGGCTGCGTTGATCGCAGGCGTTTGGATTTCACGGCGGCGTGAACGGCACGGCGCAAGCTGGCGCGCGCCAGCTTTGGTGAGCTTCGCTGCAATTGGTGCGTACATCTTGGCCAATGGCCTGATGTCGGACCGTGCCGAGCAATTGACGGCGGAGGCCGTGCGGCAAAAGCATGACATTGTCCCCACCCTCATCGTGGCAAACCCCGTTCCTGTCCAATTCTGGAAGCGTGAGATGCTGTGGCGCAACGATAGGCTTTATGGGCAGGGCATCTATACCGCCTTCAGCACGGTTCGCGTCGATGATACGATGCGCGCGCACCATATGGGTGTGGATGATAAAAAGGCGTTTGCGGCAAATGTGACGGCGCAATCGCCATTCTTATTCTGGGCACGTATGCCCGTGGCGCAGATTATCGCTGAGAACGACAAAAAGGCGTTAAGACTGTCAGACCAACGCTTTGTCGACCCGATGGTCGGCGATCGCTTTTCTGAGACTTTCCCAATCGGAGAGGACGGCAAATGACCGCGCCTGTGATTCTCTGGTTCCGCCGCGATTTACGCTTATCGGATCAGCCCGCATTGGCAGCAGCGGTCGCAAGCGGTGCGCCAGTTATTCCGGTCTACATCCTCGACGACGACACGCCAAAACATCGCAAGATGGGTGCTGCATCGCGTTGGTGGCTGCATCATAGTCTGAACGCGCTGGATACTGATTTGCGTGCGCTTGGATCAAAGCTTATCCTGCGGGCAGGCAAGTCGGACGCGATTTTGAGTGCATTGGCTGCAGAGACCAAGGCTTCGGCTGTGCATTGCATACGGCATTATGATCCGTGGTGGCGCAATGCCGAAAAAGCGGTCATGAATGGACTAAGCGAAGGCACTGCGTTTGTGTGCCATGATGGCAATTATTTACTTCCCGCCGGCAGCGTGACCACGGGCAGCGGTGGGCAATATAAAATCTACACGCCGTTCATGCGCGCTTTGTGGCAGCATATGCCGCCGCCCGTGCCGCATCCTGCACCGACAAAAATCCCCGCGCCAGATAATTGGCCGGAAAGCGATGGCCTATCCGGCTGGAACTTGCTGCCGACTAAGCCCGATTGGTCGGGTGGCATGTCTGAAATGTGGATGCCGGGCGAGGCGGGCGCGCAAGATCGGCTCGCGGCATTTGTGGATAAGGCGAAATTTTACGACGAGAAACGCAACTTGCCGTCGGTAGAAGGCTCCTCCTTTCTGTCCCCGCATTTGCACTTTGGCGAAATTTCGCCTGCGGCTTGCTGGCATGCAACCATGGACCAGGGCGGATCAGTAGATGTATTCCTGAAAGAATTGGTCTGGCGGGATTATGCGCAGAATGTCATTGTCCAGATGCCGGAATATGGCGCAAAAAATGCGCGAGATGCTTTTGATAAGCTTCCCTGGCGTGACCTGTCCGACCCGGTGGTTCAGGCGGACTTTGTCGCATGGACCAAGGGACAGACGGGCTATCCCATTGTTGATGCCGGCATGCGGCAATTATGGGCGACGGGTTGGATGCACAACCGCGTGCGGATGATAACGGCATCATTCTTGGTCAAGCATCTGCTGATTGACTGGCGCGAAGGCGAAAAGTGGTTTTGGGATACGTTGGTCGATGCCGATTATGGAAGTAATGCGGTCAATTGGCAGTGGACCGCTGGCACGGGTGTCGACAGCAATATGTTCGTGCGTATCATGGCGCCCTTGTCGCAATCGGAGAAATTCGATGCCATGCATTATATCCGAGAATGGGTACCCGAACTGGCGGCGTTGCAGGCGCCCTATATCCACGATCCCGATGAATATGGCGCGCGTCCGAAAGGCTATCCGCGGAAAATCATTGGCCACAAAGCAGCGCGTGAACGCGCGTTAAAGGCGCACGAGATAGTGAAGGGGTAAGGTTGGGGAAACCCGCTTAACCCGCAACTACCAAACGGTGTCCGGTCGCAAATTCGGTCTGCAGCATCTGCACGATGGCATCGGCAACAACGAAGGGTTCTTTGACCGTTGACGGGTCTTCGCCTGGATAGGCCTTCGCCCGCATGGCTGTGCGTGTGCGGCCGGGGTCGACAATAAGAGTGCGCACTTGGGATAGGTTCTTGACCTCATCGCCATAGCTTTGGACCAGATTTTCTAATGCCGCCTTTGACGCGCCATAGGCACCCCAAAATGCCCGTGGGCTTGCGCCAACAGAGGATGTGAGCGCCACTAATCGACCAGCTTCGCTTTTGCGTAATAAGGCATCAAATGAGGCGATCATCACTTGCTGTGCCGTGACGTTCAAGGTGAAGAGCCGCGCAAATTCTGCGCCATCAATCGCGGGCACAGGGCTTAAGGTTCCAAGCATAGCGGCATTCAAAACAAGAATGTCGAGCTTACCCCAACGCTCTGTCACTGCGACAGCAAGGCGCGATATGCTGTCGCCGTCGGTGAGGTCAAGCGGGGCAATGGTCGCATTGCCGCCTTCGCTAAAAATTGCGTCTTCGACAGCCTCAAGATCTTTTGCCGTCCGCGCGGTTAAAATGACATGTGCGCCTTGGGCGGCCAAGGCCGTTGCCGTCGCCGCGCCAATCCCACGACTTGCCCCTGTTACCAGCGCAATCTTGCCTGCAAATGCCTTCGTCATGTTTATGCCAGTTTTTGTTCGCCAAGCATCATGAGGTCGCTTGCCTCATGCGCCTCATGGTCGGTCAGGGTGGTGGGATAATCGCCCGTGAAACACGCATCGCAATATTGTGGCTTGTCCGCATGGCGTGAATCTTCGCCAAGCGCACGATACAGTCCGTCGATGGACAAGAACGCAAGGCTGTCGGCCTGAATAAACTGGCGCATTTCCTCTACATCCATGCGGCTTGCCAGCAGCTTGGAGCGTTCGGGCGTATCGACGCCGTAGAAACAACTGTTCATCGTTGGCGGGCTAGCGATACGCATATGCACTTCGGCGGCACCTGCTTCGCGCATCATCTGCACGATTTTCAGCGATGTTGTGCCACGGACGATAGAATCGTCGATCAGCACGATGCGTTTGCCTGCCACCAAGTTTCTGTTGGCATTATGCTTTAACTTCACACCCAAATGGCGGACGCCGTCGCCGGGCTGAATGAAGGTACGGCCGACATAATGCGAACGAATGATGCCAAGTTCGAAAGGAATTTTGGCCGCTTCGGCATAGCCAATGGCTGCTGGCGTGCCGCTATCGGGCACCGGAATGACATAATCAACATCGACGCCATTTTCACGCGCGAGTTCAGCGCCAATCGCCTTGCGCACCGAATAAACGCTGATGCCTTCAACGATGGAATCGGGCCGCGAGAAATAGACATGCTCAAAAATACATGGCCGTTGTGAAATGGGAATGAACGGCTTGTGCGATTGAATGTCCGTTCCACGCACCACAACCAATTCACCCGGTTCCACCGAACGGATGAATTCCGCGCCAACAATATCCAGTGCAACCGTTTCCGAAGCAAAGATAATAGTGTCGCCAAGCTTGCCCATGACCAACGGGCGAATGCCCAAAGGATCGCGGCAGGCGATCATGCCCTCTGTTGTCAAGCACAGCAGCGAATAAGCGCCTTCAACCCGCTTCAGCGCGTCAATCAAACGATCGAGCAAAGTCCGGTAACCGGAGGTTGCGACCAGATGGATGATGACCTCTGTGTCGGACGTAGACTGGAAAATGGAACCACGGCGCACAAGGTCGCGGCGCAGTGTCATCGCGTTTGAAATATTGCCGTTATGCGCAATCGCGAATCCGCCCGTGGCAAGATCGGCATATAAAGGCTGCACATTGCGCAGCGATGTCTCGCCTGTTGTAGAATAACGCACATGGCCAATGGCGCATCGTCCGACGAGGCCGCCAATGATTTCTTCACGGTCAAAATTGCCCGCAACATGGCCCATTGCCCGATGCGTGTGGAAATCATGCTCGTCAAAGCTGGTAATGCCCGCAGCCTCTTGGCCGCGATGCTGCAGCGCGTGGAGGCCAAGTGCCACCATAGCAGAGGCACCTTCCGTGTCGTAGACACCGAAAATACCGCACTCCTCGCGAAGTTTGTCGTCATCAAAAGGGTCGGTGGTCAGCATATATCGAATCCCGCTGCGCTTCGCTGCGTCGCCTATAGGCATGGCTTTTACAATTGTCTCCCCCTCTTATGGTAAGATTGTCAGAAAGAAAATGTTGGCGGGGCAAAGAGGCTTGGGTTAGGCAATCCATATGACCGATGAACGAGAGAGCGGATGGACGCTTGACCCCAAATATGACGCCAACGGCTTGCTGACGGCTGTCATCACCGATGAATCCGATGGCGCCGTGTTAATGGTGGGGCATATGAATGCAGAGGCGCTTGCGAAAAGCATGGAAACCCGCACGGCTGTGTTCTTCTCACGCAGTCGCCAGCGGCTTTGGCAAAAAGGTGAAAGCAGCGGCAATGTCTTGCATATTGTCGATATGCGCATCGATTGCGATCAAGACGCCCTTTGGATCATCGCGCGGCCGCAAGGTCCGACCTGCCATACGGGCGCAAGAAGCTGCTTTTATCGTAAGCTGACCGATGAAGGCTTGGAACCTGTTTGAAAGCAGCGGCAATACTGCGGGTGCCGCACGGGATGCCTAGCCTGCGCCTAAATAAGCTTGCCGCCCTTAAGCATGTGCCGAACGCGACCTTGAACGGGTAGTCGATCAAAGGGCGTGTTGCCTGCCAGCGCGGCCATGCGATCACCATCCACCTGCCACGGGGCATCTGGGTCGATCAGGATCAGGTCAGCCTCTTGGCCTTCCACAATTTGACCTGCATTTAATCCCAATATTTTTGCAGGGTTCGATGCGAGCAATGCAAACATACGGCCCATCGAAATCACATTATCGCGTACGAGGTTCAACGATAGCGCCAGCAATGTTTCTGCCCCCGCCATGCCCGGCGCGCTTTCGGAAAAAGGCAGGCGCTTGTCTTCTGGCCCGCGTGGGTCATGCCCCGATGCGATAACGTCAATCGTGCCATCGGCAATCGCAGCGATACATGCCAGTCGGTCGCTTTCAGACCGCAGCGGCGGCGAAAGCCGCGCAAAAGTACGGAAATCTGAAATGGCGTTGTCGGACAAGAACAGGTGCGCAGGCGTAATTCCGCACGTAACGGGCAGGCCTTTTGCCTTTGCCGCGCGGATCAGGTCGAGACCGCGTGCGGTGGTAACTTGCCGGAAATGCACATGCGCGCCGCTTTCTTCCGCCAACATCAGATCGCGAGCGATAGCCAATGTTTCGGCTACAATTGGGGCACTTGAAAGGCCAAGCAACGTGGCGGTTTCGCCTGCCGTAGCTACCGCATGGCCAGCCACCCCGGAATCCTCGGTATGTACAATGACGGGAAGGTCCAAAGCTGCACAATAATGCATGATGCGGAGCATGACGCCGCTGTCGGCTATCCATTTGCGGCCAGTTGCCACACCTACAGCGCCCGCGTTTTTCATCAGCGCAATTTCCGCCATATGAAGCCCGTCAAGGCCTTGGGTGGCCGCAGCAAGAGGATGCACCCATAGATCGGGCTTGCCCTTCAATGCGGCAAAGCGGACGGTCGCTGGGTCGTCATGCACGGGCGATTGATCGGGCATCAATGCGGCGCGGGTTATCCCGCCAAATCTAAAGGCCGGTTTATCGGTTTTGAAAACGCCCAAATCGATTATGCCGGGGGCAACGACTAACCCGCTGGCGTCGATGTGATGAGCGATCGGCGCAGCCGTGCCGACCGAGGCAATTTTGCCGTCCTGAATATGCAGATGCAATGGTTCGGCCTTATCCGCACCGGGCAGGATTACTTGGCCTTGAATGATACTTATGTCTGTCATGCCCAGCCCTCCTGACCGCGTGCCTTGCGGGTCAATATGTCGAGACAGGCCATCCGCACCGCAACGCCCATTTCGACCTGCTCGGTAATGGCGGAACGGTCGACATGGTCCGCAACGCTGCTGGCAATTTCCACGCCCCGGTTCATGGGGCCGGGGTGCATGACAAGCGCGTCCGGCTTGGCCAAGGCTAATCGCCGTTCATCCAAGCCATATAGATGGAAATATTCACGCGGGGACGGAATGAAATCGCCCTGCATCCGTTCGTTTTGCAGACGCAGCATCATGATAACATCGGCCCCGTCCAATGCGGCATCGAAATTGGTAAAGGGAATGGCGCCAAATGCCTCAATCCCGCTGGGCATAAGGGCAGGGGGCGCAACCACGCGCACTTCTGCGCCCAAAGATTTTAGGCAAAACAGGTTTGAACGGGCCACGCGGCTGTGCAGCACATCGCCGCAAATAACGACGGTTTGACCCTCAACCTTCCCCTTGCGGCGCAGGATGGTCAGCGCGTCGAGTAAGGCTTGGGTCGGATGTTCGTGGCTGCCGTCGCCAGCGTTGAGGACAGGGCAATCTACTTTGCTGGAAATGAGCTGCACTGCGCCTGAACTGCCATGGCGAATCACAATGGCGTCGGCGCGCATGGCGTTAAGCGTCATGGCCGTGTCGATCAGCGTTTCGCCCTTTTTCACGCTCGATTGCGCCGCGTGCATATTCACCACGTCCGCACCAAGCCGCTTTCCAGCGATTTCAAAGGATAATAAGGTGCGCGTTGAATTTTCGAAAAAGGCGTTGATGATGGTCAAGCCGGATAGCGTGTCAGCATGTTTTGCCGCGCCAGCGCGGTTCAGCTTAACCCATTGCTCCGCCTCTTTAAGGATGTAGAGAATTTCCCACGGCTGAAGTCCGGCGATGCCAAGCAAATGCTTGTGCGGAAAGGCATCCGACCCGCTAGGAAAGCTGTCGGCTGCGAAAGGTGTTGTCCACGTCATTAAAGCGATGCCCTTAATAGGGATTTGGGTGAGACTCAAATGATTTGTCGGCGTCTTCCTGACCAAAGCCTATTTCAGCCATCACCCGCTGGTCAGCGCATCAATTGCGCCTTGCAGGATGAACGCCGCCGCACCGCTGTCGATTTTCTCCGCGCGTTTGGCGCGGCTCATGTCTGCGGCAATCATGTCGCGTTCGACCGCTTGGGTGGACCAACGTTCGTCGCGCAGCAAAATCGGAAGGCCCAGATCGACGATATTTTTTGCAAAAGCCCGGCTGGACTGGCTGCGTGGGCTTTCGCTGCCGTCCATGTTGAGCGGTAAGCCAATAACAATCCCGCGCGTTGGCCGTGTCGCAATCGCCGCCTTTAATTCGAATTTATCCTTCGTAAACTTGGCGCGCTTAATGAGGTCGGCGGGTGAGGCGAAAGTCCAGCCAGCATCACAAAAGGCCGTGCCTATGGTTTTGCTACCGATATCAAGCCCAATTAAAACACCGCCGTCAGTCAGTTGATCGCGGAAACTGGCAACCGATACAAAAATCATTTCTGCAGATATTTCTTTAAGCGCCATGTCGCATCCGCACGCACATTGGCCCAGAATAAGGGAAAATCATACACATGGTAATTGTTGCCGGGTAGCACATAAGAGCCAATCTCCGGCGGATCGCCAATCAGCAGAAAGCCTTTGGTGTCGCATCTTGCCGGCACGGCACCCACAATCAATTCGCCGGTTTCCAATTTATCATCGGGTTTTAACGTCCCCAAATTGGCTTCCACCGAAGCTGCAGGCTTCGCGCCGCCATTGAGCGGGTTTGTGCATAGCATTGCCGTGTCCTTGCGCGGCGTGCCGTTAAATCCGGTTGTGGCGTTGTAGACTTTGACTATCCGGTCATATTCGGCCGGCACGGCAAAGCTTTGCCACGCCATGATGCAGCCGGTGTCATCGGGGCCAGCGCAGGCGGGGAAGCCCATTTGTGGCATGTCAGCCGTCACTGAAATTGGCCATCCCACGGCATAGACCGCGACAATGCGTTTGGCGATGGGTTTGCCCGCTACGCGGTCCTTGAGCAAATGTGTGAGGTGCAACGCGCCCTGGCTATGGCCCGCCAAAATGATCGGGCGGTCCTTTTGCACCTTTGCGGTAAATTCATCAAAGGCCAGAAGAACGTCTTGATAGGCAGCATCCAACGCTTGTTGACCCTCCGGCTTGCTGGTCAGAAACGCGCCAATCGCCGCCTGACGATAACGGGGTGCCCACATTTCACCTGCACTGGCCAAGGGTGAGGCAAGGCCGCGTAGGAACATGCGCGCGCGGTCCTGCGATTCTGGATCATTGAGGGGCGCATTCCAATAATCCCGGCTGATATAGGATGTCGGATGCACGAAGAATATGGCGGCAGACCCAGGTGCATCGGGTTTCGCCGCACCGCTTGGCAGCCAATTGGCTGGATTGTCTGTTTTGCCGGGACGCGCAAACCACATGTCATTGCCCTCATATTTGCTGGGTGCAAAGGCAGGTTGCGGTTCAAATTTGGCTGTGGGAACAAAGGCAAGTTCGGTCAGCTCGCTTTCATAAATGCGAATGACAAAGCCACCCGCAATGACAAGAACGGTAAGCGCTGCGACGATATAAAGAAATTTACGTGCCAAGTGTATGTCCCAAGATTTTGATGCGATTTACCCGATTAGATGGAAATAGCATCGGAAAATTGAACGGGGGATGAAAGATTAGCTCTTTACCCCAAGCTTTTCCGTTGAAGCAATGCAGGCGCAATGCTAGCGGCGGGCTTATGTCTGTAGATAAAGATACCGTGAATAAAATCGCACGGCTTTCGCGTATCGCGATTAGCGATGCTGAGGCTGACAAAATGGTCGGCGAGCTCAATGGCATTTTGGCCTGGGTGGAGCAATTGGGAGAGGTCGACGTCACTGGCGTCGAGCCGATGACAGCCGTCATCGCCAATAAGCTGCGCCTGCGCGATGATGTTGTGACCGATGGCGATGTGCGCGACAAAGTGCTCGCCAACGCACCAGCCAAGGAAGGCAGCTTCTTTGGCGTGCCGAAGGTGATTGAATAATGACTGATTTTTCCAGACTCGGTGTGGTCGCTATCCGTGATGGCGTGGCCAAGGGTGACTTTAAGGCTGTGGAAGTCGCAGAGGCGCTGAACGCGCGCGTATCTGCGGCAAAGGCCTTGAATGCTTTCATCGTGGAAACCCCTGAAAAAGCCATAGAGGCTGCGCAAGCCGTCGATGCTGACCGCGCTGCTGGCAAGCCGCTGGGCAAAATGGCCGGCGTGCCCATTGGTATGAAGGATTTGTTCTGCACCGAAGGCGTGCAGACAACCGCCGCAAGCCACATATTGGAAGGCTTTGTGCCAACCTATGAATCCACCGTGTCCGCCAATTTGTGGAAGGCCGGTGCAGGGATGTTGGGCAAGCTGAACCTTGACCAATTCGCGATGGGTTCGTCGAATGAGACCAGCTATTTTGGCAATGTTATCTCGCCTTGGCGTCGCAATGACGGCAGCACGGCGGCATTAGCGCCCGGTGGATCGTCGGGTGGTTCGTCTTCCGCCATCGCCGCGCGGCTTTGCCCTGCAGCGACGGGGACAGATACTGGCGGATCGATTCGCCAGCCTGCGGCTTTTGTTGGCATTAGCGGCATTAAGCCTACTTATGGCCGTTGCTCACGCTGGGGCGTCGTGGCCTTTGCAAGTTCTTTGGACCAAGCTGGCCCGATGGCGCGCGACGTGCGCGATTGCGCGATCATGTTAGAAGCTATGGCAGGTTTTGATCCGAAGGATTCGACCTCGCTCGATTTGCCGGTGCCCGCATGGGAAGCTGGCCTAAACAGTGACCTGAAGGGCAAGCGTATCGGTATCCCCAAGGAATATCGTCTCGATGGTATTGACGAAGATATCGCCAAAATGTGGGATAATGGCATATCTTGGTTGAAAGATGCAGGCGCGGAAATCGTCGATATCAGCCTGCCGCATACCCAATATGCGTTGCCAGCTTATTACATCATCGCGCCTGCCGAAGCGTCATCGAACCTTGCGCGCTATGACGGCGTGCGCTTCGGTTTGCGCGACTTACCAGAAGGCGCAGGCCTGCAAGACATGTATGCCGCGACCCGCGCCGCTGGCTTTGGCGAGGAAGTCCGCCGTCGCATCATGATCGGCACCTATGTGTTGAGCGCTGGTTTCTACGACGCATATTACACGCAAGCGCAGAAGGTTCGCGCCTTAATTGCACGCGATTTCGAAAATGCATGGGCAAGCTGTGACCTCATCCTCGCGCCAACCGCACCAAGCGCGGCGTTCGGATTGGGCGAAAAAAATGCCGACCCATTGTCGATGTATTTGAACGACGTATTCGCTGTGCCCGCTTCACTGGCTGGTCTGCCTGCCATGTCCGTTCCCGGCGGCCTGAGCAAAGATGGCTTACCATTAGGCCTGCAAATTATCGGCAAAGCGCTGGATGAACAGTCGGTGCTCAACGCGGGCCTCGCGATTGAACAGCGTTCAGGATTTACGGCGGAAGCCGGAGAGTGGTGGTAATATGAGTGAATACCGCATCCAAGGGAATACCGGCGCGTGGGAGGTCGTAATTGGCCTTGAAGTTCATGCGCAGATAACCAGCGAGTCTAAGCTGTTTTCGGGCTCTTCGACGGGCTTTGGTGCTGAACCGAACAGCCATGTTAGCCTCGTTGACACGGCCATGCCGGGCATGTTGCCCGTGCCAAACCGCGAATGCCTGCGTCAGGCCGTCCGTACCGGCATGGCAATCAATGCGCAGATCAACCGCTGGTCGCGTTTTGACCGTAAAAATTATTTCTACGCCGATTTGCCGCAGGGTTACCAAATTTCGCAGCTCTATCACCCGATTGTAGGTGAGGGCGAAATTGAGGTAACGCTCAACGAAAAAGACCCCGATAGCCCGACCAAGAAAATTGGTATTGAGCGCATCCATGTTGAGCAGGACGCAGGCAAGTTGATGCATGACCAGCATCCAACGATGTCCTTCGTTGACCTTAACCGTTCGGGCGTGGCCTTGATGGAAATCGTCTCGCGCCCGGATATCAGCAGCCCGCAGGAAGCCGGCGCGTATCTCAAGAAATTGCGCTCCATTCTGCGTTATGTTGGCTCATGCGACGGCAATATGGAACAAGGCTCCATGCGTGCCGACGTCAACGTATCGGTGCGTAAGCCTGGCGGCGAATTGGGTACGCGCACCGAGACCAAAAACGTCAATTCTATCCGCTTCATGATGCAAGCCATTGAGTATGAGGCGCAGCGTCAGGTGGATCTGATCGAAAGCGGCGGCGCAGTGGTGCAGGAAACGCGCCTGTTTGACCCCAATAAAATGGAAACGCGGTCGATGCGGTCAAAAGAAGACGCGCATGATTATCGCTATTTCCCCGACCCCGATTTGCTGCCCGTGGAACTCGACGACGCGTTTCTCGAGGAATGCCGCGCATCCTTGCCAGAGCTTCCCGATGCCAAGCGTGCGCGCTATGAGGCGATGGGCCTGACAGCCTATAACGCGGCCGTTCTGACGGCAGAGGCCGAAACGGCATTCTGGTTTGAAGATTTGCTGGCGCAAGGCGTGGATGCCAAGCAAGGGTCCAACTGGTTGATGTCCGAATTGTTCGGCGCGCTGAACAAAATGGGCAAGACTTTGGACGAAAGCCCAGTCAATCCCAAGCAAGCCGCCGAATTGCTCGGCCTCGTTGCCGATGGTACGATCAGCGGCAGCATCGCGAAGCAAGTTTTTGAAATCATGCTCGAAACGGGGCAGGCCGCATCGGCCATCGTCGAAGAAAAGGGCTTGAAGCAAACCAACGACACGGGCGCGATTGAGGCGGAAATCGCCAAGATCATGGCCGCGAACGAGGACAAGGTTGCGGAATATCGGTCCGGTAAGGACAAGTTGTTCGGCTTCTTCGTCGGCCAAACGATGAAGGCTATGCAGGGCAAGGCCAATCCGCAAATCATCAATGATTTGCTGAAAAAGGCTTTAGGGTAAGCTGTCTGTGCGGGGGTGCGGTGGTTTCGCCGCTTCTCCCCTTGCCCCGCAGCGGCTTTCCCGTTAGAGGCTCCCGTCGTTTGTTAAATGGCAGCTTTTGGTAAGCGGGCGTGGCGGAATTGGTAGACGCACCAGATTTAGGTTCTGGCATCGCAAGGTGTGGGGGTTCGAGTCCCTTCGCCCGCACCACGAAAAAGGGGAATTTCCCGGCTGTCGTTGAACCCGAAAGCCATTAACAGTTTTTGGCAGGCCAGCGGGTCTGTCGTAGATAGAGAAGAAAACATGCAGACCGTCGAGACACAGAATGAAGGCCTGAAGCGCGCTTATCGCATGATGATTACCGCAAAGGACGTTGAATCCCGCATCGATGCCGAGGTGAAGAAAATTGCACCTCAAGTGCGTATGCCCGGCTTCCGTCCCGGCAAGGTTCCCGCCAATCTGGTTAAGAAGATGCATAAGGATTCGCTGCTTCAGGACGCGCTGAACAGCTCGATCCAAGAAGGCGTCCAAAAGGCCATTTCTGATCATAAATTGCGTCCAGCGACTCAGCCGCATGTGCATCTGGGCGAAGATTACGCGCCGGGCAAAGACGCGGTTGTTGATTTCCATCTAGAAGTGCTTCCCGCAATTGCCGCGCCATCGATAGACGGCATCACGCTTGAGCGCCTGACTGTTGAAGTGAGCGATGCGCAAGTGGACGAATCGATCCTGAAGCTTGCCGAAGGGCAAAAGAGCTTTGAAGCGGCAGACAAGAAATATGCTGCGAAAATGGGCGACAGCGTAGTTATCGATTTTGAAGGCAAGGTTGACGGCGTGCCTTTCGAAGGCGGTAAGGGCGAAGGCATGGCCGTTGAGCTTGGCTCTGGTCAGCTGATCCCTGGTTTCGAAGACCAATTGGTTGGCGTGAAAGCCAATGACGAGAAGGTTCTGAACGTAACCTTCCCAGACGATTATAATGCTGAGAACCTGAAGGGTAAGGCGGCAACTTTTGACATCGTCGTCACCGAAGTGCGCAAGCCCGTTGAAGCCAAGGCAGATGACAATCTTGCCAAGATGTTCGGCCTGGATGGCATCAACAAGCTCCGCGAGTTGATGAAGGTTCAAGTTGAGCAAGAGCATAACGGTCTGACGCGTACATATATGAAGCGCCAATTGCTGGATCAGCTTGCGGCCGGGCATGATTTCGACGTGCCACCTTCCATGGTTGAAGCGGAATTTGCCCAGATTTGGGCGCAATTGGAGCAAGAAGCTGCGCGCGAAGAAGATGCCGAAGCTGCGAAAAAGGAAATGGAAGCCGAGCGCGAAGAGTATCGCGATATCGCCGTCCGCCGCGTTCGCTTGGGCCTGCTCCTCTCGGAAATCGGCCAAGCCAATGGCGTTGAAGTGAGTGCGCAGGAAATGAACATGCTCGTGCAGCAAGCTGCACAGCAATATCGCCCTGAAGACCGTCAGCGTTTCGTGCAATATCTGCAGGAAAACCCAATGGCAGCTGCACAATTGCGTGCGCCTTTGTTTGAAGACAAGGTTGTCGACTTCCTGTTCGAGAAGGCGACCGTAACGGACAAGGCTGTGGCTAAGGACGTGCTGGAAGCCGCGATTGAAGCGGAACCAGATGCAAAGCCTGCCGCTAAGAAAAAGGCACCTGCCAAAAAGGCCGCCTCAAAGGATGAAGCGCCTGCCAAGGAAGCCAAGCCTGCTGCAAAGAAGGTTGCTCCTAAAAAGGACGTAGATACAGCGCCTGCGAAAAAGGCACCTGCCAAAAAGGCTGCGCCAAAGAAATAATCTCTTCGATATTAGATGAGGCAAAAAGGGGGATGCGATGCGTCCCCCTTTTTGTATCTGCTAAGGCGATAGCCCCTTGTTGGCAGCCAAGGCACATGGCACATGTTGCGCTATGTTGAACTTTGTATTCGCCTTGGTCGCGCCATCAATCACGATATCGCCGTCCGTTGCGCCCCTTCCGATTGTGACGACGGTCAGCCCCACTGAGAGGTCTGCGCGGCGTCAGGCCGTGGTTGTAATGCAGCCTATGTCAGGCCGTTGCGGTGATGCACCACTCGATATTTCCCGTGTCCAAACGCCAATGGCCGACCTCGTCTGGACCGGCAGCAATTCGGACCAGCCAGTGCAGCTGCGCTTTCGCATTGATGAAAACGGTCGCCCACTTGGCATAATGCGCGACCCGGCGGGCTATGGCGCAATGGCAGACTTAGCGCCGTCACTTGCGGCAAGCCGATTTGAGCCGAATGCCATTCGAGACGAATGCGTCATTGCCTATCAAACTAAACGCAGTAGCATCGTGGATGCGGACATCCACGCTCTGATAGGCTATTCGATTTTTGCGCAATCTCGGCCACCCAAAGAGCTGTTTGAACGCGTTGCACCCAAGGGATCTGACTGCAGCACACGGCAGTCAGCGGTGTTGCTGCGTGCATTTCCCGATTTTGAAAAAATCCCCGCGACACCAGGCCGGTCCAACTGGAGCATGGTGCAGTTTGACATTAACGATGCGGGAAAACCCGTGCGTCTGCGAATATATGAGACAACGGGCAATAAAGCGCTTGATAAAGCCTCGTTAAACGCCGTGGCACAATCGCGCTTTGCCAAAGGTGCGAAGCAGGGGTGCCTCTATCCTTACACGCGGCACAGTGGCAAGCTGATTGCGCCGGAAAGCAAAGAACTTGATGTATATCGCTACGAAGACAGTAATTGTCCCCAAGCCGTCGAATGGAAATCGCAGCCCACATTGATATATCCGGAAAATTTCCGCCGGCGCGATATTGAAGGCTGGGCCGTGATTGCATTTGATCTCGCGCCGTGGGGCGCGGTCGGTAATACTAAGGTCGTCGCTGCCGAACCTGCCGCTGAATTTGGAGAGGCCGCGCAAAGGATCGTCTCTGCCAGCACAACTGCGCCATCCATGCAGGGCTACAGCAATTGCGTTGTGCGAGTGCGCTATGCCATGCAGAAGCAGGATCGCGACACACAATTGAAAGTCGATTAGGTCGTCAAATGAGGAAGAAGTAATCGAATTTGTGAATGATTAGACTGTGGCGCGTGACCAAGTGCTCCAATTCATCCCCAAACTTAACCGTTTTCCTGCTTGAAACTTTGCTTGCCCGCGCCGATGTAGGCGAAGAGGCATAAACATAACATCTTAGAGGTATTTCATGCACGTTCCTTTTGATCCCGTCCAAGCATTGGTCCCCGTCGTAATCGAGCAATCGAACCGTGGGGAGCGCAGCTGGGACATTTTTTCGCGGCTTTTGCGCGAACGGATCATTTTTGTGACGGGCGAAGTGGAGGACAATATGGCCTCCGTCATCACAGCGCAGCTCTTGTTTCTCGAATCGGACAATCCGAAGAAAGACATCTGGATGTATATTAACTCTCCAGGCGGCGTGGTTACGGCGGGTATGGCGATCCACGACACGATGCAATATATCCGCCCGAAAGTCGGCACTGTTTGCATTGGCCAAGCGGCGTCTATGGGCAGCTTCCTACTCGCAGCGGGCGAACCCGGCATGCGCGTTGCGTTGACCAATTCCCGGATCATGGTGCATCAGCCTTCCGGCGGCGCACGCGGCATGGCGTCGGATATTCAGATTCAGGCGAACGAAATCCTGCGGATCCGCAAGCGTATGAACGACCTATATGCGAAATATACCGGCAAGCCATTGAAGGATATCGAAAAAGCGATGGACCGCGATACATTCCTTGAAGCAGAAGAAGCAAAGGCATTTGGCCTTGTGGATGAGGTGTTCGACAAGCGGCCAGCCAATGCGGAAGCCGACGCAAGCTGACAACATTGTCGATAGTTTTCGTAGATTTGCCGTGATGGCATTGTCCTTATTGGGCTATTGCTAAATCGGAACGCATCTTTAGGATGTTGATTTAATAAGGTGCGTTTGAAGTTGGCGTGCAAGCAGGACATTTTATGACGAAGTTGAGCGGTTCAGATACAAAAAGCACTCTTTATTGCTCCTTCTGCGGAAAATCGCAGCATGAAGTGCGCAAGCTCATCGCTGGTCCCACCGTATTCATCTGTGATGAATGTGTGGAGCTTTGCAATGATATCATTCGCGAAGAAACAAAGGGCGCGTTGAACGGCCGCAAAGAAGGCGAAGTGCCAACGCCGCAGGAAATTTGCGAAGTATTGGACGATTATGTCATTGGTCAGCCGCAGGCAAAGCGCGTCTTGTCGGTTGCCGTCCATAACCATTACAAACGCCTCAACCATGGTGCAAAGGGCGCAGATGTTGAGCTTGCGAAGTCCAACATCCTGCTTGTTGGCCCCACGGGTTGCGGTAAGACATTGTTGGCACAGACACTTGCCAAGACGTTTGACGTGCCGTTCACCATGGCAGATGCCACGACCTTGACAGAAGCCGGCTATGTCGGTGAAGATGTTGAGAATATCATTCTCAAGCTGCTGCAAGCCTCGGACTATAATGTCGAAAAGGCGCAGCGCGGGATCGTCTATATCGACGAAATCGACAAGATCAGCCGCAAGGCCGAAAACCCCTCGATAACCCGCGATGTGAGCGGGGAGGGCGTGCAGCAGGCCCTGCTGAAGCTTATGGAAGGCACAACCGCCAGCGTCCCGCCACAAGGCGGCCGCAAGCATCCGCAGCAAGAGTTTCTGCAGGTGGATACGACGAACATACTGTTCATCTGCGGTGGTGCATTTGCCGGGCTTGAAAAGATTATTTCAAACCGCCTGGAGAGCAAGTCGATTGGCTTTGGCGCGCATGTCGCCGATCCTGACGAGCGCCGTACAGGCGAAATCCTCAAGCAGATTGAGCCAGAAGATTTGTTGAAATTTGGTCTTATCCCCGAATTCGTAGGGCGCTTGCCGGTAACAGCTACGCTGGAAGATCTCGATATAGCGGCTTTGGTGAAAATCCTGTCGGAGCCAAAAAACGCGCTTGTGAAGCAATATCGCAA
Organism: Sphingorhabdus wooponensis; assembly: GCF_003933235.1. Taxonomy (GTDB): domain Bacteria; phylum Pseudomonadota; class Alphaproteobacteria; order Sphingomonadales; family Sphingomonadaceae; genus Sphingorhabdus_B; species Sphingorhabdus_B wooponensis. Next base: position 780,671 of record NZ_RWJI01000001.1, read on the forward strand.
GCTGTTTGAAATGGAAGAAGTTGGCCTAAGCTTTACCGATGATGCGTTGGAAGCCGTTGCTAAAAAGGCAATTGAACGCAAAACCGGTGCGCGTGGGTTGCGGTCCATTCTGGAGGCGATTTTGCTAGATACGATGTTCGACTTGCCAACCTATGACGGCGTCGACGAAGTTGTGGTCGACAAAGACGTGGTGGAAGGTCGCAAGACCCCCGTTTTGGTATATGCCAAGTCGGCCAAGGCCAGCAAAGAAGACGCCGCCTAATCCGTCACAGGCATACTGTGGCAAAGCTGCCACATTTGCAGACAAAATAAACGAAAATATTGCTTTGCACAATTTGGTGCAACGCGAAACTATGCTTGTGCCTCACTCTCGTCTAAGGGCGCTTCATCTGCGGAGCTGATTGTCATTTTACTGACATTTACGAGCTCCAAGGGAGGTCGCAAGGTCCATTTCGTTCGCGTGATTCGGCCAAAAACCAAAATCTGTCGAACAAACGGCATGTGAAAATCATAGGGGTTAAGAGCATGAAGATTCGTTACCAGTTTGCAGCAAGCGCTGTCGCACTTACCATTTGCAGTTTTTCCAGCGCGGCATTCGCGCAATCAACCGGTTCGGTCGACTTCGAAGACGAAGTGATTGTTGTCTCAGGTTCGCGTTCGCAGGATGTTGCCGGTGTTCAGATCCCTGACACGACGAAGGCAAAATCGGTCCTTACCGAAGAGTATATTCAGCGTCAGAACCCAGGGCAAACTGTCTTGGATACTATCAACGCCATACCAGGTGTTACCTTTACAAATAATGACGCCTATGGTTCGTCTGGCGGATCGCTGAACATCCGTGGATTTGGTGGTGACCGCATCAGCTTAACATTTGACGGCGTTCCTTTGAACGACACCGGAAACTATGCAATCTATTCGAACCAGCAATTGGACCCCGAATTGATCGAGCAAGTGAACGTAAACCTGGGTTCAACTGATGTTGATAGCCCAACAGCTTCAGCGGTTGGCGGTACAGTTAATTATCGTACGCGTCGTCCTTATGAAGATTTTTCTGTGCGTGTCGGCACTTCGGCTGGTCAGTTTGATTTCAAGCGCTTTTTCGCTAGCGTCGACTCCGGAAATTTGAACGCAAGCGGCTCACGCTTCTATGTTTCGGCTTCGAACGCAACAAATGATAATCCGTTCAACAATTATGGTAAGGTAGATAAGCAACAATATAATGCTTCATTCTTCCAACCTATTGGTGACAATGGCGATTTTGTTCAGGTTTCGGCACATTATAACCAGAATCGTAACAATTTCTTTGGCTCGGTAGCGCTTCGTGAAGACACTTCTGGCAACCGTATTGTTCCCAATCGCTTTCCTTTGACGACGGATGAGCGGGAATATAATATTAACTTCCCATGCACGACCACCGTGCCCGCCCGACCCAACTTGGCAGACGCGGCGACCCTCTGTGGCACTGAGTTTGATCGTCGTTTTAATCCGTCCAATACCGGTAACCTTCGTATCAAATCGAAATTCAGCCTCACAGACACATTAACGCTGACGGTTGACCCTAGCTTCCAATCCGTAAAGGCTAATGGCGGCGGCACAGTGAATGCGCGCGAGCGTTTAGAAGGTGGCCGCACAGGATATATCGGTGGGCGTCCTTATTTTGGTAAGGATTTGACTGGTGATGGTGACTTGTTGGACGAAGTTGCAATCTTGGCACCCAGCAACACGCGGACCCAACGTTTTGGTGTCATTGCCAACCTGCGTTACGACATGTCAGATACTCAGTCGATCCAGGTTTCTTACACATTCGACCGTGGTCGTCACCGCCAAACCGGTGAAACCTGCTTGTTGAACACAGGTGGCACACCGGAAGACGTATTCTGTAACGAAGGTTTGACGGATGCGGCTGGCAATGTTTTGCAAAAACGCGATCGTAAGTCGATCGCCACGTTGCATCAAGCATCAGGTCGTTACAACGGCAAGTTCATGGAAGAGAAATTGTTGCTCGACATTGGCGTACGTCTTCCATTCTTTACGCGCGACCTAACGCAAAATTGCTTCACAACTTCCGCAAGCGGATTTGTTGACTGCTTCGGTAGCGACACGCTGAATGCATCTTATGCGGCATCCTTCCCAACCCGCCAAGGGCCACAGAACCGGGTGTTTAACTATAACAAGCTGCTTCCGAACGTTGGATTTACCTACAAGTTGGTCGATAATGTTAGCTTGTTCGGTAGCTACGCGCAGGGGCTTTCCGTTCCCGGTACTGATCCATTGTACAGCAGCTTCTTTTTCGTACCCGGCACTGCTGGTGTGAAGCCGGCACCGGAAACAACTGACAGCTTTGATGGCGGTCTGCGTTATCGTTCTGGCCCTGTGCAGGCTATGGTTTCTGGTTGGTTTACCAAGTACAACAACCGCTTGCAGACTGTTTTTGATGTTGAGACCAACGAGTCAATCTTCACAAACATTGGTAAGGTGGATGTATACGGTCTTGATGCAAGCATAGCATTCCAACCCGTAGACTTTTTCAACGTCTATGCGTTCGGCTCACTTAATGAGAGTGAAATCAAGGATAACGTTAAGCGTTCGGCCACACAGACTGTTCCGTTGGCAGGTAAGAAATTGAACGATACACCAAATTATAGCTTTGGTGTGGGCTCGCAGATTAATCTGGGTCCTGTATCAATTGGTGGCGTTGCGAAGCGCACAGGTGGTCGTTATATTTACGATACAAACCTGCCAGTATATGCATCGGCGCCTGATTATTCTCGTTTGGGTACGGACTCAACCTATACGGCGCCTGCAATCGTATTCGGCGCGAAAAAGCCAGCTTATTGGATGGTAAATCTAGATGCGCGGGTTAATCTCGAGTTTCTAGGCTTGAATGATAAGACCTTCTTCCAGATCAACGTCTACAACCTGTTTGATGAACTTTATGTTGGTTCAGGTGGTGGAGCGACGTTCCAATCAGGTAGCCCGGGCTTTGCACAAATTGGTGCGCCGCGCACGGTCAGTGGAACGATCAACTTCCAGTTCTGATCTTTAAGGTTCGGTTTCTTGAAAATCAGGGCGGGGCTTCGGCTCCGCCCTTTTTTTATGTGTAGATGCAAGCGTCGAGGCCGTCGCGTTTGACGACGCGGATGCGCGCGGAGATGCTATTGCCATAGCGGCGAGTGAAGCCGCCTACGCCGTTCACGGCGCGCTTCTTGGGTAAGGGCAAGATGGCTGCCAAGCGCGCGGCCTCAATACGGGTCAGGTTCTCGGCGGATTTATTGTAATAACGCTTTGCGCCGGCCTCTGCGCCGTAGGTACCAATACCGGTCTCCGCGACGTTCAGATATACTTCCATGATCCGGCGCTTGCCCCAGATTTTTTCGATCAAGAATGTGAAATACACTTCAGGCACTTTGCGCAAATAGCGTGTCCAGCCGGATCCTTGCCATAGGAACACATTTTTCGCGGTCTGCTGGCTGATCGTTGAGCCGCCGCGCATGCGGCCGCCCTTTATGTTGCGGGTAAGCGCCTTTTCAATAGCTTCGCGATCAAAGCCATCATGGCTGCAGAATTTACCATCCTCGGCGGCGATAACGGCACGCACAAGGTTTGGTGAAATGTCGGACAGGGGTGTCCAGTCGCGCTTGGCGCCATTAGTGTCGAACAACATCGTCAATGTCGTTGGAACAGGGACCACGGCATATATGGCCGTTAGCGCAACACTGCCTCCGATGAAATAGGCGGCGCCCTTGAAGCTGGAGCGCAAAAAACGGGCAGAAAGCGAACGCTTGGTTTTTGTCATAATCAAAAACTAGCGCAGTGCTTTCCGCCCGTCATCTATTTTTGCAGTGTGTTAAATCGTAAGCAGCATCCGCTTCTCACCGGCGATACGCAGCATAGCCTTTTGCAGCTTTTCAAAAGCGCGCACTTCAATCTGGCGCACACGCTCTCGGCTGACGCTGTACGTCTGGCTTAGTTCTTCGAGAGTTTGCGGTTCTTCGATGAGGCGGCGTTGCGTGAGAATGTGCTTCTCGCGCTCATTCAAGCTATCCATGGCTTCCGACAATAAGGCATGGCGCATGTCGCCTTCCTGCGCGTCAGCAACACGTTCGTCTTGCAACGGCGTGTCATCGACCAACCAGTCTTGCCACTGGCCATCGCCATCTTCGCGCATAGGCACGTTGAGCGAGGTATCCCCGCCCATCGCCATGCGGCGGTTCATGTTGTTCACTTCTTCTTCGGAAACGCCGAGGTCCGTTGCGATTTTGCGCAACGCTTCCTGGTTCAGGTCGCCGTCTTCAAAAGCCTGAAGATTGTTTTTCATGCGGCGCAGGTTGAAGAAAAGCTTCTTCTGCGCGGCGGTGGTGCCGATTTTAACCAAGCTCCAGCTGCGCAGGATGAATTCCTGCATCGAGGCGCGGATCCACCACATCGCGTAGGTCGCGAGGCGGAAGCCACGATCGGGGTCAAATTTCTTTACGCCCTGCATCAATCCGATATTTCCTTCGGAAATCAGTTCGGACACCGGCAGGCCGTAGCCGCGATAGCCCATAGCGATTTTTGATACGAGGCGAAGATGGGACGTGACCAGCTGTTCAGCTGCTTTGGCGTCACCATGTTCTTGCAAGCGCTTTGCGAGCATATATTCCTGCTCGGGCTTGAGTACCGGAAATTTCCGAATTTCGCTTAGGTAACGATTAAGGCTCGCGTCCCCCCCAAGGGCAGGTATCGTAGCCGGAACATTCTTTCTATCAGACATGTTTTCCTCTTTCATTGTGCCTTCCGCCGGGCCTCATCAAGCACCCGATGGTAAAGCGTTCCCTTCGAAACTTTTATAACTGAAGCTTGCTTAACAGAAGCTGCATGTCTTCTGGTATACCGCATTCAAACCGTAAAGTTCCGCCGGTAATAGGATGAATAAACCCCAAAGAGGCGGCGTGCAATGCTTGCCGGTCGAATTTGGCTTGATTTGGACCAATTTTGTAGTGGTTTTGTCGATTAGAATAGACGCTATCGCCAATGAGTGGATGGCCGATATGCGCCATATGCACGCGGACCTGATGCGTGCGCCCCGTTTCCAGCGTGCATTCGACCATCGCTGTTTTGGCGAAGGCCTCCACCATCCGGTAATGCGTGACGGCATGACGACCCTTTGATTCGGGCAGCACCGCCATTTTCTTTCGGTTTGTGGTGGACCGACCAATTTGTGTGCGGACTGTACCAGCCGGTGGCGCAGGAATGCCGTTCACAATCGCGATATATTTGCGCTCAATATCATGCGCGGCGAAAAGTTTCGCGAGGCCCTCATGCGCAGCGTCGCTCTTGGCAACCACCAGAAGCCCCGATGTGTCCTTATCAATGCGGTGAACTATCCCTGGACGTTGCACCCCGCCAATACCCGAAAGCTTGCCCTGACAATGGTGCAGCAATGCGTTGACAAGGGTTCCGTCGCTGTGCCCTGCTGCAGGATGGACGACGAGCCCAGCAGGCTTGTTGACGATAATGAGATGTTCATCTTCAAAAACGACGTCCAACGCAATGTTCTGCGCCACTGCTGTGTCAGGCACCGGGGCAGGGACGTTAAGTTCAAATGTCTGCCCCGACATTTTCTTGCTGCCCGTGTCGGCAAAGACCTGACCATTGATGCGGAGCGCGGCATCGGCAATCAAAGCCTGAATGCGCGCACGCGAAAATTGCGGCAAGGCGGCAGCAAGCGCACTATCGAGCCGCCCGGCACCCAAAACACCCGTAAATGTGGTAATTTCCCCTGACATGGCATAGACATGGGTGATGGCTTTGCATTTATCAAGCAGCGACTGGCGACAACTTCTGGACTGGGCCAAAATGGCAGGGGACCATGAATGCTGCGGTTTATTGCGGGGGAATGGCGATCGGATACTCGCGGTGGAACTGGCGCAGAATGTTGCGGCCAATCCTGCAAGGCATTTCGAGATCGATCCGGCCGCTTTGATCTCTGCAGCTAAGGATGTGAGACGTGGCGGAATCCCTGTGTTGGGATTTTTCCATTCGCACCCCAATGGAATGCCTATGCCGTCGCCAACCGACATCGCACAAGCGGCACCAGAGCCGCATATTTGGCTGATAATTGCGGCTGATGGGATTACCGCATGGCAGCCTGAGGTGGACGGCGCTCAGGTGACCGGATTTACCCCCATGGCATTAATGAAGGAGGGTTGAAACACCCGTCAACTCGGTCCATGAGCGGCGCCAACATACCAGATACATTCAGGAATTATTTGTAATGCCCGATACTGAAATAGATTTTGCCAGCCTGCTGTGTTCGCGCTTGTGCCATGATCTTTTGAGCCCAGTTGGCGCGATGAATAATGGTATTGAGCTATTGGCGGATGAGCATGATCCCGAAATGCGGCGGCGGTGCATGGATTTGCTGGCGGAGAGCGCAAAATCGGCAGCCGATAAATTGAAATTTTTCCGTTTGGCCTTTGGGGCTGCTGGCGGATTTGGCGCTGAAGTTGATCCAAATGAAGCAAAATTGGTCATTGCGCCAATGGTAACCGCAAGTGGACGAACGGTGCTTGAGTGGGCTGTGCCTGCGGATGCGATGCCCAAAAGGGCAGTGAAAATATTGCTGAATTTGGTTCTGTTGGCCAATGAGGCGTTGGCGCGTGGCGGTACATTATTCGTCGGCGCAGAAGCGCGCGCCGGAGAGCATGAAATTGTTGTGCGGGCGAGCGGCCCTAAAATCCTCATGGATTCGGCTGTTCGAGAGGCGCTGACCGGTCAGCTTGATCCTGCGGCTGTGGATACACGGACGGCGGCGGCGTGGATGGCACATAAGCTTGCCGTTCAAGATGGTGGCATGTTGCAATTATCTGAGTCCGATGACGCACATTTGGTAATAGGTGCACTTTTACGCATATAATTATTGCGTGGGCCGCGCGCACGGAACGCAGCGTAAAGAGTGTGCGGGCCTGATATTGCGCGTTGCTCCCGACTTACCTATGGTTCGGATATGACTATGATCTGGAACCCATCACCCAATTTCGGCGAGCGCAGCCTGCCCATCAATATGATAGTGCTGCACTATACCGGGATGCAGTCCGGCGCGGCGGCTATTGACTGGTTAGCAAACCCAGCATCCAAGGTTTCTGCGCATTATGTCGTCGATGAAGATGGGCAGCTGGTCTATATGGTGCGTGAAGAACAACGCGCCCAACATGCGGGTTTATCTTATTGGCGCGGCGTAACCGATTGCAACAGCGCCAGCATTGGTATTGAGATCGTCAATCCCGGACACGAATTTGGCTACCGCCCATTTCCGGAGGCGCAAATGGACACTGTGACCCGATTGGTTGCGGAATTGGTCCGGACTTATGGGATAGAACCGCGCAATGTTGTTGGACACAGCGATGTCGCCCCAGCCCGCAAAGAAGATCCGGGCGAGCTGTTTGATTGGGAAGGGTTGGCTAAGCTGGGGCTTGCCATAAAACGGCCAACTGAAAATCTGGTTGATCCCGGTTGGCCCGAAGGCGCATTTCTATTGGCACTGGAGCGTTATGGCTATGGCATAGCCGATAGCCGGGCAGCGACGGTTGCTTTTCAGCGGCGGTTCCGGCCCGCAAATATCGATGGCGTAATCGATAGCGAGTGCCGCGCGATACTGCGCAGCTTGCTCTTGGCGGTTGAGGGTAGTTCTGTTATCTGACGTGCGCCAGAGGGTTGGGCGACCGCCGCTTAGCGGGTCACTGCTAAGGGGAGGAAAGTCCGGGCTCCAGCGAGGAACGGTGCCGGATAACGTCCGGCGAAAGCAATTTTAGGGAAAGTGCCACAGAAAATAGTCCACCGCATTTCGATGCGGCCAGGTCGAAACGGTGCGGTAAGAGCGCACCGCGTTTCTGGTAACAGAAACGGCAGGGCAAACCCCACCGGGAGCAAAACCGAATAGGGGCGGCATATGGCATCCTCCTGCCAGTCGCCCGGGTTGGTTGCATGAGTGCCGCAGCAATGCGTCGCCTAGATGAATGGTCGCACATCCGCTTCGGTTTCCCGAAGCGGAGGACAGAACCCGGCTTATAGACCCTCTGGCTTTTTACCCCATGCGCGATAGACAAATAGCAATATGGCGATGAGTATCGCTTCAACGATCATCGGCGGTGCGACAGCTGCGCTATAACCGTCGATTGCAATGCTAACGAAGCGCCCAATCAATGTCGCGCCCAACAACACCGTAGCCGCGAGGATTGCACCTTGATGTTGCCGTACCGCAGCAAACAGCGCCAAGCCCGAAATTCCCAAGAACAGCCCGCCAACATCTGCGCGCAAATTCGCGCGGCCAACGTCACCAATGGCTTGCATGCCGCGCTCCGCAGCTACTGCGTCAAGGTCAAACCAATGCTGGCCAACACCGAGCAAAGCGATGACGCCGATGACGGCGACCAAAATTCTAGTAATGATTATCATATTTACCCCCAAAGTTGACGCAAACGTCAATATTTACATATCGGCACCAATATGTTCTGTTCCCAGACAAGCCAATTCTGGAGGGCTAAGTCAATGTCGATTGTGCAACGCGCTAAGAATATCATCTTAAATCCATCGGATGAATGGAATGTCATTGCATCGGAACCCACGACAATCGGGGGGCTTTACACGGGTTATGCAACGCCGTTGGCTCTGATACCCTTGGTATCCACCATATTGTTTACAGGAATATTGGGCATTTCAGCCGCGGACATGATGGGACTTGGCAACGGCATGCCGATGGATCTTATGGCCATATCAGGCATGGCCGCATTTAGTTTCATTCTGTCGCTTGTGACGCTGTTTGTAATGGGAACGATTGTGAGGCTCGTATCGCCAAGCTTTAACGGCACGTCGGATAAAGTGCAGGCTATGAAGTTGATGACCTACGCCAGTACGCCGAGCTGGGTCGTGGCGTTGATAAGCTGGATTCCCTTTTTGGGTGCTTTGCTGAGTTTTGCGGCGATCGCTTATGTGGTTTACCTGATCTATCTTGGGCTTCATCCGGTACTTGGCGTTCCGAAGGAAAAAGTTGCCGGTTTTACGGTGGTCATCATACTCATTTATGTGGTTCTGGTGCTTATCATATCTAGCATCGTCGCGGGGCTGCTATATTCGATGTTTTTCGGTAATCCGATGATGGGTGGCGCGCTGTCCGGCGCATAAATTACGTTTGCGCCCCTAGCAAAATGCGCATGCCGCCGCTAAGTCGGCGGCATGGTGCGATCTACGCGACGAAATGACTGGGGTTTCCCCCGCTGGCGTGGCTACGGAAGTAGCAGCGAGGCACAGCAAGTGCGCCTGTGCGACCGCTATGGCTGTAACAAGGCTGGAAACTGTCCGGCGCCCAAATCGCCTAATAATCCCGAACGGTGGATGTTCTGTGAAGAGCATGCGGGCGAGTATAATCGTGGCTATGACTATTTTGAGGGACTGACCAAAGAAGAAGCCGACGAGCGCGAGGCCAATGAGCGCCGCGATTCTTCGGGCTATAAGGAATCGGCACATTATGGTTGGGCAGGGTCCGGCGATGGCAGCCGTAGCCGTGATGAAATGCATGCGCTGGATATTTTAGGCCTCGAAAGCGATTCCACTTTTGAAGATGCCAAAAAGGCCTGGCGTAAAATTGCCAAGGAAACGCATCCTGACGTAAACCCCGGCAATGCCGATGCCGCAAAGGCTTTTCAGGCAGGCCAAGCGGCGTATGACGTCCTGCGCGTGGCGGAAGAGCGCCGGGAGTGGAAGGGCTAGTCTCTCTTGTGCCGCCGAATATGCGCCCCTATATGGCGCCTGTGAGACTAGCTTCGTCGCCTTTACGGAACTTTGCCGCCATATTTATTCTGATGGCGCTGGCGATGCGTGTCATCATACCGTCCGGTTATATGCCATCAGCGGAACGGGGCTTCGCGCTCACCATATGCGCGGGCATGGACACACAAACCGTGTGGATGGACAAAACAGGCAAGCTGCACAAGGAAGATCCATCAAAAGGCAAATCGGTTGAACACCAACCTTGTGCTTTTGCCGGTGCTGCTATTGCGGCGGATTTTCCTGCGACAGGGTTGCAAATTGCCATGCCCCCTGTTGCGCGGGCGATACCCGTTTTTGCTAAGCGCGAGGTATCGGTTGGCGCTGGTTTAGCCGCGCCGCCACCTCCGGCCATTGGGCCACCTTCTTACATCTAAACCAAAGGGCTGCTTCGCGGCTTATTTCTCGTTTAGATTTAGGAAACTATCATGAAATTTTTATCCATTTTGCGCGCCTCTGCGGCGTGCAGCTTTTGTGCAATCATTACCCCTGCAGCCGCTGAAGATGCTGCTGATTCCACAATCATTGTCATCGGTCGTGCGGCGGCCGACCAAGCCGAAGTAACTGCACAGAAGACAGCCGGCGGTACCGATATTGTCAGTCATGAGGATTATGCCGATAAGACGGTTGTCTCGCTGCGCGATACATTGGCCTTTTCCCCCGGCGTATATACCCAGCCACGCTTTGGGCAGGAAATCCGCATTTCCATTCGCGGTTCTGGCCTGTCGCGCGGGTTTCACATGCGCGGGTTGACGTTATTGCAGGACGGCATTCCCATTAATCTCGCCGATGACAATGGCGACTTTCAGGAACTTGAACCGATATTCTTCGACCATTTGGAGGTATATCGCGGCGCGAACGCCTTACGCTTCGGTTCGGGAACGCTGGGCGGCGCTGTTAACGGTGTTACACCAAGCGGAGATAATGCAGCGGGCCTCTACCTGCGCGCTGATGTCGGCAGCTTTGATTTTTATCGAGGCCTCGCATCGTTCGGCTTAGGTGACGAGGACGCCAACGCCTGGGTCGCGATGAGTGCGGATAGCCATAAAGGGGATCGCCAACATGCGCGGCGGGATTCCATACGGTTCAACGGCAATGTCGGCTTGCGCGTTTCGGACATTATATTCACGCGATTTTACGGCAGTATGACGACACTGGATCAGGAGCTACCAGGCGCGATGTCTCGTGCAACGGCATTGACTGCCCCGCGCAGTGGCAATTTCACGGGCGATCAGGCCCGCGATATCAATTCTATGCGTTTCCAGAACCGAACGCGCTTCGACTTGGGCAACAGCTATTTGGATGTCGGGGCCTTTTTGAATTCCAAGGAATTGTACCACCCGATTTTCCAAGTGGTCGATCAGGTATCAATGGATCGCGGCGTATATGCCCGCTACGACCGCGCAGGTGATGTGTGGAGTGTTACATTGGGTGGTGAATCCCGTTGGGGGAACATTGACGCAAAACGTTTCGTGAACCTGAACGGCAAGCGCGGTGCGCTAACATTTGACGCCGATCAGACGGCGCGTACGACCAATATCTATGGTGAAATCAGGGTCAGCCCAATCGAAAACCTAACCCTGATCGCAGGCGGTATTTACGCCGATGGATTTCGCAAACAATCGCAAATAGTACCGACTACGGTAACGGCGCAGGCATCGTTTGATGCGGTGTCACCAAAAATAGGTGTACTTTGGGAACCGACAACTGAAATCCAGTTTTTTGCGAACCACAGCAAGTCCGCCGAATTTCCGACCTTTGTAGAGCTGGCGCAAATAGCGGCCTTTGTTCCGGTGCGGGAACAAACCGCGTGGACGACGGAGCTTGGGACGCGCGGGACATTGGGATGGGTAAGCTGGGATGTGGCGGTTTATCACGCCAATCTTAAAAGGGAGATGCTTCAGTTTACAGTCGGACGGGACATTCCCGCGGCAACCTTTAACGCTGACAAGACGCGCCATCAGGGCGTTGAAGCTGCGTTCTGCGCCACGCCAACCAATTGGCTGCGCTTCCGACAAATCTGGCAATATTCGGATTTTAGATTCGTGGAAGATGCCCAATATGGGAACCGTCGACTGCCTGTGGTTCCAGTCCATGTCCTGCGGTCTGAGCTTCGGCTAGGCGGCGATGATCTTCATATTTCGCCAAATGTAGAATGGGTACCCCAAGGTGCTTGGGCGGATTATCGGAACACGACCCGTAATGCCGGCTATACATTGTGGGGCGTATCCGCCGGCGCGCGCATCAAGCAAGGCGTTGATATATTCGTCGATGCTCGAAACCTGACAGGTGAGAAAGCTATTGGTGACGTATCGGCAGCAATATTGGCAACGCCAGCTTCAGCGATGTACTATCCGGTAGAACGCCGGGCCATTTATGGCGGCGTTCGGATGCGGTTTTAGGAGGTAGGACATGGAGAATACATCATTCTACCGCACAATTTGGCGTTGGCATTTTTATGCCTCTTTGTTCGTCATGCCACTTGTTCTCTTGCTGGCGACAACCGGCGCAATCTATTTGTTCAAGCCGCAATTGGACCGTTGGGAGGAGCGCGCCTTTAGCACTCTTTCGACCCATGGTGCCGTGTCTCCCAATGCACAATTGGCCGCGGTCATGGATGCTTATCCAGGCGCGCAGTTTCACGGTTACCGCTTACCCGCGCGAGAAGGGGATGCCGCTGTAATTCATGTCGGGTTCGCCGACGGTCGGGCCATGCGTGACGTCTATGTGTCGCCGCAGGGCAAGGTTTTAGGGAGTTTTGACCCGGAAAGTCGCATTTCCGCAACGGTCTCCCGCATTCATGGCTCGCTTTTAATCGGCAGGGTTGGGGATTGGATTGTTGAACTGGCCGCTTGCTGGGCCATCGTGATGATCCTGACCGGCCTATATATGTGGTGGCCGCGCGGGCAGGGGCTTCGCGGCGTCGTCTGGCCCCGAATAGGCAAGGGCAAGCGCATATTCCTGCGCGACCTGCATGCTGTGACTGGCTTTTGGGTTTCGGGGCTCGCGCTTGTTTTGCTAACCACTGGATTGCCGTGGGCGAGTGTTTGGGGAGATGCCTTTCGCTTGGCAAGGGCGGAGCTAGGCCTTGTTCAAGGCGCGCAAGACTGGAAAACAGGAGGCCACGCCCCACATGCCGAGCATGATCATGATGCGATGATGAAAATGCAAGCGGCTGGAATACCGCTTGTTGGCCTGTCCGACATGGTAGCCAAAGCGAAACTGGAAAATTTACCGCATCCCGTTTTCGTGAAGCCGCCGGGCGCGCCGGAGCGTTTTGGTCCACCGACACCCATGGCGTGGACGATTAAATCGGAGGCGCAAAACCGGCCACTAAACAGCAGCATCACCTTTGATGTTGCGACGGGCAAGGAGATGTCGCGAACGGATTTTGCGGATAAGCATGTCATTGATAAGGCCGTCAATTATGGAATTGCATGGCATGAGGGACAGCTTTTTGGCTGGATCAATCAGCTTATTGGTGTGCTTACTGCGTTGGGCCTGATCACTTTGGTGATATCGGGTTTTATGATGTGGCGGCAGCGTAAGCCGGTTGATGCGCTGGGGGCGCCAATTGCCCCTGCTGTGCCACAGAAAATACGCGGCGTGGCGGTGATCATCGCGGTAATGGCCATATTGTTGCCGTTGCTCGCTATGTCACTGCTGGCTTTGTGGCTGTTTGACCGCTTGCTGTTGCCCCGCCTTCCGGCCTTTGCACTTTGGCTGGGTGTTAGGCCAGCTCAGATGGCATAGCGCGCGGCTGTTTCGCGGATAAGTGCAATCATATTGGGAATGCCCTGCGTCCGGTTTGAGCTGAGTTGGTTCTTCAGATCAAACGGGGCGAGGGCATTTTCGATATCGGTATCTAAAATTTCGGCAGCATTTTTGCCGTCCACCGTTTTGAGGACAAGCGCGATGATGCCTTTTGTAATTGCGGCATTGCTGTCCGCCATAAACGCAAGTTGTTTATTCTCAGTGACCGGATAAACCCAAACACTCGCCGAGCAACCGCGCACCAATGTCGCCTCGGTCTTCAGCGCGTCGGGCATTGGTGCCAATTCGCGGCCAAGATCAATCAACAAACGATAACGGTCGTCGGCTTCAAGGAATTCATATTCTTCTTGGATGTCGGTGAGTGTGGTCATGGCCACCGCATATGGCTGCGGGGGTTAGATATCAATCCCTGCTGCGATAGCCTCAAGCTTTTTGACGCGCTCTTTTAAGTCGGCGACTTCAATCCGTGATGTCGCCATTGGCACCGGCGTATCACCACTGCGGCGCGCAACGTCCAGTTCGGCATGCTTCAGCGCAAGCCAATCGCGCCATCCACGCAACCCCAGCGAAGATACAATCCCGATGGACAGCAACGCAAAAGCGCCGATGATGATGTAGAAATTGGGATCCTGTTCCATGGTTCCTTCCTTTCGCTCCGCGCGCCGTTACCGGCTCCGCAGTTCCTCAATCTGACGGTTAAGATCATGTGCGCTGCTATTCTCAGTCGCAATGCGTTCCAGTACCTGAATACGTTCTTTCAGCGCCTTGATCTCGTCTTGCATCTGCTGCGTTTCCGCGCTGTTCAACCGACGGTGGGTTTTGGTACCCATAAAGTCTCGATCTTCAACAATGCCATGCTTGGCTTTTTGCTTTGTCTGAATAATTTTGCCTGCGGTGACGATAAAGATGATCGCAACGACCATTTCAAACGGGCCCATAAAATCCTCCTCAAATTCCCAAGTAACGCGGTTTTAAAACCGCTTAATTGCTTGGCCCGCGAAGAGCCTCAATTTCCGATCTCAGCTTGTGGCTGTCGTCGACAATGATTTTTTCCACATTGGCAAGCCGGTCCTTAACAGACCCAAGTTCCGCGCGGAGTTGGGCGTTTTCCTGGCTTAGCAACTTAACCCGCTCAACGGCTTCCTGATCAGTTTTGGGATATACAGCCTGACCCCAGACACCATCGAGTGGATAACCGTTCTTGATACGCATCCAAGTTGTCAGCACCCATCCGGCCGAAATCGCAACGATACCGATACCGATCATGGGGCCAATTGTGTTTATCATAGCGAGTTCATTTGGATCCATTTCATCTCTCCCCTTTTAACGCAGTCGTTCGATTTCTTCGGACAAGCGTCCAGCCTTATCCGTCACAATCCGTTCGAGCACCGCGACGCGCTCTTCTAGATGACCGATTTTGCCATTAAGCGCCTCATTTTCGTTGCTCAAAAGCATGATTTTGCGTTCGGCTTCGGGATAGTCGCCATCGGTTAGCGCGGTCTTGCCGCCCCATTCATCTTCCAAAGGATAGCCATGTTTGGCGCGGATCCAGTTGTTGACCAGCCAACCGACCGTCAAAAGCGCAACAATCGCAATAACGAAATTGGGTCCTCCAAAGTTCATTAGAAGTCCTTCCAAGGCAGACGGCGGTTAAGCGGGCGGATTGGGGCGTCGCGATAATTAACGCGCCAATTGTGGCGGTCGGCCTGACGCTTTTTCTGCGCAAAATGGCGGTAGGTAAACCAACCAATAAGGCCAAGAATGATGAGCGTGAACATAAGCTATTTCCTTTATAAGCTTTTGGTTAACGCAAGCTTTCGATTTCGTCGGCCAGCTGCTTGTTGTTGCTGACATAATATGTCTCCATTTCAGCCAAGCGATGGTCGATTTCCCGAAAGCGCGAACGAATGTCGCGGGTGGTGCGGGCAGGGGATTGGCGTACGCCTTGCCAAAATTTCTGCTCTTCGCGGTCGTCGGTATACAGATGCACGGGCTTTTGATGGGCCATCCAAGCCGTTATGACATAAGCGATCAGCGTCCAAGGGAAGCCGCCCATCAGCGTGAGCATGACGGTCCCTAAGCGAACCCAAAGGGCATCAACGCCAGTATAATCCGCGATCCCAGCGCAGACGCCCTTCCATTTGGCATTTTGCTTATCGAGATAGAATTTGGTGTGTTTCCCTGACATTTCAGCGGTTCCTTTCCAGCCTACGTACATTTTCGGGGTCAAAATCTGGCGTGTCGAGTTCCATGCGCCGCGGCCGCCAATCGGGATTTTCCTGCGCGACCAAGCGCTCCACCGTGTCAAGGCGATCTTCAAGCCGGCGGGCCAGTTCATGCATATCGCCAAGCATACGCTCGTCATCATTGGTCAGCGTTGCCGCAGTTTTCCAGCGGGTCACATAATGGAGTACGAGCCATGGGAGAGCTACGAACAGCATTCCTACGACCATGACGGGGACAAGTACCTCTTCCATGGCTTAAGCCTCCTTCTTCGGATCGGCCTTCATGGCCTTTTTCATGGCTTCCAACTCTGCGTCGACGACATCGAAGCTTTCCAGCGCGGCGATTTCGTCGCCCAAAGTGCGCGGTGCATCTGACCCAATGGAGAGCGAGTCCGCATATCCCTGGGCTTCATCGACGCGGCGTTCGAGGACATCAAAGCGTGAAAATGCCTCACGGACCTTGTCGCCATTGTACATGGTGCGCAGCTTGACCTGATTTTCGGCGCTTTCCAAACGTGTCATGAGGGCATTTTGGCGGCTACGCGCGTCGGCGAGTTTCTTCTGCAGCTTGTGAATATCCTGTTCGGATGCCTTGAGCGCATCGTTCAGAACATCGACCTCCGCAGTTAACTGCTCCTTCATGTCCGTTGCCTTGCGCTTTTCCAACAAGGCCGCCTTTGCAAGATCTTCTCGGTCTTTTGAAAGCGCCAGATGCGCTTTGTCGGTCCAATCGGTTTCAAGCGTGTTCAACTTGTCGATATGGCGACGCAGCTCTTTCTGGTCAGCGATGGTGCGCGCAGCAGATGCCCGGACCTCGACCAATGTTTCTTCCATTTCCAAAATGATCATGCGGATCATTTTGGCTGGGTCCTGCGACTTGTCGAGCAGGTCGGTCACATTGGCAGCGATGATATCGCGGGTTCGTGAAAATATGCCCATGGGGTAACTCCGATAATGTGTATTGGCGACTTCGTTCAAAAAGGTGGCGACCGGATGCCTTTCGGCGGGTGAGGGGGAGCTGGGGCACTCCGGTCGCAGGTTACCGTAATCAGGCAAGATAGCTGACAACGATTGACCTATTCGGTTGGATGTGGGCGCTGATCTCGCCGCCGTTGCGGTGGTTCAGAACCGAAACGGCATAGCTGGTAAAGATCATCGTGAAGGACAAGGCTATCGCCAACCAGAGACGGCTATCCTGTTCGTTTGGATGATTGCCGATTTCGATATCTTTGCGCATTGCATCTATTTCCTATGTTGTTTGCCAATATTGCTGGCTTGCAGGATATATAGCAGGGACCGTGCCAGTTTGCGTTTTTGTTGCATTTCTGCCGTTTTTCAAAATTTACATGTGCAAGGTGCTAGTAATTATTGCCACTCTATGGTGAATTATGCCAATATTTGAAAATGGATCGGGATAATGTTCAATTCATTGGTCAATCCACCGCATTTTTGGATGCCGTGGAGCGTGCAAGCCGTGCTGCGCCGCTTAATCGCCCTGTATTGGTCGTAGGCGAGCGCGGGACTGGCAAGGAGTTGATTGCAGAGCGCCTACATCGCTTAAGTGCGCGTTGGGACGGGCCTCTGGTTACAATCAACTGCGCCGCCTTGCCGGAGACATTGATTGAGGCCGAACTGTTCGGGCATGAGGCCGGGGCGTTTACCGGCGCAACGCGGGCACGCGAAGGCCGTTTCGAAGAGGCGGATGGTGGAACGCTTTTCCTCGACGAACTTGGTACCTTGAGCATGGGCGCGCAGGAACGCTTGTTGCGCGCTGTTGAATATGGCGAGGTGACACGCATTGGTTCATCGCGGCCCATACGCGTTGACGTGCGCATCGTGGCGGCAACCAATGAACATCTGCCTCATATGGTCGACAAGGGACGGTTTAGGGCTGACTTACTTGACCGCTTATGTTTTGAGGTCATCACTTTGCCGCCGCTACGCGTGCGTGAAGGTGATATTGAGGTTCTGTGTGAATATTATGGACGCAAGATGGCTGCAGAACTGGGTTGGGATGGCTGGCCTGGATTTGGCGAGGTCGCTACGCGCGCTTTAGAAAACCATCTTTGGCCAGGCAATGTCCGCGAACTGCGCAATGTTGTGGAGCGCGCGGTATACCGCTGGTCTGACCCCGCACAGCCCGTCGATTATATTCAGTTTGATCCGTTTGACAGCCCGTGGCGCGGTGGGTTGGCGGCTTCGGCGCCTGCGCAGGTGCAAGCCGACAACCAAAACAGCGTTGCCGAACCGCGTTTTGCGACGGACACAAGTTCTGCGGCGGATGTGACCGACTTTCGTGAGGCGACGGAGAAATTTGAAAAAGCGGTCTTGGAGCAAGCCTTGGCCAAATGTCGCTATAACCAGCGACAGACCGCCAAGGCACTAAATCTCAGCTATGATCAGTTACGCCACACGTTGAAAAAACACGATCTTTTAGGATAAAAAAAGGGGCGGCATGTGCCACCCCTCCTTGAATTCCAGATAGCCGGACTTAGCCGCCGTTAAAGCTGACCATCGTGTACAGCATCGGGATTGATAGCAATGTGTTCAAGCGCGATGTCATCATCGCTGTGGTCGCTGCCTTCGCCTTTGTTGCGTCATCCGCTTCAACGATACCGAGCGCCTTTTTCTGGTTTGGCCAGATGATGAACCACACGTTGAACGCCATGATAACGGCAAGCCACATGCCAATACCGATCAGCTTGTAAGGATCTTGCAATGTGAATGCTTGGTGCGCGTAGCCAGCTTGAACGGCAATGATCAAACCGAACAATACGGTCAACGCTGCGCCCCAGCGAAAGAAGAACAACGCCGATGGCGCGATATGCTTCGAAATGCCTGGCTTCAGCTCAGCAGGAACCTTCGGCATGGTGGGGATTTGTACAAAGTTGAAATAATACAATAATCCGATCCAGACGATCCCGAAAAATGTATGCAGCCAACGCGTGATAGCTTGCGCCGTGACGCCACCTCCATCAAAGCCAAACATTACGGCAAATGACAGCACTAGCCCAGCGACCAGCACCAGATGTAGATTTCCAAAAAACTTCGCCATGTTATCTCCCCTAGGCATTCAGGCGGTATTGCCCCTGATAGGATGCTGACTATCCGGATGACCGAGGCTTGTCACATATTTTCTGCGCAAGCGGCGCGTGACAGACGGAACCGCTAACATCTCGCGCAGAACAATACTTCATTTATCCCTGTGGCGGAATCTCTGCGTCATCGCTGAGCTTTAAGCCATGACGCATGAGCATAGGGATATTAATTAAGGCAAAAAGGAAGGTGAGGGCGGTGACACCCCACACTTTGATTGAAAGCCATGTGTCGAAAGAAAACCATTCCGGCCGACGAAAAATCTCGTTCAATCCCGCGAGCACCAGGAAGAATAGGCCCCAGCTGCGTGACAGTTTTAGCCAGCCAGCTTCGCTTAGACCCTGATATGCGGCTTCTAGCACATATTTCAGCATGGCTTTGCCGCGCAACCAGCCGCCCAGTAAAAGCGCCGCGAAAAAGGCATAAATGATTGTCGGCTTAATCTGGATAAAGCGTTCGTCATGAAACCATATTGTCAGCGCGCCAAAGAAAATGCCCAGCGTGGCCGTTAGCTTCAGCATAGGGGAAATCTTGCCCAGCTTGAACTTTGACACGATCACCGCAACGATGATCGCGGCCATGAATGCTACGGTGCCGACAATCGCGCCTTGTTTCGGGTCCGTATCGGAACTGCCGAATTTTGACGCGATAAAGAACAAAAATAACGGCCCGAAATCGAGAATAAAGTTCAGCGTGCCTGATGGCTTTTGTTTTGTATCGGTTTCGCTCACAAGGAACCGCCGCTTATGGCGCGGGCAACATCTTGCGGGTTAAAGGGCCGCAAATCGTCAATGCTTTCGCCAACGCCAATGGCGTGAATGGGCAATCCAAACTGCTTGGCCGCCGCCACCAATATGCCGCCGCGCGCACTGCCGTCCAATTTTGTCATCACAAGTCCGGTCACGTCGGCCACTTCCTTAAAGGTTTCAATCTGTGACAACGCATTTTGACCCGTTGTGGCGTCTAAGACAAGCACAACATTATGCGGCGCGGCCGGGTTCAGGCGGCCCAAGACCCGCCGGATTTTTGCGAGTTCATCCATAAGCTCGCGTTTATTTTGTAAACGGCCCGCCGTATCGACAATCAGGACATCAATCCCTTCGGCGGTGGCTCTTTTGACGGCATCAAACACGACGCCTGCGGCATCGCCGCCTTCGGGGCCGGTGACAATCGGCACGCCAATGCGCTCTGCCCAAATTTTCAACTGGCCAATGGCGGCTGCGCGGAAGGTATCGCCGGCGGCCAGCATGACACCATAATCTTGTTCGAGGAACAAATTGGCGAGCTTTGCGATTGTGGTCGTCTTGCCTGAGCCATTAACGCCAATCACCAAAATGACTTGAGGCCGAGGGAAGGCGTCGATCTCCAGCGGGGACGCCACTGGCGCAAGGACCGAGGCAATTTCATCCTCCACAATCTGCCTTATGCCATCTGCATCAATGCCCTTGTCAAAGCGGCCAGCGGCAATTTTGTCACGGATTTGTGACGCCATGGCTGGGCCGAGGTCCGAGGCAATCAACGCATCCTCAATCTCGTCGAGATCACTTGCGTCAAGCTTTGCCTTGGTAACAAGCCCGGCGATATTCTCCGTCAGCTTACCTGATGTTTTTTTCAGGCCGCCGAACAAACGGTCCGTCCACCCAGCATTCTCGCTCATTCGATAACCTCTGCCTGTAAAATCTCATCTTGGATATGCGTCACACGGGCCGAAACGATACGGCCCTCTGGCATCATCTTATCCAGCTTCAAATACGCGAAATTTTCCGCATGACCAGCCAAGCCGCCGCTTTCGACGGCAACATTTTGGACGGTGCCTATTAATGCTTTCATCCACATGGCTTTTTCGGCTGCGACGGCATCGCGCAACGCCTTGGCGCGGGATTTAATTGTCTGCGGCGGCAATTGCGGCATACGCGCCGCGGGTGTACCCTTTTTCGGCGAGTACGGAAAAATATGTCCATGGACGATATTGCATTGGCGCACGAGGTCGACACTGTTGGTAAACATGGCGTCATCCTCGGTCGGGAAACCGGCAATGATGTCCGCGCCAATCGCAATGTCCGGCCTTTTGGCTCTCAACCGCGCAACGAGATCAATCGCCAGTTCACGGCTATGACGACGTTTCATGCGTTTCAGGATCATATTGTCGCCCGCCTGCAATGACAGATGGACATGCGGCATGACGCGCATCTCGTTGGTAAGCAGGTCAAACAGCCGCGCATCAATCTCTACGCCGTCGATGGACGAAAGCCGCAGGCGAGGCAGGTCTGGCACAAGTTTCAATATGCGTTCGACCAATGAACCTAAATTGGGCTGTGCCGGCAGGTCATGGCCATAGCTGGTGACATCTACACCGGTCAGCACAACTTCTTGAAAGCCAGTGTCCACGAGCTTTTGAATATGTTCGATAACGCTACCGGCTGGAACCGAGCGGCTGTTGCCCCGGCCATAAGGTATGATGCAAAAAGTGCAGCGATGGTCGCAGCCATTTTGCACTTCAACAAAGGCGCGCGTCTTACCAGAATAAGCGGTGACCAAATGCGGCGCGGTTTGCGCGATGGTCATGATGTCCGATACGACCACCGGGCGGTCAGGGCGTTCGATTATCTCGCGCAGCAATGCGGCATTTTGCTTTTCATGATTGCCGAAGACGCCAGCGACTTCGGGCATATTCTGAAAGGTTTCAGGCTCCACTTGTGCTGCGCAACCCGTGACCCACACACGGGCATCTGGTCGGCGTTTATGCGCTTGGCGAATTGCCTGGCGTGTTTGGCGGACAGATTCATTGGTGACCGCGCAACTGTTAATGATGACAATGTCGTCATGCCCTGCGAGTTGCTCGGCTAGGGCATTGCTTTCGGCAAGATTAAGGCGGCATCCCATGCTGATAACTTCGGGCTTCTGCAAAGGCGCGTTCATCCAAAATCATCCCAGTCAGCCTGTCCGGTAAAGACATAGGTCGCGCTGCCCGTCATAATGACTGGCTGCCCCGGTTCCCATGCGATGGTCAAACTGCCACCCTTTTGGTGCACGATAACGGGGGATTGGACTTTGCCTTGCTTAATGGCTGCAACGGCGGTGGCACAAGCCCCCGTGCCGCAAGCGCCCGTCAGGCCTGCGCCGCGTTCCCATACTTTCAGATGAATTTCATTGCCTTGAACGGACGCGACGTTGACATTCACGCGTTCTGGAAAGGCGGCGTCATGCTCAATGATTGGGCCAAGCCGCGCGAGATCTGCGGCATCTGCATCATCTACGAAGAACACGGCATGCGGATTACCCATGTTGACAGCCATGGGGTTTTCCAGCTCTTCCCACGCAAGCGGTAGGGAGCCGCTGTCCATAGCAAAAGCGAGCGGAATGTCTTGCCAGTCGAACTTGGCGTCACCCATGGAAACGGTCACGGCGTTGCCGGACAATTGTCCAGAAATCACGCCCCCTTTGGTCTCGATTTGCAGATCTTGCTGCAGCAAAGCCACGACACAGCGCGAAGCATTGCCGCATGCTTCAACTTCGCTGCCATCGGCGTTAAAAATGCGCATAGCGACATCGGCAACTTTGGACTTGCCCAAAAGGATTATTTGGTCGCAGCCAATGCCGAACTTCCGATCGGCAATGGCCCGCGCACGGGGCGGCGACATTTCCATAGGACAATCGCGGGCATCGATAATGACGAAGTCATTACCCAATCCATGCATCTTGTGGAATTCGCCTTTTGCCATCCACGGCGATTTAGGGGGTGCAAGCCGCAGTGTCCACCGTTCATGCGCCTTGCTATCGGTGTGGGCGCAACACGTAATGATTTGCGTTTTGCAATGCCTTTTAGTAAAGGACGCCGCAAGGCAGGCAATCTGCCATTCAAAATTTGTTGGAAATCCATAGTTTCCAAGCTGGTCGGCGAAGATTCGCTCACCGGCTTTTTGTTCGTTTATGCCCCATAAGGGCTGATTTGGTAAGGAATGTCGATGTTTGACAAGCTGAGTGACCGATTAGGAGGTGTCTTTGATCGCCTGCGCGGTCGCGGTGCGTTGAACGAAGCCGATGTGCGTGAAGCAATGCGCGAAGTGCGCGTTGCCTTGCTTGAGGCCGACGTTGCATTGCCCGTTGTCCGTGAATTCATCGACAAGGTGACTGAGCAAGCCGTGGGCGCGCAGGTCCTGAAATCGGTTACGCCAGGCCAACAAGTCGTTAAAATCGTTAACGACGCGCTCGTCGAAATGTTGGGCGCTGAACAAAGCGACCTGAATTTGGCCGTTGCGCCACCTGCGGTCATCATGATGGTCGGTCTGCAGGGTTCGGGTAAAACCACGACAACTGCAAAAATCGCCAAGATGTTGAAGACGAAGCAGGGCAAGAAAGTCCTGATGGCGTCGCTCGACGTCAATCGTCCGGCTGCGCAGGAGCAGTTGGGTACACTTGGTACGCAGACCGAAGTTGCTACGCTTCCAATCGTTCAGGGGCAAATGCCCGTCGACATCGCCAAACGTGCGATGCAGGCGGCAAAATTGCAAGGCTTTGATGTCCTCATCCTTGACACCGCTGGCCGTTTGCATGTTGATCAGCAACTGATGGACGAAATGCAGGCCGTGGCGACAGTCGCCGTGCCGCAGGAAATCCTGTTGGTCGTGGACTCGCTTACAGGCCAAGACGCGGTCAATGTAGCCAAAAGCTTTGGTGAACGTGTTGACCTGACCGGTATCGTGCTCACACGTATGGATGGTGATGCCCGCGGTGGTGCGGCATTGTCGATGCGCGCCATTACTGGCAAGCCCATCAAATTTGCAGGTGTCGGTGAGAAGCTGGACGCGATTGAGGCATTTAACCCAAGCCGTGTCGCGGGCCGTATTTTGGGCATGGGTGACGTCGTCGGCTTGGTCGAACGTGCGTCTGAAATGGTCGAAAAAGAGGACGCGGAGAAGCTCGCGGCCAAAATGGCCAAGGGTCAGTTCGACATGGACGACCTGCGAACCCAATTCCGCCAAATGACCAAGATGGGCGGCCTCGGCGCATTGGCGGGCATGATGCCCGGCATGAAAAAGGCCAAGCAGGCTATGGACGCCAGCGGCATGAACGATAAATTGTTGGTGCACATGGATGCCATCATCGGGTCGATGACACCGAAAGAACGCGCTAAACCAGAATTGCTGAACGCTAAGCGCAAAATCCGCATTGCCAAAGGTTCGGGCATGACGGTGCAAGACGTCAATAAGCTGATCAAAATGCATCAGGAAATGGCGAGCGCCATGAAGCGGATCCGCAAAATGGGGGGGCTTAAGGGCCTTGCCGCGATGTTCGGCGGAAAGGGTGGCGCAGATTTGGGTGGCGCGATGGAGGGGATGCATGGCCTTCCCTCCGGTGCAATGCCACCTGGCATGGGCGGTTTCCCAGGAATGGGCGGCGGTGGCGGGATGCCACCTGACCTCGCAAGACTTTTGAATAAGAAGAAATAATATACTGTTTAGTTTGAATATTTTAAGAAAGGTGAGTTAGTTTTATGGCATTATCAATGCGTTTGTCGCGGGGCGGTTCGAAAAAGCGTCCTTATTATAAAATCGTCGTAGCCGACGCCCGTGCACCGCGCGATGGTAAGTTCATTGAGCGTATCGGCAGCTACAATCCACAGGCACCTAAGGATAGCGCTGAGCGCGTCATCCTCGACATCGAGCGCGCGAAACATTGGCTCGCCGCTGGTGCACAGCCATCGGACCGCGTTGCGCGCTTCCTAGACGTCGCTGGCGTCAAAGAGCGTAAGGTCAAGAACAACCCGAACAAGGGCGAACCAGGCCAGAAAGCCAAGGATCGTGCTGAAGATAAGGCGACCAAGCTTGCTGAAGCTGAAGAAGCCGCAGCAGCAGCAGCCGCTGCGCCAGCACCTGAGCCAGAGCCTGAAGTAGTCGCCGAAGAAGCGCCTGCCGCTGAAGAAGCTGCGCCTGCTGAAGCTGCTGCGGAAGAAGCACCTGCCGCTGAAGAAGCTGCACCTGCTGAGGCTGTTGCTGAAGAAGCACCTGCTGCTGAAGAAGCTGCTCCTGCAGCCGAAGAAGCAACTGAAGAAAAGGCCGAGGGCTAAGCCTTGGCTGACAACACCGTCACGCTTGCCGCCGTCTCTGGTGCGCACGGCGTGACGGGTGAAGTCCGTCTCAAGCTGTTTTCAGACAGTCTGGACAGCTTGAAACATTATAAGAGTTTCAATGACGGGGCTTTGACGGTCAAGTCGCTACGCCCGACCAAAGACGGCGCTATCGCCCGCTTTGCCGAAATCAACGACCGCAATGCAGCCGAAAAGCTGCGCAGCACACTCCTAACGGTTCCGCGGGAGGCTTTGCCCGAATTGGGTGAAGGCGAATTTTATTATAGCGACCTGTTGGGTTTGCCGTGCATATCCACCGATGGCACGGACCTTGGCAGTTGTATCACTGTCGAAAATTTCGGTGCGAGCGACGTGCTCGAAATCCAGATGCCGTCTGCCGACGGCAAGCCGGGTAAAAAGTTCATGGTCCCAATGACAGCTGATGCTGTCCCTGAATGGGCGGCTGGCGCAGGCGGGCGCATCGTCATCGATGCCGCTTTTGTGATATGACCTTTCACGCCCAAATCCTCACGCTCTATCCTGAAATGTTCCCTGGGCCGCTCGGGATATCCTTAGCTGGCCGTGCGCTGGAAGAAGGGACATGGTCTTGCTCTCCTATTCAAATACGTGACTTTGCTTCGGATAAGCATCGCACCGTTGACGATACACCTGCAGGCGGCGGGGCAGGGATGGTATTGCGGGCCGATATTCTCTCGGCGGCGGTCGCGCACGCAGCGGGACTTCATCCCAATGTTCCAATCCTTGCAATGACCCCGCGTGGTAAACCAATCGCGCAAGCGCGGATTCGTGCACTTGCGGATGGCCCCGGCGTAACGGTGCTATGCGGCCGGTTTGAAGGCTTTGACGAACGCCTTTTCGACGCGCATCCAGAAATTGAGCAGGTCAGCATGGGCGACTTCGTCTTGTCCGGTGGCGAAATCGGGGCGCTGATGCTCTTAGACGCTTGCATTCGGCTGCTTCCCGGCGTAATGGGCGCCTCTTCCAGCGGTGACGAAGAGTCCTTTGAACAAGGATTGCTTGAATATCCGCACTACACCCGACCCAATGATTGGGAAGGGCGTATGATCCCTGAAGTGTTGCGATCGGGGGATCATGCGAAAATAGCTGCTTGGCGGAAACAACAGGCAGAGGAAATTACTCGGTTACGCAGACCGGACCTTTGGGGGCGTTACAAAGACGCCCGGGTTCAGCCTGCCTCTGACGTGCAACAAAAGAATAAGGATTAAATGGGGCATGAACCTCATCCAAACACTCGAAGCCGAAGCTATTGCAGCTTTGTCAGAAAACAAAAAAATCCCTGCCTTCCGCGCAGGCGACACCGTCAAGGTGGGCGTGAAGGTCATCGAAGGTGAGCGCACGCGTATTCAGAATTACGAAGGCGTGTGCATCGCGCGTTCGAACAAGGGCATGGGCTCCAACTTCACGGTACGCAAAATGTCGTTCGGTGAAGGCGTTGAGCGCGTATTCCCGCTGTACAGCCCGAATATCGACAGCATCGAAGTCGTCCGTAAGGGCGTCGTGCGTCGTGCGAAGCTTTACTATCTGCGTGGTTTGACCGGTAAGAAGGCACGTATTGCCGAGCGCCGCGACCCACGTCCTATTAAAACCACCGAGGCTGCCGAATAAGGCAGGAGCCGCGTTGCGTTTCTAACCGAACACAAAAGGCCGGGCTCCCATAAAGAGCCCGGCCTTTTTTATTGCCATTGAAGGAAGTTAACATGGGTTATCGTATCGTAGTCGCAGGTGCGACGGGCAATGTGGGCCGTGAAGTTGTCAACATTCTGGCCGAACGCGCGTTCCCCGCTGATGAAGTCGCTGTGCTGGCATCATCGCGCAGCCAAGGTATCGAAATTGAATATGGCGATACCGACAAGATGCTGAAGATCCAGAATATCGAGAATTTCGATTGGACGGGTTGGGATATGGCCATTTTTGCCATCGGTTCGGAAGCAACCATGAAATACGCGCCGATTGCTGCTGCAGCTGGCTGCGTCGTCATCGATAACAGCTCGCTTTTCCGGATGGATCCCGATGTTCCGTTGATCGTGCCGGAGGTCAACCCTGACGCCATCGATATCTATAAGCGCAAGAATATCATCGCCAACCCGAACTGCTCAACGGCGCAATTGGTCGTCGCGTTGAAGCCACTGCATGATTACGCCAAGATTACCCGCGTTGTCGTATCAACCTATCAGTCGGTGTCGGGCGCGGGCAAAGAGGGCATGGACGAATTGTTCGAACAGAGCCGCAACATCTTCGTTGGTGACAGCGCCGATGCCAAGAAGTTCACCAAGCAAATCGCGTTCAACGTCATTCCCCACATCGATAGCTTCCTCGACGATGGCTATACGAAGGAAGAGTGGAAGATGATGGTTGAGGTCAAAAAGATTCTCGACCCGAAAATCAAGCTGACCGCGACCTGCGTACGTGTGCCTGTCTTTGTGGGCCACAGCGAAGCCGTGAACATCGAATATGAGCGTGAAATGTCGGCAGAAATCGCGCAGAATATCTTGCGTGAGGCCCCTGGCATCATGTTGATCGATAAGCGCGAAGATGGCGGTTATACGACGCCTGTTGAGGCTGCAGGTGATGATGCAACTTATGTGAGCCGCGTGCGCGAAGACCCGACCGTTGACAATGGCCTTGCCTTCTGGTGCGTGTCGGATAATTTACGCAAGGGCGCTGCGCTAAATGCGGTGCAGATTGCCGAGCTACTTGGGCGTCGGCATTTGAAAAAGGGATAAGTTATGGGGCTGCAAGCCGATATTTTCTGGTCGTTTCGCAGCCCCTATAGCTACCTTGCCACGCGGCGATATAGCGCGCTAGCGCAAGAATATGATCTGAATATCAATCTGCGTCCGGTCTATCCGCTTGCCATTCGTGAGCCTGACTTTTTTGAGCGCAGCCATCCGAATTGGTTGCGCTATACCTTCACCGACATGTTCCGTGTGGCCCAGTTCCATGGCATCCCATTCGGCCCGCCTAGGCCCGACCCAATTGTGCAGGATGTGCGCACACGCAAGATTGCCGAGGAGCAGCCCTATATTTTTCGCCTGACCCGGTTGGGCCAAGCTGCGGCGCGGCGCGGCAAAAGCCTCGCCTTTTGTGACGAAGTTTCGCGGCTCATTTGGGGCGGGGCGGAAAATTGGCATGAGGGTGACCATCTCACCAGCGCCGCGACCCGCGCGGGATTGGATTTGGTAGAGCTGGACGCCGAAGCGCTTCGCGATGCCGAAGCGCTCGATGCTGAAATCGCAGAGAATCAGACGGCTTTGGAGGCCGCAGGGCATTGGGGCGTGCCAACTCTCGTTTTCGACGGCGAACCCTTTTTCGGGCAAGATCGCATCGACATGGCGCTGTGGCGCATGAAGCAAAAGGGATTGGTGGCGCGTTAGTTTTATGCGTAGGTCTTTGAATATCGAGCGAGATTTATGATTACATGCCATAGTTTTCAAGCCGTCGACGGCGTCGAGATTGCGTGGCGTGAAACGGGGCAGGGTCGGCCTTTGTTGTTGATACATGGCTTCATGTCTGAAGCGGATACCAATTGGATTAAATATGGCCATGCTGTTGCGCTGGCCAATGCGGGATACCGCGTGATTATGCCGGATCTGCGCGCCCATGGGCTAAGTGGTAAGCCGCATGACCCCGTACATTATCCGCGTGACATTCTGGCTGATGACCAATTCGCGTTGCTCGCGCATTTGGATATCACGGATTATGACCTTGGCGGTTATTCTCTGGGCGGGCGGACCGTGTCGCGGATGCTCGCACGTGGTGCCGCGCCTGGTCGGGCCGTTATCTCAGGCATGGGCTTGGAAGGCTTGACCCAGACAGGCAATCGTGGGGCTCATTTCCGGCATGTTTTCGACAATTTGGGGCAGCATGAAAAAGGGTCTTCCGCATGGATGGCGGAAGCATTTTTGAAAACCACTGGCGGTGATCCGGCGGCGTTACGGCATATTTTGGATACGTTCGTTGATACCAATGTCACGGAGATTGCCAGTTGGACCCTTCCGGTCGCTATTGTGTGCGGTGAACAAGATGATGATAATGGCTCCGCAGCCGACCTCGCGGCACTTTTGCAACATGGGAAGCTGTTATCGGTGTCGGGCAATCATATGAGCGCGGTTACCAAGCCGGAGCTTGGGATGGCCTTTGTTGCGGCGCTGACGGGTGACCGCTGGTGACGCTTCCTCCTTTCGATATCCAGCCTGTGTTGGTGGGCGAGCGGGTCATACTGCGGCCCTTAGTGACGACGGATTATGACGGGCTCTATGCTGTAGCGTCAGACCCCGAAATCTGGGCCATGCATCCGTTTCGCGATCGGTACAAAAGGGAAGTTTTTGACGCATTCTTCGCTGATGCCATTGCATCGCAGGGGGCCTTTGCCATTCTGGACCGCACGACCGATGAAATCATCGGCAGCACGCGCTTTGCGAATTATGATCCAGCAACAGCAGAAATAGAAATTGGTTGGACCTTCTTTGCCACTGCATATTGGCGGACAGGCATAAATCGCGCAGTAAAGGCGCTGATGCTAAGACATATCTTTCAATTTGTTCGGATTGTTGTGTTTCAGGTCGGCGCAAACAATTTCCGTTCGCGCACCGCTGTGGAGCGTTTGGGAGGAAAGTTAGTGCGAGAGCATAAGCGTGACCACGGCGGGCAGGTGCATGACTATACCACCTATCATTTGACGTACGACGATACCCTGACAGGAGCGTTGGCGACGGCATTGGAGGGTGCGAGCAATGCTTAAGGAAACAGCGCAGGAAAAGCGTTTCTGGGCATTCTGGCTGTTAGGTATTTTGTTGCTTGCGGCACAGATTGTGATGAACGTCTGGCTCGTCACAGACGCTACGCCTTTGGGCATGAGCGACCATCAGGCAGCCGGAAATGCGGCGCGTGTTGATTACATCCATGCTGCATGGGCCGCATCTGGGGTCATGGACCTTGCCAT
The DNA here is from genome assembly GCF_003933235.1 of Sphingorhabdus wooponensis. Taxonomy (GTDB): domain Bacteria; phylum Pseudomonadota; class Alphaproteobacteria; order Sphingomonadales; family Sphingomonadaceae; genus Sphingorhabdus_B; species Sphingorhabdus_B wooponensis. Next base: position 810,621 of record NZ_RWJI01000001.1, read on the forward strand.
TTACAGCATGGAATTGGACCTTATCTTTATCGGCATTTATGCATGGGGCGCTTTTGCAGGCGGGCGGATGTTTGCTGCCGTGCCGCACCCCATGCTCGCGCGGCTCGGTAAGGTCATCATGGTTGCAGCCATCGGTTTTGCGATCACCGATTATGCGGAGACCATAAGTCAGCTCATTCAGGCAGCATTTACCGGCGGGCATGAACTGCTTTCCAGTGTCGCAGCAACGGCGCGGCCCATCAAAACGATATTGTTTCTGGTGACATTCTTCGGTGTGTTGGTCGGCTTGGCTATTCGAAGCTGGAAAAGCCGTGCAGCTTGACGCGGAAGACCGTAAGTTTCAACGTCGCGCTATTATATCTGTCAGGACCCAAAAATGAAAAATCTTGTATCCATTGCCGCTCTGGCATTTGCCACGCTTTCCGTCCCCAGCATCGCCATGGCGCAAGATGCGCTAACGACAGCATCTACACCAACGGTATCTGATGCAGACGCGTTTGTTGCGCGCGCCGAAAAGGACCTGTTCGACTTCTCCATCGAAGCTGGCCGTGTCGCGTGGATTAACTCCACCTATTTGACGGATGATACGGATGCCGTTGCAGCGCGCTACGGAGAGATCGGAACAGAAAAAGCTGTTGCTTACGCACTTGAGGCCGCCAAATATCAGGCACTTTCCGGCCTATCCTATGATACAAAGCGTAAATTGGATATTTTGCGCGGTGGCATAGTCTTGCCAGCGCCAACAACGCCGGGGGCAGCCGCGGAACTGGCGACCATATCAACCAAATTGCAGTCCGCTTATGGCAAGGGGCGGGGCACGTTGCGCGGCAAGGAAATCAACGGTTCGGATATTGAGGCCGAAATGGGTTCGAACCGCAATCCTGAAGAACTGAAGGAAATGTGGGTAAGCTGGCACGACAATGTCGGTGCGCCTATGGGGCCCGATTACACGCGCATGGTGGACATCGCCAATAAAGGCGCTGCCGAGCTTGGTTATGCCGATGTAGGCGCCATGTGGCGGTCTGGCTATGACATGCCAGCCGATGATTTTGCCAAGCTGACCGACAAATTATGGCTGGAGGTAAAGCCACTTTATGACGAGCTGCACACCTATGTTCGCACGCAGCTGAACAAAAAATATGGCGATACCGTTCAGTCCAAAACTGGACCAATCCGCGCAGATTTGCTCGGCAATATGTGGGCGCAGGAATGGGGCAATATCTACGACATTGTCGCGCCTGCAGGGGCAGGTGATATCGGTTATGATATTGGCGAACTGCTGGTCACTAAGGGCTATAAGCAAACCGACTTGGTGGATTTCAGCGCCAATCGTGGCAAAGCGGAAAAAGACATGGTGAAGATTGGCGAAGGCTTCTTCTCATCACTTGGCTTTGCACCATTGCCAAAAAGCTTTTGGGATCGCGCGCAGTTTATCAAACCTGCCGACCGCGAAGTCGTCTGCCACGCCTCAGCTTGGAATGTGGACAATGTCGACGATTTGCGCATCAAAATGTGCATCAAGGTCAACAGCACCGATTTTGTGACGATCCACCATGAACTTGGGCATAATTATTATCAGCGCGCGTATAACAAGCAGCCATATCTTTATTTAAATGGTGCCAATGATGGTTTTCATGAGGCGATTGGCGATGCCATCGCTTTGTCGATCACGCCAAATTATCTCGTCCAGATCGGCTTGCTAGATCCAGCCAAGGTCCCCGGCGCGGACAAGGACAATGGCCTTTTGCTGCGACAAGCCATGGACAAGGTTGCGTTTCTACCCTTTGGTTTGTTGATCGATAAATGGCGTTGGGGTGTGTTCAACGGGACGATCACACCTACCAACTATAACAAGGGCTGGACCGATTTACGCCTCCAATATCAGGGTATTATTCCGCCGGTGGAACGTCCGGCCGACCGTTTTGATGCTGGGGCCAAATATCATATCCCCGGCAATACGCCCTATACGCGCTATTTCCTCGCCCGCATATTGCAGTTCCAATTCTACAAGGCGGCTTGCGATATTTCAGGCTGGAAGGGGCCGCTACACCGCTGTTCGTTCTATGGTAACAAGGATGTGGGCACGCGGCTGAACGCAATGCTCGAAATGGGCGCGTCGAAGCCTTGGCCAGATGCGCTTCAGGCCTTTACCGGCACGCGCGAAATGTCTGGTAAGCCGATGCTCGAATATTTTGCGCCACTGATGAAATGGCTCAAGGTGCAGAATAAGGGTGTGGAAAAGGGCTGGTAAGTAATTATAGCCCCGCCGCAAAGGGCGGGGCCATTTTTAACAATTGTTAGGCAGTCGTTTTTGCGGCGGGTTTCGCCGGAGCCGTTTTCTTTACCGCTGGTTTTGCCCGCGTTGCAGGCGCCTTAGCGGCCGCAGGCTTCGCAGAAGGCTTAACCGCAGCGGCGGGCTTCGCGGCAGGTTTGATCACCGCTTTCTTCGCAACAGGTTTCTTCGGTGCAGGCTTTTTCGCAGCTGGTTTTTTGGCCGCAGGCTTCTTCGCTGCAGGCTTTGCGCTGCTTGCAGTTTTGCGATCATATACCTTCTTACCAGCCACGGCGGCTGCTGCAGTTGCGATAACCGCGCCAGCCACGGCGGCGGACTTGCCAGGATTTTCCTTAATGGCTGTGCCAGCGGTCGTGGCGACATGAGAGGCGGAATCTACCGCGGACTTAGCGGTGGTGGTCGCCGTTTCAGCCGCCGAACGCGCCTTGCCAGATAGCGAGCCGGTCAAACCGCGCAACCTGCTCAAAAATTTGTTCAATATACCAGTTTTTTCAAGTTCTTTCGGCATGGGCCGCTCCTCCTTGGGTTGTAATGCAATGATAATAATCGTTGGGCGCTGTCTTCGTTACTAATTGCTTAGCGGAATGGTGGTTCGTTGAATGCGCGCAGCTTGCGGCTGTGTAAGCTGTTGCCAGCCTCACGCAGCAACTCACAGGTTTGAATGCCGATCTGTAAATGTGCGGCAATCGCCTCTTCGTAAAACCGGTTTGCCTGACCCGGCAATTTGATTTCGCCGTGCAGCGGTTTGTCCGAAACACATAGCAAAGTGCCATAGGGAACGCGGAAACGATAACCCTGCGCCGCAATCGTGGCGGATTCCATGTCGATGGCAATCGCACGGCTTTGTGAGAAACGCAGCGCGGATGCGGAATAGCGCAGTTCCCAATTGCGGTCATCTGTCGTGACAACAGTGCCGGTGCGCATCCGCCGCTTGAGGTCCGCGCCGCTGGTGCCAGAGACATCTTCCGCCGCGCTTGCCAAGGCTTGTTGCACTTCGGCGATGGGTGGGATGGGAATTTCGGGCGGCAGGACTTCATCCAAAATATGGTCATCGCGCAAATAGGCGTGGGCGAGCACATAATCGCCAATCCGCTGCGTCTCGCGAAGGCCGCCGCAATGGCCAATCATCAACCAAGCTTCCGGCCGAAGTACTGCCAAATGGTCGCAAATCGTTTTGGCATTGGACGGACCAACGCCGATATTTACCAAGGTGATACCCGAACGATCTGGCGCGATCAGGTGATAAGCGGGCATCTGGTGCCGCCGCCATGTGCTGTCGGCGATAAGCTGCGCCGCATTGTCTGTCGGCTGATCCACATATAGGCCACCGGCACCAGACAATGCGGTGTAACGGCCATTGCCAACCTGCGTGCATGCCCAACTGACAAATTCATCCACATAACGGTGGTAGTTGGTGAACAGGATATAATGCTGCACATGCTCGGCAGGTGCGCCGGTATAGTGCCGCAAACGGGCCAAGGAAAAATCGGTGCGCAGGCCGTCAAATAATGCGAGTGGCGAACTGCTGTTACCCTTTACGCGCAATAGGCCATCGGCGATTTCATCGCCAATATCAGCCAATTCCGTTGTTGGAAAATGACGGGCTAACTCGTTCGGACTAATGGTTCCTAATTCAAGATCGGCCGAACCATCCAACACATAAGGGAAGGGGATTTCCTGCTTGCTGCGGCCAACCGAAATTTCGAGCTCATATTGCTCATTCAATAGGTCGAGCTGCTCGCCAATATAATCGGCAAAAAGTTCGGGCTTGGTAAAGGTGGTCCGGAACGTACCGATCTTCTCCAGCTTGCCAAATGCGAGGTTCGATTTGGTCTCGCGCGTCTTGCCGGCATAAGTGATGACGAGTTCGGGATAGCAGAAGTCATTGCGTGCACGCTGCTCTGCGCTTGGCGGCGTTCTGTCCTTCAAATAACCCGCAAGCGCGGATTGAAGGCGTTTTACCGAAGCTTCATATTCAGTAACGAGTTGATTAATGATGTTTTGAGATTGTTCACTAGGCATAAGCACGCTTCACCGAATTTGACCATTTTGGCAACAAAAAAGGGAGGGTAACCCCTCCCTTTCATCTAGCATTTAGTCAGACTTTAGTAAAAATCAGAGCTGTCCCAACATATATTCAGCCGAACTCACGTTGAAATCGCCCGGTGCTTCGACATTGACTTGCTCAACCACGCCATCGTTGACGACAAGCGAGAAACGCTGGCCGCGCTTGCCCATGCCAAATGCGCTGCCGTCCATTTCTAATCCGAGCGCAGCCGCGAAATCGCCATTGCCGTCTGCGAGCATAGTGATAGCGTCTGAGCCGCTCGCCTTATTCCAAGCGCCCAAAACAAATGCATCGTTCACAGCCGTGCAAGCGATTTCGTCTATCCCCTTGGCAGAAAGTTCGTCGGACTTTTCGACAAAGCCGGGAAGGTGGCGTGCCGAGCATGTTGGCGTGAATGCGCCTGGGACAGAGAATAATGCAACGCGGCGTCCAGCGAAATATTCTGCAGCCTGAACAGGCTGGGGGCCTTCCGCGGTTGCCTTGACCAATTTAACGTCAGGGATTTTGTCGCCGATAGAGATGCTCATGAGAAATTTCCTTTAGGAAGAAAGAATGTTGCAGCTTCATCCGTGACCAACTGAGCCAAGTCAAGCGGGGGGATGTTCAACGATTGATTTTCTGAGGTAAATTACAAGCTTCAGGGTGTGTTTTGCCTAAAAATCCCACCTTATGGCATATCATATAAAGCAATCTTTATATTTGATTTCGCCAAAATCCGTCGCTATGACGTGCATCATCTAAAACCTCCCGGAGAATAAGCCTGTGGCTTTTAACGATTATGTCATTGCCGATATCGGCGAGGCCGATTTTGGCCGTAAAGAAATCAATATTGCCGAAACCGAAATGCCTGGCCTGATGGCATTGCGTGAAGAATTTGTTGCGTCACAGCCTTTGAAGGGTGCGCGCATTGTTGGTTCTTTGCACATGACGATTCAAACCGCAGTTCTGATCGAAACGCTGACGGCGCTTGGCGCGGACGTGCGTTGGGCGACGTGTAACATCTTTTCGACCCAAGACCATGCCGCTGCTGCCATTGCGGCGCAGAACATTCCAGTGTTCGCAGTAAAGGGCGAAAGCCTTGCCGATTATTGGGACTATGTCGGCCGCATCTTCGATTGGGGTGATGAGACCACGGCCAACATCATCCTTGACGATGGCGGCGACGCAACGATGTTCGCATTGTGGGGCGCAAAGCTTGAGCGCGGCGAAAGCTTTGGTGAGCCAGAGAATGAAGAAGAAGTCGAATTCCAGCGCGCGCTGAAGGCATTTGTTGCCAAAAAGCCCGGCTATTTGACGCAAACGGTCAAGAATTTGAAGGGCGTTTCGGAAGAAACCACCACCGGCGTTCACCGCTTGTACGAAATCGCGAAGAAGGGTGAACTGCCTTTCCCCGCCATTAACGTCAATGATAGCGTGACTAAGTCGAAGTTCGACAATCTGTATGGCTGCAAGGAATCGCTCGTCGACGCCATTCGTCGCGCCACAGACGTCATGCTCGCGGGTAAAGTTGCTTGCGTCGCTGGCTTTGGCGATGTCGGCAAGGGATCGGCCCAGTCGCTCCGCAATGGAGGCGCGCGGGTTATGGTCACGGAAATCGATCCGATCTGCGCATTGCAGGCCGCGATGGAGGGCTTTGAAGTTGTGACTATGGAAGAAGCCGTGCAACGCGCGGACATCTTCTGCACAGCAACCGGCAATGCTGACGTTATCACGGCCGAGCATATGATGAACATGAAACCCATGAGCATCGTGTGCAATATCGGTCACTTTGACAGCGAAATTCAGATTTCGGCTTTATCCAATTATAGCTGGAACGAAGTGAAGCCAGGAACCGATCTCGTGCAGTTCCCGGACGGAAAGCAGATCATTGTTCTTGCGAAGGGACGCCTGGTCAATCTGGGTTGTGCAACCGGACATCCAAGCTTTGTGATGTCGGCAAGCTTTACCAACCAAGTGCTCGCCCAAATCGAGCTATGGACTAACGGCGACAAGTATAAGAACGAAGTCTATGTTCTGCCAAAGCATCTCGACGAGAAGGTTGCGACACTGCATCTCGAAAAGCTTGGCGTGAAGCTAACCAAGCTGACGGACAAGCAAGCGGGATATATTGGCGTATCGACCGAAGGTCCGTTCAAGCCAGACCATTATCGTTATTAATCGCATTTCATAATGTGATAAAAAGAGAGCCTGCTGCGGAAACGTGGCAGGCTTTTTTCGTTGCGTGTACCCAGCATTTGGGCATTTCATAGGTCCTGACCCTAATGACAAGTGATGGCGCTGTGGCCCATGAATCACGCTTTGGCACGGCAGATAATTGAATTGCGTGGTGGCACTTTTCATTTTCATTCTGCAAAGGGTAAGAAAACCACAATCATCATGGCGCTACCAAAGAAATGATTATTACAAACGACGAAGATATGCGCGCTTTCGGTCATGCGCTCGCCCAAAATTTACAGCGTTCAGATTGGGTCGCGATTAACGGTCCGCTGGGTGCGGGCAAAACCGTGTTATGCGCGGGGATATTGGCGGGCCTTGGTTTTAAGGGCGAAGTCGCCAGCCCATCTTATGCCATCGTGCATAGTTATGAACCGCCAGATGTTTTGGTTGCCGTTGCCCATGTCGATTTGTATCGCCTCGATGATGCGGATGAATTGGATGAATTGGGGCTGGCGGAGGAACGCAGTGAACGCATCACGCTTGTTGAGTGGGCCGAACGCTTTGGGGACGCCTATGTGGTCCCGAGCCATATAATCGACATAACGCCGCAAGCGGACGGAAGCCGCATATTGACTTTGAAAATGGATACGGATGACACAATTAACTAACATGGCACCGCCCGCAGGATTGGACGAATTTCTGCGATTGCATGGTTGGGAAGGCGCAATAGTGGCGCCGGTTGCGGGCGATGCATCTTTCCGTCGTTATTTCCGCGTGGAGTCCGCGACGCGCGGCAAGGCGATTTTGATGGACGCGCCGCCACCGCATGAGGACCCGCGTCCTTTCATACATATCGCACAATATTTGAACGGGCATCAGTTCCGCGCACCCGAAATCTTCGCCACCGACCTGACCCGCGGACTGTTGCTGATAGAAGATTTTGGCGACCGGCGGATGCGGGAGCATCTGGACGAAAATCCCGAAGATGAGGCGGCGGTCTATCGCGCGGCTATCGATGCGATTGTCCGGTTGGCGCAGACGCCTGCGGTGCAAGCGCAGCCTTATGACATGGCGACGTACATGCGCGAAGTGCAGCTTTTGTCGGAATGGTACATGCCGGCGATGGGTATATCGTTTGACGCAAGCGCATTTGATCAGCTTTGGACCGACGCGCTGGCCCCGCTTGCGGATTATCAGAAAGTCACTGTGCTGCGCGATTACCATGCTGAAAACATCATGCTGCTGGACGATGGTCAACAGGGAATAATTGATTTTCAGGACGCTTTGGTCGGACATCCGGCCTATGATTTAGTGTCCTTGCTGCAAGATGCACGGCGCGACGTTTCGCCTGCGTTGGAAGCCGAGATGCTGGCTTATTATCATGCTGTGGCAAAACCCGGTGCTGATTTTGACGCGCATTACGCCTTGCTGGGTGCGCAGCGGAATACCAAGATTATCGGTATCTTCACGCGTCTATGGAAACGCGATGGCAAGGAACGGTATTTATCTTTCTTGCCGCGCATGTGGGCGCTGCTGGAACGCGATTTGGCCCATCCAGACCTTGCGCCTGTCAAACTTTGGTTCGACACGTTTATTCCTTCGGACGTGCGCCATAAATTGCCGACGGAATTGAATATCGATGGTTAAGCATGTGGATACAGCGATGATCATGGCGGCGGGCAAGGGGACGCGGATGATGCCCCTGACCGCGGACCGGCCAAAGCCCCTGATCGAAGTGGGCGGTGTTGCATTGCTGGACCATGTGCTTGATCATTTGCGCGATGCTGGTGTCGGCAAAATCGTCGTAAACGTGCATTATCTTGCACAACAAGTGGAACAGTATTTGGCCGTTTCAGCGGCGGATTTGGATGTGCGCATTTCCGATGAGCGCGCGTTGTTGCGCGACACAGGGGGCGGCTTGGTGCACGCGTTGCCGCTCATTTCCGATGATCCCTTCATTTGCGTCAACGCCGACAATTGGTGGACCAATGCGGGCGACAATGCGATCTCGCAGCTTATGGCGCATTGGGATGATGCCCGCATGGATGTACTCATGCTCCTCATTCCGTTGGAGACTGCGTATAATAGCCAAGGCATTGGTGACTTTAATATGGATGCAGATGGCCGACTGTCACGTCGTCAAGGTGATGCGCCTGCATCTTATGTGTGGACCGGTATTCAAATGCTGTCGAAGCGCCTCATTGTCGATGCGCCTGCAGACGTGTTCTCAACCAATATATTCTGGGATCGTGCAATAGCCCAAGGCCGTTGCATGGGTATCGTGCATGACGGCCTGTGGTTCGATGTCGGCTATCCAGCGGCAATAGCGGCAACCGAAGCGAAATTGGCAGAACAATATGGCGGATAAAGGCTCCGCGCCCCGCGCTCATGTGTTCAATGTACCGCTGGGTAATGACCTATGCGATGTAACCGCGCAATGGATATTGCAGTCCGCTGGCGCAGACCCGCTGGCGATTAGTAACAACATACTCCTCTTGCCGAATAACCGCGCGATTAAGGCCATGACGGAGGCTTTTGTGCGGCAGGCGGCGCCGGGTATGCTTTTGCCGCGTATGGTTGCCGTGGGTGACATGCAGATGGACGAAGCCTTAGGCCCGATGCTTGACCCCATAGAGATGGGTAGCACGATATGGCCATCTATCGCGCCCTTTGAACGGCTGATGTTGTTGGCGAAGCTCGTCAAAGACTATCAGCCCGGTGATGCGCCGCTTTCGCCTGCGGAAGCATTACGACTTGCGCGCAAATTGGCAGAATTGATCGATGCGCTTGAGGTTGATCTGGTCGACTTTGCCGCTTTCGCAGATATTAAAGTTGAGGCTGATTTGGCCGGACATTGGCAAGATGCTTATGCGCGGCTTTTGCAGATATTGCCTGCCTATCGGGCGGCTTTAACCGCGCGCCAATTGCTGGGGCCAGCAGAACGTCGGAACCATTTGTTGGCGGCGCTTGAGCAGCGTTTAGCGCAAAATGCCGGTGAAGCTCCGATCATAGCGGTGGGGATTACAACCTCTGCAAAGGCTGTCGCCCGCGTGCTGCGCCGTGTCGCACTTATACCAAACGGGCACGTCATCTTGCCGGGCGTGGATATTGATATGCCGGATGCGCGATGGGACAATCTATCGCCACCCAATTTGGATAACCCAAGCTTTGGCCGCCGTCATAATGTCGAGGTGCATCCGCAGTTTCATTTGAAACATTTACTGGAACTCATGGGCATAGATCGCAGCGAGATTACGGTTCTCCCAACCGCTAAGTCGGTACCAGAAGCCACAACGATTTCGGAGATATTCTGCCTTCCAGAACATAGCGTATATTGGCAGGAACTGCCACCGGAGCGCAAAAGCCTTCCGCATGCTAAATGGTTGGAGGCGGAAGATAGCGCCCAAGAAGCCAAGGCCATTGCGGTGCGTATTCGTGGGGCGTTGGAAACCGCGCAAAAGCGGGTTGCGCTGATTACCCCAGATCGCGAATTGGCGGTGCGGGTCGCTGGGCAGTTACGCCGCTGGGGTATAGAGGTTGACGACAGCGCGGGTATACCCTTGCTGCAAACACCGCCGGGCACGCTTGCGCTGGCGCTGGTAGACGCGATTTGGAGCCGATTTTCCGCGTCGAGCATCTTGGCCATTGCCAAGCATCCTTTGGTATTTGCCGGTACGCAAAGGCTCGACTGGTTGGACCATGTGCGGCAGCTTGATCTTGCATTGCGGGGCACAGCTACTGGCATTGGGCTTGCGGCGATCACGCGGCGGTTGGAGACAGCGCGCAAACCAAATGAAGCGCTTATCGCGTGGTGGTCTGGCGTTGTCACCATGTTGGCACCGCTAGAGAATGCCGATGGCCAGTCATTTGAATATGTTCTTGCGACACTGCGCGATGTGGCCACGGCGCTTACCGATGGTGGCATCTGGCGGGGCGCAAGTGGCCGCGAACTGGCACGCAATTGGGAGGAGATCAGTTCGAGCAATCTGTCGACGCTTGGCCGTATCGATACAACCGGCTTGGTTGGGACGTTTAAGGAAATTTTCTCCGGCGCGGTTGTTCGTCCGCCTTATGGTGGGCATCCGCGCGTCGCGATTTACGGCCTGTTGGAGGCGCGGCTACAACAGGCAGACTTACTGATTTGTTCCGGCTTGAACGAAGGCACATGGCCACAAATCGCGCAGCCTGATCCATGGTTGGCCCCCGCTATCCGACGGCACCTGAAACTGCCAACCTTGGATAGAAATATTGGCCTATCGGCGCATGATTTGGCGACGGCCTTGGGGGCGCAAGAGGTGTTGCTGACCCGCGCGCGGCGGGATCGTGGCGGGCCAACGGTGGCGTCGCGCTTTCTGTTACGGATCAAAGCGCTGATGGGAAAGGCGCTTGCGGTTGATGATGCATTATTGGACTGTGCCGATGCGCTGGATCGTCCTGCCGAAAAGGAACCGTTCGCTACGCGGCCAGTGCCAATGCCAAATGCAAAACAGCGTTTGGTTTCCTTGTCCGTTACCGATTTCGATCAGTTGAAATCTGACCCTTATTCCTTTTACGCTAAGCGTATTCTGGGGCTGCCCGTGTTGGAAAAGGTTGATGCCGAACCCAGTTTTGCGTGGCGCGGGAGCCTCGTCCACGACATATTGGAAAAATGGTTCACCCACGACGCTTGCGCGGTTGATAAGCTTGTTGCACGCGCCGATGCCTTGCTGGCGCAGGAAGCGAGCGATCCCTTGCTGCGCACATTATGGCAGCCACGTATTGCCGCTGGGTTGCGCTGGGTGGCCGAAGAAACCAAGCGCCTAATGACCGAACAAGGTCGCGTCGTGGCGGTTGCCGAGCAACCCGGCACTGTCCATCTCAAAGGTATCGCCGTCAAAGGGCGGGTGGACCGTATTGATCGAACCGCAGATGGCGACTTGGTTATCATTGATTATAAAACCGGATCACCACCAACGGCCAAGCAAGTTAAGGCGGGCTTCGCGCTACAACTGGGCCTCATCGGTTACATGGCGGAAGAGCTGGCCATCAAAGGCGTGTCAGGCGAAGCGAGCCATTTCGAATATTGGAGCCTTGCCAAAAACAAGGAAGCTTTCGGCCATATTGTTATGCCGACAAGCACACGTACAGGCGATAAAAAACCTGATCGCAATGAATTCATTGCCTTTGCGGTTGAACACGCGGAAGCGGCGATTGGTAAATGGATATTGGGTGACGCGCCCTTTACCGCAAAGCTGCACCCCGAATTCGCTCTTTATGGCGATTATGACCAATTGATGCGCTTGCAGGAATGGAATGGGCGTCAGGCAATAATCGAGGACGCGGCATGAGTGCAGAACCTAAAAAGCTGCATCCCTTAATCTCCGCGCAAGCCAGCGCTGTTGTTCCGCGCGACAATATTTGGCTTAGCGCATCGGCTGGTACGGGTAAAACGCAAGTGCTGACGGCGCGTGTCATCCGGCTGTTGTTGGAAAATGATGTTGAGCCGGAAAATCTGCTGTGCATCACATTTACGAAGGCTGGCGCGTCCGAAATGGCGGACCGCATCAATCAGCTTTTGGCGACATGGGTGCAGATGGACGGCACCGCGCTAGGTAACGACCTAAAAGCAATTGGTGCAGATTTTGGTCCCGAGGCGCGCAGAAAAGCACGGCAATTGTTCGCAAAGGTTCTGGATGCGCCCGGCGGTGGGTTGCAGATTTTGACCATCCACAGCTTCTGCCAATCCTTGCTTGGTAGCTTTCCAGAAGAGGCTGGCCTTGTGCCGGGGTTCAAGCCGGTTGAGGGGCGCGAGCAGCGCGAATTGCTCGACGCGGCGCTCGCGAATTTGGTTTTGGATGCCGAAGCGCGTGGTGACGGCAGGATGATTGCCAATTTGCAGGAACTGAGCGTCAACATGGGCGAGGAAGCGGCGCTGCGCTTCTTGCATCGCACCGCGGCGGCCCCTGATGTGATGGCCGGTATCCCCGATGATGCAGGGGCCGTGGTCTGGGCGCGGCGCTTGGCGGATGTCAGCTTTTCCGGATCCGTTGAGGATATGTTAGCGGCCGCGTTTGCTGACGAACACATTCCGCGCGCGGACCTGCAATCCATTATCGACGCCAATCTTTCATGGGGCAAAAATAAAGCCGATAGCCGTGGTGGCAAGCGTGCGGCGGTGCTTCAAAACTGGTTGTCCCGTTCTCCGGCAGAGCGGGCAGTTTTATTCGCGGATCTTCATGGTTGTTGGTCAACGAAGGACGGCGAAGTGCAGAATGCGTCCAAGAACTTTACCCCACTGACGGATGAATATGCCGCGCAAGCGTTGGCGCTGTTCGAATGGACCAACCAGTTGATGGGGCAGGTGGTGCGCGCGCAATATGCCGACAGGCTGGCGCGGGCCTTGTTGGTCGGCAAGGAATTTGCGGCGCAATATGGCAAAGCGAAGCACGCGCTGGGCGCGGTCGATTTCGATGACATGATCCGGCGCACGGCGGCGTTGCTGCAACATGGCCAGATGGCAGATTGGGTGCGGTTTAAGCTCGATCGGCAGATCGACCATATATTGGTTGATGAAGCGCAGGACACCAACGCCGCGCAGTGGGAGATTATTGGCTCACTCACGGGAGATTTTTACAGTGGTATGGGCGTGAAGCCCGACAAGATACGCACTTTATTTTCCGTGGGCGACTTCAAACAAGCCATTTACGGGTTCCAAGGGACCGCGCCGGAACGCTATGAAGCCGCAGGTGTATCTTTTGCCGACCGTATTGGTAAATCGGGGGCTGCGTTGAGCCGTCTTAGTCTATCGCAAAGTTTCCGTTCAACGCCGCCAATCCTTGAATTCGTTAATGCTGTTATCGATGAAGCGGGGCCTGAAAGTTTCGGAATAAACGGTGAAATCGCGGAGCATTATAGCGACAAGCCGCACATTGGCATGGTCGAGCTGTTGGAACCCATTTCCGCCAAACCCAATGGGCAGGATGACAGCAGTTCGGACGAAGAAGAGGATTGGTTCAGCGATGAAAAACGCGCACTGGCCGAGAAGCTCGCGGACCATGTCAAAGCGCTGATTGACGCAAAACCTTGGCTCGTCAGCAAAAATCGTCCCCTTGAGCCCGGCGATATCCTGTTTCTATTGCGCAGCCGTGGTGACATGGCGTCGATGCTGGTGGCGCAATTGCATGAACGCAATGTGCCCGTTGCAGGTATCGACCGGCTTCGTTTGTTGCAGCCTTTGGTGGTGCAAGATTTGCTGGCCGCCATCAAATTTGTGCTGCAACCCAATGATGATTTTAGTCTGGCCTGTGTGTTGGTTTCACCCATCATTGGTTGGTCGCAGGAAACGTTGCTCCAATATGGCTATGTCGGCGACCGCAAGGGCAGCCTGTGGCAGCATATTCGTGACCGGCCAGAGCTTGAACCGCACATCGCCCTGCTGCGCGATATGCTTGCGATGGCCGATTTCACGACGGTTTATCATTTCCTGGAACAGATATTGTCCGGCCCCATCGGCGCGCGGCGTAAGTTCACCGCGCGTCTGGGCAGTGAGGTTTTGGTTCCTATTGAAGAGATGCTGAATTCCGCGTTGCAATTTGAACAGCAACATAGCGGGGGCTTGCAAAAATTCCTTGCATGGTTCGACCGGGGTGACACCGAAATCAAGCGCGAGGGCGACAGCAGTAGCAAAGAGGTCAGGATTATGACCGTCCATGGCGCAAAGGGGTTGCAAGCCCCAGTTGTCATTTTGGCGGATGTGACATCTGACCCGACCAAGAAACCAGACCAGTCTGCCGAGCTGTTGATGGATGAGGGGCAGCGCATACCCTTGTTACCTATCCGCAAGGCGGAACAATCGGGGCAGTTGCTGGAAACCGTTCAGCGGCAAAAGACCCGTGAACTGCAAGAGCATAAACGCTTGCTCTACGTCGCGATCACGCGCGCAGAGGAACGGCTGATTATGGCCGGATCTTTGGGCATCAGCCGCAAGGGAGAGGCGCCCGCCGAAAGCTGGTGCGCGCTGTTGCAACGGGGCATGACAGCGCTTGGGTGCGATTGGGAAGATGATGCTCGCTGGGGCAAGGTGCTACGCCATGTTGGGCAACATGGGGCCTCCCTGACGCCGCCAGAAGACAGCCCTACTGCCTCTACGCAAACGCAAGCGCCCGTTGTGATGCCCGATTGGCTTTTTGCCCCAGCGCCAGAGGAGCGTCGCCCGCCGCGTCCTTTAGTCCCGTCGCGCCTGAACGATGATGATTATGGCGATGCACCAGCGATTTCCGCCATGCGCAAGGCCGCCGAGCGCGGCAAGTTGATCCACGCTTTGCTCGAACGCATCATGGATGAGACATCTCTGCAAAAAGCGGAGCAATGGCTAAATGCGCAGACACTGGATCATGCCATTGATGAGGGCCAGCTTATCGCTGAGGTGCGGGAAATCATCACCAACCCGCAATGGGCACCTTTCTTTAGCACGTCCGCACGTGCGGAGGTCCCATTGGTCGCTGTGGTAGGCGAAATGGTAATCAATGGCCGGATTGACCGGCTGTTGGTGGAACCAGGTCTGGTGCGTGCCATTGATTTCAAAACGGGTCGGCAGGTGCCGCAGGATGAAAGCGGCGTGCCCGCCCCGCATTTGCGGCAAATGGCACATTATCGTGCCGCATTGCAGACGATTTTCCCCGCGTCGCGTGTTGAAGTGTCGCTGCTATTCACTTATGCGCCGCGTTTCATCACGCTTTCAGACGACATCTTGGCCCCTTATTACCCGGCCTCTTGACGCTTCAAGCAAAACTATTGCGCATGGTCCTTGTCAGCCCTTGGCGGCAGGAATACATGGGGCACAACAAAGGAGATTGAAATGGCTACCAAAACCGTAGGCGATAATGATTTCGCCGCAACTGTGCTTGCATCAGGCAAACCCGTATTGGTCGATTTTTGGGCCGAATGGTGCGGCCCATGCAAGATGATTGGCCCAAGCCTCGAAGAAATCAGTGATGAGCTTGCTGGGCAAGTTGAGATTGTGAAGCTGAACATTGATGATCATCCTGACACGCCTGCCAAATATGGCGTGCGCGGGATACCCACGATGATCCTTTTCAAGGGTGGCGAAATTGCCGATACCAAAGTCGGCGCCGCTCCTAAGGCACAATTGAAAAGCTGGCTCGAAGCCGCGCTTTAGGGTCAGAACCACTTAAATACACCTCCGCGGTTTGAGGCCATTTTGTTCAGTGCAAGGCGGCAAAGCGCAGGCTTAGTGGTTCTAAGTCTAGCTTTGCCAACGCGGCAATGGACAAAATAGATCAAATCCGAAGGACGTCAAAATGGCCTAGATCTCGAAATAAAATGCCCTTGCAGGCAGAATAACTGCCTGCGGCGGACATTTTCCTTCGATATCTTTGCCATTTTGACGCCGCGAAGGTGGATTTAAGTGGTCCTAACCCTAACTGCGATAATCGGCGTTGATGCTTATGTAGCCGTGGGTCAGGTCGCACGTCCACACTGTGGCGTGCCCCGACCCAAGGCCCAGATCAACGCCTATTTCGATTTCCTTTTGCTTTAGGTGACGCGCCACGGGCGCTTCATCATAATCGGCCACCGCCAGTCCGTTGCGCGCGACCAAGGTCGAACCAAAACGGATGGAAAGCGTGTCACGATTTGCAGGCTCACCGGCCTTGCCAACAGCCATCACGACGCGGCCCCAATTGGCATCCTCACCCGCTATCGCCGTTTTGACCAAGGGTGAATTGGCAATCGCCAAGCCGACGCGCCGCGCGCTGTCATTGCTGGCGGCCCCCGTAACCTGAATTTCGATGAATTTCTGCGCCCCTTCGCCATCGCGCACCACAAGATGCGCTAATTGGCGGCAGACATCGCTCAGCGCGGCGGCAAAGGCGTCTGCACCGGCATCATCATATGATGTTAGCTGCATATTACCTGCTTGGCCTGTGGCAAAAGCAAGCACAGTGTCGCTGGTGGAGGTGTCGCTATCCACGGTAATGCAGCTAAAGCTTGATTTATTGGCGGCAGACAAAAGCTGCTGCAAAAACGCCGCGTCGACGGCCGCGTCAGTGAATATATATCCCAACATGGTGGCCATGTCGGGTGCAATCATACCCGAACCCTTGATTATGCCGACAATCTGAACCTTACGACCATCGACCATCGCGCTGGCGGTTGCGCCCTTGGCGAAGGTATCGGTGGTGCCAATGCCATGCGTGATATCTGCCCAACTGCATGGTGCCGCGCCAAAAGCCGCTTCAAGACCGGCCTGCGCCTTGTCGATAGGCAAAGGCACGCCAATAACGCCTGTCGAAGACACGAATATCTCGGTCACATCGCAGCTCAAATGCGCTGCAACCTGCCCAACAATAACGTCCACCGCATCTTTGCCCCGCTGCCCTGTGAAAGCGTTGCTGTTGCCCGCATTCACCACCAACGCACGCGCAAGGCCATGCCGCAAATGCGCGCGGCATAGGTCGACCTCAGCCGAACAGCATAAATTTTGCGTGGTTACACCCGCAACCGTTGTGCCCGCATCGAACCGAACATAGCTCAGGTCACAGCGGTCCCATTCCTTATACCCTGCGCGGGCAACATAGGGCGTTGCACCCGCGATATCGGGCATGATAGGAAAAGATATGGCGAGTGGAGAAGTGCTAGACAAGTATCTGTAACCTTGTGATATTCTTAGAAATCTTCGGAGGGTATTTAAATGTTACATTTCGTTTATCTGTTGGCCGCAATTGGCGCAACCGGCAATGCATTCTAAACAGCGCGCTTCGGGATAGACGCGCAGCCTTTGTATCCCTATATGCTGTGTAGCACCTCATAAGGCAGAATATGCGTTTACTGATTTATCTACTGGCGATGATGAGCGGATTTTCCGCTGCGGAGGCGGCGCGTCCGGTATCCTCTGCGTCTGCATCGGTGGATACGGCGGTTGCGCAGGCTTATGTTGCCGCTGCTGCGTTTGAGGTTGTTTCTGTTTCTGAACCCGTGGTGCGTGAGACAGCGAAGGCGCGGGTTTCCCTTGCGCCAGCCATTGGTGAAGCGCGCCTGGTGGCTGTTTCGCCCGATACGCCGATTGATCGGCACGATATCATTTTAGGTTAGGCTTTTTGCACCCTTTTGGGTGCGTTCAACAGCGACCTACCGCGCGCCGATTGTGCGCGTTTCCAATATATTTTGAAGGAATTATCCATGCTCGGCGGATTTGCCAAAGCCATATTCGGGTCATCGAACGACCGTTACGTTAAATCGATTATGAAGATCGTTGATAAGATCAACGCGCTTGAAGTCGACATCGCCGCCATGGATGATGACCGACTGAAAGGTCAAACGCAGTTGTTCCGCGACCGTCTGGCCGCGGGTGAAACGCTAGACGATATCCTGCCAGAGGCGTTTGCCACTGTGCGTGAAGCGTCAAAGCGCGTGATGGGTATGCGCCATTTCGATGTACAAATGGTCGGCGGCATTGTGCTGCATCGCGGCGAAATCGCTGAAATGCGCACAGGCGAGGGTAAAACATTAACCGAAACATTGGCATGCTACCTCAACGCGCTTGAGGGCAAGGGCGTCCATGTTGTGACCGTGAACGACTATCTGGCCCGCCGTGATGCGGAATGGATGGGCAAGATTTACGGCTTCCTTGGCCTGACCACGGGCGTTGTCGTTCCCAATATTTCCGAATATGAACGCCGTGACGCGTATAATTGCGACATAACTTATGCGACCAACAACGAGCTTGGTTTCGATTATTTGCGCGACAATATGAAATATGAGCGCGCACAAATGGTGCAGCGTCCATTCAACTTCGCGATTGTCGATGAAGTCGATTCTATCTTGGTAGATGAAGCGCGGACTCCCTTGATTATTTCGGGTCCCACCGACGATAAATCCGAACTCTATATGCAGGTGCACTCAGTGGTTCTGCAGCTAGACGACGGCGATTATGAAAAAGACGAGAAGAGCCGCAACGTCACCTTGACCGAAGATGGCACCGAAAAGGTGGAGCGCTTGCTTGAAGATGCTGGCTTGCTCACAGGCTCTAATCTGTATGATTATGAAAATACCTTGGTCGTGCACCATCTCGACCAAGCGCTAAAAGCCAATGTGATGTTCAAGCGTGACATTGATTACATCGTCAAGGATGACAAGGTCATCATTATTGACGAATTCACTGGGCGCATGATGGACGGACGTCGCTGGTCAAACGGCTTGCACCAAGCGGTGGAGGCCAAAGAAGGCGTCACGATTGAGCCGGAAAACCAGACACTGGCGACCATCACGTTCCAAAATTATTTCCGTATGTATCCCAAATTGTCCGGCATGACGGGCACCGCGGCCACCGAGGCCGGCGAATTTCATGAAATCTACAAGTTAAACGTCGTCGAAATCCCGACCAATTTGCCTGTGCAGCGTGTGGATGAGGACGACCAATTCTACAAAAACACCCAAGATAAATTCGGGGCGATCGCCAAAACGATCAAAGAGGCGAATGATCGCGGTCAGCCTGTTTTGGTCGGAACGGTATCGATTGAAAAATCCGAGCTGCTTGCCGAATTTTTGGAAAAGGAAGGCGTCAAGCACAGCGTCCTGAATGCCCGCTTCCATGAAAGCGAAGCGCATATTGTGGCGCAAGCGGGGCGTTTAGGCAGCGTTACCATCGCCACCAACATGGCGGGTCGCGGCACCGATATTCAGCTGGGCGGCAATTTCGAATTCCGGTTGGACGATGAATTGCGCGACATGCCCGAAGGTCCGGAGCGCGATGCCACTATCGAAGCGTTAAAAGCCGAAATTGCGGCAGAAAAAGCAAAGGTTATCGAAGCCGGTGGATTGTTTGTCCTTGCGACAGAACGCCATGAAAGCCGTCGTATTGATAATCAGTTGCGCGGCCGTTCGGGACGCCAAGGTGACCCAGGGCTCTCGCGCTTCTATCTGTCGCTAGACGATGATCTTTTGCGCATTTTTGGCAGCGAAACGTTGTTCTCCAAAATGATGAACTCCAGCCTTGAAGACGGAGAGGCAATTGGCGGCAAGTGGCTGTCAAAAGCTATCGAAACCGCGCAGAAAAAGGTCGAGGCGCGCAATTATGATATCCGCAAGCAGTTGGTTGAATATGACAATGTCATGAATGACCAGCGCAAGGTCATTTACGAACAACGCAGTGATATCATGGATGCCGAAGCCGTCGATGACATCATTGAGGATATGCTCAACGATACGGTGAACAATATTGTTGGTGATCACTGCCCCGAAGGGACCTATCCCGAGCAATGGAATGTCGAAGGCCTTAAGCAGAAATGCGCTGAAGTGCTTGGTCTCGCGCCCGATATCGATAGCTGGCTTCAGGAAGACGGTCTTGAACCCGAAATGATCGAAACCCGCATTGCCGAATTGGCGGGGGTACGATTCAAGGCGAAGGGCGCTGCGTTAGATGAAACCATCTGGCGTCAGGTTGAAAAAAGCATCTTGCTGCAAACGCTCGACCATCATTGGAAAGAGCATTTGTCGACGCTCGATGCCTTGCGTCAGGTAATTTATCTGCGCGCTTATGCACAGAAAAACCCCGTCAACGAATATAAGCAAGAAGCCTTTGGCCTGTTTGAACGCATGTTGTCGGCGATCCGCGAAGGCGTGACCAAAACCATTGCCACCAATGACTTCCGCGCTGAGGAAGAATTTGTTCCGCAAGATTTACCCGAACTACCCGACTTCCTAACAACGCATATCGACCCGTTGACGGGTGCAGATAATAATGACGACAATGACGGCGCTTCTCTTGGGTTGGTAACAACAAAAATACAGCGTCCAGAAATGCTATCTGCGGGCACTGACCCTTATGCTGGCGACCCTGATCTGCGCCGCAATGACCCATGCCCTTGTGGTTCGGGGCAGAAATATAAGCACTGTCACGGCGCTTATTGATAATCTGATGGGGGGAGGGCGAAGATGATCTGGTTGGCCAGCCTCTTTGCTCTTGTCGCCTTTGTATATGCATCGGTTGGCTTTGGCGGCGGCTCCACCTACACGGCGCTGCTTGCCTTATGGGGCGTGGATTACCGTCTAATTCCGGTGATTGCACTCGTCTGCAATATAATCGTCGTGACCGGCGGCAGCATTCGGTTTGCGCGTGCAGGCTTGGTGTCTTGGCGGCAAGTTCTACCTTTACTCTTGGTATCCGCACCGCTCGCCTTTGCAGGCGGGCTGGTGCCGCTGAAACAAGTTGTGTTTCTGACGATATTGGGTTGCACATTATTGGCGTCTGCAATCGCCCTTTTCCTCCAAGCGGACAAGATGACGCCGCGCACCGTTCCCAAGCCATTCTTGTTGGCGCTTTCGGGCGGCGTGGGCTTACTGGCGGGGCTGTCGGGTATTGGTGGCGGCATATTCATGGCGCCGGTCTTGCACCTGATCCGCTGGGCAGAACCGCGCCGGATTGCCGCTTTTGCGTCGCTCTACATATTGATTAACTCAGCAGCCGGTTTGTTGGGCCAAATATTGAAATCAGGGGCGCAATCGCTTGCGGAGCCCGCGCTGCAATATGGTTTGTTGCTCGGCGCGGTATTGGTGGGCGGACAATTGGGCAGTCTGTTCGGCATGCGCTATCTGTCCCCACGCTTGTTGCGTGTGCTGACGGCGATATTGGTGGGCTATGCCGCACTCCGTCTGCTCTGGCAGGCGCATGGGCCGTTTTAGCGTCTGACAAGCCAGAGATGGCACCCCAAGAGGATGCTTTGGGGGCAGTGGGTGAATTTGGGCACGCTTGTTGAGTGAAGCGAGCCGTGAATTCGGTCAATCCAGAACCAACATGTTTTTAGAGCGCACGATCCGCTTCGTAAGGCAAATTGCCATCGCTTCCTGACCGCCGACTTGTTCAATGAGCCCATTCAGTTGTTCGCTTGCGCTGTGCGCCGCGAGGTCCTGGGCTCTGGCGAACATCCAGAGCATGTGTGGCGCGCTGCCGCGCTTCATCGTCACACCGCGCCAAGGATATTCGACCTTACCGACATTTGGGTGCACTTGTGGCTGACCCGATTTCGAGACCAAATCGCCAGTCTGCTGGTGCGCGGCCCATGCATTGAAGCAGTCGGCATCAGCTTTCAATCCGGGCGTCCAGTCAGCAAAGACAATTTTGAGGACAGCGATGAGGCTTTCGGGAACTGTATCCTTGTCGCAATACTCCTCGCCATAGCCAGGATATTCGCCGTCGCTAATCGGCGCAGCATTCATCCGTTCCGTCCAGCGATATAGATTAGGTGCTTTTGTTTTCATCAGCATGGCCGGAACAGGATCGCGGCCGAGATGCGCGAATAATGGCGCCATCATGCCAAAGTCCCCGCGACACGGCCTGCCGCCCAGCAGATAAGGGTGATGCTGAAAATGATTATCCAGTGCATCGATGAGCGCCAGATAGGTATCTTCCATCGCAGCGAAGACCTCTGGTACAACACCAAGGTTGGGCAAGAAGCCGGCAAAAAACGTCATCGTCTGCGCCGCAGCTTCGCGTCGTGTGGCACGATCAACACCCGCAGCCAGCGCGCGCCCGAATTCAGCACGCAAGAATGTCTCCTGCTCACTACGGTAGGACCAGCGATAGTGCATCGCCAGCGGCAGTAGATATTCAGAACCAAATGCGTCAAAAATCAACGACACCCATTGTTGCACAGGCGATTGAGGTTCGAGCAATGGCTCAGCATGGCGCTGCTCCAGAAAATCGATGATATCGCCACTGTCCTGGATAATCTCACCCTTGTCCGTTTCCAGCACGGGGACAACAAAATGGCCGACTGCAGGCAGTATCCTGCTGCCAAACTCTGGATCGGAAGGATATCGCTCACGAAAAGGCAGGCCCTTTTTGATCAGATAGGATCGTGCTTTGCCCGAATAAAGAGAATGGGCCGAGCCCCATAATGTGTATGTCATCGTCAAACCCTAATGGATAAAAATCTTGGGTTCAACAGGCTGGATCAAACAGCTGACATGAGCGAGCATCCAAACTATATACGAGCCATGAGATAAGGAATAACAAATAAGTCATTCAATGCCATAAAAGGCATTAATGGCTCCCCGGGAGGGATTCGAACCCCCGACCAATTGATTAACAGTCAACTGCTCTACCACTGAGCTACCAGGGAACAGCCCGATATTCTCGGGCAGAGGCGCGCCTATAGCAGCGCTTTTTTGCTTTTGGCAAGCACCCATTGCCCGTTCAGACAATAAATTGTTCCATCGCAATGCGGTCATCCAAAGCATGCTCCGGATCGAACAACAAAGTGAGCGCGCGGTTGCGGTCCAAGGCGACTTCGACCTGTGCAATATCGCGGATTTCGCGTTGGTCCGCGACGGCGCTAACCGGCCTTTTGCTCGCGTCTAATATATTGATTCGGATGACATAGCGGTCCGGCAATATTGCGCCTTTCCAACGTCGCGGCCGAAATGGGCTGATCGGCGTCAATGCGAGCAGAGACGAATCCAAAGGCAAAATGGGGCCATTGGCGGATAAATTATATGCGGTGGACCCAGCCGGCGTTGAAACCAATATGCCGTCGCAGATAAGTTCAGGGATAACGGCCCTGCCGTTGACGGAAATCTCTAGCTTGGCCGCCTGACGCGTCTCGCGCAGCAGCGACACTTCGTTAATGGCGGGTAAAGTGAATTTTTGGCCACTGATTGTGGTGATCTCCGCCGTCAATGGACGAACCGAAAAGGACTTAGCGCGTTGCAACCGTCCGGGAAGGTCATGCACGTCCCAACCATTCATCAAAAAGCCAATGGTGCCGCGGTTCATGCCATAAGCGGGAATGTCGCGGCGGCTTTCCAACAATTGGTGCAAGACCTGAAGCATGTGGCCGTCGCCTCCAAGCACGATGACGGCATCGGCGCTGTCGAGCGGCACAAATTCATGCACTTCGCGCAAAAGTGCTTCGGCTTCACGTGCTTGCGGGGTTGCCGATGAGATGATCGCAAGTTGCATATGTGTGTTCATCCACCTGTTGCGTTCATATGCCGCGCAAGCCGCAAATCGGGCTGCGCAAGCTGGGTTTCGAATTCATGGCGTTGGGGTTTAAGCCGCAAAGCCTTTTGAAGCAAATAATCGACATCGGCCAGCGTGTCCGTGCGCAGCGCTTTGCGCAAATCGACGTGGAGTTCTGAGCCGAGACACATGTAAATCTTGCCATCGGTGGTCAGACGGATCCGGTTGCAATGATCGCAGAAATTATGGCTCATGGGTGTAATGAGACCCAAGCGAAGGCCCAATGGTTCGACGCGCCAATAGCGGGCAGGGCCAGCGCTTTTATGGGCTAAAGGAAGCAGAGTGTAGCGCGCACGAAGTGGCGCCGTGAAGTCATCGAGCGAAATAAAGCTCTCTTCGCGTTCCAAAATACCAGCACCCAAGGGCATGGTTTCTATCAACGTAAGATCAAGCTTATGTTCGGCGCAGAAATGCGCCATTGGCAAAAGCGCGTCTTCGTTCTGCTGCTTCAGCGCGACCATGTTGATTTTGACATCCATGCCGTGCGCGCGCGCTGCGTGGATGCCAGCCAGCACCGTATCAAGATCGCCACCGCGGCTGATGCGGCGACAGGCGTCTGCGTCGAGCGTGTCGAGGCTGACATTTATTCTTTTCACGCCCGCCGCCGCGAGCAAGGGGGCAAATTGCTCCAGCCTACTGCCATTGGTCGTCATGGTCAGTTCCTCGAGCCTACCATCGCGAACATGCTGACCCAGCGCTTCAATTAAGACATGGATGTCGCGCCGTACAAGTGGTTCGCCGCCGGTAAGGCGGATTTTGCGGATGCCATGCGCGATGAACCGTTCGACCAGAAGCATGATTTCGTCATAGGTCAGCAGGTCGCGATGTGGCAGAAAGCTTTGCTGTTCCGGCATGCAATAGGTGCACCGAAAATTGCAACGGTCGGTCACCGATATTCGTAAATAGTCGATATTGCGTCCGAAACCGTCGATCATTTTTGCGATGTAAGCGCAAAACCCTGCGGACGAAAGCTGAATCCAACAGAGGCTATATGCGGGCAAGATTATGCGTCGCGCATGGCATTTGCCGCCAAGCGCTCCGACGTTTGCGCTGATGCAGGGCTTAGCTCGATTTGCGCGCCAGACTGGCGAGGCCACGTGACAGTTGCAAACACCCGTTGAGCCGTGCCGCAGGGTCGCCCCAAACGCGGTTAATCACCAGCTTGCTATCGGGGCGCAACTTCGCCGTTTGGCCAAGCTTGTCGACATAAGCGAGCAAGCCCGCCACATTGGGCGGCGTATCCTGATGGAAGCTCACCAATGTTCCGCGCGCGCCGACCTCAATTTTGGCGACCTGCGCGATGAGTGCGTTTTGCTTAATCTGGATAAGCTTAAGCAGATTTTGCGTGGGTTCCGGAATTGGACCAAAGCGGTCCGTCATTTCCGCAGCGAAGCCTTCGACGTCCTGACCTTCTTCGAGATCGTTCAAACGGCGATATAGCGCCATGCGAACCGACAGGTCGGGCACATAGTCGTCCGGAATGAGGATGGGCGCATCGATGGTGATTTGCGGCGAGAATCCACCACGCGGTTTCGCCAGTCCTTGCGCGCCAGCACGGGCTTCCAAAATCGCTTCTTCCAGCATCGATTGATACAATTCAAAGCCGACCTCTTTGATATGGCCGGATTGTTCGTCACCCACCAAATTGCCTGCGCCGCGAATGTCGAGGTCATGGCTTGCAAGCTGGAAACCTGCGCCCAGGCTATCGAGGTCGCCCAGCACTTTCAGACGTTTCTCCGCTGTTTCCGTAAGCACACGGTTCGGCTCGTGCGTCAGATAGGCATAAGCGCGCGTTTTGGAGCGTCCCACACGGCCGCGAAGTTGATATAATTGCGCAAGTCCGAAACGGTCGGCACGGTGGATGATCAAGGTGTTGGCGCTTGGAATGTCGAGGCCGCTTTCGACAATGGTCGTTGAAAGCAGAACGTCGTACCGCTTTTCATAAAAAGCGCTCATCCGTTCCTCGACTTGGGTGGGCGACATTTGGCCATGCGCGGTGACATATTTCACCTCGGGTATTTCGGTACGCAGAAATTCCTCAATCTCGGTCAAATCGGTAATGCGCGGCACAACGAAGAAGCTTTGCCCGCCGCGATAATGTTCGCGCAGTAAGGCTTCCCGCAGCACAACGGGATCCCAAGGCATAACATATGTCCGCACGGCCAGACGGTCGACAGGCGGGGTTTGAATGACCGACAGTTCACGCAAGCCCGACATCGCCATTTGCAATGTGCGCGGGATGGGTGTCGCGGTGAGCGTGAGCATATGCACGTCGGTCTTGAGCGCCTTCAACTGCTCTTTATGATTAACGCCAAAGCGCTGCTCTTCGTCCACGATGACAAGGCCAAGGCGCTTGAACGCGAGCGATTTTGCCAGCACGGCATGCGTTCCGATCACAATGTCCACGGTCCCATCGGCAAGGCCCTCACGCGTTTGCGTGGCCTCTGCCGCCGGCACAAGCCGCGACAGGCGACCCAGTTTCAAAGGCAAATCACGGAAACGCTCGGCGAAATTCGCATAATGCTGCCGCGCCAGCAACGTGGTCGGCGCAATAACCGCGACCTGAAGACCCGCCATCGCTGCGGCAAAAGCGGCACGCATCGCGACCTCAGTTTTTCCAAAGCCAACATCGCCGCAGACCAGACGGTCCATGGGTTTGCCAGCCGATAGGTCCTGAAGCACTTCTTCGATAACGCGGAGCTGATCTTCGGTTTCCTCATAAGGAAAACGATCGACGAAGCTCGCATAAGCAGGGCCGTCCACCTCAATAACCGAACCCGCCCGCAATGCGCGTTCGGCAGCGGTCTTAAGCAATTCGCCGGCAATGGCACGGATACGTTCTTTCAGCTTTGACTTGCGCCGCTGCCATGCTTCGCCGCCCAATTTGTCGAGCGCGACATGTTCGCTGTCTGAACCATAACGCGACAGCACATCGATATTTTCAACCGGGACATATAATTTGTCGCCGCCCGAATAGGTCAGCGCTACACAGTCATGTGGGCTGTTACCGACAGGGATGGAAATCAAGCCATCATAGCGCCCGATACCATGGTCTTGGTGTACCACAAGGTCACCGGGCGTCAGCGCGGCCAATTCAGCGAGGAAAGCGTCCGCCGACTTGCGCCGTTTCTGACGCCGCACCAAACGGTCGCCAAGCATATCTTGCTCGCTAAGGACAACCAGATCGGGTGTGGTGTAGCCGTGGTCGAGCGGCAGGACGACGATTGCGGTTTGACCGGGCGCGACGCCCAAGGCCTGCTGCCAACTGTCGACTGCGACAAGCGTGGGGGCCTTATGGTCGGCCAGCAGGCCTTTCAATCGTTCGCGCGCGCCCACCGAGTAGCTGGCGATGATGGTTTTGGTTTTGGCGGTATGCAGCGATTTAAGGTGCGCGGCTACCGCTTCATACACATTCGCCTTTTGCGCCCGTTCCGGCGCAAAATCGCGCGCGGCACCAATGCCAAAGTCGATGATACTTGCCGAGTCCGGCTGTGCAAAGGGTGTGACGAGATGCGCCGCGTTATCCGCGAATAATTTCTCAAGCGCATCCCCGCTTAGGTATAGCATTTCGGGCGGGAGCGGACGATAGCTGCCGGGCTCTGCCGCCTGTGCTTTTACCCGGTTTTCGTGATAGTCGGTGATGGAATCGAGCCGCGACTGCCCCGCGGCAATTGCACCACTGTCACGGATAACGAGTGCGTCCGCGCCAACATGGTCGAATATCGTCGCCATGCGCTCTTCGAACAAAGGCAACCAATGGTCCATGCCGGACAGTCTGCGGCCTTCGGAGACCGCTTGATATAATGGGTCGCCCGTTGCGGTGACGCCAAATCGTTCGCGATAACCGACACGGAAGCGTTTAATCGCCTCTTCATCCATTAAAGCTTCGACGGCAGGTAAGATGTCGAAATGTTCGACCTGATCAATGCTGCGTTGGTCTGCTGGATTAAAGCGGCGGATGCTTTCAATTTCATCGCCAAAGAAATCGAGGCGAAGGCCGACTTCGCTTCCGGCGGGAAACAGATCGACAATGCTGCCACGTATCGCGAATTCGCCAGCGTCGGCGACGGTGTCGACGCGGAAATAGCCGTTGGATTGCAGCAACGACGCAAGCCGTTCGCGGCTAATCTCACGGCCAGCGGCTAATCGCTCGCCCGTTTGCCGAATACGAAATGGCGTCACATATTTTTGAATAACCGCGCCGATGGTCGTAACCACAAGCTGCTTCTTTTTCGCAGGTTGCTGCAGCGCTTGCAGCGTCGACATACGCTGTGATGTGACCGCGACGGATGGCGAGGCGCGGTCGTAAGGCAGGCAATCCCATCCGGGTAAAATGAGAATTTCGATTTCAGGCGCAAAAAAGGGCACCGCATCGGCAATGGCGCGCATCGCCGATTCATCGGGCGCAATATAGAGCGCGCGCGTTTTCGCCGCTCGCGTCAGGTCCGCCAACAATAATGGCGCAAAGCCATTGGGAACCGACGCCAGCGTCAGCGCTTGGCGGCTGTTTATGATACGTTGCAGGTCAATCATGACTTATGGGTGCTTAGCCCTTCGGGAAGGACAATGAAATCCAGCTGCATCAACTGGTCTATTAACGGGCCAGCAAAAGCAGGGTCGGGCTCCGCCGTGCCAAGCGCCCATGCCATGATGTCGACATCCTGTTCCTCCAGCAGCCGTTCGAACCACGCATATTCCGCTTCGCCCCATTCGGCGGAACAATGATCGAAAAATCCACCGACCATAGCGTCGGCCTCACGCGTGCCACGGTGGTGCGCGCGATAATGCAGTTTGCGACGATAGGGGTCAGCGTCCATGGCGCGCGTCCTTTAAGCTTGTGGTGGAATATGAATATCGGGTTATAAGCGGCCCTAATCATGCGCCCCGATATACTCAATCCGTTATTTACAGACATACGTGCCCTAAAGGGGGTCGGTCCTGGTCTTGCCAAGCCGTTAGAGCGGCTTGGGTTGGAGCGGGTGAAGGATGTGCTGTACCATTTTCCCAACAGTTGGACCTATCGCAAGTCTGTGTCCTGTTTGGATGCGGCCGATGTGGGCCAAAACATCATTCTAACCGTTACAGTCATGGATCATCGGGGCGGCAATAGTCCGCGCGCGCCATTACGCATCTTCGCGGCGGACGCGGAACGCAATTACATCACGCTGACCTTTTTTGGTCGGAATGGCGGATGGGCGCGAAAACAGCTTCCTGTTGGGGAAAAACGCATCATATCGGGCAAATTGGACCATTATGGGGACGAGCTTCAGATGGTGCATCCCGACCATATTGTTCCCCTCGACAGTGACTCTTCGCCGGGCTTGGCCGAACCGATTTATCCGCTGTCCGATGGGCTGACAAACAAGCGTATGGGCCAATTAGCGGCGACATCGTTACAAGCTGTGCCGGATTTGGCGGAGTGGATTGAACCGACCTTGTTATCCAGTCGAGGATGGTCAAGTTGGTCGAAGTCTATCAACCTACTACACAACAAGGATGACCAAGACGCGCGGGATAGGCTGGCTTATGATGAGCTATTCAGCAACCAACTTGCGATGCGTTTAATCCGTGCGGCGATGGATAAACGCGCCGCGGTGCCGATATGCGGCGACGGGTCTTTGGTGTCAAAATTAGCATTGCCCTTTGCGCTTACAGGGGCGCAGCAGCGCGCGATTGCGGATATTGAGGGCGACCTTGCGCAGTCGCGGCCCATGCTCCGCTTACTGCAAGGGGATGTCGGCGCCGGCAAGACGATGGTCGCATTAATGGCGCTTTTGCGCGGTGTTGAGGCAGGGATGCAGTCGGCAATGCTCGCCCCCACTGAAATTTTGGCGCGGCAACATTATGCCAGTCTGCAAAAATTACTTTCGGGGCTGCCGATTAACATCGCGATTCTTACGGGGCGCGAAAAGGGCAGTCTGCGTGAGGCAACTTTGATGGGTTTGGCCGACGGATCTATCCACATCTTGGTCGGGACACATGCGATATTTCAGGAAGCGGTGACCTATAAGGCGCTTGCGGTCGCCGTGATTGATGAACAGCACCGCTTTGGTGTTTCGCAAAGGCTGATGCTGTCCCGCAAGGGCAGGGGTGTTCCGCATTTGCTGGTTATGACCGCAACACCAATCCCGCGCAGCCTTGCGCTCGCGGCTTATGGCGAAATGGATAGTTCGATTCTCGACGAGCTTCCTCCAGGTCGTACGCCGGTCGAAACCCGCGTGATGTCACAGGACCGGCTATCGGAGCTCGTCGATGGCGTCGCACGGCATCTTGCCGCTGGGAAACAAGCATTTTGGGTGTGCCCATTGGTGGAGGAAAGCGACAAAAGTGACCTTGCCGCTGCCGAACAACGTGCTGAACAGTTGCGTTTGCGCTTTGGTGATCAGGTCGCGTTGGTGCACGGACGGATGCGCGGGCCTGAAAAAGACGCGGTCATGGAACGTTTCGTTGCGGGAGAAACCCGCTTGTTGGTTGCCACAACGGTAATTGAAGTTGGCGTTGATGTTCCAAACGCGAGCCTCATGGTGATTGAGGCAGCAGACCGTTTTGGCCTCGCGCAACTCCACCAATTGCGCGGGCGCGTTGGCCGTGGATCGGAAAAATCCGTCTGCATATTGGTACGCAGCACGCAAATTGGGGAAACAGCTCGTGCGCGCTTGGCGTTGGTGCGTGAGACAAATGACGGTTTTCGAATAGCTGAGGAAGATTTGAAATTGCGCGGTGCGGGCGAATTGCTGGGCACACGGCAGTCCGGAGAAAATCCATTCCGCGTCGCAACGCCCGAACAGGTCCGCGCGCTGATTGGCGTCGCTGCCGATGACGCGCGCCTGCTGCTTGATCGCGATGGCGGGCTTGATGGCGCACGCGGCCAAGCGGCGCGGGTGGCGCTTTATTTGTTTGAACGAGACGCAGGCGTAGCGACGTTGCGCGGCGGTTAGCAGCCGTGTCTTATACGAAATTGATTAACCCGTGTTTCTTCTTTCCTGCTGAGATTTTGACTGGCCCCGCCTGCGTCGGGATGACCGCGTCTTCGTCTGTCACTGCATCACCATCGACACGCGCGCCGCCGCCTTGAATCATCCGGCGTGCTTCTTTCTTTGACGTAACGAAGTTAAGGGCAACCAACGCATCAATGACGGAAATTTCACCCGACGCGTCAAAGCTTGGCAAATCGCCGCCGGATGCGCCTTCTTCAAATGTTTTCCGCGCGGTTTCTGCGGCAAGTATCGCCGCTTCGGCGCCACGGCACAATTCGGTCGCGGCGTTTGCCAAGGCAATCTTCGCCACATTGATTTCCGAACCCCCCAGCGATTCAAGTCGCTGTATTTCGTCAATCGGCAAATCGGTAAACAAGCGCAAAAAGCGGCCAACATCGCGGTCGTCGGTGTTCCGCCAGAATTGCCAATAATCATAATCGGGCAATTGATCACGGTTTAACCAAATCGCGCCAGACACCGACTTACCCATTTTTGAACCGTCGGCCTTAGTAATCAGCGGGGTTGTTAGACCAAACACCTCCGCACCATCCATTCTACGGGCGAGTTCCATGCCGTTGATGATGTTGCCCCATTGGTCCGACCCGCCCATTTGCAGGCGAACGCCCATTGTCTTGCTCAAGTGGCGAAAGTCATAGCCTTGCAAGATCATATAGTTGAATTCGAGGAAGGTCATCGGCTGTTCACGCTCTAGGCGCAGTTTCACCGAATCAAATGTCAGCATGCGGTTGATGGTAAAATGCGTGCCAACCTGCTGCAGCAGTTCAATATAACCCAGCTGCCCCAACCAATCATGGTTGTTGACCATTACGGCGTCAGTGGGGCCGTCGCCAAATGTTAGAAATTTCTCGAACGCTGTTCGTATCGAAAGGATATTCGCTTCGATCGTGTCGTCGGTCAGCATTTTGCGGACTTCGTCCTTGCCCGTCGGGTCGCCAATCCGCGTTGTCCCGCCGCCCATAACCACCACTGGTTTGTGCCCGGCCTGCTGCAAGCGACGCAGCAGCATGATCGAGACAAGATTGCCGACATGAAGCGATGGCGCCGTCGCGTCGAAGCCTATATAGCCAGGCACAATCGCTTGTGATGCCAATGCGTCCAGCGCCGGAGCGTCGGTTGTTTGGTGAATATAGCCACGTGCATCGAGCAGGCGGAGGAGATCGGATTTATAAGCGGTCATAACGCGTTTGCGCCTAGCATGGAGTTTCGACATTGGCCAATATTTCAATGACTGAAGTGCCTTTGATTTGTCACGCCCAATCAGATTCGGGCGGCATTGAGGAAATTGGCGTCACCATTACGCATGTGGAAAACGGCGAACTTATATTGGCTTATCGCGTATCTGGCGAAGTCAGCGCACTAAAAATTCCGGTCCAATCAAATCCAGGTCGCATGGAAGGGTTATGGAAAAATACATGTTTTGAGATATTTATAGGAAATTTTGAAGATGATGGTTATTTAGAATTTAATTTTTCGCCATCGCGCCAATGGGCTGCATATCAATTTGCCGGCTATCGTTCGGACATGGATGATTTGGACACAAAAGCTCCAATCATCACAGTAGCGCAAATGGCCGATGCGCTTACGCTTATCGCGACGATCATGTTACCCGATGCGTGGCAGGGGCGCAGCCTGCGGGCAGGCATAAGCGCAGTTATTGCTACGAAAACTGGTGATATTTCTTATTGGGCTGCAGCGCACTCCGCGGGCAAGCCGGATTTTCATCATAAGGATTGCTTTGCCCTGCAACTGTAGGCACGAAGCGCTACATGAAATTTGGAATTGATCGCCTTCTGGCAGAACCCGATCTGCGCGCGCCCTTGAAAGGCAAGCGCGTTGCTTTGTTGGCGCACCCCGCATCCGTTACGGCGGACCTTACGCATTCGCTTGATGCTCTCGCGGCGTTAAGGGACATCAATGTTACGGCCGCCTTTGGTCCCCAACATGGCCTGCGCGGTGACAAGCAGGACAATATGATGGAATCTCCGGATTTCATGGATCCTACGCACAAAATACCCGTATTCAGCCTATATGGTGAAGTGCGTCGTCCAACCGCAGATTCTATGGAGACTTTCGATGTCCTCCTCATTGATCTGCAGGATCTGGGTTGCCGCATTTACACGTTTATCACCACATTACTTTACATGCTGGAGGCTGCTGCTGTGCATGGAAAGTCAGTTTGGGTACTGGACCGCCCAAACCCCGCCGGACGCCCTGTAGAAGGCCTTACGCTTCGTTTGGGATGGGAAAGCTTTGTCGGGGCAGGGCCTATGCCTATGCGGCATGGTCTGACACTGGGCGAGATGGGGAAATGGTTCATCGATCATTATAAGATTGATGTCGACTATCGCGTGATCGCAATGGAGGGCTATGCTCCGGAAGCTGCCCCAGGGTTCGGTTGGTCTGCGGACCGGCTATGGATTAACCCAAGCCCCAATGCGGCTAATGTCAATATGGCGCGGGCTTATGCGGGAACCGTTTTGCTTGAAGGCACGACCTTGTCCGAGGGCAGGGGCACTACGCGTCCGCTCGAGATATTCGGCGCACCTGATATAGATGCGCGCGCCGTCATCGCTGAAATGCAAAGCTTCGCACCTTCATGGCTGAAAGGCTGCAGCTTGCGCGAAATCTGGTTTGAACCGACATTCCACAAGCATGTACACCAGCTTTGCCATGGCGTGCATATCCATGCTGAAGGAACGGGTTACGACCATCAAGCCTTCCGGCCTTGGCGCCTGCAGACATTGGCGTTCAAGGCTATCCGGCGATTGTATCCGGACTATGATCTTTGGCGCGATTTTCCATATGAGTATGAACTGGGCAAGCTAGCCATTGATGTCATCAATGGCGGACCAGCTTTACGCGAATGGGTTGATGCTGCAGACAGTACACCAGAAGAATTTGACGCCTTATCGTCTGTCGATGAGCTTGCTTGGATCGAAGAACGGCGAAAACATTTGCTATATTAATGCCCGTGCTTGCGGCTGAGTTCGCGCATTGCGTCATCTAAGCCTTCGAGCGTGAGCGGATACATGCGGTCGTTCATCAGTTCCTTGATGATCTTCGTCGACTGTGAATAACCCCATTGCTTTTCCGGCACGGGGTTCAGCCAAACGGTCGCAGGATAGGTGCTGGTGATACGGTTCATCCAAACCGCGCCTGATTCTTCGTTGAAATGTTCAACCGAACCGCCCGGATGCGTGATCTCATAAGGGCTCATGGAGGCATCGCCGACCATCACTACCTTATAATCATGTGGGAATTTGTGCAGCACGTCCCACATTTGTGTGCGTTCGCTAAAACGGCGCTTATTGTCTTTCCACACGCCTTCATAAGGACAGTTGTGGAAATAGAAAAATTCTAGGTTTTTGAATTCACTAGTGGCCGCACTAAATAATTCTTCGCAAAGTTTGATGAACGGATCCATCGAGCCGCCAACGTCCAACATCAACAGCACTTTGATGGCATTGCGGCGTTCAGGCCGCATTTTGATGTCTAGCCAACCTTGGCGCGCAGTGCCATTGATTGTGCCGTCAATATCCAGCTCTTCCACCGCACCATCGCGGGCAAAGCGGCGTAGGCGGCGCATTGCGATTTTGATGTTCCGTGTGCCCAATTCCTTGGTGTTATCAAGGTTTTGAAACTCGCGCTTGTCCCAGACCTTCACTGCGCGCTTGTGCTTCGACTCGCCGCCAATTCGCACGCCTTCGGGGTGGTAGCCAGAATTGCCATAAGGCGATGTCCCGCCAGTGCCGACCCATTTATTACCACCTTGATGGCGCTTTTCCTGTTCTTCGAGGCGCTTTTTCAACGTCTCCATGAGCTCGTCCCAACTGCCCATTTTCTCAATCTTCGCCATTTCTTCGGGCGAGAGATATTTTTCGGCAATGGCCTTCAACCAATCCGCAGGGACATCGACGGGATTTTGTCCATATTCCGTAAAGACGCCTTTGAACACTTTACCAAAAACTTGGTCAAAACGGTCAAGCAACGCTTCATCTTTCACAAGTGTCGCGCGCGCCAGATAATAAAACTCTTCTGGGCTTTGGCCAATCACGTCAGCATCTAACGCCGCAAGCAGTGCCAGATGTTCCTTCAGTGATGCCGAGATGCCGGCAGACCGCAACTCTTCCATGAATGAGAAAAACATCGGCTGGATCCTGTCTATAGTGACCGATTAGGTTTTTGGCGAACGAGCGATTCTAGAGGTAAAAAGCCAGCGGACGAATTCTAGCTGTTGGGGCGGCGGGCCATGAATGCAAGCCGTTCAAACAACATGATGTCCTGCTCATTTTTGAGCAGCGCGCCGTGCAAAGGCGGGATGGCCTTGGTCGGATCGCGCGATTGAAGAACATCCAATGGCATATCTTCGTGTAGCAGTAGCTTCAACCAATCGAGCAATTCGCTTGTGCTTGGCTTTTTCTTTAGGCCCGGCACATCCCGAACCTCATAGAAAATGTCCATTGCCTTTGAAACGAGCATTTTTTGAATGCCGGGAAAGTGGACATCGATAATTGACTGCATCGTCGCACGATCGGGAAATTTGATATAATGGAAGAAACAACGGCGCAGAAACGCGTCCGGTAGTTCTTTTTCATTGTTGGATGTGATGATGACGATGGGGCGCTCGACCGCTTTGACGGTCTCTTGCGTTTCGTAAACGAAAAATTCCATACGATCGAGCTCTTGCAACAAATCGTTCGGAAATTCGATGTCGGCCTTATCGATTTCGTCGATTAACAGCACGGGCAATTGGGGGGCGGTAAAGGCCTCCCACAATTTTCCCTTTTTGATATAATTTTTGATGTCATGCACACGCTCATCGCCCAATTGGCTGTCGCGTAGACGAGCAACGGCATCATATTCGTAAAGGCCTTGATGCGCCTTGGTCGTGGATTTGATATTCCATTCGATGAGTGGCGCACCCAGCGCGGTCGCTATTTCCTGAGCAAGAACGGTTTTGCCGGTGCCGGGCTCACCCTTGACCAGCAAAGGCCGACGCAATTTTGTGGCGGCGTTAACGGCGACCTTCAGGTCATCAGTGGCGACGTAATTATCGGTGCCTTCAAAGCGCATGGACGAACCCTTTTTGTTAATCGAACGATTAATTCGTTAAGTGGGCTCATCATTATATGCAACAGGATACTGCGCGACAATATATCCAGCCTGATGCCCGATGATGGCGCGAAGCAGGATATACAAAAAACGGGCCCTATCCTGAGAGTAGGAAAGGGCCCAGTTTTGCATGATTGTTTAGGGATTATTGGTCCAGGAAGCTCCGCATTTTGCGGCTGCGGCTTGGATGCTTAAGCTTGCGCAACGCCTTAGCTTCAATCTGGCGTATGCGCTCACGCGTCACGCTGAACTGCTGACCGACTTCTTCAAGCGTGTGGTCGGTGTTCATGCCAATACCAAAGCGCATACGCAGGACGCGCTCTTCGCGTGGGGTCAGGGACGCCAGAACGCGTGTCACTGTTTCCTTCAAATTGGCTTGAATTGCGGCATCCACCGGAATGATCGCATTTTTGTCTTCGATGAAATCGCCCAAATGGCTGTCTTCTTCGTCGCCAATCGGTGTTTCAAGGCTGATAGGTTCCTTGGCGATTTTCATCACCTTGCGCACTTTTTCAAGCGGCATGGAAAGGCGTTCAGCCATTTCTTCTGGTGTAGGCTCGCGGCCCTGTTCGTGCAGGAACTGGCGGCTTGTGCGCACCAGTTTGTTGATCGTTTCGATCATGTGCACAGGGATACGGATGGTCCGTGCCTGGTCGGCAATCGAGCGGGTTATTGCCTGACGAATCCACCAAGTTGCGTAAGTGCTGAACTTGTAGCCACGGCGATATTCAAACTTATCGACCGCTTTCATAAGGCCGATATTGCCTTCTTGAATAAGGTCGAGGAACTGCAAACCACGGTTGGTGTATTTTTTGGCAATGGAAATCACGAGGCGCAAATTCGCCTCAACCATTTCCTTTTTCGCGATGCGCGCTTCGCGTTCGCCCTTTTGCACCATGTTCACGATACGACGGAATTCGCCAAGTGACATGCCGGTATTGGCGGCGATGTCGGCTATCTCGCTGCGGATGCGCTCAACGCTTTCAGCTTCGTTTGTTGCGAAAGCAGTCCATTTCTTGTCGATGTTAGCCACTTCGGCGAGCCAATTTTCATCCAGCTCATGACCCATATAGCTGTCGAGGAACGCCTTGCGGGGAACCTTGTGCCGTTCGGCCAAACGCAGCATCTGACCACCAAGGGCGGTCAGGCGGCGATTGAATGAATATAATTGATCGACGAGATATTCGATCTTGTTCGCGTGGAATTGAACGCTTTCAACTTCTGCGGTCAATTCTTCACGCAATTTGTGATATTTGTTTTCCGACGCTGTGGAAAAATCTTCACCGGCGTTCAGCGCGCGCATACGCTCAAGCTGAATGTTTGAGAATTTCTTGAACAGCGACGTGATTTTGGCGAAGCGCTCAAGCGCTGCGGGCTTCAACGCCTCTTCCATTTGCGCGAGGCTGAGGGTGTTATCTTCTTCCTCTTCCTCGACAGGACGCGAGCGCCGCTCCGTCAGATCTTCATCATCGTCGCTAGCCGCTTCAGGTTCGTCGTCGACTTCATCTTCCTCTTTATAGGAAGGGCCAGCTGTCTTCTCGCTGATTTCACCATCGCCTTCTTCTTCGCCATCTTCGGTCAGCGATTCTGGGGCGGGCTCTTTCGAAAGCATGGCATCGAGGTCAAGAATTTCGCGCAACTGCATTTCGCCGTCATTGAGCGCATTGGACCAGTCTATGATAGCGTGGAACGTGATCGGGCTTTCGCACAAGCCCAAAATCATAGTGTCGCGACCCGACTCAATTCGCTTGGCAATAGCGATTTCGCCTTCGCGTGACAGCAATTCCACCGCGCCCATTTCCCGCAAATACATGCGGACTGGGTCATCAGTACGTTCGCCCGTGCCTGTTTTCTTAGTTGTGTTTGTCAGCGAGCGGGGATCATTTTCAGAAATATTGTCGATGGTTTCGACTTCTTCCTCGGCATCGTCCTCGCTGTCGTCGCCAGCTTCGTCATTCTCGACGATTTGCACGCCCATGTCGTTAATCGCCGACATGACATCTTCAATTTGTTCGGATGACATCTGATCCTGCGGTAGGGCCGCATTCAGTTCATCATATGTCAGGAAACCCCGGCGCTTAGCTTTAGCGAGCAGTTTTTTTACAGTCGCATCATTCAGGTCAATCAGCGGTGCATCACCGTTTTCGCCGATATCGTCTTCGTTCTCATTTGCGCGACTTGCCAAAATAATTCCCCGATAAACTTACAAACTATCCGTATCACGCCGAAAAAATTCGATGATACGGTCGTCAAATGCCTTTTTCTCGTGTCGCAACCTTTGCTGTTCAGCAAAAGTCTCTTCAGTCATCTCTGAACTCGCCAACTGCGTAGCGCGTTCCAGAGCTTCTTCCAGCGCTGGGCGCTGCTTCATAAGCCTGATTGCTTCACCCAAATCTTTTGAAGCGCTGGACAATCCATCGCTCCCTGTTCCGAACTCTCCGCGGTTAAAGGCGAAAACCTTACCGTTGCTGTGGAGTAGTCCCGAAGCGACATTATACAACTTCTCGCCCAATATGGTAATTAGCCCCTCGGTATCAAGCGTTTCTTTGCCAAAAGATTCGTTGAGCATTGCATTGAGCAAAGCTGCATGATTCGGGTCCGGCGGAACAAAGTCGCTCAGCGCCTCATAATGTTGGGAAATAAGGGAAGGATGGCGCAGTAACGCTGCCAATACACCCTGGATAAGAAAGTCCGAATCTTTGGCATTGAAGCTTTTTGTTTCTGCGCCCGGCGGTAAAATTTGCGGCTTGCCCCACACGGGCTTGCGTCCGCGCACGAAGGTTGTGGGTGGCGTAAATGACGCGCGTGGTCGCTGCGCGAAGAGATTGTCGAACCGTTCGCGAAAGGCATCGGCATAATGGCGACGAATTTCCCCGTCCGCGATATTTGCCATATGTGCCCCCAGGCGCTGTTTAAGCCCCGCACGGTCCTCTGGTGTGTCTAGTGAGCCAGCAGACATTTCTGCCCTCCATAGCCTTTCTACGAGCGGCTGAGAGGATTCTAAGAGTACTGTAAGCGCCGCGGGGCCAGATGCCTTCACAAGGTCGTCGGGATCTTGTCCTTCCGGTAAGGTCACAAACTGAAGACTATGGCCGGGCTTTAACAATGGAAGGGCGCGTAAAGCTGCACGCATGGCTGCTTTTTGACCTGCAGAGTCACCGTCAAAACACAATAAAGGCTTTTCGGTCATCCGCCACAGCATCTGGATTTGCTGTTCGGTTAATGCTGTTCCTAGGGGCGCCACGGCGTCGGCAAAGCCCGCCTGCGCAAGGGCAATGACGTCCATATAGCCTTCGACGACAATTACGCGGCCTGTCTGGCGCGAAGCTGGCGAACATTTGTCGAGATTGTAGAGCGTGCGGCCCTTGTCGAACAACGGCGTGTCGGGTGAATTCAGATATTTCGGTTCGCCTTCACCTAAAATCCGCCCACCAAAGGCAATCACCCGGCCACGTGGATCGCGGATCGGGATCATTAATCGTCCACGAAAACGGTCATAGGGCGCCTTGCCATCGACCGAGATGAGCAATCCAGCCTCAATTAACATCGGGTCGCCAAATTGCTTTAACGCGGTTTTTAAACCCGTACGGTTGTCGGGCGCTAGGCCGAAGCCAAAGTCGCGGATCGTTTGTTCCGTAAATCCACGTTGCTTCAGATATCCGCGTGCAGCGGAACCCTCAACACCAAGCAATTGTGTAACAAACCAGTCCTGCGCCGCCGTCATGACGTCATATAGGCTATTTGCCTTCTCGGCCCGCTGGGCTGCCTTCGGATCCGGGGCAGGGACTTCCATCCCGGCCTCTGCCGCCAGCTCCTTTATCGCATCCATGAAAGACAGGCCGCGCTGGTCGGTCATCCAACGAATGGCATCACCATGCGCGGAACAGCCAAAACAATGGTAAAAACCTTTTTCGTCGTTGATCGTGAAACTAGGCGATTTTTCGTTATGGAACGGACAGCAGGCCTTAAACTCGCGGCCAGCCTTTGTGACCTTAACGGTGCGGCCAATCAACGCAGAAAGCGTAATCCGCGCGCGTAATTCGTCCAACCATTGCGGGGTAAGTGCCACCTTAACCCAACGCGGCCTTCACCAAAGCACTGGCCTTGCTCATGTCGAGTTGTGGGCCATGACGCTCCTTCAGGACGGCCATGACGCGGCCCATGTCTTTCAAGCTTTCTGCGCCAAGCTCTGCCTTGATGCCTTCGATCGCCGCGCTGGTTTCCGCATCGCTAAGCTGTGCAGGAAGAAAATCCTCAATAATTGCCAGCTCAGCAGCCTCAACTGCCGCAAGCTCGGCACGACCACCTTGCTCATATAAGGCTATCGATTCGCGGCGTTGCTTGATCATTTTCTGCATAACCTCAACCACCATCGCGTCATCATCGGGCTGCTGCGATGCAGTGCGAAGCTCTATGTCGCGGTCTTTGATCTTGGCGAGGATCAGGCGGACGGCGGCTAAGCGATCTTTATCGCCGGCTTTCATTGCGGTGATTTGGGCGGCTTTTATGGTGTCACGAATCATATATGGTTCCGATTTTTGATATTAAATGCCGTTAGACGAACATCCAAATTCCGTCACCCTGAAACAAGTTGAGTGTGACGGTTGAAAACGCATTGTATGAAACATTCCACAGCTTTCTCGATTTCCGCATTGACGCTATGGCTCACCATCTCTAGGCGCGATGCCTTAGCGACATTGCTGTAATCTGTTTATCAGGAGCGACCCCATCATGGCCGACCCCAACTCTTCGCGCGCGCCTTCTGGAGCGACGGGGGTATTGGTTTTGGCGTCCGGGGAAATCATCTGGGGCCAGGGCTTTGGCGCTGAGGGGCAAGCCGTTGGAGAAGTCTGCTTCAACACCGCGATGACGGGTTATCAAGAGGTAATGACTGACCCGTCTTACGCTGGACAAATCATTAACTTCACATTTCCGCATATTGGTAATGTTGGCACGAACGCCGAAGATGTAGAGGCGTTGAACCCGCATGCCTTGGGCGCGATTGTCCGGCAAGATGTGACGGACCCGTCCAATTTTCGGAGCACCCAGCATTTCGATGCATGGATGAAGGCCAATGGCCGCATCGGGATCTCTGGCGTGGACACACGCGCAATGACGCGGCTGATCCGCATTGCGGGCGCGCCAAACGCTGTGATTGCGCATTCCGCCAGTGGCGATTTTGATGTGACCGCTATGTTGGCGCAGGCAAATGCTTGGGCCGGATTAGAAGGCATGGATCTCGCCAAGGATGTAACGACGTTTCAAACTTATGGTTGGGATCAAGGGCTTTGGA
Source organism: Sphingorhabdus wooponensis (assembly GCF_003933235.1). Lineage (GTDB taxonomy): Bacteria > Pseudomonadota > Alphaproteobacteria > Sphingomonadales > Sphingomonadaceae > Sphingorhabdus_B > Sphingorhabdus_B wooponensis. The sequence goes on from NZ_RWJI01000001.1 coordinate 851,559, forward strand.
AGCTGGGTGCAGGCTATGCAACGCCAGCCAATGGCCGCAAAAAAGTTGTCGCCATTGATTATGGCATCAAACACAACATCCTACGCAACCTTGTTGACGTAGGTTTCGACGTGACCGTGGTGTCGGCCACCGCAACTTTCGAAGAAATCATCTCCCACGCGCCCGATGGATTGTTCTTGTCCAATGGACCCGGCGATCCTGCGGCAACTGGTGTATATGCCGTGCCGGTAATCCAAAAATGGTTGGAAACCAAAAAACCTTTATTCGGCATTTGCTTGGGGCATCAAATGCTTGGCCTCGCGGTCGGCGCGAAGACCGAGAAGATGCATCAGGGCCATCGTGGCGCGAACCATCCGGTCAAGCGCCTCAGCGACGGCGCGGTTGAAATCACGAGTATGAACCACGGCTTTGCTGTGGACGCAGATACCTTGCCCGCCAATGCAAAGGCAACGCATATCAGCCTCTTCGACGGGAGCAATTGCGGTTTCGAACTCGCGGACCAGCCAGCCTTTAGTGTCCAATATCATCCCGAAGCCTCACCCGGCCCGCAGGACAGCCATTATCTGTTCGAAAAATTCGCGGGGATGATGGGATGATCGCTCCGAATGTTCCACAAAAATGGGAATATAAAGCTGTTCATCATGTGGGAGTTTTATCGAATAGCATCTTGGCTACGGCCTGTATTCTCAAGCGACAGGTAGTCTAATGCCCAAACGCACTGACATCAAATCCATCCTCATCATCGGCGCCGGCCCCATCATCATCGGGCAGGCGTGCGAGTTTGATTATTCGGGGACGCAAGCTTGCAAAGCGTTGCGCGAAGAGGGCTATCGCATCATCCTCGTCAATTCCAATCCGGCGACGATTATGACCGATCCGGATATGGCAGATGCGACCTATGTTGAGCCGATTACGCCCGAAATCGTAGCCAAGATCATAGAAAAAGAACGTCCCGACGCGGTGTTGCCGACCATGGGCGGGCAGACCGCGTTGAACGTGGCTTTGGCATTGTTCAACGATGGCACGCTGGCGAAATATGGGGTCGAAATGATCGGCGCGGATGCAGAAGCCATCGACAAGGCCGAGGACCGGATCAAATTCCGCGACGCGATGACCAAAATTGGTCTGGAATCGGCGCGTTCAGGCATCGCCCATTCGATGGATGAGGCTTTGGAGGTGCTTGAGCGCACGGGCCTGCCATCAATCATTCGCCCCAGCTTCACCATGGGCGGCACCGGCGGCGGAATTGCGTATAACCGCGACGAATTTATCAAGATCGTCACCGGCGGACTGGATGCGTCGCCAACCACTGAAGTGTTGATTGAAGAATCTCTGCTCGGTTGGAAAGAATATGAGATGGAGGTTGTCCGCGACCGCGCTGACAACGCCATCATCATCTGCTCCATTGAAAATGTCGACCCGATGGGCGTGCATACCGGCGATTCCATTACCGTTGCTCCCGCATTGACGCTGACCGACAAAGAATATCAGATCATGCGCAATGCGAGCATCGCGTGCTTGCGTGAAATTGGTGTAGAAACAGGTGGTTCGAACGTACAGTTCGCAGTCAATCCGAAGGATGGCCGTCTTATCGTCATTGAAATGAACCCGCGCGTCTCGCGTTCCTCGGCGCTGGCGTCAAAGGCGACGGGTTTTCCTATCGCCAAGGTTGCGGCAAAGCTGGCCGTTGGTTTCACGCTCGATGAAATAACCAACGACATCACTGGCGCAACGCCAGCATCGTTTGAACCAACGATTGATTATGTCGTAACCAAAATCCCGCGCTTCGCCTTTGAAAAGTTCAAAGGGGCCGAACCATTGCTGCATACCGCTATGAAATCGGTAGGCGAAGTGATGGCGATAGGCCGCAATATCCACGAAAGCATGCAGAAGGCGCTTCGTGGCCTTGAGACTGGCTTGTCGGGCTTTAATTATATCGATGCTTTGCGCGGCGCATCTCAGGACGAATTGTCTGCCGAACTAAGTCGTGCAACACCCGACCGCTTACTGGTCGCGGCACAAGCGTTGCGTGAAGGCATGACCGTCGCCGAAATTCACGCAATCGCGAAGTTTGATCCATGGTTCCTCGAACGGCTACAAGAAATCATCGCCGCCGAGAATGACGTTAAGACCAATGGCCTGCCTAATAATGCCGACGCGCTGCGCCGTTTGAAGGCCATGGGCTTCTCAGACAAAAGGCTTGCCTATCTTGCGGTGGAATCGGTCAATATGCGGCCGGGTATGGAAACGGCAGTCCGCCGTGGTTCTGGTATTGCGATGCAGGCTGCCCGCGCAATGGCAGGCGCCGTGACCGAGGACGAAGTGCGCGCGTTGCGCCACAAATTGGACGTCCGTCCGGTGTTCAAGCGCATCGACACCTGTGCTGCGGAATTTGAGGCAAAAACGCCGTATATGTATTCCACGTATGAGGCGCCAAGCTTTGGCGCGCCGGAATGTGAGAGCCAGCCAAGCAATCGCGAGAAAATCCTTATCCTGGGCGGTGGGCCAAACCGTATTGGGCAGGGGATTGAGTTTGATTATTGCTGTGTCCATGCCTGCTTCGCGCTTGCGGATGCTGGCTATGAAACAATCATGGTCAACTGCAACCCCGAAACAGTGTCGACGGACTATGATACGTCCGATCGCTTGTATTTCGAGCCTCTAACTGCCGAGGATGTTCTCGAAATTCTGCATGTCGAACAACAAAATGGCACACTAAAAGGTGTTATCGTTCAGTTCGGCGGGCAAACGCCGCTAAATTTGGCGAAGGCACTTGAGGCGGCAGGCATTCCTATTTTGGGAACGTCACCCGATGCCATTGACTTGGCCGAAGACCGGGAGCGTTTTGCCGCGTTGGTCAATAAATTGAAGCTCAAGCAGCCCGAAAACGGCATCGCGCGCAGTCGCGATGAGGCGATCAAGGTCGCAGAAAATATTGGCTATCCTGTACTGATGCGACCGTCTTACGTGCTGGGTGGTCGCGCGATGGAAATCGTCGATACGCAAGCGCAACTGGAAAATTATATCCAGACGGCAGTTATCGTATCCGGAGATTCGCCCGTTTTGATCGACAGCTATCTGCGCGATGCGATTGAGGTCGATGTTGATGCTTTATGCGATGGCGACGAAGTTGTTGTTGCGGGTATCTTGCAACATATCGAAGAAGCTGGCGTTCATAGTGGCGACTCAGCGTGCACAATTCCGCCATATAGCCTACCTGCCAGTATCATTACGGAAATCCGTCGTCAGACTGAATTACTGGCGATTAACCTGCATGTGCGCGGCTTGATGAACATCCAGTTCGCCGTGAAAGACGGCGAAGTTTACCTGATTGAAGTTAATCCTCGGGCGAGCCGCACCGTGCCCTTCGTTGCGAAAGCCATCGGCGCGCCCATCGCGAAGATCGCCGCGCGCGTTATGGCAGGCGAAATGTTGAAGGACTTGCCGCCCATCAATCTTGATATTGATTATATAGCGGTGAAAGAGGCGGTATTCCCGTTTGATCGCTTCCCTGGTGTTGATCCCGTGCTGTCGCCTGAAATGAAGTCAACGGGTGAAGTTATGGGCATTGATCGTGATTTTGCGACGGCCTTTGCCAAATCGCAAATCGGCGCGCGTATGCCTCCTCCGATGAGCGGGAAGCTATTTGTATCCGTGAAAGACACGGACAAGCCAGTGATTGTTCCGGCGGTCCGTCAAGCTATCGCATGTGGCTTTACCGTCTGTGCAACTGGCGGCACTGCCGACTATTTGCTGGCACAGGGTATAGAGGTCGAACGCGTAAACAAGGTCGCCCAAGGTCGTCCACACATCGTTGACAAGATTAAAGATGGCGAAATTCAGCTTATCTTTAACACGACGGAAGGTTGGCAAAGCTTGAAAGACAGCGAAGAAATTCGCCGTTCAGCGTTGGCTGGCAAGGTTTCGCAATATACGACTGCTGCGGGAAGTGTTGCGGTTGCACAGGCAATTGCCGCGCTGCAACAACGGCAACTTGAAGTTCGGCCACTTCAAGACTATTATTAATAAGAGCAGTATCTTTCCCAGACAACTGAACTGCATATCGGACGGGTGGTATCCGCCTTTACGGTCGGGATATTTTTGTGACGAAGGGTTTTTGCCTGATGGCGAGTTTTGAGAAATATCCGATGTTGGCCGAAGGCTATGAAAAGCTGACGAGTGACCTGAAGCGCCTTCGTGACGAGCGTCCGTTGATTGTGGAAGCAATCGAGGAAGCGCGTGCGCATGGCGATTTATCGGAAAATGCCGAATATCACGCTGCAAAAGAACGCCAGGGGCAGGTTGAGGCCGCGATTTCGGAAATCGAGGACAAGATTGGCCGTGCACAGATTATTGACCCTTCGACGCTGTCGGGCGATAAAATCGTCTTTGGTGCGACTGTCACATTGCTAGATGAAAATGATAAGCCCGTGCGTTATCAGCTTGTTGGTGAAACCGAAGCGGACGCAAAAGCTGGTCGCATTTCGTATAATTCGCCATTGGGTCGCGCCCTGATTGGTCGCGTCGTTGAGGATGAAGTCGAATTAACGGTGCCATCCGGCGACAAATATTATCTTGTATCGAAAATCGAGTTTATCTGATCATGCGCTTCGGTGGGAAGCGCCTAACGACCTGACATGCAGTTTCCGCGTGGCCCTGTTACCAATGCATTGGTTGCCATCAATTTGGCGATTGCTGCAATATTGTTGGTTCCATCTTGGTGGCAATATGCGGTGATATCGGGCGGACTATTCCCCATCCGCCTCATCAGCTCTAGTGCTGCATTTGCCGATATTGGTTTCCTTGTGCCTGCGTTTTTAACGCCCCTTTCGGCGGCATTCCTGCATGGCGGTGTCGCGCATGTGGTGATGAACATGCTGATGCTTTTGCTTATTGGTAAGATGGTGGAGCGTGTATTGGGTAGTAGGCTCTATCTCGCCCTCTACATCGGATCGGCATATATTGCAGCAGCTATGGAGTGCCTCGCGTCAGTCATGGCTTGGCCTATGTCCGTGGACATGATGGCGCCAGCTATTGGCGCAAGCGGGGCGATTTCTGGTGTTATTGGCACTTATGTGCTGCTTTTTCCGAACAAAAAACCGAAAGCTTGGGGAGCAATTCCTGCAGAATATGCCAGGCCATTGCAGCTAACCATTGCTTGGGTAGGGTTAAATCTCGCGCTTGGTTTTGTTGGGCCTGGTTTGGGAATATCTATCGCAATATGGTCACATATTGGCGGGTTTGTTGCCGGATTATTCTTAGCGAGGCCATTATTGTTGTGGCGGTATCGGCACGCCTAATCGACGTTGCGTGCCGTTATCAGCTTTCCGGTTGTAAAAGCTTGTGCAAATGCACCACAACATATTTCATTTCGGCATCATCCACCGTACGCTGGGCCGCCCCGCGCCATGCTTCCTCAGCACTTGCATAATCGGGAAACATCCCGACGATGTCTAAATTTTCGAGATCAGTAAATTTTAACGTTTGCGGGTTGTCAACGCGTCCACCAAAAACGAGATGTAATTTCGTATCGCTCAAACGACTATCCTTAATTCTTTTCTTTAGCTGCTTCTGTAGCGGCCTGACCGGCAGCCTTTACAGCGAGAGCAGCCTTGCTGACAAGCTCTCTGAACTGCGCACGCAATGTGTCTCCATTTAGCCCAAGCGTATCGACTTGGCTCATACCGGCAACCTTTGCCGCTTCTGCTATCTTGCGGGCTTTTTTGTTCAATTTCTTGCCTGCTTTACCCAAGACTTTTGTCTCACGTTCGGTCCCTGGTAAAAGTGCACCGACGATCGCACCGATAGCAATTCCGCCCATTATGATTGCTAGTGGGTTTTTATCCACTCCTTCTTTCGTTTTTGCTTTTGCTTGGCGTGCAATTGCCTTCGATTGATCTATTCCGATAACGGCAGCATCTTGACCTCTTTTAACTGCTACCGAAGCTTTTTTACGTGCCGCAGCGCTTGCCTGTGAGGTTTTTGTTTTCGCGCTATCAGCTGCAGATGTGATGGTGTCGCCAATCTTGCTCATATATCGTTCCTATATTATTTGCTGGGGGGCGTTTTGGTTTTACTGTTTCGCAGCTTTGAAATCCAACGCGAAATCGGTCCGCGAGCCGCAATCAATATGGCGCTTACTCCAATGGCGCCAATGATTGGGGCATTTTTTTTTGCAATTTGAACTGTCTCGTCTGCGAACTGCTTGGCTTGGGTAGATTGGCGTTTGACAAACCGTCGAAGTTGATTGTGTGGATGAAGAATATTGCGCGTGACTGCCAAGCTGTCCTTGAACTTACGCCGCAAATACCGCCGCTCAGCGTCGGACAGGATCACGCTTTCTCTGTCGGTGACAACAGGCTCTTCAGGCAACATCGTCGACATTTTTTGGCATTTCCGGGAAGTAAACTTTCCGCATCCATCTTCGGGCCATTGCGGCGAAAACGATGCCGATCATCGCAAAGCTTATGGTGACAAGCAAAGTTGCCGCCAATGGACCAATTAACGGAGAAAGAGTAAGAACCAGTCCTAGCACCAGCGCAATGGATGCCCCGCTAAATGCGAAAGCCGCGATAGCTCCATAGCGGAATGACCAGCGAAATACGTGGCGCGTGTAAGCTAATCGCGACCGGTGATAGTGCATCTCTGCCTTCACCATCGCACGCAGATCCTCCATCACCAACGCAATCTGTTCGCTCGCGCTTGGTTCAATCGTTGGCGTTAGGTCTTCTAACGCTTCCAGCTGTGGCTCTTCAATCTTCATCATGCCTGCTTATCGGCCATTGGCGGCAATTTGCAATGCCGCCTGTGTTGGTATTCAAGCGTCTTTGCCACCCGAACGGACGAGCCTTGCTAAAACAAAGCCGATTGCAGCGGCGGCACCAATAGCGACGGCAGGGCTTTTGCGGATAAATTGCCGTGCATCTTCTGCCAACGCATCGACATCCTTGGCGTCCATCTTGCCAGCAAAGCCTTCAACCATGTCGGCTGCGCTGCGTGCATAGTCGCCATATTGCTTACCTACATTCTCGTCGATGGTACCAGCGCTATCACGGATAAGCTTGCCGATGCTGCCAACTGCCTCAGTGGCGCGATCTTTACCTTTGGTTGCTGCCGCGCGGACACTTTCGGTGGCTTGGGCTTTAAAGTCATTCATGTCGGATTTGACTTTCGATTTGACATTATCATTCTTGCCTTTGGCTGGCTGTACCTTGGCGACTGCCTTTGGTGCAGGGGATTTCGCTTTGGAAGGCTTGGCGACAGCCTTTGGTGCTGCTGATTTAGATGCTGCTTTCTTAGCGACTGCGGGCTTTTCGGTCTCGGCCATAAGAATGACTCCTTTTGAACAACTGGGGCAAAATAAATGGACTTGCTAAGGATGGATATTTGTATTGCGGGTGCCTTAGTCAACTATAGCACCGCAAATTTAGTTTTAAAATCGATATGTCGGTGCATCGTTGCCAAATCCCGATCACGAGGATAGATGCGCTGACATAACTCCTCACACGTACAAACGGACCCTAGTTATGACCGCTATCCTCGATATTCATGCACGCCAGATCCTCGACAGCCGCGGAAACCCAACGGTTGAAGTGGATGTTGTGTTGGAGGACGGCAGCTTCGGTCGTGCAGCGGTCCCATCGGGAGCGTCTACGGGCGCGTATGAAGCTGTCGAAAAACGTGACGGCGATATGTCCAAATATATGGGGAAGGGCGTGCTTCAGGCGATTGAGGCTGTTAACGGCTCCATTTTTGAGGCGCTGGTTGAACTGGACGCTGAGGATCAAGAAAATATCGACGCGGTCATGATTGACCTCGATGGCACCGATAATAAATCGAACTTGGGCGCGAATGCGATATTGGGTGTCAGCCTTGCGGTAGCAAAAGCTGCTGCCGACGCACGTGGATTGCCGCTGTATCGCTATGTAGGCGGTGTAAATGCCCATGTTCTACCAGTGCCGATGATGAATATCATTAACGGCGGTGAACATGCCGACAACCCGATTGATTTTCAGGAATTCATGGTCATGCCGGTCGGCGCTGGCTCCATTGCGGAAGCTGTTCGCTGGGGTTCCGAAATATTCCATACGCTGAAGAAGGGTCTGCACGAGAAGGGACTAGCAACCTCGGTAGGCGACGAAGGTGGTTTTGCCCCTAATTTGGCATCAACTCGTGATGCGCTGGATTTCATCATGGCATCGATTGAAAAGGCTGGGTTCAAGGCAGGCGAAGATGTGGTTTTAGCCCTGGATTGCGCCGCAACCGAGTTTTTCCGTCACGGTAAATATGAAATATCAGGTGAGGGGCTTTCGCTGACGCCGCACCAAATGGCCGATTATCTTGCAGCGCTTTGTAAGGACTATCCAATCCTATCGATTGAGGACGGCATGAGCGAAGATGATTTTGAGGGTTGGAAAGCAATCACCGACAAAATCGGCCAAGAGGTGCAATTGGTGGGTGATGATTTGTTCGTCACTAATCCGGAGCGCCTGTCGATGGGTATCGGCAAGGGGCTTGCAAATTCCTTGCTCGTTAAAGTCAATCAGATCGGTACTTTGACCGAAACATTGGCGGCCGTTTCTATGGCACATCGTGCGTCCTACACAGCCGTTATGTCGCATCGTTCGGGGGAGACAGAGGACGCGACGATTGCCGATCTAGCCGTAGCAACCAATTGCGGTCAGATTAAAACGGGAAGCCTAGCGCGTTCTGACCGGTTGGCAAAATATAACCAGCTGATCCGCATCGAAGAAGAGCTTGGTGCATCGGCGATCTATGCTGGTCGGGATATTTTCCGCTGACCCTGATTTCCTTGCCAACTCGTGTAAAATATGATTCAGTCTGATCATGGTTCGAGGGAATAAAAAACCGGAATATATGAAATCGGTTGTCGGACCTGCTCTGGGGCTTCTGGCGTTGCTCGGAATTGCATCATACGCTTTGTTGGGCCCGACGGGTATCATCGCGTGGACCGACTATCGCGCGGCATTAAGCGAGCGCAAAATTGAGCTGGCAAAGTTACAGAAAGAACGGGACGCTTTGCGTAATCGACAACTCCTGTTGGACCGAGACAATGTAGACCCGGATCTTGCAGGTGAGCTCATGCGCAAAGAATTGAACGTTGTCGCCCCTGATGAAGTTGTCGTTCCGTTAAAGTAAGTCACTGGCCGCCAAATGAATAGCTATGCAGTGCTTTTCGACACGGAAAAGCGCTTTTCAGCTTTGCCGAATTTGGCTAGGCGCCATTCCAAGCGCAAATAAAAATTCCAACAAAGGAAATGATTTTGGCCACCACCCCAGCGAAAAAATCTGCTTCCAAGAAGGCAAGCGTCAGCGAAGACGCCGCACGCGCCAATCGGGAGCGTCCAACCGAACCGGTGCCGTATAAAGCGACCAAGGAAGAGCTTTTAAAGTTCTACCGAGATATGCTGTTGATCCGACGGTTTGAGGAGAAGGCGGGGCAGCTGTACGGTCTGGGTCTGATAGGTGGCTTTTGCCATTTGTATATCGGACAAGAAGCCGTTGCGATTGGACTTCAATCTGCTCTTACACCGGGTAAGGATAGTGTTATTACTGGGTATCGCGACCATGGCCATATGCTGGCTTATGGTATCGACCCAAATGTCATTATGGCCGAACTGACTGGCCGCGCCGCTGGAATATCAAAAGGCAAGGGCGGTTCGATGCACATGTTTTCGACCGAGCATAAATTTTACGGCGGACATGGTATTGTTGGAGCGCAAGTATCGCTCGGCGCTGGGCTTGCGTTTGGACATAAATATACCAATGATGGTGGCGTGTGCCTCGCTTATTTTGGCGACGGGGCATCTAATCAGGGGCAGGTGTATGAAAGCTTCAACATGGCGGAGCTTTGGAAACTGCCCATTATCTTCGTGATTGAAAATAACCAATATGCCATGGGCACTAGCGTTAACCGAGCCTCTTCCGAAGACCAGCTTTACCGCCGTGGTGAGAGCTTTCGCATTCCTGGGATTCAGGTCGATGGCATGGATGTGCTCGCTGTACGCGGTGCGGCAGAAGTCGCACTGGACTGGGTACGCAGCGGTAAGGGACCTGTATTGTTGGAAATGAAAACCTACCGTTATCGGGGGCATTCCATGTCCGACCCTGCCAAGTACCGCAGCCGTGACGAGGTCCAGTCGGTCCGCGACAACAGCGACCCTATTGAAGGTTGCAAGGCCTATCTCGCCGAAATGGGCGTAACCGAAGACGCGCTGAAGGTGATTGAAAAAGAGATACGGAAAATTGTGAATGAGTCGGCCGACTTTGCGGAAACATCCCCTGAGCCCGATCTTACCGAACTCTATACTGACGTGCTGGTGGAGCAATATTGATGGCAATCGAACTTAAGATGCCGGCGCTTTCGCCAACGATGGAAGAAGGCACCTTGGCCAAATGGCTGGTTAAAGAAGGCGATCACGTCAAATCTGGCGATATTCTTGCCGAAATAGAAACCGACAAGGCGACGATGGAATTCGAAGCCGTCGATGAAGGTGTGATTTCGTCGATTACCGTTGCCGAAGGGACCGATGGGGTCAAAGTCGGCACAGTGATTGCCGTAATAGCCAATGATGGGGAGGATGCTGTGCCTACGCCCTCGCTCAAACCAGTGGCACCGCGCCCGGTCGAGACAAAGGCACAGACTGCATCTTCTGTGAGCGTACCGGAGGCTAAGCCTAATCCGTCCATCTCTGTCGCCGCAAACGGCGCGTTGCAAACCCTTACCTTGCGTGAAGCTTTGCGCGATGCAATGGCCGAGGAAATGCGCCGTGATGACCGTGTGTTTGTTATGGGTGAGGAAGTCGCCGAATATCAAGGGGCCTATAAGGTCACGCAAGGCTTGCTCGAAGAATTCGGCGCGCGTCGGGTTATCGATACGCCAATTACGGAATATGGATTTGCTGGCGTTGGCACCGGGGCCGCAATGGGCGGCTTACGACCCATCATCGAATTCATGACCTTTAACTTTGCCATGCAAGCGATTGATCACATCATAAATTCGGCCGCCAAGACGAATTATATGTCGGGCGGTCAGATGCGGTGTCCCATCGTGTTCCGTGGCCCCAATGGTGCCGCGGCGCGCGTTGGCGCGCAGCACAGCCAGAATTATGCGCCATGGTATGCTAGCGTGCCCGGCCTCATCGTAATCGCGCCTTATGACGCTGCCGATGCCAAAGGTCTTTTGAAAGCAGCCATCCGTTGCGAGGACCCTGTCGTATTCCTCGAAAACGAGTTATTGTATGGCCGCAGCTATGACGTTCCCGTGGACGACGATTATGTTCTGCCTATCGGTAAGGCGCGCATCATGCGCGAGGGAACCGACGTAACCATTGTCAGCTACTCTATCGGCGTTGGTTTATCGCTGGAAGCCGCGGACAGATTGGCCGAAGAGGGCATTAGCGCCGAGGTCATCGATCTGCGCACCATTCGTCCGCTTGATAAGGCGACGGTTTTGGCAAGCCTTGCCAAAACCAATCATTTGGTTGTTGCAGAAGAGGGCTGGCCAACATGCTCGGTCGGTAGCGAAATTCTGGCGATATGCATGGAAGAAGGTTTCGACGATTTGGACGCACCGGTTTTGCGCATCACAAACGAAGACGTTCCTATGCCTTATGCGGCGAATCTGGAGAAGGCGATGCTGGTGAACGCAGACAAGATTGTGGCCGGCGTTCGCAGAACACTCGGGCTCTAATCCTGCTGTGACCAGATTGTCGCGGCTTTGGGGCTTGCATGCTGATTGTCGCATAGCGGTATCAGAAGCTGGCATATGACGATGAACGCTGTTTTGGATTTGGATCCGCCCACTCGCTTGGCAATTGCCTATGCGCGGTCAGACATTCGGTCTGCATTTGCGCTGCTTCTGCAAATTGACAACCGCTTCGCCGATATATTGCGTAATTCGCGCGAGCCGATGATCGCGCAAATCAAAATGGCGTGGTGGCGCGAAGCATTTGCAAGTGCAGCTGAGACGCGACCGAAAGGGGAGCCATTGCTGCAAGCGCTCAACGAAACGGGGGGCCGTATCCCGTTAAGCGCGTTGGAGGCACTGGCTTCAGCTTGGGAGCATCTCTTGGGTCATGAGCAGTTTAGCCAAGAGGCCATCGACACTCATTCTGAATTACGCGCTGAGGCGATTTTTAAGACCTATGCGACTTGGATGGGCAGCATGGATGATATGCATCCCATTGGACGGAGCTGGGCGTTTGAAACGCTGCGTATGGGCTTTCCCGAACGCTTTGCAGACTGCACTATGCCATCTGCGCCGCTGCCCAAAGCGCGGGCCTTGCGTCCATTGTCTATTTTGACAATGTCGGTACGGACGGGATCAGGTCTGCGATTAATTTTACATGCGTTAACAGGTGTCTAAGTATAAGAACGGCATGCGAGGTATCCATAAGGGGCGATTGCAATGCAGCGTATCTTAATTGGTGGTGTTGCTGCCTTACTCATGGCGGGCGGGGGATTATTGGTCTGGCAAAGCATGGCCTATCAACCGCAGCTGATTCCTGCGCCGCCACCGCCTGAAGTCATTTCCGACAAGCTGCCGGAAGCAGGGACCGATGCGCCAGCCTTTGGTCCCGCGCCACCTACCCCGCCAGAGGCACCCAAAGCCAGTCGCGAGGAAATGCGGTTCAACCGTTATGACCGCAACAAGGATGAGCTTATTTCTCGCCTTGAAATGATGGGCAGCCGCACCAAGGCGTTCAAGGCGCTGGACAGAGATGGGAATAATTTGCTGACGTTTGAGGAATGGGCCGCCGCCACGGGGCAGCGCTTTGCGAGTGCTGATGGTAACAAAGATCAGCTTTTAACACGCAAGGAATTTGCAAAAACCCGTCCTAAAATAACGGCAAAGCCTGGGTGCCGTTGCTAGAGCCTGTTCCTAGGCTGCGATGGCTTGGGCGGCGATCCAGCTGCTTAAATCTGTCCGCGCCCTGCCTGTCATCGCGGCCTTGCGCGATTTCTTGTGCACTTTCTCGTCCAACGGAGCGAACAGGCCAAAATTAATGTTCATTGGCTGATAATCGTCGGCCAGCGCGTCGCCCGTGATATGGCCAAGCAATGCACCAAGTGCGGTGGTCGATGGTGGTGCTGTAATTGAGCGTCCGGCCAACTCCGCGGCCGTCATAATGCCAGCCATCAAACCGACCGCACTGCTCTCCACATAGCCTTCGCAGCCGGTGATCTGTCCTGCAAAGCGGATATGCGGCGCAGATTTCAACCGTAGCTGACGATCCAATAATATGGGCGAGCGGATGAAGGTGTTACGGTGCAAGCCACCAAGCCGCGCAAATTCAGCTTTTTCGAGGCCCGGAATAGTGCGGAGTAGTTCGACCTGTGCGCCGTGCTTCATCTTTGTTTGAAAGCCGACCATGTTCCACAAAGTGCCTTGCTTATTATCCTGCCGCAATTGCACAACGGCATGTGCCCAACGGCCTGTTCTGGGGTTGTCGAGGCCAACTGGCTTCATAGGGCCAAAGCGCAGCGTGTCTAATCCACGCGATGCCATGACCTCAATCGGCATGCAGCCTTCGAAATAGGGCGTGTTGGTTTCCCATTCCTTGAACTCCGCTTTATCTGAGTCCAGCAAACCTTGATGAAAGGCACGATATTGCGCCTCATCCATCGGGCAGTTGATATAATCCTTGCCATCGCCCTTGTCCCAGCGTGAGGCATACCATGCAATGTCCATGTCAATGCTGTCATGATAGACAATGGGTGCAATTGCATCGAAGAAAGCGAGGCGGTCCTCACCGGTCTTGGCCATGATGCTTTCGGCGAGATTTGTCGCCGTCAGCGGGCCAGTGGCGACAATCACGGGGCGGTCGGATGGAATGACGTCCACGCGTTCGCGCACGATTTCAATGTTGCTGTTGTTCTCAAGCTGTTTTGTGACTGTTTCAGAAAACACATCGCGATCGACGGCCAGGGCGGAGCCCGCTGGTACTTTGGCGACTTCAGCTGCCTGCATAATCAGCGAACCCAAATCACGCATTTCCTGATGCAACAGGCCAACGGCATTATTTTCGGCGTCATCTGACCGGAAACTGTTGGAACATACCAGTTCAGCCAAGCCATCTGTTTGATGGGCGGGCGTCATGTCCCCTGAGCCACGCATTTCCGATAGCCGCACACGGATACCGCGTTGCGCCAATTGCCACGCGGCTTCGCATCCCGCGAGGCCGCCACCGATAATCTGCACATCATAATTTTTGGTCATGTTGGCGCGGCTATCAAAAATCTTTGGCGCTGCACAGGCAAAAGCGCCAAGATGGGCTATGGGATTTACACCTAACTCTTCAAGTGATGGGACTATCTTGCGGCCATTGCTCGTGCCGCCGCCATCTGACGCACACAAATATAGTCGTGGGCACGCGATGGTGTGGAGCGGTCCGGTCCTGCATACAGGCGCGTCTAGGCTCAGTGCGCAAGCGGCATTGGCTGTGGGGGCTGGTTTGGTAACTCTTATAGGCGAAAGGCCTGCGTTGGCTGAACACGCCGCGCACGTAACCGCAATCATGTTGCGCGAAGCGGATATGACCTTAGCCTGTGTAGATGATCGCGTTACCGCTTTGGCCATTGGTCCAGGGGCAGGGGCGTCTGTGCGGCAGGCTGTTCTTCAAATCTTGGACCGGAATGTCCCTACGATATTTGATGCGGATGCCCTGACTGCTTTTGAGGGGAACTCCGCCAGCTTGTTCGGCGTAACCGGACCGACGGATGTGATGACGCCGCATATTGGTGAGTTCCGAAGCCTTTTTCCAGACATATCGACCGATAATCGTGCGGAGGCCGTGCGTAGGGCGGCGGATCGTGCGCAATGCGTTGTGCTGCTTAAAGGTTCGGAAACATGGGTAGCTGCGCCTGATGGCCGTATGTTGGTGAATCACCATGCGTCACCTTGGCTGGCAACAGCTGGATCGGGTGATGTGCTCACCGGACTGATTTGTGGGTTGATGGCGCAAGGGGTGACGGCGTTTGACGCGGCCTGCATGGGGGCATGGCTGCATGGTGATATTGGCGTACGCGGCGGCCCTGGGCTAACCGCGGACAATATGATTGGTCATATTCCGCTTGTTTTGCGCGGGTGTTTGCACGATGCAAAGAAACATGGCTCAGGATCTTGCACATAAACGCCCCTATTTGCTCGGCAGCTTGATTGCTGGCATAAGCTTCCCTGCGACATGGTTGTACCTACCGATTGATGGCGGGTTATATGCCATGGTCTGGAAAATGGCGGCAGTCGGGCTACTTGTGCCATTTGCGTTGCGTCGCCACCATCAGGGTGAATTTATTTTGTTGGCGATAATGCTGGCATTTTACGCGCTTGGTGACGGGTTGATTGAACTCAGCATGGTTGCAGGCGCCTTGGCATTTGCCGTCGGTCATTTGGTAGCCATGCTCATCTATTTTCGTCACCGGCGCGTCAAACCGGTGCTCAGCCAAAAGTTGCTGGCCGCGACAATATTTTTGGCCACGCCAGTTATTGCATATTTTCTTCCGCCTACCCAAGACGAAGGCATTCAAGTGGCGGCGTATAGCGTCATCCTCGCCGCCATGGCGGCTATGGCATGGAGTAGTAATTTTCCGCGTTACCGCGTCGGTTTTGGGGCAATATTGTTTGTGGTTTCCGACCTTTTGATCTTTGCAGAGCTTGGTCCGCTGGCGGGATCAACCATGACGGGCATCGCCATCTGGTATCTCTATTATTTCGGTGTGCTGATGATTGCCGTTGGTGTCGCGCAGACATTAGTAAAGCGCGGGCATTTTGCCGATGGTGAAGAGCGCGACTGAACAGGTAAGAATTCAGCTTAAAAATAAGAGAAGATGTTTCCCGTCAGCTCCGCCTTTCCGTCACCCTAAGAACGAGCCTTTGGGTGACGGCAGTTTGCTTTACTCAGCTATCGGCGTATCAGCTACGGCGCCTTCGCCATCGCCTTCAGTAGCATTTTCATTGGCGGTTTCGGCGTCATCCTCATCACTCTCGTCAATCTTGGCCGCGCCAACCACATGTTCATTGTCACCAACATTGAACAAGCGCACACCAGCGGTTCCGCGACCCAATACGCGCAAGCTGTCGAGCGGCATGCGGATCAGCTTGGCCTGATCCGTCACGAGCATCAACTGGTCGCCCTTCGTTGCGGGGAAGCTGGCTACGACGGGGCCGTTACGCTCAATATTGTCGATATTTGTGATGCCTTGGCCACCGCGACCGGTGCGGCGATAGGCGTAAGCGGATGACAATTTGCCATAGCCATTGGCGCACACGGTTAGGATGAACTGTTCACGTTCCGCCATTTCCGCGATTCGTTCGGCGGACATTGTCGGTTCGCCTTCCTTCTCGGGCTTCCAAGGGGCAAAACGCAGATAATCCTCGCGTTCTTCTGGTAAGGTACCAACGCGCTGGAGGATCGAAAGTGATATAACCTCGTCACCCTTTGCCAATTTCATGGCGCGCACGCCCGTCGACGCACGGCTTTGGAATTCGCGAATATCGTCGGCGGCAAAGCGGATCGCCTTACCATAGCGGCTAGCGAGCAGGACATCATCCTCCGCGCTTAACAATTCAACGCCAATCAACTTGTCGTCGGCATCATCGCCTTCGAACTTCATTGCGATTTTACCATTGCTGGGAACATTGGCAAAAGCGTCCATGCTGTTGCGGCGGGCATAACCCTTTGCTGTGGCAAATACGACGCTGAGGCCGCCCCATTCGGCTTCATCCTCGGGCAAGGTCAAAACATTGGATATGACTTCGCCTTCACCCAATGGAAGTAAGTTGACCATAGGCCGACCGCGTGTTGACGGGCCGCCTTCGGGAAGCTTCCAAACTTTCAGGCGATAGACCTTACCGATATTGGAGAAGAACAATACGGGTGTATGTGTGCTGGTTACGAACAATTCGGTAACAGCATCCTCATCTTTAGTCGCCATGCCCGCGCGGCCCTTGCCGCCTCGGTTTTGTGCGCGGAACGTGGCTAAAGCGGTGCGCTTGATGTATCCACCATGCGTAACGGTCACGACCATTTCCTCACGCTCCATGAGGTCTTCGTCGTCCAAGCCATCCCAGCTTGCCGTGATTTCGCATAGGCGCGGGGTAGAGAATTCGGCGTCAATAGCGACCAGTTCTTCACGCAGCACGGCATATAGCTTTACGCGGTCACCCAAAATCGCGAGATATTCTGCGATGTTTTCCGCAAGACCTTGAAGTTCCTTGCCAATCTCATCACGGCCAAGGGCAGTTAGGCGATGTAGGCGCAATTCAAGAATGGCGCGAACCTGCAGTTCCGACAATTGGTAGCTGTCGCCGGTGATTTCGGTTTCGACGGCTTCCACCAATTTGATGTAGGATGCGATTTCGGCGATGGGCCATTTGCGCGCAATCAATGCTGCGCGGGCTTCGGCGGGGCTAGCGGAACCACGGATGATCCGCACCACTTCGTCCAAATTGGTGACCGCAACGACGAGACCAAGCAACAAATGCGCGCGTTCGCGCGCCTTGTTCAGTTCAAACTTTGTCCGGCGGGTAATTACTTCCTCACGGAAACGAATGAAAGATTCGATGATGTCCCGCAGGTTTAAGACTTCGGGACGGCCGCCACGAATGGCAAGCATATTGGCTGGGAAGCTGGATTGCGCCTGCGTGTGGCGCCACAATTGGTTCAGAACGACGTCTGTCGTCGCATCGCGCTTTAGGTCGATGACGATGCGCACGCCCTTGCGGCTCGATTCATCGCGAATGTCGGATACGCCTTCAATCCGCTTGTCCTTCGCGGCTTCGGCGATTTTTTCGACTAGAGCGGATTTACCGACCTGAAACGGAATACTGGTAAGGACTATGGAGCGGCGGTCGCCTTTTCCTTCTTCAATCTCATGCCGCGCGCGTTGCATGATGGAGCCTTTGCCGTCGCGATAAGCAGCACGTGCGCCGCCTGTGCCAAGGATCAGCGGACCAGTGGGGAAATCAGGGGCAGGGACGATTTCGATGAGTTCGTCGATCGTAATCGCCGGATTATCGATGTAGGCCAAGCATGCCTTGATCACTTCGCCCAGATTGTGCGGCGGGATGTTGGTCGCCATGCCTACGGCGATACCGCCAGCGCCATTAACCAACAGATTGGGGAAACGGGCAGGGAGAACCTGTGGCTCTTCACGGCTGCCGTCATAATTGGGCTGGAAATCAACCGTGTCCTTATCAAGATCATCCAAAAGTGCATTGGCGACCTTGTTCAACCGCGCCTCTGTGTAGCGCATCGATGCGGGGGGATCAGGGTCCATCGAACCGAAGTTACCTTGACCATCGATCAATGGCACGCGCATGGACCAATCCTGAGTCATGCGCGCCAGTGCGTCGTAAATCGCGCTGTCGCCATGCGGGTGATAATTGCCCATCACATCGCCGACGATCTTTGCTGATTTGCGATAGGGACGGCCAGCAACAAAGCCACCTTCTTGGCTGGCAAATAAAATCCGGCGGTGAACGGGCTTTAAACCGTCGCGCACATCGGGAAGGGCGCGCGATACAATGACCGACATTGCATAATCGAGATAGCTCGACTTCATTTCATCGACAATGTCGACGGGTGAAATGTCTGATGGGTCCAAGGTAACTGTGTCGTCGGTCACGCCGCGATAATCCTTATATTTTTATAATGAAGTTACCCTAGACCCAATGGGTCTAAATGGCCACATGTGACTGGCCAAATTGCGCACTTTTCACCAGCTTATCCACAGATTCACGCTATGGTGGAAATTAGGGTGTAATGAGGCTTCCATCATAAGCAAAAATTTGCCCGCTTTGTTCAGGTTTCAGTCGCTGGAGCACATTGAGCATGTCCTGTGCTGCCCGCGCTGGGGTGAGGCGTTCATGCGCAGGATTGCCCTTAAATGGGGCGCTAAGTGCCGTCTCGACAGTGCCAGGATGCAGACCGACAACAACGGATTGCGAATTTTTGCGCTGCCATTCGATCGCGATATTACGGATAAACATATTCAGTGCGGATTTAGACGCACGATAGCTATGCCATCCACCCAAGCGATTGTCGGAGATGCTGCCCACCCGCGCAGACAAGGCCGCAAAGCAGATAGGACCTTGCTTGGCCATGATCGGCAAGAAATGTTTCGCAACGAGCGCTGGGCCAACCGCGTTGATGCGAAAGTTTTCCATCATCCAGTCCGGATCAAGCTCGCGAAGGCTCTTTTCTGGACCTTTACTTGTCGAATGCAGCAGCCCAGTTGCAACAATGACCAAGTCTATCGGCGGATATGTGGTCATTAGGCTTGCTGCGGCTGCCGCGATACTCGCCTCATCGCTTATATCACAGGGCGGGGCGCTCTCGCGATGCAGCCGGATAACCTGCGCATAATTTGGATCTTGTTCCAAAGCATTTGCCAGCGCCGCGCCAATGCCGCCACGCGCTCCGATAATTACTGCACTGCGATCACCCACTTGTTTTTTGCTCCGGTTCGTTCATCGGAAATATATTCAATCGCGCTATGGTAATTGCACTGACGATAGCAAGCTTCTATAAACTAAGCTTTAGCATGCCCAAGGCTTATTAATTTGCGGAGAGTTACATGAAATTGGTTTCAAAATTTGCCCTCGCTTTGTCGTTGGTAGCGGTTTCAGCCGCTCCTGCTGCATTTGCGCAGTCCAATGAAAAGCCCAAGAAGGAAAAAAAGGGTAAGGAAGCGGTCGCCCCTAAGAGAAATTACTCAAAACCATTTATTGCCGCTTATATGCCTGTGTCGGATTTGTTGAACAAAGCAAAAAACGCTGCAGCAGCTAAAGCAGAATTTCCTAAGGTTGTCGCGGCTATTGGCAATGACGATGATCGTTATGAAGCGGGCATATTGGCCATAAATATTGGCGCGCCGTTGAAGGATTTGGCGTTTCAGGAGCAGGGCATTGATTTGTTGATTGCTTCAGCCTCCACCCCGGCCGATTTGAAGAAAGAATATACGTTTCGTAAGGGCGCCATCGCATATGATGGTAAGCGATTTGCAGACGCCGAAAAACATATGGTCGACGCCTATAACTTGGGGCATCGCGGCAATAATATAGAATTTCTGATTTCCAATGCCATGTCGCAACAGAGCAAAGATGCAGATGCAGTCTCATGGATTAGCAGGGCAATTGATGCTAGCAAGGCCGCTGGTTCTGTGAACAAAACCTATATCGTACGTGCCGCAATACTTTCGGCTAAGGCGAAGAATTACGCAGGTGCGGCCAATTTTTACAAAGACTTGATCATAGCGGAAAATAATCCTGATTACTGGCATGATGCGCTCGCATTTTTTGACCGCTCGCGTGATTTCAATCCAGAAGAAACACTCGACATCATGCGTTTGATGCGCGCCACCGATGGTCTTCGCTTCCAACAAGAATATGCCGCATATCTCGACAGCCTTAGCTATATCGGGGTGCGTTACCCGGCAGAGGCAGTTTCTTTGCTGGATGAAGGCTTTGCCAAGGGGGTAATTTCGCGCAACAATGTGACGTTCAGTGAGCGGTATAATGAAGCGAAGGCGCGGCTTGCAGAAGATACGCGTACACTGGCTGGAACAGTTGCACCCGCCAAGGCTAGCCCGAGGGGCATGTTGGCCTCGCTTACTGGCGACTCCTTTTTCTCGCACAAGGATTACAAAACAGCGAAGGAATTGTATGAATCTGCGTTGAGCAAAGCGCCCATTTTAGACAAGGATGGCGGTGACCAGACCGAGCGCACGCGCTTCCGTCTTGCCATGTCAAAGGCTATGCTTGGTGATCATGAAGGGGCGAGGGCGGACTTCGCGATGATCAAAGGCGCAAACCGTAAGGCAATAGCCGAATATTGGTTGATGTTTATCAACCATCGCGCAAATGCCGCGGCGGCAACTGTTGCCGCAGTACCAGCAACCTAAGCTTTGATACATAAATGGAAAAGGGTCCGCGTAACCGGGCCCTTTTTTATGCCTGGGGAATAGGCACGCCGGGTTCGTCTTTCGCTGTGCGGATCGTTAAAGATGTTTTGACGCTGCTCACATTAGGCGCCGACGTAAGGTTAGAGGTCAGAAATTCCTGAAATGACTGAAGGTCACGCGCTACAATCTTCAGAATAAAATCTATTTCGCCATTAAGCATATGGCACTCGCGCACATCTGGTAATGCGCGGACATGTTGTTCGAACGCTTTAAGGTCATCCTCGGCCTGGCTTTTGAGGCTGACCATTGCGAAAACGGTAATAGTATACCCTAATGCGCTAGCGTCTACATCGGCATGGTAGGATTTTATCGTCCCCGATTGTTCGAGCGCACGCATACGGCGTAAACAGGGAGGTGCGGTCAGACCAACCTTTGTAGCGAGCTCAACATTGGTAATGCGACCATCAGCCTGCAATTCGGCCAAAAGCTTCATATCTATCGCATCAAGGTTCGTATTAGCCATGATTTGGTAATTTCCATTTCTATTTTGCCCAATGCTTATAATATAATTATGCTGCATTGCAATTGTCCCATATCGTCATGCTCGCCAATAGATGCATTTATAGGGGGTGTATTGCCCCGGGGAACATGTATCTTGTGGGCGTTTATAGCCTCTTTCTAAGATTGGCGCATTTTGACACTATGCTTTCCTTTTCAAATTTACATGGTTTATGTCAGATAAGGACTTGCGCATTCTGCTAAAGTTCGGCTATCGGCGCGCAGGTAGTTGGCGAGCCGGTTAGGGCCTGTAGCTCAGTTGGTTAGAGCTGGCCGCTCATAACGGCTAGGTCGGGGGTTCGAGTCCCTCCGGGCCCACCAGTTTCGCATCGCGAAGTTGGCAGGCAGCCAGCCGCGAGGACATTGTTATACCAGTGATCCCATGTCGGGGAGTAGCGCAGCCTGGTAGCGCATCTGGTTTGGGACCAGAGGGTCGCAGGTTCGAATCCTGTCTCCCCGACCATTTTTTTCAGTTACTTACGCTCTGCATCAGCCTTATTTCTGATCAGGCATGTTTTTCAGCAAGCACATAGCAATCACCGCGCGACGCTGCGTTGCGTCCTCGGCTTACCTTATTTGAGTTCGGGAACGCCGCACGAAACCGAAAACGCATACGTCTCGTCATAAAAAGCGGGCGGTCGAGTGGGGTCGTTTGCGTCGCCGTGCGGCACTAACACGAACAGCGGCTGCAATTGGGCCGTGAGCGGACGGTCTGCTTGTGGCCAGCCTGATCAAAAACGGTCGGTCAGGTGCAAGCTGACGGATGTCTATTGTCGGCCAAAAAATGCTGTTCTTGAGTAACAAGTGTAATCTTCTGGAGGCCATTCAGACATTGGCGATATCTTCGCGACGTGAAATCCGGATTGCCTCTTGTGCGGTGGTATAACCGGCGAGGACAAGCTTACGAGCCGCTGAACTCAGATTTGGCTTATTTATGAATGCGTGCCGCGCCAAAATAGCTTCGTCGCCACCGTCGTTAATAAGACGACGGATGGTGGCATCCACCCGCACGGCCTCAAAAACGCCAATTAGTCCCTGAAATCCAGTATTATCACATTCGCCACAACCAACGGCCTGGTACATTGCTGTACCCTTGTCGAGCCCGAGCAAGGATGCCGCATTACCGTCCGCTTGAATAATTTCTCGACACGATGAGCAGAGGCGGCGGACTAACCTTTGCGCGATCACGGCGCGCAGCGTCGACGCGAGCAGAAACGGCTCAACCTTCATATCACGGATACCTGTAATCGCCCCGACGGCGTCATTCGCGTGCATAGTGGTTAGCACCAAATGTCCAGTCAAAGCTGCTTGGAAAGCGACTCGTGCCGTTTCACTGTTCCGAATTTCACTGACCATAACCACATCTGGATCCTGCAGTAGTATGGCGCGCAAACCGTTTACAAAAGTCACGCCTAGATTGGCACTAACCTCCGTCTGACCGATCCCTTCCACGGGATGTTCAATGGGATCTTCGACTGTCAGTATGTTTCGGGTTCCGTCATTCAGACCCTTCAACCCAGCATATAGCGTTGTGGTTGTCCCTGACCCAGTTGGGCCAGTTACCAGAATGACGCCATTCGGCTCGGAGAGCGCATCTCGCAATGTCCTCAGTGTGTCTGCCGACATCCCCGGCAGCTCAAGGGGAATATTTGCACTTTCCTCGTTCACTATACACAGCACTATCCGCTCTCCAGCGCGGCTAGGCAATGTCGAAACGTGCACGTCGACCAGCTTTCCGGCAAGCGTCAGCCCAATCCGTCCATCTTGTGGAATTCGATGCTCAGCGATGTCGAGCCGTGCCATGACTTTGATGCGGCGAACGATCATAGGCACGATATTGGCGGGTAAACGCAGGCACTGCTTCAAAATACCATCAGTACGCGTCCGAACGACCAAGCCTGTTTCATAAGGTTCGACATGGATGTTGGACGCGCCCTGCCGCACAGCTTCCGCAATGATGCCGTAGATTAGCCTGATCACGAGGGTATCATTAGCACTATGGGGCAGATCGTCTGCGCCGGGCAACATATCAGAAAATAAGTCGCTATTGCCCGCGGTAATTGTTTCGACCATGGCGGAAGCCGAGCCATCCATTGCATATTGATCGGACAAATAACGGTCAAATGTTACGCTATCGGCGATTTCGACATCGGCGGGGATCGCAAAATACCTGAGGACTCGTAGCAGCGTCAGGGGGTCGGCTCCCTCCCGCATGGCAACTACCATCCCACTTTCATTTACATTTCGCAGAACTATCCCATAGGTTTTCGCAAAGCTTTGAGGCAGATCAATCAATGGGGGAGTTGGCGCCCTTGCTGCGGCTCCTCCGTCAACGATCGCTGGGTCAGCAACACTCGCGTCGCCTCGACGAACTATCACTGGCCGCCCATTTATTTTCAAAATATTACGGGGTGGAACGTCCGCACGTTGCAATCCGCTATCGATTGTCGGACGCTAAGCTTGGCTCGTAGTACTAACGGCAACGTCATTCGGTCCGACGTCTGCTAGAACCGGGTATCCGTACAGCGGCTGCTGTAGAACAAATGATCCTGCACAATTTTTGGTCTGGCATGCTTATTTTCCGCAACACATATAAACTTCCCGTAATAGGTAGCTGCGACGGTCCAGATAATAAGTTACCTGTCGTCTACGGTGCGAATAGAAATGATCTGTGACATGGTGATGTTTATTATATTGCAGTTAGGAGAATATTTTGCGTCAATGATATGGCGCCGCGTAGTTTATCAACGTCTGTTCTTTACAACCCCACAAAAAAAAGGGCAGGCACATTGCCCACCCCGTTTTAATTTGTGCAGTAATTCGGTGAATTTAAATCAGCGCGACGCCATCCGCGTTTGTAAACCGGCATAAGCCATCTTTGCCGCATCCTTAGAATTCATTACACGACCGTCGGCAAGTACCAGTTCGACATTATCACGGCTATGCAAAGCAGCCTTGAACAAAGTCGCCGCCTCTTCTGTTCGACCGGTGCGTGCGTAAGCCCGCCCAAGGTTGAGAAGCTTGGCAGGGTCGTGGCGGCTGATTTTCTCACTTCCGAGAATGTCAGTGATGGCGCGCTCATTATCACCACGCACGAGCGCTTCGTAACCGATCGATCCTACGGGATAAACTACTTCACTAGTAGCCGGCTCCTGCGCGTAGGAAGTTCCGCCGACCAAGGTGGCAATCAAAGCACCAATAACTTTCAGTTTCATAGCATCTCTCCTCATCTCTCCTTTGAATGTTACACTTATATGACACCACTGCAATATATTTGTAATATATTTGCCATTTTTCAAAAAGCGAAAAATTGTCATTCAAATCTAGAAATATTCCAGACACATAACTTCTATCAAAGTAGCGCAGTAAGTGCATCAAAGTGCCACCGATCTTCCCTAATTCCGCGCTGTAAACCTATGCAGGGAAGGTAAAAAAATGCGTAAGATAACAGTGGTGCTTTTAGTCGGAGTCGCGGCCGGATCCGGGCCGGTTATGGCACAACAGAATATTGCGCCGATCAGCACCGGCTCCGATGAAACCGAAATCATTGTATTTGGCAAAGGCGAAACACGCCAAGTACAAGAGGTATCCAGCCAAGAGTTTCTAATACTCGCCCCGGGCACAAGTCCGTTGAAAGCGATTGAGAAGCTGCCAAGTGTCAATTTCCAATCTGCCGACCCGTTTGGCACATATGAATGGTCAAGTCGGGTGTCGATCCGCGGCTTTAACCAGAACCAACTCGGTTATACGCTTGATGGCATCCCGTTGGGTGATTCAAGCTATGGTAACAACAACGGGTTGCATATCGGCCGCGCCATCATTTCCGAAAATATCGGTGTTACTCGAGTTTCGCAGGGATCGGGATCAATCGGCACGCAAGCTACCAACAACCTTGGTGGAACCCTCGAGTTTTTCTCGGCTGATGTAACCGATGGTTTCGGCGTCGACGCCAACCTGACATATGGTTCGTCAAACACAATGCGCGCGTTTGGCCGCATCAATTTTGGTGAAGCTGGCGGTATGCGGGGGTTTCTTTCCGGCGTGTATCACAATGCCGACAAATGGAAGGGCGGCGGCGAACAGCGCAGCATGCATTTAAACGCCAAGGCAGTTATTCCAGTGGGTGATGCGGAATTTGACGCCTATTTCTCTTACTCCGACCGTGCAGAGCAGGATTATCAAGATCTATCGCTCGAGATGATCAATCGCCTTGGGTATGACCATGACAACTACTTTCCCGACTATGCCAAAGCGATCGCCGCGGCACGTGGCGTGTTCGTTGCACCCATCAATAACCTCGATGACAGTTATTATGATGCGTCTGGTCTCCGCAAAGACACGCTTGCTGCTTACGGGCTCACCGCGCCGCTGGTCGATGGGGTAACCTTCAAGATCAAGGCATATTATCACGACAACACCGGTCAAGGCACGTGGGGTACACCTTATGTTGCAAGCCCGAATGGCGTGCCAATGTCAGCGCGCACGACAGAATATGACATTCAGCGTGGCGGCGTATTCAGCTCGCTTAACGCTCAAGTTGGTGATCATGAAGTCACTCTTGGTGGGTGGTACGAGCATAATGATTTCACGCAAGCGCGTCGTTTTTATGCCTATGAGAGCAATACCAATCCTGGCCTTGACCACAGTAAGTTCCTGCGCAACCCATTTTTCACGCAGTGGTTGTTCGATTTCAATACTGATACGTTGCAATATTATGTGCAGGACAAAATCAATCTTGGCGATCTGACAATCAACCTCGGATGGAAGGGGTTTCAGGTTAACAATGAATCTGATCCACGCATTCAGGGTTCTTTGGCAGCCGGTAAAATCAAGTCGCAAGACTGGTTCCAGCCGCATGCCGGTGTTGCATACAAGCTGACCGATAAGACTGAACTCTTCGGCGGCTTCACGCAAGTTACCCGCGCGTTTGTGTCATCGGCAACAAGCGGACCATTTTCCACGACGCAAGCTGGCTTCAATGCCTTGATTGCCCGCGGCCTCAAACCAGAAAGCTCAGATACCTTTGAACTTGGCGCACGCTATAATGACAATATTTTCAATGGCGTTATCGGCGTTTATTATGTCAATTTCCGCAATCGTCTGCTTGGTGTACAAACTGGTGCAGGCATTGTGGGCAATCCGGCCATTCTTCAAAATGTCGGCAGCGTCCGCTCGATCGGCTTTGAGGCAGCCGGCGATTTACGCTTGGGCGGCGGCATGACACTATTTGCGTCATACAGCTACACTGGCGCAACATATCGTGACAACGTCATTACCCCGACCGCAGTTATTGCCACCAAGGGCAAAGACGTAGTCGATACGCCAAAACATCTCCTGCGCGGCGAAATCGCTTATGACAGCGACGCATTTTTTGGACGCATCGGTGCCAACTATATGAGCAGGCGTTACTTCAACTATTTGAACGACCGCTCCGTACCCGGCCGTGTCCTTGTTGATGCCACCGCCGGTTATCGCTTTGATGCGGGGCTTCGCACCCCGCTTGAACTGCAGTTGAACGCCACAAACCTGTTCGGCAATGATTATGTCGCAACCATTGGTTCAAACGGCTTCGGCAACAGCGGCGACAATCAAACCTTACTTGCAGGCTCTCCGCGCCAATTATTTGTGACGTTGAAGGCGGGCTTCTAATGAAATCTGCTTTGCTGATTGGCAGCGCGCTCCTCGTGAGCGCGCTGCCATCGGCGGCATCGGCCGAGCCGGTGCTGCTGATCTCGATTGATGGTTTGCAGCCAGCGGACCTTTTGAAGTCTGAGGAGCGCGGAATACAGGTTCCCAACCTCAAACGATTCATCACAAATGGCACGTATGCTGAACGGGTAAAGGGCGTTCTTCCGACTGTTACCTATCCGAGCCATGCAACTTTGTTGACTGGCGTTGGCCCTGCAAAGCATGGGATAGTCGGTAATAACAGTTTCGACCCAATGCAGATCAACCAAAACGGTTGGTATTGGTACGCCACCGACTTGAAGGTCCCGACCTTGTGGGATGCTGCTGCAAAGGCGGGACTGAGTTCGGCAAATGTACATTGGCCGATCAGTGTTCAAGCAAAAAATGTTACGTGGAACATCCCGCAGATTTGGCGCACCGGTCACAAGGATGACGCAAAGCTGCTAAAGGCACTGGCTACGCCGGACCTTATTGAATCGCTTGAAACTGATCTTGGTAGCTATGCGCCCGGCATTGATGAAAGCATTGAGGCTGATGAAACCCGTGGTCGCTTTGCATCTGCTCTCATTTCCCGCGAAAAACCATATTTCACAACGGTTTATCTTACTGCTCTCGATCATGAGCAGCATGAAAAAGGTCCGGACACCGCCGCAGCCTATAATGTTCTCGCTCGAATTGATAAGGTGGTTGGGCAGATTGTTGCCGCGCAGATGGCATCCCACCCCGATAGCGTCATCGCCGTTGTATCCGACCATGGCTTTTCCAAGGTCGACACTGAAATAAACCTGTACCGCGCGTTCATCGATGCCGGACTGATCGTGCTCGACAGCAACGGCAAAATCAATAGTTGGGAAGCTAGTCCGTGGAATTCAGGCGGATCGTCTGCCATCGTTTTGGCCCGTCCAGCCGACGCAGCGTTGAAAACCCGGGTGGCCCATCTGCTTGCTGGACTCCAGAAAGACCCAAAAAACTGCATCACGGAAATCGCCGAGCGACCTGAAATAGCGCGTCTTGGGGGAAATCCGGAAGCTAGCTTTTATATTAGCTTTAGCCCAAATGCCTATGCGGGTGGTTTCAAGGGGCCGTCTGCCCCCTTGGTGAGCAGGTCAACAAGCAAGGGAATGCACGGGTACTTTCCCCATAGCCCGCTAATGCTATCAAGCTTCATGATGATGGGCAAAGACATTGCAAATGGACGAAACCTTGGCGAAATCGATATGCGTGCGATTGCGCCGACACTTGCAAAAGCAATGGGCATTACGCTGCCGGATGCAGAAATGGTGGCAGTGCGATAATTACATGCAACAAATTTGAATGGCAAAAAATCTGTCATCCTGCTGCCATTTGCACGACCAACTCAAGGTCTAAGTCTTAGTTGAGTTATGGGGGATGGATAATATGACCACTGCGAAGTTGAGCGATAATCTACTGTCGGAACGCCCTGCCGCATCGGGAAATCTTCCAACCTGGTTCGAAAAGCCGGAGCCTAGAAGTTTTCAACCCAAAATGCGCCTGCGGACGGTATGGATATCCGATGTCCATCTGGGCACTGCAGGTTGTCAGGCAGGGCTACTGAGCGATTTTCTGCATTCGGTCGAATGCGAAACATTATATCTGGTCGGTGACATCGTTGATGGCTGGCGGCTGCGCAAGGGATGGTATTGGCCTGACCAACATAACGAGGTCATCCGTCGGCTACTTAAAATGGCCCACCGCGGTACGCGCGTTATTTATATACCCGGCAATCATGACGAAATGTTCCGTGATTATGCTGGCCTAACTTTCGGTGGCATCGAAGTGCAGTTGGAGGCCATTCATACCACAGCAGACGGGCGGGCATTACTTATAACGCACGGTGACGCGTTTGACGGTATTGTTCTTTACGCCCGGTGGCTGGCGTTTCTCGGCGATCAGGCATATACGTTGTTGCTTAAGGCAAATGTCATTTTGAACGCCGTACGGCGCCGTTTTAACCTGCCCTATTGGTCGCTGTCATCCTATCTGAAAAAGCGGGTCAAAAACGCTGTTCAATATGTTGGGCAATATGAAGAAGTCGTCGCGCGCGAGGCATCGATGCGGGGAGTGCAAGGTGTCGTCTGCGGCCACATCCATTGTGCCGAGATACGGCAGTTCGGCGATATCACTTATTACAATGACGGTGATTGGGTCGAAAGTTGCACAGCACTCACCGAGGCGAAAGATGGCACGATGTCGATAATCGACTGGGCCGCGCATGTGCGGGCAAAATCCGCGAAGTCAGCGATGGCCACAGCGTGAGGCTTGCCATAGCAACGGACGCTTGGTTGCCGCAGGTCAATGGCGTGGTCCGCACCATGACGGAAACCGTCAGCCGACTGACGGCGCGGGGCTTTGAGGTAGAAGTTGTTGCGCCCGACCGTTTTACCACCATCCCTTGCCCCGGATATTCGGAAATAAGGCTGGCGCTTGCGCCCCGTTTTGGCCTTCGAAAGGCGCTACACAGCTTTAACCCAGACATCGTTCACATCGTGACTGAGGGGCCAATTGGTTGGAGCGCACGGGCATGGTGCATAAAACACCATATTCCGTTCACGACCGCCTTTCATACGAGATTTCCCGACTATGTGGCGGAACGGACGCCGTTTTCGTCAAACGCCATTTGGCCGATAATGCGGAAATTCCATAGCCGTTCCCACGCTGTGCTGACGGCGACGCAAAGCCTGCGTAACGAACTACATTCTCGTGGTATCGAGAGTACGCGGCTCTGGTCGCGCGGGATAGATCACGGACTTTTTCATCCCCGACACGCGATGCACCCGCAAATTGCCAATCTTCCGAAACCCGTTTTATTGTCAGTTGGTCGCGTCGCCGTTGAAAAGAACCTGAAAGCTTTTTTGGATGCAGACGTCGCGGGCACGAAAGTTATCGTCGGTGATGGCCCGGCGCGCGCCGGACTGGAGGCGCAATACCCAGATGCCTTATTCTTGGGGACGAAGCGCGGCGCAGAACTTGCCAGCATATATGCGTCGGCCGACTTGTTTGTTTTTCCAAGCAAGACAGACACATTCGGGCTCGTCATCGTCGAAGCCCTCGCCTGTGGTTTACCGGTTGCCGGCTATCCTGTTCCCGGCCCAATCGACATTTTGGGCGTCGATGGGCGCAGCCCCGACGGGAGGTTATCAGAACCTGTCGGGTGCCTTCATGAAAACCTTGTTACGGCTATCAATCAATCGCTTAAAATGAGCAGGGCGAGCGCAGCACAATATGGCGCACAATTCTGCTGGGATGCATGCACCGACCAGTTTGTTGCCGGAGTTGAGGACGCCTTTATAAATACCCGCGAACAACGACAAGCCACCGCGGCGTAATGAAAGTGTGCTAAACTATGACGCGTCTCATGCCCGCCATGGGCCGGTGATAGCAAGAGTCCGCGTCGGGCTGTAGATATTGAGAAACAAAGTCCGCCCGTCCGGTGCGTAGCAAGCGCCTGCCAGCTCCGTTTTCATCCTCAGTCGTCCCAGCGGGTAGGCGACACCATCGGTATCGACGCCGCGCAGATAGTTTACGGCGTCATCGGTATATTGGTCCTCGCACACAATGAGATGCCCATTTGGTGCAACGGTGAGGTTGTCGCCATAATTAAACTGTTCAGGATCAGTGCTTTCGAAAAACAATTGCAACTGATCTTGCGTGCGGCCGGGCTTCAGCCGGAAAATCTGGCCCAATTTTGCAGCACCCCCATTTGTGCAGGCAAAATACAGCTCGCCGCTACCCATCCAGATGCCTTCGCCGCGCGCAAATAATGACCCACCGGCAGCGGCTCCACGAATACGCAAATCGTCGTTCGGTGCTTCGACATCGTCGACATCAATCCACCGGACGGGCAACCAAGAACCGCCTGTCACGGTGATGGCGGACCAGTTGCGGGTATCGCGCGCGTTTTCCAGCGCGAGCGCTTGCAGGCGGCCGCCAGCTGCAAGTTTGCCCGTACGCGTCGGGATAAAGCGATAGAAGAGACTGTCACTACGATCTTCCGTCAGATAAACAATCCCAGTGGCGGGATCGACCGCAGCAGCCTCGTGATTGAACCGGCCCATGGCTTTCAACGGAACGGGATCAACAGGTCCAGGTGAATCGGCTGGAACTTCGAACACATAGCCATGGTCTTTGTTGATACGGCCATCCGCCCTACTGACATTTTCTTCGCACGACAGCCAGCTACCCCATGGCGTAACCCCGCCCGCACAATTCCGGATCGTGCCGGACAATGACCGATACTGCCGTTCGACCGCCAACGTATTGGCGTCCAAGATGATCGTCGTTGTGCCGCCAGGAAGCGGAACCATCGACCGCGCCACTGTATCATAGGCTAGTCCCGTTGCACCGCCGCTATCGTTACCGGGGCTAAGTTCGTGGTTACGGACAAGCGCCCATTTGCCATTCCGCAAATCAAAACAGCCCATACCATCGGCCTTGTCGGGCACGGATCCGCCGTCGGTCATAGCGTCGCCAAGGCTGGAAATCACGCGGTAGGAAAACCCGGGGGGCAAGTCGAGCATGCCAGCGGGGTCAGATATGAGATCGCCGTAACCAACTACTTTATCGCTGGCTATGCCGGACAGCGGCGCACGCACGCATCCGCTTGCAGCCAGTGCAGCGAACGCCGCCCCTGTTGCACGGAGAAAATGGCGGCGATCAGCAGACATGGCTTTTGCTCCAGTTTATTATAGACCCAACGCGGATTTGATAGCAGCCCACGACACAAGTTTGAAGTTCTGCGCATGCGGTGCATTATGCCCGTCTTGCGCAATGAATAGTCCGTCGGGGAAATTGGGTCCAAAATCTCCGGACTTCAGTTCAATTCCGTCGGTTTCCTCAACCGCCCCGTGCACGCCAGCTCCAATGCGAAATCTACCTATCGGTGTCATGTCAGGTAACCGAAATACTGCAAACGCGTTATCGCCCTGGCTGGATGCCAGCAGGTATCCGCCTTTGTCACCTTCTGCGACCAAAGCGAGACCCTCAACATCGGCTACCAAGTAGCGATTGTCGACCGCGGACACCAATGTGCCCGACGATGCTCTGTCTGCGAACCGCCAAATTCCAGCTGTTTCCTCACCGACATATAGCATCCCGTCCCGGGGATCGACGACACAACCTTCGGTCTGGGTTGGTAACTTCAATGTCCGCAATGCCGTGGCCGTGGGTTGGCCTGCAGCAATGGTGATACGGCTTTCCTGAACGGTCCCGTCTTTCAATACCGAAAACGCAATGATGTCAGCATCCGCCCGTCGCAAGCAAAGTCCATAGCCTTCACCCGACGCCACAGCTACTTTGCCTAGCAAATCCAGTGTGGCGCTTTGCGTATTCAAACGGAATATCTGAAGCTTTGCACTAGCGATGTCATTACGGTCGCTGGCAACAACAATAACGCCGGCATCACCCATGTCTACTAAGTCGACGTTGTTGACCAAACCGGCGTTGTAAAAGCTGCGCACCTGGCCATCGAGGCCATACACATAAAGACCTGCTTTTTTGTCGGTAGCCACAATCAGGCTGGCCAATGGGTCGGTTGCATTACGCCAAATAGACGGGTCGTCGGCAGCGTCGAGATTATCACTCCCAACTGGTACCGTTTCGGCAACCGCAGAGACCGCCACAGGAGGCAGCCCCCTTGGCGTTGTCGTGCAGCCGCACAGTAAAAGGCCAAGTACGGCTGCAGCAACGCGCATTAGAAATTGACCCGGATACCGGCGGCATAACGACGCCCGAAACGCTCCCATTCAATGGTCTGGGTGGTGCTGCTTGCTGTGGGAATGCCGGTGGCGGTCAAAAGATTGCCAGGCTCCGAATAACGGCGGCCGGGGTTATCGAGCAAATTAGTGGCGTCAAAAAAGATTTCGAAGGCATCGGAGAAGGCATAGCGCGCTGAGAAATCCAACTCGTCATCTGCAGCCCAATAGGTATCGCCTGCGTCAGCCAAATCGTCTGCAATGCCATCCAGCCACGTGCTCCGCCTCTGATATTGTAGACGCATCGACAGATTATATTTCTCGTAATAGGCTCCCAGATTGTAAACCACGTCGGACGTGCCGGGCAAGCGTACGTCGCGTGCCGGTACCGTCCCAAGCGCCGGTTTCGCAACGCGGCTATCATTCACAGTCAAGTTTGCAGTGATACCAAAGCCGCCCATCCAATCGGGCAAGCCAAGATCTTGCGTCCAAGGCTCCAACTGCAACTGCGCAGCAACTTCGGCACCAAATACCCGGCCAGATCCACCGTTGGTGATTCCGGAGAATGTGTATCCGGAGCGGTCAGTGCCATTGCTGTCCAGTGCGTTGGATCCAAAGGTGCGTGTCTGGCGATAGAGCACGTCTTTGACCTCTTTGTAAAAAACTCCTGCCATCAGATAACCTTGCGGCTCGACATACCATTCAAAATAGGCGTCGACGCCATAGGCACGCTCAGGCTTAACCGCCGGGTTACCACCCGACACAGACTGATTGCTGTCATTGACGGTCACATTGGGCCGCAATTGATCGTAGTCGGCCCGCGCCGCACCACTGTTGAACGACACGCGCAGCTTTTTGCTGTCGTCGAGATTATAATTGAGGTGAAGGCTGGGGAAAGCCAGTGTCTGGCTTTCCGTGGCTTTGACCGGACCAGAGACACCCGCCACAGTAGCCACCGCGATCCCACGGTTCTTAACATGCTCGACGCGGGCGCCACCGAGCAGCGACCCCCAGTCATATTTCACACTGGCCATAAGGAAGCCGGCGTAAACCTGCTCGCGAACATCGTAAATGTTACCAGTATTGGGAGCGAAAGTGAAATTCTCCCGCGCAATCTTTGAAACGGCGCGCATTTTGTCCGTATCGAAATAGCCAAAGTCGTAGCCTAATGGAATTGCACCCTCAAACGGCGTCGCAACCGAAAACTGGTTATAATCCGGCGATATGCCTACCGTGGCGAACTGCGCCGCTGTGTTCAGCAATATCTGACTTTCGTCGACTGTCTTCGTGCGCTGATCAAACTGAAAACCGGCCTTGAAAGTGGCATCACCACCCAAAAACATCGTTTCTCGGGCAAGCACCGCTTTTGCAGTATAGGCTTGCGTGGTGTCTACGGCATCCAACACCGTTAGCTGGCTCAACGACTTGGCAAATGAGTCAATGTTCGTAACACGCGCGCCTGCCTGATATCTTGTAGGTGTGCTTAACTGAACGGTCTGGAATAGCTGCAAGTCACCCCGGTTCGGGTTTGTAAAGTCGTATGCGACCGTCGGACGCAGGCTGCGTGTGCTTGGGCTGTCCCAGCTTGCCTCGCCTACGACTGAACGATCATCTTTGGACTCCGTGTAGTTGCCGATCCACGAAAACTGCCAGCCATCGGCAAAAGCGTGCCCGCCCGAAATGCTGTTGGTGAAGATGGATTGGCGAAACGCCCGCAGCGTCGACCTTTGGCGAATATCTATACCATAAACGACGCCCTTGGATGGCGTGTTGCCGATGCATATATCCGAATACCCGGTGGTTGTCGGCGAGTTGTTTACGGCTGTGGGGCAGTCGGTCGTATTTGCCACCAAATCAGACTGCCTATCATCCAGATCGAAACGATAATTGTCGCGCGCTTCGTCGTCGGTGAAAATCGTATAGATAGACCGCAGCGAAACAGTGTTGTCGCTATCTGGCTTCCAATCGAAGCGGCCGGACAGAGACCAGTTCTTTCGCGTCAATCGATAGAGCTTGTTTTCGGTTTCATGAGCCCAGAAACGCGTCAGGTTTCCGGGGCGCTGATCCTGCGACACACGCTCATAATCTGTCTCGAAATTGTCAGTGATCATTCCGCGCTGGTAATAACTGCCTGAAACGATGACGCCAATTTCGCCGTCGCCCGCGTTGAAACGATCCGATAGCACAGCCGATCCTTCATATTGCTTGCGGTCACCCAGTTCCGCCAAACCAAAGCCAGCCTTACCCGCGAAGTGAAGGCCGTTGTAGTCGAACGCCGAACGCGTGATGATGTTCACATTCCCCGACACCGTTTCACCCGGCATTTCCGGCGTCACCGCCTTCGACACGATGATTTGCGATGCAATAGCCGAGGGGATAGAGTCAAAGCGTGCATCACGCCCCTCGGGGCTAACAATGTTGATGCCGTCAAACGATAAGGTCGTCCAGTAATTTGGCGCTCCGCGCAAGCTGATGTAGCGAGCTTGCCCTTGGTCACGTTCAACGGCGATACCGGGCAGACGCCCTGTGGCCTGCGCCACGTTCTGGTCGGGCAAGCGACCGACCGAGTCCGACGCTACAACTGTAACAATGGAATCAGAATTCTTTTGAACCTCCAGAGCGGTAGCTTCTGACTCCGCTATCGGGCGTGTACCCGTGACCACGATCGCTTCCGAATCGTTTGCTTCATCAATCGGTGCCGATTGCGCGAAAGCTAATGATGGGATGAAAGCAAGACCCGCTGCGCCTCCGAGCGTTGCTGCTTTGAATACCACACGCGACAATTTTAACCGTGATGCCATGCAATTTACCCTCTGGAATGTTTTTAACTCTGGGTTGCGTTAGCGGTCGATTGTGATGGCGCAGCGAAGCATTCATTACAGAACAGCGACTCATTTATTACGTTTCATCAGGAACGGCTCTGAAATTGCGGGCGAAGTTGCTGCTCTGCAACATTCGGCTTACGATGAAAGGGATATGCCTGATGCTATGTCCGCTTATGTAAGTGCTAATTAGCGCCCAGAATGTCGTCAATTGGGCGCAAAGCAGACTGTCTGTTTGTGTGCGTAGATAGATGAATAGCTGCCCCGTTGGCCCGTTGGCAGCTTTAGCCAACGACGGGGGCTGATGGCCTGCACTTCATAGTCCCAAGCGGGCCTAGCTTGTTGGAGCAACCAACACGTGAGCTTGGCAGGAAACCTTCAAAATACCACCTGCGCCAGCTTGTCGATCTGCTCATCAACAAACACCTGCTGCTTGATCAGCCGATGTACTAACCGTTCCCGCGTCGGCGAGTACCCGCTGCGGCATCGCATCGAAACACCATCTCCATCAGCCTGTCGATCTGCTCCTCTACAAACACCTGACGTTCGATCAGCCGATCCAGTAACCGTTCCCGCATCGGCTTGCGGGTATACTTAGACAGCGCCTTGCGGCGCGCCTGAGCCTTCTCGATGGCGCGGTGGCCTCTGTGTATCGGGCACTCGCGCTGAGAGCCATAGGCCACGTTCCAGCCCTTCACAGACGCGAAGTGGGCCTGACCCGGCGGCAGCACAAGCGCGGTGCACCTGCGGCCTGTACGCGGGCACAATGCGTACCAACGCTCCCCACCGTAGGGCAGGGGCTGCTCCTCCAGCCACACAACGCAATCGATGACCTTGCCGAACGCGCGTCCCGTGATCCTCAGACATGGCGAAGGTTCAAGGCAGTGAACGTCGGTTACCAGCGTTAAATCGGCGATGGCCTCGCCGTATTGGCTCCACACTTGCTCATGTCGGGTCATACAGTGCCGCTGCAACATGCCGTGCTGCTTTAGGTTCGACAGGTTGATGCGCAGGCAGTCATCGGTGGTCCAACGGTTGCTGCGTCGTCCAGATCCAAAGCCGCCCATGTTCGCCTCCGCAGATTAATCGAAATACTCTGCGTAAATGATATATTTGATCGATTTTATCAATATTTACTGTTCGAGGTTTGTTTGACGACGGCTGGTAATTCGCACGGATACGCGATGCGGCAGAGTATCCCCTGATGTCGGTTCAACTCTGCCATCGGCGCTACAAGTTCACCAGCTTGCTTCTGCTTCAATTGCTTCACCTATAAAGGGTGGTGAAGCATTGAAGCATTGAAGCAGCATTTGCTCGAAATACTTCAAATGTCTTCAAAGTCTGATTTGAAACAGTTTGAAGCTGAAGCATCGAGTAGGGAAACCGTATGTTCACTGGTGTAGTGCGGTTCGAAACCCTTTACGTACAACCTGTCGTTACGCGTTATCAGATAGCCCTGATTGCAAAGCGTTGTCACCGCCCGAGTAACATTGCCGCGCCGCTGATCCCGGGGTTTCTTTTCCCCCTCAGCTTGCACGGGATCGAATGGTATCGTACCGACAGACGCGTCGATAACATCCTGCATCAGTGCCCCCTCGGGTGTGCCGGCGCCGCAATGTCGCGCGCGTTCCATGATTGTGGCCTGAATTTTACCCTTCGGCCCGCTTGATTTTACCGGCTTTGGCGGCGCTTCGACGTACTCAACGACACAACTCGTCTCAATGTCCCCATCATTGTCGATACCAACCTGAACTTGGTTAAGCCGGAAGCCCCACTGCTGGCTGTCATCCCCGTCCTTCATCTTCGTGATACTGATAAGATGACCGGTGTCATTGCGGCTGATTTCAATCTCAGCGTCAGCCGCAGCCCGTATGCCGGACCAGCCGCGCGCGCCGCGCGTGGCATCCTTGCCTGCGTGATGGACGACCAACGCCGTAGCGCCCGTGGCTTCGGTTATCAGCCTAATGTTCCGAATGGCTTTCCCCATGTCATCACTGGAGTTTTCATTTGCGCCGGGCGTCACCTGTGCAAGCGTGTCGATCACGAAGATATCAGCTTGAACAAAAGCGAGGGCAGTGCACAATTCCTTCACGTCAACTTCTTCAATGACGTTGGGTGGTACACGGATAATGCCAATATCTAGATCTGCTTCGTTCAGCCCGTAGTGCTTACAATATGCCCTTATGCGTTTCCCAACCCCCCCGGAACCCTCGGCGGCAATCAGCACGACCTTTGCCTTTTTTACACGGCATCCCTGCCACTGCTTGCCGCGAGCGACTGCGCCAATCATATCGAGTGCGACAAAGCTTTTCCCGCTACCCGATTGACCATATAGAACGATCAGATCTGCCTTCGGCAATACGCCTTTGATGTACCATTCAGTACTCTGGTGCAGCGCGGGATCGCTAGCACCATGAACGGGAAACTTACCGGAATAGCCGTCGGGCGTACGAACGCCGTCCACGTGCGATAAATTGCTAGTTGCCTCTTGAGCTTGCTGTCGCAGATCGGAACTGTCGACGCCAGTATCGCGGTAGCCAGCCTCCTTTGCCATTTTCATCACCGTCGCCATGGTGATGTTAGAATGCCCGGAGCCTTTACGCCGATCGAAGCTCTCCCACTGTGTCCGCAGCGCTTCCTCGCTTGGGTACTTCTCCCCGTTCTGCGACCAATCGTTCCACAAATAGAAGCCGGTGTCGTCGCCGTCGGTCTCGTGGTGCGCCGCCATGCCGACCCTGATCCAGTCCGCACGCGGCATGTCAGGGTCGAGGACGGACAGCAACCCCTCCATCTGGGAGAGGGTCTGGCCAGTCTTCGGTTCACGTCCAATCATGAAGTCGTCGGGGTCAAAACTCCGCTGCGTGGTGGCCTGGAACCGCGCCGCGCAGAGCGGCGCGATCAATGCGTCCAGATCCGCAATGGTGTCCTCAAGGCCAAGGATGTCCGTGTACGGCATGGCGTTACCGGTGAAGGTCACGAAGCCGTTGCTGGAGAAGACTTCGAAGCCGTAGGGGTTGCCTTCGCTCGGCGACTTGCGGTTGCCGTAAGAGCCACGCACAAAGGCACGGATGCCCTTGCCGCTGGGTGAGTACTCGGCGTAGGTCTGGCTGGCGATCTGCTCGATCTCTGGCGGCAGACGGCCATCCTCGTCAACGCAGTTATCGAAATCCAGTGCGGTGATACCAAGTTCAGGCATGAGTGCCAGTCCAACGCCAGTGAAGCCACGCCGCACAGCCGCGTCACGCGCAGCGGCGAACGTGGTCATGCGACCGCGATCGTCAATGCCGCCCTGCTTTCCGTGACGCTTACCGCCGTTGGCGTAATATGGCACCTTCAGCGGCTTGCCGTTGGAGCTATCGGGGTCTCGCTCTTTCCGCCAGATCAGCCAAACCGGCTGCTCCCGCAGTTCGGCTGGGGGCGGTAGGATTGATCGGTCTGTTGCGTTAATTGTGATGTTGTCCATTACGCTTAACTCCACTGTCTGGGTGCCAAAATAGCAACAAGCTCTGGCTTAAGCAGGGCTTCGCGCGGCACACCGAAGAGGCTCTCAATCTGGATCGCGCGCTGGATAGGCACCCAGCCGCGGTGAGACCATGTGTATATTGCTTGGTGGGTTACGCCCAACTTATGGGCGAGCGAATTAGCGCCCCCAGCAAGTTCGATGACTTTCTTTATACCCGTTGGTTTTGGCGCACGTGCCAACAAAGCGGCCCGTATCGCATTTTTGAGTTCGTCTCTGTTTGATAAGGTCATATCTCTTACTCCGAGTGGGGCGGGGCGTATTGCTACGCCGCCCGCTTCTGTTTAGATTTAAAAGGGGTTCAGGCCGCAGGCCTAGGGTGTTTGCGGTGGACACTTGCTTCCGAGCGCAGCCGCAAAGACTGGCGCAAGAATAGCGTCGTATTCCTCACCAAAGCCCTCAATCTCTGCATCGGTCGGCTGGAAAGGCTGCCAGTCAAAACTCATGTACATGCCCCTCCTGCCAAGATCGTGCAGTTTGACTTCTACGCTGAAGCCGCTGCCAACTGTCCCCGAACTACGCATGATTACGCGCCCCTTCTTCGCCGCTTGGCGAACGCTTTTAG
The DNA here is from genome assembly GCF_003933235.1 of Sphingorhabdus wooponensis. Classification (GTDB taxonomy): domain Bacteria; phylum Pseudomonadota; class Alphaproteobacteria; order Sphingomonadales; family Sphingomonadaceae; genus Sphingorhabdus_B; species Sphingorhabdus_B wooponensis. Next base: position 891,348 of record NZ_RWJI01000001.1, read on the forward strand.
GGCGGGTCATATACTTACACCATGTGTAAGGTTCTGCTGGTAACTAGCAGATTTATTTGCTATAAAAATCATTGGAAATACCTTCTTGGCCAGCATCTCCTTGCACGGGAGGCGCTGGCTTTTCTTTTATGCGTCTGCGGCGGCAGCTTGGGCGGTGGATGAGAAGCGGCGCTGTGCGCGCCACTCCAAAATGTCTGCCTCTGCGTAAGAAATTTTACCGGTCTTGCCAGGTGTCTTTATGAACGCAGGGCCTTCGCCACGAACGCGCCAGTTTTCAAGAGTTGCGGGGCTTACCCCGATAAATGCCGCTGCTTCGCGGCTGGGAATTAAAACGTCCATTAACTATACTCCGCTGGCCACCGCGGGTTGCGATGACTTCGGGGTACGTATGGCCGAAGAGCATAGATCAACTCACGACACCAATTGGGAGAAATAGGGAGAATTCAATTACCCCCCGAAGTGTCCTTCGACTTTATTGTTTTTTATCCACAAGATCGTTTTTTCGATCATGGGTTTCACCGTCCGGATATCGAGCGGTTGCCGATCTGCGTTCGCCAGCATATCAGCAACCGCCTCATAGATCGCGCCGCTGTCTTCCTGTTCGGTCATATCCACGTCGTAAACAAACCGCGCTAATGCAGCGCCAAAGTCCGCCCAACCCTCTGCGTTCGGTCTGCGACCGCGATTTGACGGAGCTGTTTTTGTCAGCTTCACTTCGACTTGCGGTTCGCCAACTCCGTTAAGCAAAGCATCAAGGTTATCCGAATTAAAGGATACACCGTAAAGCTTGATGTGCTCAGTGTCGCTGTGGCTCCCTATCTCCGGATCCAAAACAACCAGCGCGGCAAATATTCCAGCTTCATAGTGGGCTTCTGCATTGCCATGCTTCACATTAACGTAGTGCCAGAAGTCGCTCGGGATATTCGGCCATGGAGTTGCGGCCCCAAGCCCATCGGGATCGGCGGGCGATTCGTCTGGGAAAGTTAGCTCGTCAGTTCCCCCGTCATTACTGAACCGACCCCAGATCGCCCGTGCCCGCAAAAACCCTGCCTCGGCCCAAAGGCCAAGCGTTGCCTCCGGGGCATTCAAACCTGCGTCCCGCAATCGCTTCACCGCGTGCAAACTCGAAATCCATTCACTCATGCCCTTAACTCCGAAAATTGGACCACATTGGTCTGGTCCGCGCCAGTCAGAAGACCGGAAACGTGGTCCGCCCATGCTTCGAGCGCTGCTGCCTTCTCCTGTGCCCAGTCGTGGCGCTGATAAATGCCAGCTACGCCGCTTTTTGAGCCGCTGACGTGGTTAAGAACTGCCTCGGTTACCTCGAACCGCACGCCCAGCCGCTGAAGCCCTGTGGCCAGCGTACGGCGCAGGTCATGCAGCCGCCACGGTGGTGGGGGGAGTGCATTCTGCTTTTCAGCAAGGGCAGTTATAGCCTTGTCCAGACGGGTCTTGGCGCGGCTGTAGCCGCTGACGCTGGTGTTGCCTGTCGTACTGAAAACAAGCCCCAACTTGGGCCAGCCGGCTGCAATGCCGTGCCGTTTGGCGAGTATGTCGAGTTCAGCCACAGCAAGGCTCGAAAGCGGCTGTCGCGCAGCCACGCCATTCTTTGACCGGCTGGGAGGCAGCACCCAAACGGAAGCGTCACGGTCAAGTTCTGCCCATTCCAACGCCGCGACTTCTTCCCGTCGCGCGCCGGTCAGTATCAGCAAGCGGATCAATGGCCCGAAGGGGTAACGCAAAGCGTCCGAAGCCTTCCAAACCAGCAACAGTTCTGCATCTTCCAGCACTCTATCGCGAGAAGGTGGCGGCTTTGGACCTTTAACGCCCTCAATCGGCGAACGCTCCAAATCCTCCTGTTCGACTGCCCATCTCAGGAGCCGCCGAATGACGCCGAACAGGTTCGCTGCCGTCGCAGCCTTACTCTTAACGGGCGCAAGAACAGCATTGATGTCTTTACGTGTAATTTCGTTAAGTGGCTTATTACCAATCACCGGCACCGCATAATTAACAAGGAGCGAATAGACGTAGCGGTGGGTGGCCGGCCACTCTGACTTAAGGCATTCCGCCGCGAACCTCTCGACATAAGGCTTGAACGCCAAATCAACCGCGGCACGAGCCGTCTCGGACTTCACTCGTTGCGGATCTGTGCCCTGTGCAACTTTTAGCGCTAGCATCTCTGCCTCGCGTCGTGCTTGGTCGGCTGTAAGTGCGCCGTACTTCCCAATGGTGAAGCGCCGTGCTGGGGAACCCCTGCCGCCTAAGCGGTATTGGTAGATGAAGATCTTCGACCCCTTGGGCGTGACCTTACAGCCGAAGCCCGGCAGTCGGTTATCCCAATACAGTTGGTCTTTCTTGTCCGGCTGGATTGCGTCGACCGCCGCCTTCGTAATGCGTAGTGTTGGCATGTGCTTGCTAGAACCTCTCTTAGCATGCACGTTAACGGGAAATGGGGTTGTTTACAAGGAGCTTGAGTGAATATAATTTACAGAAATATGTCTGAATACAGCGTGATAAGCCGGCATCTCCCATAGCGGAGCATCTACTTTGGGACCAGAGGGTCGCAGGTTCGAATCCTGTCTCCCCGACCACTTTCTGAAGAAATCAGACATTTATAATTTTCATTCCTTTGCGATTGAAGAAGGTCACACAATTTACGCACGGCGTCTATGGTCGGTGCCACGCTGTGATAACACGTTTTCTCCTAATCCGGCTGTCGCAGCTGCCTTGAAGTCCATTAAGGTAGCAGTGTCACATTAGTGACGTAAAACTTTCTTCCAACTGCAATGTGATACGCACAGCCATGTCACAGGCGCCCCCTATCCTACCAAAAGTCAACGGGTAGGGCGTCAAGTTGATTCGTCCATGCTCCGTTGCATCTGTCCACAATCGGGCATGTCATATTTGTTGCGGAGAATGAGAATGTTTGACCCTAAATTGCGCGGGATCGTATATGCGACAGCAGCAGCCGTCCTTGTTACTGGTTGTGGCGCAGACGATATCGCGTCACCAGGTACTGGTGGTAACATCACCATCAATAATCCAGCTGCTCCACCTCCTCCGCCACCTCCACCACCGCCGCCTGCGACAGTAACGGCTGCGACAGGTTGCCCAACCATTTCCGACGCTCAAGGTTTGACGGACAGCGGCACGATCACGGGCCCAACTGGTACGTATCGCGTATGCACATTGCCAGCGCAGATAAACACCAGCAGTACCTTGCCGAAGGTCGCAGGTCTTCTCTATCGTTTGGGCGGTCGCGTTGATGTGGGAACTGACCAAGGCGCTGCATCTACGAACACTGCTGTTACATTGACAATCGCTCCTGGCGTTGTCGTTTTTGGTGGCACTGGCGTATCATGGCTGAACGTCAATCGTGGTAACCGCCTCAATGCAATCGGTACTGCTGCACTGCCCATTATATTCACCAGTCGCGATAACGTGCTTGGCCTCAACACTGATAGTTCTATCGGCCAGTGGGGTGGTGTTGTTCTCAACGGACGTGCGCCCATTACTGATTGTATCGCACCGTCGGCCACGCCTGGCACGGTAGCATGTGAACGTCAGGTTGAAGGTGCCGTCGATCCAGCGCGTTATGGCGGAGCGAACTCAGCAGATAGCAGTGGCCGTTTGAGCTACGTTCAAATCCGTTACTCTGGCTTTGTCCTTTCCGGTGACTCTGAACTTCAGTCGCTTACTACTGGCGGCGTAGGTACGGGTACAGTGTTGAACAACATTCAGTCATTCAACAGTTCGGACGATGCTGTGGAATTCTTCGGCGGCAACGTGAATATGAAGTATTTCGTCGCTGTGGGTGCGGATGATGACAATCTCGATACCGACACGGGCGTTAAGGCGAACATACAATATGCGATTGTAGTGCAACGTCAGGGCGCTGGCGACTCTATGATTGAAGCAGACTCGGACAATGCTCTGGACGGGAACACCCCGCGTCAGAACACGCGGCTTGCCAACTTCACTTTCATACAGCGCAGTAACATCGGTAACCAGTCGGCTATCCTCTTGCGAGGCGGCACGGACTATTCATTGGCCAATGGTGTCATCGTTAGCCCGAACACCACTTGCCTGCGCATTAGCCGACCGCAGACAATTTCGGCATCAGCAGACGCCGGCATAGATGAAGCAGGTGCGCCAGTCATCCGCTCTGTCGTCGCACAATGTGGCACGCCAGCATTCCGTGGTTCCAACGGTGTAACAGATGCAGATGTTGCTGCCGTCTTCGGTTCGGGCAGCAATGGCAATAACAGCGCATTCACGCCAAGTCTGACATCGTTGTTCATCAACGGTACCAATGAAACGGCTGTATCTGCATTTAATCCAAGTACGTGGAATGCCTTCTTTGACGCTACCACCTATGTCGGTGCTGTTAAGGATGCCAATGATACATGGTATGCAGGTTGGACTTGCAACAGCGCGACTGCCACATTTGGTACAAGCGTCACCGGTCTTTGCACCTCACTCCCTACCTATTGATAGGCAGCCATTGAATGGGGTGGGGTGCAGGCTTGGCCAAGCACCCCGCCCCTTTTTTAGAATAGAAAAAGGGAATGAAAATGTTGAAGCCATTGGGGGCAATCAGCCTGTTGCTTTTAACGTCCGCACTTGTCTCACCATCTTTGGCAATCGCACAAAGCGCTGAGCTTGCGGTAGCCGAAACTCCAGAACCAACGCTAGAGGGCGCAACTGCCAATCAACCCGCGGAAGAGGAAGAAGTTGATGTCTCCGTCGGCGGCGAAGAAATTGTTGTCCGCGGATATCTGGATCGCAATATTTCTAAAAATGCACCGCAAGTCGTATCGGTTCTATCTGCAGCAGATATAGAACGGACGGGCGAAGGTGATATCGCTGGTGCACTTTCACGCGTAACGGGTTTGAGCGTTGTTGGCGGCGGCTTTGTGTATGTGCGCGGTTTGGGTGATCGCTACTCTTTGGCTCTTCTAAACGGGTCACCATTGCCGAGCCCTGAGCCATTGAAGCGCGTTGTTCCCCTTGATTTGTTTCCCACGAGCGTCATCGCTTCTTCATTGGTGCAGAAAACCTATTCCGCGAACTTCCCCGGCGAATTTGGCGGCGGTGTAATCAACCTGACTACCAAGGCAATTCCGCGTGAAACGTTCTTAACTATCAGCGCTGACGCGAGCGGCAACACTGAAACAACCAATCAGCTTGGCTACACTTATTATGGTAGCTCAATGGATTGGAGCGGCTTTGACAATGGTAACCGTGATTTGCAGCCTGCTCTTGCCGCTTATCTGGCAAGTGGACAGCGCATAAGTGCTGGTGGCGTCGACACGCAGGCCATTGCAAGTCAATTGGTTACTGGACGTAACGCTGTTGTGCAGCGTTACAACAACTTACCCGCAAACGGTTCCGCAAACATCACTGGCGGTACCAATTTCGACCTCGGTGATGATGCCACAATGGGTATTCTATTCACCGCAGGGTATAGCAACAAATGGCGCTCACGCGACACGTTGCAGCAAACAGCGTCGACTTTAGACCTAAGCCAGAAAGAACTCGATTTTAAACGCGTCATCACCGACAATCGCATCGTCGTAAATGGCTTGCTCGGTTTTGGTATTGAGGCCGGCGAACAGAAAGTGCGTTGGACTAATGTCTTTATTCGAGACACGCTGAAGCAAGCACGTCTGGGCGTCGGCACGCGTCAAAACCTCTCGCCGACTGCGACATTGATGCAGCAGGATACGGCTTGGTATGAACGACAGTTGATCAATACGCAGCTTGTGGGCGAGTTTAAGCTTTCGCCTGACGTCAACTTTAGCTTCCGTGCTGGATACGCTAATTCAAAACGTGAAGCGCCGGACGAGCTGAGTTTTGAATATTATCGTAGCAATCAGGAGTCTGATCCATTTGGTCAGGTCTTCATTAACCGCCTTAACAACGGTCAGCAGGGTAGCGCTGAGGTAAGCTATTCTTACCTTAGCGAGGACCTCTGGTCGGGAAGCGCTGATCTGTCATTTAAAATTACGCCCGATATGACCGCTACTGTTGGCTATGCTTATGCCGACACAGTGCGTCGTACTGAGCGTCGTGACTTTTTGTTTACAGCGCCAGGCGGGACACCAATCGTTTCCGCATTGTTCCGTCCAGATTTCTTGCTGCAGCCAGATGTGATTGATTTTTATGACATCACATTAACCGATACTAACGAAGCCAACCCAGTGTTCGATGCAGGTTTGCGTACGCATGCTGGTTATGGGCAGATTCAGGCATTCATTACACCTGAAATCAGCCTGAACATGGGCGCGCGGTATGAAAAGGCGGAACAAACGGTCTCTCCGGTTCAGGTTTTCACTGTACCGACAGCGTCTTTGGCGTCCACCAGTCTGGAGCGGGCTTATTGGCTGCCCGCTGCAACAATGACATGGGATATCAATGACCAGATGAAGTTCCGTGTGAGCGGTTCAAAGACAATTGCACGTCCGCAATTTCGCGAACTGATTTTCCAGAATTTCTATGACACAGATTCCAACCGCTTGTTCCGTGGTAACCCGTTGTTAACCGACAGCCAGTTGTATAACGCAGAAGCACGTTACGAATATTATTTCGATCGTGACCAACGCTTTACTGTCGCGGCGTTCTTCAAACGGATTGATAGTCCCATCGAGTCATTCTCAAGCTTTGATGATAACTCGGTTGTGACCAGCTTTGCCAACGCGCCAAAGGCGAATTTATATGGCGTCGAAATCGAAACCCAGAAATATTTTGATTTGTCGGGATTAGGTGAAGATGGCTTCTTCGGAACCCGTCGCGCAGTGGCCATTGCCAACTATACCTACACGCAATCAAAATTAAATGTGAAGGCCGGTGACTCTGTTGCAGTGTTCAACTCGTCGTCCACAAGCGCACTCGATTTCTTTACGAATGGCTCGCCATTGACAGGGCAGTCAGATCATTTGGTCAATCTGCAATTTGGCCTGGAAGATACAGAGCGCCTGTCGCAGCAGACGATTTTGTTTACGTTTGCAACTGATCGGGTCACCAGTCGCGGTGCATCAGGTCAACCCGACATTAAAGAGCGCCCTGGCATCCAGTTGGATTTCGTTGCGCGTGAAGGCTTCAAGGTAGGCGACAAGGACGCCGAGTTAAAGTTTGAAGTCCGCAACCTGACAAATACAAAATATCAGGAACTGCAGGAAAGCGGCGAAAATATCATTTTCTACAATCGTTATAAGCAAGGTATAAGCGCCTCAATTGGCCTCGAAATCAATTTTTGACGGGTTTACAGCCCCGGACTTATGGCGGCATGTTCTAATCTACATGCCGCCATTATTTTACAACTCGCCCAACAATCAAAATAGACGTCATGGAACTGTCATTTTAACTTCACTTTTAGGTCACAACGGGGTCTTAATCCTCAGATCAAATGGCGGAGTCGCCATAGCGGAGGACTTGTGGGAAAATCATTGGCAGAAAGCGCAAAAGTGCAATTGCGCGCGCTGACGTTGCTACCTGTTGGCAATATACTCATTGCCTTGACTGCTATCCTTTTGGTTATTCAGGTTGCTCGGCTTTTTTGGATTATTGTAACGCCGGTTGGTCCGTTAGATGGATGGCGCGCGCCATCAGTCAATTTAGTATCACCTTCGGCACGGCTGGCGCTTTTTAGCAGCTTTGATCCTTTATATCGCACCGAGGCATCCACTGGTGCTTCACAGAATGTGACATCCTTAAGCTTGGTTTTGTTCGGTGTGCGCGCAAATGAAAGTTCAGGCGGCGGTTCTGCTATCATTGCCGGCGAGGACGGTATCCAAAATAGCTTTGCCGTTGGTGAAGAAGTCGCGCCGGGCGTGATATTGGACGCGGTTGCGTTTGACCATGTGATTTTATCCCGTGGCGGGGTAAAGGAATCGCTCTATTTGGATCAGTCTGTTCCGGCGGAAACCATAAACCCTTCCGGAGCCTCGCCGCAGGCAGCGTCCACAGGGCCTACGGCAGGGGGGCTGAACGCACAAACGTTACAAAAGTCCATAGGCTTTGCGCCGCGTAACGAAGGGGGCAGGGTGACCGGCCTTGTTTTGAAAGCGCAGGATGACGGCACAATGCTTCGGCTCGCCGGTTTTCAAGCTGGCGATGTTGTTGTTGCCGTTAATGGACGTCCTGTTTCATCCGCCACTGATGTCATAGCCCAATTCCGACCTGGAGCTCGTATTAGCGTTGAAGTTGAACGCGGCGGTTCAAAGGTCCCCATCGCTCTAAATTTGGAACAATAGTGATCCGGAAACTCTCTTTATGGTTGGCGTGCAGCACGCTTGTTTTCACAACGCCAGTAACGGCGCAGCAGACTTTAAATGTCCGCGACGCTGATATCCGTGCCTTTGTGCAGGATGCCGCGCGCGTTACGGGACAAACCTTCATTGTTGATGGCCGCGTAAGCGGTAAGGTCTCAGTTGTAACAGACAGGCCCTTGTCGCGTTCGGAATATTTCGAAGTGTTTTTGTCCACGCTCCGCGCAAATGGCCTTGTCGCTATTCCTATGCGCGGCGGCGGGTATCGCATTCAGCCGTCCGATGGTGCTGCAACGCAACCAACGCGGGTAGGTAGTCGGGCCGAGTCCGCCAGCCAGTTTGTCACCGAAGTGTTCCGCTTGCGGTCTATTGACGCGACAACGGCTGTGGAAACATTGCGTCCCTTAATCAGCCGGGAAGGATCACTAACGGCCAACCGCAGCGCCAATAGCTTGGTGGTCGCAGACTATGCCGACAATATCCGCCGCATCCGCGATCTTATTCGTCAGATCGACCGAGACAGTGCCGCAACACAAATTGTGACTCTGGACAATGCTGGCGCGCGTGAAATTGCGACGGCATTACAAGGATTGGCTGGCCAGGGCGGCGGCGAGGGTGCGCGCGCGCCCGTATCTATTGCGGCTATCGACAGCAGCAACGCCATTGCCTTGCGCGGTGATCCAACGTCCGTTGCCCGCTTTGCCGCCATGGCAAAGCAATTGGACGAGCGCGCCCAATCCGGCGCTGAAATTCGCGTCTACCGACTTGAGCATGCAAATGCCGAAACTTTGTTGGAAACGGTCCAGTCGCTGATTGGTGGGCAAAGCAGTGGAGCGCGAGGCAGTGAGATAGCGCCTGTGGCGGCACCAGCAAATGGCGGAGCGTCTGCTGCTCCAGCTGCGCCCATTGTTGCGACATCGTCTGGTACGGCCACGAACGGCATTGGCGGGCGCGGACCCATTGTTGTCACGCGCTATGAAGGCACAAATGCCCTTATCGTTGCGGCCAATCCGGACGTGCAACGCAGCTTGGGCGAATTGATCCGTCAGTTGGATACACGGCCTGAACAGGTTCTGGTGGAAGCAATTGTCGTGGAAATCGGCAATGAGGCCGCCAAAAAGCTTGGCGTGCAATTCCTCGTGGGGGGTAAAGACGCACCCTTTGCAGCAACTAATTATTCCAATGCTTCGCCTAATATACTGACCATAGCAGGCGCCGTTGGAGCCGAAGAGTTAACGCGCACGACGACGACAGTGAACGGCAACACGACCACCACCGCGACTAACAGCGCCTTGGGTGATAGCCTGCAAGAGGCTGCGGCAGCATCTATTTTAAGCGCGACAGGTGGCTTTGGCGGCTTTGCGCTTGATATCGGTAACAATGCGATTTTCGGTACCATCATCAACGCAATTGCAGCGGATACGGAATCCAACCTTTTGGCGACGCCGCATATTGTGACCTTGAACAACCAAAAGGCGAAATTTCTTGTGGGTCAGGAGGTGCCTGTCAGCACCGGCGAGCAATTGTCCGCGAACTTTGAAAATGCATTCCGCACCGTGCAGCGGCAGGAAGTCGGCATCAAGCTGGAGGTTACCCCGCAGGTCAACGCGCAAGGCGATGTGAAGCTGTTCCTCAAGCAAGAAGTATCGAGCGTTGCGGGCCCTGTATCTTCGCGGTCCAACGACCTTGTTCTTAACAAACGCGAATTCGAGACCACATTGACGGTCGGCGACGGCCAATTGTTGGCGATAGGCGGACTACTTAATGATGATGAGCGTCGCACGATTGAGCGTATTCCGTTGCTCAGCGACATCCCCCTTATTGGTGAGCTATTTAAGTCGCGCAGCCGCAGCCGCAGCAAAACCAACCTGATGGTTTTCATCCGGCCTACAATTTTGCGCAGCCGCGAAGACGGTGATCGATTGACCGCGCGTCGTTATGATTATGTGCGCGATATGCAGAAGGTGCGTAATCCCGATGTCGAACCAAGCATTGATGAATTGCTTCGCGATTATATGGGCGCTAAGCCGCCAACCGAACCAAATGCGCGGGCGAACGATATTATGATCGGCGCAGACGGCAATCTTGCGCGCCCAGCCGCAGCTGGTCCGCTTAAAGCGGCAGATGTGCCCGAGAGCGCGGTATCTTTGCCCCGCGGGGATGTGCAATAATGACCGATCCGCAAGCCCCGTTTGAACAACAGGGGACGGCTGGCGTCGAACCTGACGCAGCTTCTACTGCTGCCCAAATCACGCCATTGCTGGATCTGCCCTATGCCTTTGCTAAGGCACATGGCTTAGTTTTGCGTCATGAGAATAATGACCGTTTAATCGTCGCCATGCGCGAAGGCGCAGATCCTGTGATGTTGCTGGAGGTCCGGCGCTATCTGGCGATGCCGTTTGATGTTGAGATAGCCGATAACCAAACTTTCGACCGATACTTGTCCGAACATTATGCCATGGATGGAAGCGCAGCGGCAATGGCGGGATCAATAGGCAGTAACGACGGCGATCTGTTATCGGATATGTTACCAAGCGCCGATGATTTGCTCGACAGCGCAGATGACGCCCCCGTCATCCGGTTAATCAATGGCATCATAGCAGAGGCTGTACGCCAAGGTGTCTCCGATATTCATATCGAGCCTTATGAAACTGGCCTTGTAATTCGCATGCGCGCCGATGGCGTGTTGCAGGAACGGCTTCGTCTTCCCGCCAATGTCGCGCCTGTTGTCGTTAGCCGTATTAAAGTCATGGCGCGTTTAGACATTGCGGAACGTCGTATCCCGCAAGACGGCCGTATTGGACTGACGCTTGGCGGAAAGATGGTCGATGTCCGAGTGTCGACCTTACCCAGTCGTGCTGGCGAGCGTGTCGTCATGCGTATCCTCGACAATGAAAATGCAGGCATATCGCTTGATCTGTTAGGCATGTCTGAAGACACGCTCAAAATCCTGCGCGAAGCTTTGGCTGAACCCAATGGTATCATTTTGGTAACTGGGCCAACAGGTTCGGGTAAGACCACCACATTATATGCAGGCTTAAAGCGCCTGAATGACGGTTCCCGGAATATATTGACGGTCGAAGATCCGGTTGAATATGCCGTGGAGGGCATTGGCCAAACGCAAGTAAATGCGAAAGTCGGTATGACCTTTGCTGCTGGCCTGCGCGCCATTTTGCGGCAGGATCCTGACGTTGTCATGGTCGGCGAAATCCGCGACCGTGAAACCGCAGATATCGCCGTGCAAGCCGCGCTGACCGGCCATTTGGTTCTCACTACAGTGCACACAAATGATGCGCTTGGGGCCATCACACGCATGCGCGATATGAAAGTGGAGCCATTCTTGCTCGCGTCAACTTTGCGCGCGGTGATTGCACAGCGGCTTGTGCGCCGCCTGTGCCCGCATTGCCGCGAAACTGTCCAGGCCGACGGCAATGCCGCATCTTTGCTTGGTTTTGATAAAGGTACTGCGGTTTATAAAGCTGTTGGTTGCCCTGAATGCAATAATACCGGCTTTATGGGACGGATTGGTGTGTTTGAGGCTGTCCGCGTGGATGATACTATCCGCCGCTTGATTAACGATGGCGGCGATGAAGCCATATTGGCGCGGCATGCATTTGTGAACCAACCCAATTTAAGTGCCGCGGCGCGTAAATTGGTGCGGAGCGGTGACACCACGCCAGAGGAGGCTATCCGCATTTCACGTCGTGAAGACATTGACGATGCCTGAGTTTGCCTATCACGCCATTGACCCGGACGGGCGTGAGCGGCGCGGACGGATATCTGCCGCCAATGATGATCTGGCGCGCGAAGCATTGGCGTCGAAAAAGCTTTATATTGTGAGCGTTGCGCCTGCCGAAGTGCGTGCATCGGCTTTCGCCAATTTGCCGTTGAAACGGCAGCCTCGGTTGAATGCAAAGCAACTCACATTGTTCACGCGGCAATTGTCGTCGTTGGCACAAGTATCGCCCTTAGAAGAGGCGTTGCGGACGATTAGCCGGCAAAGCGAGCAGCAGCATGTTCGTCATATATTGACAGCGGTTCACACAGGCGTCGTTGAAGGCCAGCGCTTGTCCGACGCCATGCGGCGCGAAAGCAACAGCTTTCCACCCCTCTACCGCGCAATGATCGCGGCAGGTGAGGGCGCTGGTACATTGCCGCTCATTACGGAGCGGCTTTCTGTATTGCTCGAACGGCAAGCGGAGATGCGGGGTAAGTTGATTGGCGCGCTTGCGTATCCAGCAATTTTGTCGCTCGTCGCAATTCTGGTAGTGATGGGGCTGATGGTCTCGGTCGTGCCACGCGTGGTCGAACAATTCGACAATGTGGATCAGCAACTGCCCTTGATCACGCAGGTGGTGATTGGCATTTCGGCGTTTTTGGCGAGTTATTATTGGGTGTTAATTATCCTCGCCCTGATGGGCGCGTTGATTTTTATGCAAGCCATGAAACAACCCGCTTTCCGCCTGGCGGTGGACCGCAATATCCTGCGCATTCCAGTAATTGGAAAGCTTTTGAGGAACCTGCACGCCGCACGGATGGCGCGGACACTGGCCACAATGGTGGCCAGCCGCTTGCCCTTGTTGGAAGGCTTGCGCCTGACGGGTGGCACTATACGAAATAAAGTTTTGTCCGAGGCCAATGATGAGATTGTGGAAGCGGTGCGCAGTGGTGGCAGCCTTTCTGGCGCAATGCGCGCCAGCGGCGTTTTTCCGCCTTTGCTTGTATATCTAACGGCAAGTGGCGAGAGCGCTGGGCAGTTGGATATCATGTTGGAACGCGCTGCTGAATATCTGGAGCGCGAATTTGATACTTTCACCAGCACCGCTTTGTCGTTGCTAGAACCCTTGATCATTGTCGCTATGGGCGGCGTGGTTGCGGTCATCATCTTGGCAATATTGCTGCCAATTCTTCAACTTCAGAACTTAACGGGACTATAAAATATGCTCCGCTTATTTTTCAATCTTTTCACAGATACCAGCCGGGCACCAGCGCGGTTCCGCCGCAAGGCAGTTCGGGCACACCGCAACGGTTTCACCTTAGTTGAAATGATGGTGACCCTGTTCATTTTGGCGCTTTTGACGACGGTCGTGGCCATTAACGTGCTACCCAATCAGGACAAGGCCATGGTACAAAAGGCGAGGGCGGATATCGCAGTTTTAGGACAGGCGATGGAAACCTATCGCCTAGATAATCTGACCTACCCTGACGCAGGTGCGGGTCTCCAAGCATTGGTTTCGCCGCCGACGACTGGAACGCGGAGTGAGGGCTATATCAAAAAACTGCCTATGGATCCTTGGAACCGTCCATATCAGTATAATATGCCTGGAAAGAACGGCGCCTTTGATATTTATTCTCTGGGTGCGGATGGTGCGCCTGGCGGTGAGGATGAAAATGCCGATATTTACGGCGACTAAGCCGTCCGCCGATAAAATCGTTCAGGATAATGCGCGTGGCTTCAGCTTAGTGGAGCTTATGGTCGTGTTGTTTATTATCGGCATAGCAAGCACTGCGGTTGTCATGACTATTGGCTCGCCTGAGCGCGGCGTGCGGGATGAAGCAGAGCAATTTGCTGCACGCGTTGCTGCCTTGCGCGATAACGCCATATTACAATCCCGCATTATGGCCGTTACCGTGCGTCCATCGGGTTATGGCTTTGAAACGCGCAGTGACGGGAACTGGGTCCCATTGTCTGAGCCTCCATTTACAACAACCGACTGGAAAAGCGGCACACGGGTTCAAATGTCTGGCGCCCGGCAAATGCGGATAGCATTTGACAGCACTGGCCTGCCATCAAGCCCCGCGAATATCGCGATCACACATGATGACGTGACGGTCACTCTAAAGTTGGCAGCAACTGGGGACATGCGCGTTGTCCGTTAAGCCTTCATTACCGCGCAATGGCTTCACGCTATTGGAAATCATGGTCGCATTGGCGATTTTTAGCCTCGCGGCCTTAGCTATGGTGCGCTTGCAGGGATATTCGGTGCGCTCGACATCCAATTTGGGTGATAGCAATATGGCGTGGCAAGTGGCGCGAAACGTAGCCGTGGAAATATTGTCCAACCCTACACCGCCAACCCTTGGAGAAGCGCGCGGCGAAGAATTAAACGGCGGTCAAAATTGGAAATGGACGGCCACAACCAATTCCACAGATGACAGTCGTCTCGTAATCGTCGAAATTGATGTGGTCGGGACCGGCAACGCGGCACTACGCAAGGCGCAGCTAACGATTGCAAGGCCGGTTGAGCAGTGACCGAAACGCGGCATTCTGAAGCAGGATTTACTCTGATTGAGCTCCTCGTGGCGCTCGCGATTTTTGCTCTGATATCGGTGGCTGGGGTAATGCTGCTGCGTTCTGGCAGCGATACCCAAATCGCCGTAAAAAAGCGCCTTGAGGAAATGGCTTTGTCAAATCGTCTGACCAATAGTTTGGAAGGCGACTTAGCGCAGGCGATCGCCCGGCCTGTGCGAGATCAATCCGGCCAACCTGTGCCGGCCTTCACGCAAAGCGAGGTAAGCATGCCTAATGTTTTATTTGCTTTTGTGCGGGCAGGGTGGTCAAACTTGGATTCGGCACCAAGGGCAGGGCTCCAACGCGTAGCTTATATATTGGAAGGCGGTGCACTCAAGCGCTTAAGCTGGCCCATGCTTGACGGCACTGCCCCAACAGATTCTGCTGTTTTGTTGGAGGGGGTAACGTCTGTAACGGTCGAATTTCGCGATGACAAAGGTGCTTGGCGCGATGATTGGACAGCGACTGATGCGGATGCTTTGCCACGCGCCATTGCCTTAAACGTCGATTTGGTAGGTGAGCCACGGCAACGTATGCTTTTTCTGGTTGGCCCACAAACACGTGTTGCGCCACCGAGCTTTGGAACAGGCGCCTAGCAATGATGTTGCAAAAGCCCTCAGAACGCGGCGCGGCTTTGCTGACAGTGTTGATTATGGTGGCGGTGCTGGCTGTGATTGCGGCAACGACTCTTGACCGGTTGAGTTTGTCGAGCAAATTGTCGGCCAATGGGAATGCGCTTGCGCAGGCGCGGATGTTTACTTATGCGACCGAGGCGATTGCCGCTGCGCGTATTGAGGACTTGGTTGCCCGTGACGCTGCGCAAACAACGTTATCGGGGGATTTGCTTGGTAAAGAACAAACTATTCCCATTCCGATCGGATCTGCGACAGCCTCCGTGCGTGATGCGGGCAATTGTTTCAATCTCAACAGCCTAGTGACCGAAACGGGTGGCCAATATGTGGCCAGCGCAACGGGACAGGAACAGATGACATCGTTGATGGTTGTTTTGGGTATCCAAGAAAATGTTGCGCGTGCCGTTGCCGCAGCGGGCGCAGATTGGGCGGATAGCAATATCTCACCATTACCAAATGGCGCGGAGGATGACGGATATCGCGCGGTCGCCACACCATATCTGGCGTCTAACAGGCTTTATGCGCATCCGAGCGAGCTGCGCGCGGTGAAAGGTGTAACGCCCGCTATCTATGCCAAGTTGCAGGATTGGATTTGCGCGCTACCCGATCCCGTTCTATCGCCATTGAACGTCAACACTTTGCTGCCGGAACAGGCGCCCTTGCTGGCAATGCTTCTTCCGCCCGGCAAGATGAATTTGACCTTTGCGCGCAGCTATCTCGCCAAGCGGCCATCTAATGGCTATGGCAGCCTCATTCGATTCTGGGCGGCGCCGGAAATTGCCGCGCTGGAACCGTCTCCTCTGGTTCAAGGGCAGGTAAAACTGACAAGCAATTACTTCCTTTTGAACACAATAGTGTCTTTTGGCGAACTCAAGCTTGCCGGACAGTCGATGATTGTCGCATCGCCTGCTCCAGCGCGCGTTGTCTGGCGCAGTTGGGGGGAAGAGGAATGACGTTGATCATTACGCGCTTCCCAACATCAGAGCGAGACGATCCGTCGGTTTTCCGTGTCGTTGAGGGCGTTTGGGAGGATGCAGGTGCGCTTTCCAATTTTGTGTCGAAGGTTGACGACCGGACACTGATGGCGCTTGTCGCGCCTGAGGATGTCCGGTGCCATTGGTTCACATTACCCGATGTGCAGGGACGCCAAGCGGAAAGTGTTGCGAAGCTGCGTGCAGATCAACAGTCACTTGGCCTTGTCCATTGTAGCGCTGGCATAGATTCTGACCACGTAGTTGCTACCGCGACAATCGCGTCGGATGTTATGCAGTTTGGGTTGGATAAGCTTCGCACGCGCGGGCTAGATCCCGACATCGTTCTGCCCTTTGCATTGTCGCTGCCTATGCAGTCCGGTGGAGTGGTCAGGGCGGAAATGGACGGCATGTCTGTCCTGCGTGGGCCGCAATTTGCGATACCGGACGAGGCCGTGCTGCGCGATGTATTCATCGGCGACGCGGATATAGAAACGATAGATGAAGTATCGCTTCGATCGAAGCTGCTTTCCGCCAGCGCCGCGCCTTTGCTGAACTTGCGTGAAGGCAACTTTGCAAAACGGGTGCAGACAGCTTGGTTCACCGCAGAACAGAAGATATGGGTTCAGCGCCTTTTGTTTGCGCTTGTTATCGTTACAATGACCCTCACTCTGGCGACCTTGGCAAAATATTGGGTTGCCACTGCATCTGAAAATGATGTGGCATTATTAGCGGCACAAAAAATTGATCCCGCTATTCAAGATATTGATCAGGCCGAAGGCATGCTCACCGCATCGCTTAATCGTCAGGGGAAAACACAAGGTGATTTTGCGCAACTTTCTGCCGCGTTATGGCGTAGTGTGAAAGCATCACCAAATGTATCCGTACGGGAATTACGATACACACCGGACGGCATTTTGAGCGTGGTTCTGGCTGCCCCTACGTCGGATAACATCAACAAGGCTCTTGTCGCCATTCAGCAAGACGGGTTCCGTATCACGGCTACACCCCGTCAAGACACTAGCGGAGCAACATTGGTCGACATGACTGTGAGGATGCCATGATAGCGGCAATAGGCTCGTGGTTTGCTGCGCTCACACGGCGCGAGCAGTGGCTTGTCGGTATCGCCGGTGCACTGACCGCAGTCATGGTCGCGATTTTTGGCATTTTACTACCCATATTGTCTGCTATTGATCAGGCAAAGACCGACCATGACGAGGCTGTTCAGCGGCGTGGGCGCATAATCGCTACAGTGGATGCTGCTCAGCAGCAGAAAACGGAGCCACGTGCCGGAGCAACTGCGGATATTGATCTGTTGATTACCCAAAGTGCAGCGGAAAAGGGATTTGACCTCGTCAAATCGGCCAATGGCGCGCCAGGACAAATCAGTTTCCGGATAGATCAGGCACGGGCCCCGGCTTTACTCGCTTGGTTGACCGAGCTTGAGGGTCAGAATGTCGCTGTACGCAATGTAGCATTACGGCCCGGCGCGAACAGCACCGTAAAAGTGGATGCGCAGTTGGAGATGAGAACGCCATGAATCGGCGCTTGCTTGTTGCTTCGTTGGCAGCATTGGCTGTTGCAGCAATAATATGCATGCCATTGCGGACAATCGTCGCTGTGGACGGTATTACCGCACGTAAGGTTGATGGCATCATATGGGACGGTTCTATCCGTGACTTGCGCCTTGGCAAATTGCCCGTGGGCGACGTCAATGCACGTTTGTTATTCTCCCCGTTATTTATGGGGAAGGCGGAGATTTTGCTGTCGCGCGGGAACTCGCCATTCGTGCCGGGGATTAACGGGTCTGTATCCCGCGGTTTCAGTGGTGTGTCGGTCAACAATCTGACCGCAACCTTTCCAGTTGGCGCGCTGTTTGCGCCGTTTCCGGCCGAAAATATCCAGTTTGAAGGTTTTTCTGCGCGCTTTGCCTCTGGCCGATGCATGGAAGCCAACGGGCAGGTGCGGTTGACTTTGTCGGACACTATGCCGGGACTGAACTTACAGAATGGGATGCTTGGTCAGGCCCGCTGCAATGGCGCACAATTATTGCTTCCGTTAGTTAGCCAATCCGCGATGGAGCGCGCAGACATCCGTTTGTCGGCAGATGGGCGGTATACCGTAACCGTTATTCTGAGCGCCGACCGCGGCGACCAAGCAGAGGCTTTGAGTCTCGCCGGTTTTCGTCGCGTAAATAGCGGCTACCGCCTAGTCCTAAAGGGCGGGTTCTGATCACGTTCCCACTGTCATTGGACGATATGCTAGGCGCTTTGCCTTTTTGGTATCAGACCATGCTCGTCATGATATTTGGCCTTATATGGGGCAGCTTTATTGCGGCCTTGTGCAGTCGCTGGCCACGCGGGGAACGGGTGTCGGATGGTCGGTCGCATTGTGACCATTGCCAAACGACGCTTAGAGTAAAAGACCTCGTGCCTCTGGTGTCTTATCTATGGCTGTGCGGCAAATGCCGCTATTGTGGGCAATCCATAGCGATAAGCGCGCTTTATATCGAAGTGGCTTCCGCCGCGATTGGCCTGTTTGCAGTTATGTTTTTGTCGGGTGGTCAGGCAGTGGCCGCGGCGGTGTTCGGTTGGCTATTACTCCCGCTCATCATTCTTGATTTTCAGCAGCTTTGGTTGCCCAACCGACTGGTGCTGGTGCTGGCATTAGCGGGCGTGTTCATTGGTCCGTTTTTAGTACCCGATGTTAACTGGCCGGACCGCATCTTGGGCGGAATTTTCGGCTTTCTTGCTTTGGAAGTGATCCGACAAGCCTTTCGAAAGCTGCGTCAGGTGGAGGGCATGGGTGGAGGCGACCCAAAATTGTTCGGAGCCATTGGCCTTTGGATCGGTTGGCAGGGATTGCCGATGACGTTGCTTTTGGCAACGCTCATTGGGTTTATATGTATCGCGGTTGCTTTTGCGCTTTCCAAAAAAAGCGACACGCAGTTGCCGTTCGGGGCATATATGGGAATGGCAGCCTTTGCGATTGTCTTGCTGGCCCTAGCCTAGTGCTTTAGATTATTGCGCAGGCTCGGCGGGTGCGGGCGGTGCAGCTTCTATTTCGGCCTTTGCATCCGCTTCAATCAACTTCGTGGCTTCTTCGGCAGCTTGTTCAATCGTCAGCTTTTGCTTGGCTACTTCATCCTGTTGCGATGCCGTAGAAACTTCGCCCTCTGCCTGTCCAGTATCGGGGGTAACTGGCGCATCATTACAAGCCGCAAGCATGGCTATCGCAGAAATCAGTGAAGCAGCTTTTTTCATTGCGCTAGTTCCGGCTTTAGTTCGCCTTCATAATTGGCCAGATAGCCTAAGGCTGCGACCCAAGCGGCAACATTTTGTCGCAATTCTGCCTTGTCGATTTTGTCCAAAGTGTCGTCGGGCGTGTGATGCAGGTCGAAATACTTCGTACCGTCTTGCTGTAAATCCACGATACCAAGCTTTTGTGCAGCGATGATTGCGCCAATATCTGCGCCGCCGCCAGCGAGTTCACGGCGGGGAACCACGCCCAATGGCGCGAGTGCCGAAACGATTTGTGCGCGCAAAGCATTTGCGCTTTCAGGCAGGCGGAAATCCACCGCCCAAACTTTGCCTGCGCCAAAGTCGGATTCCATGGCCAAGGCATGCGGTTCGTTCGCATGCTTTTCACCATAATCGCGGCCACCCCAGATGCCGACTTCTTCTGCCCCAGCCCAAAGCAAGCGTACAGTGCGCTTTGGTTGGCCCATGGACTGCAAATGCTTGGCGGCCGCGCCGATGATGCCGCAACCTGCCGCATCATCAATTGCACCGGTGCCAAGGTCCCAGCTATCGAGATGGCAAGCAATGACGATGATCGGTAAGCTTGGATCAGAACCCTTTACCTCTGCCAACACATTGCCTGACGTCTGCATGCCGATATTTCGGGGAGTAAGCTTCAATTTTATCCGCACAGGCTTGCCACGCGCAATCATGCGCTGCAGGTTCTCGGCATCGGGGATGGACAATGCGGCAGCCGGAATGGGCGTGACACCAGGTTCAAAATTGGTGTTCCCCGTGTGCGGATTGCGGTGATAGTCGGTGCCAACTGAACGAATAACGATGGCCGCGGCGCCCTTCTTAGCGGCAATATTTGGTCCGACAAAGCGGGCAGGGCCAAATGCGCCATAGCTACTGCCGTCCTGCGTGGCCTTCATATTGTGGCTAACAAATGCGATTTTACCCCTCAGACTGCCGTCCGGCGCAGCCCGCAGGTCTTCAATAGTCGGGAAATAGACGATCTCCGCATCCAATCCCGCTTCACCAGTACTACCGCTATTGCCTAATGCTGCGACGGCTAGCTTCTGGGGAAACGGCGCGATGATTTCAGCGGTTTCTGCGCCGCGTACCCAAGTGGGCATCTGATATTCTTCAACACGGACATTTTCAAAGCCCAGCGCCTTTAACTTATTTACCGACCAAACCCGTGCGCGTGCCTCTGCCTCCGTGCCCGCTTGGCGTTGACCAATCTCGGTCGTGAGGCCCTCTACGATGTCATAAGCAACGGCATCGGATTGCAGCGCCTTATCGCGCAATTCGGCAACAGTTGTTGCCTTGGCGGCCGTTGGGGCGGCAACGGTGACAGCGGAGTTTAGGAACAGCGTGGAAGCTGCGGCGAACAGTGCGATGTTTTTCTTCATGCTGCGCAGGCTTAATCGCATCGCACAGTTTTGCAATCCCGCCTTGCGAGGAAAGCTGCGGATAGCTAGGGAAGCGGCCAAATCAAAGTAATGCAACACAGGAACTAATCCCCATGGCAGCGCAATATAGCTTCGTAATGAAGGGTATGACCAAAACCTTCCCCGGCGCAAGCAAGCCGGTTCTCAACAATATCAATCTGCAATTCTATCCGGATGCAAAGATTGGCATCGTCGGTCCGAACGGTACGGGTAAATCGACCCTGATGAAAATCATGGCGGGTATGGATACCGAATTTACCGGCGAAGCATGGCCCGGAGAACATATTCGCGTTGGTTATCTGGCGCAGGAGCCTGAGCTGGACCCGAACAAAACGGTACGTGAAAATGTGATGGACGGCGTGCGTCCAGTGGCGGACTTGGTCGATCGCTTTAACGAAATTTCGATGATCATGGGCGACCCGCCCGAAGACTCCGACTTTGATGCGTTGATGGAAGAAATGGGCACGCTTCAGGAAAAGATTGATGCCGTTGATGGCTGGTCGCTGGATAGCCAGCTTGAATTGGCCATGGATGCGCTGCGGTGCCCACCTGGCGATAGTCCTGTAACGAGCCTTTCCGGCGGTGAGAAGCGCCGTATCGCGCTTACGCGTTTGTTGCTTGAAAAGCCTGACATCCTGCTGCTCGACGAACCTACCAACCACCTTGATGCGGAATCGGTGGCGTGGTTGGAAAAGCATTTGGTCGATTATAAGGGCAACGTCATTCTCGTGACCCACGATCGCTACTTCCTCGATAATGTCGTGAGCTGGATACTCGAACTCGATCGTGGCCGTTATTTTGTCTATGAGGGCAATTATTCGACCTATCTGGAAAAGAAAGGCAAGCGCCTCGAGCAAGAATCGCGTGAAGATGCTGGTCGGCAAAAAGCGATCAAGGACGAATTGGAATGGATTCGTCAAAGCCCGAAGGCGCGGCAGACAAAGTCCAAAGCGCGTATCAAATCTTTTGACCAGTTGGTTGAGGCACAAGAAAATCGCGCACCCGGCAAGGCGCAGATTGTTATTCAAATTCCCGAACGGCTTGGTAGCAAGGTTATCGAGGTCAAGAATGTCACCAAGGCATATGGCGATAAATTATTGTTCGAAAATTTGTCCTTCACTATTCCGCAGGGTGGTATTGTCGGCGTTATCGGCCCGAATGGTGCGGGTAAATCAACGCTTTTCCGCCTGATTACGGGTCAGGAAGTGCCGGATTCTGGCGAAGTGGAAATTGGTGAAACCGTCAAACTTGGCTTTGTTGATCAAAGCCGCGATGATCTCGACCCCAACAAAAATGTGTGGGAAGAAATCTCCGGCGGCGCAGATTTTATGAAGTTAGGGAAGCATGAGACGCCAACACGCGCCTACGTCGGGGCGTTCAACTTCAAGGGTACGGATCAGCAAAAGAAGGTTGGTCTGCTGTCCGGCGGTGAACGCAACCGTGTGCACATGGCAAAAATGTTGAAAGAGGGCGGCAACGTGCTTCTGCTCGACGAACCAACCAACGATTTGGACGTGGAAACGCTGTCAGCTCTGGAAGAGGCGCTTGAAAGCTTTGCTGGTTGTGCGGTGGTCATCAGCCATGACCGCTTCTTCCTTGACCGCTTGGCCACACACATTCTGGCCTTTGAGGGCAACAGTCATGTCGAATGGTTTGAAGGCAATTTTGAATCTTATGAAGAAGACAAAATTGCCCGGCTTGGGGACGAAGCTACGCGTCCGCATCGTGCAACTTACAAAAAGATGACACGCTGATAATGGCATGAAGCCGCACGCCGCGTCATCAATTGTAGCGCAAGTTCAGATGTCGAGGATGTGCGGCTTTATGGTATGAGCCAGCGACCAGCCCATTGATTTTGCGCTGGGTCCCATTGCCAGTGAGCTCGTCTGTGCCCAACATTGGCAAGATACAGCCATTCAATAGTTTCAATTTCAACCATTAGAGCCGCAAAATTAGCGCGATAATTCACCAATTGTTCTTCATCAGGTTGCTTGCCCTCTATCCAATCAGGCAAGCCTGAGGAAGGTTTTACAGATGGCGTTCCCGGCGCAGCAACAGCCATGTAACAGCGCCGCGCAAATGGAGTTGAGGTTGACCAAGCGGTGTCGGCCATGTCGCCTGTGGTTTCCACATGTGCTTTGCCGGACATTCGGATTTGAACCTTTGCCGCCGTGTCATAGATCAATACGCTGGTCGCAGGGTTTTGACTGAGTTGTTCGGCCTTGATCGAACGCGAATCCGTATGGAAACGAAGCGTGCGATTATCGCGAGAAGCATCGCGCAATATCATAATCCGCATATGCGGCACGCCTAATGCATCGACCGTGCCCACCGCGGGCATATGTGATGGGCTGTTACGATTGGTTACACCAGCAACGATAAGGCTCCATGCTTCTTCAAAACTTAACGCGAGATCATCATAATAATCGGGCAAGCTATTGGGTAAGTTCATTGGACCTCAAAACTATCATTCTTATCATTGAGAACGTAAAGATTGCCATCGGATATGCCGAAATAAGCGCCGTGCAGTTTCAATTGCCCTGATTTTTCGCGCGCGGCAATAAAGGGAAAACTGCGTAGGTTAGCTAGGCTGACGCGGATAGCCTCTAGCTCCAGATCGCGCTGCGGGTCTTGCGACGCGGACGCAAGCACCTTGTCGCGGGCAGGGCGGACAATATCGACCCAGCTATCAATGAAGCTATACCCTGCTTCGCCAAGATCGCCGCCATCCAGTGATGCTTTGATGCCGCCGCATTGCGCGTGGCCCAGAACAACAATATGGCGGACCTCAAGCCCCAATACGCCAAATTCAATAGCAGCCGAGACGCCATGCAATCCACCGCCGGTTTCATAGGGCGGGACCAAGTTTGCTACGTTGCGCAGTGCAAAAACCTGTCCCGGTGTGGTGTCAAAGACCGTCGCGGGATCGACCCGGCTATCACAACAGGAAATAATCATTATGGGCGGTGACTGTCCATCACTTGCAAGCGCGTCATAGCGCGCCTTTTGCCGGACATAAGCGTCGGATTTGAAACGTTGATAGCCCTGAACAAAAACAGCAAATTCAGGCATTAGAAACGCTCTCCTCTGACGACTTGAACGTCGCCAACCGTGAGCAGCATACCATAGCTATCCAGCAGAGGCGCTATCGCGTCGATTAACCTTGCCGTGTTTGTGTCTGACGCAATAGCAAGCACGATCGTCTTTGCACTGGCGCCCGTTACATCGTCATGCTGCCATTCGCCCGCTCGACCACCGCCGGAATCGACATGGATAAGGCTCCAGCCGGATATATCTACGGCTTTCAACTTTCCGACTATACGCGGAACAAGCGGCGTATCGACTAAGATTTCTATGCGCTTGCGGGGAACGGTTTGCACCATTGGGTCATCCTAATGCTTGGGCAAGTGCAGCGAAGATGCTGATGCCGAAGATAATGTTGAACGGGAAACTGACACCGAGCGACATGCTAAGATAGATGCCAGGGTCTGCTTGAGGCAAGGCAAGTCGCATCGCAGCAGGCACCGCGATGTAGGAGGCGCTAGCCGCCAATATGCCAAGCGCCGCCGCTGAGGCAATATCAAGGCCGATGACCGTTCCAACGATGGTGCCGATGGTGCCGTTTACCAAGGGTAACAAAATCGCAAGGAACACCAGACGCAATGTCATCTTGCGCGATTGCATCAGGCGGCGTGCCGCAATCAGGCCCATATCAAGAAGGAACAGGCATAACACGCCACGAAAGCCAGTATCAAAAAGAGGTTTTACCGATGCGAACCCATCGCTCCCGGCAATGGCGCCAATCACGAAACTGCCAACCAGCAACATGACAGACGCATTGGTGAGGACCTCATGCCAAGGTGTCGTATTTCTCTCGCCTTCTGCGGATTCGCCCCTACGTGCTAGCATAAGGCCTGTAATGATTGCGGGGGTTTCCATTAAGGCCAGGACGGCAACCATATATCCAGCGGGGCTTAATCCTTCACCCGTCAGCAACTCGATAGCCGTTACAAAGGTAACAACGCTGACAGAACCATAATGCGCGGCAACCGCGCCCGCGTCGACTTTCGACAACTTACCAATGCCGCGCAACAATGCGAATGCAAGAACGGGCAAAAGGAAACTTAAGGCAAGACCCGCGGCGGCAGCCACCATGATTTCAGGGGTAATGCCGCTCTTGGATACCTCGACCCCGCCTTTTAAGCCAATGGCTGCCATCAGATAGATGGACATGGCCTTGGCGAACGCCTCTGGAATAGTCAGATCGGACTTGAGAGCAGCAGCAACAAAACCGAGTACAAAAAACAGGATCACCGGCGAAGTGAGGGTATCAGCAATCATCTTTGCCCCTTTGCGGATTTTGCAACCCATAGCAGGCAAGTTGCAGTTGGCAAGATGGCGCGCCACGTCTATTCGGGCATCATGAACGCTCCAACACATTTGCCCGAACGCCCGATGAGGGAACGTAAGCCAGACTGGATTAGGGTTAAGGCGCCAATCGGTGCCGAGTTTAATGAAACGCGCCGCTTGATGCGTGATCTCAATTTGAACACGGTATGTGAAGAAGCAGCATGCCCTAATATCGGTGAGTGTTGGACTAAGAAACATGCCACCGTGATGATCCTTGGCGATGTGTGCACAAGGGCATGTGCCTTTTGTAACGTAAAAACCGGTATGCCCCGCGCAGTTGATCCGCTGGAGCCAGAGCATGTGGCGATTGCCGCCGCAAAAATGGGCCTTGAGCACATCGTTATCACATCAGTTGACCGGGATGATCTACCCGATGGCGGTGCCAGCCAATTTGTTAAGGTAATTGAGGCATTGCGTCGAAATACGCCCAATACCACAATCGAAATCCTAACGCCCGATTTCCGGAACAAGGCGCAGGCTGCTATTGAAGCCATCGTCACCGCCCGTCCCGATGTATATAATCACAATCTCGAAACCGTGCCGCGTCTGTATCCAACCATCCGTCCCGGCGCGCGTTATTATGCGTCGCTGCGCTTGCTGGAAACAGTGAAGCGCCACGATCCGTCCATCTTTACAAAGTCGGGTGTCATGCTTGGGCTGGGTGAGGAACGGATGGAAGTGCATCAGGTCATGGACGATATGCGCAGCGCTGATATCGATTTTCTGACGATGGGCCAATATCTGCAACCAACACCAAAGCATGCCAAGGTTATGGATTTTGTTACCCCAAGTGCATTTGACGCTTATGCGGCCATCGCGCGTGCCAAAGGCTTTCTATTGGTCGCCGCCAGCCCGCTTACGCGGTCTAGTTATCATGCTGGAGATGATTTCGCGAAAATGCGCGATGCACGTGCGGTGCAGATTGCCAAAGCGCTTTAAGGTTCAAACGCACATATGCCGCACCATCACGAACGCCGCAGTCTGCCGCATAATGCCGCACAAATGTATGATTTGGTCGCAGACGTCAGCCGCTATCCAGAATTCCTGCCATGGGTCAGTGCCATTCGCATCCGGAAGGATGAGGAAAGTGAAATGCTGGCAGATATGATTGTGGGCTTTAAATCGCTGCGTGAAACATTCAGCAGCCGCGTGGTGAAAACCCCGAAGTCATCCATCATCGTCGATTATCTCGATGGGCCCATGAAACACTTACACAACGCTTGGACGTTTGAAGATGTCGATGGTGGCGGCTCAATCGTCGAGTTTACTGTTGATTTCTCATTCCGTAATCGCGTGTTTGAGGCGTTGGCCGGTCAGTTTTTTGATTCCGCTCTCCGCAAAATGACAACGGCGTTTATCGAACGAGCCGACGCTCTTTATAGTGCTGGCGGAAGCAATAGTTCCAACGCATGAAGCGTTGCAAAGGCGCGAATATCAGCGCGGCTTTTGTCTGAGCCAAAGGACTTCTGGTCTCCCATAACCTCTTCCGGATTTTGATCTTTGACCGCTACCGCAAAAACCACGGTTCCAACTGGCTTGCTTGCGCTGCCACCGTCTGGGCCCGCCACGCCGCTGATCGCAACGGCGATGTCTGCACCGCTTTTTTTCAGCGCGCCTTGCGCCATCGCCCATGCGACACCAACAGATACGGCGCCGAATGCGTCGATGATGTCCTCATTTACGCCCAAAAGCTTAATCTTCGCGTCATTGCTATAGGTGACGAAGCCATAGCCCAATACGGCGCTGCTGCCCGGAACTTCGGTAATCGCTGCAGAGACAAGGCCGCCAGTGCAGCTTTCCGCGACAGCGATTATGCGTCCGGCGGCTTTATTCTCAGCAACAACGCGCGCGGCTAGTGCGGCAATGTCGGCGGGTAAGACGGTGTCCATAATCAGATTTTCTCAAAAGTGGCGGTGACTTGCGCGGCGATACCTTCACCCCGACCAGTAAAACCAAGCATTTCGGTTGTTGTTGCCTTTACGGATATCTTATCGACATCAACAGCCATAATTTCGGCCAGCCGTTCGCGCATTTTGCCGCGATATGGGCCTATTTTGGGCTGTTCGCAAATTATGGTAACATCGGCATTTGACAGTTCAAAGCCATCTGCGCGGGCCAGCTTCATAGCATGCGCAAGGAATTGGTCGGAAGATGCGCCGCGCCATTGCAGATCGCTTGGCGGGAAATGATCGCCAATGTCGCCCTTGGCAATCGCCCCCAATATGGCATCGGTTAGCGCATGCATCGCAACATCCGCATCGCTATGGCCGTCCAGTCCTTTGTCATGCGGTATTTGCACGCCGCACAGCCACAATTCCGCGTTAGGGACCAGTCTGTGGACGTCAAAACCATTTCCGCTTCGAAATGAGGTCATATTGTTTCCTGCAAAATCGCTTGAGAAGGTAAATTTGTTGAGCGCTTCCGCCCCTGGCACGATACGCACATCGCTTCCTTGTGCCATCAGCATCCGGGCATCATCAGTGGGCTCTGCGCCCGTCCAAGATTGGTGGGCCGTGTAAATTGCCTGAAAGGCAAAAGCCTGTGGCGTTTGAATGCGCCATAGATTTTCGCGTTCGACGGTTTCAGACAGAATATCCGTACCGCGTGCTAGGCTGTCGACAACAGGGAGTGCAGGAACCGCGCCGGGCGCAAATGACAAAGCGTCGAGCAGGTCGTCAATGACCTTGGATGATAGGAAAGGCCGCGCGGCGTCGTGGATCAGCACCTGATCAACCTTTTGCGTGGCTGCAATCACCTGTAGCCCCAAATAGACGCTTTCCCGACGAGTTGCGCCACCTTGCAAGAGTATCGGCTCCTTGCAATCTGCCAGTGCCGCCATGGCCCCGGCTTCTTGCTCTGCACCAATCGCAACATATACTTGGTCGATTAAAGGGTGCGCGGCCAATGCCGCATAGCTGTGCCATAGCATCGGTTTGCCGCGTACATGTCGGAACTGCTTTGGTTGCGTGCCGCCTGCGCGGCTTCCGGAGCCTGCGGCGACTATGAGCGCAACGGTTGTTGGTTGAGATACCATATGCGCGCTCTAGCGACAGCAGACTTGCCCGCCAAGCTGAAAGCGGGTATCGGCCTGCCTAAATTTTAGGCAGTATTTGAAGATGCAACTTAAACCCATCCATATTGGTAACATCAAAATCGATTGTCCCGTCATATTGGCCCCAATGACTGGCGTGACTGATATGCCGTTCCGCAAAATTGTGCGTGAGTTTGGCTCCGGCCTTAACGTGACGGAGATGATCGCTAGCCAAGCGATGATCCGTGAGACCCGGCAAAGCATTCAGAAATGCGAATGGGACGCGATTGAAGAGCCGGTATCGATGCAGCTTGCCGGTTGCACGCCTTATGAAATGGGTGAAGCGGCCAAGCTGAATGAAG
Source organism: Sphingorhabdus wooponensis (assembly GCF_003933235.1). Taxonomy (GTDB): domain Bacteria; phylum Pseudomonadota; class Alphaproteobacteria; order Sphingomonadales; family Sphingomonadaceae; genus Sphingorhabdus_B; species Sphingorhabdus_B wooponensis. Next base: position 920,012 of record NZ_RWJI01000001.1, read on the forward strand.
AGCGCGGTGCGGCCATCATTGATATCAACATGGGATGCCCAGTTAAAAAAGTGGTTAACGGGGATGCGGGCTCCGCGCTAATGCGCGATTTGCCCTTAGCGGCGAGCTTGATTGAAGCAACTGTGAAGGCCGTTTCTGTGCCTGTCACCGTCAAAATGCGTATGGGCTGGGACCATGGAAGCCTGAATGCGCCGGAGCTTGCGCGTATTGCCGAAGATTTAGGGGCAAAAATGATTACAGTGCATGGCCGCACGCGTAACCAGATGTACAAGGGCTCCGCTGACTGGGCGTTTGTGCGCAAGGTGAAGGATGCGGTGTCGTTGCCTGTCATCGTAAATGGCGACATTTGCACCATTGAAGATGCGCAAACTGCTTTGGCGCAAAGCGGTGCGGACGGCGTAATGGTTGGCCGCGGTGCTTATGGTAAGCCATGGTTGCTTGGGCAAATGATGCACTGGTTTCGTACCGGGCAGACCATCGATGACCCGAATATCGATACGCAATTTCATCTTATCATGAACCATTATCGCGCTATGCTTGACCATTATGGCAACGAGGTTGGCGTACGCATCGCGCGTAAGCATATTGGCTGGTATACCAAAGGGCTTAACGGTTCCGCCGAGTTTAGAAACTTTATGAACCGCATCGACGATCCCATGATTGTTATCGACGAATTAACGCGCTTTTATGAACCGTTTCTGACGAAGTCAGCGGCTTAAACCATGTCGCAAGCCGAGCATCGTCCTGATTATGGCCAGATGCTGGCAAGCCTGTCGGTTCCGGTGCTGCTGATTTCGCCTGAACATTTCATCTCTTACGCCAATGACGCCAGCGAGGCCTTTTTTGGACGAAGCCGACGGCGGCTAGAGGGGCAGCGCATTGACGATATATTGATGTTCGAAAGCGAACGCATGAATGCCGCATTATTGTCGTCGGAGAGTGACATTTCCGCTCAAGATATGGAGCTTAAAACGCCTGACGGCATCATTACAGTCGATGTAAATCTCTCATCAGTATCCAAGGATCCGGAGTGGCGCATAGCTGTCATATCGCCACGTAATGGTGGTCGTGAGCATATTGGCGATCAGCGCGACAGCGGGCAGCAACAAGCGATGGGCGCCCCTGCGATATTGGGGCATGAGATCAAAAATCCTTTGGCTGGAATTAAAGGCGCGGCGCAGCTGTTGGCCCGGATAGTCGATGAAAAAAACCGCGCGCTGACGGAATTGATTGTCAATGAGGTTGACCGAATTGCGCGGTTGCTGGATCAAATGCAAAAGCTGGGGCGCTCTGAACCAGCGGAGCTTGCGCCGGCCAATATTCATTTGTTGATTGAGCGCGCCATTCGCTCGTTAAGGGCCGCGAACCGTGCAATGCCGGAAATATCAATCAATTATGATCCGTCCTTGCCCGATGTTTTGATTGATGCCGACGGCATGGTGCAAATACTCATCAACCTGCTTCAGAATGCGACAGACGCGCTGCACGGGCGATTGGACGGTGTCATAGGCATTTCGACCCGTTATGTCATGAGCGGCGCTTTGCGAGACGCTGACGTTGATCGCCGGTCGCTTAAGCTGCCCGTTGAAATTTCTATTTCGGACAATGGACCCGGCGTGCCCGAACATATTGTAGATGAGCTGTTTTCGCCCTTTGTGACCACGAAACGCGACGGGCAGGGGCTTGGCCTCGCCATTGTGCGCAAATTGGTGCAGCAAATGAACAGCCGCGTGTTGTTTGAACGCGATGCCGTGCAGGGGCAAACGACTTTCCGGCTATTATTACCGGTTGCATCAGGGAAAACGAACGCATGACACCGCCACGGGTACTCATAGTTGAGGACGACGCGTCCATTGGTCTTGTGGTGAGCGCCGCGCTTCAAGCGGAGAATATAGAAACATCCTTATGCGATTCTGTGGCATCGCGCGATACCGCGTTGGCTAACGGCCGTTTTGATTTGATGCTGACGGACGTTATGCTGAAGGACAGCGATGGCCTTGCCACGTTGAAAGAGGCGATGGAAAAATTGCCTGACATGCCGGTCATCATCATGTCTGCGCAAAACACACTGGAAACGGCGGTGCGCGCAAGCGAAATCAATGCATTTGAATATTTTCCAAAGCCCTTTGACCTGAATGATCTCGTATTGGCTGTGAAGCAAGGCATAGAAAAGAAGCGTTCCAAAGCCGAAGATCCTTTTGAGCAGCTTTCCGCGGCTAATCTTCCCATGATTGGGCGAAGCGTGGCCATGCAGGATGTCTACCGTATGGTCGCTCGGCTTTTGCGTAATGATTTGTCGGTGCTCATTTCCGGCGAAAGCGGAACGGGCAAAGAATTGGTCGCCGAAGCGATCCATAATCTTGGTCATCGCAAAACTGGACCATTTGTTGCAGTAAACATGGCGGCGATACCAAGCGAACTCATCGAAGCAGAGCTATTTGGCCATGAAAAAGGCGCTTTTACGGGGGCTGTTGGCCAATCAATTGGTCGGTTTGAACAAGCGCAAGGTGGCACTTTGTTCCTCGACGAGATCGGCGACATGCCTATGCATGCGCAGACACGATTACTGCGCGCATTACAAAGCGGCGTAATTAGCCGTATCGGCGGTAAGGCGAGCATTCGCCTGGATGTGCGTATTGTCGCCGCGACCAATCAAAATTTGCCCGCATTGATCGAAAAAGGCGGTTTTCGTGAAGATTTATTCTATCGCCTGAACGTCGTTCCCATCGAAATGCCACCCTTGCGCGATCGGACAGAAGACATTGGCCTGCTTGCGCAGCATTTCCTGATGCTGGCGGCGAAAGATGGCCTGCCGCTGCGGAAAATTGATGATAACGCCATCAGCCATTTGATGGCCATGCCCTGGCGCGGCAATATTCGGGAACTGAAAAACCTGATATACCGCCTCGCTTTATTATGTCGGGAAGATACCATCACAGACGCGACGGTCATGCAATTTGTAGAACCAGCGCCGGATGTAGAGACGTCTATCCCGGGGGCGAGTTTCGAGGCAGCTGTCACGCAGTTTTTGCGCGATCAGCGTCAGCGTGGCGCACTACGTGAAAAATTATATCCGCGCGCACTGGCGCAGTTTGAAATTCCGTTACTGCAGCATGTAATGAAGCAAGTGAAGGGCAATCAGCTAAAAGCGGCAGCTTTGCTAGGTATAAACCGAAATACTTTGCGCAAAAAGTTAACAGATTATGGCATTGGCCCTTCAGGTGGGCGTTAGATCGACGAATTAACGCGATGCGTTGCCCGAAAACCACTATTTTGTGCTTTTCAGGCAACGCAAGGAATGCCACAGTGTCTTTATGGCAACAATGGACCTTGAGGAAGAACGTGCTTCACCTTCCGCTGTCCGTCGTCTTTTTGAACGAATAACCGACCTCCTCGGCAAAAGTCAGTCCATAAAGTTTTTGGAAATTGCCAGTGCCGTGATGTTGATCGTAGTCGGCGCTATCACTGCTATGTTGTTGTTAGGACAGGGGCTGCAATCAGAGCCATTGGCACCTGCGGCATCGGCGACAATGCTTGTCAGCAACTTGTTGCCAGCGACATTACTCCTTGTGTTGTTTGGCCGCCGCGTCGCACTCAAGCGCGCGGAAAGCAGCAGTATTGGCAGTAAGCAGTTATTGCATGTCCGTTTGGTTGCGATTTTTTCGGCAATCACTGCGGTGCCTACCGTTCTTCTCGTCATTTTCGCATCCTTGCTGTTTCAAAGCGGTATCCAATTTTGGTTTTCTGGATCTGCGCGTGGGATGCTGGAAAATGCCGGAGAATTGGCAAAGGGCTATTATGAAGTAAACGCTAAGGATGTTGGGGACGAAACTGTCACTATGGCTGGCGATTTCCGAAATGCATTAAGCCAAACCAACCCTGATGACCCAGCTTTTTTGAGCTATTATTTGGAGCAGGTATTCCGCCGGCGGTTAAGCGAATCCGCCATTGTGTCGGTAGGTTCCGATGGAATTCAGCGAACTGAAGCGGTCGCGACAGAAAATGATAGCCGGAAGCAGGACTGGATCGCTGCTGATATCTTGAAGAAACTCAATGCAGGCGAGGGGATAGTCATTGCCAACCGCGCCGACAGAATTGAAGCTGTGACTGTACTGTTCGACGCACCGCGCAGCTATTTGTACGCCAGTCGGGCTTTATCAGTTCCATCCTTTGCGCTGGGAGAAAAAGCGCAAACGGTGCTTCAAGATTATGATAAGATGGTTAGTCGGTCACGCACGCTGCAAATCCAGTTCAATCTGGCGCTCTATTTTGTGTCATTGATGATAATCGGGCTCACTCTGTGGGTCGCGTTGCGGGTGGCTGATCGTCTTGTGCGCCCGGTCAATAATCTCGTGAACGCAGCGCAATTGATTGCTGAGGGGGATTTGTCCGCGCGCGTTACCATTGATCAATATCGCAATGATGAAGTTGCCTTTCTCGCACAGTCCTTCAATCGCATGACAGAACGCCTGCAGCAACAGACAGGTGTGTTGTTAGCGACCAACCATCAACTGGGTGAACGACGTCTATTCATAGAGGCTGTTCTGGAATCAGTTTCCGCCGGCGTGGTGTCGGTTGACGGCAATGGCGTGGTGCAGCTTGCCAATTCTACGGCGGAAAAGCTTCTGAAAAATACATTTGAGACCATCGTTGGGCAAAATTTTGCAAACGTTGCACCTACATTAGCGGCATTAGCCAGCGAAAGCCCGCGTGGCGTGGTGCAATTGGGCGACGGCCCTGATCCACTGACTGTGGCTGTAACGGTTTCCTCACGGGAACAAGGAAGTGTTGTTACTTTTGAAGATATTAGCCAGCAATTGGCTGACCAACGCAGAGCCGCTTGGTCGGACGTTGCGCGCCGTATCGCTCATGAAATCAAGAATCCTCTAACGCCGATCCAGTTAGCAGCGGAGCGTCTACAGCGCCGGTTTGGTAAAAATATCACTCAGGATCAGGTTATATTTGAACAATTGACCAGCACTATTGTCCGTCAGGTGGGGGATTTGCGTAACATAGTTGATGAATTCTCGTCTTTTGCGCGCATGCCGAAGCCCTTGTTCCGCGCCGAAAATGTAAATGATATTGTCGGCCATGCTGTATTTCTGTTTGAAGTGGCGCACCCAGACATCATGTTTAACTATCGTCAAGGCGGTGCAGTTCCCAATCTCATCTCTGATAGGCGGCAGCTGGGACAGGCTATTACAAATATACTTAAAAATGCAGTAGAATCCATTGAAGAAAAGAGAAAATTAGATAAAACTCAAGGGGCGATTTCAATCGATCTATTGATGGATGGGGAGACGTTGGTGATCCGCGTTGCGGACAATGGGATCGGCCTACCACCAGACCGCCAACGTATCATGGAGCCTTATATCACCAATCGCGCTAGCGGATCGGGGCTTGGACTAGCTATTGTGAAAAAGATTATTGAAGAACATTTCGGAGAAATTTCCATGTCAGACAATAATCCCGCTGGCGCGGTCGTGACATTGAAGTTCAATCCGCAATTCGTGGCATCCAAGGTGGGGAAAGCACATTCTTCCGTACCGCTTTCCAATGTAGATGAGGTTATCGGCTAATTATGGCACTCGACATATTAATTGTAGACGATGAACAAGACATTCGGGATTTGGTATCCGGAGTGCTCGATGACGAAGGCTATGGCACAAGGACGGCATCCTCTGCGGATGAGGCGTTAGCCGCGCTGGATGAACGCTTGCCGTCGTTGATATTGCTCGACGTTTGGCTGCGTGGTTCATCGATGGACGGTATTGAGTTGTTGCGCGCCATCAAAATTCGCGATCCGCAGATACCGGTCATTGTTTTTTCTGGTCATGGAAATATCGACACTGCTGTCGCTGCCATCGGGCAAGGCGCTGCCGATTTTATCGAAAAGCCGTTTGAAGCCAGCAAGTTGCTGCACCTGGTGTCAAAGGCAACCGAAACCGAACGGCTACGTGCCGAAAATGCCGACCTTAAGGCGCGGGTAGGGCATTCGGAAGAACTGACTGGTTCATCGGTGGCGATTAACGCCGTGCGCGCGACGCTTAAGAAGGTCGCTGGCACCGGAAGCCGAATGCTCATCACGGGGCCTGCAGGTGTTGGTAAAGAGGTTGCTGCCCGGTTGCTGCATAGCTGGAGCCCACGGGCAGGGTCGCCCTTCGTGTCCGTTAGCGCCGCACGATTGTCTCCTGAACGATTTGACGAAGAGTTGTTTGGCATCGAACAGGATGGCCGTCTTGTGCAGGCAGGCATGTTGGAAAAAGCGCATGGCGGGACATTGTTCTTAGACGAAGTTGCGGACATGCCGCACACCACACAAGGTAAGATCCTGCGCGTTTTAACGGATCAAAGCTTTGTTAGGGTTGGCGGCGATCGGCCAATTCGTGTCGACGTCCGCTTTGTGTCGGCCACTGCGCGTGATCTGGCGGTCGAAATTTCTGAAGGGCGTTTCCGCGAAGATCTGTTTTACAGGTTAAACGTCGTTCCGGTCGAAATTCCGCCTTTGTCAGGGCGACGCGAAGATATTCCCGACCTCGTCAATCATTATGCCGCGCGCTTTGCCTCAGAACACCGCATTTCGCCGCCGAACTTTTCGGGTGATGCAATGGCAGCGCTGCAGGCATGTGAGTGGCCCGGCAACGTCCGGCAATTGCGTAACATCATTGAACGCACCATCATATTGGCCCCGGCGGAAGGCGTTGCGACTATTGAGGCGGATATGCTCCCCTCAGAGGTCATCAATAGCTATGAAGGTGCCGAACATAATGTAACGTCCCTTATGGGGGCACCATTGCGCGAGGCGCGCGAAGCATTTGAACGCGAATATTTAAGGGTTCAGATCAAACGCTTTTCCGGCAACATCTCAAAAACAGCGGCTTTTGTAGGCATGGAGCGATCTGCGCTGCACCGAAAGTTAAAACTATTGGGTATTTCTGTCCGCAAAAATGCAATGGATTTAATCGACGACGCAGAATCGTGAGCGCAATTGCGAAGGCGGTGTCATTGGTGTAATATTCATTTTGCTGGATGAGACAGTTGCTTGCTGAGACACCTGCGACATTTAGTGTAACGATAAATATAAACGGATAACAACAATGACTGAAAAAAATAACGGTCTTCAGGACCTCTTTCTGAACTCCCTCAGAAAGTCCAAGACACCTGTGACTATGTTTCTGGTTAAGGGCGTAAAGCTTCAAGGTGTTGTAACGTGGTTTGACAACTTTTCGGTACTTCTGCGCCGCGATGGCATGTCACAGCTTGTGTATAAGCATTCCATATCTACTATTATGCCGTCAACATCGCCCGACCGTTCATTATTTGATGATATGATGTCGCGTGCCACGCATCGACCCGGCATGCTGCAGGACGTTTTTCTGCACGCGATGTGTGACCAGAATGAATCGGTTACGACGTTTCTCGTGAATGGCGTGATGCTGCAAGGCGCTATTGTCGCTTATGATCTTTTTTCGGTCATGCTGGAACGTGATGGGACCACGCAGCTTGTATATAAGCATGCCATATCAACGATCCAGCCAGCGCATCCCGTGAACCTTGCGGATTATAATCAGGGCGTGGACGAGAGCGATATTTGAGCGGTTTTGAACGCAGCGAAACGGACGAGTTCGCGCGCGGCGCGCGCGCCTTGGTCATATATCCGGAGCTGCCTGGACGGGCCTCTGTGGGACCGGAGGCGCGTCTTGCCGAATCCGAGGGGCTTGCGCTTGCCATTGGCCTGAATGTTATCCGCAAAAAGCATTATCGGGTGCGTTCACCGCGCGCCGTGACATTGCTCGGTGGTGGTCAAGTTGAAGAAATAGCTGAAATGGGCCGCGATCTTGAGGCAGACTTGCTAATTGTCGATGCTTCGCTGACGGCTATTCAACAACGCAATCTTGAAGAACGCACCGGGCTAAAGACGATTGACCGGACAGGGCTTATTCTAGAAATTTTTGGAGAACGCGCGGCCACGGCCGAAGGACGGCTGCAGGTCGAGCTCGCGCATCTTGACTATCAAGCGGGGCGCTTGGTCCGCAGCTGGACCCACTTGGAACGGCAGCGCGGTGGTTTTGGCTTTCTGGGTGGTCCAGGTGAAACGCAGATTGAGGCCGACCGTCGTATGATCCGGGACCGCATGGCGCGGTTGCGGCGCGAATTGGAAGAGGTGAAAAGGACCCGTTCTTTACATCGTGCGCGGCGTAAACGCGCACCGTGGCCAGTAATTGCTTTGGTGGGTTATACGAACGCTGGTAAATCGACTCTATTCAATCGGTTGACGCGTGCGACCGTCCTTGCCGAAGATATGTTGTTTGCGACGTTAGACCCAACGATGCGGCAAATCACGCTACCGGGCGTAGAAAAGGCGATATTGTCCGACACAGTTGGGTTTGTTTCTGACCTGCCAATGCAATTAATTGCGGCGTTTCGTGCAACTTTGGAAGAAGTGATTTCGGCTGACATCATCGTCCATGTGCGCGATATTTCGCACCCTGAGTCCGATGCGCAGCGTGAAGATGTTTTGCACATTTTGCGAGATCTAGGCGTTTTAGATGATGAGCAGGCTGGAAATCAGCCGCGGATGGTTGAGATTTGGAATAAGCTGGATCTTCTGGACGATGATCGGCGTACCGAGTTATCCGGCATGGCCGCGCGCGATGACAATATTCTTATGATATCTGCCGAGACAGGTGAGGGGATTGATGCCTTCAAGGCCCATTTAACTGCGCTCATTGCTAAGGGTAATGATCTGCGTACCGTCAAATTGCGCACGGATAATGGCGCTGCTTTGGCTTGGCTGCATGGGCGCGGGGTGGTTAGTCGGCAATATGTCGACGGTGATATTGTTTCAGTCGATGTGTCATTAAGTCGTCAATTATGGGGCCAGTTCGAAAAACAATTCGAAAACCAGATCGAGCGGGCTAATGCTTAAGACTGTGTCTTAACTTTACTCTTTTGCTTTGGCTTGTTGCCAAAGTTCTTCTTTTTCATCGAGTGACAAGCCAACAAAAGCGTCTCCGGCTGACACTTCCATATCGCGAAACCGTCGTTCGAATTTTGCACTCGCTTGCTTCAATGCTAGCTCTGCGTCCACTTTATGAAAGCGGGCGAAATTGACGACAGCGAATAGCAAGTCACCGATTTCTTCGGCCACATGCTCAGGTGTATTTGCTTCGCTAACTTCATCTAATTCTTCAACAATTTTGTCGCGCGCGCCGGACTGATCAGGCCAATCAAAACCCGTGCGCGCCGCCCGCTTTTGAATTTTTTGGGCGCGTAATAACGCAGGAAGGGCAAGGGCTACACCGGCCAGCGCGCTATTGTCTTCATATCCGCTACGCTCGGCGGCCTTTATGGTTTCCCAATTGTCAGGAACTTCATGGCTTTCGGCGGTAACATCACCAAACACATGCGGATGGCGGCGCACCATTTTGTCGCAAATGCCATTCACGACGTCCTGAATATCGAAAATACCTAATTCGCTTGCCATCTGGCTATGAAATACAACTTGAAGGAGTAGATCACCCAGCTCGTCTTTTAGTGCATCTAGATCGTTGCGCTCGATTGCGTCGGCAACCTCATAGGCTTCTTCAATGGTGTAAGGCGCAATTGACGCGAAGTTTTGCTCTAAATCCCATGGACAGCCAGTGTCACGATCACGCAGCCGCGTCATAATGTCCGTTAGAGGGGTAATATCTGCGCGCATCAGTTTGCTATCTCAGTTAGTTCGATAATATATATTATGTTAAATAAATGATTATTTCATCTGTGCCTACGCTTTGATTGGCGTATTCTTATTCAAGGTTGAAGCACCATCATATTACCTTCCACACGCCAGCTATGCAGACTGTTGAGGAAGTTCATACCCAATAAGTTTACATCACCAAAGCTCTCCGAAACCACAACGGGATGATTTTCAATTGTGTGCGGCCCTACAACCAAAAGCTCTACATTCGCACGCTTGGCAGCTACACGACCATTTGCGGTGCTCAGGATGATCGGATAGCCAGTGGCCTCAACGCCTACTTCTTTTGCTGTCGCGGCATTAATCGCGGTCATCGTGGCGCCGCTGTCCACCATGAAGCGAACAGGCTCGTTATTTATGTCGACTAAGAGCCAGTAATGGCCATCGTCCTGTCGGCGTAACTCTATTTTATCACCGCGAATGCTTTGTCCGGCGGTCCCCGATATATCGGCTTTCACGCGTTCCCAAATACCGATAAATTCAAATCGGAAGCTGAATATGGCGAACAAGGCGGCAAATATCGCGATCCAAGCGAGCGCAGCCTTTGCGACTTCGCCTAAGGATAAGCGCCGCGCTGCCAGCGAGCTGACTAGAAGCAAGATACAAATAATGCCCCAAATCAGCGATGGCCCGTCTTCCATGATGTTCATCGCCGTGCTTTCGTGAACAGGTCGTAGAAATTGTCTGAAGTTTGCTCAGCCAGCGTTTCAGGCGCAACGTCACGTAACTGCGCAACAAAGCGCGCTGTATCAGCAACAAAGGCCGGCTCGCCGGTTTTGCCCCGATGCGGGATTGGTGCGAGAAATGGGGCATCGGTTTCCACCAGCAATCGATCTGCGGGCAACCATTTCGCCACATCCTGAAGGTCTTGGGCGTTTTTAAACGTCACGATGCCGGAGAGCGAGATATACAAGCCTAAATCCAAGGCAATGCGCGCAAATTCGGCGCTGGCAGTGAAACAATGAATAACCCCAGTGAACGCCCCTTCCCGCATTTCTTCGGTCAGAATAGCAGCGGTGTCTGCCTCCGCATCGCGGGTGTGAATTATGATAGCCAGGCCCGTTTGCCGCGACGCTTTGATATGCTCGCGAAAGCCTGTGCATTGTTGTGCTCGGTCGCTTTTGTCATAATAATAATCGAGGCCCGTCTCGCCTATAGCGACAACACGCGGATGGGCGGACTTAGCAACAAGTTTCGCGCAGTCCATGCCGACATGCTGATCGGCTTCATGCGGGTGAATACCGACTGATGCCCAAACATCACTCTCTTGTTCGGCAAGGCCAATGACTTCATCCCACTCGCGCTCACGCGTTGAAATATTGAGCATCGCCGACACCCCACTGTCCCGTGCGCGCGCAAGTATTTCGGCCTGTTGTTCAACCAAGCCCTTATAATTGAGGTGACAGTGGGAATCGACGAACATCAGGCGGGAGCCCCCTCCTCCGCCGGCAATTCTAGCCGCGGAAACAGCCCCTGAGGCTGAGCAATTTGGAAACCGCCTTCGGCCAAGGGCGAATACCAATGCGATCCGGCGCGCGCATAATTGCGAACATCATCGGGCACACCCATTTGATCAAGCAGCCTAGTGGCCGAACCGGGAATGAACGGCTGCACGGCTATGGCCAATTGTGCGATGCAAATGAACAACGTCGCCAATACCGTTTCCATGCGCTCGGGATCGGTTTTCTTTAGCGCCCATGGTGCTTGCACGTCGACATAGGCATTACATGCAAACACGGCCTGCATCCAAACTTCTAAAGCTTGCGACATAGCGAGTTCTTCAAAATGAGCCGGAATTTGTGTCGAAACAGCGTTGCCAACCAATTCCAATAAGGCTTCGTCATCAGTATGATGGCCATGGATCGCAGGAAGAAAACCTTCGCAGTTTTTGAAAATCAGCGACAATGTCCGCTGGGCAAGATTGCCAAAGCTGTTCGCCAAATCAGCATTTACGCGCGTGACAATGGCTTCTGGGCTATAGCTACCATCCTGACCAAAGCTGACTTCGCGCAATAGGAAATAGCGTAAGGCATCGACGCCAAACAACTCAGCGAGCTCCATTGGGTCGACAACATTGCCCAAAGATTTCGACATTTTCTCGCCGCGCGACAACAGAAATCCGTGACCGAAAACCATTTTTGGCAAGGGCAGGCCCGCCGACATCAGGAATGCGGGCCAATATACGGTGTGAAACCGGACAATGTCTTTGCCGATGATATGGACGCTAGCTGGCCAAAATTTACGCCACTCTTCGGTGTCATCGGGAAAACCAATGGCGGAGATATAGGTGGTTAGCGCATCGAGCCAGACATACATGACATGGTTCTCGCTGCCCGGAACCTTAACACCCCAGTCAAAGCTGGTGCGCGATACCGATAAGTCCTTTAACCCGCCTTCGACAAATTTGACGGTCTCATTTTTGCGGCTGTCTGGTCGAATGAATTCTGGGTTCGCAGCGTAATAGTCCAACAGAGGCTTTTCATATTTGGAGAGCCGGAAAAACCAGCTTTCCTCAACGGTCCATTCAACAGGCGTGCCTTGGGGTGAAAGCTTCTGGCCCCCTTCCCCTTCGGTGAGCTCGGCTTCATCATAATATGCTTCATCGCGGACTGAGTACCAACCCTCATAACGATCCAGGTAGAGATCGCCGTTTGCCTCCAGCCTTTTCCAAATTGCCTGGCTTGCTTTGTGATGATTATCCGCTGTCGTACGACAAAAATGATCAACAGAAATATCAAGTGTTGCACACATCTGCTTAAAATAGGATGACATTTCATCCGCAAGATCACGCGTTGCCTTGCCCAATCCGCGTGCCGTCTGGTCCATTTTTAGGCCATGTTCGTCCGTGCCCGTAACGAAACAGACCTCGCGGCCATTTAGCCGCTGAAAACGGGCAATCGCGTCGGTGGCAATCGCCTCATATGCGTGGCCGATATGCGGCTTTCCATTGGGATAAGCGATTGCAGTAGTGATGTAGAAAGGTTCGGACATGGATACTCTTCAAATTGGCTATGGGCGCGCTGTATGCGTTTGAATTGATGCCAGCAAGCTTCCCATTTGGAAGACGACGCTTTGTTTATCTAAACTTAAGGCGATGGCGCGCGCGGCAAGCCCGCTTGCAGCTTCCCAAGCAGCGACACCGTTGCTCGTCTGCGTGGCATCCAACTTCCGCGTATATTCTGCGATTAAGGACGGTGCACGGCGCAAGAAAGCCTCATAACGCGGTTGCGCAGCCTTTAATGCCAATTTGTCGGCTAAGTTGCTACGCAATGCATTGTCGCGGTCGCCCGTACGCACAATCGCCATCATGGCGTCTTCAATTTCCTTGAGGTCAAGGCCAAGAAAATCAAGTGCCTGCCCCGGTGTCCCGTTGCCCAAGCGGATAAGTGCTTGCATTTGATCCGCACTGACCTCTGGTGCTGCGCGCTGCAATATATGGGCCATGTCGGCGTCATCCAATGCCTCAAACCGCAGAATCTGACAGCGCGAACGAATGGTCGGTAGCAACCGATCACTGGCATGGCTGATGAGAAAGAAGAATGTACCAACCGGCGGCTCTTCCAACGACTTGAGCAAGGCGTTGGCCCCGCCGCGTTCCAAGTCGTCCGCAGAGTCGATGATGATCGCGCGCCGATTGCTTAAACCCGGGCGGGTGGTCAGCGATTGCTGAAGCCCACGAATTTGATCGACGGTAATGCTGCGTTTGAATTCGGTGGCGTCATCGATGACTTCATCTTCCTTCAACGGCTCTTTCGGTAGCCGCTTCACCGATAAGATATCGGGATGCGACCCGCGCGCAATCATGCTCGCATATGCATTTTCTGGATCAACCAGCATGGCCGCCGCCCGCAAGGCAAAGGCAGATTTCCCGATTCCCCTCGGCCCAGACAATATCCAGCCATGGTGGATTTTTCCGCTATCACACGCAGTCGCGAACTGCCGCCAAGCCTTATCATGTCCGACATAATCGTTCATGCAGGTTCCAACAGATCGCTAATTTCGGTTAGTAACCGCGCCGTTACCGCATCTGCCGTACCCGACGCATCGACAAGGCGCACGCGCGGTTCTCGTTCGGCAAAGCTTACAAAAGCCATATCGACGTCCGAATGGAAAATCTCTGTGCGGCCCTGAATACGGTCAGGCTGGTTCTGGTCGCGTGCCGCCGCGCGGCTTACGGCTTCCTTGGTGTCCAACCTTAAAATTAAGGTCCGGTCGGGTAACATCCCCCGGCTGCCGATCTGATGCAATGTCATGATATCGTTATCGGATAGGCCAGACCCCCCACCTTGATAGGCGCGACTACTGTCGATAAACCGGTCTGAAATTACCCACTTTCCGCTGGCCAAGGCTGGTTCGATGAGCCGTTCAACATGGTCGCTACGCGCGGCCGCAAACAGCAAAGCCTCAGCGCGCGGCATCCACCGTTCTGCGCTTCCACCAAGCACCAACTGCCTAATGGTTTCTGCGCCCTCGGTGCCACCGGGTTCCCGCGTTAATAATACTTCAAATCCCTTTTGTGTAATGAATGCAGCGAGTGCCGCAATTTGCGTCGACTTGCCAACCCCCTCGCCGCCTTCAATGGATATAAAACGGCCGCGCACGGTCACAGGCGCACCCATATTGGTTGGATAATCGCAGTATCAGGCATAAAATATCTGTTCCGTCGTCACATAACGCGAATGGCAAGGCCATTTGCTCTCGCCATCCGATAGGCGAATTCAATAGCCGCGTATAGCGGCCCGCAGGCGCCATTCCAAAACCTAATTGCTTATTTCATCCGCTAACAATCCGACCGAAAGAGCGTAGAAATTCGAACAGTTATAATCAAGTATCACCCGGTAATTCCCGCCGAGAAGATAGGCCGTGTTTCCAGCGCCATCAGGCTCAATCAAGGTCGCCATCATATTGTCATTTGGCCAAAATCCCCGCTGCGGCGATATTCCCAATTGCCGCCATTCGGCGATTGTGCGCCATTGGCTGTGCCGCGCATAAACGCGTGGGCATCTTGGCGATGTCATCCGCGACCTTATGATGCCACGATTAAATGTCTCAGGCACATTGACGGCAAATCCCCAATCTTCGCCACGTCGCCACCCGGCATTGACGAAATAATTGGCGATGGAGGTCATGGCGTCCACTTCGCTGCGCCAAATATCGGCATAGCCATCACCATCGCCATCACGGGCAAGCCGCAAATATACCGAAGGCAAAAATTGTGGTTTACCAAGTGCCCCTGCCCAGCTTCCGGTGATGGCATATTGCGGAACGCCTTTGTCGATCATTTTGAGCGCGGCGATCAACTCACCTTCAAACAAGGCGCGGCGGCGTCCTTCATAAGCCAAAGAGGCCAAGGCTTCAGGGGCGTTGAAATTGCCCATGACGGATCCATAATTGGTTTCGTGCCCGTAAATGGCAATCATGATTTCTTCAGGTACGCCCGTCTCATCCTCGATCCGCTTAAGTAACGGGCGAAGCTCCGTATATTTGGCCCGGCCACGACTGATACGCGATGCGTCTACATGACGAGCTTTATATGGCGCGAAATTGGGCACTGGCGCGCTAGACGGACCTTCTGGTTGCCGCCGGTCAAGCATAACTACGCGGTCATTATAACTTATCGACGGCAGCACGCGGTCGAGCGTAGCTGGTGTCACGCCTTCTTGCAGCGCACGTTGCCGCACTTGTGCCAAATAGGAGCGGAAACCGCTTTCTTGCGCGGCAGAATTTTCCGTAGCGCCTGTTCCAACATCCTGTGCCATGCACGTCGCGCCCAGTACTGAAGCACTTACGCAAAAGGCCATCGTCATCACAATTTTTCGGTAAATGCGCACACGGTTCCCTTATGTTTGATTGAGACATTGTGCCACAAGCGACCACAACTGTGAATTGTTTTGGTCCCGAAAGGAAAGCATTTCATCGCTCGCTTTGGTGCAGTCGCATATCATCTACGCTTGCCATCGCAAAGCGCACTGGCTAGGGGACGCTTCGTAAGCGGACAGGTGGCCGAGTGGTTTAAGGCAACGGTCTTGAAAACCGTCGTGGGTGGAAGCTCACCGTGGGTTCGAATCCCACCCTGTCCGCCAAGTTTTATTCTGCGCGAGACTTATTTCTCCGGTGTTAATTTCGCGCCGCTTTCAACATTCTCGTTAAAGCTTGTGACAATCGAGTCGACCAGCATTTGGATCTCTTCGGCTGCAAATTTCTCCGCTTCGGCCTGGCTTGAACCATAAGACCGCTCGGACTTCACCAATATCGCCTTATAGGCCGCGCGTTCTGTCGGGCATGCCTCATCGGATATTTTGATGAATGCGTTTGGCGCGGATTTTTCGGCGACAGCCACATTGTGGACTTCAATCATGCAGTTGTTGAATGCCTTGCGTGCGTTGTCCATGGGATCGCCTTTCATGGCGGCCATGCTGAGCATTGCTGTTGCGATGATAGTGATCATGTTTCAATATCCCTCATGTTCATTCCCGGACGGTTCTGCGGCCGCTCATACTGCAGTTTACACAAGCGTCATGGCGCAATCAATGCGCTATAACAGATTGATCTAGGCGCGTTCACCGAACGATTTTGCCGCCCTTTACAACGGCATCTACAGACTCCAACTCCCGCACGTTAGCTAAAGGATCGCCATCGACAGCGATGATATCGGCAAAGCGACCAACCGCGATCGCGCCAACATCCTTTTCGCGGCCAAGCGCTTGGGCGGCGTTGCGCGTTGCGGCTTGAATAGCCTCAATCGGTGTCATGCCATATTCAACCATGACCTTGAACTGACCGCCCACAAGACCGTGCGGCATCACGCCCGCATCCGAGGCAAAAACCATCTTCACGCCAGCTTTATGCGCTTTGCGGAAATTGTCGCGCTGGATCTGCGCTACTTCGCGGTCCTTGCGCAGGTTGTCCTCCAATACGCCGTTTTTCGCGCCCTCGGACTGCGTATAGTCGGTGTTGAAGATGTCCATCGAGAACCATACGGGCCGTGCGCGCGCGGCGGCAAGCTTTATGCCCTCATCGTCGACAAGGCTTGCATGTTCAATCGTGTCGATGCCCGCTTTGATTGCTGCCTTTATGCCGTCACCGCCATGGGCATGGGCCGCAACGCGCAGACCCCATTGGTGCGCCTCTTCGGCTATCACACGTAACTCGCGTTCGGAAAGTTGCTGCTGACCCGGCTCGGTATTGCGCGAAAACACGCCGCCCGTGGCGCAGACCTTGATGACTTCAGCGCCATATTTACGCTGGCGCCGGACTTCGTAACGCAATTCGTCCTCGCTATCGGCAATGCCTTCTTCCTTGGACGTCCCTTCAAGACTGGGCGGAAGGAATGTCGAGTCACAATGCCCGCCAGTTGCGCCGATGGAATAGCCAGCCGGCACGATACGCGGACCTATGGCATAGCCGTTTTCAATCGCCTGCTTCAGGCCGATGTCATTCCGGTTTTCCGCCCCGACATTGCGCACAGTCGTAAAACCTGCCTTGAGCATGGCCTGCGCGGCACCAACGGCCGACATGCCCCAGAAGCTGTCGGTAAATTCAAGGCCTCGATAGCCACCAATATCGGCAGGACTGTCAAGATGTACATGCATGTCAATGAGGCCAGGCAAGATGGTTTTGCCGGTCATGTTGATATGCGTGACGTCGCTACCCCACTTTACGGTGCGGGCATCGGCAATGCTGGTAATCCGGCCATCCGCTCCGACAAAAACAGCTGGAAAATCGACTGTTTTACCGGTCAAAACATCGACCATCTTGTCGGCGGTAATCACTGTGGTCTGCGCTTGGGCCGTCGAAGACAAAATAAAGACGCCAGAAAACGCCAAGACCCGCAAATTCTTCAGCAGATTCTCACTAAATGACATACCCGAATTCCCTAGATAATTTTGTTACCGGAAAGATGGCAAAAAATCGAGGTGTAGGACAGCAAAAACATCGCCGACAGAATTTTAAGGCTTAAGTCCTAAGCGCCTTTGCGGTGCTGTTCGGTGCGCCCCATTCACATATGCAGCATCTTGCCATAAGCGCCGAGCACGCTCTCGTGCATCATCTCGCTTAAGGTTGGGTGCGGGAAAACGGTATGCATGAAATCGGCCTCTACCAACTCGGCGGTTTTGCCGATGGTATAGCCCTGGATCAGCTCGGTGACTTCCGCGCCCACCATATGCGCGCCCAGCAATTCGCCGGTCTTCGCATCAAACACAGTTTTGACGAAGCCTTCTGCCTCACCCAAAGCGATTGCCTTGCCATTGCCTAAGAAGGGGAAATTCCCGACTTTAACGTCATAGCCTGCTTCTTTTGCCTTGGCCTCCGTCAAGCCGACACTCGCGACCTGCGGGTGGCAATATGTGCAGCCCGGTATGTTGCGTGGGTCCATCGCATGTGGGTGTCCACCCGCGATGGTTTCCGCTGCGATCACGCCCTCATGGCTTGCCTTATGCGCCAACCATGGCGGGGCGGTGATGTCGCCAATCGCCCATAGGCCAGGTACATTGGTGCGGCAGTTCGCATCGGTTTTCAGAAACCCTCGGTCCATCTCCACGCCAAGCGCCTCCAGCCCAATATTTTCGGTATTGGGGACAATACCGATGGCGACGATGCAATGGGTGAATTCGGATGCAACGACTTTGCCGTCTTTGCCCTTGATCGAAGCTGACACGCCGGTCGCGCTGGCCTTCAGGCTTTCAACCCCTGCCCCGGTCATGATCTTCATGCCCTGTTTCGTTAGCGCTTTTTCCAAGAAAGTAGAAACATCGGCGTCCTCGACCGGCACGATGCGATCCAGCATCTCAACGACCGTCACTTCGGCGCCCATGTCATTGTAGAAACTAGCAAATTCGATGCCAATCGCGCCGGAACCAATGACGAGCAGCTTTTTCGGCATTTCGGTCGGCACCATTGCGTGGCGATAGGTCCAGATCCGTTTTCCATCGGCAGGCGCAAAGGGCAAATCCCGCGCGCGCGCGCCGGTGGCGAGGATGATGTTCTTCGCTGTCAGCTCTTCGGTCTTGCCGTCCTTGGTGACCGAAAGTCTATTGGCCGCGAGCAGCTTGCCATCGCCCATATGGACGGTAATTTTGTTCTTCTTCATCAGATGCGTGACGCCCTGATTCAACTGCTTGGCCACACCGCGCGATCGTTTTACCACAGCGTCAATATCGGCGCTGATATTGGCGGCGGTTAGACCATAATCGCCCGCATGCTGCATATAATGATAAATTTCGGCCGAGCGCAGCAAAGCCTTGGTCGGGATACAACCCCAGTTGAGGCAAATGCCACCAAGATTTTCACGCTCAACAATCGCGACTTTCAAGCCGAGTTGTGCGGCGCGAATGGCGGCAACATAACCACCGGGGCCGGAGCCAAGGATGATGAGGTCGTAGTTAGACATTACTCAGTTTCCAATTAGTGTTAAAGTCGCAGCTATAGCAAAGGTACTCACGGCTGAAATGCACAGCATCCTTAGAAACATTTCAGTTTTTGAGTTAAGTCCACCAATATTGACCGAGAGCTCAATGTCGTCCATTGTGTGCACCGATATGCTTCTTGCATAATCGGAAAGTAGGTTTGCTTTGATGAAACCATTTCGTTCAAAATGCTCTATCACCAAATCCCAGTTTTCGTTTTCAGCCTGAAAGTCTTTAATTCTGCACCCGTCGGATTCCGTGATACCAAAATATCCAAAATTTTTTTCAGTGGGCTTTGCTGGTGCTTCAAACTTTATCGTGAATTTCCGAAGTGTAACGCCAGATGCATTTCGGATTTCTATTGGAGAGTTTATTAATTCACCGAATGAGTGAGCCTGCCACTGAAACTTTAGGTCCTGGTGCGGAGTAACTAAGGAAATAGGTTTATCCAACATTATCTTAACTGTTTTCTTTTTTCTTTCGTACCATTGATCTAACAAAGGCTTGAGGAAGGCGCCAAGTATTACACCAAAGACGGTTGCCGCCACTGGTATAACGACAAACCAGCTTGGTTGACTGCTCAAGCCACCAACCCCAAAGGCTTCTCCACCAGTTCCTTGAAGACTTTCATAAACATCGCGCCATCTGCGCCGTCGATGGCGCGGTGGTCGAAGGAGCCTGTGACACTCATGACCGTGGCGATGGCGAGGGCATCATCTACTATATAGGGGCGCTTTTCCCCTGCCCCAACCGCTAGGATCATCGCTTGTGGTGGGTTGATGACGGCGTCGAATTGCTTGATGCCCATCATGCCCATGTTGGAGATCGACGCAGTGCCGCCTTGGTATTCATGTGGCTTCAACTTGCCGTCCTTGGCACGCGCCGCAAGCTCGGCCACTTCGGTCGAGATTTTGGACAGCGATTTGTTCGCGGCGTCGGTGACGATGGGCGTAATCAATCCAGTCGGCACGGATACCGCGACGCTGATATCTGCGCGGCTATATTGCAGCATATTGTCGCCGGCAAAACTGACATTGCACGCAGGAACTTGTATCAAAGTCAGCGCTAGCGCCTTAATCAGCATGTCATTAACCGACAGCTTGATGCCGCGGCTTTCAAGGCTGGCGTTCAATTCGCCACGCAATTTCAATAAGGCATCAAGGCGAACATCTACCGTTAGATAAATATGCGGCACTTGCTGCTTGCTCTCGGTCAGGCGGCGCGCGATGGTTTTGCGCATATTGCTGAGCTTGACGACCTCATGTGGAATATCGGTGTCAATTGCAGTGGGTTTTACGACAGGCGCTTCTGTTCGAAGGCTGGCATTCGGAGCGGTAGCCGCAACAGTTCCGCCAGAGAGCGCTTCCACATCAGCCTTCACGATACGACCATTGGGGCCTGTGCCAGCGACAGCTGTCAGATCAAGCCCCTTGTTGTTGGCAATACGTTTGGCAAGTGGGCTGGCTATCACGCGGTCATTGTTTTGCGATGGCGCAGGAGTTGCTGCGGCCGCCTGTGAACGAGGTGCTGCCGCGGTCGGTTCCACCGCTTGCGTGGTTGGAGCCACCTTCTCCGCTGCCACAGGCGGAACGGATTGAACCGGCGCAACAGCAGAGGGCGCTGCGTCCTCATCCTCACCCTGAATCATCGCGATAACCGCGCCGACCTTCACGCCGTCTGTTCCCTCGGCAACCAATATTTGGGTCACGATACCCTCATCAACGGCTTCGAACTCCATTGTCGCCTTATCGGTCTCAATTTCGGCCAACAAATCGCCGGAAGACACTTTGTCGCCTTCCTTGACCAACCAACGGGCTAATGTGCCTTCTTCCATCGTGGGCGAAAGGGCGGGCATTTTGAGTTCTATGGGCATCGGGTACTGGCCTTTTATAGACGTCGTTAAACGACTCCGAATAGCCAAGCTTTCCCAAGCGTCAAGCGTGATGAGGTTGCCAATCCCGCAAAATTCGCGCAGGCTATACGAATTCATGAAATGCTGTGGGCATACTATGCCCCGGGGGAAACTATGCGCACATATCTTGTGGTTATCGACGAAACCGAAGAAGCACGGCTTGCCTTGCGGTTTGCATCGCGCCGCGCTGCCAAAACGGCTGGCACAGTGCATATCCTTGCGCTTGTGGAGCAGGCGGATTTTGTCGCTTGGGGTGGCGTTCAAGCGACGATGGAGGCAGAGGCGCGCGACCGTGCGGAGCAGCTTGTAACCGCTGCCGCAGGTTCAATCTTCGACGAAATGGGCGTTCGTCCTGCTATTACCGTTAAACCTGGCGAGGCCATTGATGTTGTAAAAGCCATGTTGGAGGAACATCCCGGTATCGCCGCACTCGTGCTGGGCGCCGCCGCCCAAGGTGCGCCTGGTCCATTGATCAGCTACTTTACGGGCGTAAATGCAGGGACACTGCCCTGCCCCGTCATGGTTATTCCAGGATCTCTCAGCGACGCTCAATTGGATGAATTGAGTTAGCTTTAGCGCCTTTTTCCCTGATGCCGGATGTTCCCGGGCCTGCCCCTCTTTCCTGCGTCATATTTGCCCGCCTTGGGCTTGCCCTTATGCTTGAAACGGTCGGGGGCGTAGCTTCCGCCCTCAGGCAATTCAAAGCGCAGCGACCCTGAAATCGGGTTCGCCTCTGCCAAGCGTAGTTCAAGGCACATGCCCGGCCGATATTCCTGCCGTGTTTTTTCGCCAATCAATGTCTGGCTGGCTTCGTCATAATGGAAATAATCCTTACCCAAGGTTGAGACAGGAACTAAGCCATCTCCGCCAACACCTTGTACAGTAGCGAAAAATCCAAAATTCTGCACACCGGTAATCCGCGCTTGAACGATTTGTCCGACTTGCGCGGACAGATAGGCGGCAATGTAACGGTCTGTTGTTTCCCGCTCCGCTTCCATCGCGCGTCGTTCGGTGCGGCTGATGGCTTCTGCAGTGACGGCGAGCTTCGTAATCGCAGCCTCGGTCAAGCCCGTTATAGGCTCAACATCCTTTATTTTTGGCTTGGGCATCTCAAGCCCATAAGCACTTACCAATGCGCGATGCACGATAAGGTCCGCATAACGGCGGATTGGTGAGGTGAAATGGGCATAGCTACCCAATGACAAGCCGAAGTGCCCAACATTATTGGGGCCATAATAAGCCTGTGTCTGGCTGCGCAACACCGCTTCCATGATTTGCGGCCGCACTTCTTCATCGATGATTTTTTCGAGGATATTGTTGAATGTCTCAGGCTTGACCACCTGACCAAGCGCGAATTCGATATCAAAAGTCTTCAGATATTCTTTCAGTGCCACCAGCTTTTCACGGCTTGGCGGTTCATGCGCGCGGTAAATCAACGAGGATTTCTTTGCCTCCAGCGCCTTGGCTGCGGCGACATTCGCGGCAATCATAAAATCTTCGACCAAACGATGTGCTTCTAGCTGCTCACGCTCGGCGACTCCTGTGACGCGACCTTGATCGTCGAGCGTAATGCGCTTTTCCCGTAGATTGAGTTCCAGCGGCCCGCGCTTGTTCCGTGCCTTAGAAAGCAATCTCCAGCACGCCCAAAGCGGTTTGAGCGCTATTTCCAGCAACGGATTTTCCATCTGCCCATCAATAGCGGCCTGTGCATCCGGATAAGGGATATTGGCCGCAATTCGCGCAATTGCGCGCGTGAAGCGCCATGACGTAACTTGCCCAGTCTTGCTGATGGCAAGGTGGCAGGCGATCACCGCGCGATCCTCCCCTGCTCGCAGCGAACATTTGTCTGAAGACAGCGCGTGCGGTAGCATTGGCACGACGAGGTCGGGAAAATAGACACTGTTTCCGCGCTTCGACGCTTCATGGTCTAATGCGCTGCCTGGACGGACATAATAGCTCACATCGGCAATTGCGACGATGGCATCAAAGCCACCGGTATCAGTATTTGCGGTTGCCCAGATGGCGTCATCAAAGTCCCGCGCGTCGCGTGGATCGATGGCTATGATAGGTAAGTGGCGCAGGTCTTCACGATGGTCGTCTGTGACCGGTAATTCTCTTACGTGCTCCGCCTCACGTTCGGCGGCTTCGGGCATTTCGAATGGTATGCCAAACTTGTGAATGGCGATCAGGCTGAAGCTTTTAGGCGCAAATGGATCGCCCAACACTTGCGTGACCCGAGCCGATTTCTTGTATGCGTTGCCCGTCAATTCGGCGAGTACCAGTTCCCCGGCCTTCGCATTGCCAACGTCACCAATTTGCGTATCAAACCGCGCTTTCTTGTCGACGGATTTCAGCCAGAAACGGCCATTTTCACCGCCTTCGACCACACCCAAAATTTGCTCGCTGCCCTTAGCCAGCTTTTTCATGACGTGCGCGACGTGGCCGTTGCCACGCTCTTCGGTGCGCGCCAATATGCGGTCACTTATGCCCAAGGCGCCACGCTTGCCTTTGGCTTCTATCACCCGAATTTTGGGTAATGGAATGCCTTCAGCCTCCCAATGTTCCGGTACAGCGACCGTGTTATCGCCATCAATCGCAACAATCTTAAGCACCGTAACCTTCGGTACGCCGCCCATTTTGTGAAAGGCACGGCCCGGGGCCATGTCAATCAGCCCTTCGTCGGTCATGTCTTTCAACAATGCTTTTAGGGCAATCTTCTCATTACCCCGCAAGCCAAATTCCCGCGCAATTTCCCTTTTACCCGCAGGGTCCTTGGATATTTTGATAAATTCAAGGATCTGATCTCGGGTTGGGAGGCCTTCAAATTGCGCATATTTGGTCATGCTCTAATAAGTCCGCCCGATTAGTATTCGTTCGACAGCCGGATCACCTGTAAAAAAGCATGGGCCGTTGGCGGGTGCGGCGTCGATGGGGCTGTTGCGCATCGTGATTTTCAAGGCTTTGAGTTGTCCCACGATGGCGTCGAGGGCCGCGCCCGTTGGACGCGACCATTGCACCTCAACCCAGCCGGCAAAGCCTGCTTCATCGCCTGCGAAATGCTGAGCAAGGTCCGTGATGTTGCGGTGAATATTGGCCTCTAGCCGTGCTTTTGCTTCGGTATAAAGATTGCTCTGGATATCCGCCAGCAACGTAGGCGCAGATGCCACAAATTCGGTGCGCGGGGTGAAGGCGGTCGCAAGCTTGCCGTCATCCTTATACAGGCTATCGCGGCGTATGACCGCGGCCTTGCCCTCATTCATGTCGCGTGGCCCCACCTCAACAATGATCGGCGCGCCTTTTTTGACCCAGGCCCAGCGTTTGTTCGACGCCTTTGTCGCTTTGGTATCCAATAACACGCGCAAAGGTTCGCCAAAGACGTTGAGCGCGAGTAATTCCGCCCGCAAGCTGCGGCAATATGCCAATACAGCCTCGTCTTCGTCATTATCACGCAGCATAGGTATGATGACAATTTGATGCGGAGCAATTTGCGGCGGGCAGCGCAGGCCATCATCATCGCCATGCGTCATGATAACGCCGCCAATCATGCGCGTGGAAACGCCCCAGCTTGTGGTATGTGCGAATTGCTGATTGCCGTCTTTATCTTGATATTTAATGCCTGAAGCTTCAGCAAAGCCAGTGCCCAGATAATGTGAAGTTCCTGCTTGTAGTGCTTTTCCGTCCTGCATCATCGCTTCGATACTGTAGGTTGCTACCGCGCCAGGGAAGCGTTCATTTTCTGGCTTTTCACCCGCAACGACGGGCATAGCCAACGGACCTTCGGCAAAGGCGCGGTACATTTCCAGCGCGCGCATCGTTTCCTGCATCGCGTCTGCACGGTCAACATGGGCGGTATGCCCTTCCTGCCACAAAAACTCGCTGGTTCGCAGGAACATGCGCGTCCGCATTTCCCAACGAACGACGTTTGCCCATTGATTGACCATCAAGGGCAAATCGCGCCAGCTTTGTACCCAGCGGCTCATCGCTGCGCCAATCACCGTTTCCGACGTAGGGCGCACGACAAGAGGTTCCTCAAGCTTCGATCCTGGATCCGGTATCAGCTTACCATTGCCATCACTGACAAGACGGTGATGCGTGACAACTGCCATTTCTTTGGCAAAGCCTTCGACATGGTCGGCCTCCTTTTCAAAGAAGGATAAGGGAATGAACAATGGGAAATAGCAGTTTTCAACGCCGGCGGCCTTAATCTCTGCATCCATAAGCTTCTGAATGCGTTCCCACATGCCATAGCCCCATGGCCGGATGACCATGCATCCACGCACACCGGATTCTTCGGCCAAATCGGCCTCTGAAATAACTTCTTGATACCAGCCAGCGAAATTCTGCGCGCGGGTGACGCTTAGAGCATGTTTTATCAAAATCTTACCTGTTTTCTTTGAGGGAATTATGAGGCGCGGTCAGCGGCCATTTTGTCAATCTGCGCCTGTAGCGCCGCTATCTGTTGTTTCAGCTCGGCAACGGTTTCATCGCGTTCCGGCTTTTTGCCTGATAGGTTACCCAAATTGGGCATCAAGGCTTCCCGCGCAGAACGCATGAACTCGATATTCTGCTTTGCCAAATGGCCAAAAGGACCCGAGGTGATCGCGGTTTCAATCACTTCTTGAACTTGCCGTTGGTTTTTGCGGAAATTGTCCATCGACGTTTCCAAAAACTGCGGCACCATGCCTTGCATGGAATCTCCATACATTGCGATCAATTGCTTAAGGAAGCCAACCGGCAACATTTGCTGCCCGCTATTCTCCTCATCCATAATAATCTGCGTAAGCACGCCATGGGTAATATCTTCATTCGATTTTGCGTCAACGACCTTGAAATCAATGTCCTTGCGCGTGAGTTCGGCCAGGAAATCGAGCGTAATATATTTCGAAGACTGCGTATTATACAGCCTGCGGTTCGCATATTTTTTGATGATGATTGGGCCATCACCATTTTTGTTGGCCGTACGTGCCATCGTTGGTCCTTCCGGAAAAGTTGCACCCCGATAGCATCAAGCCATAGTGCACTGCAACATTGGTGAGGGGATAGGTATTCTGCCTGTAGAGATTGAGCAAACTATTCATTGCCGATCCTTATCTCACCCCGCTGTTTTAGTGCCTTCATGAATTTTTGATTAACCACTGTTGCAATGTTGCAACAATTCAAAAAGAAATGCAGCCATTCATATTCCAGTGGTTGCACTTCCAGCCCGCCTCAGTTTACCATATTTTACTTTATGATTAATACATAAAGATTAAGTTACTTAACTGTTTTGCAAGCGGGCGCTGGGCCTGAAAATTGTTCACGAAATTTAGCTGGGGAGCTACAATGAAAAAATCACGTCTCTTTGTCGCAGCGTCATTTGGCAGTCTTGCCATGGTCATTGCATCGCCATCTTTTGCCCAGACTGCACCTGCGCCTCAGGAACCTGAAGAAGAGGTCAGCGTAAATACTAATCCTGCGCCTCAGGAACCTGATGAAGAGGTCAGCGTAAATACTAATCCTGCGCCTCAGGAACCTGATGAAGAGGTCAGCGTAAATACTAATGAAGAGGTTGAGGATACATCCAGCGCTATCGTTGTTACTGGGTCTCGCATCCGTCGCGACACATTCAGCACCATCGAGCCAATTACAGTTGTTACCGCTGAAGAAATTACGCAGGGCGGTTTCAATAGCGCCGCCGACGTGTTGCAAAGCCAAGTCGTGACTGCCGGCGCTGGGCAAATCAATAACTTTTATGGCGGCTTCGTTACCGCTGGAGGTACTGGTGCAAACACGCTGGGTCTTCGCAACCTTGGTCCCGCACGTACGCTCGTTCTGCTGAACGGCCGCCGATTGGCACCTGCCGGTACGCGAGGCAACGTGCTTGCTGCTGACCTTAACGTACTTCCGACGGCAATTGTTGAACGCATTGAAGTTCTCAAGGCTGGCGCATCATCAATTTATGGTTCTGACGCTGTCGCAGGTGTTGTAAACATCATGACTGACAAGAAGGTTCGTGGCGTTACTCTCGATGCGCAAATCAATATCCCTGAAGTGGGTGCCGGAGTCGATCGCCGGATTGCTACAACTTTTGGTTTTGGTGATGACCGACTAAATGTGCTTGGTTCATTTGAGTATCGTAAGCGTAATGCTTTGCGTCTTAAGGACCGTGACTTCACAAGCTGCCCTATACCAGGGTACAAGCTTGACGCTGCCTCGCCT
This sequence comes from Sphingorhabdus wooponensis, assembly GCF_003933235.1. GTDB lineage: Bacteria > Pseudomonadota > Alphaproteobacteria > Sphingomonadales > Sphingomonadaceae > Sphingorhabdus_B > Sphingorhabdus_B wooponensis. Next base: position 947,271 of record NZ_RWJI01000001.1, read on the forward strand.
TTGGGCTCAGACGATCCATACCCACTAGGTGATCCGCGTAACTGCTTCACGCTCGACAATGGTGGCGTAACAATTAATACACTCGGCCTTCCTAACCGCTCTGCAATTGGGCGCACGAGTGGAACGGCGGCTACTTTTAACCGCTTTGTTCCATCTGCGAGTGCTGGCGGCGGTACACCAGGATATCTTGGTGTAGGCCTCTATGACCGCGATACTTTTGATCCTGCAATGCAAGAAGAAGAGTTGATCACTCCAGTTGAAAATTACACTGGGTTTCTTGCTGGAACTTACCAAACCGATATGCTGGGTAATGCAGAAATTTACGGTGAGGTGCTCGCCACTCGTCGTAAATCTTCATCTCTTTTATATCGCCAAGTATCTTTGGACTATTTGAGAGGTAGCCCACTTTTACCAGTTGAATTTCGTTCAGGCACGTTCCTCGCTGCCAATAACGTCTCAAGCGGGCAACCAGTTGCTGCGCGCGCCTTTGTGGGTTTTGGTCTGACCGACTCCGCCCAAGAAGTTGACTATGCGCGTTTTGGTACAGGTATCCGTGGTGATTTTGCATTCGATGGCTGGCGTTATGACGCTTATGTCGGAAAATCTTGGACAGATGGTACTTACGAGATTGAGTCTTTCTTAATCGACAGAATGGCGAATGCGATGAACGTTGTGGAATCATCCACTGGTGTCCTGAGCTGTGCGAGCGCCGCTTCTAACGTAAATTGCGTTCCAGGACCTCGTCTTACTGCGGATGTTATTGGCGGTAAATTGCCCCAAGCGTTTCGTGATTACATTCTGGTAAATACCATCGGTAACACTAAGTTTCGTGAAACGACTGCAAGCTTTAACGTAGATGGTCCACTGTTTGCATTACCAGGTGGTGACGTTCAATTGGCCTTGGGCGCAGAATATCGCAAACAGCGCATTGATGACACGCCTGATGCAAACTCGATCAGCGGTAACCTTCTTGGTCTTACTGCGGGTACTCCAACACGTGGCACTGATAATGTGAAGGAAGTGTTCGGCGAAGTATTCGTGCCTATAATGTCCGATCGTCCATTCTTCCAAAATTTGAGCTTGAATGCCTCCGGTCGTTATACTGATTATGCGTCATATGGCAGCGACACCACATATAAGGTTGCTGGCGAATGGGAGTTCTTTAAAGGCGTCGGCATTCGAGGAAGCTACGGCACGTCGTATCGTGCACCTGCACTTTCAGAACAATTCTTGGGCGCGACTAGTGGTTTTAGCAGTGGCGGTAGTGATCCTTGCGATTCAGACAACTTTCCACGCGCTAATGGCCAGCCAAACCCAAGTGCTTATTCTGCTGCTCAACAACAGCGTGCTGCCAATTGCCAGTCAATCGGTATTGATACTAACACCTTCCAGCAGAACTCGAGTATTACTCTGTTCCAACGTGGAGGAGCAGAAACTGGTCTGTCAGCGGAAACGTCGCGTAACTGGTCGGTAGGTGCTGTAGTGCAGCCGCGCATCTCAAATTCCACAACGTTGGGACTTGCGGTAGATTATTTTGATATCAAGGTTTCTAACGGTGTTTCTTCGATTTCAGGTTCGAGCATCCTGTCTCGTTGCTACAGCGACGTCGACTTCAACCCAGCGGAAGGTTTTTGTAAGTTTGTAAAACGCGACGCCAACCAGATTTTGACTGTTACGAGTGGTTACGTGAACCTCTCCCTAGACGTCGTAAAGGGTTATGAGTTTACTGGTCGCTTTTCGACAAATCTGCTTGGTGGTCGATTTACTTTTAATGCTAACATGACAAAATACACAGAACAGTCTGACAAGACTTTCCCCGAAGAGATTTTGCTTGATAATAATGGGACTTTGAATGTTCCTGATTTGCTCGGTAATTTTGACGCCACTTATAGCACAGGCCCTGTGTCTTTCCGCTATGGTGTATCATGGTTTGACGGCAGTAGCGGTACCGCCAAGTACAATCAAACAAGCCGTACTACTGGATTAGTCAACCAAGCCAATGTTGATATCTTGAACGAAGGCTATCAACTCGAAGTGCCAGATTATTATCAGCATAGTGCTTCGGTTCAGCTAAATATCACTGATAAATTCCAGATGACACTTGGTGTACGTAATCTCCTCGATAAGGATCCTCCAAAGGTCTCTGCATATTACACCGTCATCGGTAACGCCCCGCTATATTCAGGTTATGATTACACGGGTCGTCAGTGGTTTTTGAACACGAACTTCAAGTTCTAAAATAAACTTAAGACACAAATTAAAGAAAAGGGCGCCCATGAGGCGCCCTTTTTTGTTGGTTTAACTAACGGTCAGCAGCGCTATAAAATCAGGCCGCTCCAGAATATCAACTCCAGCTACGCTCGAACCTTGACCCTAAATTTGTCAGTAGCTCATATTGCGAAAGCTCCGTCAGCGCGGCGGCAGCTACAAGGTCATATTCTATGTCTACCCAATCACCTTCGCGTAAATCAGGTGATGCATTTAGGTTCAGCGTCACAAGGTCCATCGACACGCGACCGATAACGGGCAATGCAAGCCCATCTGTCCACGCCCTGCCCTTACTCGAAAACGCGCGCATATATCCATCAGCATAGCCGATCGATATTGTGCCCACGCGGGTTTCTTCCGGGCAGGCATAGGTTGCATTGTAACCGACCATTGCACCTGCTGGTAAGTCGCGCACTTGTAGAAGCCGTGCCGATATTCGAACAACTGGCTTAATCCATTTTTCCATGCCAGCGCGGGCAATGCCGCCATAGAGGCTGATCCCAGGACGTGTCAGATCAAAATGATAGTCGTCCCCCAACATAATTCCTGCGCTATTGCACAAGCTAAACCGCTGTGCGGTCACTGTGGAAACAGCTTGAATAAATGCATGAAGCTGTGCTCTGTTTTGTGCAACATCGGTATCCGCCGATGCCAAATGCGACATCAATAGATCAACATCCATGCCATCAAGTACGCCGTCAGCTAAATGCTGTGGCGCTAGGCCCAAGCGGTTAATGCCGCTGTCGAACATGACATGGCATCGTCCGCCGCCTGCGTTGCGCCAGTGGCTAAGCTGTTCTGGCGTATTCAGCACTGGCGTTGCCCCCAACGCCCGCGCCGCTGCGATATCTGATGGCGCAATACCATTCAGCACAGATATCGAATGGGGCGGTAACAAATCGGCAATGGCTTCTGCTTCGCGCCAATGTGCCACGAAAAAGTCACGGCAGCCTGCATCACGCAATCGCGTAACAACTTCACGCGCACCCAAGCCATAAGCATTGGCCTTTACCGCCGCCCCTGCCCGCGCCGCGCCGCTGCACGCATCTAGCGCACGCCAGTTGGCGACGAGCGCATCTCGGTCAAGATGTAGGCGCAATGGGGCTTCAAAATCAGTCATCGACTGCCTTTTGTCCCTGCTGCTCGCTCTGTCAATCCAGCTCCGTTTTTCCGGATGTTTCGGGCAACCAAATCAACGCTACGATGAATGCCATGGCGGTAATCGCCACGGTATACCAAAGTCCCGAAAAGGGCTGTCCGGTTTGTGCGACGATATATTGGGAAATATACGGCAGAAAGCCGCCAAAATAGCCTGTGCCTATGTGATAGGGTATGGACATCGATGTATAGCGGATTTTGGCGGGGAACAATTCCACAAGGATAGCGGCAACTTGCCCGTAGGTCATGCCTGACAAGGCCACCATCAGGAAGACCGCTAAGATGATTTTCCAAGGTTCGCGCTGCGCTGGGTCTGATTTGTCGGGATAACCCGCCTTCTCTAGCGCTGCGATATAGGCTTTTTCATCGAAACCCTGAAGCTTTGTATCCCCGACGTTCAAAGACACAGTGTCGCTGGTTTGTTTGCTATAGGCTATGCCGCGTTTCGTCAGGAAATTCAGCGCTTGCGCACATTCGCTTTCGTGCACGCGGTTAAGTGCGTTAAAATCACATTCCGGCATAGACAAGGTAACAGGATTGCTCTGTGTCGCGCGTGCCAAAGCGGGGTTCGCGGCATCCGCCATCATCCAAAAAATCGGGAACACACCGATGATGGAAAGGCCATAGCCAAGCAATAGAAGTCTTTTGCGGCCCCATTTATCCGACAGCCATCCGCACGCAACATAAGTGGGGGCTGCCAATGCTGCGCCAACCGCCATGTACAAAAGTGCGTCGGTCTCTGGAACGCGCGCAGTTCCAGTGAGAAAGTATAATGTGCCGAATTGGGACGTATAATAAATAACGGTCAATCCAGCTGCGACGCCGAATAATGCAACAAAGATACGCCCCACATTGCCCGGATATTGGAAGCTTTCCAGAAACGGATTTTTGGACGTTGTCCCTGCGGCCTTCATAGCCTTGAAAACAGGGCTTTCCGACAGTTTGACGCGCATATAGAGCGAAATCGCGAGCAGCAAAATTGAGGTCAAGAACGGCACACGCCAGCCCCATGCCTCAAACGCTTCGTTGCTCATGGACTGGCGCGTGATCAGTACGACAATGACAGCGAGCAGAAATCCGCCCGCGACGGACGCTTGGATCCAGCTGGTATATTGGCCGCGTTTACCGTCTGGTGCATGTTCGGCCACATAAATGGCTGCCCCGCCATATTCACCGCCAAGCGCCAAGCCCTGCAGACAGCGCATAAGTAAAAGCAAGCCCGCGGCCCATAATCCTGCGGTTTCAAAGGTTGGCAACAATCCAATCGCTGCTGTTGCAACACCCATCAACGTTATGGTAACAAGAAACGTATATTTGCGGCCGATCTTGTCCCCAAAATATCCGAACAAAATTGCGCCAAATGGGCGCACACCAAAGCCCGCACCAAAAATTGCAAGCGATGCCAAGGTTGCTGCAGTCGGGTTATCTGCGGGGAAAAATAGCTTTCCGATTAACGCAGCCAAAATGCCGTAAACGAAAAAGTCATACCATTCGAAAACCGTACCCAGCGATGATGCTGTAATAACAAGGCGATCACGTTTGGGATCAAGTACGACTTCGGTTTCGGCAGCACTGGCCATGACATTCCCCTAATAACCCTCTGTGCATGTTTTAATGCCAATGTTGGCACTTTCAAGCGGGTTCATTCCATTTCAAGGATCACAGCATCAACGGCCAGACTGTCTCCAGCCTTCGCATTTACCAATTTGACCGTTCCGGATTTTTCCGCGCGCAAAATGTTTTCCATTTTCATCGCCTCTACCACCGCAAGTGGTTGACCAGATTCAACCTTGTCGCCGACATTGACATGCAAAGTCGTGAGTAGGCCCGGCATTGGACAAATAAGGAATTTGGACAGGTCTGGCGGGATTTTCTCAATCATGTGCGTTGCAAGATGCGCGATGTGACCGGGTAGAACGCGGGCAAAATAGGTTGCGCCGCGTGTCGTTAGATGAAATCCCGTGCGTGCTTTGTTGATTTTAACCGCGAGCTCTTCTTCCCCGATTTCCGCTTCAATCAAGCGATCACCAGGGTCATATTCCATCGACAGGTCGAAAGGCGCACCATCAACATGCATGTCGCCATCAACCATTTCGATGTCATGCACCGCATCGCCAATGGTCACCTGCCAGCGTGCTGGCGGCTCCAGCGTATCCCCCAATTGACCATCGACATTCCGCGCGCGGTCGGCTTCTGCTGTCGCCACAAAGCCAGCGATTGCCGCGAGCGATTTGATCAGTTCAGCATTTGCAGGTGCGCCCTGAAAACCGTCAGGATATACTTCCGCGATAAACCCTGTTGTGAGTTCACCCGAACGGAAACGGGGATGCTGCATGATGGCACTCACGAAATCGATATTGTGGCCAAGCCCTTCAATTTCGAAGCGGTCGAGCGCCGCAATTTGCAGGTCGGCAGCTTCGTCGCGGGTTTCTCCCCATGTTATCAGCTTAGCAATCATGGGGTCGTAGAACATCGAAACTTCGCCACCATCCATGACGCCATCATCGACACGAACGCCATCAACGCCGCGTATATCCCCTGCCCAGCCCGCCACTGGCGGATGATAGCGCGTCAATCGTCCCGTGCTCGGCAAAAATCCGCGATAGGGATCTTCGGCATAGACGCGGTTTTCAATCGACCAACCATCGATTTTGATATCGTCTTGCGTCATCGCAAGCTTCTCACCGGCGGCTACGCGGATCATCTGTTCAACCAGGTCAATGCCCGTGATGCATTCCGTAACAGGATGTTCGACCTGCAACCGCGTGTTCATTTCAAGGAAGTAGAAGCTCTCACCGCTTGGGTCCGCGCCGGATACGATAAGTTCCACTGTTCCTGCAGAATAATAGCCCACCGCACGGGACAAGGCCACGCATTGCTCGCCCATTGCTTTGCGCATTTTGGGCGTAACGAAGGGCGAAGGCGCTTCTTCGACAACCTTTTGATGCCGCCGCTGGATCGAACATTCGCGTTCGTTCAAATAGAGGATATTGCCGTGCTGATCGCCCAATATCTGAATTTCGATATGGCGCGGGTTGAGAATGAATTTCTCGATAAACAAGCGGTCATCCCCGAATGAGTTCAGCCCCTCCCGCTTGGTCGCTTCAAAGCCTTCGCGAACGTCCTGCTCATTATACGCAAGCCGCATCCCCTTGCCGCCGCCGCCTGCGCTGGCCTTCATCATGACGGGGTAGCCGATTTCTTCCGAAATCCGCACCGCATGTTCGGTATCGTCAATCTCACCCACAAAGCCAGGGACAACATTGACCCCTGCCGACATTGCCAGTTTCTTGGATTCAATCTTGTCACCCATCGCGGCAATTGCGTTCACGGGTGGGCCGATAAAGGCGATATTTTCCTTGGCCAATGCTTCGGCAAAGCTGGTGCGTTCGGACAGAAAACCATAGCCCGGATGTACGGCCTCTGCGCCTGTTTGCTTGCACGCGGCGATGATCTTCTCAGCAATCAAATAAGACTGCGCAGCCGGTGAAGGCCCGATATGCACAGCCTCGTCTGCCATCTGCACAAAGGGCGCACGTGCGTCGGCATCGGAATAGACCGCGACAGTGGCAATCCCCATGCGGCGTGCGGTTTTGATGATCCGGCAAGCAATCTCGCCACGGTTGGCGATCAGGATTTTTTTGAACATTAAGGAATGACCCCTTCAACAATCATAATGCGGGATACGGCATTTTTATGCCTGATATCGGCGATAGGGCGATATTCGTCTGACATCAAAAATGCTTGAGCTGCAGACATATTTGCAAATGCAATGATAACCAATCGGCCTTTGGGGGTTTCGCCTTCAAAAGATGCCGTTTGCCCGCCACGAACAATATATTCTCCGCCATATTGGGCGACAATTGGAACGACTGCCGACGTATATTTTTCGTACGCCGCGGAATCCGTTACTTCAACTTCGGCAAGAAGATAAGCCTTTGGCACCGGCAACGGGCGCGCGTTTTCGGAATCCGTCTGTGAAACAGCGCTGTCCTGACAAGTTGTTTTCAACATGATATCGCCAAAATCACTCTGCCGCCTCCAGCGCCTTGCACGCGCGTAAGGGCTCCTGTGCATCCATTGGGCGCAGACCCAACTTTGCTAGCATCGCTGCGTCTTTGTCGTCGCCTGCATTGGCCGCGGTGAGCAATTTGTCACCGGTAAAGATACTGTTTGCACCAGCCATGAAGCATAAAGCCTGCGTTGCCTCGGACATGCTTTCACGCCCCGCGCTTAACCGTACCATACTCATTGGCATGGTGATACGCGCCACGGCGATTGTGCGGACAAATTCGATATCGTCGATCTTCGCCAGTGGCGTATCGGCGAGCATATCACCGAGCACAGTGCCCTTCACAGGCACCAAGGCGTTAACCGGTACGCTTTCGGGATGCTGTGGCAAGGTCGCGAGCGTATGAATGAAGCCCACCCGGTCAGCGCGTGTCTCGCCCATGCCGACTATGCCACCGCTACACACGTTAATGCCCGCACGACGGACTTCGGCCAGCGTGTCGAGCCGATCCTCCATCGTGCGTGTGGTAATGATCTCATTATACCGCTCTGGTGAGGTATCGATATTATGGTTGTAATAATCCAAGCCAGCGTCGGCGAGCATGTCTGCTTGGCTGGGTGTCAACATACCCAAGGTCATGCAGGTTTCCATGCCCATGGCACGCACACCCTGAACGATTTGCACAATCGCAGGCATATCGCGATCCTTGGGGTTCCGCCACGCCGCGCCCATGCAGAAGCGGCGTGAGCCAGCGTCTGCGGCTTCAGCCGCCTTTTGCAACACGGCTTGGGCATCCATCAACTTCGTTGCTGCAACGCCGCTGTCGGCCTTCACGGATTGCGAGCAATAGCCGCAATCTTCTGGGCAACCGCCGGTTTTGATGCTCAGCAATGTGCATAGCTGTATCTGTCCCGCCGCATGATGCGCACGGTGCACGGTCTGCGCCTGATACACCAATTCGTCGAACGGCAGGTCAAACAAAGCCGCGATTTCTGCACGGCTCCAGTCGGTGCGTACTGTCACGATGCATCTCCTAAAGGCGGCATATTGTGCCCCAATAACGTCAAAACATCTGCAGCACACTCAACAACATTGCTGCCGGGGCCGTAAATGCCCTGCACCCCTGCCTCACGCAGAAAATCATAATCCTGGGGTGGAATAACACCGCCGGCAATCACCTTAATGTCGCCGCGTCCTGCCGCGCGCAAACCTTTTACCAATTCGGGTATGAGGGTTTTGTGCCCTGCGGCAAGGCTGGATGCGCCAACGGCATCAACATCATGTTGAAGCGCCAGAACAACGGTTTCTTCTGGCGTTTGGAATAATGGACCGCTGATAACGTCAAAGCCCATGTCGGAAAAAGCCGACGCAATGACATTTGCACCGCGATCATGCCCGTCTTGCCCCATTTTCGCGACCAACAGCTTGGGCTTGCGACCCAATCGGCGCTCCACTGAAGCCACGCCATCCAGAACTTGTGCCCAACGTTTGTCAAATTCATGCGCGCTGCCGTAAATGCCTTGAACGGGCACAGGCGTTGTTGCGTAACGACCGAATACAGCCTCCATCGCGTCTGAAATCTCGCCCAAAGTTGCGCGGGCGCGGGCCGCCTCGACAGCGAGTGCCAAGAGATTGGCATTGCCTTTTGCGCCTTCGGTCAGTGCCACCAGCGCCGCCTGACACGCGGCCTCATCACGGGCGGCGCGCGTGGCCGCAAGGCGAGCAATTTGGCCCTGACGCACGAAGTCATTGTCGACTTCCAACGTATCGAGCTGGTCTTCTGTGGCGAGCTTATATTTGTTGACGCCGACGATAACGTCTTCGCCTTTATCGACACGTGCCTGCCGCGCGGCGGCTGCTTCCTCGATAAGGCGCTTTGGCATGCCGGATGCAACGGCCTTGGTCATGCCGCCAAGCGCGTCAACTTCGCCGATGATTTTCCATGCTTGGTCGACCAATTCCGCGGTCAGTGCCTCGACATAATAAGACCCGCCAAGCGGATCGACGACTTTGGTGATGCCGCTTTCTTCGGCCAACACAATCTGTGTGTTGCGCGCAATGCGCGCCGAAAAGTCGGTCGGTAGCGCAATCGCCTCATCGAGCGCGTTGGTGTGCAACGACTGCGTCCCACCTAAGGTCGCGGCCATCGCTTCAATCGTTGTGCGGATGACGTTGTTATACGGATCCTGCTCCTGCAACGACACACCCGATGTCTGGCAATGCGTACGTAGCATTTTGGAGCGTTCATCTTTTGCGCCGAGTTCGTCCATGACACGGTGCCACAATGTCCGCGCCGCGCGAAGCTTTGACACTTCCATGAAAAAATTCATGCCAATACCAAAGAAGAAGGACAACCGCCCCGCAAAGGCGTCAATGTCTAAGCCCGAGGCGATAGCGCGCTGCACATATTCCTTGCCATCGGCAATGGTGAAGGCAAGTTCCTGTACCGCGGTCGCGCCAGCCTCATGCATATGATAGCCGGAAATGGAGATGCTGTTAAACTTGGGCATGTGCGCGCTGGTATATGCGATAATGTCCGATACAATCCGCATCGATGGTTCTGGCGGATATATATAGGTGTTGCGGACCATGAACTCTTTGAGGATGTCGTTCTGGATTGTCCCTTCGAGTTGCGCTTGGTCGACGCCTTGTTCTTCGCCAGCCACAATAAAAAACGCTAAGATGGGGATGACCGCGCCGTTCATGGTCATTGACACGGACATTTGATCGAGCGGAATGCCGTCGAACAAGATTTTCATATCCTCGACGCTATCAATCGCAACACCAGCCTTGCCAACATCGCCGACAACGCGCGGATGGTCGCTGTCATAGCCCCTGTGCGTGGCGAGATCGAAAGCGACCGAAAGGCCCTTTTGCCCAGCGGCCAAATTACGACGGTAAAATGCATTGGATTCCTCAGCGGTTGAGAAGCCTGCATATTGGCGGATCGTCCAGGGGCGGCCTGCATACATGGATGCTCGCACACCGCGCGTAAATGGCGCAAAACCGGGAAGGCCAGGATCGCCAGCATCTTGCGCGGTATAGAGCGGCTTCACAGCGATGCCCTCTGGCGTATTCCAGGTCAGGTCCCTGCCCTTGACCTCTTTGTCAGCCGCTTTTTTCCACTGGTCGATATTCGTCATAAAACTTCCATTCGCTAATCCGTCACCCTAAACGCGTTTCTGGGTCCATTTTGCCACTCACTTCGTTGTTTAGAGTAGCGTGATAGATGCTGCCACAAGTTCAGCATGACGATTGGGGGCAATGCGCGATCAGTGCGCTCCTACACCCACCTCCATAATTTCGGTCAAAACACCTTGCATATCCTTGGGATGCACAAAGAATATCAGCGTCCCATGCGCGCCAATGCGTGGCTCGCCAAGCACGCGTTTGCCCATCGTCTCAAATTCGGCCTTTGCCGCATGGATATCGGGCACTTCGTAACAGACATGATGCTGCCCACCCGCCGGATTTTTCTCCAGAAAGGCTGCTATGGATGCATTGCCGGGCAGCGGTTCGATCAGTTCAATTTGCGTGCCATTCAGCGCGCCATCCGCGGCGGGCGTATCAACAAAGCAGACCTTCACCCCCTGATCAGGCAGGTCGAACGGTTCATGAATTTTCGTCGCGCCCATAACGTCGCGGTAAAAAACGATGCTGTCCGCTATGGATGGCGTTGCAACGCCGATATGGTTCAGACGGCCGAGTTTCATATTAGATCCTCACAACGGAATATTGTCATGCTTCTTCCAAGGGTTTTCCAACGCCTTGTTCCGCAATTTCCGTAAGCCCAAGGCGATCCGTTTTCGTGTGGAATGCGGATAGATGACCTCGTCGATGAACCCCTTGCTCGCCGCCACAAACGGATTGGCGAAGCGGTCTTCATATTCTGCGGTTTTCACCGCTTGCTCTTCGGCCGATAACCCGCGGAAGATGATTTCTACTGCGCCCTTTGCACCCATGACCGCGATTTCGGCGGTTGGCCATGCGTAATTGAGGTCACCGCGTAAGTGCTTGGACGCCATCACATCATACGCGCCGCCATAAGCCTTGCGCGTGATGATGGTGATTTTGGGTACTGTCGCCTCGGCATAAGCGAACAGCAGCTTGGCGCCATGCTTTATTATTCCGCCAAATTCCTGCGCGGTCCCAGGCAAAAAGCCCGGAACGTCAACGAAGCTGACGATTGGAATGTCGAACGCATCGCAGAAGCGCACAAAGCGCGCGGCTTTTTTAGAACTGTTGATATCGAGCACACCTGCCAACACCATCGGCTGATTGGCGACGATGCCTACCGTGCGCCCTTCAATCCGGCCAAAGCCAATGATGATGTTCGCCGCATGGCTGGGCTGGACCTCAAAGAAATCGGCCTCATCGACTGTTTTGCGGATCAGCTCATGCATATCATAAGGCTGGTTCGCACTAGGTGGGATCAAAGTGTCGAGACTAGGTTCAATCCGGTCCCATGGGTCCTCAGTCGGACGCTCAGGCACGCCCGTGCGGTTATTCTCGGGTAAATAATCAAAGAAATCGCGAACCGACAACAATGCCTCAATATCATTTTCGAAGGCATTATCCGCCACGCCAGATTTGGTTGTATGCGAAACCGCCCCACCCAATTCTTCTTGCGTCACGACCTCATTAGTCACTGTTTTTACCACATCGGGGCCAGTGACGAACATGTATGACGAATCCTTCACCATGAAGATGAAGTCTGTGATTGCCGGTGAATACACCGCGCCGCCCGCACATGGACCCATGATTAGCGAAATTTGCGGGACAACGCCGCTGGCCAGCACATTGCGTTGGAACACTTCGGCATAGCCGCCAAGTGATGCCACACCCTCTTGTATGCGCGCGCCGCCGCTGTCGTTCAAGCCAATAACCGGGGCACCGACTTTCATCGCATTGTCCAATACCTTGCAGATTTTCATCGCATGGGCTTCAGACAAAGACCCGCCGAATACTGTAAAATCCTGGCTGTAAACATAGACCAGGCGGCCATTGATAGTGCCGCTACCGGTGACAACGCCATCCCCCGGTATTTTTTGTTCTGCCATACCGAAATCGATGCAATTATGCGTGACATAGGCGTCGAGTTCTTCGAAACTGGCTTCATCCAGCAAGATATCCAAGCGTTCGCGGGCCGTCAAACGGCCCTTGGCATGCTGCGCATCAATACGCTTTTGCCCACCCCCCAGTTTCGACGCCGCGCGGCGTGCTTCCAGTTCAGCGATATTAGCCGACATGGCATTCCCCATAAGCAATTTTGTTGTCCAAAGCCTTGGCATCCTGTCACGGCAATTGCAAATTAATCGTGCGATTAAATTCGGTTTGGCCCGCCATGGATTCCAGGCTGCATAAATCTAAAAAACACGTTATAGGGCCGCGACATGGACGAACAATATCCCATTAAGGTAGCGGCGCTCTATCGCTTTGTAGCATTTGACGCGCCTGAAGAATTGCAACCACGCATTCAGGCACAATGCGCTGCAGGCGGCATCAAGGGTACAATATTGTTGGCGCATGAAGGCATCAACGGAACCGTGGCTGGAAAACCTTCTGACATAGACGCCTTAATAGCTTTTCTGCGCGACATTCCGGGCTGCGCCGAGCTGGATGTGAAATATTCACACGCTAAGGAAATGCCCTTTTACCGTATGAAAGTGCGCCTTAAAAAAGAGATTGTTACGCTCGGCGTAGATGGCATTGATCCAAAAAGAGAAGTGGGCACCTATGTGCAGCCCGAGGATTGGAATGCGCTGATTTCCGATCCAGACACTGTGTTAATCGATACGCGTAATGATTATGAGGTGGCGATTGGCACGTTTGAGGGTGCGGTTGACCCCAGAACCAAATCCTTCAGTGAATTTCCCGATTGGTTTCGCGCGCATCGTGCGGAGCTAGCGGCAGGCAAAACAAAATTTGCGATGTTCTGCACAGGCGGGATCCGGTGCGAAAAATCAACGGCATTTTTGAAGGCAGAAGGCATAGACGAGGTCTATCATCTGGAAGGCGGCATTTTGCGCTATTTGGAGAATATTCCGGAAGCACAAAGCAAATGGCAGGGTGAATGTTTCGTTTTCGACGAACGCGTGTCAGTGAAGCATGGCCTGGAGCTTGGCGAAATGGAACTCTGCCACGCGTGCCGCCGCCCGATTTCACAAGAGGATAAGGCATCCGATTATTTCGTCGAAGGCGTGTCTTGTCCGGCTTGTTATGCCGAACGTACCGACGAAGACCGCGCCCGTTTTGCGGAACGGCAAAAGCAGATTGCCTTGGCCAAAAAGCGCGGCAAACAACATATTGGCGTTAATCCACGTGATGATGGCTAATTTGCGTTTCTTTGGTTTCACGCGCAGTCAAAACACAAGGCCATGTAATAGGTAAATGACCGCCCTGCCGATCCTATATAGTTTCCGCCGTTGTCCTTATGCCATGCGCGCAAGGATGGCTGTCGCGGTTAGTGGCGTACAGGTGGAACTGCGCGAGGTCGTGTTGCGCGACAAGCCGCCGGAAATGTTAGAGGCATCGCCTAAGGGGACCGTTCCTGTTTTGGTGCTACGCGATGGCAGGGTGTTAGAGCAAAGTCTGGATATCATGCGCTGGGCGCTCGCACAGAGCGATCCCAAAGGCTGGCTGGCCCATGACGACCAAGATCTTGTTTTGGCGAATGATGGGCCATTTAAACAAGCGCTAGACCGATATAAATATCCGCATCGTTATGATCTGGCCGATGGCAGCGCACATCGCGACGCCGCTTTGCTCTATCTGGGTGACTTGAATGACCGATTGGCGGCGGCACCCTATCTCGGCGGCGCACAGCCTGCTTTCACCGATATCGCGATATTCCCTTTTGTCCGGCAATTTGCCGCCACGGATGCCTTATGGTTTGGTGCTTTGCCCCTGCCCGCGCTACAAAACTGGCTATCCGCACTTGTTGGCAGCGACCTGTTTGCAGCTATCATGACCCGCTACCCGCAATGGAAAGCAGGCGATACGCCGGTTCACTTTCCCTGATTATTTCATCAAAACCAATTCTTCGGACATGCTGGGGTGCAAGGCGACAGTATCGTCAAAATCCTGCTTGGTTAAGCGCGCTTTAACCGCAACGGCCGCAGCCTGAAGAATTTCGCCGCTGTCTGGGCCGATTAGATGAAGGCCGACAACCCGTTCGTCCGGACCAGCCACCACCATTTTATACAAGGCCCGCTCATTGCGATCGGCAAGCACGTTTTTCATTGCGCGGAAATCGCTTTTATACACCTTCACATCATCATGTTGCGTCCGTGCTTCCGCCTCGGTCATACCCACGCTGGCGATAGGCGGATTGCTGAAAACCGCCGTTGGAATACAGTCATAATTGACCGTGCGCGGATTGTTGCCGAACACGCTATCGGCAAAGGCATGGCCTTCACGGATGGCAATCGGTGTCAATTGCACGCGGTTGGTGACGTCACCAACGGCGTAAATGCTAGGAATATTGGTGCGGTTGTCGTCATCGACTTTCACCGACCCGTCTTTCCCAAGGTCAACGCCTACCTGCTCTAAACCAAGCCCAATGGTGTGCGGCGTGCGCCCGATGGCCCATAACAGCAAATCGGTTTCAATCGTCTCTCCATTGTCGCCCTCAATCAAAAGAGAGCCGTCATCCTGTTTTGTCACCGATTTGATGCCAAAGTGGAAATGGACATCGATACCTTTTTGACGACTTAGGTCGACTAAGCGATCGACAATTTCGTCATCATAACCACGTAAAACGCGGTCGCCATGTGTTACAAGCTTAACTTTGACACCCAGTTCATTGAAAATACCAGCAAATTCATTTGCGATATAACCGCCGCCCGCAATAAAGGCGCGTTTGGGTAATTCAGAAAGGCTGAAAACTTCGTTCGATGTAATCCCATGTCCTGCACCTGGAATTTCAGGAACAGACGGCCAAGCACCCGTAGCAATCAAAATATGCGCAGCCGTGACCATACGTCCGCTGGAAAGTTGAACACTGTTTGCCCCCGTCAGTGTCGCGCGTTCGTGAAAAACCTCGACCTTATTGTTACCAAGCGTCTGGCCATAAAGGCCTTCCAAGCGGTTGACCTCGGCAGCAACATTGTCGCGCAAGACGCTCCAATCAAATGTCGCACCATCGGTATTCCAGCCGAACCGTTTTGCGTCATGCAAATCTTCAGCGAAATGCGATCCATAAACTAACAGTTTCTTGGGTACACAGCCGCGAATGACGCAGGTGCCGCCGACACGATGCTCCTCCGCCACAGCAACGCGGGCTCCATGCGATGCCGCGATGCGTGAGGCCCGGACGCCGCCCGAACCTGCGCCAATAACGAAGAGATCATAATCAAAATCAGCCATATATAGTTCTTTCCTGTGTCCCTGGGATATGGGGACAGGTCATAATATTACCAACGGGAATTCTCACCCATTGTTATCGAATAAATACCGATGGCTTAGATATCGCCAAGCGCCGCTGCAATCAGCGCAGTGGTAGACGGGTCAAAGCCGCTTGCGCCATTGTCACTTATGCTTTTTGCAATTTGCTTGCCGAGCTCAACGCCGAATTGGTCGAACGGGTTAATCCCCAACAAAACCGCATTCACAAATGTCCGGTGTTCGTAAAAGGCAATCAACGCCCCCACCGTTGCGGGCGTGACGTCGTCCAGCAATATCGTCGTAGATGGCCGGTTGCCGACATAATTGCGCGCCAAATCATCGGATTTCTGCCCCGCCATCAATGCCGCGCCTTGGGCAAAGCAATTGACCAGCAAGGTTTCATGATGCTTGGTATCGAAGTCATGCCCCGGCGTCTTGCTGGCGATGAATTCGACGGGGATAAGATGCGTGCCCTGATGCAGCAATTGGAATACGGCATGTTGGGCATCGGTCCCTACACCGCCCCATGTCACAGGCGCGCTGTGGCGTCCAAGTGGCGCGCCTTCGGCGGTCACGGACTTACCGTTTGATTCCATCTCCAACTGCTGAAGATAATCGGGCAGCAGGCGCAAACGCTCATCATAGGCAAATACCGCACGTGTCTGGCAAGACTTGGTTTGGGCATAATAAAGATCCACAAATGCCGCCAATGTCGGGGCATTTTCCATGATGGGCGCATTGCGGAAATGTGCATCCATAGTGGCTGCACCATCCAACAGTTCTTGATACACCGACCACCCAAGACCTAGCGCAACAGGAAAGCCGATCGAGCACCACAAGGAATAGCGGCCACCAACGGTTTCGTTGAACGGCAAAATCCGGCTTTCGTCTATGCCCCATTCGATAGCTTTATCGGGATAGGCTGTCAGTGCGACAAATTGCGCATAAGGGTCTGCCACGCCGCCGTCGCGCATCCATTCCATGGCGCTGGTTGCGTTGAGCAATGTTTCGGTGGTGGTAAAAGTTTTGGAGGCAACGGCGACAATCGTCTTATGCGGGTCCATTCCCTTGACCGCTTCGGTCAGCGCCGCACCATCTATGTTTGACACGACTTTGACATCATAACGTGCGCCATCGCGGCCAAGTGCGTCTATGAGCAGTTTGGGGCCAAGCGCCGACCCGCCAATGCCGATATGCAATATATGGCGGATATCTCCCATTAAGCCAGCATCAATAGCCTCAACCAAACCGCGCATGCGTTGTTGCAGCGCGCGAGCATAGGCAACGGATTCGGCATCGCCCATACCGCGTTCAGCCGCATGCTCAGCGGCACGTGCTTCAGTCACATTGATAGCTGCCCCCGAAAACAACGCAGCCTTTGCAGCGTCAAGCTGCATATCTTCCGCAAGCTTGGCAAAATGACTTAACGCCGCATCATCAAGATGCGTTTTTGACAGGTCGAACCGAAGACCCATCTCCTGTATGGTCATTTTGCTCACGCGATCTGCGTCCGCCGCGAACAGTTTTACTAAGTGTTGCGGCTGATGCTGTTCCAGCGCAACCCATCGTTTATCGGTCATTTTCGGTCTCTTCATTATGGGCGTTGTAACGCAGCGTGAATCTCGGCGCTGGCAAATAACGCGCCTTCACGGTAAAAGACCAGCCTAACCGTCATTCGACGACATTATTTTGTGAGATTTTGTGACTTCTAATACTGAAAAGTCAGGCGATTCATCTGCAACTGCGCCTGCGCCGCAGGTTTCACCACCTGAAACGTCAGAATGGCGCGAATATGGTGGCTTCTTACTGAAGCTTGCATTGTTCGTATTTATATTACGCAGTTTCATCGTTTCGCCCTTCAACATCCCGTCGGAATCGATGCAGCCACGCTTGCTCATTGGGGATTATTTGCTCGTAGCGAAATGGCCATATGGCTATTCCAAGAATAGCATGCCTTTTGCATTGCCGATTATACCGGGACGGATTTTTGCGGGCCAACCAGAACGTGGTGATGTCGTGGTTTTCAAGGCCCCGATGTCAAACGGCGCGGATTATATTAAGCGTGTCATTGGCCTTCCCGGTGATGTCATTCAGATGCGCGAGGGCATCCTTGAAATCAACGGCGTCGCCGTGAAAAAGGAACGTATTGCAGACCTTGTTATTCCAGTGACGCAAAATATGCGAGATGCCGCTGAGCTTGATCGCAATCCATTCCCTTGCTGGCGTCCCGACATGGAGGAACCTGCGGCGAAGGGCGGAACACAATGCCGCTATCCCCGTTTTCGGGAAACATTGCCGGAAGGCAAAAGCTACGAAATCCTCGATCTTGCAAATGGTCTAGAGGGCGACAACACTGAAGCATTTGTTGTTGGTGAAGGCGACTTGTTTCTGATGGGTGATAATAGAGATCGCAGCGCTGACAGCAGATGGTCCCCCATCGACAAACCAGGCGCTATTGGCATGGTGCCGCAAGAAAATCTCGTGGGGCGTGCGTTGGTGTCTGTATTCTCCACCGATGGATCATCGCATTGGTTGCTGCCATGGACATGGTTTACGGCCACGCGCGCGGAACGCATTGGACAAGGGTTTTGACCAACGAAGAACAAGAGGCTTGGCTGACGGCGTTACTTCCAAAGCCGCCAAAGGATTTGGCACTTTACCAGCGCGCACTCACGCACGGCAGTACGGGGCAACCGGACTATCAACGGCTCGAATTTCTCGGCGATCGTATCTTGGGACTTATAATCGCGGATATGCTCTATCACCGATATAAGGATGAAGCCGAGGGGCGCTTATCGCATAGGCTAAACGCGCTGGTTTCGGGCGTGACCTGCGCAGACATTGCGCGGGAAATTGGTCTTCCGCCTTATATCCGTTTGGGCAAGCAAGCGCGTGATGATGGTGCCCAACAAAGCGATAATGTTTTGGGCGACATCATGGAGGCCACTATTGGCGCTGTATATCTGGACCATGGCCTACTCGTCACCCGCGATCTTGTAGAACGGCTCTGGAGGCCACTCCTCGAATCCGCAACTGGCGCCCCCAAACACCCGAAATCCGAACTCCAAGAATGGTGCGCCGCCCATGGTCGCAAGGTTCCTGAATATGTCATCACCAAAAAAGAAGGCCCTCCCCACGCCATGAGATTTGAAATCACCGTCACCGTAAAGGGCTTTGCACCCGTTGCGGCTACCGCCAATAGCAAACAGGCCGCTGAAACCGCCGCTGCACTTGCATTTTTGGAAACCAACGCATGACCAAAAGATGCGGACATGTGGCCATTATCGGCGCTCCCAATGCAGGCAAGTCGACCTTAGTCAATGCTCTGGTCGGACAGAAGGTTGCGATTGTTAGTCCCAAGGCACAGACCACGCGCACGCGCATGTTGGGTGTTGCCTTGTCCGGTGAAACGCAAATCATCCTCGTCGACACACCGGGCATATTTGCCGCGCAACGTAGGTTTGACCGCGCAATGGTGGCTGCGGCTTGGGACGGTGCGGGTGATGCCGACATGATTGCGTTAATAGTCGACGGCCGCGCGGGCGCAGGACCAAAGGTGGAAAAGATCCTTGAAGGATTAAAGGACCGCCCAGAACGCAAGTGGCTCGTGCTCAACAAGGTCGATATTGCCGCCAAGGACAAATTGCTCGCTTTGACCACGAAACTGACGGACAAATGCGCGTTTGAACAGATTTATTATATCAGCGCGGTGACCGGTGACGGTTTGGAAGAATTCAAAACGGCGCTTGCTTACAATATGCCTGAGGGCGAATGGCACTTCCCCGAAGATCAAGTGTCCGATGCTACGGAGCGCCTGATCGCGTCGGAAATAACACGTGAGCAACTTTATCTGCAACTGCATGAAGAGCTTCCTTATGCAAGCGCTGTGGAGACTGAAAAATATAGCGAGCGCGAAGACGGCTCACTAGAAATTCACCAGCAGATTTTAGTGGCCCGCCCTACCCAGCGCGCAATCGTTCTCGGCAAAGGCGGCGCGCGGATTAAGGCCATTGGAGAGGCTGCGCGGCTTGAACTGGCCAAGCTTATGGGCGTGAAAGTTCATCTCTATTTGCATGTCAAAGTGCATGCCAAATGGGACGAGGACCGCAGCCTGTATCGCGACATTGGGCTTGAATGGGTGGAGTAGACTCGGGTCGATTTCTTCCCGATCCCCGTCGCACCAGCGCAGGCTGGTGCGACGGGTGGATGTATTTCGTTGCTTACGTCTTTGCTTTTGCGGCTGGCTTGGCCTTTGCCGGCGCTTTCTTTGCTGCAGCTTTCTTCTTCGGTGCGGCCTTTTTCTTGACCTTACCTTTAGGTGGCATCGCCGCGCGGGCGTCGATCAATTGTGCGGCTTCTTCCAATGTCAGCTCATTTGGTGAGATGGACTTGGGCAAAGTGGCGTTTGTCGTCCCGTCGGTCACATAAGGCCCAAAGCGCCCCTCCATCAGTTTAATCTCCGCATCGGTACGCGGATGTTTGCCGAGTTCCTTTAATGGCGCGCGCGCAGCACCACGGCCGCGGCCGGGGTTGGCCAATGCTTCGGCCAGCTTCACAACTGCGCTGTTCATGCCGGTTTCAAACACTTCAGTCGTTGACTGCAACCGCGCATATTTGCCGTTATGCGCCAAATATGGCCCATAGCGACCAATGCTTGCCGTGACGGGTTCGCCGCTCTCAGGATGTATGCCGACCGTGCGTGGTAACGACAGCAACTTCACCGCCCATTCTAACCCGATATCCTCCGCAGGAATATCCTTAGGGATAGAGGCGCGTTTTACTTCCGCGCCCTCACCCATTTCGAAATAAGGACCAAAACGCCCAGATTTTCGGCTGACTTCTAATTGCGTTTCTGGATGCTGGCCCAGTACTTCTGGACCGGTATCCTCTCCACTTTCGCCGCCGGGCTGCGCGAATTTCCGAGTATATTTGCACTCTGGATAATTTGAGCAGGCCACAAAGGCGCCAAACTTTCCGCCGCGCAGGGCAAGTCTACCATCGCCGCATTTCGGGCATATACGTGGATCAGTGCCGTCCTCGCGGTCTGGAAACAGATAAGGCGACAAGAAGATGTCAAGCTCGGCAGTCACCTCAGATGGTTTCTGCTCCATGACTTCAACTGTTTTGGGTTTAAAATCGCGCCAGAATGCCTCCAGAAAGGTTTGCCAATCGGCACGGCCACCGCTGATTTCATCCAACTGATCTTCAAGACCTGCGGTATAATCATAAGCAACATAGCGTTCAAAAAAGTGTTCTAGAAATGCTGTGAGCAGTCGCCCGGACTCCTCTGCAAAGAAACGATTTTTTTCCACACGAACATAAGCGCGATCTTTTAGAACTTGGATAGTCGACGCATAAGTTGACGGGCGACCAATGCCCAATTCTTCCAAACGCTTTACCAACGTCGCTTCCGAAAAACGCGGTAGCGGTTGCGTAAAGTGTTGTGTCTTTTCCACAGCGTGTTTGGCGGGCGTATCGCCAACGGCCATGGCTGGCAATATCGCGCCATCTTCGCTGTCGCTATCGTCTAGCCCTTCTTCATACACGGCCAGAAACCCTGGGAACTTCATCACTTGCCCTGTCGCGCGCAGGCCAGTCTGTCCGGTGCCGTCAAGCAGATCGACAGTGGTACGCTCCATACGGGCGGATGCCATTTGGCTGGCCATCGCCCGTTTGAAAATCAGGTCATACAAACGGCCATGGTCACCGGAACCTACCTTATCCTTACCAAAATCAGTTGGCCGGATTGCCTCATGCGCTTCCTGCGCGTTTTTCGCTTTGCTTTGATACATGCGCGGTTTTTCGGGTAGATAGCCGCTGTCAAAACGATCCGAGATGGATTTACGCGCGGCGGAAATGGCGCTGTGGTCCATTTGAACGCCATCGGTTCGCATATAGGTTATCGCCCCATCCTCATAGAGACCCTGTGCGATGCGCATGGTGTGACTGGCGGAAAAACCCAACTTTCGTGCGGCCTCCTGTTGCAATGTCGATGTTGTAAAGGGCGGCTGCGGATTTCGGGTTACAGGTTTCGTTTCGACGGTTTCGACTGTGAATTTGCCCGTTTCCACTGCAAGACGCGCTTGTTCTGCGTCTACTTCAGTCTTCAGATCCATCTTGTCGAGCTTCTTGCCCATATATTGAATCAAACGGGCATCAAATTTTTGCCCCTTATGCTCCATAGCGGCCTTCACAGACCAATATTCCTGGGCACGAAACGCCTCAATCTCACGTTCACGTTCCACGATGAGGCGCAGTGCAACGGACTGCACACGACCTGCGGATTTTGCGCCAGGTAATTTACGCCACAACACGGGCGACAAAGTAAACCCAACCAGATAGTCCAACGCACGGCGTGCGCGATATGCATCAATCAGGTCGACATCCAAAGCACGTGGATGCTGCATTGCATCGGTTACTGCCTGTTTGGTAATCGCGTTGAATGTCACGCGGCCTACTTTGGCAGGCAGCGCCTTTTTCTTCGCAAGCACTTCTTGCACATGCCAGCTAATAGCTTCACCTTCGCGATCAGGGTCGGTCGCAAGGATGAGGCTATCGGCTTTCTTGGCCTCGTCGGTAATGGCCTTGAGCTGCTTTGCCTTATCGGCATAATTATCCCACAACATTTCAAAGCCATTGTCTGGATTCACCGAACCGTCCTTGGGCGGCAAATCGCGTATGTGACCATAAGAGGCGAGCACCTTGAAACCCGGGCCCAAATATTTCTCAATTGTCTTAGCTTTTGCAGGTGATTCAACGATTACTAATTGCATGATATATTGTGCTTTTCTAAAATCTCTCGCGTACGCGTGTAGGCTGACGGGGTAAGGCAGAGCTCGTCAAGACGAAAAATGCAGATGTTTTTTATGCCGCCAAGCGGACCTTCCCACCTGCACCGCGCTCTAGTTTTCCGGCCAGCTCAAGCTCAAGCAACACCATCTGGACGGTGGTTGGATTGCTGCCGGATTGCCGTACCAATTCGTCGACCGAGACATAAGTCATGCCCATAAGGTCAATAACCGCGCCGCGCTCAACATTGCTTTCATCATCGTTCATTACGGCAAAGGACGGGGCTGTTTTAACTGCAGGTGCAAGCATCCGGTTGTCCAATGGAGAAACCAGCTCCGCAATTTCCGACGCGTCCTGCACTAATGTTGCGCCTTCACGGATAAGCTGGTTGCAACCACGCGAGCGCGGATCCAGCGGGGACCCGGGGATAGCCATAACTTCCCGCCCCGCTTCTGCCGCAAGTCTCGCGGTAATGAGTGACCCCGAATTTGGCGCGGCTTCAATCACGACTGTTCCAACCGAAGTGCCGGCAATGATGCGGTTTCGATATGGGAAATGTCTTGCGCGCGGTTCGGTTCCCGGCGGTTGTTCCGCTATCAAAAGCCCACGCTCAGCAATGCCCTCCTGCAGCGCGCGGTTTTCGGGCGGATAAACAACATCTATACCACCAGCGATAACCGCGACAGTGCCACTTTCTATGGAGCCCGCATGTGCGGCTGTATCAATACCGCGTGCCAGTCCCGACACCACAGACAGCCCCATTTGGCTGAGATCAAAAGCCAACTGACGCGCAAATTGACAGGCACCGGCCGAAGCATTGCGTGCGCCGACGAGCGCCACAGCAGGTTGCGCCAATAACGATAGATTGCCCTTTACGCAGATAACGGGCGGGGCATTGTCCATTTGCGACAGCAAATAAGGATAGTCGTCATCGCCGATGAAAACATGGCGCGCACCAAAGTTTTGGGCAAACTGAAACTCCCGCGCAATGGCCTCATCATTGGCGAGAACCACCGACTTACCACCGCCGCGACGTATGAGATCAGGTAAAGCCTCAATCGCGGCCCTTGCGCTACCAAAGCGCGCCATGAGTTGCCGATAACTTACGGGGCCTATGTTGGGGGAACGGATCAGGCGAAGCTGATCAAATTGTGCTTGCCTGCTCCCCATTGATGCCATCAGCTTTTGCTTTTGCCGATTCTGGGTTCCGTGCCATCCAGCAGATTTTTGATATTCGATCGATGCTTCCAAAAGACAATCAATGTGCAGGCGCTAAGCAACGCTACCAATTCATAATGACCGAAAATGGCAGCGGCGATGGGCGCAGAAAGAGCGGCGACCAGGCCGGACAGCGACGATATCCGTGAAATAAGCAAGGCGCCAATCCAAGCCACTGCATACACCAAGCCGCCTTGCCAGAATAAACCAAACAAAATGCCTGCATAAGTTGCGACGCCCTTGCCACCTTTAAACTGAAGCCAAACCGGAAAAAGATGACCAAAAAAAGCGCCCGCTGCGGCCAGAATTTCTCCACCGGGTAGATATTTTGTCGCTAGCAAAACCGCGCACAGACCTTTTAGCAGATCAAGCAGCAATGTAAGTGCCGCAAGCCCTTTGCGCCCAGTCCGCAAAACATTCGTTGCGCCAATATTGCCTGATCCAATGGTCCTTATGTCAACACCCCCGGAGAAACGCGTGAGCAACAAACCAAAAGGGATGGCACCAAGCGCATAGCCCAGCAACAGACCCATAAATATGTTGAACCAAGTATCACTCACCAGACGAATCCCCTAAGTTTCTGTATTCTGTAGCTGTTTTGTTCTTCATGCTCAAGGTTGTCGCCTTGATAAGCACCGCTTGCCCCCAACACCTCCATTTATACATAAGACAGGTTTGCATCGAAAAGCCCGCAGATTGTAATTTCCAAAATAACGGAGAGGTCAACGTATTGGGACCGTCCTTTCCTGCTATGTTTTCGTTAGGTGTAACGCAAATCAAATTACTGTAAGCGAAAATATCGCAATAGCGGAACCCGAATGACGCTTATTGCAAGTCGTTCGCGCTGGATTTTTACGGTGCTCGCGATTATTGGGCTTCAGCATATTGCGATAGTGGTTTTTAACCGGGGTTAATGTCCGTGAATTATAACGCTGTTTTCGAAAAGGCGATCGATCGGCTTCATGCTGAGGGCCGCTATCGCGTATTTATCGACATATTGCGGAATAAGGGCAATTACCCGAACGCGCGTTGTTTTGCGGGGCATAATGGTCCCAAGGATATCACCGTATGGTGTTCCAACGATTATCTTTGCATGGGGCAACATCCCGACGTCATTAATGCGATGGAAAACGCATTACACGATGTCGGCGCAGGTTCGGGCGGTACGCGCAACATCGGTGGCAATACACATTATCATGTTGAGCTGGAACATGAGCTGGCCGACTTGCATGGCAAGGATGGCGCATTGTTGTTCACGTCGGGCTATGTTTCGAACGATGCGACATTGTCGACACTCGCAAAGGTCCTACCAGGCTGCATCATTTATTCGGATGAATTGAACCACGCGTCGATGATCGCTGGTATACGTAACGCAGGATGTGAAAAGCGTGTGTGGCGGCACAATGACCTCGCGCATCTTGAAGAGTTGCTCGCTGCTGATGATCCGGAAGCACCGAAACTAATTGCCTTTGAAAGCGTCTATTCGATGGATGGTGATGTAGCGCCTATTGGCGCGGTATGCGATCTTGCTGACAAATATAATGCGCTCACCTATTGCGACGAAGTCCACGCCGTTGGCATGTATGGCACACGCGGTGGCGGCATTTCAGAACGTGACGCCGTCGCAGACCGTGTGACTATTATCGAAGGCACGCTTGGCAAGGCATTTGGTGTCATGGGCGGCTATATCGCCGCGGACCAGAACATCATTGATGTCATCCGGTCTTATGCACCCGGCTTTATCTTCACCACGTCTTTGTCACCGGTTTTGGTCGCGGGTGTATTGGCCGCAGTGCGCCATTTGAAGGCATCCAGCGTGGAACGTGATGCGCAGCAAGCGAACGCCGCCATGCTGAAAAAGCTTTTTGCCGATGCTGGCTTGCCCGTAATGATGAGCAACACGCATATCGTTCCTTTGATGGTCGGTGATCCGGTTAAAGCCAAAAAAGTCAGCGATATATTGCTCGCCGAATATGGCGTATATGTGCAGCCAATCAATTACCCGACAGTGCCGCGCGGCACTGAGCGGTTACGCTTTACTCCCGGACCTCAACATAATGAGGCGATGATGCTTGATCTGACTGCGGCGTTAGTCGAAATTTGGGGCAGGATGGAAATGCCAGTCGCTCAGGCGGCTTGAGCAAGCAACTTAACGAACAACTCACGATCCACGTTTCCGCCTGACAAGGTTACAGCGGTAACGCCCTTGGGTTGTATCTTTCCGGTAAGCACAGCTGCCAGAGCGACAGCGCCGCCGGGTTCTACAACAAGATGTAGACTTTCAAACACCACGCGCATCGCGGTCGCAACTTCGTCCGTCGTTACCGAAACACCATAAGACACGCAGTTGCGCAGAATTTCAAAATTCACTGGATAGGTTTGCGGTGTTTGTAGAGCATCGCAATAAGTCGGATGCGTGAGGTCTTTGACTGGCAAAATTTCACCTGCAGCCAGCGAACGAATGATGTCATCCCAGCCTTCGGGTTCAACAATGGCGATTTCAGCGTTCGGACATGCCAGCGCAAGGCCGGATGCCAAGCCGCCGCCTCCGCAGCAAGACACTATCATATCTGGGCCAGACAAACCAAAATCGCACAGTTGCTGGGCAATTTCGATTCCAGCGGTCCCCTGCCCTTCAATTACCCATGGATCGCCAAAGGCATGCACCAAAGTGGCACCGCTTTGGGCAATCAGTGCAGCGGCAACTTCTTCACGCGATTCCGTGGCACGATCATAAAGAACAACTTCTGCCCCAAGAGCTTTCGTTGCTTCTAGCTTCATGCGCGGCGCATTAGATGGCATCACAATAGTTGCCGATATTCCAAGCCTCTTAGCCGCCCAAGCAACGCCCTGAGCATGGTTTCCACTGGACACGCCGACAACACCCTGCGCGCGCTCTTCTGCGTTAAGGTCGGACAGGCGATGCCACGCGCCGCGAATTTTGAACGCACCTATTGGTTGAAGCATTTCCGCCTTGCACCAGATGGTTACACCGTCCACTTCAAGCGGCAGCAAGGGTGTTTTAGGCAGAATATCCGCAATTTTAGTCATTGCCCGCAGTACGCCTTCGTGCGTTGGTACTTTTTGGGCCGCAGCCAATTCTTGTTCTGTCATAAAAGCCCCCTATATGCGTCCGCTGAACGAATCTCTGATAAGAGGAAACTGAAGATGAGCAAGATATTGGTTATTGGCGCAGGCGGCGTGGGGTCTGTTGCGGTCCATAAGATGGCCATGAATTCGGATATCTTTAGCCACATCAGCCTCGCAAGTCGCACAAAGTCGAAATGCGATGCAATTGCCGCATCTGTGAAGGAGCGGACAGGTGTCGTCATAGACACTTTTGGTCTTGATGCGGATGACGTGCCTGCCACCACGGCTTTGTTGAACCAGATCAAGCCCGAACTGGTCGTAAATCTTGCTTTGCCATACCAAGATCTCAACATCATGGACGCGTGCCTCGCCGCTGGCGTTCATTATATGGACACCGCCAATTATGAGCCGTTAGATGTCGCAAAGTTCGAATATCATTGGCAGTGGGCGTATCAGGACCGTTACAAGGATGCAGGCCTTACGGCATTGTTGGGTTCGGGTTTTGACCCCGGCGTCACCAGCGTGTTCACAACTTATTTGAAAAAGCATTATTTCGACCGTATCGATACGCTCGACATATTGGATTGTAACGGTGGCGATCATGGTCAGGCTTTTGCCACCAACTTCAACCCAGAAATCAACATCCGTGAAGTCACTGCCGTAGCGCGGCACTGGGAAAATGGCGACTGGGTCGAAACCCCGCCAATGTCAGTAAAGCAAAACTTCGACTTTGAAGCCGTTGGCCCTAAGAATATGTATCTGATGTATCATGAGGAAATCGAAAGCCTCAAAACGCATCTGCCCGAAATCAAGCGTATCCGTTTCTGGATGACCTTTGGCGATGCGTACATCACGCATCTGAATGTGCTGCAGGCGGTTGGTATGACGCGGATTGACCCAGTGATGTATGAGGGCAAGGAAATCATTCCGCTGCAGTTCTTAAAGGCTGTATTGCCTGAACCTGCCTCGCTTGGGCCGACGACCAAGGGCAAGACCAATATTGGCTGCATCGCCACTGGCCTTGGTAAGGATGGTACGGAAAAAACGCTGTATATCTATAATATCTGCGATCATGAGGACGCTTATGCAGAAACCGGCAATCAAGCCGTGAGCTACACCACGGGCGTTCCGGCCATGATTGGCGCGGCAATGCTGGTTACGGACAAATGGTCGGGCGCTGGCGTCTGGAATATGGAACAGTTCGATCCAGATCCCTTCATGGATATGTTGAACGCACACGGTCTGCCGTGGCAGGTCAAGGAACTGGACGGGCCTTTGTCGTTCTAATGGAAACCAGAGCTGGCGATCCTGGGGCATTTGCCCATTTTGATCTTCACCGCGTGCCCTCGCCTGCCTTTGTGGTGGACGAGGCGGCGCTGCGGCGGAACCTTGCCATTTTGGCGGACATCAAAAATCGGTCGGGCGCAAAAATACTCTGCGCGATGAAGGCGTTTTCCATGTGGAAAGTTGCACCCGTCATTAGTGAGTATCTGGATGGCGTATGCAGTTCGGGTCTTTGGGAATCGCGCCTTGCTCGTGATTATTACAAGGGCGAAATCGCGACTTATTGCGCGGGTTATAAAGAGACCGATATGGCCGAAATCGTTGAAATATCCGACCATGTGATTTTTAACAGTCCATCGCAGCATTCCCGTTTTGCATCGTTCTTGAATGACAGTGTCGATGTCGGCCTACGCATCAACCCCGAACATGCCGAGGGCGAGGTCGCGAAATACGACCCCTGCTCGCCCGGATCACGGCTTGGGTTTCCGGTTAGCCAGTTGAAGGTTGAGCATCTCGAGGGTGTCTCAGGGCTGCACTTCCATACGCTTTGTGAACAGGATTTCGAACCGCTTAAGCGCACATGGGAGATGTTGAAGCCGCATATCGCACCTTTTTTTGGGCAGCTAAGTTGGCTAAACTTTGGTGGCGGCCACCATATCACCCGCGCAGATTATCAGCGCGACGAACTGGTTAACTTTATTCAAGAAGTTCGTTCCGAAACAGGCTTAGACGTTTATCTAGAGCCCGGTGAAGCCATAGCGCTAGATGCCGGTATTCTGATTGGCGAATTGCTCGACGTTTTTGAAAATGATCTTCAAGTTGGCATAACCGACATCAGCGCGACCTGCCACATGCCGGATGTCATTGAGGCGCCCTATCGCCCCGCTATGCTCGGAGAGCGCTCAGAAGGCTCTCCAGTGCGCCTTGGAGGGCCGTCTTGTCTCGCCGGTGACATCATTGGTGATTATGTTTTGCCTGTTGCAGCAGAGCCTGGTGCGCGTTTCGCATTCCTAGATCAGGCACATTATTCTATGGTCAAGACCAATACATTTAATGGTGTACCTTTGCCATCAATCTGGCTGTGGAATAGCGATACGGATGCGCTTGAATGCGTGCGTTCCTTCGACTGGACCGCGTTCCGCGACCGTCTCAGCTAAAAACCAAACGAATCACTTTACAACACCCCCAGCTTTTCATAAGGCGCACGTCCGCTGCCCCAGGGGGACTTCCAATAACCGCAAGGCAGCCTTGTTGTTTCATGTTATCTTTTGGGGGTCCCTTGAATTGTACGAGAACACTGACGCACTTGCTGTAGTCCGCGCCCTCCGCCCGGACGAACCAATCACGCTACTTCGCCCACATGCTGCAGCACGCGCGGCCCGTTTCTTCGTTGAGAAGTTTCAGGGTAAGTCGCTATATGCGGTAAAAGCGAACCCATCACCTGCCCTTCTGGAAACCCTTTGGGAAGCGGGCATCACGCATTATGATGTGGCGTCCTTGGGGGAAGTTCGGCTGGTCCATAAATTCCTGCCAAAGGCAAAGCTTTGCTTCATGCATCCGGTGAAGAGCGAGCGTGCCATCGCGCAGGCCTATCACAACCATAATGTCCGTACCTTCAGCCTCGACAGCCGTGAAGAGCTGGATAAAATCGTGCGCGCCACCGATGGTGCGACAGATCTCGAATTGTGCGTGCGCATTCGGGTTTCTTCTGAACATGCAAAGTTGAGCCTTGCGTCAAAATTTGGCGCAGATCCATCAGAGGTGGCTGACCTGTTGGTTGCAACACGTCAGGTTGCCGACAGCCTTGGCATTTGCTTTCATGTTGGCAGTCAGGCTATGACCCCAGCAGCTTATGCTGAAGCCATGGAGCATGTCCGCGCTGCGATTGTAAAGGCATCGGTGACGGTTGACATCGTGGATGTAGGCGGTGGCTTTCCTTCCGTTTATCCTGGCATGGAGCCTCCGGCGCTGGATGGCTACTTCGATGTCATTCACGATTGCTTTGAAGATTTGCCAATCAGCTACTCCGCAGAGCTTTGGTGCGAACCTGGCCGTGCATTGTGCGCCGAATATGCATCTTTGCTCGTGAAGGTTGAGAAACGTCGCGGGAATGAGTTGTTTATCAACGACGGCGCTTATGGTTCGCTGTTCGACGCCGCCCATATCGGCTGGCGCTTCCCTGTGGCGCTTCAGCGGTCGGAAACCTCAATTGGTACCCAGATGGCTGAATTCAGCTTCTACGGGCCTACCTGCGACGATATGGACCATATGACGGGGCCCTTCATTCTTCCAGATGATGTTCAGGCTGGAGACTATATCGAAGTTGGCATGCTCGGCGCTTATGGCTGCGCCATGCGCACAGAGTTTAACGGCTTTGGCGAAACAGAAACGCTGGTTGTATCAGATCAGCCAATGGCAACGCTTTATGGCTGGGCTCCAGCCAATGATGAAGGCGTGAGGGCCACGCGTTCGCAAAGCTCAAAGATCTAAGTTACATTTGACAATTTGTCTGAGGTGCATCACCCTCTCCACCTAATGAATGGGAGGGTTTTTATATGAACACAGCTATTTTAGCGCCAGCAGCGGCATTGGTCCTGTGGTCTGTTTTCATGATGTATTGGCTCATGGCGGCGCGGCTGCCCGCAATGGCGAAAATCGGCGTGGATCTTGGTAAGGCTGCACCCGGCGGACGGGGACAAGACATTGATCCTAATTTGCCGCCGCCTGTCGCTTGGAAGTCGCATAATTATGCGCATCTCATGGAACAACCTACTGTGTTCTACGCCGCAGTCGTAATCCTAGCTATATCCGGCGGCGCAAGCGAAATTTCTGTTTATTTGGCGTGGGGATACACCGTTTTGCGGGTACTCCACAGTGTCTGGCAATCGACAGTAAATGTCGTCAGCGTCCGGTTTGTTTTGTTTCTGTTGTCATCATTATGTCTGACGGTTTTGGCCGTGCAGGCAGTGGTTGCGACAATTTAAGGGGGAGTAATATGGAAAGTAATATTTTAGGACCAGTCGTCGCGCTTGCGGCGTGGACAATGATTATCTGGATATGGATGTATGCCACACGCCTGCCAGCGATGGGCCGTGCAGGCATTGACGGAACCAAGATCATTGGCTCTTCCAGCGGTGCGTTGCGTGAGGCACTTATCGCCAAAGGCGAAGAAAAAGCGTCTTGGGTTGCAGATAATTACAATCACTTACATGAAGCACCTACCGTATTTTATGCAGTATGCTTGGTGCTGGCGATGATAGGGCAAGGCGACAATTTGAACGCGACTATAGCTTGGGCATATGTCGGACTTCGCGTAGCGCACAGCTTAGTTCAGATTTTTTCTAACCGCGTGATCATTCGCTTTGCTTTGTTTGCGCTGTCATCCATCGCACTCATGATCCTCGTGGCGCATTCCGTGATGTCGGTACTGCTCCACTAACGGCTAAAATGGCCGACTAGCTCGATATGGGTTGACCAGCGGAACTGCCCCACCGGCCAGATCCGCTGCAACCTGTATCCGGCAGCTACCAAAGTTTTTGCATCCCGCGCAAAGCTGGCGGGGTTACAGCTAACATAAGCTATATTTTGCACATTCGACGCGGCCAACTGCGCCACCTGCTCCTTTGCACCGGCGCGGGGTGGATCAAGCACGACTGATTGGAATTTGTTGAGTTCGTCCGCCGTGAGCGGTCGCCGGAAAAGATCACGATGCTCTGTAAATATAGTTCGGCCCGTAGGCCCTGCTGCTGCCTTAAGAGCGAGACTGGCCTGCAGATCAGCTTCACCTGCATAAACCTTACGACCTTGCCCCATCGATAAGGCGAAAGTTCCAGAGCCTGCAAACAAGTCCGCCACTAAAGTGTCGTTCCCAATAATGGAATTGACCGCATGCACCAACTCCGCCTCACCATCAACAGTGGCTTGCAGGAAGCCATAAGGCTGATAACCCACTGCAACACCGCTAAGCGTTACAGTAACGGGCTCTGGTTCAAAAAAAGGTACAGGACCATAGCCTTCATCTAGCGATAGGCGCGCGAGATTGTGGGTCTTTGCAAACTCTGACAATAACTCATGCGTATCTAGATCATTGGCGATCCAATTCTCAATTAGTACATCGACGCCCTGGTCAACCATCGCCAATTTTATCTGCACCTGACGAGCCCGATTGAGTCGTGGTTCGAGCAAACCGCGTATCGGTGCAAGCAAAGCAAATAGCTCCGGTGCCATAACCTCACACTGACGCAAATCGATGATACGGTGGCTTTTTTCGGTACTGAAACCCAGCTGGAAATGCTTGCCGGCCCAAGCCGAGCGCACTGCGATGCGGCGACGTGACATAGGCGGCGACAGATAAACAGGCATCAGTTCGCCGATGCTGACCTGTTGCGTCGCCAGGGCGTGCGTTACACGTTCGGCAATGAATAGCCGCTGGCTGTCTTCGTCCAGATGCTGCAACTGGCAACCACCACATAATGGAAAATGCTGGCATGGCGGCGCAACATGATGCGGACCATGGATTAAGCCGCCCGACGGATCGACAATGTCGCCCGGCGCAGCGAGCGCTACATAACGTCCGTTTGCCGTGACGCCATCACCGCGTGCGGCCACCCTAATTATTTCTTCTGTCAATTCCATACTGCCCCATGCCCGTGAAGGGGCAAGCAATCAACCGGCGACTTAAATATCAGCAAAAACGTGCGTTTCCTTGGCGCCACCGGGATGCGTGACCGCGCCTTTATAGGCGGGCCCCACATTTTGGGCATAACGCCAAATTGCACCGGACTGATAATCCGTCTCACGCGGCTTCCAGTTTTTACGACGTTCCTCAAGAACTTCTGCAGCAACATTCAGATCAATGACGCCTGTTTCGGCATTAATCATGATCTCGTCACCATCCTCTACCAATGCTATGGGACCGCCCAAAGCGGCCTCTGGTCCAACATGACCAATGCAGAAGCCACGCGTTGCGCCTGAGAAGCGGCCATCGGTAATAAGCGCAACCTTTTCGCCCATCCCCTGCCCGTAAAGCGCAGCCGTTGTCGATAGCATCTCGCGCATGCCTGGGCCGCCCCGTGGACCTTCATAGCGGATCACAATGACTGAACCTTCACGAATTTCGCGCGCCTCAACCGCGGCGAAGCAATCTTCTTCGCAATCGAATACCTGAGCTGGGCCAGTGAATATCAAACGGTCCATGCCCGCGACTTTCACGATTGCGCCTTCTGGAGCCAGCGTCCCGCGAAGTCCAACAACTCCGCCAGTCGGCGTTATGGGGGCGGTTGCAGGATAAATGACTTTTTGGTCGGGGTTCCACGTGATTTGGTCGATATTCTCGCCAAGTGTTTTACCCGTCACTGTCATACAGTCGCCAAATAACAAGCCTTCAGCCAGCAATGACTTCATGAGCATGTACACACCACCCGCATCATACATGTCACGCGCGACAAACTGACCACCGGGTTGGAGATCGGCCATATATGGGGTGGTCTTAAAGGCATCTGCCACATCAAATAGGTCAAAATCTATTCCAGCCTCATGCGCCATGGCAGGTAAATGTAATGCGCCGTTAGTAGATCCCCCTGTTGCGGCGACAATACGTGCAGCATTTACAAAGGCTTCACGCGTACATATGTCACGCGGCCTGATGTTACGTGCAAGCAATTCCATAACTTGAACGCCCGCGGCATGCGCGATTTGGTCGCGTGTCGAATATGGCGCAGGTGCCATGTTACTGTTGGGCAAAGAAAGGCCAATTGCCTCGCCAACGCAGGCCATAGTGTTCGCCGTATATTGACCACCACATGCGCCGTGGCCGGGGCACGCAACACGCTCAAGCTCTTCCAATTCCGATAGAGGACAAGCGCCTGCCGCATATTTGCCTACGATTTCGAACACGTCCTTAACGGTGACGTCTTTGTTATTGTGCCGTCCAGGAAGGATGGAGCCACCATACACAAAGATTGAAGGCACGTTTAAGCGCAACATAGCCATCATGATACCGGGCAGCGACTTGTCGCATCCGGCAAAGCCTACCAGCGCGTCATAGCAGTGGCCACGAACCGATAGCTCCACCGAGTCCGCAATAACTTCGCGACTGACGAGTGAAGATTTCATCCCCTGATGCCCCATGGCAATACCGTCCGTCACGGTAATGGTATTAAAACGGCGCGGCATACCACCGCCCTGCTCCACACCAACGCGTGCGATATCGGCTTGGGCATCGAGCGTCGTATTGCACGGGGCACTATCATTTCCGGCGGAGACCACGCCAACAAAAGGACGCGCAATTTCTTCGGCAGTAAGCCCCATTGCGTAATAATAGCTGCGATGCGGGGCGCGTTCCGGCCCTACAGACACATGGCGGCTTGGCAATTTGGACTTGTCGAATTGGTTTGGCATAATGACCTCCGTTAAGTGGAGCGCTTTAAGCCATTTTATATGGATAAGCCAAGCTGTTCCGAAACAAAATGGCACATATCTGCCAGTGTGCGTGCATATCTTGCTTGGCCATCGGGATGGCAGGATATGTCCTGCCGCATCTCGATACCAATATAGGCTATGTCATTGGCTTCGGCGTGGCGGTTCATCGTCGCGTTCAGCAGCTTGCCTGAATAAGGTAGTTGGTCGCCGACGGTATACCCTGCACTTTCAAGAAATGGGATTGCGAGTTTGGAGGCGGCTTCCTTATCATTATATAACACACCAACCTGCCATGGCCTTGCTTCATCTGGCTTGCTCTCCAATGCCGGCGTAAAGCTGTGGAGAGATAAGATAAGTTTTGGGCGATGTTGAGCCAGCAGCTCACTTAAATGGAAATGATAGGGCTTATGAAATCGTTCCAGCCGTGCTTCTTTTTCGTTTTCGCTGATCGCGTTGCCGGGAATGGGTAATCCATCACTTGCGCTAGGAATTGCTGAATCATCATACAAATCTCTATTCAAGTCGACAACCAGACGCGAATAACCGCCGAGAAATGCAGAGAAACCATCCTCGCGTGCAATTAAGCGCGCAACAGAGGCTACCCCGATATCCCATGCAATATGTGTGTTAAGGCAGGCTCGATCAATTCGAAGGTCGATATCGGAAGGAACATGATTTGAAGCATGGTCTCCAATGATAAGGAAACCGCCTTTGCGCGGCTTTCCAAATATTTCGAAGGGAGCATCCGTCATCGCAGCACACTGGCCATAGACCACCAATGCGGTTCCAGCCTTGCTCTTGCGGCCTCTAGTGATGTGACATCATCAAATAACGCAAAGCATGTTGCGCCAGACCCGGACATACGCACCATGGATGGCTCGGCCTGTGCAAGCTGGGTCAAAATGTCCGTAATGACGGGACATATCTTAGATGCTATCGGTTCAAGGTCGTTGCGCCCAGTAATTGTGGCATCCCACATATCGCCGCGACCAACTGCGCCGCCATCAATGCCGCCCCAAGCCTGAAATATTGCCGCTGTAGAAACAGATTGAAGGGGGTTTACCAGCAACAAATGTCGCGCGGGAACATTGCTATCATCCAAAAAGGCCAATGCCGTTCCGGTGCCACTACCAAAACTTGGGCGGCTGAACACGCAAGCGGGAATGTCTGCGCCTAACGGGGCAAGAATATCTGCCAGTTCTCGCTCGGAGGCACCCAGTGTCCAGAGCTTGTTAAGAAGCCTTGCAGTTGCCGCTGCGTCGGCCGACCCCCCGCCAATGCCCGAAGCAATTGGCAATCTTTTGTCGAGCCGAATTGCAGCTCCTTGCTTGACACCAAAATGCGCCTGTAACGACAAGGCCGCTTTCAGCACCAAATTGTTTTCATCGGCGTTTAGGTCGGCTCCAAAAGGGCCTACAATCTCCAAGCTCAGATCTTTTGCAGGGCGTGCGTTCAGAATATCGCCGTCTTGCGCAAAGGCGAACAGCGTTTCGATATCATGATAGCCATCATACCGCCGTTTACGAACGTGCAAGGCGAGATTAATCTTTGCAAAGGCTATTTCAGAATATTCCACGATTGCCCTTAACCCCGGGTGGCGAAGAAAGCGCCACCCCTATTACATATTGGGGTAATTAGGCCCACCGCCGCCCTCTGGCGTCACCCAATTGATATTCTGGTTCGGATCCTTGATGTCGCAAGTCTTACAATGGACGCAGTTCTGGGAGTTTATTTGATAGCGAGGATCTTTGCCTTCTTCCTCAATCCACTCATAGACACCTGCGGGGCAATAGCGTGTTGATGGACCCGCAAATTCCATAAATTCACTGTTCTTCTGAAGGTCCATATCTTTGACCTGCAAGTGAATGGGTTGGTCTTCGGCGTGGTTAGTGTTTGACAAGAAAACCGACGACAGGCGGTCAAAGCTGAACACACCGTCGGGCTTCGGATAATCAATGCGCTCGGCCTTGTTCTTCTTTTTAAGCGCGTTATGGTCTGGATGGTGTTTCATCGTAAATGGCATGCGAATTCCAAAATTCTCTAGCCACATGTTGACACCCGCAAGCGCGCTGCCCAGCAGGTTGCCGTATTTTTCTACTAACGGAAGGACGTTGCGGACCATTCGTAGTTCTTTGTAAATCCAGCTATTTTCATATGCCGTCTGGTACGAAGTGAGTGCGTCATGTTCACGTCCCGCAGCCAAGGCTTCAACGGCAGCTTCTGCTGCCAGCATTCCCGACTTCATAGCTGTATGCGTGCCCTTGATACGCGGTACGTTTACGAAACCTGCAGAACATCCAATCAATGCACCGCCGGGGAATGTAAGCTCAGGAACTGATTGCCAACCGCCATCGCTAATCGCGCGCGCTCCGTAGGAAACACGGCGACCGCCAGCGAGTATCTTCTTAACCTCTGGATGGGTTTTCCAACGCTGGAGTTCTTCAAATGGTGACAGATACGGATTTGAATAATTGAGCCACACAACAAAACCCAAGGCCACTTGGTTGTTCGCTTGGTGATAAAGGAAAGCGCCGCCATTGGCATCAGCCAAAGGCCAGCCTTGGCTATGAATGACGCGTCCTGCAGAATGTTGCTCCGGCGGAATGTCCCACAATTCCTTAAGACCGATACCGTAAACCTGCGGCTCGCAATTCTTGTCCAAGGCAAATTGTGGCTTAAGCAATTTGGTAAGATGGCCGCGCACACCTTCAGCAAAGAAGGTATATTTTGCGTGCAATTCCATGCCGCGCATATAATCGTCCTTGTGGCTACCATCGCGAGCAATGCCCATATCGCCCGTCGCAACGCCTCTTACTGAGCCATCGGCGTTGTAGAGAATTTCGGCAGCTGAAAAGCCCGGGAAAATTTCTACACCCAGATTTTCAGCCTGCCCCGCCAACCAGCGGCACACATTGCCGAGCGATGCAGTATATGTACCCTTATTGTGCATGAAACCGGGGGTTAGGAAATGCGGCATATTAAACTTGCCGGTCTTGGTCATGATCCAATGCTGATTGTCATTCACGGGTGTATCGGCCAGCGGGCAGCCCATGTTGCGCCAGTCAGGCAGCAGTTCATCAAGCGCCTTTGGATCAATAACCGCACCGGACAATATGTGCGCGCCTACCTCAGACCCTTTTTCAAGGACGCAGACGCTGGTGTCGGGGGATAGTTGTTTTATACGGATTGCGGCCGAAAGTCCCGCTGGCCCGGCGCCAACAATAACAACATCATAGGGCATCGACTCACGTTCACTCATTGCCTTTATCCTTTACCCGGCATATAATTCCAGCTGTCCCGTTATATGAACAGCCTGTGGGAATTGCCATGCCAAGCAATTGACCCTGTCGTCAACTGGTGACTGAAGGGATTTATGGAGGATAAGGGAAAAGTTACTGCTTTTGCAGTGTTTGAATCTTTATCTGGCTGGTGGGAGCTTGCCGGGGTTGATTCTGCTGTGCATGAAGATACGGTCGATTTGCTATCGCAAGAGACTATAGTAGCAACTTCAAAGGTTGCGGTTACTGCCCATTCAGAAAAAAAACTGGCGGAGATACCTGCGCCGATACCTGCTTCCCCAACAATTATTTGGCCTAACGATATTCTCGGCCTTCGCGATATGGTTACCAGTGGCGCTTCCCTACCCGGAAATGCTTATGGCCCCATTCGCTTCCCACCCGTTGGCCCGATGAGTTGCCAACTGATGATTATATCGGATTTACCCGACATAATAGCCGCGCCAGACACCACGATGCAATTGAATGCAGGCCTTCTGCATCGGATGCTTGCTGCGATCGGTATAGATATGGCAGATTGCTATTGCACATGGTTGGCGACGAGCGTCCCTTCAACAGGTGATGTTCCCGAAAACGATTTGGCCAATCTCGCGGCATTTATGCGACACCAGATTCAACTTATTCAGCCCAAATCGCTGGTTATACTCGGTTCTGCCGCATGCAATGCTCTGTTAGGCGAAGAACTGATACATGCACGGGCAAAGCTCCATAATATTAAATATGACGACATTAGCGTACCCACAATGGCGACATTCCATCCACGAACCCTTATTGCGCGGCCTGCCATGAAAAAGCTGGCTTGGATAGATTTGCAAATGTTTGCAAAGAAGGTGATGCAATGAACATAAGAGCACATAAGACGTATTGGCTTGCATTTGCCTTAGCTTGCACCCCCTTTGCGGCCGCTCAAGCGAATACCAGTGGCGGCTTTCGTATTGCTTTGCCGTCTCAGCCAGCCCCATCTGTTCTGAACGCTCAAGAGAAAATCGTTTTCAAAGCAATCTTCGACGCTATCCGTGCGGAGAAATGGGAGGATGCCGCAAAGATGATTGATGCGGCGCCCCAAGGTCCGATGTCCGCGATGGCGCGCGCGGAATTATATTTAGCACCAAACAGACCAAAGGTAGAGGCAGAGCAGTTGCAAGCCCTGCTTGAGGCAGCACCTTATTTGCCACAGGCTGAACAATTGGCAACTATGGCGCGCAAGCGGGGTTTGGAGATGCTTCCAGATCGGCCCGGCATTCGCCGTTTTTCATGGCTGGGTGGCGCGCCCAAAAGAGATTTACCCGCAAACAAGGCAAGCGATAGCATACGCGCCGAATTGCAGCTTTTTATTAAAAATGACCAACCTTTAGCCGCCGAACAATTTCTAGAAAGCAAGGCGTTGGAACTATCACCTGAGGCGCTCACGGAATTACGCTACCGTGTGGCATGGTCTTATTATATTGAAAATGACGATGTCTCCGCGAAGCGCGTTTCTGCTGCTGCACAAATTGCTGGCGGTGAATGGGGTACGCAGGCCAGTTGGGTACTTGGCCTCGCTTCATGGCGGCTCGGTGATTATGCTGGCGCTTATGACGCCTTTGATTTTGTTGCCCGCTTAGCGAACAACGCTGACTTAAAGGCAGCGGGCCTCTTCTGGGGTGCACGCGCAGCGATGGCAGCAAAACAGCCCCAGTTTGTTCAATCCAAGATGCAAAAAGCGGCGCAGTTATCGGAAACCTTTTATGGCTTGCTTGCTAGCGAGGCGCTTGGGATGGAGCCGATTGCGCGGAATATATCAAAAGTTATCCCGCTTGACTGGGCAAGTTTGAAAAACCAGCCGAACGCTGTCTTGGCTGTGTCACTTGCTGAAATTGGCCAGAATAAGTTGGCCGATACAGCATTGCGCCATCAAGCGAGAATCGGAGAGGCGCGACAACACAACAATCTCGCGCAATTGGCGGGCGCGTTGAACTTAGCTTCAACACAATTCTGGTTTGGTCATTATGGTCCATCACGTGACCAAAGCAACGCAACGGCACGTTATCCCCTGCCTAATTGGGAACCAACCGGTGGTTGGCGTGTTACGCCATCCTTAATCTATGCCCACACCTTGCAAGAATCCAATTTCCGTACCGACGTTATCAGCCCAGCAGGTGCGCGCGGTCTCATGCAAGTTCGTCCCGGAACGGCGCAGGACCTTGCGCGCGCGCGCGGTGCTTACTTCACGGCGTCCGAACTGGACCGTCCGGCTATCAATTTGGAATATGGGCAATCCTATTTGGAAAAGCTGCGGGACTTGCCCACAACAGGCGGACTACTTCCAAAAGTGATTGCCGCCTATAATGCAGGGCCAACTCCTGTGGCACGCTGGAACACCGAGATACGCGACAATGGCGATCCGTTATTGTTCATCGAATCTATCCCATTTTGGGAAACGCGTGGCTATGTGGCGATAATTTTACGGAATTATTGGATTTACGAGATGCGCGAAAACAGGGCTTCAGGAAGCTTGAGGGGGCTAGCCCAATATATGTGGCCGAGATTTCCCGATGTAAATGGCATAGTCACTGC
Organism: Sphingorhabdus wooponensis; assembly: GCF_003933235.1. Classification (GTDB taxonomy): domain Bacteria; phylum Pseudomonadota; class Alphaproteobacteria; order Sphingomonadales; family Sphingomonadaceae; genus Sphingorhabdus_B; species Sphingorhabdus_B wooponensis. The sequence goes on from NZ_RWJI01000001.1 coordinate 987,747, forward strand.
GCGAAGGATGACAGGAGGCGTCGTTGCCGCTCGATGAAAATAGGACGTTCAAGCCGGTAAATATCGGGCTCTTAACGGTTTCCGACACCCGTGGTGTTGATAATGATACCAGCGGCGATATTCTGGCAGACCGGATCGCTGCAGCCGGACACAAAATTATTGATCGCGTCATTTTGCGTGACGACACCGCGTTAATTACAGCGCAATTGCATCACTGGATTGATGACAATAATATTGACGTGGTAATATCAACTGGGGGGACGGGCCTCACCGGGCGCGATGTTACACCTGAGGCGCTTAACCGCGTAAAGACCAAGGATATTCCTGGTTTTGGCGAACTGTTTCGCTGGTTAAGCTTCGCAAGTATTGGTACATCCACCATACAGTCGCGGGCATGTGCGGTATTGGCTGGTGGAACATATATCTTTGCCCTTCCCGGCTCAAATGGCGCCGTTAAAGACGGCTGGGACCAGATTTTGGTCCACCAACTCGACAGCCGCCATCGCCCCTGCAATTTTGTGGAACTGATGCCGCGTTTACGTGAATTATAGACTGATTGGGCGGCAAGCTCCGCCCAATCAGTCACAAGGACGCAGCTTGCGGCTCAACCCTCGAGAACAAAATCCTTAAACTGCGCACGAAGTGCAACCTTTTGGATTTTGCCTGTACCGGTGTGCGGCAATTCGTCGACAAACAGGACGCGGTCGGGCATCCACCATTTAACGATACGCTCGGCTAAATACGCCTTTACGGTTGCTTCGTCGACGTCTGCCCCGGGTTTTTTGACAGCGATTAGAACAGGCCGCTCATCCCATTTAGGATGCGGGATACCGATCGCGCCTGCCTCGGCAATTCCGGGGCAACCCACTGCGATATTTTCAAGCTCAACAGAACTAATCCACTCGCCGCCAGATTTGATAACATCTTTCACACGGTCAGTGATCTGCATTGTACCGTCTGGATGCAGTACAGATACATCTCCGGTATCAAACCACTGTTCCGCGTCCACTGCATCCGTATCAGCTTTGAAATAACGCTTAATGACCCAAGGCCCACGAATTTGAAGCGCGCCCGAAGTCACTCCATCGCGCGGTGCGACATTGCCATCCTTGTCTATCACGCGCAGTTCAACACCAAATGGCGTACGACCTTGTTTGCAAACAACGTCAATTTGTTGTTCCAGCGTCAAATCATCCCAATTGGGTGTTGGCGCGCCCATTGTCCCAATAGGTGATGTCTCAGTCATGCCCCATGCATGCGATACGCGCACACCAGCCTTCATCAAACGCTCGATCATAGCGCGCGGCGCAGCCGAACCGCCAATTGTAACCAAACGGAGCTTACCAAGCGTCGATTCACGTGCGGCCGCCGCTTCGGCATCTAGGTGCGCGAACATCGAGAGCCACACTGTAGGCACACCCGCGCTATGAGTTACGCCTTCCTGAAGCATCAGGCCGTGCAGAGTTGGGGCATCATTTGTTGTTGAAAACACAAATTTAACGCCTGCAGCCGCGCCTGCAAAGGGTAGACCCCAGCTTGCCGCATGAAACATCGGGACGATAGGCAACAGCACAGATTGCGGACTGAGATCGAAAATAGCGGGAGCTATTTCGGCCATCGCATGCAACATTGTCGAGCGATGTTGATACAAAACGCCTTTTGGATTGCCGGTTGTCCCGCTGGTGTAACACAACATACATGCGTCGCGTTCATCGCCAGTTGCCCATTCATAATTGCCATCTTGGGCCGCAATAAAAGCGCCATAGCTCTCGTCGCGATCAAATATCACATAATGCTCAACTGTCTTCAGATGTGGCTTCAACCGGTCGATAATGGGCTGAAACATGGCGTCGTACATCAACACCTTATCTTCAGCATGGTTCATGATGTAGATTAGGTCTTCATCAAACAGCCGCACGTTCACCGTGTGAATGACACCGCCAAAGCCAATGGCGCCATACCAAGCCGCCAAGTGCCTATGATGGTTCATTGCAAAGGTCGCAATGCGATCCCCTTTTTGCAGGCCAAGTCCAGCAAAAGCTTGCGCCAATTTGCGCGCTTCTGTGGCTACACCGGACCAATTTGTGCGTTCAATGCTGCCGTCGGTCCAACGCGTCATGATCTCACGCGTACCATGTTCGCGCGCCGCATAGTCAATCAAACGTGGAACCCGGAGGTCCCAATCCTGCATGGTATTGTGCATCAAAATCTCTCCCTCTTACCCCGCCGCAAGATACTGCAGACGCAATTTCTGTCTACGATTTTCGCAGTTCAGCGCACCAATGCCAAAACAGGGCCCAATGGTGCAAGCTCTACATTTTCAATACCGTCAATAAGCCGCACTTGGTCAGCCAAAGATGCATCAATCTGGAAACGACGACCAAGGCTAATATGCACCCAGCGTTCATTGGCAGCGCGGGTTTTGATAACCAATTCGCTTCGGCCGCCATCTAATGGTGCCACGATCTTTGCGAGCTGCGATATGGCTGCTTCATGCGTCACATCCAACTGCATTTTTAGACGCGACACGCTGGTTAAACCAGAGAGGGCTTTGGCGCTTTTCACTGTAAAGCTGGGTGTTTCATCGCCGGGGCGCATGTCCATCTCACAATGCAGCAAAAGGCACTCCGCGTCTTTTGCCCACTCGGCAAGTTGTAAACCCACTGTCTCGTCGAAACATCGCACAGAAAACTGACCGCTATTGTCCGAGAAATCTGCAACCATAAAGCGCTTACCCTTGCGGGATTCGCGCCAGCGGACGCCTTCAATCAATGCGGACATAGTTGCGGATCGGCGGACGCCCTCGGGTATCGGACCGCTGTCGAGCCACACCGCATAAGGCTTTGCACCGTGGCTACTGGCCAGCGCATCATATTGGGAGCAAGGATGTGCCGAAAAGTAGAAGCCAAAAGCGTCTTTTTCCTGGTTCATTTGTTCGGCAGGTGCCCAATGCAGACTGCTATCAATCCTGAGCGCCGCCATGTCCGATCCGCCTTCTCCAAAAAGGCCGCCCTGTCCGCTTTCACGTGAATCACGAGCAGATTGCGCAGCTGCCAAAAGCGTTTCAGCCGCAGCATGGACCGCACCACGGTTTGGTTCCAGTGAATCAAATGCACCTGCAGCGGCGAGATTTTCAAGGCTTCTGCGATTAATCTGGCCTGGATCAACCCGGTTGGCAAAGTCATCAAGACTTTTAAATAAACCCGCCGCTGCACGCTCTTCGACTAATATTTCCATCGCGCCTTCGCCGACATTTTTAATGCCGCCCAAAGCATAACGCACGGCATGTTCGCCATACGCATTAGTCTCTACGGTAAATTCAGCTTCGCTCTGGTTGATGTCCGGCTGCAAGCAGGTGATATCAAGCCTGCGCATATCATCGATGAAGGTTGCAAGCTTATCGGTCTGGTGCATGTCGAAGCACATGGACGCGGCAAAGAATTCCTCGGGATGATGTGTTTTTAGCCAAGCCGTTTGATACGCTAGCACAGCGTAAGCGGCTGCATGGCTCTTGTTAAAACCATAGCCAGCAAATTTGTCAATTAAGTCAAACAGTTCATTGGCGCGATTAGGGGTGATGGCGTGCGTGGCACAGCCCGTAACAAAACGCTCGCGCTGGGCATCCATTTCAGCTTGAATCTTCTTACCCATAGCACGGCGCAGCAAATCTGCTTCCCCGAGACTATAGCCTGCCAAAATCTGCGCGGCTTGCATAACTTGCTCCTGATAAACGAATATCCCGTAGGTTTCGTTCAACACAGGTTCCAGCAATGGGTGCGGATATTCAATGCTCTCTTCGCCATTTTTGCGACGGCCAAACATGGGGATATTGTCCATTGGGCCAGGGCGATATAGCGACACGAGTGCGATAATGTCCCCAAAGTTTGTTGGCTTCACAGCAGCCAGCGTGCGGCGCATACCTTCGGATTCCAACTGGAATACGCCAACCGTGTCGCCACGTTGCAGCAATTCATATACCGCCGGATCATCATGCGGCAGCAAGTCGAGATTGATCTCCACGCCACGTTTGGCCAGCATTTGGCTGCCTTTTTGCAGGACCGATAATGTCTTCAATCCCAAAAAGTCGAACTTAACAAGGCCAGCACTTTCAACATATTTCATGTCGAATTGTGTAACGGGCATGTCCGAACGCGGATCGCGATATAAAGGCGCCAATTCCGACAATTCCCGGTCGCCAATTACGACACCGGCGGCATGGGTCGAACTGTGGCGTGGCAAGCCCTCCAGCTTCATCGCAAGGTCGAATAGGCGCTTCACCTGCGCATCGCGCCGATATTCTTCCCGCAACTCCGCCACGCCAGACAAGGCGCGCTTCAAATCCCATGGGTCAGTGGGCAGATTTGGCACTTGCTTACACAACCGGTCCACTTGGCCGTAGCTCATCTGCAGCACGCGCCCAGTGTCGCGCAAAACCGCGCGTGCCTTCAGCTTTCCAAAAGTAATAATTTGCGCCACTTGGCGTGCACCGTATTTTTTCTGCACATAACGAATGACTTCGCCACGGCGCGTTTCGCAAAAATCGATATCGAAGTCAGGCATCGACACACGGTCAGGATTTAGGAAACGTTCGAAAAGCAAGCCTAGCTTGATGGGATCTAGGTCGGTAATTGTTAGTGCCCAAGCGACCAGCGAACCTGCACCCGACCCACGGCCTGGGCCAACGGCAATGTCCTGTTCCTTCGCCCATTTGATAAAGTCGGCAACGATCAGGAAGTAGCCGGGAAAACCCATGGCGCAGATAACGTCTGATTCAAACTTAAGTCGGTCAAAATAGACTTGTCGCTCGGCAGGATCCGTTATGCCTGCAATCTCAAGGCGCTTTTCGAGGCCAAGACGCGCATCTTCCCGCAACTGCGTATCTTCTGCGGTTCTGTCGCCGGCGAGGCTTGGTAAGATGGGGTTCCGATATGGCGCGAGTGCTGCGCAGCGTTGGGCGACAACAAGCGTATTGGCCAATGCTTCGGGGACATCGGCGAACAGCTCGTGCATTTGCTTGCCTGTTTTAATCCAAGTGTCACGGCTGCTCCTGCGGCGGTCTGCGCTTTCGATATAGGCGCCGTCCGAAATACACAGCATGGCGTCATGCGCGTCGAAGAAGTCAGGCTCGGCAAAAAAAGCAGGATTCGTGGCTACCAGAGGAATGTCGCGGGCATATGCAAGGTCAATAAGCGCCTCTTCAGCCGCTTCTTCAACTGCGTCGTTACGCCTGCTGAGTTCGATATACAAACGGTCGGAAAACAGCGCCTGAAGACGTGTCAGGTAGCTGGATGCGGCATCATTCTGCCCGGCACTTAAAAGCTGCGCCAACGCACCCTCTGCCCCCCCGGTGAGCGCGATCAGCCCGTCTTTATGGTCCGCAAGCTGCTCCAGCGTCACATGCGCGTCAATATCCTCTGGTCGGTCCAAATGCGCCATGGAAACCAAGCGGCACAGATTGTGATAACCACTGTCGTCTTGTGCAAATAAGGGCAACCAGTCGCGGATGAATTTGCCGTCGCTTGTCGGTCGCCTTATCCCAAGCAACGCGCCGATGATCGGCTGAACACCAAAAGATTTTGCGCCGTCCTGAAAGGGCATGACGCCATAAAGGCCATTACGATCACAAATTGAGATAGCGGGAAAGCCAAGCTTCTTTGCCGTCTCACCAATGGCCTTTGGTTCAATCGCGCCTTCCAATATGGTGTATGCGGAATACACGCGGAGGGGGACGAAGGGTACATAAGCCATGCCCCATCGTTAGAACACGCGCCTGATTCGACAAGGTTTGTTTTTGGCTAAGCTGTGGACAATCAAGCCGCCGCGGCGAGCAATGTTTCAATGTCCTTGGCCAGCGCCTCTGGCTTTACCTGTGGGCCATGACGGGCCACAACATTCCCTTTGCGGTCCACAAGGAATTTGGTGAAGTTCCACTTGATGCCGCGCGAGCCCAAGAGGCCAGCCTGCTGCTGCTTCAGATAATGCCACAACGGATCTTCGTCCGTTCCGTTCACATCGATTTTAGCGGCCAATGGAAATGACACATCATAAGTCAGAGAACAGAAATTCTGAATTTCCTGCGCGTCGCCCGGTTCTTGCGCACCGAACTGGTTGCATGGGAAAGCAAGGATTTCGAGACCTTGGTCCTTATACTTGCGATATAGCGCCTCTAGGCCCTTATATTGCGGGGTGAAGCCACATTTGGATGCCGTGTTTACCACGAGCAACACTTTGCCCTGATGCGCGGCCAGCGCTTCGGTGCCGCCACCAGGCATTTTTACTGTGAAATCATAGACTGACATTTAGTGTCCCCTATTATTATCCGAGCTTACCATCATGCAAGCGCACGACGCGATCCATCTTTGCTGCCAATCGCTCATTATGCGTGGCAACAATGGCTGACGATCCCTCTTCACGTACCAGCGCCATAAATTCACCCAACACAATATCGGCCGTATGCTCGTCCAGATTGCCGCTTGGCTCATCGGCTAGCACCAGCTTTGGCCGGTTCGCCAATGCCCGGGCGACGGCCACGCGCTGTTGCTCACCACCCGACAGTTTTGAAGGCCTATGGTGGAGCCGTTCAGACAGGCCTAACTGCGTGAGCAAATAGGTCGCACGATCATGCGCAACATCGGGTGCGGCATCCGCAATCAACTGCGGCAAAATGACATTTTCCAATGCGTCAAAGTCGGGCAATAAATGGTGAAATTGATATACAAAGCCCAGCTTTTGTCTGCGAATTTCGGTTTGTCGGTCAACACCGGCGGCGCTAACTTCTTCGCCATCGAGTTTAATGGATCCTGAAAAGCTACCTTCCAAAAGGCCTATTGCCTGCAGCATGGTCGATTTGCCGGAACCCGATGGGCCAAGCAACGCCACCAACTCACCTTTGCCGACTACAAGGTCAACGCCGCGCAGTACTTGTATCGTGACATCGCCTTGCACAAATTTGCGGCGGACATCGATAAGTTCCAAGATATTATTCATAACGCAGCACCTGAACGGGGTCCGTACTTGCTGCCTTGAGCGCCGGGTATAAGGTTGCAAGGAAACTGAACAGCAAAGCCAGACCGCATATCGCTAGCACTTCGAACGGGTCAGTGCGCGACGGCAGCTCGGTCAAGAATCGGATAGATGGGTCCCACAAATTCTGGCCGGTCACAAATTGAATGAAGTTCACCACCGATTGCCGGAAATACAGAAATATCGCGCCTAATATCATACCAAGTATTATCCCCGAAGAACCAATCAGTAAGCCGACAGTCATGAAAATCTTCAGCAGCGATTTGCGCGAAGCGCCCATGGTCCGCAATATAGCAATGTCGCGGGTTTTGGCGCGCACCAGCATGATGAGTGAGGACAAGATGTTGAACACCGCGACCAACACAATAATCGACAGGACGACAAACATCGCGACGCGTTCGACCGCCAAAGCCTCAAATAAAGACGCATTCATGCTTTTCCAGTCGACAATCTGCCCCTTATTCTCAAGCTTCGGCAGTAAGGGCGCGAGGATTTCATTCACCTTGTCGGGGTTTTCGGTCTTGATCTCGATCATCCCGATTTCATCGCCCATCAGCATCAAGACTTGCGCGCGTTCGATGGGCATGATGACAAACGCTTTGTCATAATCATACACCCCCACTTCAAAGATCGCTGCAACCTCATAGGATATTTCACGCGGGACGGTGCCAAATGGCGTCGTTCGACCAGCTGGGTTGATGATCGTGACGCTCTGACCGACCTGTATGCCAAGATTCTGGGCAAGCCGTGATCCAATGGCCACCTTGTCTTCATTGGGGTTTAACCGACGCAAATCGCCGGCAACGGTCCTGCCCTTCAGCGTGTCGTTTTTTAAAATATCATTGACCGACATGCCACGCGCCAAAATAGCCTCGACGCGGCCATTGAAGGTCGTCAACAACGGTTGCTCAATTAATGCCGTTGCATCTGTGACCCCGTCTGTCTGCTTCACTTCGGTCAGAATTTGACGCCAATCTTGCAAGCGACCGCCATAGCCTTGAACAACTGCATGGCCGTTCAAGCCAACGATTTTATCAAATAATTCGGCGCGAAATCCATTCATCACGCTCATCACAATGATCAATGCAGCAACACCTAAAGCAACAGCGACCAGGCTGATGCTAGCCACGAGGAAAATGAAGCCTTCGCCCTTCCCCGGAAGCAGATATCGGCGTGCGACCATGCGTTCATATCGCGACAATATCATGTGCGGACACTCATCCATAATTTCTGCATAGATTGTTCTTAGGTTCCGCCATGAAGACTGGCAAGTATTGTTGCAGGCGTGCAACAGCATTTGAAAATAAGAAGATAGGCTTAGGGTTCCATTTGCAAAGCCAATCGCAAAAGCAGATGTAGATTTGGAATACATCGTTAGCTCAATAAGGCCGATGGTTCAGGGAGAAAATCAGACCTGTCGGTGGGGACCGGCAGAGGACTGAAAACCAACCATGCGCTGATAAAGCTGCATAGCGAGGCCGTTCGGACATTCCGGGCGGCCTTGTTTTTGAAGCAGTCGATTTTTTGCTCTTGTATTTTTTTCGGGCCATCCCATCTTGCCAGTCGGAGGCCACAAGGCTCCAAAACGAACATGCTGGCCGCTGCATCAGCGGGGTTGGCGACGAACCAAATTGCTTGATGGAGAATTTGTAATGACACGTTTTGATTTTACACCTTATCGCCGGAACACTGTTGGCTTTGACCGCCTATTTGAGCTGCTCGAAACCACGGGACGTGCCGCACAAAATGAAAACTACCCCCCATTCAATATCGAACGCACCGGTGAAAATGACTATAAGGTCACTGTCGCCGTGGCTGGATTCAAGATGGATGAAATTGATATCGTTGCGCAGCAAAATTTGCTGATTGTCACCGGCAGCAAGCAAGGCGAAAGCAATGATAATCGTGATTTCCTGCACATGGGCATCGCAAACCGGAACTTCGAACGCCGCTTTCAACTTGCCGACCATATTCATGTCACCGACGCAGACATGGCCGACGGCCTTTTGATCATCAACCTCGTGCGTGAAGTGCCTGAAGCGTTAAAACCGCGCAAAATTGCGATTGGTGCGAATTTAACGCCAACGGTGATTGAGCATGATGCTGCGCCCAAGAAAAAAGGGCCGCAAGCGGTTTAAGCATTAGAAGATGGGGCGGCAGGAGAAAGCAGCCGCCCCGTCTCTCTTATACCAATCGGCTTTGCTGCAGCGCTGCCTTCACAAAGCTGGCGAACAAGGGGTGCGGCGCAAATGGTCGTGATTTCAATTCCGGATGGAACTGCACGCCGATAAACCAAGGATGGTCTGGACGTTCGACAATCTCGGGCAATTCGCCATCGGGCGACATTCCACTGAACACCAATCCGCCTTGTTCGAGCGCGTCCTTATAATGGACGTTCACCTCATAACGATGGCGATGCCGCTCGGATATGTTTTTGCTACCGTAAATCGACGCAACATGGCTGTTTCCATCTAGAACGGCATCATAAGCACCAAGCCGCATCGTGCCGCCCATATCGCCGCCGGTCTCACGCTTTTGAATACCCTCTTCGCTCATCCACTCGGTGATAATGCCAACGATAGGCTCATTTGTGGGGCCAAATTCTGTGCTTGATGCGCCTGATAGTCCTGCGGTGTTCCGCGCGCCTTCGATACATGCCATTTGCATGCCCAAGCAAATGCCGAAAAATGGTACATGGCGTTCACGTGCAAATTTGACGGCTGCAATCTTACCTTCGGAACCGCGCTCACCAAATCCGCCGGGGACCAAAATGGCGTTCATGGGCTCAAGCGCCGTCGCAATGTCCTCTTCGGATTGCTCGAACAATTCGGCATCAATCCATTTGATATTAACCTTCACGCGGTTCGACAGTCCGCCATGCGTTAAAGCTTCGTTGAGTGATTTATAGGCATCGGCAAGGCCGACATATTTGCCGACAACGCCAATGGTCACCTCGCCTTCCGGGTTGGACTGCCGGTCGATGATATCGTCCCAACGGCCTAGATCAGGCTCGCCTTCCGATTCAAGGCCAAATGCCCGCAACACTTCGTTATCAAGCCCTTCGGCATGATATTGCAGGGGCACGGCATAAATGCTCTTTGCGTCCAACGCAGGGATAACTGCCTCTTTGCGTACGTTGCAAAAGGCCGCAATCTTGGCGCGCTCAGTTTCCGGCAAAGGATGTTCGCAACGGCACAGCAGGACATCGGGTTGAATACCCAAGGATGTCAATTCACGCACACTATGTTGCGTGGGCTTCGTCTTCAATTCGCCAGCAGCAGCGATGTAAGGGACCAAGGTCACATGGACCGATAAGGTGAGTTCGCGGCCCAACTCGTTGCGCAACTGACGAATGGCCTCAATAAACGGCAGCGATTCGATGTCACCAACGGTCCCGCCGATTTCGCACAGAACAAAATCCAAATCCTGGGTCTCGGCCTTCGCAAATTCCTTAATGGCGTCGGTAACGTGCGGGATGACCTGCACAGTTGCACCAAGATAATCGCCGCGACGTTCTTTTTGGATAATCGTCTGATAAATCCGGCCAGAGGTAATATTGTCTGATTGCCGGGCGGAAACGCCGGTAAAGCGTTCATAATGACCAAGATCGAGGTCGGTTTCGGCCCCGTCATCCGTCACATAGACTTCGCCATGTTGATAAGGCGACATCGTGCCTGGATCAACGTTAAGATAAGGGTCGAACTTCCGGATGCGGACGCGGTAGCCACGCGCTTGCAAAAGGGCAGCAAGCGATGCTGCCATAAGACCTTTGCCAAGCGAGGAGACCACGCCACCGGTGATAAAAATGAACCGTGTCATGGGAGAAAAGGCCTAAGCTATCTTTTCACCAAAACACAAGCGCACGAATCCGCCTGATGAAAATTAAACTGTGTAAAAAGATTTTTTCGAGGGCCGCGATTATTTGTCGAGCGGAACTTCGGTTGCAGGTGCAGGTGTCGCTGCCGCTGGCGCAGTCGTTACTGGGGCGGTTGGCGCCACAGGCACTTCTGTGCGTTGCAAGCTATTGTCGATTTCGCCGCTATTGCCTTTTTTCGCTGCAACAAAGGCCAAGGATATAGAAAGAATGATGAACAAGGTCGCCAATATCGTGGTCGTGCGCGTCAAAAAGTCGGCTGCACCGCGCGCAGACATCAGGCCCGATGGGCTTCCTCCCATGCCCAAGCCGCCACCTTCGGAGCGCTGCATCAAGATGATGCCAACGAGCGAAGCTGCGATAATGGCTTGAACGACGATGAGAAAATGAAAAATGCCCATGAGAGATATTCCGAATATAAAAGGCAATATGCCAATGATTATTGCGCCCACATAGCGAGCGCATCCATATTCTTCAATGCTATTCGCCGCAGGCTTGGGCTGCAACCAATATTGGTTGGAATTTAGCCGCCGTCAGACTCGCACCGCCAATCAACCCGCCATCCACATTTGGCACCGCCAAAAGCTGTGCGGCATTATCACCATTCATCGAGCCGCCATATAAAATACGGATCTTTTCACCTTCTGGGCCATAACGCGCCACTAACGCAGCGCGAATGGCAGCATGCATATCTGCAACATCGGAAGGTTCGGCAACGCGGCCGGTGCCAATGGCCCATACAGGTTCATAGGCGACGCTGAGCCAAGCACCTGCAGCGGCCTCCGGTAAGGAATGGGCGACTTGGCCGAGGACAATGTCCAACGCCTTACCCGCTTCACGTTCCTCCAATGTTTCGCCTACGCACAATATGGCTTGCAAACCAGCTGCCTTCGCCGCTTCGGCTTTGGCGCGGATATCGGCGTCGCGCTCATGCTGAGCCGCACGACGTTCGCTATGGCCAATGATGGTCAATACAGCGCCTGCATCGGACAACATGTCCGCTGAAACACAGCCCATATGTGCCCCTGCCCTTTGCATGTGGCAATCCTGCCCACCGATGGGAAACGCACCAACGGCGGTAACGGCACGCGTGATAAGCGTGGCTGGCACACATAAAGCTGAATCCACCAATGTGTAAAGTTGCGCCACAGCAGAAATGGCTGCGATTTCGTCCAAATCATTGGACGTGCCATTCATTTTCCAATTCCCGACGATAAACTTGCGCATCAGACACCTCAAAATTTCATAGGCTACGAATCTGTATGGGCTATCCATGCTTTCCGCCCTTTGGGCAAGTCTATCCCTTGATTGCCAGCGGTATGCCGCCTAAAGCGTCTCGCAAAGGCCACTTAGCGCCGCATAGGCAGGAAATAGCAGTTCATGATTAGCTCCATCCGTTCTCTCATTAATTCAAAATTCGGTGCGATTTTCGCGCTTTTATTCATTGGATTAATCGCCATTGCCTTTGCCCTTGGTGATGTCAGCGGTTCTGGCAATTTTGGTGGCCTAAGCGGTGGTAACGTTGCCAGTGTAGGAAATAAAAACATCACCTTAAGTGAACTGAATGACTCGCTTGAGCGTGAATTGCGGGCTGAACGTCAAAACAATCCAACACTAGATATGAGCCAATTTGTGGATGGCGGCGGTCTTGATTCCACGCTTGAACAGTTGATCAATCGCTATGCGATCACAGTTTTTGGCGAGAAACATGGCGTCGCGGTGAGCAAGCGTCTGGTAGACTCCGAAATACGCAAAATTCCTCGGGCTATGGGACTTGATGGCAAATTTAGTGCTGACGCGTTTCGCGCTTTTGCCCAACAAATCGGTGTCAGTGAAAAAGCAATTCGCGACGATTTGACCCAAAATTTGTTTGCGCAACAGATTTTACCAGCCGCGGCCAGCGGACCAACTGCGCCTGACGGCATGGCCTTGCCTTATGCGTCGTTGATGTTGGAACAGCGCACGGGACAAATTGCGTCCATCCCAGCCACAGCATTTTTGCCCACACGCGCACCAAGCGAGTCTGTTCTCGCTAAGTTTTACAGCGAAAATGCCGCAAAATTCATCATCCCTGAAAAGCGGGCTGTGAGCTATGCCATTTTTGGGCGTGATATCATTGCCCAACGCGCGAAGCCAAATGATGCGGATATCGCAGCTTATTATAAAGCAAATGCAGCCCAATTCGCTGCATCACAAACGCGGAACATCAGCCAAGTCATTGTACCAACTGAGGCAGCTGCAAAATCCGTCGTGGCCCAAGTCGCCGCGGGCAAGTCGCTTTCCGCGGTTGCGAATGGTCTGGGTCTATCGGTAACGACAACGGCAAATGTTAGCAAAGAAAGCCTAACAAGCTCCAGTACGCCAGCCGTGGCCAATTCGGTTTTCGCCGCGGCACAGGGCAGCGTTGCCAAGCCTGCACGTGGTAAGCTGGGCTGGGCCGTGATCCGCGTCGATGCCATCAACAATGTTGCGGCAAAGTCACTCACGGCAGCGCGCGCCGATATTGAGAAAGAATTACTCAAAACGCGCAGCGAAGAAATGCTGACCGAAATGACGGCAGAAATTGAAGATGCGTTTGCAGACGGCGCAACGATTTCCGACGTGGCGAAGCAAAATGGTTTAACGGTCAATACTTCGCCAAAGTTACTCGCAACCGGACAGGACATTAGCAATCCTTCTTATAAACCTATTCCGGAAATGGCAGCCATCTTGCCCGCAGCTTTCCAAATGGAAACCAGTGGTGAGGCGCAATTGATTGAGCTGGTCCCTGGCGAGAAATTTGCGATGATTGCCATTGCCGATTTCGAAGAAGCCGCGCCACCCCCTTTGAATGACGTGCGCAGCATAGTGCAGCAGCAATGGGCCTTGTCAGAAGGCGCAAAGGCCGCACGTTCTGCGGCGGATGCCCTGCGTAAGGCCGTGGATGCTGGTCAGCCGCTACAAACGGCGCTGGCAGCCGCAGGTATCAAAGGCGCGCAGATTGAACGGCTCAGCGGAACCCGCGCAGATATTTCACGTGAAGGTCAACCAGTTCCCCCGCCATTGTCGATGATGTTCGCCATGAAAAAGGGAACTGCTAAAATTCTTGCCGCGAGCGGAGATCGCGGATGGTATCTCGTGCACCTAACCGACGTTATCAAAGGTGATGCACGCGGTAATGTGCCCATGCTGATAGCACGCAAACAAGAGCTAACGGGCATATTACAACAAGAATATGCCGCGCAGATGATCGTATCAGCCGCGAAAGATGCCGGCGTTGAAAAAAATGAAGGCGGTATAGAAGAACTCCGCACCCGCCTGACTAGCCGTGACGGAAACTAAGCCGCAGCTCATCTGGCGAAAGCGCATTGCTGACACCGAAACACCGGTGTCGGCTGCGCTGAAGTTGTTTGAGGCAGAGCGCGGCGATTTCATTCTGGAATCAGTCGAAGGCGGCGAAACGCGCGGTCGCCATAGTCTAATTGGCATTGCTCCCGACCTTGTGTTTCGCGCCGCTGGCAACAAGGCCGAAATCAACACCCAATGGATGGCCGATCGGGAGGCGTTTCTGCCCACTCCGCTCCCCTCACTCGATGCCTTGCGGGCCTTGGCAGCGGAATGCCGGATGGACGTCCCCGAAGAACTACCGCCTGCCCTCGCCTGTCTTGTCGGCTATTTCGGTTATGAAACTATTGGTCTGGTTGAAAAACTGCCGCGTGCGCCACAATCGGTTTTGGAATTACCGGACATGCTGTTTGTACGGCCAACCGTCATTCTTTTGTTCGATCGTTTGAAGGACGAAATGTTCCTTGTTTCGCCTGTCTGGACAGGACTGGCGGATACCCAAGCTGTTGCGCGGGCACATGAACGTCTGGATGATGCTGAACGATTGCTCGATGCAGGGCATGCTCCCCAAGTGGAACCTGCGGTGCAGAACGATGGACAAGAGCTGAAGCTGCAGCCCGTCCTGCCTGCTGGCCGTTATGGCGATATGGTCGCTTCCGCCAAAGATTATATACAAGCAGGCGACATTTTTCAGGTGGTGCTTGCGCAGCGGTTCACCGCGCCCTTTAATCTGCCACCCGTCTATCTCTATCGCGCATTACGGCGGATAAATCCTTCGCCATTTTTGTATTTCATCGACCTTCCGGGTTTTGCACTTATCGGCTCGAGCCCGGAAATATTGGTGCGTGCGCGCGGCGGAGAAGTAACGATCCGGCCCATTGCGGGAACACGGCCGCGCGGCAAAACCGGCCTGGAAGATGCGGAAAATAAGGCGTCCTTGCTGGCCGATCCTAAAGAACGCGCAGAGCATCTGATGCTACTCGACCTTGGACGAAACGATGTTGGTCGCGTGACCAAGGGCGGCAGCGTGACCGTCACTGACAGTTATATGGTCGAATTTTACAGCCATGTGATGCACATTGTGTCCAATGTCGTTGGCGAATTGGCGGAAGATAAAGATGCAATTGATGCCTTATTCGCTGGCTTTCCGGCTGGCACGGTGTCCGGTGCACCCAAGGTCCGTGCTTGCGAAATCATTGCCGAGCTGGAGCCGGAAACCCGTGGTGCATATGCTGGCGGTGTTGGTTATTTCTCGCCCAATGGTGACATGGACAGTTGTATCGTCCTGCGCACTGCCGTGGTCAAAGATGGCATAATGCATGTGCAGGCTGGTGCTGGCATTGTCGCCGACAGCAATCCCGAATATGAACAACGCGAATGTGAGGCGAAGGCCGGTGCGCTAATTGCCGCCGCGCGCGAGGCCATTCGTGTGGCGGGTGAGGCGAAGTTTGGGCAATAGCTTGACGTTCACGTAAACGCCGCTAGCTTACCTGCATGCGTAGATTGTTACTTGCTTCACTGGCTGTTTTGGCGGCCCTATCTTCTCCAGCCTTTGGCCAATCGACTGCGCCTGTTGAGGCAGATGCTGTCTTTCGAGATTATGTATTTTCAACGGGTGAACGCTTGCCCGAAGTGAAGATCCACTACACCACTTTAGGCACGCCAAAGCGCGATGCGCGCGGCGAGATTTCGAACGCTGTGATGATATTGCACGGAACCGGCGGAACGGGACATCAATTCTTTCAACCACAATTTGCCGCCGAGTTGTTCGGTCCAGGACAAGTTCTGGATACAACGAAATATTTCATCATATTGCCCGACAATGTCGGCCACGGAAAATCGTCCAAGCCAAGCGATGGCCTGCGCATGGCGTTTCCGAAATATGATTATAGCGACATGATCGCGACGCAGCATGCTTTGGTGACAAAGACACTCGGCATCAAGAAATTGAAACTAATCCTCGGCACATCGATGGGCTGCATGCATGCGTTTATGTGGGGCTCGCGTTATCCCGAAGCTGTTGAGAAGCTCGCACCCTTCGCGTGCTTGCCAGTCGAAATCGCTGGCCAAAATCGTATGTGGCGCAAGCTGTCCATCGATGCGATTAAAGCTGACCCCGCTTGGAATGCAGGAAATTATACCACAGCACCCATGTCGGGACTACGGACGGCCGCGACACTAAGCCTTATCGCGGGTGCAAACCCGCTTGCGCTTCAGGCGCAATATCCAACGCGCCAAGCCGCCGAAGCCTATACCAACGAGGCCTTTGCTCGAGTGGTCACACGCAATGACGCAAATGACATTATTTATCAGTTGGATTCATCTCGGAACTATAATCCATGGCCAATGCTTGAGGCGATTAAGGCCCCTACCCTTTGGATTAATTCAGCGGATGATTTCATCAATCCGGCCAATTATGGCATCACAGAAATGGCCATGAAGCGCCTGCCCAACACGAAATTCATCCTCATTCCAGCCTCGCCCGAAACAAAAGGGCATGGTACGCACACTTGGGCGAAATTCTGGAAGGACGATCTCGCCGCTCTATTAGCGCAATAGTGCCTCTTCCACCCACAGGGCAAAGCCGCTAGGGACGCCGCATGATTTTAGTCATCGACAATTATGACAGCTTTACCTGGAACCTTGTCCATTATCTGATGGAGCTTGGCGCGCAGGTCGACGTTGTGCGCAATGACGACATTTCGGCAGGGCAAGCCTTGTCAACCGGCGCGCAGGCATTCCTGATTTCGCCAGGACCAAAAACGCCGAACGAGGCGGGGGTTAGCCTTGAGCTCGTTGCCGCCTGCGCCGAGGCAGGAAAGCCATTGCTTGGCGTTTGCCTTGGCCATCAGACTATTGGGCAGCATTTTGGTGGTACCGTCGCGCGCGGTGGGTTGATGCATGGCAAGACTTCGCCAGTCACGCATGATAATAGTGGTTTATTCACAGGATTACCCTCCCCGTTTCAGGCAACCCGTTACCATTCGTTGATTGTTGAAAATGTTCCTCCAAGCTTGGTGGTAAATGCCACCAGCGATGACGGCCATGTCATGGGCTTTCGCCACACCACATTACCCATTCACAGCGTGCAGTTTCATCCTGAGAGCATCGCTACCGAACATGGACACGCCATGTTAGCCAATTTCATGCGCATTGCGGGCATGGCTGTCTCCGATCGGACATTGAGGGAACCTGCGTGACTCCCTTTTGCAGGCTACCCGACCCGAGAAATCTGTTCGCTCATGATGAGGCCGCACAAGCATTCGCCGATATATTAGATGCGCGCGCGTCAGAGGACGAAATTGAAGCATTTCTGATTGCGCTGTCCGCGCGTGGCGAGACGATGGTAGAAATTGCGGCTGCGGCGCAGGCGATGCGTGACCGATTGATCCCCATAGACGCTCCAGCAGGTGCGATAGACGTCTGCGGCACCGGTGGGGATGGACATCATACGCTGAATGTCTCCACCGCCGTATCTTTGGTTGTGGCCGCTTGCGATGTGCCTGTCGCCAAGCATGGGAACCGGGCGGCATCTTCCAAAGCTGGCGCTGCAGACACTTTGGAGGCGTTGGGTCTCAATATGGAACGCGCCGGACAGAATGCAGAAGAAACGCTGAAAGACTTGGGCATCTGTTTCCTGTTCGCCGCCAATCACCATCCTGCGATGAAGCGTATTCAGCCGATCCGCCAACGTATCGGTCAGCGCACAATTTTTAACCTGATGGGCCCCTTGGCCAACCCTGCGCGCGTGAAGCGGCAGCTTATCGGCATTGCACGCCCGGCCTATGTTCCTGTTTATGCAGAGGCGCTGCATCATTTGGGTACAGAACATTCCCGTATCATTTCAGGCGACGAAGGCTTGGATGAATTGAGCTTGGCTGGCGGCAATGCCGTCGCGGTCGTCGAACCCGGTGGCGTTCGCTACCAGCGCACCACAGCGGCGGATGCGGGCTTACCCGTTCACCCTGTAGAAGCCATCCGTGGCGGCGATGCGCAGCATAATGCGCGGGAACTGCGCAAATTGCTTCAGGGCGAACATGGCGCATATCGCGACGCCGTCTTGTTCAACGCAGCAGAGGCTTTGTTAGTCGCAGGCGTTGTCGACACTATGCCCGAGGGCGTGGAAGAGGCAGCGGAGGCCATCGACAAAGGGCTTGCCAACGCACTGCTCAATTGTTGGGTGGCTTATTAATGTCGGACAAGCTTGCAGAAATTTGCGCGACAAAGCGTGTCGAAGTGTCGGAGCGTAAGCCGAAAGGCCTTAGGCATTGGCCGACGCCATCTGCCCCGCGCGGGTTTGAGGCAGCTTTGCGGGCCAAAAGCCAGACCGGAATCGCACTTATTGCCGAGATCAAGAAAGCCAGTCCGTCCAAGGGCTTGATCCGCGCAGATTTTGATCCAGCGGCGCATGCAGCGGCCTATCAATCAGGCGGCGCGGCATGCTTGTCCGTATTAACCGACGCGCCTTATTTTCAGGGGCATGAAGATTATCTTATCACGGCGCGCGGCGCCTGTGACCTGCCCGTCATCCGAAAAGATTTCATGGTCGACCCATGGCAATGCGCAGAAGCGCGCGCGATGGGCGGCGATGCCATATTGATTATCGTCGCAGCTCTCGATGATGTTGTAATGGCGGAAATTGAGGATGCCGCACGGCAGGAAAATCTGGATGTTCTGGTGGAGGTGCATGACGAGACTGAACTGGAACGCGCGCTCAAGCATCTGAAATCCAAGCTGGTTGGCGTGAACAACCGCAATTTGAAAACCTTCGATGTTGATCTGGCCACAACAGAGCGTCTGGCGAAATTGGTGCCAGATGACATTTTGCTTGTCTGCGAAAGCGGCATTTCGACGCATAGTGATTGCCTGCGCATGGCAGAGGCAGGCGTTAACACCTTCCTTGTCGGCGAAAGCCTGATGCGGCAGAATGATATAATGCACGCAACAAAAAGGCTTTTGACAGGACATGGCTGACCTTACCCATCTGGACGCAAATGGCGGCGCGCATATGGTCGATGTGTCGGCCAAAGCGGATACCGCGCGCGAGGCAGTTGCCGAAGGGCGGATCACCATGTCTACCGAAGCACTTGCCGCGATACGCGCGGGCAATATGAAAAAGGGCGATGTGCTGGGCACAGCGCGCATCGCTGGCATATTGGCGGCGAAGAAGACCAGCGACCTCATTCCTTTGTGTCACCCGTTGATGTTGTCCAAAATCAGCGTTGATTTTGAATATGAAGCCAAGGGCATTCGTGTCGAAGCGCGGGTGCGCTTGAACGGGCCAACGGGGGTGGAGATGGAGGCCTTGACCGCCGTCAGCGTCACCTTGCTGACCCTCTATGACATGGCTAAAGCACTCGACAAATCGATGATTATTTCGGACGTCCGCTTGCTCTCCAAAACAGGTGGCAAAACGGGCGACTATCGCGCATGATATCGGTTGCAGAAGCGCAGGCCAGATTGCTGGCACTGGCATCACCTTTGCCTCCAATAGAACGAGATCTCATGCAGGCCGTGCGGCATTATCTGCATGCACCTTTGATGGCCGAACGCATGCAACCTGCGGCCGATCTGTCCGCGATGGATGGCTATGCCATCGCCGTTGAAGACTTTCCCGGTCCATGGCGCGTTATTGGCGAGAGCGGAGCGGGGCATCCCTTTACCGGCGATCTGCAACGTGGCGAGGCCGTCCGTATTTTTACCGGGGCGCATGTACCCGAAAATGCCGATAGCGTCCTTATACAAGAAAATACCACGCGCGATGGCGAAATGTTACGCGCGACCATTGACCGCGCACCTGCGCAAGGGTCCAATATCCGCCGCCTTGGAAGTGATTTTCGCGTAGGTGACGCAGTGCTGCCAAAGGGCGCCTATTTGGACACAGGGGCAATATCTGTGGCCGCGATGGCGGGGCATGGTCGGCTCACTGTGGGCGGCACACCGCGTATTGCTATTGCCGCCACGGGCGACGAGCTGGTTCCTGCCGGTTCGGCCTGTAGCGCGGCCCAAATCCCATGCTCCAACAGCCCAATGTTGCAAGCCATGCTCACGAGCCTGCCCTGTGATGTCCGCGACGCAGGTATCTTACGCGACGATTTGGGCGTGCTGGAGCGCAGCCTGTCGGCACTTTCAAAACAGGTCGATATAATTGTCACGACTGGCGGCGCTTCGGTGGGTGACCATGACTTGGTGCAACGCGCGTTGGTGAACATTGGCGCGCAAATGGACTTCTGGAAAGTTGCGATGCGGCCCGGCAAACCGTTGATGGCTGGCAAAATTGGTAACGCAGTGGTCCTTGGCCTGCCCGGCAATCCTTCTTCTGCTTTCGTCACAGCCTTTTTGTTCCTCCTGCCACTAATACGGCACATGGCGGGGTGCAACGCGCCCCTGCCCGCCTTATTTGAAGCGCCAACCGCAACCGACTTGCCCGCAGGCGGGGATCGCGGCGAATATCTACGCGCGACGGTCGAAGGCGGGCATATCACCCCGTTGTCGGTACAAGACAGCGGGGTGACGCGCACTTTGTCTCAAGCCAATGCGTTACTCGTGCAACAAAGCCATGTTACGCCGCGCCCAAAAGGAACAATGGTTCAATATATGCGGCTGTCGTAAAATCTCGACAGTACACAGGCGATTGTTCTTGACTTAACCGCTTTTGTTCTCTAATCGTTCCATTCATGTTCAACAGGATGGAACCCTGAATATGCTCACCGCGAAACAGCACGAACTGCTTTTATTCATTAACCAGCGATTGGATGAAAGCGGCATTTCCCCTTCGTTTGAGGAAATGAAAGAGGCGCTTGATCTAAAGAGCAAATCCGGGGTGCACCGTTTAATCGGTGCGTTGGAAGAACGCGGTTTTATTCGGCGGTTGGCCAACCGCGCGCGCGCGTTAGAGGTGATGAAAATGCCCGAAGGCGGGAATGTGGGCGGCAATAATGTGGCGCGCTTTGCACCTGTGAAGGAAAGCAAACCGCAAATTCAAATTCCTGTTGCTGCAAATGATGTCATGGAAATTCCACTTCATGGGAAAATTGCGGCTGGCGTGCCGATAGAGGCCCTTGAAGGGCAGAATTCATTATCCGTGCCCATGGCATTATTGGGCGCAGGCGAACATTATGCGCTTGAGGTATCCGGTGACTCAATGATTGAAGCGGGGATATTGGATGGCGATTATGCCCTCATCCGTAAGGCCAATACGGCGCGCGATGGTGAAATCGTGGTCGCATTGGTGCGTGGTGAGGAAGCAACATTGAAATATCTGCGCCGTGAAGGTCAGCAGATCCGTCTTGACCCCGCCAATGGTAGCTATGAACCGCAATATTATGCGCCGCATGAGGTTGAGGTTCAGGGCAAGCTCGCCGGACTGCTCCGCCGATATCATTGAACTAAGGTCTCAGCCGTACTGCGCGCCTCCAGTGCGGCATGCACCCAAGGCATATGTCTGTTGCTCTCATTCACTGTGACAACGCGTTGCGCATCCAGATAAAAGGCCAGACCGCCGCTTTGATCTAACAATCGGCGATCCGCTTTAATCCATTTTGGGCGGCATGATGCTGGCAACCATCGATCACTCACGACGATATCGACGCGCTTACATGCGGCAGCCATCTCCATAGACGGTATCGGATTGCGTGTTCTGGTGGCCAATAATGTCCACGCGCGATCCTGCCCCATTATAGTAACCACACAATTGTCCAACGTGCATTGGACACCGGACCAGTCCTCAATCAGCTCTGCTTGCGTATCACTTCCAGCTTTCTCAAAAATCATCCCGCGGACAAAATCACCCGCTTTAGAGCGCAGTAACGCTACTTCACCGTCAGCGCTGACTAAGGCTAGATGTTTGCCATCTCCCGTCACGAGAATATCGGGGCGGGGTGCCGTGACCATCGCGATGATGCCAATAGCGCAGGGTAAAACGCCAAAATAGCGCACGCGCGTTGTCATTAACCCGAATATCAGCGCGCCAATAATGAACGCCCCAAAGGACCATATCGGCATTGCAGGCATCATCGTAACGGCTCCGGGCAAGCCACTTACCAAATGCGCCAGCGCCAACATCGCGGCAATACCCTGCCCCGCCAGCCACCAAAAGGGTGTCCCCAAGCCAATCACATCGAAGAGTAGCGCCAATGCTTCCAACGGCATGATGATGAATGTTGTCATCGGTATCGCCACCACATTGGCCAAGGCACCATAAAGCCCCGCCTTATGGAAATGAAACAAGGCGATTGGGGTGAGGACAATCTCAATCGCAACGCCGGTCAGGATGAGCGAACCGACCGCCCGCGCCGTCTTGCGAACAAGGCTTTCATCCCGCCGCTCTGTGAAGCGTTTAACAATTGGCATCTCATGCATGATCACAATGGTCGCAACCGCCGCAAAGCTAAGCTGAAAACTTGGCCCAGTCATAGCCTCGGGCCAAAATATCAAGACTATCAACGCTCCGAAGGCCACAAGTCGAATCGTGAGCGCGTTACGTCCCAACGCCAATGCAATCAAGACCAGAAGTGCGGCAATGAAAGATCGTACCGTCGGCACTTCGGCCCCAGTCAACAAGGTATATCCCAGCGCGACTAAAGCTGCTGTTGCCGCAGCGACAACGGGGATAGATATTCGTAATGCCAGCCAAGAGGACAAAGACAATAAGCGGCTGACCGCAATGAATATAAACCCTACCACAGCCGTCACATGCAGCCCGCTAATTGATAGCAAATGCGCCAAGCCGCTATCTCGCATGGCTTGTGCATCGGCCAAATCAATATGCCCTTGATCCCCGGTAACCAGTGCTGCGCCTATTCCACCGCTTCCCTGCGGCATGGATTTGAGGATATGCTGTGTCAGATTAGCACGCTGCGTAGCGAACCAAGCTTCGCTGTCCGCCTTCTGAAAAAGCTGCACATTTCCTAAAGCTGTTCCCGTCGCGCCAATCTGTTGAAACCACGCGCGCCGAGCAAAGTCATATCCGCCCGGCAAAGTTGGCCCAGCAGGCGGCAGAAGCCGCGCACGCAAGCGAATGATCGCGCCTGGTTGGAAGTCGTCCTGATATTGTTCCGGCGTCAAGTTCACACGCACAAAGGGCGGTAAGTCCGCGTTGTCGCCGGTGGCGAGCCGCAGTCGATAGATATTGCGCGCGGAGATATTCTCTACTGCCTCAATCTGCCCGTAAAATGCGCCAGTCCATATTTTTCCTAAAACGGGCTGGGCAACGGTCGTTGAACGAAAGGAAATCAGGAGAAAACCGATAAAAATCGCAACAGCAGCTATCTGGGCCAAAAGCCGCAACCGGCTATATCGCGGCGCCAATGTCCCAAGAAACAACAAAGAGGCGCAGGACATTGCCAATCCCATCCACGCAGAACTTCCAAAAACTTGCCAGAATGCAACGCCGAATCCGATACCAACTGGCAGCCATAAGGGTAATTGGTCACGTTCACGGTCGAGCCAGTTTTCCAGAACCGCAAACAGTGTAATTGGTTGACTGAACCAGACGTTTCCGTCCGTAACAAAATTGCCAATTTTCTGTTTCACAACAGCCGCTTAACATCAAAGAGAGAAAGCGCAATTTATCTATGATACAGAAGCTATTGTTTGCCTTGACGCCCATAGAATTTCCTATCATTGGGCTACCCAACGACATAGCCATTTTCTCCCCAAGAAATATTGGTATTTAAACGACTTTAGATTGTCGTCACGGGCGTCTCCTGAGTCCCGTATCATAAGAAAACATGCCTTTCTAAAGGGCAGACCGGTATATATATTAGTAGATATGGAGTTTGATAATGGCCGATAAAAACGCGACGCTCACCGTTGGCGACACCAGCTATGACTTGCCCATTATGAAGGGTACAGAAGGCCCTGACGTAATCGACATACGCAAACTTTACGGGGCTTCGGACCATTTCACTTTTGACCCTGGGTTCACATCAACGGCGAGCTGCGAATCCGCGCTTACTTTTATTGATGGTGACAAGGGCATCCTTCTGCATCGTGGATACTCCATCGAAGAACTGTCCGAGCAGTCGAGCTTTATGGAAGTGTCTTATCTGCTGCTGAACGGTGAACTGCCAAATAAAGAACAACTCAACACTTTCAGCCATACAATTTCCCGGCACACCATGCTGCACGAGCAATTGGCAACATTTTACCGTGGTTTCCGCCGCGATGCGCACCCGATGGCCATCATGTGCGGTGTGGTCGGCGCTCTTTCCGCATTTTACCATGACTCAACGGACATTAGTGACCCAACACACCGGATGATTTCAAGCCATCGCTTGATCGCGAAGATGCCGACAATTGCAGCCATGGCCTATAAATATTCAGTCGGGCAGCCATTTGTCTATCCAGACAATAATCTGTCTTACACTGGCAATTTCCTGCGTATGACCTTTGGTGTGCCAGCTGAAAAATATGAGGTAAACCCTGTCATCGAGCGCGCAATGGATCGTATTTTTATCCTCCATGCGGACCATGAGCAGAATGCGTCGACATCAACAGTTCGCCTTGCAGGGTCATCTGGTGCCAATCCGTTTGCGTGCATCGCCGCCGGTATCGCTTGCCTGTGGGGCCCTGCCCATGGCGGTGCGAATGAGGCTGCATTGAACATGCTGCGCGAAATCGGAACGCCTGACCGTATCCCACATTATATTGAGCGGGCGAAGGACAAGAATGATCCGTTCCGTTTAATGGGCTTTGGCCACCGTGTTTATAAAAATTATGACCCGCGCGCTTCGGTTATGCAAAAGACCGTACGTGAGGTTCTGACCGAACTGAACATCAGCGATCCTATTTTCGACGTTGCGATGCAGCTGGAAGAAATGGCTTTGAACGATCCTTACTTCATTGAGAAGAAGCTGTTCCCGAACGTCGACTTCTATTCTGGTATCATCCTGTCGGCTATTGGTTTCCCGACCGAAATGTTCACCGTATTGTTTGCGCTATCCCGGACCGTAGGTTGGGTTGCGCAGTGGAACGAAATGATTTCGGATCCAGCACAGAAAATTGGTCGTCCGCGTCAGTTGTATACAGGACCAAATCACCGTCCTTACCCAAGCTTAGACGCACGCTGAATCATATCGGGGGGGGCGGAGCGTAATTATTACGCCTCCGCCTTCGACAGCCAAGGCGGCTTCCATATAGCGTTGATGCTTATGTATGCTTAATGTGGCGTTTTGTCGCCGCGCTTCACACTTGCGATGATCAGAACGCAGAGTTGCAATGTCATAATCCACTGCAAAGCCAACGTTATTCCGATTGTTGCAGTGCCGATAATGGCCAGTAACGCAAAAGCAGCAGGTGAATGCAGCAATTGCCTCGCCTCATTAGGCAATTCCATTTTTTGGGTAAGATAGGCGAGCGAAGCCACTGCAAACGCCGCAAATAAGCCATTGTAATCATAAGATGTCGCCACATATGCGCTGCCAAACATAGCCAATATGATCAGCGCCCAGGTAATAATAGACAGGCTTTGTATATGATCACTACCATCGGCATCATCGGTTACCGCCAAGCGTAATGCGTTCGCCGCGATGGACAGAAAGACTGCTATGCTCGCGGCGGTGGCTAGGTTCTCAACCCCCAACGCTACTGCTACTAATGCTATCGCAGTACTTGCGAATTTGGTTGCAGTTACCGCCTTGGGACTCTGCCAGATAAAAGGCACTATACGCGCAAGGATTGGGCCAAATAATTTTGCCTCAACATAGCCTGCTCGGCTTGCCACGCGCCGGCGAAGTATCTGTCGATTGAGTTC
Source organism: Sphingorhabdus wooponensis (assembly GCF_003933235.1). GTDB lineage: Bacteria > Pseudomonadota > Alphaproteobacteria > Sphingomonadales > Sphingomonadaceae > Sphingorhabdus_B > Sphingorhabdus_B wooponensis. The sequence continues at coordinate 1,013,723 of NZ_RWJI01000001.1, forward strand.
TGAAAAGTCCTGCGCGCCCGTCAAGACGGTCAGTGTGCCGTTGTGAACATGTTGTTGCGACAATGGACGAAACGGAACTTTAGCCAGTAACGCCTGCCGCAATAATGATGATATGATGCTCCAGTCTTCTGGCAGGTCACGCAGCATAGCAAGAGCGTCATATCCCACAACCGAGATGCCTGCCCACCGCGTATTGATATCAATACGTTCAAACGCACGATTTTCGTCACGGCCATCAATGGTTGCAATGAAATTGTCGCTGGATTTGAGAAGCGTCTCTATCAAGCCCAATTGCACATATAACTGCCCCGATTGCACCCATATGCGATCGTCAGAATTCATGTGACGCAGTATGTCAACGCCAGTACGAACAAAATCAACCGTCAGCTTGCGGGCGCGGCAACGATCGGCGAGCGCGATTAACGAACCGTCGATATTTTCGACTTCAATCAAAAAGCTATGAATACCGGCGCGCGCGAGCGTCGATATCTGATATTCAATCAAGGACTGCCCAGCCAAGTCGGGGCGCCCGACACCATTGGGTGCATCCTGCCCGCTACCATCATCACCCGCGACGCAGAGCAAAGCAGTTGTTGGGAAATTCGGATTTCGGACGGAGAGCATGCTTCCGATATGAATGATAACGCAGTTTTGCCAACAGAAAAAAAGCTGAGTGCTAACGGAAATGCGCAAAACCTTATATTTCCGTAATCATATTGCCTTGGCTGACGCGCAAAACCCTTGAGAGCATTGCGATTTCATTTCCCTTTCCGTTATATGTTAAGTTTGCGTTTCGCTCACCGAATAATGTGTTAAATAGAGAATATGACTTCACGCTCCAAAATCGTCGGCTTGAACCGCGAAATCCCTGAAACCGATCAAGAGACGGCCTTGCCGCCAACAATCGGCAGTGCCGAAGGCGCTACCGAGAACGATCAATCAGTGGATTATGATTATGATGATAACGCCGACGAAACGACGCATCGCTTAGGTATTGGGCACTACATTGCCCCCACCTTACTATTGTCGGCCTTTATCGGATGGTCAGCGTTTTTTGGTTTAACCCATTGGTCTGAAGCCCAATTCGCGATGACTAATGATCGGATTGTGACGTTGATCGTCACATGGGCTGTTCCTACGCTTTTAATTGCTGTCCTGTGGTTACTTGTTATGCGCAACAGCAGCCGTGAAGCCATACGCTTTGGTAAAGTGGCAAACATGTTGCGGACCGAAAGCGATGCTTTGGCAATCCGCATGCGGACGGTGAATGAAGAGATAGCCCTCGCACGCCAATTTCTGTCACAAAATGCGCGTGAACTCGAAACAGTGGGGCGTCAGTCTTCGAAAAATCTCGTGGACTCCGCACAATTGCTAACAGCTGCGCTCGCCGATAGCGATGAAAAAGCCAAAATCCTAGAATCGGTGAGCAACGCCGCCAACACAAATTTGGAACAGCTCCGGAAACATTTGCCAGTTGTGACGAGCGCTGCAAAAGATGTGAGCAACCAGATTGGAAGCGCAGGTAATGACGCGCAGGTTCAGATTAAAACCCTGATTGCGGCCCTCGAACGCGTAAGCGATGCCGGTAAGTCGGTAAGCGAATATATTGAGAATGTCGAAACCCGTGCGGACGACTTGTCCGTCCGGCTCGCGCATTCCCTGAACGAGAATGTAAAACTGCTGGATGATACCAGCAGTGAAGCGCTCAACCGAACTGCCGAAATGGCAACTCTTATGGACAGCGCCGCACAAGCAATTTCCAGCGGCATCGCGCAAGCATCCAGCGAAGTCGACGCTGTCATTGCACGCAGTAAAGCGCAAATCCTGGCCAATCTCGCCGATTTACGTCGGGCTTTGGGTAACATTGAAGCCCAATCCGGTCAGGAAGAGGCGCGGATTCAGGCCATGATCGCGAATATTAGCGAACATATTCAAGACAGTGCTGCGCACATTTCAGAAATTGACCGCGCAGCAACAGACCAAACGGCAAAGCTTGCATTTGCCGTATCGGCGCTGGGCGAAAGCACCCGCTCGGTAGGAAGCGCGCTTTTGGATAACCAATTGACCACCGCTAGCTTACTGGAACAATCGGACAAGCTGATCGGGTCACTTAGCACCGCCAATTTGGAAATTGGTCATAAGATTCCTGCCGCGATGGACAGCGTAAACGCGCGCATGACACAAGGCATCGAGCAAGTGAATGCGGCCCTTGCTGCGGCCGAGACGCTCGACAATATCAGCGACGGAACGCTTGAAAAACTCAATGAAATTGAGCACTCGATTTCCGCGCAACGCGACGCTGTTGGTGCGCTGATGGCTGAAAGTGATGCACATTTTGCCGCACGCCATGACCAAGTCGATGCTCTTGGCGCTGCGCTCAAGCAAACGCAGGCCCTGTTGCAGGACATGTCGGATCAGGCGAATGGCAATTTGGTCACTTCTTTGCTCCGCGTGCGTGAAACCACGCGTGCTGCTGCAGAAAGTAGCCGTAAGATCCTCGACGAAGAACTGGCGCATATCGCGGACCAGTTGACGGAACAAAACCGGACGGCTTTAGCCAATGCATTGGATGCACAAGTTGCATCGATGAATGAAGTGGTGAACGAGGCGATTACGCGCAACATCGCATTGTCGGAAACCGCGTCTTCCTTGGTTGCCAAGCAGCTCGGCGAGCTCAATGAGATGACGACAAGCCTTGAAAGCCGGATTGCAGATACGATCAACAGCTTTGAAACAATCCAAGATGATAGCTTTGCTCGCCGTATGGTTATTTTGACCGAGTCTTTGAACTCGACCGCTATCGACGTTACGAAGATATTGTCCAATGACGTCACCGACACCGCCTGGGCAGCTTATTTAAAGGGCGACCGGGGCGTGTTTACGCGACGCGTAGTGCGCTTGCTGGACTCACGTGAGGCAAAGATTATTGCCAAACATTATGCCGATGACAACGAATTCCGCGAACATGTGAACCGTTACGTCCATGATTTCGAAGGAATCATGCGCCTGTTGCTTAGCACGCGTGATGGCAATGCGATTGGCGTCACATTGCTATCGTCCGATATTGGCAAGCTTTACGTAGCGCTGGCACAAGCCATTGAGCGGCTCCGCAAATAAGGCTTAAACGGGTGGGTTAAACAAACCGTCAAAACTGTCCCGATTTATCCAGCCATAGCTATAATTGACGTAATACAGCGCAAACAAAGCAGCGGACAGCATTGTCGTTCGCAGCAATATTTTTCGTGGCTGAAAATTACCCGGCGCGCTGTCCGCTTGGCCAGGTGTCTTTGGAAGGCCGAGTTCGTCATGTGTGCGTACGCCAATCGGCAAAATGACGAACGCGGTCATCACCCAAAATAGCAAATAAATGGCAATAATCGAGGTCCAGGTCATGCGGTCTCCACTATTAAAACATCCACAATAGGTTTTTTGCCCGTCCAGCTTACCGCCACACGGCGAACGGCTAAACGTACAGTTTCGCGCAACTTGTCATAGTCACCACGATGGTCTTTCACGGCTTTCACCGCAGCAGCTGTGGCCTCTTCCAGAAAATCTTCAAGATCTTCCTCAATTGGTACACCATGCAAACGGATCTCAGGGTTGCCTAGCATCCGGTCTTTAGCATCCAGCGCGAAGGCTACTGAAATCAGCCCATACCATGAAAGGCGGCGACGTTCGTTCAACGTGGCACCATCGGCCGCAATGATGGTGTCGCCATCAAGGATCAAACGGCCAGTGCGTTCTTTACCAATGATTTTCGGTTCGCCAGGCGCAAGGCGCACCACATCACCATTGGACTGCACAACGGCCTTTGGAACGCCGTGCGCACGCGCGAAGCGTGCTTGTTCCGCCATATGCCGGCGCTCACCATGTACGGGAATCAAGATTTCTGGCCGAACCCAGTCATACAGCGCGGCAAGCTCTGGCTGACCTGGGTGGCCGGACACATGGACATGCGCCTGCTTTTCCGTGACCGTCAGAATGTTGCGTTCGGCAAGCTTGTTCATAATTACACCAATGGCGATTTCATTGCCCGGTATCTGCTTCGAAGAGAAAATGACTGTGTCGCCTTCTTGCAGTTTCACGGGGTGGTTGCCCTCGGATATGCGCGCCAAAGCGGCCCGCGCCTCGCCCTGCCCGCCCGTCGCGACGACCATAACGTCGTGCCGCGGCAGGCTATCAACGCTTTCCATATCCACCGTCTTTGGCATGTCTTTTAAATAGCCATTCGCCTGCGCCGCTTCAATAATGCGGTGCAGCGAGCGGCCCGCAAAACATAGGGTGCGGCCGCTTTCGCGTGCTACCTCGCTTAAGGTCTGCAATCGCGCTGCGTTAGAGGCGAAGGTGGTTACAACCACCCTGCCCTTGGCAGCCTTAACGGACTTGAGCAGATCATCTTTAACGCTGCCTTCGCTGCCGCTGGTTTCTGGATTAAAGACGTTGGTGGAATCACACACCATCGCCAACACTTTGCTGTCGCCAATCGCAGTCAGAGTTTCTTGGGTCGATGGTGTGCCCAATACAGGGCTAGGGTCCAGTTTCCAGTCACCCGTGTGGAAAATCTTTCCGTAAGGCGTATTGATGAGGCAAGCACTCATCTCAAGGATTGAATGCGCTAAGGTGACGAATTTGAAGTCGAACGGCCCCAACGTAAACGCACCCTCCATCGGGATTACGTTTAGCTCCACAATGTCGGCGATGCCTTCTTCTTCCAACTTGCCGCGAATGAGTGTTGCCGTGAACGGTGTTGCATAGAGCGGCACGCCCAAATCGGCGGCAAAATAGGCAACTGCGCCAATATGGTCTTCATGGCCATGCGTCAGCACGATACCCAACAAGTCATCCTTGCGCTTTTCAATAAATTCCAGATCAGGCAGAACAAGATCAATTCCGGGATATTCCGAATTTGCAAAGGTTAGGCCCAAGTCGACCATCACCCATTTTCCCTCGCAACCATATAAATTGACGTTCATTCCAATTTCGTTGGATCCGCCAAGGGCAAGGAAAAGCAGTTCATTTTTTGGGGTCGTCATGAGTTAATGTCTCTATTCCTGTATAAAAGCGCCAGCCCCCGCAGCGTCAAATCGGGCTCTACCCGGTCAAATAAATGGCCATGCTGCTGAAACAATATGGCCAAGCCACCGGTTGCAATGACCGACACCGGTTCGCCAATTTCAGCTTTCATCCGTGCGAGGATCCCTTCGATCATCGCCACATAGCCCCAATAGATGCCAATCTGCATTTGTCCAACAGTCGTTGTACCAATTACGCTTTCATTTGGTGGTGGTTCGATTGCAATTCGCGGCAACATGGCTGCGGCGGCATAGAGCGCATCTAGCGAAAGATTGACGCCCGGTGCGATGCTACCGCCGCGATAAGAGCCATCTGGTCCAACATGATCAAATGTTGTGGCTGTGCCAAAGCTGATGACGATCTTGTGACCGTCTGCCAAGGAATGGGCGGCAATGGCATTCACGGCGCGGTCCGCGCCAACGGCGTGCGGTTCAGCTACGCGCAATTGAATGCCCCAACCGACACTGCCGCGTCCAGCAACTAAGGCCTCACACCCGAAATAGCGTGTCGCTAGCAATTGCAAATTATGCAAAGCGCGCGGAACGACCGTTGCAATAATGACCGCCTTCACATCTGCACGATGAAAGCCTGCCATCTGGATCAATTGGTCCAACCAAACCGCATATTCATCGGCGGTGCGCCGTGCATCTGTCGCAATGCGCCATCTTTGCACTATTTCGCCAGCGTCATTGACCAATGCAAATTTCACATTGGTGTTACCTGTATCAATTGCGAGCAGCATAGCCCACCCCTGCTAAATTAGAAAAACGTCGGCAGCGTGAATGGCACGAATTGAACCATCCGCCAAGCGGAGCTGCAATGCACCATCATCATCAAGACCAGCATAAAGGCCATCCACTTCTTCGCCATCGGGCAGCTTTGCCGACAAGGCTGTGCCGCGTGGATGGGCGTGCCCTTCCCAATGGCGAACGATGGCTCCCAAACCCGACAGCCGCCAGATATTGAGATAGCGCGCGAATGCGTCAGCTAAGATCTCGAGAGCCGTTTGGGCATCTGGCGGCGTTCCACCAAGCGTCAATAGGTCCGACACCTTCCGGTCCAGATTTTGCGGGTGCCAGACAAGGTTAAGGCCAATACCCACAACGACAGCATCTGCAGCACGCTCCAACAATATGCCGCATAATTTTGAACCATCATGCGTCAGAATGTCGTTGGGCCATTTGAGGCGGATATCGACTTGTGGCGCCATATGCCGGACGGCATCATAAGCAGCAACTGCCGTTACAAAAGCAAGCCCAGCGGGCGAAGGGTCACTATCACGCAAGCGCACGATGACGCTGGCAAAGAGATTCCCTTTCGGGCTTTCCCAACTGCGGCCAAGACGTCCACGCCCGCCATCCTGCGCATCTGCGCGAAGCCATAGGCCTTCAGGAGCACCTTGCGTCGCGCGTATCAGAAGATCCGCATTCGTTGATCCCGTGAGCGCGACTTCTTCAAAAATGGGCGTCAGAACAGCGCCCTCGCAGCATAAGCTGTCCAAACCCCAAGCGCAGGTATCGCAAAATACCCCAAGGGTGAATTTGCAGCAGCCAATAGGCCGCCTGTCCAGACAAGAACCTTGTCATCGCTTTCAATAATGACATCCGCTGCGTCATCAAAATACATGACCTTGACGACTTTCAGATAATAAAATGCACCAATGACGGATGCCGTGATGCCAATGACGGCTAATGGCAACAGACCAGCTGCCACTGTGGCGTTAAACACTACGAGCTTGCCCCAAAAACCGAACAATGGCGGAATACCGGCGAGGCTGAACATGAAAATGGCTAAAGCCGCGGCGAGCGCAGGCCGCGTCTTGGACAGACCGGCGATATCAACAAACTCTTCACGATAGCCGCCGTTTTTATCCTTCAACTGCATTAGGCAAATGAAGCTGCCTAAGGTCATGGCGACATAAATGACTAGATACACAAGCATGGCAGAAATGCCATGCTCTGTTCCCGTCGCAAGGCCAATCAAAATGAAGCCAACATTGTTGATTGAGCTATACGCCATCAGGCGTTTCAGATTTTGCTGACCAATGGCACCAACTGCGCCGATAATGATCGACATCAATGCGACAGCGATAATGATTTGCTGCCAAACCAATATTTGCGAGCCAAATGCCTCAAGCACGATACGGATTGTCAACGCAATTGCCGCAACCTTAGGCGCGCTGGCAAAGAATGCAGTAACGGGTGTCGGCGCCCCTTCATAAACATCTGGCGTCCACATGTGGAACGGCGCGGCACTAATTTTGAAGGCAAGCCCCGATAGGATGAAAACGATACCGAAGATCAAGCCAAGGCCGACTTCCTTATCCATAGCGGCGCCAATTGCGGCAAAACTTGTGGAGCCGGCAAAGCCATAAACCAAAGACGCGCCGAACAAGAGCATGCCGCTGGCCAATGCGCCAAGGACGAAATATTTAAGCCCGGCTTCAGCTGAACGGCCGTCAGAGCGCACAAAGCTTGCAAGAACATAGGCCGACAAGCCCTGCAGCTCTAAACCAATATATAGTGAAATCAGGTCAGTTGCTGAGACCATCACGGCCATGCCAATGCAAGACAGTAAGATAAGCACAGGATATTCGGCGCGCATAGCACCCGCATTTTCCAAGAAGCGCGGCGCAATCATCAATGCGATGGCGGCAGCAATGAAAATTAATATCTTGGAGAAATTACCAAATGCATCATTGATTAACAGACCGTCAAAAGCAGATGCGTCTGTGGCATTCATCATAGCGGTGACAACAAATGCTGCGGCCGCGCCAAGAGCCGTAACTGCCAATATACTGATCAAGCGACCAGCCTGTTCACGCCACGCAGCCACAAGTAAAAGGCCAAGCGCGGAGAAGGTCAGGATGATTTCCGGACGGAGTAATGCGAGAGAAGCGTTCAGTTCCATTATTTATGGCTCCCCTCAGCCATGTTTTTTTCCGTATGATGCATTACGCGATACCGCGCGGTTGTTGGATCGACTAATTTCAGTTTGCTATCACCTGCAGGTGCAGCGCGTTCGACGCGCTCTACTATTGTGGCCACGTCACGGCGAATGGGTGCCAGAAATGTCTCAGGATATACACCCATCCACAACACCACGACAGCAATCGGCGCGAGAAGCCACATTTCGCGGCCATTAACGTCCGACATCGCTGCAGCATCGGCATTGACTTGCGGACCAAAGGCGATGCGGCGGTAGAGATATAGCATATAGCCTGCACCCAAAATGATACCGGTGGTTGCGATGAATGTGGCCCAAGTGGAAACCTTATACGCTCCGGCAAGGCTCAAAAATTCACCCACAAACCCGCTGGTGCCGGGCAAGCCAACGCTCGCCATTGTAAACAGCATGAATAGCAAAGCATATTTGGGCATATTGACGCTGAGGCCACCATAACGACTGATCTCACGCGTATGCAGGCGGTCGTAAATAACGCCAACACACAAGAAGAGGGCGCCCGATACGAGGCCATGGCTCAACATCACAATGATCGCGCCTTCAATACCTTGTTGGTTGAAGGTGAAGAGGCCAACAGTCACAATGGCCATATGCGCGACCGACGAATACGCGATCAGCTTTTTCATATCGTGCTGCACCAATGCAACGAGCGAGGTGTAGACTACCGCAACCATCGACAGGCCAAAGACTAACGGAATGAAGTAAGCGCTCGCCTCTGGGAACATCGGTAAGGAGAAACGCAGGAAGCCGTAGCCACCCATTTTCAGAAGCACACCCGCTAATATCACGGAACCTGCGGTCGGTGCTTGAACGTGGGCATCAGGCAACCATGTGTGCACGGGCCACATGGGCATCTTCACCGCAAAAGATGCGAAGAATGCAAACCACAACCATGTCTGCGCTTCTGCAGGAAAATCTGTGTTCAGCAATGTTGGAATATCCGCGGTGCCAGCAAATTGGATCATCCAAAGCATCGCAATCAGCATCACGAGTGAACCAAGCAATGTGTAGAGGAAGAATTTGTACGAAGCGTAAATGCGGTCCTGCCCACCCCAAATGCCGATGATGAGATACATCGGAATTAGGCCTGCTTCAAAGAAGATGTAGAACAGCAGCAAATCCTGCGCCGCAAAAACGCCAATCATCAGCGTTTCCATCAACAGGAACGCGGCCATATATTCACCGACGCGTTTCTGGATGGATGTCCAGCTAGCACCAATACAAATCGGCATCAGGAATACCGAAAGCATAATCAATGTTAGCGAAATGCCGTCAATGCCAAGCCGCCAACCAATGGGGCCGAACAAGGTCGCGCTTTCGGTAAATTGCCATTGCGCGCCCGCGGGATCATAGCTGATCCAAAGCACGACGCCGAGAACAAGATTCAACAATGTCGCCGACAGCGCAATAATACGCGCTAGCTCTGCGCGTACAAACAAGCACAAAGCTGCTGCCACCACCGGGATGGCTAACATGATCGAAAGGATAGGAATATCTGCGGCGTTCATTATGCTCTCACCATCATCCAGCTCACCGCGATGACTAAGCCAAGAAGCATCACAAGCGCATATGTATAAAGATAACCCGACTGCATTCGCACAGCCAATTTGCTACCAAGGGACACTAAAGCGGCCGAACCATTGGGCCCAAAACGGTCAATGATGCCGATATCTCCTTGTTTCCAGAACAGACGTCCAAACCAAAATGCAGGACGCACGAACAAGAAATTATAGAGTTCGTCAAAATACCATTTATTGAGGAAGAAACGGTAAATCGGCGCAAAAGTCGTCGCTAAACGTTGCGGTGCATCTTTCGACAACTGGTACATGACATAGGCTGTTACCAGACCAATAAGCATGGCAACGGTCGATGACAATTTCACCCACAAAGGCACTTCATGCATAGCATGCATCAGATGCGTGTTGAAATAGAGCGTGCTATTTGCCCAAAATGCTTGCCCTGCCTCCGCATCAATAAATGCATTGTGGAAGACAAAACCTGCAAAAATGGCGCCTACCGTCAACAACGCCAAAGGCGTCAGCATTGGCCAAGGGCTTTCATGTGGATGATAGCCCGCCGTCCCGTCATCTTTCGCGCCATGCGCATGTGCGTCATGGTCATGATTGTCGTGCATAGCATGTTGTATATGCTCCGATTGTTCCCAGCGCGGCGTGCCAAAGAAGGTCAGGAACATGAGGCGCCAGCTGTAGAAGCTCGTTAGAAGCGCGGCTAGTACGCCAATGGCAAAGCCGTACATGTGGAAGGTAGATTCACTCGCAAACGCAGCTTCAATAATTGCATCTTTTGAATAGAAACCAGCAAATCCGCCAACACCAAGGATACCTACACCCGTTATCGCCAAAGTGCCTGCCATCATGGCCCAGAATGTCAGCGGGATATGTTTCCGCAAACCGCCATAATAACGCATATCCTGTTCATGGTGCATCGCATGGATCACCGAACCTGCGCCCAGGAACAACAACGCCTTGAAAAAGGCATGGGTGAAGAGATGGAACATCGCCGCACCATAAGCGCCGGTACCGGCAGCAAAGAACATATAGCCCAGTTGCGAGCAGGTGGAATAAGCGATGACGCGCTTGATATCGTTTTGCACAAGACCAACTGTTGCAGCGAAGATGGCTGTCGTCGCGCCCACGATCGTAACGACATCGAGGGCGAATTGGCTGGTCTCAAACAAGGGCGACAGGCGGCACACCATGAACACGCCGGCGGTCACCATAGTTGCTGCGTGAATTAATGCCGAAACGGGCGTTGGCCCCTCCATCGCGTCCGGTAACCATGTATGCAGACCAAGTTGCGCCGATTTACCCATCGCACCGATGAACAGCAATATACACAGCAAGCTCATGGTATCGACGCGCAGCCCCAAAAAGCCGATGCTTGAACCGACCTTATCCGGTGCGGCAGCGAGAATTTCCGGGATCGAAACGGTGCCAAACAACCAGAATATGCCGAAAATGCCGAGCATGAAACCGAGGTCGCCAACACGGTTGACGACGAACGCTTTGATCGCCGCAGCATTTGCGCTCGGTTTCTTGTACCAGAAACCAATCAACAAATAAGACGCAAGGCCAACACCTTCCCATCCGAAGAACATTTGTACCAGATTGTTGGCGGTGACCAACATCAACATCGCAAAGGTAAACAGCGACAGATACGCAAAAAAGCGCGGCTGATCGGGATCTTCCTCCATATAGCCCCAGCTATAGAGATGTACGAGCGCCGACACGCTGGTGATGACCACGAGCATGACGGCGGTTAGGGCGTCGACGCGCAATTCCCAGTCAAAAGTCAGATCGCCCGACTGCACCCATGTCATCACGGGTTGGACATAAGCGGTTTCGCTACCGTTCAAAAAACCGATGAAAATCGGCCAGCTCAGGAACGCAGCAATAAACAAGCTAGCAGTAGTGATAGTCTTGGCTGCCAAAGCGCCAATAAAGCGCTGCCCTAGCCCTGCGACAAGCGCAGCAAGAAGCGGCAGGAAAACAATGAAATGGATTGCAGTCACAGGATGTTACCCCTTCATCCGGTTGACGTCATCAACGGCGATGGTGCCACGGCCGCGGAAATAGATAACTAATATCGCAAGGCCAATCGCGGCCTCACCTGCGGCCACGGTCAACACGAACATGGCAAAAATTTGTCCGGTTAGGTCGCCTAAAAAGACACTGAACGCGACAAGATTGATGTTAACTGCAAGCAATATAAGTTCGATCGCCATCAGGATAATGATGACATTCTTGCGGTTCAGGAAAATGCCAAGCACGCCCATCACAAACAAGATGCTGCTGACCACGAGATAATGTTCGATACCAATCACAGCTCAATCCCCTGCCCGACGGGCTGATTAACATTGCGCGTCGCGTCTTCTGGACGGCGCTGGACCTGGCTGCTGATGTTCTGACCGCGCGTATTATGGCTGCGGCGATGTGTCAGAACAATTGCGCCGACCATCGCGACCAACAGGATCAAGCCTGCCGTTTCGAACAAGAAGACATATTTACTGTAGAGCAAGGCGCCAATGGCCTCGATATTTGGTACTGTCGGCGATACCGTCGCAACGCCTGCCTCAGGCGTGCCAAGCTGCACGGCACCGGCCTGATATGCGCCGATACCAAGCACCAGTTCAGCCACCAAAACAATTGCAAGTAAAAGCCCAAGCGGGACATTCTTGATAAATCCTGCACGCAATTCAGCAAAATCAATATCAAGCATCATGACCACAAACAGGAACAAGACCGCAACCGCGCCGACATAGACAATGACCAACAACATCGCGATAAACTCTGCGCCGATTAGGACCATAAGGCCTGCCGCGTTGAAGAAGGCAACAATCAGCCACAGCACACTGTGTACCGGGTTGCGCGCAAAAATGACCATCGCCGCAGACGCTATGACGATGCTTGCAAAGATATAGAAAGAGACAAGTTGGATCACTATGGGTCGCCCTTAACGATAGGGTGCATCGGCGGCAAGGTTCGCGGCAATCGCCCGTTCCCATTTCGCGCCGTTGTCGAGGAGCTTGGCCTTATCATAGAGCAATTCCTCACGTGTTTCTGTTGCGAACTCGAGGTTCGGGCCTTCGACAATGGCATCGACCGGGCATGCTTCTTGGCAAAAACCGCAGTAGATGCACTTCGTCATATCAATGTCATAGCGCGTGGTCCGGCGGCTACCGTCATCGCGTGGTTCGGACTCAATGGTAATGGCTAAAGCAGGGCAAACCGCCTCACATAATTTACATGCGATGCAGCGTTCTTCCCCATTGGGGTAACGACGCAGCGCATGTTCACCACGAAAACGTGGGGAAAGCGGGTTCTTTTCGAACGGATAATTGATCGTCGCCTTACGCTTGAAGAAATATTTCAAGGTCAACATGTGCGCCTTGACGAATTCCCACAAAGTGAAGGTTTTGATGAGATGCGCGATGGTAGTCATGCGAAATGTCCTGTGAACATAAGATAGCCGCTTACCAAAAAGACCCAGAAGAGCGAGATTGGCAGAAACACTTTCCAACCCAAACGCATCAATTGATCATAACGGTAACGCGGAACAGTCGCCTTTACCCAAGCAAAGATGAAGAACATCAGAAGGATTTTAGCGAAGAACCAGATGATGCCTGGAACGGCGTACAATGGAGCCCAGTCAACCGGCGGCAAGTAACCGCCCCAGAACAGGATAACGTTCAGCGCGCACATTAACAGGACGTTGGCATATTCACCCAACCAGAACAAAGCGAAAGCCATGGAGGAATATTCGGTTTGATAACCGGCAACCAATTCACTTTCCGCTTCGGTCAAATCGAAAGGCGCGCGCGCAGTTTCCGCCATTGAACTGATGAGGAACATCACCGCAATCGGGAACAGCAAGGGATTAAAGGCATAGGCATTGATGAAGCCAAAAATATGACTGCGTTGCCCTTCAACAATACCGCCTACATTGAAAGTGCCAGCCCAAAGGACGACGCATATCAAAATGAAGCCAATAGAGACCTCATATGATATCATCTGCGCTGCTGCGCGCATCGCCGAATAAAAAGGATATTTGGAGTTGGATGCCCATCCCGCAATAACCACGCCATAAACACCAAGGCTACTAATCGCGAGAATGTAGAGTAAGCCAACATTGATATTCGACAGCACGACGCCGTCGGCAAAAGGAATGACGGCCCACGCCATGAGCGCAACAGTGAAGGTAATGATCGGCGCGATTAGGAATAGGCCTCGGTTCGACGCGCTAGGGATGATCGTTTCTTGTAAGAAAACCTTCAAACCATCGGCGAAGGATTGCAGTATTCCGAAAGGTCCAACGACATTGGGGCCCCGGCGCAATGCAAAAGCGGCCCATAATTTACGTTCCGCATAAATGATGAGCGCAACGGCCAACATCAGCGGCAGTGCAATAAGCAGAATGCCAGCGATGGTCGCGGTGAACCATGCCGCTTCGTAACTCATGCCGAGATTTTGGAAGAAGGATGTCATTCCGCTGCCTCCAAAATTTGCGTGCCATACAACAATTCCGCTGAGCATCTTTGCATCGTTTCAGACGCGCGGCAAATCGCGTTGGTCAGGTAGAAATCCTTAATGGGATAATCTGCAATCTTGCCGCTCACATCCGCTGAAAGCGATGGTTCCGACCAGCCATAATCCGCCAGTCCTTCTACACCCAAAGCGGGCACAGCCTTCGTCATTTCGGCGCGCAAGGCATCTAGGCTGTCAAATGGGAGGCGCTTGCCCAGCACATCGGACAAAGCACGGAATATGGCCCAATCTTCGCGCGCATCTCCTGGCGGGAACACCGCGCGCTCGCCGCGTTGCACGCGGCCTTCCAAGTTTACATAGGTACCCGATTTTTCGGAATATGCTGCGCCAGGCAAAATAACATCGGCATGATGTGCGCCATTATCGCCATGGTGGCCGACATAGACTTTGAAGCTGCCGGCGAACAGGCTGTAATCCACCTCATCCGCACCAAGGAAAAACGCTAGCTTGGGCTGCGCCGCAGCGAGCTTCTTTATGCCACCATCATGCGCATAACCGAGCATGAGGCCACCCATACGGGCCGCTGCAAAGTGCAAGATGTTGAAACCATTCCAATCGTCGCGCACCAGCTTATACTTTTTGGCAAAAGCCAATGCCGCACCGTGCACACCATCATAACGCAACGCACCGCCGCCGACGATAATCGCCGGACGTTCAGCAGTCTTCAGCGCATCGGATAAAGCCTTGGGCGCTTTTGTTAACGCACTCAGGTCATCGCCGAGCCATTCGACCTTATAGGTCAGGTCGGTCACGGGTCCGATAGCAAACACCTTTGCCTTGCGCTTGCGAATAGCCTTTTGAATGCGGGTATTCACCAACGGTGCCTCTCGCCGCAAATCGCTTCCGACCAACAAGATTACGTCAGCATTTTCAATGCCAGCTATCGTGGTGTTGAAATTCACCGCAGACAGCGACGATGTGTCATATGCAAGGCCCGTCTGGCGCCCCTCCAACATCGACGTGCCAGCCAATTCGCGCGCGGCGAACATAGTTTCACAATCAACCTGATCACCCGCCAGTACCGCCGCTTCACCTGTCCAATGCGCCTTGATAGCGTCAAAGGCCTCAGCCCAGTCGGCGGCGACCAGCTTTCCATCCTTGCGGATATAGGGCTTGTCCAAACGGCGATGCGTCAGGCCGTCAACGGCATGGCGCGTTTTATCCGACGCCCATTCTTCATTCACATCATCATTGATACGCGGCAAGGCGCGCAATACGGCCCGGCCCCTGCTATCGAGACGGATGTTGGTGCCAACGGCATCCATCACATCTATGCTTGGCGTCTTCTTCAGTTCCCACGGGCGCGCCTCAAAAGCATAAGGCTTTGACGTCAATGCACCAACGGGACACAGGTCAACGACATTGCCCGATAGCTCGCTTTGCATAGCGTGCTCTAAATAGGTCGTGATCTGCATATTTTCGCCGCGACCAATCGCGCCGATTTCTTCAATGCCGGCTACCTCTTCCGCAAAACGGACGCAGCGTGTGCACTGAATGCAACGCGTCATTGCCGTTTTAACCAGCGGCCCCATATATTTTTCGGACACCGCGCGCTTGTTTTCATCAAAACGAGACGCGCCGCGCCCATAAGCCACACTTTGGTCCTGCAAATCGCATTCGCCGCCTTGGTCGCAAATTGGGCAATCCAACGGGTGGTTGATGAGCAGAAACTCCATCACCCCTTCGCGTGCCTTTTTAACCATCGGCGTATCGGTGCGGATGATCTGACCTTCCGTGGCCGGCAAAGCGCACGACGCCTGTGGCTTTGGTGGACCGGGTGCAACCTCAACCAGACACATGCGGCAATTGCCCGCAATGGACAGCCGTTCATGATAACAAAAGCGCGGAATTTCCTTCCCCGCCATCTCACACGCCTGCAACACAGTCGCGCCTGCGGGGACTTCCAGTTCTAATCCGTCTACGGTCACTTTAGGCATGTTTACTCCGCCGCCTCCAGCATATTGTCGCCCTTGGCGTCATTAATCCGGCGTTCCATCTCTGGACGGAAATGCTTGATCAGCCCTTGAATTGGCCAAGCGGCGGCATCACCGAGCGCGCAAATGGTGTGTCCTTCGACCTGTTTGGTAACATCATACAAAGTATCAATATCGCCAATGTCAGCATCGCCAGTGCGCATCTTTTCCATCACGCGCCACATCCAACCTGTGCCTTCACGGCAAGGCGTGCATTGGCCGCAGCTTTCATGCTTGTAGAAATAGGAAAGCCGCGAAATTGCGCGCACGATGTCAGTGGACTTGTCCATCACGATGACCGCCGCCGTGCCAAGGCCGGAACCAACAGCTTTGCAGCCGTCAAAGTCCATCGGCACGTCCATCATCATCGCCGCAGGGACCAATGGAACCGACGAACCGCCGGGGATCACAGCGAGCAGATTGTCCCAACCACCTTTTATACCACCGCAATGCTTCTCAATCAGTTCGCGGAAGGGGATGCCCATTTCTTCTTCAACAACGCATGGCTTTTCGACATGGCCGGAGATTTGGAACAGCTTTGTGCCATGGTTATTTTCGCGACCAAAGCTTTTGAACCATGCAGCGCCGCGCCGCAGGATCGTTGGCACGACCGCAATGCTCTCGACATTGTTGACCGTTGTCGGGCAACCATAGAGCCCTGCCCCCGCAGGAAATGGTGGTTTCAGGCGTGGCTGACCCTTTTTGCCTTCCAAGCTTTCAATCATCGCGGTTTCTTCACCGCAAATATAGGCACCCGCGCCGCGATGGACGAACACGTCAAAGTCATAACCCGACTTCGCGGCGTTCTTGCCCAACAAGCCTGCGGAATAGGCCTCCGCGACTGCCTTTTCGAGAACTTTGGCTTCGAAAATATACTCGCCGCGAATGTAGATATAGGCCGCACGCGCGCGCATCGCGAAACCGGCAATCAGCGCGCCTTCAATCAGCTTATGCGGATCATGTCGGATGATCTCGCGATCTTTACATGATCCAGGCTCGGATTCGTCAGCGTTGATGACGAGAAAATTAGGACGCTCGGGCGTCGGCGCCTTTGGCATGAAGCTCCATTTCATACCTGTCGGGAACCCTGCGCCCCCGCGACCACGCAGACCGGAAGCTTTCACTTCCTCAATTATAGCATCCTGCCCAACCTTCATCAGGTCAGCGGTTTTATCCCAATCGCCACGTTTCTGCGCCGCCTTCAGGGCAAAATCCTGATAGCCGTACAGATTGGTAAAAATGCGGTCTTTGTCAGCGAGCATCAGCCCAAACCTCCAAGAAAAAACCAAGCTGCTCCAGCGATAAGCAAGCCAATAACGGCAAGCTTAATAACGCCCTTGAGCAATTTCCACGCGACGAACGCGGCGATGAGAATACCGATGAGAGGGAGAAATTCCATTAATACTCCCCCCGATAATCATGGTTCTTGTCGACCATCGCGTGCAAGGTCGTTGCTCCGCCATAAGGCTCCACCGTGTGGCGACCCGGCAGCTGCGTGCCGACCTTCGGCTGCTTGCCCTCGGCCAAGTCGTTAAGGATAGCGGTCATGCTACCATAATCGAGATCTTCATAATTATCGTCGTTGATCTGAACCATCGGCGCAGATGCGCAATTGCCCATGCACTCGACTTCGTTCAGCGTGAACATGCCGTCCGGCGTCGTCGCACCTTTGACGAGACCGCGACTCTTGCACGCCGCCATAATATCATCGGACCCGCGCAACATGCATGGCGTTGTGCCACATACTTGCACATGGAAACGGCCAACAGGCGCAAGATTGTACATGGTGTAGAAGGTCGCGACTTCGTACGCCCGCATATAAGGCATGTCCAAATAGCTTGCGACATATTCGATTACAGGAACGGGCAACCAACCCTGCGTATGGGTTTCTTCGCCAACCTGACGTTGCGCCAAATCAAGCAGCGCCATCACCGCCGATTGCTGACGTCCTGCAGGGTAACGACCGATATACATATCGGCTTGCACCTTATATTCCTTCGAAAATGCGAATTTACCCCATTTGGCACGGGTTTCGGCTTCATCCGGGATGTGTACTGCGTCAGCCATGTGCTTCTTTCCGTCCCCAAATCCGCCCGATATACGCGCCAAACATCATGGCGGCAGCGGTCGAACCCACTTCCTTTGCCGACACCTCGGCATGAAACAAATACAGATAAGCCGCGACCAACGCGACCGAACCAAGCGCCGCCGATGCCAAAAACATAAGCTCACGCGTCATCAGCGGTCACACTCCCCAAACACGATATCGAGCGCGCCTAAAATCGCGGTCGTATCCGCCAACATGTGCCCACGGCTCATGAAATCCATAGCTTGTAGGTGCGAAAAGGCCGTCGGACGAATTTTGCAACGATATGGCTTGTTGCTACCGTCAGCGACCAAATACACCCCAAATTCGCCCTTGGGGCTTTCGGTGGCGACATAGACGCTGCCTGCAGGCACTTTAAAGCCTTCAGTGTAGAGCTTGAAGTGATGGATCAATGCTTCCATCGATTGCTTCATTTCAGCGCGCTTTGGCGGTGCCACCTTGCGGTCGTCGCTGCACACAGGGCCTTCGGGCATTTGCTGCAAGCACTGCTTCATGATGCGGACCGATTGGCGCACTTCTTCGACGCGGACCATGAACCGGTCGTAACAATCGCCGCGTGTGCCGACGGGAATATCAAACTCCATCCGGTCATAGACGTCATAAGGTTGGCTCTTGCGAATATCCCAAGGGATGCCTGCGCCGCGGATCATAGGACCGGAAAAGCCCCATTTGATTGCGTCTTCTTTCGAAACAATCGCAATATCGACATTGCGTTGTTTAAAAATGCGGTTGTCGACCACCAATGACATCGCGTCCTCGAACAAGCGCGGCATGCGCTCGTCCAACCATTCGGCAATATCGGTTAACAGCTTTAACGGCACATCCTGATGCACGCCGCCCGGGCGGAACCATGCCGCATGCATACGCGCACCACTTGCCCGCTCGTAAAAAGCCATGATGTCTTCGCGGATTTCATACAACCATAATGGCGGTGTCATCGCACCAACATCAATGATATGGTGCGCGATGTTCAGTGTGTGGTTCTTGATACGCGTCAGCTCGGCGAACAATACCCGCAGATATTGTGCACGCAGGGGTACCTCCAGATCCAACAGCTTTTCGACCGCGAGCACATAGCTGTGCTCCATCGCCATTGGCGATGCGTAATCCAACCGGTCGAAATAGGGCAAAGCCTGCAAATAGGTTTTATACTCGATCAGCTTTTCGGTGCCGCGATGTAAAAGGCCGATATGCGGGTCAAGCCGCTCAACGATTTCTCCATCCAGCTCCATCACCAAACGCAATACGCCATGCGCTGCGGGGTGCTGTGGCCCGAAGTTAATCGTGTAATTCTGGATCACTTCATCGCCAGTGGTCGGCGCGAGATCTTGCTGCATGCTCATGCTTTGTCTCCCGTCGCCTTTGGCTTCCGCACGGTGCGTTTGACCGTTTCTTTAGGCGCAGGCTGCTGTGGTGCAGCCTCACTGGACTTCTCATCACCCGGCAGCACATAATCCGCGCCTTCCCAAGGGCTCAGAAAGTCGAAATTACGGAAATCCTGTGCCAATTGCACAGGCTCATATTTCACACGCTTTTCTTCTTCGGAATAGCGCAGTTCAACATAACCCGACAGCGGGAAGTCTTTACGCTGTGGATGTCCTGAAAAACCGTAATCGGTCAATATGCGCCGCAAATCGGCATTTCCGGAGAATAACACGCCATACATGTCAAAGACTTCGCGCTCCAACCATCCGGCAACTGGCCAGATGCCGGTAACCGACGGAACAGGCTGATCTTCATTCGTGGTCAAATGCACACGAATGCGGTGATTCTTTGTAAGGCTCAGCAGGCAATAAACAATTTCAAAACGCGGATCGCGATCGGGCCAGTCGACGCCAGCGATTTCAACCAACTGTTGATACTCGCAATTGTCACGCAGCAGGACCATGCAGTCCACCAACGCATCGCGGTGAATGTGCACAGCAACTTCATGATTGGCTTCTTCAATAGAAACCAAGTGTTTACCAAGCGTTTTTGAGATCGCTTTTACAGTGCCTTCGGGCGTGTGAATGCGGGGTGC
Organism: Sphingorhabdus wooponensis; assembly: GCF_003933235.1. Classification (GTDB taxonomy): domain Bacteria; phylum Pseudomonadota; class Alphaproteobacteria; order Sphingomonadales; family Sphingomonadaceae; genus Sphingorhabdus_B; species Sphingorhabdus_B wooponensis. The sequence continues at coordinate 1,033,925 of NZ_RWJI01000001.1, forward strand.
GGAGTGGCTCACCGTTCGATCGTCCCTGTCCGGCGGATTTTGCGCTGCAACTGCATAATGCCGTAAAGCAATGCTTCGGCCGTTGGCGGGCATCCGGGTACATAAATATCTACCGGTACAACACGATCACAACCGCGCACAACGCTGTAACTGTAATGATAATAGCCGCCGCCATTGGCGCAGCTGCCCATGGAAATAACATATTTGGGTTCAGACATCTGGTCATAAACCTTGCGGAGCGCTGGCGCCATTTTGTTACAAAGCGTGCCGGCGACAATCATCACGTCGGACTGACGCGGCGATGCGCGTGGCGCAATTCCGAACCGTTCAAAGTCGTACCGCGGCATATAACCGTGGATCATTTCTACAGCGCAACAGGCAAGGCCGAAGGTCATGGGCCATAAAGAGCCCGTACGCGCCCAATTAAAGAGGTCTTCGGTCGACGAGACGACAAACCCCTTGTCGTTCACTTCGCTCTCAATATCCTTGAAGAACGCGGTGTCCGGCGTTTGCACGTCAGACAGTGATGGCGTGATTACTCCCATTCGAGTGCTCCCACTTTCCATGCATAGATAAATCCGATGACCAATTCGAACAGGAACAACATCATGGTACCCCATCCGATCCAGCCTGTTTCACCCAGACTAACCGCCCATGGGAATAAAAAAGCCGCCTCAAGGTCGAAAATGATAAACAAAATCGCAACAAGGTAGAAGCGGACGTCAAATTGGCTCCGCGAGTCTTCGAACGCTGGAAATCCGCACTCATACTCGGTGAGCTTCGCTTCGCTGGGCTTATACGTTCCCGTCAGTCGCGACACGCCCATCGGCAAAAACACAAATGCCGACGACAATGTAAGCGCGACCACTAAGAAAAGCAGTATGGGCAAATATTGCGACAAATCAGTCATATCAGACTCGTTTCAGAAACCCCGTAAGTTGCGGCGCTTTTAAGCAGAAGAATCCTGACCTGCAAGGCCAAGACTCAGCATTTTTTCTGCCATTTTCGACGATTATTTTATGGCACCGACCAACAGCTTATGCAGCTTGCTATGCAATATGTCATTTGCTGCCAAAACCTGTGTATCTGCGATATGCGGACTGCGTCCACGATAGTCGGTCACAAAGCCACCTGCTTCGCGCACGAGCAAGCATCCAGCAGCTGTATCCCAAGGAGACAAGCCGCTTTCCCAAAAACCATCATAGCGGCCAGCGGCCAACCAAGCGAGGTCAAGGCTTGCCGCACCAAAACGCCGAATGCCTGACACCGAAGGTCCAATGGCGCCAAAAATCTTGGCCCATTCCTCAAAGTCGCCATGTCCCTTATAGGGTGTACCAGTGGCAATCAGAGCCTCATTTAGCTGACGGCGTGCCGATACCCGTAAACGCCGGTTGCCCAACCATGCACCTTTGCCACGCTCGGCCCAGAAGCTTTCGTCCGTGATCGGGTTATATACAAGGCCTGCAAAAATGTCGCCCCAGCCGGAACCATCCGGTTTCGGATCTTGCACCGCAATTGAAATTGCGAAATGCGGAATGCCATGGAGGAAGTTACTTGTTCCGTCGAGCGGATCGACGATGAACCGCGGTTTGCCTTCGGCACCAGCAATCTCGCCGCCTTCTTCCATCAGAAAGCCCCAGTCGGGACGTGCGATTTCGAGTTCACGGAAAATTGTGTCTTCAGCGCGCTCATCAGCTTTGGAAACGAAATCTGCAGGGCCCTTTTGCGAAACCTGCAAATGTTCAATCTCGCCAAAATCGCGGCGAAGCTTACCACCCGCTTTACGGGCAGCTTTTTCCATAATGGTCAACAGACCAGTTAATGCGGGCATTAATCAGCCTTCCGAACATATTCCCGTTCGTAGACATCAACCACAATCCGCGTGCCTGCGCTTATGAATGGCGGCACCATGACGCGCACGCCATTATCGAGGATCGCTGGCTTATAGCTGGATGACGCCGTCTGACCCTTAACTACAGCGTCAGCTTCGACAATCGTCGCTTCAATCTGGTCCGGTAAAGCGACAGAGAGTGCCTCGTCATCATACATTTCCATGACAACGTCCATGCCATCCTGAAGGAAAGCTGCCGCATCACCGAGAAGGTCGGTAGGCAAAGTCACCTGATCATAGGTTTCCTTGTCCATGAACACCAGATTATCGCCCTCGGCATAGAGAAACTGGAAATCTTTCTGATCAAGGCGTACTTTTTCGACGCTTTCTGCCGAACGGAACCGAATATTGTTCTTGCGGCCATCGCGGAGATTTTTGAGCTCAACTTGCATATATGCGCCGCCTTTACCCGGTTGGGTGTGCGCAGTCTTTACGACACGCCAAAGGCCGCCTTCATATTCCAATATGTTACCCGGCTTAATTTCAACCGCGTTGATTTTCATGAGTACACTCGCTTGACAGATGGAAAGAGCAGGCACGCATAAACGTGCCGATAGTCGCGGCCTTTAACGATGACAGCGCAATTAGGCAAGCAGTGCGTTGAACGCCTTAACCGCTTCTGCAGGACCTTGTGGGTGTTTCCACACAGAGCCGCTCACCGCTAAGAAATCCGCCCCTGCATCTATTAATGGTTTGGCATTATCTGGTGTAATTCCGCCAATAGCCACACAAGGAACTTCCGTCACAAACGACCATTTTTGTAATGTGTCGAGTTCAGCGACATGCTCCACCGTCTTTGTCGCTGTGGGAAAAAATGCGCCAAAGGCGACATAATCAGCTCCAGCCTCCGCCGCCTCCATAGCGAGATGACGGCTATTGTGACAGGTAACACCAATCTGGTAATCTTTGCCAAGCAGTTCCCGCGCCTCCCGAACATCGCCATCGCCCTGCCCCAAATGCACACCATCGGCCTTCAAACGCTTGGCCAAAGCAACACTGTCATTTACGATGAACGCGACATCATGCGCAGCACAAATGGCCTGCAACGGCTCCGCGAGCGCCGCCGCCTCGTGCTGATCTAGGTCTTTAACACGAAACTGAAACGCCGCGACGGAACCCGCGGACAAGGCAGCCTCAAGCCGGGCGGGAAAATCACCGCCGACTTCAAGCGGTGAGATCAAATATAATTGGCAGGGAAATTCTTTCATGCCGCGGTCAATAGCGGGGCTTTAGGCCGGCGGCAAACATCTTGCGCAAAAGGGTCAGGACCACTTTAATTCACCTTTGCGGTTTGAGGCCATTTTGTTCAGGGCTATGCGGCAAGTGCCGGGCTTAGTGCTTCTAAGTCCAAGCTTGCCAAAGACGCCCTGGGCAAAATGGGTCAAATCCTGCGGACGTCAAAATGGCTTCGATCTCAAAGCGAAATGACCTTGCAGGCAGAATAACTGCCTGCCAGCGGCCATTTCACTTCGATATCTTTGCCATTTTGACGCCGCGAAGGTGAATTGAAGTGATCCTGACCCTATTCTGCCGGTCCCTCTCCAAACTCAGGTTGCAGATGCTGCGTGAATTTCGTCGATGGCGCTGGAAAGCGCGGTATCAAATTCTTCCGCGGTCATTTGGTGACGCAAATCTTCCAACAAAGCCCGCGAGAAGCTGGCGATCATCCCCTTATTCTTGGCCAGTTCAGTGCATGCCTCTGGACGGGCATAGCCACCGGAAAGCCCAACAACCCGCAACACACGCGGGTGATTAATGAGCGCGTCAAACGTACCCGCCTGTGCGGGAATCGACAGCTTCAGCATGACCTTGTTGTCAGCCGATACATTATCAAGTGCCTTCAAAATTTCATCGCGCAACAGGGTGTCACTTTGCGCGCGGTCTGCGCTTTTAATGTTCACCTCAGGCTCGATAATCGGCATCAATCCCGCGGCGAGAATTTGTTCGGCCACATCAAATTGCTGCTTTACGATCGCGGCAATACCGGACGGCGATGCTTGATTGATAACGGAACGCTTTTTTGTACCAAACACGCCCTTCGCCTTGGCGCGTTGTAGCAACGCGTCCAGATCCGGCATTGGCTTCATCAATTGTACGCCGTCCGCCTCTTCCTCAAGGCCTTTATCGACCTTAAGAAACGGCACAACGCCGCGGTCCTGCAATGCCGCAGGCACTGGCTTGCCGCCCGCTTCACCGTCCATCGTACGTTCGAACAATATCGCGCCCAGCACCTTCTCCCCGGAAAAACTTGGTGCAGTAATGATCCGAGCGCGCATATCGTGGATAAGGCCAAACATCTCTTCTTCAGTCGCGTAGGCGTCTTCCTCTATGCCATAGCCTTTGAGCGCCTTTGGTGTTGAACCACCGCTTTGATCCAGAGCCGCAATAAATCCTGAAGCGGTGGACACTTTTGCAAGCATTTCAGCGTAATTCATTATTGTCTTCCTACAAGCTGACCGATGCATACGTATGCATCAGATATTGAAAAAAACGGGGCATTGCCCCGCAGGTTTAAGCCAAATTTAAAGCATCTACCCCCGGCAAAGGCTTGCCTTCCATCCACTCGAGGAAGGCGCCCCCCGCTGTCGAAACAAATGTAAAATCTTCAGTCACCCCTGCATGAGCAAGTGCAGCAACGGTATCACCGCCACCTGCAACCGAAACCAGTGACCCTTCACGCGTCAGGGCAGCCGCGGTTCGCGCCAGTGAGACTGTTGCAGCATCAAAAGGTTCAATCTCAAATGCGCCCAATGGGCCGTTCCACACCAACGTCCGGCAGTTTTTCAATACATCGGCCAATGCCTCAACAGCGGCGGGGCCAACATCCAAGATCATTTCATCCGCGGCTACTTCATGCACATTTACTGTCCGAATTGGCGGATTGGCACGGAATTCGCGTGACGTCACAACGTCATAAGGCAGATGAACCGTGCAGCCTGCTGAATCCGCCGCATCCATAATCGCATTGGCTTGATCCGCCAGATCATGCTCACACAAGGATTTCCCGACATTGACGCCGCGCGCAGCCAAAAAAGTATTCGCCATGCCGCCACCAATAATCAAATGATCAACCTGCGTTACCAAATTGTTCAGCACGTCAAGTTTTGTCGACACCTTTGCCCCGCCTACAACAGCCGCCACAGGATGCTCGGGCGCGCCTAAAGCAGCCTGAAGCGCCTTCAACTCTGCCTCCATCGCACGTCCAGCAAAAGCAGGTAGGACATGCGCAAGGCCTTCGGTCGACATATGCGCACGATGCGCCGCCGAAAATGCATCATTTACGTAAAAGTCACCATTGGCAGCCACAGCACGCGCGAGTTCAGGGTCATTTTTTTCCTCACCTGACCAAAAGCGTGTGTTTTCGAGGAGCGCGATATCGCCATCTGCCAATATCCCAACAGATTGCGCAACCACATCGCCCGTTATTTCCGGTACAAACATGATCTCGCGACCAAGCACTTCTTGCAAGGAATCAAGCACCATAGATACGGACATTTCGCTATGCTTCGCTCCCTTTGGGCGACCGAAATGTGCGAGCAGAAGGACCTTAGCCCCCTTATCCGCCAGCTCTAGGACTGTCGGCAACAGCGCACGCATGCGTGTCTCATCCGTCACCCGCCCGTCGGCCATAGGCACGTTCAGGTCAACACGCACCAAAGCACGTTTGCCCTTGATATCGCCGAGGTCGTCGAGCGTGCGGAATGCCATGGATTAATCCTTACAGAAATTTGGCAATGACACCGGCTGTATCAACCATTCGGTTGGAGAAGCCCCATTCATTGTCATACCAGCTCAACACACGCACCAGCTTACCGTCAATGACGGCAGTTTCCAAGCTGTCGATAGTCGAGCTTGCTGGGCAATGGTTATAGTCAATAGAGACCAAAGGCTCATCCGAATAAGCCAACACGCCTTTCAAAGCGCCTTCTGAAGCCGCTTTCAATAGAGCATTCACTTCCTCAACACTTGTGTCACGCTTTGGCGTGAAGGTCAGGTCGACGATGCTGACATTTGGCGTTGGCACGCGGATGGCGGAACCGTCCAGCTTACCTTTGAGTTCTGGCATAACTTCGCCAACGGCGCGCGCAGCACCGGTAGTGGTGGGGATCATAGACATGCCAGCAGCGCGTGCGCGGCGCATATCATCATGGATTTGGTCGAGGATCTTTTGATCATTGGTGTAGCTGTGGATCGTTGTCATCAATCCGCGCTCGATGCCGATGGCATCGTTCAGGACCTTCGCCATTGGCGCCAAGCAATTGGTGGTGCAGCTTGCGTTTGACACGATGATATCAGCGGCGCTCAAAACGTCATGATTGACGCCAAAAACGACCGTCTTGTCTACATTCTTACCAGGAGCAGAGATCAGGACGCGCTTTGCGCCTGCCGCGAGATGCTTTTCGGCGCTGACGCGATCCGTAAAGAAGCCGGTGCATTCCAGCGCAATATCGACGCCATTAGCGGCGTGCGGCAAATTGGCTGGGTCACGTTCTGCAGTTACATGGATACGCTTGCCGTTAACGATGATGTCATTGCCATCTGCCTCTACTGTCCCGGGGAACGGGCCGTGTACGCTGTCACGCTTGAACAAAAGAGCATTCGCCTTGGCCGGTGCAAGATCGTTAATCGCGACCAGTTCCAGATCATGGTCATCGCGTTCCAATATCGCGCGGGCGACCAAACGACCAATACGACCAAAACCGTTAATTGCTACTTTCACTGTCATAACTGCTCCTATCAGCCCAATCGGGCGACAATTTGCGGGGTGATCTTGTCAGCCGTCAGGCCAAAATGTTCGTAAAGCGCGTCAATGGGGGCAGAAGCGCCAAAGCTATCGATACCAATACGAAGTCCGTCGCCGACATAGCGCTCCCATCCCATGGTTGTCCCAGCCTCAATGGAAACACGCAGCGTATCTGTGGGTAACAGCTCAGACTTGTACGACGCGGGCTGCGCATCAAACCGTTCCCAGCTTGGCATTGATACTACGTCCGCACCAATGCCCTGTGCTTCGAGCTTATCCGCTACCACAGTGGCGATTTCGACTTCAGAGCCGGTCGCAATCAGAATAGCTTTACGCGGGGCGGTTGCGGCACGCAGCCTATATGCGCCCTTGGCAGAAAAATTCTCGCTAATGTCCGTACGCAATTGCGGCAGATTTTGCCGTGAAAGTGCAAGTACCGAAGGCGTGGACGCACTTTCAATTGCCAAGGCCCAGCATTCTGCTGTCTCAATCGTATCACAGGGCCGGTACACATCCAGGTTAGGGATAAGCCGCATCGACATAATCTGTTCAATGGGCTGGTGCGTCGGGCCGTCTTCGCCAACGCCTATAGAATCGTGCGTCATAACGTAAATGACACGGGTTTCTTGCAATGCAGACAATCGGATGGCTGCACGACAATAATCCGAGAAGATCAGGAACGTACCACCATAAGGTATGATGCCGCCATGAAGCGCCATGCCATTCATCGCCGCAGCCATGCCAAACTCGCGAATGCCATAGTTCACATAGCGACCCGAATAGTCGTTTTTATCCAGAGTGTTGGTGGACGCAGTGCGGGTAAAGTTAGAACCCGTCAAATCCGCAGACCCCCCCAACAGCTCCAATATAGCTGCTGTTGCCGCGGTCAACGCGATTTCAGATGCCTTACGGGTCGCAATTTTCTGTGGTGCGGCAATCAAACTATCAAGATGAGGCTTTAGCCAGGCACCGTTCGGCTCTCCGGACATTGCCGTTTTGAACGCCGCTGCATTTGCAGATGCTGCCAACCGCGCATTCCACGCCGCATGCGCCGCTGCACCTGCTTCGCCCGTTGCGCGCCATGCCGCAAGAATATCTTCAGGTATTTCGAATGCGGGATATGGCCAATCTATTGCAGCGCGCGTCGCAACAATTTCATCTGCGCCAAGCGGGCTTCCATGTGGAGCTTTCGTGCCTTCTTTATTGGGCGACCCCTTCCCAATGAGCGTCCGGCAAGCAATCAAAGAGGGACGGTTATCTGCCAACGCCGCCTTAATTGCCCGTTCTATATCGTTGAAATTATGACCATCGCACGCTTCAACATGCCAACCACTGGCAACATAGCGAGCGGCAATATCTTCGCTGGTGGATAGGTCAGTCGAGCCATCGATAGTGATGCGGTTGTCGTCCCAGAATACGATCAAACGGCCTAAGCCAAGATGCCCAGCGAGACCAACGGCTTCATGGTTAATGCCCTCCATCAAGCACCCATCACCGGCCACAACCCAAGTGCGGTGATCAACTAAATCATCACCAAAGCGGGCATTCAGGTGGCGCTCCGCCATTGCCATACCAACAGCCATAGCCAAACCCTGCCCCAATGGGCCTGTGGTGCATTCAATCCCGTCGATTAGGAAATTTTCCGGATGCCCTGCACATGGGCTACCCAGTTGACGGAAATTGCGGATATCGTCGATAGTTGGGCTTGCATAGCCGGTCAGATATAAGGTCGCATAAGCAAACATCGAACCATGGCCAGCAGACAAAACAAAACGGTCGCGGTCAGCCCAATTGGGCGCTTTCGGATCGAATTTCAGAAATTTGGAGTAGAGCACCGTTGCTACATCGGCCATGCCCATCGGCATGCCAGGATGGCCGCTATTTGCGGCCTGCACAGCATCCATGGCCAGTGCCCGAATTGCATTGGCCATTTGCTGGTCACTAACGGTCATTTTCTTTTCCCCAATTGTTACTCCCAAATAGGAGTGGGTGGCGGCACGAGGATATTTGTCCAGCACCACCGAATCGATGCTGCAAACCCTTGCGGATGCTAGCGCAAAGCGTCAAGTGAGCGGGGGCGCTTTTCCCCATGAATTTCTGCTTATATTCGCGTTCACACATTTGCATTGGGAATAGTCTCTGCTAAGCTTCCTCAGCAAAGGAAACTAACCCGTGATAGAACAACGATTTATTGTCGCAATCGGTCGTATCGAGCGCGCTTTGTCTCGCATCGAAAAATCGGCAACCACATCTGCATCTGCTGGCGATAGTGACCTTGTCGAACGGCATGAAAAGCTAAAGTCGGAAACGCGCATTGCCATTCAAGATTTGGACAAGATTTTGGCGAGTGCCCGCTGATGCCTGACGTTAAGTTATCTATCGCTGGTCGCGATTATTTCGTCGCATGTAACGCCGGTGAAGAACAGCGCCTGCTGGAACTTGGAGCCATGGTGGACGCCACGGCGCAACAAGTGTCTGGTGGCGGACGTGGCTTGACAGAAACGCGCGCGCTGCTGTTTTCTGCGCTGATGCTTGCCGACAGGCTGCATGATGCAGGTGGTTCAGTCGTTGCTGAGAAAGCGGTACCGTCAGCCGCAATGGTGCAATCCGCCGATACGCTAGAACAACTGGCGACCCGATTGGAAAATCTGGCGCTAAGGCTTGAGAATTAACGTAAGTGGCTTATATTGGTTATTGGCGGAACTGTCCGGCACGAACTGATGAGAACATCCCTGAGGCGATTATCTATCTAAGGGAGCTGTCCCTGCTTGGACCGTTTGGGAAACCTTAAGGTCCAGATCACACGGTGCCCACCTGACGTCCTGGCGTCAGAGGATATTCCGGGAAACGACCCATGATGGTTCCGCCAACATTTTTCGGGAAAAATAGTGCAGCCAGATTTTGACAAGCAGTCGCAGCGGTTGGAATTCCGTAAAAAGCGTGACCAGTTTGTGGACGCACTGTCGCCACAGGATCGCGCCTTAGCCTTCTCCAAAGTCCCAAGCCCTTTGGCGCAATATCTTTTGCCCGGTAAAATAGTGGCGGGATACATTGCCATCGGCTCTGAAGTAGATCCCGCCGCGTTGTTGGCTCAGGCCCATAAAATGGGCTGCGATATTGCCCTACCCCATGTCACGAGCAAGGCCGCCCCAATGCGCTTCCTGCGCTGGACGCCGGGTGACAATTTGGTTCCCGGTCCCTTTGGATTGCTGCAGCCATCAGAGAACGCCCCCCCTTGCACACCAGACATCGTTCTAACGCCCTTAGTGGCCTTTGACGACCGGTTGATGCGGCTTGGGCAAGGCGCCGGCCATTATGACCGCGCTTTGAGCGTGTTGGAGCAAGCCATTGCTGTTGGACTTGCGTGGTCAGTGCAACATGCGCCTATCCTCGCATCGGACATTTGGGATATGCCTTTGCACGCTATACTCACCGAAAAATCATGGATCACCATATGACTACACCACTTAAGCAACCCACTTGGCGGAAACCTGCCGGCATGCTGGCGATATTAGTGATTATATTGCTCTGGTCAGGTATCATTGTCAGCGCATCCGACTTTATCGGAGCGCAAAACATCGCAATCCAGAGCATTATCTATCTGGTCGCAGGAATCATATGGATCGCGCCAATGCGCCCACTGATGATTTGGATGGAGACGGGATCTTTCCGCGCACCACCTCAAGCCTAAAAGCTTGAAAGAAGTGGCGCGAGTGACGGGGCTCGAACCCGCGACCTCCGGCGTGACAGGCCGGCGCTCTAACCAACTGAGCTACACCCGCTAACTTGCGGTGGGGGCGCACTATAAGCGGCGCAAGATTCTGTCAACGCCATTTGTCATAAAAGGACATATTCAACGAAATCACCTGTTATTACAATTAGACAAGATCATTGGAAATGCTGGCAGTCGAGACAGAAACGCTAATTTAAGTATATGTTAAATAGTATTTTTGATTGCTATTCACAAGCCAATGTGGTGATGCAGCAGCACCAAAAGACAGCGAACGCGTCCGAAACCCCAAAAAGCGCAAAGCCGCCTTGCAAATTAATCTGCGAACAACAAAACGGGGGTCTCAATGAGTTTTTTGAGAGCCTGAACATAACTGGCGGCATCCCACCCGTCGACGACACGGTGGTCGCAACTAATCGACAGGTTCATCAATTTACGCGCCTCGATAGTGTCGCCGACGAACATCGGGCGTTCGACAATCTTATTCGGGCCGATAATAGCCACTTCAGGTCGATTGATAACGGGCGTGGTCGTAATACCGCCGAGTGGGCCCAATGATGTAATCGTCAGGGTCGAGCCAGAGAGTTCCTCGCTTTTTGCAGAGCCGCTGCGTGCCGCATCCGCCAAGCGCGCAATTTCAGTCGCCAATTGCCAGATATTCCGGTCCTGCGCATCTCGTATGACAGGCACCATCAAGCCCGATTCTGTCTGTGTTGCCATACCCAAATGGACGGCGCCATGGCGGGTGACAACACCTGCTTCATCATCGAAACGCGCGTTAATCATTGGAAATTGCGGAATGGTCTTACAAATAGCAACGATCAGCATCGGCAACATCGTCAGCTTTGGCTTTGCCCCGCGATTTGCGTTCAAATCGGCGCGCATAGCTTCAATTGCCGTGACGTCGATTTCCTCGACATAGGTGAAGTGCGGAATGTGCCGTTTTGACGCCGCCATATTGTCGGCAATCCGGCGACGCATACCGATGACTTTAATGGCTTCATCGGCGCGGCGGGCATTTGCGTGCGCAGGGCGATAGCCCAACTGTGATCCATAGGTAAGAAACGCATCAAGGTCTGCATGCCGAACATGCCCACCTGCCGCCTTGACGTCAGTCAAATCGACGCCAAGGTCTTTGGCACGTTGACGCACAGCAGGCGACGCAGTGAGCTTATCGGCGGCGGACATGGAATGCTGCGCTACTGCTGGCGCAAAAGATTGCGGGGTTATCTCTGCTATAGCAACAGGCTCCGGCGCATGTGGATTTTCATCCTCGACCACGGCCAATATCGGTTCTGCTATTGTCGCTGCTGCCAAAGGTGGATTGCTGCTATCGGCAGCGATCTCAATCTCGACAAGCATCGCGCCAATGGCAATCACATCACCCGCCTCGCCCGCGATCTTTGTAACCACACCTGAAACGGGGCTTTCCATTTCAACCGTTGCTTTGTCGGTCATCATGTCGGCAAGCGGTTGGTCTTCCTTGACATTGTCACCAACCTTCACATGCCAAGCGACGATTTCGGCCTCTGCGATACCTTCACCAATGTCGGGCAAGTTGAATGTAAATTTCGGCATCGCGTCAGTCCTTCATGATCTTGTCAAAGGCGCGGGCAAGCCGCACGGGTCCGGGGAAATAGGCCCATTCAAGGCTATGCGGATAAGGCGTGTCAAAACCCGTCACGCGCTCGATCGGCGCCTCGAGATGGTAGAAGCAACGTTCCTGCACTTGCGCTGCCAATTCGGCGCCAAAGCCGCTGGTCCGCGTCGCTTCATGCACCACCATACATCGGCCTGTTTTCTTAACCGACGCCTCGATGGTTTCAATGTCGAGCGGCAGCAAGGTGCGCAGGTCAATGATTTCGGCGTCAATCCCATGTTCGGCCACGACCGCCTTTACGACATGCACCATCGTACCATATGTCAAAACGGTAAGCGCCTCGCCTGCGCGCACGACCGCAGCCTTACCAAGATCAATACGATAATAGCCTTCGGGAACCGCGCTGCCGTCATGCTTTGACCATGGCTCCACAGGTCGATCATAATAGCCGCTGAACGGGCCATTATAGATGCGCTTGGGTTCAAAAAAGACAACTGGGTCATTGTCCTCAATCGCCGCAATCAAAAGGCCTTTAGCGTCGTAAGGCGTCGCCGGTATCACGGTCTTTATACCGCAGACATGGGTAAATAAGCTCTCGGGGCTTTGGCTATGCGTCTGCCCGCCAAAGATGCCGCCGCCAAAAGGCGAACGCACCGTCATGGGGCAAACGAAATCATTGGCCGAACGGTAGCGCAAACGCGCAGCCTCGCTCACCAACTGGTCGAGGCCAGGATAGATATAATCGGCAAATTGAATTTCGGGCACAGGACGAAGACCATAAGCCGCCATTCCGACGCCAACGCCGATAATGCCGCATTCGCTGATCGGTGTATCAAACACACGGGTCTTGCCATGCTTGACTTGCAGCCCCGCCGTCGCACGGAACACACCGCCGAAATAGCCAACATCCTCGCCCATAATGACAACATCAGGGTCTTTGGCGAGCATGATATCCAACGCGCTGTTAATCGCCTCAATCATGTTCATTGTTTTTATGGAAGGCTCTGACATCAACGCGCCTCCCACTCTGGACCAAATTTATCTTCTTGCTCCTCCAACATCTGGGCGCATTGCTCTTTCAAATGCCAAGGCATTTCTTCGAACACATCCTCAAACATTGTCTCGAACGGATGATGCAAGCCATGGCCCAATATGCCATTTTGCTCGGCCTCTTTTTGAAGAGCCTTCACATGCTCAGACAGCTCAAGGATAAGCGCTTCATGCTGCGCCTCACTCCATTTGCCGATCGTTATGAGATGGTCCTTCAACCGCGTGACGGGGTCCCCCAGAGGCCACAACGCATATTCTTCGGCCGCGCGATATGCGCTCGGGTCATCTGACGTTGAGTGCCCCTCCCCTCGATAGGTAAAATATTCGATTAAAGTTGGACCGCCATTGGTCCGTGCGCGGTTTGCGGCCCATTGCATCGCAGCGTAAACCGCAAGCGGATCATTGCCGTCAACGCGCAGCCCAGCGATGCCATAGCCAATGGCGCGCGCGGCGAAGGTTGTCCGCTCGCTTCCGGCAAATCCGGAAAAGGATGAAATCGCCCATTGGTTATTCACAACCTGAAATATAACCGGCGCATTATAGACAGCGGCAAAGGTTAAGGCGTTGTGGAAGTCGCCTTCTGCCGTTGAACCTTCACCGCACCAAACCACTGAAATACGGGTATCTCCGCGCGATGCAGATGCCATTGCCCAGCCAACGGCTTGAGGATATTGTGTGGTGAGATTGCCCGATATGCTGAAAAATCCATAATCCTTTGCCGAATACATGATCGGCAGTTGGCGGCCCTTCAGCCGGTCGCCGCGGTTGGAATAAATCTGGTTCATCATGTCGACGAGCGGATAATCGCGCGTGATCAAAATGCCCTGCTGACGATAGCTTGGGAAGCACATATCATCGGAATGCAGCGCCATTGTCGTCGCAACCGAGGTCGCTTCTTCGCCAAAGGACTTCATATAGAAGCTTGTTTTGCCCTGCCGCTGTGCCCGAAACATACGATCATCAAAAGCACGCAAAAGCAGCATCTTCCGCAACATGACCTGTAGAGTAGCAACATCAAGTCCGGGGTCCCAACTGCCCGATGCCGCATGGTCATCGCCCAAAACGCGCACAAGGCCATAGGCCAACGGGTGAATATCAGCCGGCAAAACATGCTCATCTGGGCGCGGATGGGCATCTACCGCAGGCACAATGATATCGCTAAAGTCGGCAACATCACCGGGGCGGAATTTAGGTTCAGGTATATGCAGATGCAGCGGCGCGAGATTGTCTTTCGTAGATTGCACCATATCCATCTCCGCCCACAACCGCCTGAACGACTCAGGCAGTTTATTATCCATGTTTGTTATAATATTTCAAACATAGCATTAGGTCAACATAGTTGACCTAATGGGCTTACACAGCTACCGGTGCGGAGATATGAGACTGAGGCTGGTAATCGACAACTTCGAAATCTTCTATACGATAGTCAAAAATACTGTCTGCTAAGCGCAGCAACTTTAGCTTGGGCGCTCCAGATGGCGTCCGCGACAATTGCTCTTCGACCAAGGGCGCATGGTTGAGATACAAATGCACGTCCCCACCCTGCCAGATAAGTTCGCCCGCTTGATACCCACACACAGAAGCCAGCATCCGCGTCAGCAATGCCGCCGAAAATGCGTTAAAGGCAAAACCAAGCCCTAAATCGCACGAGCGCTGAAACAAAATGCAACTCAGAACACCATCGGCAACATGAAATTGGTAAGTTTTGTGGCACGGCGGCAAGGCCATTTGGTCCAATTCCGCAACATTCCAGCCTTCGATAATATGTCGGCGGGACCCCGGATTGTTTTTCAGGCATTCGACCAGCAAGCTGACCTGATCGATCCCCTTTGCCGCACGGCGGAATAAGCCATTCTCTGCGGCTTCATATCGCGGCCAATTCACCCATTGCGCGCCATAAACAGGTCCAAGGTCGCCCCATTTTTCGGCGAAAGCGGTATCCTCAACTATGCGTTGTTCAAAATCATCTTGCGAAATATCTGCGCCCGTCTCTCGACGGTAGCGATCCAACGGCCAATCGGTCCATATCTTGACCTTTTGTTCCAGCAACGGCCGGATGTTCGTATTGCCCGTCAGGAACCACAGCATTTCGCGCGCTGCTGTCTTCCAATATACCCGTTTCGTGGTCAGTAGCGGTATCGCATCATCCGCCAATGAAAAGCGCATAGTGGCGCCGAACAATGCCTTGGTCCCAACGCCCGTCCGATCGCGCTGAACCGAGCCATTTTCCCAAATTTGACGCATCAGCGACAGATATTGCTCTTCATAATGTGGCATATTGTTCATGGCCTATCGCTAAGCGCCGCGTATTATTTTTGCAACCTTGGCAATTGGCCGTCGCCAAGTCGCTCTCATATCAAACACTCTAACACCCAATAACACAAAACGTTCTGGCACATTTGCGCTGGCAGCGGGCTATCCCCAAACCCCAATATATGACATTCAAAATATAGTAATTTAATAAAATAGTTAAAAATGATAATTTTAAAAAATTTAAATATAAATTCCTGAAACATTACAATTTATTTTTTTTAAATTATAGTAAGCGAATGCTACGCCTCCCAAAAAAAATAATAACCGATCACATCTTAAAACGATACAATACCACCTGCATTTTATGGGCATGGCCAATTGCCCGATTATTTTTATTTATTATCATATTTCTGATTTCGCCGACGTATCCATCCGGTTCGGATTATACTAATTTTCTGCAAATCCACTTTTATATGTGGCTTGGTTGGACGACGGTAGCGACTATCCTGACTTTTGGCGGACGTTTGCAACCAAAGATATTACGCCTTCAGGTGTTTGGCGACGCGATTATGATTCTTTTTGCCATTATGTTGCTTCGCGGGACGGAACAGGCAATTATTGCCTTTGCCGTTTGTGTTGGGGTCATCGCATCAACCACAGGTACAAATAGCAGGCATATTTTAGCGGCGGCTGCGGTTGCTATGTGCATGTTTATTTTCCGAGATTTTTTAGCTCCCTTCTCAGGAAGCTCCTCAGTGCAAATAACCTCCGCTTCGGGGCTACCAAGCACATTGTCCCATATGATTTTGGCGCTGGCAATATTCATGGTCATAACCTCGGCGAGCCGAAGATGCCGTTTAAAGCTTTTCTACAATGAATATTCATCGCTCCGCACACTTGCTCTTGAACATTCATTTCAGTTTGATCTTCAAGCTTGGACGAATGCATCGGCCGGCTTGTTTAAGCCTGGTAAAGCAGCTTGCCTAATGCAGGACCCCACGCAGCAAGCCGTGGGGCAATATCATGAATGCAATCTGCCAGTGCTGCAAAAAGCATCAGAACGTCAAGAACTCATAGACGCCCTGTTTAACCTGCAAATCGGTAGCAGACTGTTCGACACAAATTTGAACCGCGTCTTTTTTCCAGATACTGGAGAATACAGGGCTTTTGATGAACATGAGCAACGCATTGCGCACATGTTACGCAAAGCAGATATCAGGGCCGCTTTGGTCCAACCTGTACAAATTGACCGCATGCGCGGTGGATTTATATGTGCCATAAATAACCATATTGATGCAATCATAAGGACAGAAGCAACCTTCTTAGGCCATCATATGACCGAAATGACCACATTTTTAGGGAAAGTCGTTACAGCTCAACGTAATTTCATTGCCGATGCACATGAAGTTGCGCGGCGCGATCTGCACGACGGCGTTTTACAAACCCTGGCCGCATTGCGGATGCGCTTATTGCTCCTCACAAAACGAGAGGATGTAGCCCACCAATCCATAGAATTGGAAATAAGGAAAGCGGTGGATATTGTCACGCTTGAGCAATCTCGGCTTCGCGGTTTTTTGGAAAGTAGCCATATAGCTGATCATACTGTTGATCTCATCGCGCAACTGAATATCTGCGCCAGGACTATTTCATTACAATGGGGTGTACTTGTCACATTAAAGTCGGAAGAACCTGCCATTCCAGTCGATTTAGAATCTTCCTTCAATATCGAGCATTTATTGCGAGAGGTCATAACCAACGCTGTCCGGCACGCAAAAAGCAAGCGCTTGACAGTCACGCTATCGCTCAAGCAAGGCGCCCTTATAATGTCGGTTTTAGACTTAAGCGAACCGCTTGAGGGGCCGCAGACGCAGAAAAACCCTGAATTAACTTTGAAATCAGCATCGTTGCTTGAACGACTAAGACTTTTGAGCGCCGATGCATATGTGGAAGGGCTTGGGAAAGGAACGTTGCTGTCGGTCCGTATTCCCATGCAGCAGATAGAGAATGACTAGCATTCTTGTAGTAGACGATCATCCTTTCTTCCTGCACGGATTTAGCCAATATTTAAAGAATATTTGCGACTTCACGGTTGATACGGCGCTGTCTGTGGAAGAAGCGATGCGCAAATTGGATAGCTCGCCTACTGATCTCGCCATGCTGGATCTATCGATGCACAATGGTGGCGGCATGCGGGTGCTGCGGCACATGCGCATACACAATCCCGATACTCCTGCGATGTTCCTAACGGTCCATATTGACCCTGAACAGACCATTGAGGCGATGCGCCTTGGCATCAAGGGCATCGCCTTAAAAGATAGCGACCCTGAAGTCATCATTACTGGCATGAACAGCATATTGGCCGGCGGCACTTGGTTTGATAGCAGCGTGACCGAGCTCGCCTTGCAATATTCCGTTGATAAACCAAGCCGCGCCTTTCGGTCTGACGATCTTTTGACCAAAAGGGAGACAGAGATTGTTGAGCTCGTCTGTTTAGGGTTACGCAACCGACAGATCGCAGATCAATGTGCCTTAACCGAGGGCACGGTGAAAATTCACCTCAACAGTGTCTTCCGCAAACTTGGCGTTTCCTCTCGTGCGGAATTGATCGTGCGACGCGAAGGCACGCGCTCGACACAAAATTGAGCGTTTAGGGCAATTGGCCAATTTTACGAGTTGCCCGCAACGGTAAAGGTCCCGCCTAAATCGGGCTTTCATCAATACAATCGATTATTCTGACCAATCAATCTCGTTGGGCTTCATGACGCGCCGTCAATATGACATCCTTATCCCATGGAGAATCCAGGGCAAAACGGGAGATTTTTCACGTCATGAAAATACGCAACATCCTTACTGTCGCTTTGCTGGCCGCCACATCATCGATGGCGCTGAGCACTGCTGCAGTTGCTGAAACAGCAGAAACAAAAACCGAGTGGTGGCCAAAGAAAGTGGACCTTACCGCATTGCGTCAAAATGAAGCGCGCGCCAACCCTTATGGCGACGATTTCAATTATGCTGCGGAATTTGCCTCGCTCGATCTGGACGCCGTAAAGGCAGATATTCGCAAAACATTGACCACATCGCAACCATGGTGGCCCGCGGATTATGGACATTATGGTCCATTCTTCATCCGTATGGCATGGCACAGCGCCGGCACATATCGCACCGGCGATGGTCGCGGCGGTTCTGATGGCGGTGAACTTCGGTTTGAACCGCTGAACTCATGGCCTGACAACGTCAATTTGGACAAGGCGCGTCGTCTGGTGTGGCCAATCAAGCAAAAATATGGCCGCAAGCTTTCATGGGGTGACCTCATGGTTCTTGCGGGCAATGTCGCCATGGAAGATATGGGCTTCAAAACCCTTGGCTTTGCTGGCGGACGCGTAGATTCATGGCAGCCTGACCTTGTTTTCTGGGGTCCTGAGGCCGAATTGCTGGCGGATCGCCGCCGCGATTCAAAGGGCAATCTCAAGGGACCATTGGCTGCATCGCAAATGGGCCTGATCTATGTGAACCCAGAAGGACCCAATGGCGTTCCTGACCCACTTGCCGCAGCTGCAGAAATCCGCCGCGCGTTCAGTTCAATGGCGATGAACGATGCCGAAACCGCGGCATTGATCGCGGGTGGACATACCTTTGGTAAGGCGCATGGTGCAAAGAAGCCAGAAGAGTGCGTTGCCGGTGATCCGGGCGTTTCCCCGATTGAACAGCAAGGCCTCGGCTGGAAGAATAAATGTGGTAAAGGCCATTCAGAAGACACGATCACCAGCGGATTAGAGGGCGCATGGACATCAAACCCCATCGCTTTCACGACCCAATATCTGGACAATCTGTACGGCTTTGAATGGGTGAAAACTAAGAGCCCAGCGGGCGCCACGCAGTGGATCCCTAGCGACCCAGCGGCCGCCAATATGGTGCCGGATGCGTTTCGTGCGGACGTCCGCCACGCGCCCATCATGTTCACAACCGACATCGCTTTGCGGGAAGACCCCGGTTTCCGGAAAATCACGCAGCGCTGGCAGAAAAATCCGCAAGAATTTGCTGATGCCTTCGCGCAAGCTTGGTTCAAGTTGACCCACCGCGACATGGGTCCACAAGCCCGTTATTTGGGTAAGGATGCACCAAAGGTTACTTTGACCTGGCAGGATCCACTACCCAAGGCGAATTATGCGCCAGTCGACGCTGCTGATATTGGCCAGTTGAAGTCCAATATATTGGCGAGCGGCCTGACCACGGCTGAGCTGGTGCGGACCGCATGGGCTTCGGCATCTTCATTCCGTGCGACAGATATGCGTGGCGGAGCAAACGGCGCACGTCTGCGGCTTGCCCCGCAAAAGGATTGGGCCGTCAATAATCCTGCCGAAGTGGCGAAGGTCATTGCAAAGCTTGAAACTGTGCGCACAGCGTTCAACAAGAGCGCCACTGGTGGCAAGCAAGTAAGCCTTGCCGATTTGATCGTGCTCGGCGGAAACGCGGCTATTGAACAAGCTGCGAAAGCAGCTGGACAGGACATTGTTGTTCCATTCAACGCAGGACGTGTTGATGCGACGCAAAGCCAAACGGATGTTGAATCCTTTAACCAGCTGCAGCCAAAGGCTGATGGTTTCCGCAACTATTTTGCCTCGGACGCCTTTTATGGACCGACCGAAGCACTGATAGACAAAGCGGACTTGCTTGGCCTTACCGTAACCGAAACAACCGTATTGGTTGGCGGTATGCGCGTATTGGGTGCAAATGCCGGTGGTTCAACCGCAGGCGTCTTCACCAGCAAGCCTGGCACATTGACCAACGACTTCTTCACCAATTTGCTGTCGATGGACACAGTCTGGACGAAGTCCGCAACCGACGCAGGCCTGTATGAAGGCAAGGACCGGGCGACCGGCGCCGCGAAATGGACCGCAACGCCTGTCGATCTGGTGTTTGGTTCCAATGCCGAATTGCGGGCCGTCGCTGAAGTCTATGCTTCGGACGATGCAAAGCAGAAGTTCGTGACCGACTTTGTTGCGGCATGGACCAAAGTGATGAACGCAGATCGTTTCCAGTAAACACGGACATAAGCGGCGGCGGGTCATTCCGTCGCCGCTTATTCTTAACCATTTTTTGAGCAATATTGTGCCCATCACTCTGCGCCTATCTCTATCCATTTTCGGCTTGGCGATTGCGCTGATGGCCACATCTTTTACGCCTGCCACAGCGCAAAAGGCGCGTCCTGCTGCCTTTGCCCAATGCGCCGGATGCCACGCAACCGAAGCTGGCAAAAACCTTTTCGGGCCAAGTTTGGCCGATGTGGGTGGCAGACGGGCCGGTTCGCTTCCGGGTTATGCCTATAGCCCTGCCCTGAAGGCGTCGGGTTTGACATGGAACGCAAAAACCCTCGACCGCTGGCTTACATCGCCCCGAAAGACCGTACCGGGCACCAAAATGCCCTTTAACGGGATACATGACCCTAAATCACGTGAACAGGTCATTGCCTATTTGCTGACGCTATAACCCACGCGCACGGCGGGCATCCATCCAAGTTCCGTAATTCAAGTGGTAAAGCCTATACGCAGCCGTTAACTGCGCCATAAGATGTGCGACATTAGGATCGACACACACCGGCAGGAGGAAAAACAGCCTATGCGTGCAGCAACATCCCCCGAAGCGGCCCAGTCGCGCATTGGAACGCTCGAAACCCCCTGCCTGATTATTGATGCCGCGCGTATGGACCGCAACATCGCGCGCTTACGCGACAGGCTGGCTCCCATGGGCGTGCCACTGCGCCCACATCTGAAAACAGCAAAGTCGATTGAAGTTGCTGTTCGGGCGATGTCTTCGCCGCAAGGCCCCGCAACAGTTTCAACGCTCAAGGAAGCCGCATTTTTTGCCGCTGCTGGCGTTCGCGACATAATCTATGCGGTTGGCATCACCCCGTGTAAGCTGGCGAAAGTTATTGAGCTGCGCCAAAATGGCGTAGACCTCGCGGTAATCCTCGACACCGTTGAGCAAGCTGAAGCGGTTGCGTTGGCCTCTCGCACCAGCGGAGAGGTTATCCCCGCATTGATCGAGATCGACT
Organism: Sphingorhabdus wooponensis; assembly: GCF_003933235.1. GTDB lineage: Bacteria > Pseudomonadota > Alphaproteobacteria > Sphingomonadales > Sphingomonadaceae > Sphingorhabdus_B > Sphingorhabdus_B wooponensis. Next base: position 1,055,245 of record NZ_RWJI01000001.1, read on the forward strand.
GTGATGGGCATCGTTCTGGCGTGCCCCCGCAGGATAAAGATCGCCTCCTGTCCATCGGCCGGGCGATTACGCAGGGTGGCGAGCTACGGGGTGTTATGACTCATGCCGGCGGAAGCTACGCCGCGCGCGGGGCCACAGCCCTGCGGCAAGCAGCAGAAACCGAACGCCGCAGCGTTGTCGACGCGGCAAATATTCTCCGACAGGCTGGCCTGCCCTGCCCCGTGGTCAGCGTGGGATCCACCCCAACGGCGCATTATGCCACTGACCTTAGCGGCGTCACGGAGGTCCGCGCAGGTGTCTTCGTCTTTTTTGACTTAGTCATGGCGGGCATTGGTATTTGCGAAATTGACGACATCGCCATGTCCGTGCTTGCAACGGTTATCGGGCATCAGCGCGAAAAAGGTTGGATTTTAATAGATGCGGGCTGGATGGCCATGTCCCAAGATCGGGGCACGTCGAAGCAGCAGATTGATCAAGGCTATGGCCTCGTCTGCGATAGCGCTGGCACGCCGTTTCAGGATCTTATTCTGGCGGATGCTAATCAAGAACATGGCATCCTAAAGGTGCGTCCGGGGTCGAACGCGGCGCTTCCCGAACTCGCCATTGGTGATCGCGTGCGCATTTTGCCCAATCACGCCTGCGCTACCGGCGCGCAGCATCGCAGCTACCACATCGTGCATGGCACGTCAGATATCGTTACCAATGAGTGGGTGCGTTTTACAGGCTGGTAAAGCGCATGCAGAAATTGCTTTCGCGCTGGGCGCCAAAGGGCAGCAAAGGCTGGCGCGCGATTTAACAAGAAAGTGTCACTCGACACTCCCAACATCCCTTTTCAAAGCTGCAGATCTGTCAACTCGCTTGCGCCGATGTTCTGTTTATGTTCTTTTACAAATCCCTCTCCGATTCGGCACTCCCATGCGCAAACCAGACACAATCGAGCACCTCTATTTGGACTTTGACGGCTTTTTTGCGAGCGTTGAGCAGTTGCGAAACCCTGCCTTACGCGGGCGTCCTATCGGCATTGTTCCCTATGAGGGCGGACGTTCGTGCATCATCGCCTGTTCACGCGAAGCGAAAGCGCACGGCGTCAAAAACATAATGATGGTGGATGAAGCCAAGCGGATATGTCGCGATCTAATTTTGGTACCGCAAAAGCCAGATTTATACAGGCGTGCGCATAACGAGCTTATATCGCAAATTGGCTCCGTAATCCCGGTCGATCAGGTCAAGTCGATTGACGAATTAAGTTGCAAACTTGACGAAGGGCAAAGGGCCGATCCGGCTGGCGTGGCTGCGGCTATCAAGCGGACGATCCGCTATAATATCGGCGCAAGCATCACATGCTCTATCGGCTTTGCCGCCAATCGCCATTTGGCCAAAATTGCAGGCGGGACGCAAAAGCCGGATGGCATTTCTATCTGGCGACCTGAGGCCATGCCTGCCCCCTTATTGAAGCTCCCCTTGGATGATATACCGGGCATCGGGAAAAGGATGGAAATTCGGCTTGCAAAAGCTGGGATAACGACAATGGCGGCCTTGCTGGCGACCCAACCTAAACAGCTTCGCGCTTTGTGGAATAATGTTACCGGCGAGCGGCTTTGGTATGCGCTACACGGCTATGCGATAGAAGCACCGCCTACCGAACGCGGCATGTTCGGCCATGCAAGGGTTTTGCCGCCCGATGCGCGGACGTTGACGGATGCTAAGACAATATCGCGCCTGTTGCTTGTGAAAGCAGCTCGGCGGGTGCGCAGGGCCGGATATTACACAAAGTCCATTACCCTATGGATGCAATATTATGAGGGGAGCGGGTTTGACAGCCTGACACTGCCACAAGTGAATGACGATCAAGCGCTGCTAACCGCGCTCGCTTCTCTTTGGGAACGCCTTACAAGCCGCCTGACTAGCAAAACGAGGGTGATGCGTATCGGTGTTAGTCTTGGCGATCTAACAACTGCCAATCATCGCCAGCTCGATTTTTTGTTGGATGACGATTCCGAACGACAAAAATGGGAACGGCTGGGGTCTGCGCTTGACCGGCTTAATATCAAATATGGCAAAACGGTTGCCAGTGTCGGTTTTTGGGAGCCGCCGCCCGGTGGCAATGTTGGTGGTAAAATATCATTTACGCGGATTCCCAGTGCAGAGGATTTTTGGTGAACTGGCGAAGCAATATCCAAATACTCGATTTGGACGCAAACAACTGGCTGGAACTGACTTGCAAGAAATGCGGAACGTTCCGGTGGCTAACGGGTGCAGAGTTACAAGCGCGGAAGGGAAAAGAGCGGCTAACTTTAGGCGAAGTCGAAAGTCGCGCACGGTGTCGGCAGCGCGGGTGCGGTGGCACTATGCGGATGGCCATGCCCGCGCCTCAAGACACGGCTGGGTTTGTCGGCGGAATTGCTTAAAAATTGGCGGAGAGATAGTCCGCCGATCAGCGCTCCAACATCGTCCAATGAAATCCCAAATACCCTCTTAAAAACGAGGTTTTTTATGGATTGACTGCAACTTATTGTCCAGCGTCATCTATTGCCATCCCACCGCATCTGTGTAAATTGTGGTGGGATATATGGTGGGATGACAGGCCAGTGACACTTACAGCGCTAGAAATAAAGAATGCCAAACCGGGCCTCCACTCCGACGGCGGCGGCCTGTACCTTCACGTAGGTCCTACCGGCGGGACCAGTTGGATATTCCGCTACCAATTAGATAAAAGGCGGCGGGAGATGGGTATCGGCTCACTCGCCGCACTCACTGCCCCCGAAGCCCGCGCGAAGGCCGCCTCGTTGAAGGCTATGGTCGCTGGAGGGCAGGATCCTCTTGACGCAAGACGTGCAACGCAGGCCTCCGCGCGAGAGGCCGCCGCTTTGGCTGTAGCGCCGACGGCATCACATACATTTCGCGACGCCGCGGAACGGCACATAGCGATGAAGGAAACGGGCTGGTCAAACCCTAAGCATCGGCAGCAGTGGGCGAACACGCTTGAGACCTACGCTTATCCGACCATCGGTAACATGCCTGTAGAAGACATTACGTCGGCACACGTCCTCGACGTCCTGCTTCCGATATGGCCCGTGAAGCCCGAGACGGCCAGCCGTGTGCGGATGCGGGTTGAAGCTGTACTGAACAGTGCCAAGCTTCTCGGCTGGCGCATTGGCGAGAACCCAGCGGTTTGGCGTGGCGGCCTTGAGGCTGCATTGCCGCCAAAGTCTCGGGTGAAGGCCGTAAGGCACCACGCCGCCCTGCCATGGCAACAAGTTGCAGCCTTCATGGCCGACTTACGTGCCCGCAGTGGAATTGGCGCAAGGGCCTTGGAATTCACCGTTTTGACAGCTGCGCGCTCGGGCGAAGTGCGACACGCGCAATGGGCCGAAATCAAGGATGACTTATGGATTGTTCCTGCGGAGCGAATGAAGGCGCGGCGTGAACACCGCGTTCCGCTCTCCCCCGCCGCACTGGCACTGCTTGAGCAGATGCCACGTATCGAAGGCTGCCCTTTGATTTTCCCGGGCACACGGATGTCTCCCCTATCCGATATGTCGCTAAGTGCAGTGCTTAAGCGCATGGATCTCGGCGCGTTTACGGTTCACGGGTTCCGCTCAACTTTCCGCGATTGGGCGGCAGAAAACACCGACCATGACCGCGATGCGGTCGAGATGGCCCTCGCCCACACCATAGGTAGCAAGACAGAAGCGGCGTACCGCCGTGGTGACATGCTGCCAAAGCGAATGAAACTGATGGCTGAATGGGCCGACTGGTGTGGCGCATGATTGATCGTCGTTTCAGAGAGGCTCTCCGCAAGGCGCATGTTGACGGAGATGGCGAAGCTGTCGCAGACATATGGCGCAAGGTCGCAAACAGCAAGATGTCGGTCGAGGAGACGCTCGCTTGGGCTAAGACTGTAGGAGACTGGATAACTGAGACCAATGAAACATCACCATCGCGGACGCCGGAAGGGGAGCCTACGCCGTTGACGCGGGTTGACCGCATTCACGCCGCACTTGCGGTCACCGGATGGGCAGAGCCTACACGGGATAGCCTAAGTGATGAGTACCATCTCCTTCAGTTTGCAACGAAATACTCACATGTACAGCGCACAGCGGCAACTGCGATATGGCAACTTATTCACCGCGGTAAGGCGTCACAGCGCACACGTGAGGAATGGCTCGATTACGTTGCGAAAGGCATCACCGAAGCCGAACTCCCCGACGGCGCGAACCGGCGTGGCGATGCCATGCTGAAAACGATTGGGCTTAAAGGGCATGAACACGGACAACTTGAGATGCTAGTGAAAATTTTACTGCAATGGATGGTTGCTCTGCGGAAGGATGCATATTCTAAAAACTCAAGGTCGCACACTGTGTCACTGCGAAAAAGGCTTCAGGCGATCAACGTTATACCTGAGGACATAACTGAGGAAGAAGAGAAAAAGTGGGAGCGCATAATCCGCAATGAGAAGCTTGCTCTCAAAATAAAATCGAAATGACAAAAATGCCGGACGACTGACCCGCGAGCGTGCTTAAAAGACGGTGTTGCATCAATTAGGAGTATGCAACACATGACCAAAGAGTACCACCCAGACGCGTATCTGCGGCTTAAGACTATCATCGGCGATAAAAAGAAAGGGGTGCCCGGCATCCTTCCAATGGGCGCCAGCACCTTTTGGGCTGGCGTAGCATCGGGCCGCTACCCCAAGCCAACGAAGCTTGGACCCCGCATCACTGCTTGGCGCGCCGCCGACATTATCAACCTCACCATTTAAAAGAAAAGCCAGCGCCTCCCGTGCAAGGAGATGCTGGCCAAGAAGGTATCTTACAATGAAATTTATAGCAAATAAATCTGCTGGTTACCAGCAGAACCTTACACATGGTGTAAGAACATGACCCGGTCGAAAGCAGTGCGCATGCGCGCAAAACGGAAGATACACGCCCAAACGCGGGTAAGGGTCGGTAGTCACACGCTCGAAGTCACGATCTACAAAGTCGACGGATTAACGGTTATTCAAAAAGAGTGGTCACCGACCAAACCGAGCGCCGCCGAGTTGCGGAACATGAACTCTGCTCTCCACAAGTCACTTCTGGAAGCCACTTGGAAAGCCGGAGGTGCCGTATGACCGCCTTCGAAGCAATCGGCCCGCTAGAGAGCGGCCCGGGCGCGGGTCTTCCGGTAATCATGCGCACCCGTCACCGCATGTCGCCAGATTACGTCGTCCAGATCACGCTGTTCGACGGCGACGGCGTATTCACGATTGGCAAGAGCTGGTATCCAGATGTCCCCAGTGCGCCTGAGATGGAGGTATTTGAAAAGAAACTGGCCAAGGTTTTGGCACCCTTCCTAGAGGCGGCGCTCCAATGCGCTGGATTGATGGAAGGTGACCTATGGTGAACCTTCCCCAAACAGCGCCTGCGCCTCTGCGTGATATGCCGAACTGGGTGGTTTATCGGTTGGAAAAACACCCAAACGAAGACAGGCAGGAAAAAATACCACACTGGGCCGATGGTACACAGAGGTTCGGCACACAGGGCGGACCAGAGGATCGCGCACGCCTAGTGACGTTTGAGGTGGCGCGTGAGGCTGCGATACGCATGGGCTTCGATGGCGTCGGCTTTGCCCACACTGAAGGGTGCGGCATTGTTACGCTCGACTTTGACAAATGCGTCGGGCCTGACGGCAAGGTGCGGCAGGACGTTCTTGACCTCGTGACCATGACGTACGCCGAATACAGTCCGAGCGGCAAAGGCATCCACGCGATCTTCATTGGTGACGCGGATATATTGGGTAACCAAAAGGCGAACGTCAGCGAGGGGCTGGACTTCTCTGTCGAGGCATTCAGCTCAAAATTGTTTACAACTTTCACTGGCAACACGCTGGATTACGTCGACGTACTTTACGGTGCGGACTACCTAGCGCCTTTGCCAGACATCACAATCGCCGCATGTCAGAAGCGTTTCGGTCCACAGAAAGCCAAGGACGACCCCGACGACTTCATGATCGGACATGAGCCGAAGACTGGCCTTTCCGTGTCGCAGATGGAGGGGATGCTCGCTGTTCTCGACCCTGACATGTCACGTGAGGACTGGATCAAGCCCGGCATGGGTCTGCATCACGAGACCGACGGCGACGACACCGGCTTCGAGATCTGGAACGACTGGTCGGCGAAGGGGTCGAAGTACCCCGGTGAGGAAGAGCTGCGGAAGCAGTGGGACAGTTTTGACCGCCGTAAAAGCTCCGGGCAGGCTAACATAACAATGCGCACCGTTAAGAAAATGGCGAAGGAGGCTGGCTACCAAGATCCTGGCATCGACATTTCCGCTGTGCAGCCCGCAGACGTGCCGAAGGTAGACGCCACGCCGTCACACCCCCTTCTCGACCCGTTTCCCGGCTTCATGGCGGATGTGGTATACCTCGCGCTGGCGACAGCACATAAACGCCAACCGGCTATGACGTTGCTAGGAGTGTTGGTCGCCATGGCATCAGCCTGTGGGTCGAAGATCTACCTACCGGATGGGATGCGCCTTAATTTGTACGGCCTCTGCGCTGCACCCACAGGCTCAGGCAAAGACCACATCCTCCACGTCACCGGCGAGATTGCGCGCGCGGCTGGCGCACGCAGGCTCGGTGAGTTTGCATCGGGCGCAGGCCTCGAAGATGCGCTTTGCGAGGGTGGTATTTTCGCAAGTATCGACGAAATCGCGCATGTGCTCTCAGTCCGCGGAGATAACGGCGGCCAGCATGTGAGGGAAGTCGAGAAGATGCTGCTGAAGCTGTTTTCGGCGAGCAAAGCAGATTACCATACCCGAGTGAAAGCTGGCACAGCCTCGCGCTGTGTTGCCAACCCTTCGTTGAACCTGATGGGCTTCGCCGTTCCATCCAAACTCGGCGAGGCTTTAACCGAAGGTGATATTGCCTCGGGATTGCTCAACCGGATGCTGATTGCGGTCGGAGATGGTGCGGCTCGTCCTCAGCCCGGATTGCGCGAGAAGTTCGAGCTTGATGCAACGATGATCTCAAAGCTGGAAGCCCTTCGTTTCGCATCGGGAGCGATAACATTCAGCGCCGAAGCCGAACAGCGCGTCGAAGAACTGAATGTCGAGTTGTATGATGCCGAGCAACGCTTGCCCGAGGAGGCGCCAGAACGGCTTCTTCTGTCTCGGAAACTGGAGAAGACACTCCGCATAGCTGGCGTGCTATCCGTCTTTGACTTGCCCGGTAGCCCCCAAATTAAAATCGCACACCTCGATTGGGCTATCAATTTCGTGGAGGTAAGCGACGGCATGCTTCTTCAGTTTATCGAGCGACATATGCACGGCGGCAAGGTTCAGGCAAATGCTGCGAAGGTGAAAGACATTGCGCGCTCACTCCTACTCACGCGGCCAGAGAAGTGCCGCCCGACTGAGGCACACGCTCTGGCGAAGGGCTATGCGCCCGTATCGCTGGTTGCCAAGCGGTGTCATCTAAATGTGTCGGACATGAAAGACGCGATAGCTCAGTTGGAAATGTGTGGGGATATGCAGAAAACTACTTTTGCGCACGCGCCAACTCACGGCAGAGGCGGCAAATGCGACGTCATCTATTTTCCGAATGATTTGTGATTTCCGAGGCATCTGTCCGCAACTGTCCGCAGTGATTTGCGGACAGATAAACGTCTGATTTCCGAGGGGTTGAGGGGTAAAATGCTTACTGTCCGCAAATACCCACCCTCACAAAATATACCTCTCCTCGTACGAGTTAGGGGGGCAAACTGCGGACAGCTCGTTTTTCCCCTGTGACCCGCATAAATCCAACATTTATCTGTCCGCAAATCACTGCGGACAGTTGCGGACAGATAGCCCCCTCGTAAAATTTTACGTGCACTCCAAACTGCCCAGCTTCTCCCGCGGAGCGTGTCACATTGCAATTTTTTACAAGTTACAGAACCATGGCTCCTCCGGGGAAGTGATCTGAAAAAACTACCGGTTGCCATAACCGCAACCGATATATCGACAAAAACGATGAAATATGCCATTTGCGCAGAGTATTTCGATTAATCTGCGGAGGCAAGCATGGGCGGACACGGATCTGGGCGACGCAGCAACCGTTGGACCACGGACGACTGCCTCCGCATCAACCTCTCGAACCTAAAGCAGCTCGGCAATTTGCAACGGAATTGGATGGCCCGACATGAGGAAGTGAGGAGCCAATACGGCCAGACCACCGCAAGGCTAACGGTGGTAACCGACGTTCACTGCCTTGAACCTTCGCCATGTCTGAGGGTCACGGGACACGCGTTCGGCAAGGTCATTAACTGCGTGGTGTATCTGGAAGAGCAGCCCTTGCCTTATGGCGGGGAGCGTTGGTTCGCATTGTGCCCGCATACGGGCCGCAGGTGCACCGCGCTGGTGCTACCGCCGGGTCAGACCCACTTTGCCTCTGTAAAGGGCTGGAACGTGGCCTACGGCTCGCAACGAGAGTGCCCGATACACCGAGGCCACCGCGCCATATACAAGGCTCAGGAGCGCCGAAAGGCGCTGTCCAAGTATACGCGTAAGCCAACGCGAGAAAGGCTGTTGGACAAGCTGATCGAGCGGCAGGTATTCGTTGATGAGCAGATCGACAAGCTGATGGAGATGGTGTTTCGATGCGATGCCGCAGCGGGTGCACGCCGACGCGGGAACGGTTGGTAGATCGGTTGATCGAGCGTCAGGTCTTTGTTGAGGAGCAAATCGACAAGCTGGCACAGATGGGCCGTCGGGTTGTCAGTCTTGGTATTCCTGATATCGCGAGCTTAACTTGTAACATCGGTTAGCAGCGCAGACGGCGTTGTGTTCAGTGCCACAGCTATCGAAGTTATAACTTTCAGTGATGGGTTTCTTTGGGCGCGCTCGATCCCGCCTAAATACCTGACGTCTACCCCTACTCGGTGGGACAGCTCTTCCTGAGACATGCCCATCTGACGCCTCTTTTGGAGGACGTTGGTTGCAAAAACGCTAACCCAGTTCACCTCGCTATTCACCTGAGCGCTTAGGCGCTGTTGTAATAATTCAAACAAGGAACTATAGTTCCCATCAATGATATTTGCTGGTCGAGCGCGCTGGAGAATTCTTCGCGCTTGAGGGGGGAACTAGATGAAAAAATTGATAACATTCGGCGTGGCGTTTTTAGCTGCCACAGGATCGCATGCTCAGCAGCAGGTAAGCACCGCTGAGCAAGTAGTTTCTGCTAATGCCCCGGTCGCTTTAGAGCAGTGTGAATTGCGGGTTTTCCCAACGCTTGAAGCAGGCGCCGACACACGGACCCTTGTAGGTAGCTTTGGACTAATAGGTGCGCTTGTCGATGCCGCCGCTACTGAAAAGCAAGATGCCACTGATGGTGCGTATCTGAAAGAAGCCCTTGCACCACCGCAGCAGGTAAAAGCTCTTTCCAGCTTCGATCTTGTTGGGGCGTTAAAGTTGCCGTCGTCGAACGTGGTGTTCGAAGAACCGCTGGCTAACAAATCTCTTAATTCTAAGCAAAGGCTAACCGGTTCAACAGTCAATTGTTACTTTGAATTGGTGATCACTAAAAATCAGTACATGAAAGCGCCTCTTAGCGGCGGTTCGTTGTCAAACAGCTTTGTTCTAAGGGACTTCCGCGCAGTGAAGCCACGAGCTGGGGTGCACGCAGGCCGCGTTGGCAAGGTATACAAGGGCCGTGGAGACACGGGCCTCAAGGTCTTCCCGCCGGAAACCACTTACATGACCGAAGAGGCTGAAAAGGAGCTTCACGGAGCGTTCGCTGCCAACGTGCGGGAATTTGCGGCGAAAATAAAAAAATAGCAACACTTAGGCAGGGTTGGCGGCTGTCGACACTGTGAGACTTACTTTGGCCGTTAACATTGGGGTGATATATGAAAAAAGTTGTGACTAGCATTATGATGCTAATGATTTCCACGAACGCTTTGGCACAGGGCCAAGCAAGTGTCGTTCAAACCCCGTCAGGCGCCGTCGGTGTTGCTAGCCAATCGGAGGTCACGCTACCATCCAACACAGAAGTCATTCTGCGAATGACGGATGATTTGACAACCAAGGGTGGAAAAATCGAAGTAGGGCACGTGTTCCGGCTGACGGTTGCATTTGACGTTCGAGCACAGGGTGTTGTGGTTATCCCTGCTGGCACGCCAGCAACTGGAGAAGTAACCATGCGAACCGGCAAGGCCGTTTTCGGCAAATCGGGAAAAATGGACGTAGAGCTGCGCCAAATCGATTTGTATGGCCGCCGCATCCCTGTGACTGGGAAATACCGCCAAGAGGGTGAAGGCAACACGCTAGCTGCCGTGGGTGCTGTTTTCTTAGCCGCTGGCTTGATGTTTGTTACCGGCAAGAGCGCCGTGATCCCTAGAGGCCGCGAACTTGTTGCGTACACAATCACCCCTGAACCATTTCCTGTACCCAGCAAATAATTTAGTTTCGAAGTTAGGAACGTTCTATGGATAGACGTATTGCAGTTGGCTCTGCCATCGTGTTTTCGTTGCTATCAGCCTGTGGCGGCGGCGGAAGCGGCGGCGGTGTGAGTTCAACACCAGCGCCTCCAATAAACACTCCTCCACCTCCACCTCCACCTCCACCGCTACCACCTCCTCCTCCGCCGACTACTTTCACAAATTGGCAGTCAGCGCCTACCAATGGTGTAGTTAGGCTGTCTGGGAGCACGGTTGAGGCGCCTAATACTAACCCAACCGGATTAAGTATTTCTGGCGCTCCAAATATATTTGGCACTTTGGGCACTGTCAGTGCTGGGGACCTCACCTTAGATATTACCTACGCGGCAAATGCCCAGACCGGTTTTGCGGTGCGAGGTGGGCTGTCATCTGTGAACTTTACTAATTCCGACGGCTCAACGAAAATACGGCTCGCAGACAGCCCGAGTATCATAAAATATTCATCCCCCAGCGGGACAACCACGTTGTATGTGGCGGACCCAACTGTGGCTGGCTACTCCTACATGACTTATGGAGCTTGGGGTGGAAAAACTGCAACCGGAGGACTTAGTAACGGGTTCCATGGCGGCAGCGTCACACCGTCCGGATCAGTTCCTACATCTGGTTCTGTTACATATACGGGCGCGGCAGTTGGCTATTACGCCGACGAAGGTGGAAATAGAATTCGTGAATTTACTGATCGTGTAACTTTAGCCGCAAATTTTGGATCAAGGTCGCTGCTTTTTTCGGCACCGGGCATAGTCGGTACATTAACATACAGCTCGGGTTCGAGTACATTTTCTGGACCAATTTCGTCTAATACAAATTTCGGTTGGTCTGGAACCGCCACAGGTAGCTTTTATGGCCCGGGTGCTCAAGAAGTTGCGGGGACATTTTTTATGAGGAGTATCTTCGGTACTTGCAGCCCCGGATGCCAATTCGTTGGGGCGTTTGGAGCTAAGCGCCCTTAACAGGGCTATTTGAATGACACCCGTGGATGTCAATGCCCAGGTAATCGTTACCTCCCCTGCGGAGATCGACAGCCAGTTTCAATCGGCACTACGCTTGATCGATATCGGTCAGGCACAGTTAGCTGTGCCAATCTTGCAAGAGTTGTCCAAAAAAACTGCCTCAAATCGTATTCGCCTTGAATTAGCCCGCGCCCTGTCGTTCTCTGGCCAGTATGAAGAGGCCCGACGGCTTTTTGTTTTGATATACAAAGAAGGGCCGCCCCCAGCGGTGAAGCTAACGATCCTTAGGTTCATCGACCAAATTGACCTGCGGCGTGGAAAATTTACGTTCAGCGTATCCGCAGCGAAAATGTCGAACCCACTTAACCAGCCGGATGCAGTGCAGGTCTTCTTTCTTGGTACACCATTCACCATCCAGTTAAACCAAGAAGACCGGAACCTATCGGGCATTATCCTAAACGCCGGTTACGAAAGAATTTTCGGCAACGGATACAGTATACGTGCAATCACTTCACACCGTGAAATGCCAAAGCATCCGAACGCAGATCTAACAAGTGGCGACTTTTCTGTCGGCAAGCAAATCGCGAGTAAACCGCTGGAAGTAAGGGCTGGCTTTCAATTCCAGCACATGACGAACCAGTCTTCCAATATGCCCTATGTGGAAATCGGCTATCGAAAAGAGCTTGCTCCTGAGATTGACGTCCAGCCAAGGTTGCAGGTTGGATATCATAGCTTTCAAGGTGGAGCAGGATTGTCAGGTATGAGCTACCGGGTCCATGCCCCTGTTACATATTCACCAAAACCGACACTAGGCGTGTCTATTGGACCACGCATAGAGTTCAGAGACACGGCTTTTGCCGAACAGCGCTTTGTTAGTGCGGGGTTAGCATTAGATGCCGCCTACACTGCCAACGATTTCACGATCTCAGCGACGGTATTTCCATATACCACTCAGTTCCAAGCGACTGACCCTTTCTGGGGAAAAAGGCGTTCTGATAAGGCGTTGTTCGTAGGCGCTGTTCTCAGTTCCGACTATTTGAGAGTTGGAGGTTTCATCCCCACCTTAAGCCCCTATTGCGGGTTTAACAGCTCGAATATCACCTACTATAAGGTTAACAACTGCGGGATCAGTTTTGCTGCTCGTAAGATTTTCTGATCTGCCACGCGGCTGTAAGTCGCTTACTGTCGAAGAACGTTTAACCGGGGGATAACCTTTTCCTTCGTTCTATCGCCTTAATGCGACCTCTGCCAAGCTTCGACCTGCGCCCTGCTGATCTCTTCAGGATAACAAATCGGCGCAGCTCCTCCAGCTCGGCTCCACGCGCTGCGTCGACCACATGAAGAACCATTGCGAGCGCTATTGTAAGGGCAAGCGCAACTACCGGGATACGACGCAATCGATGCAGAGATGATCTGCTGCCGAATTTGAGCATCTGACAGCCTGCTTCTCGCTTCAGTGACCGAAGCCGTTGCAGCTAATGCGCAAATTCCAATGATTATCGCGGTAAAGCTTCTCATTCTAAGCCCCTCATGGTGCATCAACCAAATCGGCACCCTCACCGGCTCCTTTTTGAAATAGAAGTCAGCTTGCCTTCAATTAGACAGGTCCGTAACATATTAAATGGATGGAGAGAGGTAACTATGAAGTCAAGAAATTGGATATTACCGATACTTTTAGCCTTGTCCGCTTGTGGTGATGAATGCAGTTCATACTCAGATTACAGCTGCAAACAGATATCCAAAGCTAACTACAATGTGTATTTCTATATGCCAAACGGGGATCAGATTTACCTCGGCGAAACCGAAGGGCTTAAATCATGCGGCAACAGTGCATGGGGCTATGCAACACAAAAAAATATAAGCGAGAATACCGACTGGGGCTACATTTGCTGTATGATTGCAAAAGGCTCATCTTGTTATGAGAAGCACAGATAGAATGAAGTCAATCCAGCAGGCAGCGCATTGGCCTGCGATCCGTCTGCATAGGAAGTATCGTTAATCGATTGTGGACTTGAAACTCATTTAGATGACTTCAAACGTAGCTCGATGCTAGTTATCGCTTTTGCACTCTCCAGCGTTGACATTTTATCTATCGCAATCAGCTCAGCCTTATGTTTGGCCAGATAGTAAGCAATATCAGCCGCATAATCACTGCCGGACATCATCTCGATAATACGTTCACTAAACGGAACATCGGATGCAAAAATCACATTATCAAAGTCAGCAAACAGGTGCATCCGCGGCTGGGCTGCTACCAACCATTTCTCAATAGTTTGGTTTAGAGTTGAAGGTGAGCTAGTAGCGGATGCGTCCCCTGCCCCAGCCGATGGAACATAGGGAGGCGTGTTGTCACGGCGCATGTAATCAGTCTGCTGTCTTATACGCTCGGCTTCGGCCCTGTCCCGCTCTGCTCTTGCCCTTGAAGCTTCCATCGCCTCAAGTCGTTGCATCTGTAATATTGGGTCAGGCATTTTTATCTGAGGGGGGCGAACCTTTAACGCCACCATGGGATCGAAGCCCTGTCCAAAGGCACTATTGGGTACGAGCACAATAAGTGACGCGGTAAATACAAAACGCAGAATTTTCACAGTCGCATACCTTAATTCGTGAGCTTCGATAATCTTGACAAGTTGCATAGGCCCTATGCCATTCACCTTACCTGATGGACTTTGTCTCCGACGATCATTACCATACTACTACTGCCGTTGGATAAAATTAATGCACGTGGACGAAGGGCATATTGATAGCCGTAGCTCGAACAAGTTACGTATTTCCCGTCATCAAAAACAATGACACGACCAAAGCGGCATCCTCTAAAGGATGTTTCTTCCCCATCATCGTCGATACTCTTCGAAATGGTTTTAACAGCTACGATTGTATACCCAACGTAAGACGAAAGGTCATCTGCCAGATCTGCCTTTACCGGTGGTGTCCACAGAGCGAGAATAGCTATCAGTGTTGCAACCTTGGCAAATCTCATTTTCGTTCCTTAGGTAACCCTTTTGACCGGCCACCACTAAATGGCCCGAGTTGATTGCTAGAACGTAATGCCATCTTTGGCCAGTGTTGGTCGCAGGTGGAGCATCATGGGGCCGCAGGGTCACACTAGCAAAGGAGCGGCGTGTAGGATGCGGATGTGCGTTACTCCTGCCCTGCTCCTACTTGCATCAAACAGGCTTGCTGTTTTCGTCAAAGTGGTGGGACAAGTGGTGGGATAAACCGCATCTATTCCAATAATTAACGTATTTGCGTTGTAATTGGCGGAGAGATAGGGATTCGAACCCTAGGTACCGTCACCGGCACGCCGCATTTCGAGTGCGGTGCTTTCGACCACTCAGCCATCTCTCCGCAATTCATAGGGACTGGTCATTGCCGTAAAAACGGCGCATCCCCATGACAGAGCGGGGCCATTAACCCAAGTTTTTCGCTTTGCCAAGCCACAAGGTTGATTTGCGCGCCAGAAGATATGATATTGTAGCCATGATTGACCAAATAGCTCCTCCCGACATTGTCGAAACGAAGTTTTCTATCGGTGATGTTGTGCGCCATCGCATATTCGATTTTCGCGGTGTCGTGTTCGACATTGATCCTGTGTTTGCCAATAGCGAAGAATGGTATCAGTCCATCCCCGAGCCGGTAAGGCCAGCAAAAGACCAGCCATTTTACCACCTATTCGCCGAAAATGCCGAGAGCAGCTATATCGCTTATGTGAGCCAGCAGAATTTACTGCCCGACCATCAACAAGGGCCCATCAACCACCCCGGCATTGATGCGGTTTTTGAAGGGTGGGATGGCGACCAATATCAATTGAAGCGGCTTATGCGTCAGTAAACTTTGCGTGACCGGCGAGTGATGCCAAAAGGCTTATGCTGCGTCCGCAAGAATCCAATCTACACCTGCGTCGGCATGAATTTCGGCGCTGTCATAGATAGGCAGGACATTGGCTTTGGTGTCGACGAGCATGCTTAACTCGGTGCAACCCAGCACAACCGCTTTCATGCCTTGCTGATCAATTTCAGTGATGATCGTTTTCAACATGCGTTCGGAATCGCGTTTTACTACGCCGTGCATCAGTTCGTCATAGATGATACGCTCAACGTCTTGGACATCGTCCATCTCAGCGGGCAGCAAGGATACGCCATGCTTTACGAGGCGCTGACGATACCAATTTTCCGCCATGACATTTGCCGTACCCAGCAACGCGGCAGACGAAACGGCGTCCGCCTGCATTTTCGCACCAACCGAGTCGGCAATATGGATGATCGAGATCGAAACAGCCGCGGCCACATCATCAAACACTTTATGCATGCTGTTGGCGCAAATGAGTATCGCGGTGGCACCAGCCTGTTCCAGACGGCGTGCAGAAGCAATCAGCACGTCTGCCACATGGGCCCAGTCTTCCTGTGTGCTGGCCTTACCGACATCACAGAAATTAAGGCTCTCCATCAGCAACGGCGCATTGCACGTCCCATTGGTGCGCCGGAGGACCTGTTTATTGATGCGTGCGTAATATAATTCGGTCGAATACCAGCTCAATCCGCCGATCAGTCCAAGTTTACGCATGTTCATTACCTTTGATAGAAACAAATACCGCCCCGATTTGGCTCGGGACGGCATTTATCTATCGATAGCTTGAACTGGCCTAGTGCTGCAAGGCTTTGACGATGTCTTCGCACATCTTCTTCGCATCGGCGAGAAGCATCATCGTTTGGTCCATGTAGAACACGTCATTGTCAACGCCGGCATAGCCAACGCCGCCCATGGAACGCTTCACGAAGAACACGGTCTTTGCCTTATCGACGTCAAACACGGGCATGCCATAAATGGGCGAAGTCTTGTCCGTTTTCGCCGCGGGGTTCACAACGTCATTGGCGCCAATGATGAAGGCGACATCGGCTTGTGCAAATTCGCTATTGATATCCTCAAGCTCGAAAACTTCGTCATAAGGCACGGATGCTTCAGCCAACAAAACGTTCATATGGCCGGGCATACGCCCCGCAACAGGGTGGATCGCATATTTCACCGAAACGCCCTGCTTTTTCAAAACATCTGCCATTTCGCGTAATATGTGCTGCGCCTGCGCAACCGCCATGCCGTAGCCGGGTACGATGATGACGCTTTCCGCCTGCTGCATCATATAAGCCGCATCTTCGGCGGAGCCGCGCTTCCAAGGGCGCTGTTCCTTAGCTTCGCCGCCCGATACAGCTGCCTCCGCACCGAAGCCACCCGCGATCACGCTGATGAAGCTGCGGTTCATGGCCTTGCACATGATGTAGGACAAAATCGCCCCCGACGAGCCGACAAGCGCACCGGTGATGATCATTGCTGTGTTATGCAGCGTAAAGCCCATGGCAGCCGCCGCCCAACCCGAATAGCTGTTCAGCATCGACACCACGACGGGCATATCCGCGCCACCGATGGGGATGATGAGCAAGAAGCCAATGAGGAAAGCCAGCGCGGTAACGGTCCAGAAAATCCAAGGGCTTTGGTCCACAGTGAAGTAACCAATAAGGCCAAGGATTGCCGCCAAAGTGCCCAAGTTGATAACATGGCGCAGCGGCAAGAGGATTGGCGCGCCCGACATTTTTCCCGCCAGTTTCAGAAATGCGATGACGGATCCTGAGAAGGTGATTGCACCGATCGCGATGCCCAAGCCCATTTCTACACGGCTGACGGGGTTAATCAGGCCATCTTCACCAACAATACCAAAGGCACTGGGGTTCAAAAACGCGGCAGCCGCGACCAATACAGCCGCCATACCGACGAGCGAGTGGAACGCCGCCACAAGCTGCGGCATGTCGGTCATCGCAATCTTACGCGCCGTGACCCAACCAATGCCGCCACCGATGGCGATAGCCCCCATAATTTCAGGCAGAGACGCAACATCATGCGTGACCAATGTCGTTACCACGGCAATCAACATTCCAGCCATACCGAAGTGATTGCCGCGTTGCGATGTGGCGGGCGAAGACAATCCGCGCAGCGCCAATATGAAAAACACGCCCGAAATCAAATATGCGAGCATGACCCATGCGGGGGGAGCGATATGTTCCAACTTAACGCTCCTTTTTCTTATACATGGCCAGCATACGGGCCGTTACAGCAAAGCCGCCGAAGATATTCACGCTGGCCAATGCTACGGCAATTAGGCCAAGCCATTTGGCGGTCGGTGAACCACCTGCGGCTGCCGCGATCAAAGCACCAACAATGATAACCGAAGAAATTGCGTTTGTGACCGCCATCAGCGGCGTGTGCAACGCGGGGGTAACAGACCAGACGACATAATAGCCCACGAAACAGGCCATCACGAAGATGGATAAGATTGAAATAAAGTCCATTATGCCCCCTTACGCCGACAGGCGTTCATTCACGACCTTGCCATCTTTGGTCAGGCGAATTGCTGCGGTAATTTCATCTTCATCCGGTAATACAGGCTTGCCAGCTTCCTTGTCCCAAAAGGCGGAAAGGAAGTTGAACAAATTGCGCGCGTAAAGCGCCGATGCGTCCGCCGCTAAATGCGCTGGCGTGTTGCTGTAGCCGACGATTTTTACGCCATGTTTGATGACGATTTCGTCCGCCTTCGAACCTTCAACATTGCCACCTTGAGCAACAGCAAGGTCGAAAATGACCGAACCGGGCTTCATGCTGGCAATCTGCGCGTCAGACACCAGACGCGGTGCCGGACGCCCCGGGATCAACGCGGTTGTGATAACAATGTCTTGCTTGGCGATATGCGCGGAGACCAGCTCGGCTTGCGCAACCTTATATTCGTCGGACATTTCGGTCGCATAACCACCAGCGCCCTCACCCTCGATCCCGGCAACATTCTCGACGAAGATTGCTTTTGCACCCAGAGATTCGATTTGTTCCTTGGTGGCAGAGCGCACATCGGTTGCCGATACTTGTGCGCCCAAACGGCGCGCGGTTGCAATCGCTTGGAGCCCGGCAACGCCAACGCCCATGATAAACGCCTTAGCAGCGCTAACCGTGCCAGCGGCTGTCATCATCATTGGAAAGGCACGGCCATAAACCGATGCCGCCTCAATCACAGCTTTATATCCGGACAGGTTCGACTGCGAAGACAATATGTCCATCGACTGCGCACGCGTAATGCGCGGCATGAATTCCATCGCCAGAGCTTCTACGCCTGCCTTGGCATAAGCATCAACGCGCGCACGCTGCCCAAAGGGGTCAAGCCCCGCAACCAGCCACGCTCCGGGCTTCATCCCCTTCAGCGCCTTTGGATCCGGTCCTTGAACACCAAGGATTATATCCGCGTCCTTCAGGACAGAAGCCAGATTGCCGACTACCGCACCCGCAGTTTCATAATCGCTATCGCCGATGGATGCCCCGACCCCCGCGTCATTCTCAACCGAAATCGTCGCACCTAATGCGATGAATTTCTTAACAGTTTCAGGTGACGCAGAAACGCGTGTTTCGCCAGCGGTGGTTTCCCTCAGGACAGCGATTTTCACCATTTAAGCCGCGCGGCTTGCGATGATCAAAACCACGATAGCGGTGACAATCGCGGTAACAATTGTACCCCATTTGAAGAATGTGACGAAACCTTCATATGTTTCTTTTGCGGGTCCAAGATCGTGATTGTTTGCCAAAACAGCCTCCGTATTAAATATAATATTTATAAGCTTTAACTGGTGATTTTCTAATGCTCAAGCGCGATGAACAAAGAAAATGTCATCACGACAAAAACGGCCCTTTATCGCTTCCGCTTCGCAAAGGTTGTTAAGGTATCCCGTTTATTCTCGAGATGGGTGTTCACCAATCTAGATATTCTTGCCTAATAAAGCCTGCGTGATCCAAAAACCGACCAACGACGCCGATCCTGTTAAGAACGTACCCCAGATGATATCGAGTATGGTGACTTTCGTGCTCCACACTTTCAACGTGGCATAATTGGTCAAATCATATGTCATATAGCAAAAGAAGCCCATCAACGCGCCCCAAATGAGCGCGGTCTGCCACTTGCCGGTCAACAATGCTGGCCCGACAGCAAAGATCATCATGCCCAAAATATATAGCAGATAGAAAATGATGGCCGGCCCCATGCGAAAACCGCCCTTCATCAGCAATTCGCCAATCTCAGGCTGATATAACCGCGTATACATGCTCCGCAGCCAAACACTGTCGATGGCCGCAAAGGCGATGCCGGTTGCGATGTATCCGACGATATATTTTAGTAGCATTTCAAATTCCTCTCCATATTGCCGCAAAACTGCCAAACGAAATAGGAGGGGTCAAGGCTGTGTATGTAACGGCTAGCCCTGCAATGCCGCGTCACGAAGACCACGCCAGACCTTAATTGCCTGTATGGTCTCTGCAGCATCATGAACGCGGACAATATGTGCGCCCTGCTCCACCGCTTTAATGGCGAGAAAGATTGAACCGCCAAGGCGATCAGCTGCCTCCGCCTCATTCGAAAGCGCCCCAATCAATCTTTTACGGCTAGCGCCAAACAATAAGGCGCAGCCCAGCCCATGATAGATCGCCAGATTGTTGATGATCGCCAGATTATCAGCCAAAGTCTTTCCAAACCCGATGCCCGGATCAACCAATATCATTTCACGCGACAAGCCTGCCGCTTCGACCGCCGAAACCCGCTGCTCAAGCCAGTCGAACACATCGTACACGACATCATCATAAACGCCGTCTTTATGCGGGTCGTTGCTTTGGCTCGGGGCGTGCATCAGCACCACAGGAACATTGCTCTTACGCGCAACGTCTACGGCGCGATCGTCATATAAAAGCGCAGAGATGTCATTGATCATCGTCGCACCAGCCTGCAACGCGCCCTCCATCACCGGCGCCTTGCGTGTGTCGATGGAGATTGCAGTACCGGCTCCTGCGAGCCGCCGGATCAGGGGCGCGACACGATTAAGCTCCTCGCCTTCCGCAATCAAAGGCGCACCAGGCCGCGTCGACTCCCCGCCAATATCAATGATGGCCGCCCCCGCGGTGCTCATCGCGACAGCCGCTTTAGCCGCAATATCTGTGTCTAAATTCTTGCCACCATCTGAAAAGCTGTCTGGGGTAGCATTGATAATCGCCATGACCTGCGGTTGCTCAAGACTAACCCTATGCGTGCCCATCTGCAACGCAGCGCGGGGCGCGGTTATACGTTCGAGCAGCATCGCGCAGCGTGCGCGCGCGGACTGCGGCAGTGCCGCTACGAAGGCATCCCATTCGCGAACGGCGACCAACTTCCGCTGTGTTGTTGCTGCGTCGCGTGATATAAATTCTATTTGCGAGAACCACAGCATGGTTCCCGCCAAGCGCAAGCTATCACCTTCGTGCCGCTGCGGGGTTTCGACAAAACCGGTCGGAAGAAGATAGATTTTTGTCACGGCTCAGTTGCAAGCAAATAGGTTTACCGCAGATCGTCAATCGGCTTCATCGCGCCATCGGGCGCCGCATAATGCCAATAGGTCCACCCATTGCAGCTTGGCGCATTTTGAATGCTTGAGCCGACCTTATGAATGGAACCGTCCACCACGCCGCACATGATAGAGCCATCGGCGCGTACCGTCGCCTCAAACTGACGCTTGCGGTCAAATAGCTTTGTGCCGGGATTGAGATAGCCAGCTTCCACCAATTGGCCAAATGCAACCTTTGGCGCGGACTTGGGCGACTGCATGGTTTTGATCGCGCTTTCATCCAGAGGCAATGCCGCCGCAATACGTTCTTCTGCGACTTCGCAATAAACCGCTTCACGCTCACAACCAATCCAGTCCCGGCCAAGACGCCGCGCAACTGCGCCTGTTGTTCCCGTTCCGAAAAATGGATCGAGCACCACGTCGCCAGGTTTCGTGCATGCGAGTAATATGCGATACAGCAAAGCTTCAGGCTTTTGCGTCGGGTGTGCCTTCACACCATTGCGCTTCAGCCGCTCTTGCCCGCCACAAATCGGAATCAACCAATCAGAACGCATTTGAAGCTCGTCATTCAACGTCTTCATTGCGCGATAGTTGAAGGTATATTTCGACTTCTCGCTTTTTGACGCCCAAATCAAAGTCTCATGGGCATTGGTGAAGCGTGTGCCCTTAAAATTCGGCATCGGGTTGGACTTGCGCCAAACGATGTCGTTCAGGATCCAATAGCCAGCATCCTGTACCGCCGTGCCAACGCGGAAGATGTTATGATAACTGCCAATGACCCACAACGAACCGTTAGGCTTCAATATACGCCGCGCCTCCGCCAGCCATTCGCGGGTGAACTTGTCATAAATGGCAAAGCTAGCAAACTTGTCCCAATCATCATCGACTGCATCGACCTTGCTATTGTCAGGCCGCAACAAATCGCCACCAAGTTGCAAATTATAGGGCGGGTCGGCAAAGACCATGTCGATGGAGCAATCGGGCAAGGAACGCATGGCCGCAATGCAGTCCATCCGCAAAATCTGATTACGCGGCAGGTCCTGTGCCGGTGCCAGCTTTGCTTTTGTTGCTGGTCTAATTTTCTCAATAACACCCATAGTCTGCTCCCTTTGGCGCTTACAAAGCTGCGATGAGTCAGCGCGGCTCTCGGGTCAAGGTTGTTGATGCCACGGGATTCCTTGGATTAATGGGCGTAAAGCATAGATATATGCGGAACGAAACGAGTCCGACACAATATGTGGAGTCTTGCGAATCTCGGCAGACTCAACCCCTAGTGGTGTTACCCGAAGGACTCACTGCCAAAAAAAAGTTACAGCAAAAGCAATTGTGCAACCGGCGCGAAGCTTTTCCGGTGCAAAGGCGTGGGACCATGCGCCCGCAAAGCAGCCATATGGTCTGGCGTGCCATAGCCTTTGTTCTTTTCCCAACCATAATGCACATGCTGCTGCGCCGCTGCACACATCAACCGGTCCCGATGTTCTTTGGCGATGATGGACGCTGCCGAAATGCAAGGTTCTATGGCGTCACCACCTACTAACGCGCGTGCCGGCCAGCGCCATTCGGGACGGCGACCCGCGGGGGTCATATTGCCGTCGATCAATACCTCATTAGGGTCGCTACCAAGTTTTGCGCACAGGGCATCTACAGCCAGCGTCATGGCCAGCATTGTCGCGCCGAATATGTTCAGGCGGTCAATATCCTCAACCTCGACAACGCCTATCGCCCATTGGCAACGGCGTTTTATGGTAGTTTCCAACTCCGCACGCCGCGCAGCGGATAGTTTTTTGCTATCGTCCAACCCAGATGGACGCGGCTTGGACAATAACACGGCCGCAGCGACCACTGGTCCCGCAAGCGGCCCACGGCCCGCCTCGTCAACGCCGAAAATCATATCCGCCACGCAGAGTAGCGCCGGTTCTCACCCGCTTTGTAAAGGCAGACAATATTGCCCGCAGGATCTAACAACCGTGCCTCACGCCAGCCCCAGCTTTCATCCTGTGGCAGCTGCTCAAACGCAAAGCCTTGGCTGGCCAGCGCGGTTACCCACGCATCGAGGCGCTTGCTTTCAAAATATATTATGGTCGATGCCGCCACATCATCGCTTTGATGAATGGAAAAGGTTACGCCATTGGGCGCCTCAAATCGCGCATAACCGTTGGATGGGCTATCCACAATGCGCTGAAGCCCAAGCGCCATATAGAAATTGACGGACGCCGCATAATCGCGACACCCCATGGTCACATGGTTGAGCGACGGGCCAGCGACCATCGCGTCCTCCCGCACCGATTGATGCCCCATCGGGCCATGGCCGTGGCCGAGGCCGGGCGCGTCACGCAGCGCAAGCCGCACGAACAAGCGCGCGCGCTCTATGGCAGGAACAATCTCCATCCCCTGCCCCAGTCCCGTTGCGATGGCCGACGCCAATGTGCACCCTGTGCCATGTGTGTTATGCGTATTTATGCGTGCGTCGCTCCAGCTTTCATGTTGCCCCGGCGCGAGATGCAGCGTGTCTATGATATCATCCCCGTCCGCATGGCCGCCCTTGATAAGCAAGGGAATCCGACGCCCAAGCAAAGCATCTTTACCACCCAAAGCCTCCAACTCCGGAAGATTGGGTGTTGTCAGCGTGGCAATCCCCATCAGCCGTTCAAACGCAGATATGGTATCCGGATCCGCCAGCACGGCCCCGCTCGTTGCAACCATGACTGGGTCGAATATGATTGGGCATGATAGCTCGGCAAGACTGTCTGCCACCGCATGCGCGGTCGCAGCATTGCCAATCATCCCGATTTTGACCGCATCAACACCAATGTCGCTGACAACCGCATTGATCTGGTCAATCACCATTTGAGTTGGCACCATATGCACCGCGTCAACACCTAGCGTATTTTGAGCGGTAATCGCGGTCACCGCCGTCATCGCATGGCCACCCAGCATGGTCACCGTTTTGATGTCCGCCTGAATTCCCGCGCCGCCACCACTATCTGAACCGGCGATAATCAAGATGCGAGCGGGCGCGCCTTTCGTCATCAGGATGCAGCAATCCTGACCGCGTCGCAGATGCTATCGACAATACGCTCAACCTGCGCCGCATCATCCCCCTCCGCCATCACGCGGATAACTGGCTCAGTACCCGACGGGCGGATCACCAAGCGGCCATTGCCCGTCAACTCAGCCTCAGCCGAAGCAATTACGGCCTGAACATCCGGATTATCTAGCGGCTTGCCGCCGGAAAAACGCACATTTTTGAGCAATTGCGGAACTGGATCGAACAAGTGCAGTACTTCACTTGCCGGTTTCCCGCTTTCGACAAGCTGAGACAGCACTTGCAAGGCAGCAATGGTACCATCGCCCGTCGTCGCGTGATCCAACATGATCATATGGCCCGATTGCTCTCCGCCGACATTGATGCCGTGCTTGCGCATTTCTTCCAGGACATAGCGATCGCCGACTTTCGCACGAATAAGGCGTAAATCCTGTTTTTGCAGATATCGTTCTAGGCCCAAATTCGACATCACCGTCGCGACAATTCCGCCCCCCGTCAGTTGGCCACTGCGGTTCATGGCGCCGCCAAGCAATGCCATGATCTGGTCTCCGTCAACGATGCGACCATGTTCGTCTACAACAATCAAGCGATCTGCATCGCCATCAAGCGCAATGCCAATGTCGGCGCCCGCTGCGACCACGGTTTCCTGCAATGTCACCACATGTGTTGAGCCGACCTTGTGATTGATATTCTTACCATTGGGATCAATACCAATGGACGTAACTTTTGCGCCCAATTCCCAAATCGCGGTTGGCGCGACTTGATAGGCCGCACCATTGGCGCAATCGAGCACCACATGCAGACCATCGAAGCGGATATGTTCCGGCACGGATGCCTTTACCGCATGAATATAGCGGCCCCGGCTGTCTTCAATGCGCCGCGCACGCCCCACATCAGCTGCGTCCGCCAATGCAAGCGGCGTATCCAGTAATGCCTCAATCGCAAGTTCGTCCGCGTCCGATAGTTTAAAACCATCGGGGCCAAATAGCTTGATACCATTATCTTCATACGGGTTATGACTGGCCGAAATCATCACGCCTAAATCCGCGCGCATCGAACGCGTGAGCAACGCTACGGCTGGTGTCGGTATTGGGCCAAACTGAACCACATCCATGCCAACGCTGGTAAAACCCGCAACCAACGCGTTCTCAATCATATAGCCGGACAATCTTGTGTCTTTGCCAATTACAACCCGATGCTTATGTCCACCGCGCAGGAAATGCGTGCCCGCCGCTTGGCCGACCTTCATCGCCATTTCCGGGGTCATGGAGCCTGCGTTGCTGCGTCCTCTAATACCGTCTGTGCCAAAATATTTGCGCGCCATGTGCGTCCCTACCCTTATGCGGTCGTTATTTGATTTTTTCGTGCCGCGAAGCCTCTCCCTTGCATAGGGAGCGACAGGCTGGCAAGACCCGATGCTATGTCTAACGCTACACGTATACTCCTCGCCTTGGTCCTTGGGCTTGCTCTTGGGATTTTCGCCGCCGCGCAAGTGCCTGCCATTGGTACGCAAATTGCCTATTGGCTCGATATTGTCGGCACCTTGTGGCTTAATGGCCTTCGGATGACCGTGGTGCCGCTGGTGGTGGCGCTACTGATTACCGGTATCGTCAAAAGCGCTGAGGCGGCCCGCGCCGGCCCTATGGCTGCGCGAACAGTCACGTGGATTGTCATCATGATGGGTCTCTCGGCGGCGATGGGCGCTCTATTGACACCATCATTGCTATCCATCTGGCCAATGCCATCGGAAAGTGCTGCGGCCTTGCGTGCTGCTCTTACGGGTGTTCCTGCGGTGGCGGAGCAACCACCTTTGCGTGATTTTATTGTAGCACTTGTGCCGACCAATCCGATAGCCGCAGCAGCCAATGATTCGATTCTGCCTCTTCTGATTTTCACTTTGGTATTCGCCTTTGCGGTCACACGTCTTGCGCAAGGCCCAAGAGAGCAAATGGCTGGATTTTTCAGCGCACTTGCTGACGCCATGGTCCTTGTCATTGAATGGGTGTTAAAACTCGCACCAATTGGCGTATTCGCGCTGGCATTTGTCGTTGGCGCACGTTCCGGCCTCGCGGCACTGGGTGCCGTAGCCCATTATATCGTTACCGTTTCCATCGTCGGCATTATCGTTGGCGGCTTCGCCTATCTGGTGGCTGTCTTTGCTGGCAAGGTGCGTTTTACAGACTATGCGCGGCAAATCGCGCCAGTTCAGGCCTTTGCGGTTTCCACCCAATCCTCACTCGCCAGCTTACCGCTCATGTTGAAAAAGGCCGAGGCGCTTGGCGTAAGGGAATCAACTGCTGGCTTAGTTCTGCCCATGGCCGTCGCCTTATTGCGCGTGACCGGGCCAGCGATGAACTTGGCGGTTGCACTGTATGTTGCCAACTGGTTTGGCGTGGAACTCAGCTACTTCGATTATGGGTTTGCAATCTTCATCGCGGCATTGACCTCTATGGGCGCGGTCAGCCTGCCCGGATCGGTTAGCTTCGTGACATCCATCGCACCCATCTGCTTGGCGCTTGGTATTCCAATTGAGCCATTGGCGCTGTTGATTGCAGTCGAAACATTGCCCGATATCTTCCGTACCACTGGGAATGTGCAAATGGATGTGGCGCTTGCTACTGCCATAGAGGCATCTGAAAAGGACAAAGCTGATGCAATATCGTGAACTTGGTCATGGGTTAAAAGTATCCGCACTGGGTGTTGGCTGCATGCCCATGATCAAGGGCGGCAACATCGTTTATGGCGAAGATGCAGACCCCGATGAGGCTATCAAAACGATCCACCGCGCGATTGACCTTGGCATCAACTTTTTCGACACCGCACAAATTTATGGCCCATTCCAGAATGAGGAATTGGTCGGCCAAGCGATTAAAGGCAAACGCGACGGCCTCATCATCGCCAGTAAATTTGGCTTCAAATTTGACAATGGGAACATCGTCGGCGTCGACGGTTCAGCAACAAATGCCAAGACTGCGGTTGAAGGCACTTTGAAACGTCTCGGCATTGATTGCCTCGACCTATATTACCAGCATCGTGTTGACCCCAATATACCCATTGAAGAAACTGTTGGCGCGATGGCTGATCTGATCACCGAAGGTAAAATCAAGCATATCGGCCTGTCCGAAGCGGGGCCAGCAACGCTTCGCCGCGCCGCTGCTGTTGCACCGATTTCCGCGCTGCAAAGCGAATATTCACTGTGGGAACGTGATATTGAGGATGAAATCCTACCGACTTGCCGTGCATTAGGCATTGGCTTTGTTCCCTACTCGCCGCTCGGCCGCGGCTTTCTTACCGGTGCTTTCAGAAGCCTTGACGCACTGCCCGATAACGATTGGCGGCGGCAGGATCCGCGCTTTCAAGGCGACAATTTCGCCGCGAACCTCGCGATTGTGGATGCTGTAGGTGAAATTGCCGGAAAGCATAACGCATCACACGCACAAATCGCGCTGGCATGGATATTGGCGCAAGGCCAAGATATCGTGCCGATCCCCGGTTTCAAACGCCGTGTAACGATGGAAGACAGCGCAAAAGCGAGCGACATTGCGCTTGATGCGAGTGATCTTGCCAAATTGGATGCCGCAGCCCCGCGCGGTGGCACATCGGGTCCACGTTATGGCGAACGGGGTATGAAGATGGTTCGGCTTTAAAGGTCGAACCAGCGGAACAGGCCAGCGCCGCCCACGTCCCAAAATGGGTGCGCCCATGTGGCGATGATCCAGATCAAAATGCCTGCGCCCCATGGACCGATACCCGCACGCAACAAGGCGACAGGACGGACAAAAAAATGCGTGCGGCGCAGCCACTTTGCCCACTGACCGCCCATCAAGTTACGCTTCTTGATTTCTTGGGCCTTGGAACCAGCCAAAGCCAAGAAAACGATGCTCCCTGAGAAGATGAAATTGTCGATGCGCGGTGCAACAAGAATATGGCCCACACCCCATAAAGCAAAACCCCACATCATGGGATGACGTGTTGCCTTAAATACGCCCGATGGTGATTGTGCGGCTAGCGCGTCGGGCACGCCAGGAAGCGAGGGGTTGCGGATGAACGAACCTGCAAACAGCACCGCCGCTATCAGCGTAAGCACACTCGCGGCCACCCAGACGATATCACCCACCGGCCAAAGACCGTCGGCTTTTGGCGCACGCCCAAAGGCGATAATCATCCACGCGAACGTAATGAGCGAAATGGCAGAATAGACCACCATAAATCCGTTCGCGCCAAACCGACGGACCAGTGATGTGCGTAACGGATGCGACATCAGAAAATGACTACCAACGAACGACAGGCTCGCTGCTATCAATGCTAGATAATCATCCAAAATGCCACACCCTCCCCACGCAACATGCTGTAATTATAGCATAATTTTATCAGCGATCATATGCCTTTGGTAAATCCCCTTCTGTAGGACGCGCATAACGGTCCCGCAGGCGGTTTTGACGATTGGTAAGCGGTTGTTCGATACCGTCGATGATGACCGTAGTGGCTGCACTGGAAAGCTCGAGCGGGTCGCCATCCCAGAGCACTACATCCGCGGCCCGACCCGCTTTCAAGCTGCCAAGACGATCGCCAACGCCCATGATATCGGCAGGAACCGAACTGATCGCAGCAAAAGCTTCATCCCAGGTTAGACCCGTTGCACCGGGCACATATTGAAGGCTCACAATATTACCCGCATATTGGGTTGTGTACCGCAATTGGTGCGAATCCCGATCATTGATCATACCAATGGCGACCTGAACGCCGGCGTCCTTCATACGGCCAACATTGCTTTGTGTCGCACCCAGCATTTCAAATGTTGCCGGAAGATCATTGAGTGCCGATGCGATAACCGGAATGCCGGCTTTTGCGAGTTCGTGGGCGACCCGCCAACCTTCGCTCACGCCTACAAACACCATTTTAATTGTAGGAAAATCGCGCTTTAACTCCATAAGCCGGAGCATGTCATTTGCCCCTTCCACATGGATGAGCAAACGGGTTTCACCGCGAAGGACGGACAACAAAGCCTTCGCATCCTCAGCCTTCAACAAATCATCATCAAACGTGCCACGGCCAGCGGCATAATCTTGGGCCTCACGCAACATGGCGCGGAAGTGCAGATGCGTTCCCGCACGACTTCCCCCCGCAGATGCAGCACCCTCTTCCCCGAACTCGGCAAATTGGAACGCACGGGCTTTGGTAACTGGGTTACTATCTGCGCCAAGGTCCGCAATTGCGCCTTGGCCTGCAAAGATATTGTCCCCAGCCTCAGGCGCTACAACAGCGCGTGTTACGCCCGATGAGCGATTTACAGCAAAAGGCGACCGAAACGGATCAATGGCAGGCGCAACGTCGATAGCGGCTGAAAACCCACTGCGTCCGCCGCTCTTGTCATTGGTACCGTTGACCGCATCGACTTCAGCTAGGCCAAGCCGCGAGAAACCGGCAAATACACCCGGTGTCACCCATTTGCCTGTCGCGTCAATCTGACGTGCGCCCGATGGTATGACGACAGTTGTACCGGCGGCAACGATTTTGCCGTCACGGATAAGTACAGTGCCCCCTTCGATTGGCGCGCTGCCATCCCCGACCACAACCCGGCCGCCTGTAATGGCGATGGTTTCGGCGGCAACAGGCGTTGCAAATGTTGCTAAAGCAGCGGCGGTATAGAGGAAATGCCTCATTTTACATCTCCTTCACCTGGTTGGCCGAGTTCAAAATCGCTGACCGGACGTATTTTGGGGTTGCTTGCGTCAAACATTAAAGCACCATCAATCCAGACCTTGTCTGGACGGGCGTAGACGCTCAACGGATTACCGTTCCACAAAACGACATCGGCCATCTTGCCCGCTTTCAAGCTGCCTGTTTTGTTCGATATGCCTAACGCCTTGGCAGGGTTGTAAGTGAGCCATTTGATAACTTCGGCATCGCTGATGTTGAAACCCATGCGACGGCCATCGGCTTGCGCCTTTGCCGCTTCTTGGTTCAAACGCTGGATCTGGTTTTCGTCGTCGGAATGGATGATCACGCAAGCGCCGGTATTATGCAGGATCGCGGCGTTTTCAGGAATGGCGTCATACGCCTCCATCTTAAAGCCCCACCAATCTGCCCACACGGCGGAGCATACCCCATTGTCGCGGAGTAAATCAGCGATTTTGTAGCTTTCTACCGCATGGTGGAATGTTGATACCTTATAGCCAAATTCCTTGGCCATATCGAGGACAAGCGCCATTTCGTCGGCACGATAGCAGTGGTTCTGGATTGAGATGTCACCATCCAACACACCAGCCAATGTTTCCATACCAATGTCGCGGGTAAATTCTTTGCCGCTGTCGCGCCTTTTCTTATATTCTTGCGCTTTGATCCATGTCTGCCGGTTCACGGCGATATTGCCCATGCGCGTTGATGGCATCCGCCCCTTGCTGCCGTAAACCCGCTTCGGGTTTTCACCGCAGGCCATTTTCATGCCATAAGGTGCGTCAGGAAACTTCATGCCCTGTACGGTGCGTGCGTAAACGTTTTTCAGGACAACAGAGCGCCCGCCCATGAGGTTGGCCGAACCCGGCAATACTTGCAGCGCCGTAACACCGCCATTGGCAAGCGCGCGACTGAAACCTGGATCTTGCGGCCATACGCTATGCTCGGCCCAGACTTCGGGCGTTGTGGGCGATGTGGCTTCATTGCCGTCGCTATGCGCCTCAACGGATGGCGTGGGATAGTCACCCAAATGGGAGTGAATATCGATGATGCCGGGCGTTACAAACTTGCCCTTACCATCGACCACATTCACACCTGCTGGAATGATCGTATCTGCACCACCAACGCTGCTAATCTTGCCGCCGGTCATGAACACCACGCCATTATCAATCTTGCCGCCTTCGCCATCATATATGGTGACGTTACGAATGGCCGTCGCGACACTGGGATAAGCCTTATATGTTGACGGAAACGGCACTGGGGCCTTTTCCGCTGGCTTCACCGCAGGGGTTGCGGAAACGGTTTTGGGGCCTTCGGCGTTGGAACACGCCATCAAGGCCAGTGGCAGCACCAGATATGCGCTGCGCAATGTATTCGAAATTGCCATTGTCTAACTCCGATTTGTTAAGTGAACGCCAAAAGCAGATGCATCTGCTTAGGCATGTCCGTCCGATGGCGCATCGTCACGCAAAGTGTCGAGGTGCATAAGCTTCTTGATAAGTGGCGAGATGACCACGACTGCCAAGCCGACGCCAATCGCAATCCAACCAATTTGGCTGTAGACGGCCATGACGACTTCGCGCCCCGCACCTTCTCCAGATGCCGCTTCTGAACCAGTTGCCGAAGCAATCAAGCCCGCGACAAAGTTCCCAGTGGCCGATGCAAAAAACCATGTTCCCATGATCAAGGATGCGAGATGTGCCGGCGCAAGCCGGTTCATCGCGCTGAGGCCAACTGGCGACAGGCACAATTCGCCAGTTGTGTGGAACAAATAGATCAGGAAGATGAACAAGACGGGGACCATGCTGTCTGCACCTGCCGCGGCAGAACCCGCCACAAGGACAAGAAAGCCGATGCCCAGCTGAACTATGCCAAGACCGAACTTTGCCGCAGCAGATGGTTCAAGTCCCTTGCGACCAAGCGATGTCCAAAGCCATGCGAACAAGGGAGCAAGCATAACAATGTAGATGGCATTTAAGGACTGAAATACCGATGCAGGAACGCCAGCGCGATCCACATGACGGTCCGTGAACAAGTTTAACGACGAACCAGCCTGTTCAAACAAGGCCCAGAAAAGGATTGAACCGATGATAAGGAACATCGCTGCAAAAATCCGGTCGCGATCATGTGGCTCAAGTTTCCGCACCGCCGTCCATAAAACATATGACACGAGGATAGCACCAACTACGCCAAGCAAAGTGCCGACGACAGCTTGATTTTGCACCAACCACCAGCAAATGACGACAGCAACAAGGCCGACAAGATACAGCAGCCACTCTAACTTGATGCCCAAAACTGGCTTATTCAAAGCCTCTGGGTTCAAAGGCTCACCACGCCCCAATAGCAATGGTTTGAATACAACAAACACAATAAGGCCGAGCAACATGCCTACGCCCGCTGCGCCAAAACCATAAGACCAGCCATAGGTTTCGCCGAGATAGCCGCAAAGCAATGCGCCAAGCGCAGCGCCGAGGTTAATGCCCATATAGAAGATAGTATAGGCTCCGTCGCGACGCACATCAGTACGTGGATAAAGCTGCCCGACGATAACCGAGATATTCGCCTTCAAAAAGCCCGAACCCACGATGATAAACGCCAAAGCGAGCCAGAAGATGCTCAGCGACGCCGCATCTTGGCCGCCAGAACCTTCAAAGCCCATGAGAAAATGCCCGAAGGTCAGCAGAACAGCGCCATAGGTCACGGCCTTTCTCTGCCCAAGATAGCGATCTGCAAGATAGCCGCCGAGTACGGGGGTGATATACACCAACGCCGTATAAGCACCGTAGATGACGCCGGAATCCTCATCCGAAAACAACCAGTGCTTAGTCAGATAGAAAATCAGCAGCGCGCGCATTCCGTAATAGGAAAAACGCTCCCACATCTCGGCAAAGAATAATACAAAAAGACCTTTGGGATGACCAAGGAATGTCCCTGCTGCATCTCCATCTTGCGCATATGATGTTGCCATCGTGCGAACCCCTCATCTTTATTTTGTTTAAAATCCCATTGCATGGGACTATTGCGCCGGAACCTACCGAAAAAAATGCGCGTGTGAAGAATTATATTGCCGAAGGGAGCGAATTTCGTCGAAGGGTGCGGAATGTTCAACGATCTTTCTTCTGTCACCGCCTATCTGGAAACCCGCCGTTCCGGCAAGCCACGCGATATGGTTGCGCCAGGCCCCGATAGCGCGCAGCTTGACCGAATCCTTCAAACGGCCATGCGCACGCCCGACCATGGGAAGTTATTCCCGTGGCGTTTTGTTGAAGTCATCGACCGCTCTGCCTTTGCCGATTTATTGAAAAAGGCATTCTGCGACGCCAACCCAGATGCCCGTCCAGTGCAAATCGAAGCGGCGATTGCCCCAGCGCATATGGCCCCTACCCTCATCTTGCTGCTCTTTGCACCTCAACCAAGCTTGAAAATTCCGCTGTGGGAACAGGAGATGAGCGTGGGCGCTGTGGGTATGAATTTACTGCACGCGGCGCATGCCCACGGCTTTGTCGGTAGCTGGATCACAGGCTGGGCAAGCTACGATCCGATTGTGCAAGCCGCCATTTGTCAGGGCGATGAGAAAATAGCAGGCCTATTCTTCATCGGAACACCAGCGCTCG
The DNA here is from genome assembly GCF_003933235.1 of Sphingorhabdus wooponensis. Lineage (GTDB taxonomy): Bacteria > Pseudomonadota > Alphaproteobacteria > Sphingomonadales > Sphingomonadaceae > Sphingorhabdus_B > Sphingorhabdus_B wooponensis. Next base: position 1,088,379 of record NZ_RWJI01000001.1, read on the forward strand.
CGCTTGAAGAGCGTCCGCGCCCCGTTCCAAGCGACATCATTCGCCAGTGGCCATGACTGCATAGATTTACCCATGCTTGACGCGCCCTACTGTATTATGGCAGTAAGCATGTAATGAAAAATGATGTAAAACCAGTCTATCTAAAATTGCGCGACGTAATCGCTGCGGCGATACTCGACGGCAAATATAAAGAGGGCGAAATGCTGCCCTCCGTTCGCGCATTTGCCGCCATTCAGTGCGCGAATCCCCTGACAGTGGCGAAGGCTTATCAGTTATTTCAAGATAGCGGCTTGGTTGACGTAAAACGCGGCGTTGGTTTGTTTGTAGCCCGCGGAGCCACCGCAAAGTTGCGCAGTTTTGAACGCGACAATTTCGTTCAAAATGTCTGGCCCGACGTAAAGGCACAAATGCAACGCGCAGGCATTGATCCGGCAGAGCTGCTCGCTCTGACCTAGATACTATCGGCAGTGGGCTTCATGCCAGCTGATCAAAGGTAAAAGGCGACATACCTCTTTCACGTTCATTGAACACCAGCACGCGGCCAGTTGGCGGTGCGCTTCTTTGGGGACATTCTGGTCGCGTGCATGCTGAACAGCCAAGGCCGATGGCCGTCGCCACACCATTTTTCAGGTCCATACCGCGCGCAGTGGCCAATGGTACGGCAAGCTTTGCATCTAAGCCAAGACAAATCGCAAACTCGGCCTCCACGCCACCGCTGACCGCGGTTTGCGGGTGCACGGCGCGGGACAAAGTGAACCAGCGACTGCCGTCTTCTAATTCCACCAAATGTGGCAATAGTGTCCCGGGCCGCGCAAATACATTATGCACATGCCATAAGGGACAACGCCGGTCGGTCGCCACCAATGGCGATGCGCTTGCGCCCGCATAACGCTTGCTGCTTTGCCCCGCCTTATCAATGCGCAACATGAAAAAGGGCAAACCGCGTTGGCCAACGCGCTGCAATGTCGTCAGGCGGTGGGCGATCTGTTCAAAGCCTGCGCCAAAACGTCGCTGCAAAAGCATGATGTCATAGCCTGTGGCTTCGCAAGCCCTCAGAAAACGCGCATAAGGCATCATCACGGCGGCCGCGAAATAGCTGCTCAAATGGCGACGATACAGCCGTTCGGCCGCCCGTTCCGTGAAAGATGCTCCTGCAACCAATGCATCAATCTCCGTCTTTGCCTCTAACATACCAAGCTGCAAAGCGGCGGCGAAGGTGCGACTTGCGGGGTCAAGCAATTCGGACAATTGTAACTGCCGTGCGTGCAGGTCGAGACGACGGAGCCTGTCCGGCATGACGTCAAACGGCAGTATCCTTATGGACAGCTGATGCTTGACGCGCAGCCGTTCGGTAATCGCCCCATACAGATCCGCATTGGCGAGCCTTAGTTCATCGGCAAGAGCCTCAGCCTGCGAGTCCAAATCTGCAAAATGGTTACGCCAGCGTTCAATTTCACGCCGTGCCGATGCTATAGCTTCCGGCTCAATCGGCACGCCGCCCGCTGCTGTACTGGCACCGCCGTGTGAACCACCTGAAAGACGGTCAAACGCGCGCGCAAAAGCCTCGGCCGCATCTGGACTGGCCGCGATCCATTCTTCGACCTGCGCCCGGTCAACCGCTAAATCTGCGAACATAGGATCGCTGAGCCGACGCCGAATAGCGTCAACGCCGCCACCCGGCGTTGCCCCCGTTAAGGTACGCGGATCAAAGTCATAAGACTGCGCCAGTTTCAATAACAAGGTCGCCGTCAGCGGCCGCTGATTGCGTTCAATCAAATTGAGATAGGACGGCGAAATCGCCAGCGTATCAGCCATCGCCCCTTGGGTTAGGCCATAAGCGCGGCGGATCCTGCGCACTGCATGCCCCGCAAATAATTTTTCTTCAGCCATCGCACAACTGTCAATAATATTACAAAGTTACAAAAAAATCATAATGATTTACGACGACAACACAACAAATATTACAAAATTGACTGGGCTTTCGCACGCAAAGGTCAGAAGAACGAGGGATAGATACCCACGAACGAAGGAACAGAACATGTCATATCAGACACTGATAGCCACCAACAGCGCGGAAATCGCCGCGCATAACGGAACGTGGGATTCCATTAGCGCTGAATCTGTCGCGCGTATGCAATTGCAAAACCGTTTTCAGACTGGTCTCGATATCGCCCGCTACACCGCCAAGATTATGCGCGACGATATGGCGGCCTATGACGCAGACCCCGCGCAATATACGCAATCATTGGGTTGCTGGCACGGGTTCATCGCACAGCAAAAGATGATCTCCATCAAAAAACATTTCGGTACGACCAAGAAGCGCTATCTTTATCTGTCAGGTTGGATGATCGCTGCATTGCGGAGCGAATTTGGCCCCCTGCCCGACCAATCTATGCATGAAAAGACAAGCGTCCCTGAGCTTATCGAAGAGCTTTACACATTTTTGCGTCAAGCCGACAGCCGCGAACTCAACCTCCTCTTCCGCGACCTTGATGATGCGCGTGCGCAGAATGACACCGCGCGGGCTTCCGCCATCATGGACAAAATCGAAACCCATGAAACCCATGTTGTGCCTATCATCGCCGATATCGACGCTGGGTTCGGCAATGCAGAAGCCACATATTTGCTGGCGAAGAAGATGATTGAAGCGGGCGCTTGTGCGCTCCAAATCGAAAACCAAGTTTCAGATGAAAAGCAATGCGGCCACCAAGACGGCAAAGTGACTGTACCGCATGAGGATTTCCTTCAGAAAATCCGCGCTTGCCGTTACGCGTTTCTCGAACTCGGCGTGCCAGACGGCATCATTGTTGCGCGCACCGACTCGCTCGGCGCTGGCCTAACCAAGCAAATCGCCGTTTCAACTGCTGAAGGTGACTTGGGCGATTTGTATAACAGCTTCCTCGATTGTGAAGAAATTGATCCCGCCACGGCGCAAAATGGCGATGTCATTTTGAACCGCAACGGCAAGTTGTTGCGTCCAAAGCGTTTGCCGTCCAACCTTTTCCAATTCCGCTCTGGCACTGGCGAAGACCGCTGCGTCCTCGATTGCATTACGTCGCTTCAAAATGGTGCAGATCTCATTTGGATTGAAACTGAAAAGCCGCACATCGAACAGATTGCTGGTATGGTTGACCGTATTCGTGAAGTCGTTCCCAATGCAAAGCTGGCCTATAACAACTCGCCAAGCTTCAACTGGACACTAAATTTCCGTCAGCAAGTGTTTGATACTTGGTCTGCCGATGGCAAAGACGTGTCCGCATATGAGCGCGCCAACCTGATGAGCGCAAGCTATGACGAAACGCCTTTAGGTGTTGAGGCAGATGTTCGCATCCAGAACTTCCAGCGCGATTCTGCTAAGCGTGCAGGCATTTTCCACCACCTCATCACGTTGCCAACCTACCACACAGCGGCATTGAGCACGGACAATCTCGCGAAGGATTATTTCGGCGAAATGGGCATGTTGGGTTATGTTGCAGGCGTTCAGCGCAAGGAAATCCGTCAGGGCATCGCTTGCGTCAAACACCAGAACATGTCGGGTTCCGACATTGGTGATGATCATAAGGAATATTTTGCCGGTGAAGCTGCGTTGAAGGCGGGCGGCAAAGACAATACCATGAATCAGTTCAACCAAGCTGCATAAGGAGCAATCGATATGGCTGAGCCCGCACGCGCACGCGCCGTTCTTTCTACTGAGGATCTTACGCTCCTACGGCAGGCATTGGTGCATTATCTTGAGGTTATTCAGGACAAGCCTGAATCAGTCAAATTCGCACGGCTGTATCACCGCCTTGGCAGTGCCGGCGGCAAATAGAGCAGCTAATGCATTAGAGTTTTCCTGGGGAGGAAAAGCAACTGACCGCCGGCAGCAATGCCGGCGGTTTTTTTAGGGCTACAGGACCAAATATTCGCAGCTATTGCGCGGTCCATCCACCATCGACCGACAGGTTTGTGCCGGTAATTGCGCTCGCCTCATCGCGGCACAAAAACACCGCAAGCGCAGCCAATTGCTCCACCTGGACAAATTTTTTCTGCGGTTGATTGGCCAGCAGCACATCATTGATTACCTGATCCCGCGTGAGACCGCGTGCCTTCATGGTATCGGGGATTTGGTTTTCGACCAACGATGTCCAGACATAACCCGGGCAGATATTATTAACCGTTATGCCCTCTGTCGCCACTTCCAACGCAACCGTCTTGGTAAAGCCCGCAAGGCCATGCTTTGCCGCATTATAGGCCGATTTGAAAGGCGATGCGACCAAGCTGTGCATCGACCCTGTGTTGATAATACGCCCCCAGCCCTTGGCCTTCATCGCGGGCAAGGCGGCCTTTGTCGTGTGGAAGGCCGAAGACAGGATGATGGATAAAATCGCATCCCATTTATCCTCCGGAAATTCGTCAACCGGTGCAACATGCTGTATTCCCGCATTATTGATCAAAATATCAGGCGATCCCAATAGGTTGGTGCATTCAGAGACCATAGCACGGATGCTGTCGGGTACAGTCATGTCGGCCGCGGAATAATGCGCCTTTCCGCCGCTCACCTTGCTGAGTTCGGCAACATAGCTTTGTATCAGATCGGCATCGCCGAACCCGTTTATCATCACATTTGCACCTTGCGCCGCCAGCGCACGGGCATAGCCCAATCCGATGCCGGAGGTTGAACCAGTTATCAGTGCTGTTTTGCCTTTGAGGAACATCAGAATATGCCTTTGCATTTGGGATGACCTTATCTTGCGCAATGCTCGGCCAAACGCAATGTTCCATATGGATAATGTACAGCAGCACAACCAAGGGCCAGACGCCGTGTAGCCACAATCCAAATAGATGCAATTATGCGCAAGGTCTGTCATAAGCCCGAAATGCGCTTACAAAATTGTCACAATGTCGCAGATTTCCGCCGCTTGGCAAAATCGCGCCTGCCTTCACCTATCTTCAATTACATCGATGGCGCCGCCGACGATGAACGCACCAAGAACCGCAACACATCGTCCTTTGACGATTGCGATTTGGTGCCCAATGTCTTGGCGGGCGTGTCAGAAATCGACATGGGGGTAACTGTGATGGGACAGCGGATTGATATGCCGCTGATGCTCTCCCCCACCGCGTTGCAGCGCCTGTTCCACTGGCAAGGCGAGCGTGCCGTTGCCTCAGTCGCGCAGCAGCATAACACCTGGTTTGGCATCTCCTCATTAGCCACCGTCAGCATTGAAGAAGTCGGCGCGACCATCAAAACACCAAAAATGTTCCAGCTTTACATCCACAAGGATAAGGGGCTGAACACATCGATGATCGAACGCTGCAAGGCGGCAAAATTTGATGCCATCGCGTTGACAGTCGATACGATCGTTTCCGGAAACCGCGAACGGTGCTTGCGCAGCGGCTTTACTTCTCCGCCGCGGTTCACGCCTGCCTCGGTGATGAGCTACGCCATCCACCCCAAATGGGCGCTGAATTACCTGTTTCGGGAAAATTTCGCCCTGCCCAATCTGCAGACGCATGTCGATGCGGGCACCAATGTCGCGGTATCGGTGGCGGAATATTTCAATACGATGCTCGATACATCGATGGACTGGGCCATGGCCGAAAAGGTCCGTTCGATTTGGGGCGGTGAATTCTGCTTAAAAGGCATCATGTCCGTTGAGGATGCAAAACGCGCCGTCGACATTGGCGCGACCGCAATCATGGTGTCCAACCATGGCGGGCGGCAATTGGACGGGTCGCGTTCCCCCTTCGATCAAATCGCCGAAATCGCCGATGCCGTGGGCGGGAAAATTGATATCATTTGTGACGGCGGCGTGCAGCGCGGAAGCCATGTGTTGAAAGCGCTGGCCGCAGGGGCCACTGCCTGTTCGGGCGGGCGGCTCTATCTATATGCTTTGGCAGCAGCAGGCCAACCCGGCGTCGAGCGCATTGTTGGCAAATTGCGCGACGAAATCGCGCGCGATATGCGCCTGATGGGCGTGACATCACCGGCGCAGCTTGATCGGTCCATGCTGCGCTGGCGCTAAGCTGTGGTAAAAAGGAACCAGATAGCGATACCGGCCAACAAAATGGCAGAGACGCGGCGAACAATGTGCGCCCTGTTCCCGGCGGATATCCATCCATGTGCCTGCGCCGCTAGCGTAACAATGACCAGATGCACAAAGGTGGCAATCGCGACATAGCTTGCCGACAGCAACGCCGTTTGCGGCGCAACTGGCGCATTTTGGGTTATGTTGGCAGGTAGGACGGTTATGAAGAAAACCGCGGCCTTAGGGTTCAGCAAGTTCAACAGCAGCCCATGGCGAAACCATGCGCCGAGCGCATTGTTGCTTATGCCGTCTGCAATTGCTTCCTCTTGCCCCGCCCATGTCTTCCACGCCAGCCAGAGTAAATAAGCGACGCCAGCATAGCGCAACAGGCTGAACAAAGCTGGAGAACGCGTCGCCAACGCCGCAAGACCAACAGCAGATGCCGCAGCCAATATCGCGAGGCCAAGCGCAATCCCGGCTACGGCAGCAAATCCAGACCTTTTACCTTCGCTGGCACTCGTCAACGCCAACCACGCCATATTTGGACCGGGGGTAAGCTCGATCAGCATTGTTGTTATAAGGAAAGGTATGAAAAGTTCGGTGATCACATCACCGCATATCGCACGGCGCGGCGAAATAGTCGATTGCGCTTGGCTTTGGAACGATAAGCCACCATTTAAGCGTCATGACATCCTACTCTTTTCTGGATCTGGTGCCTGTTGTGGAAAGCGGATCGGTCGCAAGCGCGCTCGCCAATGCGGCGGACCTTGCGGCATATGCCGAAAAACTTGGCTTTACCCGTTATTGGGTTGCTGAACATCACGGCATGCGCGGCATTGCAAGCGCCGCCACCAGCGTGGTGATCGGGCATATTGCCGCCGCAACGCAGACTATCCGCGTTGGCTCCGGCGGTATAATGTTGCCCAACCATGCGCCCTTGGTCATTGCCGAGCAGTTTGGCACGTTGGACGCGCTTTATCCGGGGCGGATTGATCTGGGCCTTGGCCGCGCGCCCGGGAGCGACCAGCACGTTGCCGCCGCAATCCGGCGGACGCTCGACAGCGATCCCAATGCATTCCCGCGCGATGAGATGGAATTGCAAAGCTATTTCGCCGATGATGGCAAAACGGGTATTGTCGCAACGCCGGGTGCAGGCGCTGACGTGCAAATCTACATTTTGGGCAGCAGCCTGTATGGCGCGCAGGTGGCCGCGGCTTTGGGTCTGCCCTTCGCCTTCGCCAGCCATTTTGCGCCACAGATGCTGGATGAGGCGCTGCATATCTATCGCAGCCATTTCCGCTCAAGCGCCGTGCTTGACGCGCCGCACGCGATAGCCGCGTTCAACATCATCGCTGCCGACAGCGATGCGGAAGGCGAATTTTTAGCGAGTTCGTTGATGCAAAGCTTCGTTGCTTTGCGCACCGGTAACCCGCGCCAATTGCCACCGCCTGTGGAGGGCTATGTCGCGTCCCTGCCCCCGCATTTTGCATCGGCGTTGAATGATGTTCTGTCCGCCAGCGCCATCGGCGCGGCTGACACTGTAAAATCCGCGGTTCAAGCGTTTCAGGCGCGAACGCAGGCCGACGAAATCATCGTCGCCTGTTCGGTTTTCGACCATGAAAAGCGCAAACGGAGCTTGGAAATTACCGCCACCGTTTTTGCAGAAATCAATACACCCGCGGCTTCGGCTTGATATACTCGGCCTCGTCGGTGAGCGTGTAATCATGCACCGGGCGGTAGTCGATCTTGACCTTACCGCCGGAACCACCCCAACCGTCAAACCATGACGCCGTGTGCTTCATCCAATTGGCATCATCGCGCTCGGGGAAATCTTCGTGCGCATGGGCGCCGCGGCTTTCCTTACGGTTGTTTGCGCTTTCGATCGTGCAGACTGCTTGCGCCATAAGGTTATCGAGCTCTAGCGTTTCGATAAGATCGGTGTTCCAGATTAGGCTGCGGTCGGTCACATGCACGTCGGCGAGACGCTTATTGACCTTCTGCATTTCAACGACGCCTTCTTCCAACAACGCGGTGTCGCGGAATACGGCAGCATGCTTTTGCATTGTCCGCTGCATTTGCAAACGGATGTCTGCAGTCGGCGATCCACCCTTTGCATTGCGGAACTTGTCGACACGCGCGAGTGCAAGGTCAGCAGCGTCCGCAGGCAATGCCTTATGCGGCGCGCCGGGGGTCAGGGTCGATTTCAAATGCAAGCCCGTTGCACGGCCGAACACAACAAGGTCAATCAACGAGTTTGAACCCAGACGGTTGGCGCCATGCACCGAAACGCAAGCGGCTTCTCCAACGGCATACAGGCCCTGAACTATGACTTCAGGATCATCGCCCACCTTGTTGACGACTTGGCCATGATAATTGCACGGAATACCGCCCATATTATAGTGAACCGTTGGTGTCACAGGCAAAGGTTGGCGGGTCAGGTCGACGCCAGCAAAAATCTTACCGCTTTCGGTGATGCCGGGCAAACGCTGCGCCAATACCGCAGGGTCGATATGATCGAGGTGCAGGTAAATATGGTCCTTATGTTCGCCAACACCCCGCCCTTCGCGCATTTCAAGTGCCATCGAACGGCTGACCACGTCGCGTGAGGCAAGGTCTTTTGCCGATGGGGCATAACGCTCCATAAAGCGTTCACCTTCGCTGTTGGTCAGGTAACCGCCCTCGCCGCGTGCACCCTCGGTGATGAGGACGCCAGCACCATAAATACCCGTTGGGTGGAACTGGACGAATTCCATGTCTTGCAATGGCAAGCCAGCGCGCAACACCATGCCGCCGCCATCGCCCGTGCAAGTGTGCGCCGAGGTTGCGGAGAAATAGGCGCGGCCATAGCCGCCGGTTGCCAGCACGACAGCGTGGCTCTTAAACCGGTGGATGCTGCCATCTTCCATGCACATGGCGATCACGCCGCGGCATTCGCCATTTTCCATGATGAGGTCGAGCGCGAAATATTCGATGAAGAAATCCGCGTCATATTTCAGGCTTTGTTGATACAAAGCATGCAACATGGCGTGACCGGTACGGTCGGCAGCAGCAGCCGTACGCTGAACGGGTGGGCCCTCGCCCATATTCTGCATATGGCCGCCAAAGGGGCGTTGATAGATAGTGCCATCGGCGTTGCGCGAGAATGGCACACCGGCATGTTCCAATTCGTAGACCGCCGCAGGTGCCTCACGCACCATATATTCGATGGCATCTTGGTCGCCGAGCCAATCGGAGCCCTTGACCGTGTCATACATATGCCAGGTCCAATGGTCTGGCGAGTTATTGCCTAGCGATGCCGCGATACCGCCCTGCGCTGCGACAGTATGCGAACGCGTTGGGAAGACTTTAGTAATACACGCGGTTTTCAAACCTGCTTCCGCACTGCCCATGGTGGCGCGCAGACCCGACCCGCCGGCGCCAACGACGACGGTGTCATATGTGTGGTCGATAATCTTATAAGCGTCTGACATCAGGCGGGAGCTCCGGTAAATGCGAGTTTTGCAACGACGAAAATGCCGAATACGGCGCTGGCGATGACGTAAAAGTTTAACAGCGCCATGGCCGCGAACTTCAGGCCGTCATCATGGACATAATCCTCAATCAACACCTGAAGGCCCAAGCGGGCATGCACGAATATATTGGCAATCATCAAGATCATGGGAACGGCAACCAATGGCTGCGCCAACCACTGCGCCAAGGCCGCTTGATCAAAACTTGGGATCATAAACAACGACGCAACGAACCAAGTGGTCAGCAGGACATTGCCAATCGCTGTCAAACGCTGCTTCAGCCAATGTTCGCCGCCATGCTTGGCCGAACCTAGGCCACGGACGCGACCGATATTTGTTCTACTGTCCATCACAAAACTCCAAGAAAGCGCGATGCCACAAACAAGGCGACCAATGCAGTTGCAAAAATGGCTGCAACAAATGCAACCGATGCCCACAGTCGGTTGGTCTTCAATTCATAGCCAGCGCCAATGTCGAGCACGAGGTGACGAAGCCCCGACGCCAAATGTTGAAAGAAGCTGAAGGTCACGGCCAGAGCCACAAGGCGGAAGAACCAGTTGCTGGCAACTTGCAATACCGTGCCATCGGCACCTGCCGAAACGACATATTGCTGGAACGTGGCATAGCTTTCTGCGCCACCCCCGATAGCCGACAGCCACCACAACAAAGTCATCATTCCAGCAGTCGCGAGAACAAAGCCTGTCGCGCGGTGGAAGATCGAGATGGCCATTTGCGGCGACCAACGATACACCTGCAAATGCGGTGACAGTGGCCGGTTAGGGTTTTTCGCCATAATTTTAGCGTCCTTCATAAATGCAAGCGGTCGACGTTGCCACGCTCTTTAATCGAATAACGCCGCCTTGCAAGGCCTGCGCATTGCGAAACACGCAATCGGCTGACCAATTTCTTCAATAACTTTGGTTGAACTTTCGGCTGCGCTGTGAAAAGCAGCGCGCATGAAAACGCATATTTTGATCACCGGCGCCTCGCGCGGAATTGGCGCAGCAATCGCCGCAAGCTTTGACCCTGCCACAACGAAGGTCGTTGCCTTGTCCAGCAAGGATGGCGACTTGAATGACCCCGCGGTTCCCGCGCTGCTGTGGGCACAGGCGCTTGAGCGTTTGGACGGCCGGATTGACGTCCTCATCAACAATGCAGGCGTCTTCGAAGCAAACTTGCTTGCACGGCCCGACGAGGCATGGCTGGAAAGCTGGAACCGCACGCTGCAGATTAACCTGACGGCCAGCGCGGACCTGTGCCGCCGCGCGGTGCTGCATTGGCAAGCCAGCGGCGCGTCAGGCCGTATCGTCAACATCGCGAGCCGCGCCGCATATCGCGGCGATAGCCCTGCCCATTGGCATTATGCCGCATCAAAGGCAGGCATGGTCGCGATGACCAAGACCATCGCGCGGGCCTATGCCAAAGAGGGTATTTATGCCTTCACCATCTGCCCCGGCTTCACGATGACAGGTATGGCGGAAGACTATCTGGAGAGCCGCGGCGGCGATAAATTGCTGGCCGACATCCCCTTGGGCAAAGTCGCCGACCCCGAAGAGGTCGCAGTCATGGCGAAATTCTGCGCTTTGGAAGCGCCACCATCGATGACCGGCGCGGTGCTCGACGTAAATGGCGCCAGCTATGTCCGGTGATTGGAAAGTCCAATTTCCCTGCACCCGTGCAGAGGCGGAGGCCATACATGAAGACGATGAATGGCTGGCGTCGCTCGACCCCATGCCCTCTATCGTGGCGGATGAAGTTGAGGCGTTTAACGATAATAAATGGCAGTTAAATGCCTATTTTGCAGGCAAACCGACGAAGGCGGTTATCAAGTCCATTCATGATCGCTTGGCCAGCGCTGCACATGTAAATCCAATCGTCGAAGAACTGCCCGATGCGGACTGGGTCGTGATGAGTCAACAAGGGTTGGAACCAGTCCATGCAGGCCGTTTTTACGTGCACACCAGTTCGAACAAAGGGAGCGTTCCCAAAGGCGCAACGCCGTTCCTGATTGAGGCGAGCCGCGCTTTTGGTACAGGTGGCCATGAAACCACGACCGGCTGCCTAAACATGCTCGACAATATGAAGCGCGCAGGCAAGCGCTTTGACGTCATCGCAGATATCGGCACGGGCACGGGGCTGCTCGCCTTTGCCGCACATCGTCTGTGGCCAAAGGCCTATTTGACCGCGTCCGACATTGATCCAGTCAGTGTTGAGGTCACAGCGGACAATGCGCAGGTCAATAACGTGCCCTGCGGCGTTTCTCAGGGACAACTGGCGCTTTGTGCAGCCGAAGGCACCGCGCACCCACTCATTATCGCACGGGCGCCGTACGACCTTGTTACGGCCAATATTCTTGCTGGCCCCCTGATTGAGCTTGCGCCGTCGATTGCAAATATATTGCGCGACAATGGTTCATTGATATTAGCGGGGCTGCTGAATACCCAAATAGAGGCTGTATTACGCGCCTACAAACGCCAGGGCTTCCGCCTCGAAAAGCGAACCGATTTTGGTGACTGGCCGTGCCTATGGCTCGTAAAGCGCCGCACTTATGGTTGGAAACGCCCCGTGCGCGCCACTGGCCGCACGAGCCAGCCCCCTGGAGATTTCGGCACATGGTAGCGCCAAGTTAGTCAGCGACCGGCTTCCAACGCATATGCTTGCGTACCACGCGTGATCAGCACATCATTTGGTAATAGTTCACTGGCATTTATGTCGGGCAGCGTTTCCAGTTGCGCATAAAGCGGCGCGAAGTCGGTCTCGAGCGTGACGTTCAGCAATTGGTCGATGCTCGAAATCACAAAATAGCTCTGCTGAAAATCGTCAATCCGGTAATGCGTACGCATAACCCGAAGCAAATCGAACGCAATCCGGTTCGGGCTTGGATCATCCAATGCAAAGATGCTTTCGGCATAGCTGGAGAGTATCCCCGCACCATAAATGCGCAGGCCGTCGGCTTGCTGGATTAGACCAAACTCCACCGTATACCAATATAGCCGCGCCAGATGGTCGAGCGCACCATAGCCCAACGACCGCAGCCCGCCTTTGCCATAGGCCACCATATAATCGGCAAATACCGGATCGGCGAGCATCGGCACATGGCCAAATACATCGTGAAAGACATCTGGTTCTTGCAGATAATCCAGCTGGTCTGGTGTCCGAATGAAATTACCGGCGGGAAAGCGGCGGTTGGCCAGATGGTCAAAAAACACATCATCCGGCACAAGGCCGGGAACCGCCAGTATCTGCCACCCAGTCGCCGCCATCAACCGCGCATTCAATTCGCGATAATCGGGAATGCCGGGGCGGGAAAGCTTGAGCACATCAATACCGCGCATAAACGCATCGGCCGCTCGCCCGGGGAGCATCGCCGATTGCCTTGCAAACAGACGGTCCCACATCGCATGCTCATCCGCGCTGAACTTCTCCCAATTTTGGGGTACCGTCCAATCGGCCTGCGCGCCAGCGGGTGGCGTTTCATAAACGTGGCTAATTGGGTCCATGACAACTGGTTACACTTGAAACCAGATTACAGCAACTGCTGTCGCTTATTCTGCACCGCCAAGAAGCACTCTTAAGCGCTTTGCACGATATTGGCCCATTCGGCTTCATCAATAACCTGAATGCCAAGCGCATTTGCTTGTTTCAGTTTCGACCCGGCACCGGGACCAGCGACCACAAGATCGGTTTTGGCACTGACTGAGCCCGCTGCTTTCGCGCCCAGCGCCTCGGCCTGTGCTTTGGCTTCATCACGGCTCATCGTCTCTAATTTGCCAGTGAAGACAATCGTTTTCCCCGTCCACGCGCTTTCGCGAATGTTGGAAACATAAGCAGGCGGACTGACTTCGTTCAAAAGGTCGGTCCACACAGACAGATTATGGGGTTCATGGAAGAAGTCGCCCAATGCCTCGGCAACTGCCCCACCGACCCCGTCTATCGCGGTGACATCGGCAATCGCGGCTTCATCGGCCTGGGCCAGTCTTTGGCCGACCTTGCCGATTTCTTCGACCGATCCGAACGCCTTAAACAAATCCCGCGCCGTGACCGTTCCTATATGACGGATTCCCAAACCAAAAAGCAGTTTTGCGCCGTCTGGCGCACGCTTTGCCTCAATCGCTGCCAACAGGTTATCCACAGACTTATCCTGCCAACCATCGCGTGCCAATATTTCGGCGCGGCGATTGCGTAGCCGGAATATGTCCGCAGGGCTTTCCAACCAGCCCAGATCAAAAAACTCCTGAATGGTTTTCTCGCCCAACCCCTCAATATCCAGCGCGCCGCGGCTGACAAAATGGATAAGGCGTTGCACGCGTTGCGCGGGGCAAATCAGCCCTGCTGTGCAGCGCACATCTACTTCGCCCTCTTCGGCCACCGCTTCGGAACCACATTCCGGGCAATGCGCAGGGAATTCATAGGCCGGACGCACATTTTCACGTGTGAGATTCTCAACAATCTGGGGAATGACATCCCCTGCCCTTTGCACTACCACGCGGTCGCCCGGACGCACGCCCAAACGCGCTATCTCGTCGCGGTTGTGCAACGTCACATTGGATACAACCACGCCGCCAACAGTCACTGGCGTCAGGCGACCAACCGGCGTCAACTTGCCCGTCCTGCCAACCTGTATATCGATTTGCTCCAACGTCGTTTCCGCGCGCTCAGCCGGAAATTTATGTGCAATGGCCCAGCGTGGTGATTTGGCTACAAAGCCAAGCCGTTCCTGCCATTCCAAACGGTCCACCTTGTAGACAACGCCATCAATATCATAAGGCAAATCGGCACGGCGGCGTTCTATGTCAGCATAATGCGCTAGGACGTCATCGGTATGTTCAAAGCGGCGTAGCAAGGGCGATATCGGCACACCCCAATCGGCAATCGCCGCCATCACCTGACTTTGCGTATCGGCGGGCAGCTCACTTACCTCACCCCAGCCATGCGCCAAAAAGCGCAAGGGGCGCGATGCTGTAACCTTCGCATCCTTTTGCCGCAAAGACCCCGCCGCCGCATTACGCGGATTGGCGAACAGCTTTCCATTTTTTGCCGTTTGCGCGTCGTTAAGCGCCGCAAAGTCGGATTTCGCCATATAGACTTCGCCGCGTATTTCGAAAACGTCTGGCACGACTCCCTTAAGCTGTTGCGGGATGTCGGCGATATAAGCGACATTGGCTGTTACATCCTCACCCACGCTGCCGTCACCACGCGTGGCCGCTTGTTTCAAGACGCCTTTTTCATACCGCAATGACAGTGAAAGCCCGTCAATCTTGTCCTCCGCCGTTAACGAAACCTCTGCGTCTGCGGACAAGTTCAAGAAGCGTCGCACGCGCCCGACAAAGTCATGAACATCTTGAGCCGCAAAGGCATTGTCGAGGCTCATCATCCGCTTGGCGTGGGTGATTTTTGGAAGGCCCGAGCCTTCGACTGCCGCCCCCACTTGCGAGTTAGGGCTATCGGCGCGGATTAGGTGCGGAAATGCAGCCTCTAATGCATTGTTACGACGCACCAATGCATCATATTCCGCATCGGAAATTTCAGGCGCATCTTCGGCATGGTAACGTTTATTGTGGTACGCAATCTGTTTCGCCAAGCGCATCAGCTCATTGGCAGCATCCGCCTCAGATGTCACTCACTCGCTCCGGTGATAGGGTTACCCACGTCAAACGCCACCCGGAACAAACGGTTCGGGCGAGCCAATTCATAGGTCAATGACCGACCGGCATCGATTTCAAATGCCCAAATGTTCGTGTTCGAAACCGTGCGACCCTCTTTGGTGAACATGGCCTTGGAATATGCATCGGCAGGGAATTCTTGCCGCGTCGCTGTCCCTGCCTGCGCGGTGTCGCCGCCATATTGCGACACAGGGTCTTCGGTGCCGTCCTTTAACATATGGCGGTGCTTCAGGCGCAGGCCGTTGTCGGTCCGTGTAATGATCCAAGTCCGTGAGCGATCTTCGCCAACATCAAAGGAAATCTGAATTTCGCGGTCGGTGCAGGTGCGGACATGGGCCTGCATCTTGGCCGAGGCAAAGCTTGCGTCGCTATCATCGCCTGCGGCTAATTTACCATTGAAGCTTTTGCCGCATAGCATGGACATATCTGCGAAAAACTTATCCGCCGGTTGTGCCGATGGTTGCGGCGTCGCATAGGCGCTGGCCGACAAAGCCACTAAAATCCAAAACATCTTCATACGGTCTCCAATAATCGCACAGCCTGCGCCCGTGCCTCATCTGTTATCTCTGCGCCGGACAGCATGCGGGCGATTTCTTGGCGGCGGGCTTCGGCGTCGAGCAAGGTGACTCCAGTGCGGGTCACGGTGCCTTGGTTCGATTTCGCAATAAAATAATGCGCTTTGCCTTTGGCGGCGACCTGCGGGCTATGTGTGACGGCCAATAACTGTGTGCGTGTCGCAAGACGCGCAAGGCGTTCGCCAATCGCCGCAGCAACGGCGCCGCCCACGCCCCGGTCGATTTCGTCGAAAATAATCGTGGCAGCGCCGCCCTCTTCGGCCAATGCGACCTTCAACGCCAGAATGAAGCGTGACAATTCCCCGCCCGATGCGATCTTCGCCAAGGGTGCGAAAGGTGCGCCGGGGTTGGTCGAAATCAAAAATTCGACACGGTCCATACCAAAGGCCGTCCAGCGATCTTCCGGCAATCGCTCAACCGCAGTCTGAAATTGCGCCGCATCCAACTTTAACGGCGCCAGTTCATTCTTCACCGCAACGTCCAACTTGGCCGCAGCCGCCGTACGGACCGCAGACAATGCGGTAGCGGACTCGACATAGGCACAGTGCTTGGCCTTGACCTCAGCCTCCAGCACCGCAAGCCCCTCGCCACCTGCCTGTATCGACTGCAATTGCGCCGTCAGCTTTTCCTGCAAAGCGATAATACCGTCGGGCGCTATATTATGCTTGCGGGCCAATGCGCGCAGCTCAAACAAGCGCTCCTCAATCTCATCAAGTCGTGCGGGTTCATATTCAATCGCGCGCGCGGCAGCGTTCAATTTACCTTCGGCCTCGCTCGCCTCAATCACCGCGCGGTCCAATGCGGTCAGCGCTTCGGCCAATAAGGGGTGCGCGTCGGCCAGACGATCCAGTTTGCGCGCCGCACCACGGATAAGCGCCAAGCCACTTTTCGGGCCATCAAAGCTTTCCAGCACAGCTTTCAGGTCTTCGGCAATGCGCTCGCCCTTTTGCATGTCGGACCGCTCACCCGCGAGCTGCTCTTCCTCGCCCGGTTGCGGATGGAACGCGGCGAGTTCGGCCACGGCATGCTCCAGCCATTCGCGGTCGCGCGCTGCGTTTTCGAGCGCCTCACGCGCAATATCCAAACGCGATTTGGCATCCTGCCATGCGGCAAAATTGGCCGACACGGTTGCGGTGTCACTCCGGCCAAAGGCGTCCAGCAATCCGCGATGTCCGCGCGGGTTCAACATGCCGCGATCATCATGTTGGCCGTGAATTTCAACCAATGCCGCGCCCAATTCCCGCAAAAGCGCGGCTGAACAAGGTTGGTCGTTGATAAACGCCTTGCTGCCGCCATCGGCCTTCACAGAGCGGCGGATGATTAACGGCTCATTGCCATCAATATCAATGTCATTATCGGCCAAGAAAGCCGCGACATGAGCGGGTGTATCAAAGCTTGCCGTCACCTGTGCTTTTTCGGCGCCGGACCGCACCAAACCGCTATCGGCGCGGGCGCCAAGGGCAAGGCCAAGCGCATCCAGCAATATAGATTTACCGGCCCCAGTCTCACCGGTGAGCACGCCAAGCCCGCTTGCAAATTCCAAGTCCAGTGCCTCGATCAGCACGACATCGCGGATCGATAGCCCCGTTAGCATGGCATTACGCGGCGGGTGCGTTCTTCTGTATCAAATTATAGGCACGCGCATACCATTCGCTGCCGGGATAATTGGCACCGAGTACGGCCGCAGCCTTCTTCGCTTCTTCAGGCACGCCCATGGCAAGATAGCTTTCGGTCAGACGATATAGCGCCTCTGGTGCGTGGGTCGTGGTGTCATATTTGTCGATCACCTCACGGAAGCGCAAAGATGACGCGAGCCACAAGGCACGGCGTTGGTAGAAACGGCCAATTTCCATTTCTTTGCCGGCCAGATGGTCGCGGACAAGGTCAATCTTCAACGTGGCATCCGACGCATAACGCGAATTGGGGTACCGGCGCTGCACTTCGCCCAAAGCGGCCAATGCCTGTTCCGAAATCTTCTGGTCACGCGTAACGTCGCTGATCTGCTCATAATAAGACAAAGCGATCAGATAATATGCGTAAGACGCATCCTTATTACCCGGATGGATTGACAAGAAACGGCGCGACGATTGGATCGACTCATTATATTTCTGCGCCATATAATAGCTAAACGCGCTCATTAGCTGCGCACGGCGGGCCCATGGCGAATAAGGATGCTGACGCTCTACCTCGTCAAATAACGCCGCAGCAACTTCATATTGCTTGTTATCCAGCTTGTCCTTTGCCGCCGAATACAGCGTATTTACGTCGCGCGCGACATAACGGGTGTTGCTACCCGGCTTTGCTCCGCCACCACCTAGACCGAGCATAGCGCAGCCGGAAAGCAGGGAAGATGCGGCCAATAGCGCAACGGGCATAAGGAATTTTTTGTTCATGAATGTTCCCTAGATAATCTTGTCCGCCCCGCCAAGCCTTTTGCTTGGCACGGCACATAAACTCACATCAAGCGTGGCCGAAATATGCTGTATCGGTGATGAACTACGACCCTAATGGCCATAAAAAAAGGGGCCGCCGAAGCCGCCCCTTTCCTCTCCAATCGTTTACGGATTTAATCTTTCAAGAAAGCTGGCACATGGTCGGGATCGCCCCCGCCCTTGTTTTCGCCCTCTGAACGCTCTTGGCGGGGGCCACGGTCGCCGCGGCCTTCACCACGTCCGCCATCACGGCGTGGGCCACGGTCGCCACGGCCTTCGCCGCGTCCACCACCGCCGCCTTCACGACGGGGACCACGATCGCTGCGCTCGCTCTTTTCGCGGGGCGGGCGTGTGTCTTCCAGCTCTTCACCGGTTTCCTGGTCTACGACACGCATCGACAGGCGCACCTTGCCGCGTGGGTCGATTTCAAGAACCTTGACCTTAACATCCATGCCTTCGCTGACGACGTCCGTCACCTTCTCAACGCGCTCATTGCGCATTTCGCTGACGTGGACGAGACCGTCCTTGCCACCCATGAAGTTTACGAATGCGCCGAAATCAACGAGATTGACGACCTTACCGTCATAAATCTTGCCTACTTCTGCTTCTTCAACGATGCCCGAAATCCACTTACGGGCCGCTTCGATCTGCGCGATGTCAGACGACGAAATCTTGATAAGACCTTCGTCATCAATGTCGACCTTCGCGCCGGTGGTCGCGACGATTTCGCGAATAACCTTGCCGCCGGTGCCGATGATGTCGCGGATCTTCGCTTTGTCGATCTGCATCGTTTCAATGCGCGGCGCATGCGCGGACAATTCGCCGCGAGCTTCACCCAATGCCTTGGCCATTTCACCAAGGATATGCGCGCGGCCTTCCTTGGCTTGGTTCAATGCAGCTTCAAAGATTTCGCGGGTAATACCGGCAATCTTAATGTCCATCTGCATCGTGGTGATGCCTTCAGACGTACCAGCTACCTTGAAATCCATATCGCCGAGATGATCTTCGTCACCCAAGATATCCGAAAGGACTGCGAAATCCTTGCCTTCTAGGATCAAGCCCATCGCAATACCTGAAACCGGACGCTTGATAGGAACGCCAGCGTCCATCATCGCAAGGCTTCCGCCGCACACCGATGCCATCGACGACGAACCATTGGATTCGGTAATGTCGCTGGTGATACGGATTGTGTAGGGAAACTCTTCCTTGGAAGGCAACACAGCGTGCAGCGCGCGCCATGCAAGCTTACCATGGCCGATGTCGCGGCGGCTTGGTGCGCCAAAGCGACCAACTTCACCAACGCTATAAGGTGGGAAGTTGTAATGCAGCATGAAGTTTTCATAATGCAGACCGCCAAGGCCATCGATCATCTGCTCTGCATCCTTGGTGCCCAAAGTGCAGGTTGCGATGGTCTGGGTTTCACCACGAGTGAACAACGCCGAACCATGTGAACGTGGCAAGAAGTGCGTTTCCGCCAAAATTGGACGGATTTGCGAAGTGGTGCGTCCGTCGATACGTGTGCCGTCCTTAAGGATGGCGCCGCGCACAATTTCAGCTTCCAGCTTCTTCATCAACTTGCCAGCAGCAAGCTGATCTTGCGGTGCAGCATCAACAAACGCTTCCTTGGCCTTTGCGCGCGCCGCGTTCAACGCGTTGCTACGTGCCGACTTGTCGGTCAACTTGTATGCAGCGGCAATATCCTTGCCGATCAGCTTCTTCAGCTTTTCCTTAGCGGCAGACAAATCAGCCTGCTCTGCCATCGCCCAAGGCTCCTTCGCAGCTTGCTCAGCAAGCTTGATGATAGCCTTAACGACTTCCTTACACGCATCATGCGCAAACAGGACGGCACCCAGCATGATTTCTTCCGAAAGCTCATTGGCTTCGGATTCCACCATCATCACCGCGTCATATGTTGCGGCAACAACGAGGTCGAGGTCGCCTTCGGCAACCTGCGCGTCAGTTGGGTTCAGGATATATTCGCCGTTCAGGTAACCAACGCGTGCTGCGCCGATTGGCCCCATGAATGGAACGCCCGAAATGGTCATTGCGGCCGACGCGGCAACAAGTGCCAAAATGTCAGGCTCATTCTCGCCATCATAGCTAAGAACCTGCGCAATTGCGTTAATTTCGTTGTAGAAACCTTCTGGGAACAGCGGGCGAAGTGGACGGTCGATCAGACGCGAAACCAGCGTTTCCTTTTCAGTTGCTCCACGTTCACGCTTGAAAAAGCCACCGGGAATACGGCCAGCTGCGGAATATTTTTCTTGATAGTGAACGGTGAGCGGGAAGAAATCCTGGCCATCTTTCACAGACTTTGCGGCGGTAACCGCGCAAAGCACAACAGTTTCGCCAAGCGATGCCATAACAGCGCCGTCAGCTTGACGGGCAACTTTGCCCGTTTCGAGTGTCAGGGTTTGTCCGCCCCACTCGATGGATACAGTCTTCGTATTAAACATAAATTTTCCTTTGACCCGCATGCCCAATGCGATGCGGGGCCTCTTGAGTTGCGGAATTACCGATCCGCCGCGGATGGGGCATTTTCGAGCCCCGATGACAGTCCAGCCTCATTGCCGGAATGCCCTTTTCATGCGCACCCGAAATTCATTTTTGGAAGGCGCAAAACGCAAACGGCCCGCCGAGGCGGGCCGAGAGTGAATTTACTTACGAAGGCCAAGCTTCGCGATGAGGGCGGTATAACGCGCCGCATCAATTTTTTTCAGATAGTCGAGAAGCGAACGGCGCTTGTTAACCATTTGCAAAAGGCCACGACGCGAGTGATTGTCCTTGTGGTGGTCTTTAAAATGGGATGTCAGGGCATTGATACGGTCAGTCAGGATTGCAACTTGCACTTCTGGTGATCCGGTATCGTTAGGCTCGCGTGCGTGCTCTTTAATGACCTGGGCTTTACGTTCTGCAGTAATAGACATATTTTTCCTTCGAACATCATGGAGTTAAGTTAAAGCCACGGACGGTTTTCAATATCCCGTCGACGTTCTCCACCAATGCCAGTGGCCGCAAATCTGCGCCCCTCGCCCAATGTAGCCCATCTTCCATGGCAATCCCGGTCAAGACGCGGCCCTGCTGGACTGCCCTTGCCTGTTCCGGGGAGAGATTAAGAGCCGGGATGTCGACCAGCCCTGCCTCTATCGGCAAGATAATGTCTTCTTGCGCGGCTCCTTGGCCGAATGCATTCAGTTTGTCCAGCGAAATCGCGCCTTGCACGCTGAACGGCCCTGCGCGCGTGCGGCGTAGCATCGTGACATGCCCGACTGTACCGACTGCATATGCAATGTCCCGCGCCAAACTGCGTATATAGGTGCCTTTGGAGACGTCGGCGGTGAGCGTGACGGCATTCAAAGCCTCAACGGTCGCAACACTGTGCAAACAAAGGTCGTGCACCGTCACATAACGGGGCTTCATCTCCACAACCTCGCCTGCACGCGCCAAGTCATACGCGCGCTTGCCGTCAATTTTTATTGCCGAATAAGCAGGCGGAATTTGTTCGATGGGGCCAATAAATTGAGCCAACGCTGCTTCGACTTGTGCCAAGCTCGGGCGGTGATCGGATGTCGCTACGACCTCCCCTTCGGCATCCAGACCGCTGGTTTCTGTTCCAAAGCAAATGGTAAAGTCATAGATTTTCGATGCATCCAGCATACGGCCGCACAATTTGGTCGCTTCGCCCAAAGCAATCGGCAGAACACCCGTTGCCAAAGGATCAAGCGTGCCGCCATGGCCGACCTTGACCTTGCCAAAGCCCGCTTCACGCAAATTCCGCTTTACCGCAGAAACCGCCTGCGTTGAGCCCAACCCAAGCGGTTTATCGAGGATGATCCAGCCATGCATGCTGATCTATCGCGCTGCCCGCGCCTCATTAAAATGCTTGCGGCACATGGCGATGTAGCGATCATCGCCGCCAATTTCGGTTTGCGCACCGTCGACCACTGCTTTTCCGAACTCATCCACACGCAAGTTCATTGTCGCTTTGCGTCCGCAATCACACACACCTTTAAGCTCAACGAGACTATCCGCTATTCCAAGCAAGGCAGCGGATCCGGGAAACAGCTCACCTTGGAAATCCGTGCGCAGGCCGTAACACACAACCGGAATTCCCGCCTTGTCGGCGAGTGCCGCGGCTTGCCAAACTTGCTCTTTGCTTAAAAATTGCGCTTCATCGATTAAGACACATGCCAGCGGCGTTTCATCATGCTGGGCAAGCACCGCTTTTTCGATGTCAGTTGTCGCGTCAAAGCGGCTAGCGTCACCTGCAAGACCAATACGCGAGCTGATAGCGCCATAGCCGGGGCGGTCATCAATCGCGGCGGTCCAAAGCATGACTTTCATGCCGCGTTCGCCATAATTAAACGCCGCTTGCAGCAAGGTCGACGATTTGCCTGCATTCATAGAGGCATAATAAAAATATAATTTGGCCATTACACGGCGTCGTCCGCTGGCGCGGCAGCAGCATCCTCGGTCAAGTCTTGCTGGACCTTGGGCGCGCTCAATAAGGTTTCGATATGCGTTGCTTGATCAAAACTGTCATCCGCTAGGAATTTCAATTTTGCGGCATATTTCATGCTGACCCGTGCGGCGACTTCCTTTTGGAAAAACGCTGTATTCGTGCGCAGTGCCTTGAGCACCACCGCCTCATTCACCCCAAGCAGCGGTTTAATGAACGCCGTCGCATGGCGCAAATCCGGGGACATGCGCACTTCAGTCACGCTGACGCTGTGGCTGTTGAGGATATCATCATGCACCTCACCGCGCGCTAGCAGCTCCGACAATATATGCCGGAATTGCTCCCCTACGCGCAGCAGGCGTACTGAACGGCCTTCGGGGCCCGTATCATTATGTTTAGCCATGATATTCCCCGTTCAGGACCGAGCTAAAATCACAACGTCCGTTCACGCTCCTCGATCTCAAAGACTTCGAGCATATCGCCTGCCTTGACATCGTTGGTATCCGCCAGAACGACGCCACATTCCATACCGGCGCGAACTTCGTCGACATTGTCCTTGAAGCGGCGCAGCGACGCAATCGTCGTTTTCGATACGATGACGTCTTCGCGGGTAAGACGCGCGTGCAGACCCTTTTTGATGACGCCCTCGGTGACCAAAAGACCAGCAGCCTTGTCGCGCTTGCCGGATTTGAACACATCCTTGACTTCGGCGCGTCCAACAACAGTTTCGATGATTTCTGGACCCAATTCGCCCGCCATTTCTTTGGCGATGTCGGCGGTCAGGTGATAGATTACATCGAAATATTTCAAACGTACGCGGTCACGCTTCGCCAAGGCAGCGGCCTTAGCATTGGGGCGCACGTTGAAACCGATAAGCGGCGCATTGGAGGCCGCCGCCAGCAACATGTCGGATTCGGTAATGCCGCCAACGCCGGCCAGCAATACACGGACCTTGATGTCGTCAGTCGAGATGTTGTTAAGTGCAGTGACAATCGCTTCAACCGAACCTTGCACATCCCCCTTGATAACCACAGGATATTCCATCGCGCGTGACGCAGACAGATTATCAAACAGATTTTCCAAATTCGGCGTGACTTGCGCTGTGCGCACCTTGGTCGATTGTTCCTTACGATACAAAGCAACCTCACGAGCACGCGCTTCGCTTTCAACAACGGTCAGAACGTCCCCTGCCGATGGAACACCGGTCAGGCCAAGCACTTCGACTGGGGTTGCAGGGCCGGCTTCGGAAACTTGCTGTCCCTTTTCGTTGATCAACGCACGAACTTTACCGCTCTGGGCGCCAACTACGAAGATATCACCGCGCTTCAGCGTGCCGCGCTTCACGAGCACAGTTGCGACAGCACCGCGGCCCTTGTCGAGTTGTGCTTCGACCACGACGGCTTCTGCCGCGCGGTCTGGATTGGCTTTCAGCTCCATGACTTCGGCCTGCAGAGCAAGCTTTTCAAGCAAAGTATCAAGGCCTGTCTTCTTCAGCGCTGAAACCTCAACGTCCTGAACATCGCCGCCCATCGCTTCAACGATAACTTCATGCTCAAGCAAACGCTCGCGCACCTTTTGAGGGTTTGCGCCCTCTTTATCGATCTTGTTGATCGCAACAATCATTGGCACATTAGCAGCCTTGGCATGCTTAATGGCCTCAATTGTCTGCGGCATAAGACCATCATCGGCAGCCACCACCAAAATCACGATATCGGTTACCGATGCACCGCGCTGACGCATTTGCGTGAACGCTTCATGGCCCGGTGTATCGAGGAACGTGATGACCGAGCCATCCTTTGCCTTCACCTGATACGCGCCAATATGCTGGGTAATGCCGCCCGCTTCGCCGGATACGACATTCGCGCCACGCAAGGCATCCAGCAAGGACGTCTTACCATGGTCGACATGGCCCATGACAGTTACGACCGGGGGACGCGGCTTCATGGTTTCAGCGCTATCTACATCGTCATCATGGAAAATGTCGACATCGGCATCCGACACGCGTGTGATGTTGTGGCCAAATTCTTCGACCAGCAATTCTGCCGTGTCTTGGTCAATGGTTTCGTTGATCGTGATTGGCATGCCCATTTTGAACAATGCTTTGACCAAATCGCTGCCTTTTTCCGCCATACGGTTGGCAAGTTCTTGCACCGTGATGGTTTCGGGCACGACAACGTCGCGGGTTTGCTTCACCTGTGCCTGACGGTTGCCACCGCCATGGAGGCGCTTTTCTTTTTCACGCGCACGCTTCAGCGCGGCCAGTGATCGTGCACGGGCGCCGTCGTCGCCTTCCAGCGCGCGGGTAACCGTGAGCTTCCCAGACTGGCGGCGGTCATCGGCTGCACCGCGCGTTGGACGATGCGGTGCCTTTTTGATTTCCTCACGCTCGCGCTCTGGGCGTTTGGGCGCTTCTACAGGTGTAAAGCGACGCGGCGCAGGCGCGGCACCGTCCCTATTGCTTTCTTCCGCAACAGCTTCATCCGCATCCATGGACGCAGGAACGACTGTTTCAACGGCGGCGGCGGGCGGTGGTGGCGGCGCTGCAGCAGCCTCCTCACGGTTGGCTTGGGCACGCAGGCGTTCTTCTTCGGCGCGTTGCGCACGTTGTTCCGCTTCACGGCGGCTGCTTTCCTCAAGCATCGCCAAGCGCGCCTCTTCGGCTTCGCGTAGCAGCTTTGCCTGACGCTCCTGACGGCTGAGCATGTCATTGCCCGTGGGGCGTGGCTTAGGCGCTGGCGCGGCCACAGGTGCAGGCGCGGGCGTTACTGGCGCCGCGACAGGCGGCGGAGGTGGTGGCGGTGCCGCAACTTCGGGCTCCGGCGCATAACCAGGCTTACCGACAAGCTTTTTGCGCTTCACCTCAACCACAACCTTATTGGTGCGGCCATGGCTGAAAGTCTGTTTCACTTCGCCGGACTCAAGCGAGCGGCTCAAAGTGAGCGGCTTGCGCGTCAAAGTCGGCTTATTATTATTTTCATCACTCATCGAAACAGAACCCGTCCTTACTCAGTCAATTGCGGAGATGTCAGCGTCATTGCCCCGCAAGTCCGCAGCCAAAGCAGCGGAATCGAATGGCGCATTACTGCATCCTTTGAAATTTAGCCAGCGTCCAAGATGATGCATCACCCGCTCCGCCGCTTTTTGATTAATCAATGCAACGTGCACAGCATTTTGCCGTCCAAGCGCTGCAGACAATGCATCCCGGTCCACAGGTAGCTTCACGCCGCCCTTTCCGGTCCCTTCAGCGTCTTCGCCAACGCGCCATGCTTGGTCGCGCTTGCCGCTGCCATCGGCGCTTGCGTCCGATGCGTGCAACAATAGCTTCACTTGACCACTGCGCGACGCGGAATCGATTTTCTCGGCACCTAAGATAAGGTGCCCTGCCCGCGCTTCCAAGCCAAGCCGATCCAAAAAGGCCTTCTCCAAGCCGCGATCAATGCGGCCTGTGAGGTCATCGATGATCTCAATCTTATCCGTTTTGAACGCACGGCGCAGCAATCCAGCAAGCTTACCCTTGGCGAGCGCCTTGGACAATTCTTCACCGGAAACGCCAATCCAAGCGCCACGACCGGGCGCCTTTGCGAATAGGTCAGGTGCAATACTACCATCGGGCCCGAGGGCAAGCCTGATGAGCTGGGCACGAGTCCCATGCTCACCTGACAATATGCACTTCCTTATTGGGGAGTGTCGGTTCTCATTGAGAGTCGTCCGCTGCAACCGCGTCCTCCTCTTCGAACCAATGTGCGCGAGCAGCCATGATGATTTCATTACCCTGCTCTTCAGACAGACCAAAGGTCGCCAATATGCCTGCCTTGTCTTCCGTACGGTTACGCCGCACTTCGCGATCGCTCCGTTCGTTGCGACGTGGCTCGCGTGCCTTCTGAATCAGTTCATCGGTGGCAAGGTCCGCCAAATCGTCGAGCGTCTTGATGCCGGCCTTACCCAAAACGACCAACATCGCTTCGGTCAATATCGGCAGTTCTGCGACAGCATCTTCCACACCAAGCGCGCGGCGCTCGGTCCGGTTCACTTCTTCGCGACGTTCCAGCGCTTCTTGTGCGCGGCTCTGCAATTCTTCGGCCAAACCGTCGTCAAAGCCTTCGATGGCAGCGATTTCAGCGGAGTCGACATAAGCGACTTCTTCCAATTCGCTAAAGCCTTCCGCGACCAGCAATTGCGCAAGTGTTTCGTCGACGTCCAGCTCTTGCTGGAACATTTCGGAACGCTCGACAAATTCCTTCTGCCGTTTCTCGCTCGATTCCGCTTCGGTCATAATGTCGATGCCACGGCCCGTAAGCTGCGATGCCAAACGGACATTCTGTCCACGACGGCCAATGGCAAGGCTCAACTGATCGTCCGGAACGACAACTTCGATACGGCCCTCCTCTTCGTCGATGACGACGCGGCTGACCGTTGCGGGCTGCAGAGCGTTCACGATGAACGTCGCGGTATCTTCCGACCATGGAATGATGTCGATTTTTTCGCCCTGCATTTCCTGCACGACGGCCTGAACACGGCTACCCTTCATACCGACGCATGCGCCAACGGGGTCAATGCTGCTGTCATAGCTGATGACGCCAATCTTGGCGCGGCTTCCTGGGTCGCGCGCAGCTGCCTTGATTTCGATGACACCGTCATAGATTTCGGGCACTTCTTGCGCGAACAATTTCTTCATGAAATCCGGATGCGCACGGCTCAACAGTATCTGTGGCCCGCGATTTTCGCGCTGAACCTTCATGATAAGTGCACGGACGCGGTCGCCACTGCGCACAACTTCACGCGGGATTTGTTGGTCACGGCGAATAACACCTTCTGCGCGGCCAAGGTCCACGACGACATGTCCGAATTCAACGGACTTCACAACGCCCGTGATAATTTCGCCAGTACGGTCCTTAAATTCTTCAAACTGGCGCTCACGCTCTGCATCGCGCACCTTTTGGAAGATGACTTGCTTAGCGGACTGCGCATCAATACGGCCCAAATCCACAGCAGGAAGCGGATCGACGATGAAATCGCCGACAACAGCGCCCTTTTGTAACTTGTCCGCCTGCTTCAGGTCGACTTGCTTGAAATAATCTTCGACATTTTCAACGACCTCTACGACGCGCCACAGACGCAAGTCACCAGTTTGGGTGTCCAGCTTCGCGCGAATGTCGTTTTCGGCACCATAACGTGCCCTTGCCGCACGCTGGATAGCTTCTTCAAGCGCTTCGATAACAATCGACTTGTCGATCATCTTTTCGCTGGCGACCGCGTTGGCGATTGCGAGCAACTCAGCCTTGTTGGCGGCAATACTACTGGCCATGTTTTAGTCTTCCTGTGCTTCGTCGTGAATGGGTTCCGCCTCTACTTCGTCGGCACCATCGCTATTGATGGGGGCAGTCGACGCAATGAGGCGGTCTGTCAAGAGCAGCTTGGCATGGCCAAGTGCGGAAAATGAAAAGGTTAAACGCCCTGCCTTGCGGTCATCGACATGAATATTTTCACCATCGACACCAGCAAGATCACCGCGAATATTTTTGCGGCCATCCATAGGCTCGCTCAGTTCAATCTTGGCTTCATGCCCTACCCAATCGGAAAAGTCGGCAAGACGCGTCAACGGCCGGTCAATTCCGGGCGAGCTAACTTCAAGGCGATAGGCCTCAACGATTGGATCAAGTTCGTCAAACAAATCGGAAATGCGGTGCGAGAGCGCCGCACAATCATCAATATTCAGTTGCCGTGTCTCTGGACGCTCGGCCATAACTTGCAAGGTCGGCTCGTCGCTACCCTGCGCGCCATTGGAAAACCACGCCACGCGCACCAAGGCGAAGCCAAGCGCTTCCGCCTCAGGCGCAATCAAACTGCTTAGTTTATCCAGATCAGGCAAAATCAGACTTTCTTATTCGACATGCAATAACGTTCCGCGCCGGCCCCAGTGGCGCCAGCCCTTCCAAGTTCTCACAATGTAAGGATGATGGCCGTATAGCCCCGTAAACTTTCATATGCAAGTGT
Source organism: Sphingorhabdus wooponensis (assembly GCF_003933235.1). Lineage (GTDB taxonomy): Bacteria > Pseudomonadota > Alphaproteobacteria > Sphingomonadales > Sphingomonadaceae > Sphingorhabdus_B > Sphingorhabdus_B wooponensis. Next base: position 1,117,022 of record NZ_RWJI01000001.1, read on the forward strand.
CTTGCACATCACGCCTTCACCTACCAATTGGGTAAGGTAGTTATAAAATGGAGCTTTGGATCATGTCAAAATTGTCTTTTCTGATGGGCGCATCCTTTCTGGCCGCCGCCTGCCAGTCTTCGGTCAGTGACGCCGCCCCCGCAGACACCAGCTCTGTGCCATTTGATGTTGCGGTGGTTGCCGATTTCGAAGAGCCTTGGGCCATGACATTCGTCCCGGGGACGCCTTATGCGCTCGTGACGGAGAAAAAAGGCAAGCTCAAGCTGTGGCAGAATGAAGGCGCTGTTGTTGACGTCGAAGGCGTTCCGGCCGTTGCTTATGGCGGTCAAGGTGGACTTGGTGATGTGATCCTCCACCCCGACTTTGCCAAAAACAAATTGGTCTATCTCAGCTTTGCAGAGGCCGGCGAAGGTGGTTTTGGCGCAGCAGTGGTCCGTGGAAAGCTGGACCTCACAACCGCAAAGCCGATGCTGACCGACGTCCAAATCATCTGGCGTCAGGAACCAAAGGTTTCAGGGCAAGGCCATTATGGCCATCGCCTCGCCTTCGGTCCGGACGGTATGCTGTATATCAGCAGCGGCGAACGGCAGAAGTTCGACCCCGCGCAGGATCTCAACCAAAATCTTGGCAAGATTGTGCGCTTAACCGATAGTGGCATGGTCCCATCGGACAATCCCTTCTACGGCCAAGGCAGCGTAAAGTCGCAAATCTGGTCTTACGGACATCGCAACCCCCTGGGCATTGCTTTTGACGCAAAGGGCCGTTTATGGAACCAAGAAATGGGCCCTGCCGGTGGCGATGAGTTAAACCTTGTCAAAAAGGCCGCCAATTACGGTTATCCAACCGTGTCCAATGGTGACCATTATGATGGCAGGAACATTCCCGACCATGCAGCAGGTGACGGTTTTGAAGCACCCAAAGTTACATGGAACCCCGCAATTTCACCCGGCGGCCTTATGATTTATTCTGGCGACATGTTTAAGGCTTGGAAAGGCAGCGCGTTTATCGGCGGCCTTGGCGCAAAGGCGTTGGTCCACGTGAAGCTGGACGGCGAAAATGCAACGAAGGCAGACCAATGGAACATGGGCGCGCGTATCCGCGAAGTCGAACAGGGCCCCGATGGCGCTATCTGGCTATTGGAAGATGAACGCGCTGGCTCACAGGGCCGCTTATTGAAGCTGACCCCGAAGAAATAAAGATCTTCGCGGCGGCGCCTTACTGCGCCGCCGTCACTGTCCCCGTTAAATCAGCCAAAAATGACCGGACGCGCTTGGCGTTCATGCCCAAGTCGCTCTGCCCAACTCGGCTGACAGAGCGCATATCGACAATGCTGCCCTCGCCCGTATCCGACGGACGGACGCGCAGCACGACATCATCCTTGAACTGGAAAAATGCGCTGGTTTCAGTTGCTTCCAAACGCCCTTCTTCGGGCGACGAGATAGCCACATTCCAACCACGGGTTTTGGCTAAACGCTCTGCTTTGGCAATGACCGTTGGCACCGGTGCGTCAACACGCACCGAGCGGATGTCGCCATAAGCTTTTTGATGCACCATCGCCCAACGTTGTTCTGGCGTCAGTCCGCGCATCTTCGCATCGTCAGCACCCGGAACATTGTCAGTATTATCGGCACGCAATTGTAATGTTTGGAAAGCTGGCGGATCGGCAAGATCAGTCGATACATCGTGGATCGCAGGGACAGTGAGCGCCTTGACAAGGAACGTTCCGACCCAACCGACATAGACCAAAGCAACCAGCATCCCAACCCAGCGCCGCGCGCGCAATGGCGGGGTGGTGGATTTACGAATGCGCCACTCTTGCACCAACCCAATCAAAATGGCCAATATGCCTAAAAGGAAAGCGGCAGCGACACCCTTCAGCCCCGATGTATAGGCCCAAAAACCCCAACCTGTGCCAACCGCCGCAACCGTGCCCCAGACCAAAGCGCCAAGGCCCGCAATCAAAACCAAATAGCCCCAAATATCTTTTTGGGCACTTGGTTGCGCCGAAGCTAGTGTTGATGTTGCGTCTGGTGCCGCATGGGGCGCTTGCTGATCGGTCAAATTCTCTCTCCTGCATGACGAAACCATCTAAGTGGCACATGCTAATGGATGTTCCGTCGAAAGGCAATTTGCGGCGGTTTAATTGTAAGCGAAAACATATTCGATTGGACAAATAACCTCTGCAATGACAGGGAACGCCGTTATTGTGTCCCTCATTCCGGCAAGTTTATATGCATAAAACGCCCCTCTCACGCATATCTGCAGAAGCGTTGAACGCTTTGCTTGATGATGCGTTTGGAACGGACAGGCATATGCGTACAGCCTATTTACTGCGCAAAGGCATGGCGGCCATCGACCATCTGTCCTTTGGCATTTTGGAAAATAGTGCGCTTCTGGCAAGCATTCAGTGTTGGCCGGTGCGCGTGGATCATGCCGATTTGATCTTGGTCGGGCCAGTCGCCGTTGCCAGTCATCGCCAGAATGAAGGCCTTGGAACACAATTGATGCAATTGATGCTGAACGCCGTAACACCTCAGGATGCGCCAATGGTGATGATAGGTGATCCTGAATATTATGGCCGTTTCGGTTTTGAGGCTGAGGGCACATCTGGCTGGACCTTGCCGGGCCCTTGGGAACCACGGCGTTTGCTTCTGCGCAATAATGATAGGGTTGCGTTGCCAACGCACGGCATGCTCGGGCCAAATGACTAAGCTTTGACGATTGGCCTGATTGGACCTATCGCGTTTCTATGCCTTATGAAGCACCCGATCTAGCAAAGCTGACGCTATCCGATATTGCGGACCTTGTTGCGGCGCGAAAATTGCCACCAGTGGAAAGCTGGGAACCCGCAAATACGGGCGATAGCGAAATGCGGATCGCGTCGGACGGTACATGGTTTCATCAGGGTGGAGAAATTACGCGCCCCGCCATGATCCGCGCCTTTTCCAGTCTCTTGCGCCGCGACGCCAACGGCCAATATTGGTTAGTGACGCCGCAACAAAAGCTGTCAATCATCGTCGACGACGTTCCATTTATCGCGGTAGAATTGCAAAGTGAGGGCGAAGGAGCAGAACGCAGCTTGGCATTCCGGCTGAACAGCGACGACCTGATTTTCGCTGATGCCAATCACGCCATCGAAATGCGCGGCGGTATGTTATATGTGCATGTGCGCGGCGGTATGTACGCAAAACTTGCACGCCCCGTTTATTACGAACTCGCAGATTTGGCGCTTTCGGAAAATCCCGATAGCCCCAGCATCTGGAGCAGAGGCGCGCAATTCAAGCTGGATTCATCTGCATGAACTGGCGGCAACGGCTGCAAACGGCGCTTGATCCTGCGCTAAGTATAGAAATTGAGGACGAACGGCACTTTGCCGTTGGTACCCACCGCGCGGCCGCCGTGCTCATCCCCATAACCAATCGGGCAGAACCTGGCGTCATCTTGACCCAGCGCCCCACATGGCTGCGAAGCCATGCGGGCCAAGTAGCCTTTCCTGGAGGCAAGGTCGATGACAGCGACGAAAATGCAATCGCGGCGGCCCTAAGGGAGGCGCATGAAGAATTGAACATTCCGCCCGCGACAGTTGAAGTCATCGGTGTAGCGGATACCTATTTTTCGGGCAGTGGCTACAGCATCGCGCCCGTTGTTGGCATTATCCCACCGGACCTTGCGCTTCAGCCCAATCCCGAAGAAGTCGATGCTTTTTTCGAAGTGCCGCTTGCCTTCTTGCTTGACCCTGCCAATTCGGTGCGAAAAGAGGCGGCTTGGAATGGGCAGCAACGCAATTATTATGACATGCAATGGGGCGAACGACGAATATGGGGCGTAACGGCGGGGATCATCGCCAATCTCGTGCGGCGGATGGCGTGATGCCGGTGCAATTGCCCGACGCCGAATGGCAGCATAATCATGGCCTAAAAAGCGTCTTGGCTGCGCTCGACGATGTTTATGGCGGCCCACGTTATGTCGGTGGCGCGGTGCGCGACACGCTGCTGGGTTTGCCGGTATCTGACATTGATATCGCAACGGCCTTATTACCAGATGACGTGATCAACCGTTTGGAAGCAGCTGGTATCAAGGCCATACCCACAGGCGTTGAACATGGCACGGTTACGGCGGCCTTAGCAGGCAAAAATTACGAAATCACAACATTGCGGCGCGATGTTGCAACCGATGGTCGGCGCGCCACGGTGGCCTTTTCCACCGATTGGCAGGAAGACGCAGCGCGCCGCGACTTCACAATCAACGCTTTATATGTCGATCCCCAAAGCGGGGAAGTCTTCGACTATTTTGATGGACTGAGCGATCTCGAAGCGCGCAGACTGCGGTTCATTGGCGATGCCAACCAACGGATCGCTGAGGATTTCTTGCGCATATTGCGCTATTTCCGCTTCCTTGCCCGATATGGCGGCGGACAGATTGATGCAGGCGCCATTGAAGCATGCGCAAATGGCGCGCATGGGCTGACAGCCTTGTCGCGCGAACGCATAGCGCAGGAGCTGTCTCGCATATTAGGATTGAAAAATCCGGTCGCGTCGGTTGACCTCATGATCCAAAACGGCATCTTTACGCCCTTTTTGCCTGAACTGTCCAAAAGCGCGGCTGATCATTTGAAACAACTCGTGCAGCGCGAAGCACAATTTAAGCAGCCCGTTTCACTGCCGGCGCGCTTTCTGGCGCTATTAACCCGTGACATTGTTGCCACTGATAAGGTTGCGGCGCGGTTGAAACTGTCCAACAAAATGCGCGAGGGCTTTGGCCATAGGTTGCGCGCAGGCGTCCCAACCCCTTTTAATGTTCGAGCCATCGCTTATGGGGCCGATATCGACACTGCGCGCGATGCCGCGATGCTATATGCTGTCGATGAGGATGTGCCGGAATGTCTCGCGCAGCTGGAGCAATGGGACATTCCTACGCTTTCGATCAAGGGCGGCGAATTGATCAGCATGGGTTTACCGCCCGGTCCGCTCGTGGCAAAAACGCTGCAAGCCATCGACGCGGCGTGGATAGAACAGGACTTCCCAGATACCGCACGCCAGCGCGAGATAGCAGTGCAAATGGTCAACGCGGCTTTAGCCGTGGATAATCAATCAAATTGATTGTTACGCGGAAAACCCTGCGGCGGTAATCGGCCAGCGGCGCCCCGCGCGACACGCCATAATGACATGTCATTCTCCGTCCGCATCCGTCCGCTGTCGCCGCCCATGGTCCAACTCAGCCCCTCGCTCATGCGGAAACACACCGCATCTGCAAGCCCACCGTCCTTATAACGTTGCAAAGTTACGCCCTGCCCTTTGGACATTTCGGGGATCTCGGTCATCGGGAAAACGACTAATTTTCGGTTATCGCCCACTACGGCAACATATTGATCGCGCAATACCGCTTCATCCGAAGTTTCCGGCGGCGCTAGGCGGACGACCTTTAAGCGCGTGCCAGGCTTCAATGTAACAACGCCGCGTCCTTTGCGTGTCTCGGCGATAACCTCACTAATGCGCGCAATGAAACCTTTTCCAGTAGTGGCAGCCAGCAACATCCGGCCATCGGCAACCGCTGGGAAAACGGCCACAATATCGTTACCCGCTTCAATGTCGATCATCGTACTCACAGGTTCACCGAACCCGCGCGCACCGGGAAGTTTATCCGCACCCAAGGTGTAAAAACGGCCATTCGCTGTAGCGATAAGGATCTTGTCTGTCGTTTGGGCATGGAAGGCGAAAGCGGGGCCGTCCCCTTCTTTGAACTTGAAGTCCGCGCGCGCAGACAGATCGGCATGGCCCTTCATCGCCTTGATCCAGCCGCGCTTTGACATGATGACGGTCACGGGCTCGCGCTCCACAAACGCCTCAAGCGAAATCTCGCGCGCTTGCCCTGCTTCTTCCAAGCTTGTCCGGCGGCGACCAAGCGCCGTTTCTTCGGCGTAATTTTTACGCAGTGCCGACAGGTCTTTCTTCAACCGCTTCTTTTGGAGCGCTGGACTGTCGATCAACTTTACAAGATCTTCCCGCTCAGCCTCTAACGCCTCAAGCTCGCGTCGCAGCTCCATTTCCTCAAGCCTGCGCAACGACCGCAAACGCATGTTCAAAATGGCCTCTGCCTGACGGTCATTCAAATCGAATTCCGCCATCATGACGGGCTTGGGCTCGTCCTCCGTGCGGATAATCTCGATAATGCGGTCAAGATTAAGGAAGGCAATGATATAGCCCTGAAGCAACTCCAGCCGCGCGTCGATCTTCTCAAGCCGATGCTGGGATTTACGCACGAGCACTTCAATCTGGTGTCGCAACCAATGCAGCAGGACTTCGCCCAAGCCCATAACCTTGGGCGTGCGGTCGGAATCCAACACGTTCATATTCAAAGAGAAGCGCGTTTCCAAATCGGTAAGGCGGAACAAGGCGTTCTTCAGATCTTCGGGGTCAACATTGCGGCTTTTCGGTACAAGCACAATGCGGACATGCTCGTCGCTTTCATCGCGAATGTCATCGAGAATGGGCAACTTCTTATCGGCAATAAGCTGTGCGATTTGTTCAATCAGCTTGCCCTTTTGCACTTGATAGGGAATTTCAGACACGACCAACTGCCATGTCCCACCGGGTAGTTTTTCAACGCCTGTCGGTTCCCAGGCGCTGTCATCCTGCCAACCGTTTGAGAAACGTGCGCGTACGCGCATCGCGCCTCGACCGGAGGCATAGGCCGCGCTGATCACTGATGGGCTATCGACTAACACACCACCTGTTGCAAAATCGGGGCCACGCACGATTTCCATCAATTGGTCATGGCTGGTCTGCGGATTGTCAATCAACAGCATCGCCGCATCGATAATCTCGGCGGCATTATGCGATGGTATGCTTGTCGCCATGCCCACGGCAATCCCGCTGGCTCCATTGGCGAGCAAATTCGGGAACAGGCCAGGCATGACCTCTGGCTCTTCATCCTCGCCATTATAGGTTGGCCGAAAATCAGTCGCGTTTTCGTCGAGCCCGTTCATTAACTCAATGGCTGTGCGCGTCAGCCGCGCTTCGGTATAGCGGTAAGCAGCAGCATTATCGCCGTCGATATTGCCGAAATTCCCTTGTCCATCGACCAACGGATAGCGCAGTGAGAACGTCTGCGCGAGGCGGACCATGGCGTCATACACTGACTGGTCGCCATGCGGATGATATTTACCGATTACATCACCGACAACGCGCGCACATTTCTTATATCCGCTAGCCGGATCAAGCTTCAACAGGCGCATCGCCCATAATAAACGGCGATGCACTGGCTTAAGCCCGTCACGCAAATCCGGCAAAGAACGCGCCGTGATCGTCGACATGGCGTAGATCAGATACCGTTCCGACAAAGCCGCATCAAACGGCGCATCGACTATCGCATCAAATGGATCTTCTGCTGGAGCATCAACAATATCAGACATGAAATAGCCGATAGCGGTCCAACCCGCCCTCGCAAAGCAACGATTTCAGCAATCCACAGCTAAATGCAAATTTTCGATTATAAGTGCGTTGCCACAATTATAAGTGCGTTGCCACAAAGCCACACATCCATAGTAAAATATTTCATTTTTACGACTTTACTGGAACTTAAGGCGTCAAAGTGCAAGATTCATGACTGTAAAACTTATTTACGCGTAGAATGGGGATTTTAAATGAAGACGCATAAGCTCATTTCAGCACTGGCAATGACGGTTTCGACCACTGCCCTTTTTGTTGCCGCGGCAAACCCTGCCTTTGCTCAAGACAGCGCTCCACAAGATGCTGCTGCCGAAGAAGCAACTGGTTTAGATGCCATTATCGTCACCGGCACACGCCGCACTGACCGAACCGTTGCCGACAGCACAGTGCCTGTTGATATTATTTCGGCTGACGCCTTGTTGAACAGCGGCCAAACCGAAACCAACAAATTGCTTAACCAACTTGTGCCATCGTTCAACTTCCCACAGCCTTCGCTGACGGATGGAACCGACTCACTGCGTCCTGCAACATTGCGCGGTCTTGCACCTGATCAGGTTCTGGTACTGATTAACGGCAAGCGCCGTCACCAATCGGCTCTCGTCAACTTGAACGGTTCTGTGGGCCGTGGGTCAACAGCAGTCGACCTCAACACCATTCCGCCATTGGCGATTGAACGCCTTGAAGTGCTGCGCGATGGTGCTGCGTCGCAATATGGTTCTGATGCTATTGCGGGCGTTATCAACGTCCAATTGAAAAAAGGCATGGGCGGCCGCGCGCAGGCGACATTTGGCAAATATATCACCAAAATGGAAGATGTCGGCCAGGTCGACACTGTCGCGCTCACGACGACTAATCTTACAATCAACCCAGCCACCAACGCCATTACGGGCGGTGATAATCCTGCCATAACCTACACGGGTGAAGATCGTAAACGTCGGGATGGCGACACATATACCTTTGCGTCCAACTTTGGCTTGCCATTGGGCCAAAGCGGATATGTGAACCTGACAGCGGAATATAAGGACCGCTCGCCCACGAACCGTTCCGGTCCGGATATCCGCCGTAACTATTTCGCTGCGGGCGACCCACGCGAGGCAACATTCAACCGTTATGCCCATCGTTATGGTGATGGCGTATCCAAAGACCTGAACTTCTTCGTGAACGCGGGTTATGAATTCTCCGATACGGCCGAATTTTATACCTTCGGCAGTTATGGCGTACGCGACGGTAATGGCGCCGGTTTCTATCGTCGCTCTGCCGACGCGCGTAACCGCGACTTTGCGGCATCGACCACGGCATTCGTACCTATCTATGCAGACGGCTTCTTGCCGTTGATTGCAAGTAAGATCGTCGACATTTCTGCTGCGGCGGGCCTTCGTGGCACGACTGGCGGATGGGACTATGACCTCTCGGCTGTCTACGGATCTAACCGCTTGGATTATACGATTGAGAACACCGTCAACACCTCGCTTGGCGGTATCGCAAGTGCCCGTCGTTTTGATTCAGGCGGACTGCGCTCGGGGCAGACCTCGATTAACCTCGATATGCGCCGCGACTTGGACATCGGTATCGGCAAGAGCGTTTCTTTCGCTTTTGGTGGCGAATATCGGAACGAAAACTACAAAATTGTTGCTGGCGAACTGCAGAGCTACGTCAACGGTCCGTTTTCAGCAGCACCATTCAATGCCGCTGGCGGTGCACAGGTGTTCCCAGGCTTCCGTCCGGCCAACGAAACCGATGTTTCACGTGACAGCTTTGCTGGCTACGCTGAAGTGGACGCGGACCTCACCGACCAGTTGACACTTCAATTGGCCGGTCGTTACGAGCATTTTAGTGATTTTGGTGACACCATCAATGGTAAAGCTGCCGCGCGTTATGAAGTAATCGACGGCGTTGCTTTGCGTGGTTCCGTTTCAACCGGATTCCGCGCCCCAAGTCTTGCCCAGCAGTCCTATGCCGCAACATCAACGAACAATGTAGGCGGCGTTTTGATTGAAATTGGAACATTCCCTGTCTCATCGCCTGTGGCTATCGCTTTGGGTGCACAGCCACTTAAGCCTGAAAAATCGGTCAATCTGGGTGCGGGTGTTACATTCACACCAATTAGCGGGCTGAGCATTACGGCGGATTACTATAACATTCAGATTAACGACCGCATCACGCTTACGGAAAACCTTCAGGGTACTGATGTTCTAGCGTTACTGACCTCAGCAGGCGTCACTGGCGTCAGTTCCGCACGTTTCTTCATCAATGGTATCGATACCAAGACCACCGGCCTTGATATCGTCGCCAGCTACCGCGTACCCGAATTCGGTCTCGGCCAGTTCCGGGTGAGCGTTGGCTATAACTTGAATGATACCAAAATCACCGATCGCCGGGTATTTTCTGGCTTCACCGCACAACGCCTTTTCGCACGTCAGGAAAGCTATCGCCTCACCGACGGCCAACCAAAGAACAAGTTGAACGTTGGTCTGGATTGGGATTATGACAACTTCGGTATGACGCTGCGCACCAACCGTTATGGTGAAGTGTTCTTGCCGAGCGGTTTCACTACTGTGACGGGAACAAACCCAACAAGCGATATCACAAAAGCGCCGGGTACTGTTCCAGGCGACATCTTCTTGTCGCCAAAATGGGTCACAGATCTCGAGTTCCGTTTTAAACCTGTTGAGTCAGTATCAGTCGCCTTTGGCGCAAACAACCTGCTCGACACATATCCAGACCGTCTGCCTTTTGGTACGGTGAATGGCGTGAACTATGGCTTTAACAACGCGTTCTTGCCTTACAGCTCGCAATCGCCATTCGGTTTCAGCGGACGGTTTGTTTACGGTCGTGTGTCGATCGATTTCTAAATCTTTCATAAAGTGAATAAGCAGGGCGCGGCGTAAAACCCGCGCCCTTCTTTTTTGTCAGGCGTTTTGACGCCAAACCTTACGCCTGCTAACGGAACCACGACTCCCGATATCAGCCGAAAGCGTTTCTTATGATCCCACGTTATTCCCGCCCCGACATGGTCAAGATTTGGGAGCCGGAGAACCGTTTCCGCATTTGGTTCGAAATTGAAGCGCACGCCACGGACGCATTGGCCCAACGCGGCGTTGTGCCCGCATCCGCCGCCCAAGCCCTTTGGAAATGGTGGGAGACAAATCCAGCTATCGACGTTGCAGCTATTGACGCGATCGAAGCAGTGACAAAGCATGACGTTATCGCCTTCCTGACATGGGTTGCCGAACAGGTAGGCGAAGAAGCCCGCTTCATGCATCAGGGGATGACGTCCTCCGATGTGCTCGACACCTGCCTAGCCGTCCAATTGACGCAAGCGACTGACTTGTTGCTTGCGGATATGGATGCACTACTGGCCGCCATCAAAACCCGCGCGATGGAGCATAAGTTCACGCCGACCATTGGCCGCAGCCATGGCATCCATGCTGAGCCCGTCACATTTGGTATGAAGCTGGCGCAAGCTTATGCCGAATTTGCCCGCGGTCGCGAACGTCTGGTTGCGGCCCGTGCCGAAATCGCCACCTGCGCGATTTCCGGCGCTGTGGGTACCTTTGCAAATATCGATCCTGAAGTTGAGGCGCATGTTGCCGCGAAGCTTGGTCTTGCAGTTGAGCCAGTCTCGACCCAAGTCATCCCGCGCGACCGTCACGCCATGTATTTTGCGACTCTGGGTGTCATCGCCTCCTCAATTGAGCGTCTGGCAACAGAAGTGCGTCATTTACAGCGTACAGAAGTCCTAGAGGCGGAGGAATATTTCTCGCCAGGTCAAAAGGGCAGCTCGGCAATGCCGCACAAACGCAACCCGGTGTTGACCGAAAACCTGACGGGCCTTGCCCGCATGGTGCGTGGCTATGTCACACCCGCGCTCGAAAATGTCGCTTTATGGCATGAACGCGACATCAGCCATTCGAGCGTTGAACGTTATATCGGCCCCGATGCGACCATTACGCTCGATTTCGCGCTGGGCCGCCTGACGGGTGTTGTCGACAAGTTGCTGATCTACCCAGAGCGGATGCAAAAGAATCTCGACCGTATGGGCGGGCTTGTCCATTCGCAGCGCGTGCTGTTGGCACTGACGCAGGCCGGCATTAGCCGTGAGGACAGCTACCGCATCGTGCAGCGCAATGCGATGAAGGTTTGGGAGTCGGATGGAGCAGAGTCCTTGATGGAACTGCTTAAAGTTGACCCAGAGGTAACCGCAAAAATGACAGCGTCAGAAATCGAAGATCGGTTCAATCTTGATTATCATTTCAAGCACATCGATACAATTTTTGACCGCGTATTTGGTTAATCGCGCATTCCTTGTTTGAAGCACATGAGAGGAAAAGACGCTACCCCCTACCCAAGAGGGTAAAGTTTCCATAAGATGTGCATCAGAAGGAGAAGCCGCACAATGCGATTTCTAAAAATGCTGATTTGGGTCACGATCATTATCGGTTTGATTGTGTTCGCGACTAACAACTGGGCCCCTGTGTCCGTCAGCCTTTGGGGTGGCCTTCGCTTGGACACCAAATTGTCTGCTTTGGTTATTGTGGCATTCCTGCTTGGTTTTCTGCCTTTATACCTTTTGCACCGGACACAAATATGGCGCTTGAAGCGCCGCATATTGACGCTGGAGGGTAACCAGCGTGCGTCTGCTTTACCGGCGCCTGCCACGCCTCCCCCCGCTTACACTGCTGTGGATTCCATATGACCAACCCGATCTTCGTCGCCATTGACACGCCCTATCTGGAAGACGCGCTGGAACTGACCCGCCGCATCAAGGGCCAAGTTGGCGGGGTAAAGCTCGGTCTCGAATTTTTCTGCGCCAATGGGCATCATGGCGTGCATGAGGTGCAGAAATTGGGCCTACCCATTTTTTTAGACCTAAAATTACACGATATTCCCAATACCGTTGCCAAGGCAATGCAGGCAATCAACTTGCTTGAACCCGCTATTGTGACCATCCACGCCGCGGGTGGCCGCGCGATGATGGAGGATGCCAAAGCTGCTGCAGGCCTGCATACCAAAGTGGTGGCGGTCACTGTCCTTACCAGCTTAGACAATCATGATCTCAACCGTGTTGGCGTCCCCGACAGTCCAGAGCTTCAAGTTGCCCGTTTAGCCGCGCTCGCGCAGGAAGCTGGTCTTGATGGCATTGTCTGTTCGGGGCATGAAGTGAAGGCCGCGAAAACGGCATGGAAGGATGGTTTCTTTGTCGTCCCAGGCCTTCGCCCCGCTGGTGGAACCGCTGCAGACCAGAAACGCACTGTAACGCCCAGACATGCCCGTGACGATGGCGCGAGCATTTTGGTCATTGGCAGACCCATTACGAAAGCAGAGAGCCCAGACGATGCTGCAAGGGCCATTATGGGCACGCTTTAAGTCATCTGCATCCGCCATCATGCTAAACTGGTTTTGGCATGACGGGAGCGCAAGGGACGGCTATTAGGCCCGATATGAACACACAGATAAAAATCTGCGGCCTGAGTACCGAAGCCAGCATTGATGCCGCCGTCAAAGCGGGTGCATCGCATATTGGCCTCGTCCATTTCGAAAAAAGCCCGCGCCATGTTGCACTGGAACAAGCTGCTTCCCTCCGGATGCGGGCGCCGGCCTCGCTAAAGGTGGTCCTTCTTCTGGTGAATGCCGAGCTAGACCTTACAACCAAAGCAATTGAAGTGATCAAGCCCGACATCGTTCAATTTCATGGTTCCGAGAGTGCACAATGGATCCATGCCCTTAAAAACACCGTGGACATCGAAATCTGGAAGGCCTTGGGCGTTCGAGATGCTGCATCGCTCAAAACTGCTGATGAATATGACAATGCAGCCGATCTCATATTGTTTGACGCACCCGCGCAGGCTTTGCCCGGTGGCACGGGCATGCGTTTTGATTGGTCTTTGCTGACCGAGCATAAACACAAGCTTCCATGGGGCCTTGCAGGCGGACTAACCTCCGACAATGTGAAGGAGGCTTTGGCCCAGACGCGCACGCAGTTGGTCGACACATCGTCGGGCGTAGAATCGGCGCCGGGCATCAAGGATGTGGACAAGATTGCGGCCTTCTGCCAAGCGGTGCGGGACTATGACAATCACTGAACGCACCCCGAACTCCTTTCGCAACCAACCCGACGAACGCGGTCATTTTGGCCAGTTTGGCGGACGCTATGTCGCCGAAACGCTCATGCCGCTTGTGCTTGATTTGGAACGCGAATATCGCGCAGCGCAACAGGATCCAGCCTTTGCCGCGCAGTTTGATGATCTGCTGGAACATTATGTCGGCCGGCCTTCGCCGCTATATTATGCCGAGCGCCTGACTGAAGAAGTCCGAAAGAACGCGCCAGCAGGCAAAGGTGCGCAAATTTGGTTCAAGCGTGATGAATTGAACCACACGGGCGCACACAAGATCAACAATTGCATCGGTCAAATTTTGCTCGCCATTCGTATGGGCAAGACACGCATCATCGCGGAAACCGGTGCTGGCCAACATGGCGTTGCCACGGCAACCGTCTGCGCACGTTTTGGCCTGCCCTGCTTCATCTATATGGGCGCTAAGGACATTGAACGGCAACAGCCCAATGTGTTCCGTATGCGCCTTCTGGGCGCGGAGGTCATTCCCGTCACCAGCGGTGCAGGCACGTTGAAGGATGCGATGAACGAAGGACTGCGCGACTGGGTCGCCAATGTCCATGACACTTTCTACATTATTGGGACTGCTGCAGGTCCACACCCTTATCCTGAATTGGTCCGCGATTTCCAAAGCGTTATCGGCAAAGAAGCGCGCGCACAAATGCTGTCGCGCATAAATCGACTGCCCGACTTGCTTGTTGCGGCGATTGGCGGTGGTTCAAACGCCATCGGCCTGTTCCATCCCTTTTTGGATGACAAAGACGTTGCGATGCTGGGTATTGAAGCAGCGGGTCATGGCCTTAACGCCGAACATGCTGCAAGTCTTGCCGGCGGCCGCCCCGGCGTGCTGCATGGTAACAAAACCTATTTGCTGCAGGACGATGACGGCCAAATTGCCGAAGCGCATTCGATTTCAGCTGGCCTCGATTATCCAGGCATTGGCCCGGAGCATAGCTGGCTCAAGGAAATTGGCCGCGTCCGGTACGACAGCGTAACCGACACAGAGGCGCTGGCCGCATTCCAATTGCTCTGCCGCACCGAAGGGATCATTCCTGCGCTTGAGCCTGCCCACGCGATTGCCGCCGTAGAGCGCGAAGCGAAGAAAATGGACCGTGACCAGATCATATTGGCAAACCTGTGTGGACGCGGTGACAAGGACATCTTCACCGTCGCTGAGGCTTTGGGGACGACTATATGAAAACCCCAACATTCGTCATCCTGAACTTGTTTCAGGGTAACGCGATTCCGTTGATTGTTATCCCGAAACAAGTTCGGGATGACGGGAAGTTGTTTGAATGACCCGCCTCTCCGCCGCCTTTTCCAAACCTCACCCTGCGCTTGTCGCCTTCATCACCGCTGGTGATGGCGACACCGCAGCCAATCTCGACGCGCTCGTTGCTGGCGGCGCGGATGTAATCGAACTCGGGATGCCGTTCACGGACCCAATGGCCGACGGCCCAGCCATTCAAGAGGCAAATATCCGTAGCTTAAACGCGGGGACCAAGACGGCGGATATCTTCGCCCTTGCCTCCACCTTTCGCAAACGCCACCCCGACACGCCCTTGGTCCTGATGGGCTATGCCAACCCCATGACGATCCGTGGTGGTGACTGGTTTGCGTCCGAATGCAACAAAGCGGGTGTCGACGGCGTCATATGCGTCGATATTCCGCCCGAAGAAGACCCGGAGCTTGGCCCTGCGTTGCGCAATGCTGGTATTGATCTTATCCGCTTGGCAACCCCAACAACCGACGCCGCGCGCTTGCCCACGGTCCTCAACGGCGCGTCGGGTTTCCTATATTATGTCAGCGTTGCGGGCATCACCGGCCTACAAGTTGCCGCACAAACCAGCATTGATGAGGCTGTCGCGCGCTTGAAGGCGCATACCGACCTGCCTATTGCTGTGGGCTTTGGTGTGCGTACGCCAGAACAAGCCGCCAATATCGCGCGTGTCGCCGATGGTGTTGTCGTTGGCTCAGCCATTGTTGAAATAGTTGCCCAGCACGGCGCTAACGCCGCTGGTCCTGTACGCGATTATGTCGCATCCTTAAAGCAAGCCATTGTTGCCGCCAGAAAGGTCTGAACATGAATTGGGTCACCCGCGTCCGTAACGCCATTCCCTTCATCGCCAAACGCGAGACTGCTGAAACGCTATGGCACAAGTGCAAGGGATGCGAGGCAATGATTTTCCTGCGCGAGTTTGAGGAAAATCAATCCGTCTGTCCCAAATGCGATCATCATGGCCGCATTGGCCCCTCTGCCCGCTTTGACGCTTTATTCGACAATGAAAGCTATGAGATTCTCAAACCGCCGGTCGTGGGCGAAGACCCGTTGAAGTTCAGAGACACCAAAAAATATGTCGACCGGATCAAGGCTGCGCGCGCAGCCACGGGCGAGACCGACGCCATGAAAACCGCGCGCGGCAAGATTAATGACCAAATGGTCGTGGTCAGCGTGCAGGATTTCGCCTTCATGGGTGGTTCCATGGGTATGGCGGTGGGTGAGGCGTTCATCGACGCGGTTAAAGCCGCGATCCGTGCGAAATGCCCTTATGTCATTTTTACTGCGGCAGGCGGAGCGCGCATGCAGGAGGGCATATTGAGCCTGATGCAGATGCCACGTTCGACGGTAGCGATACAGATGCTGCACGATGCAGGATTGCCCTATATCGTTGTGCTGACGGACCCAACCACGGGTGGTGTCACTGCATCTTACGCCATGCTTGGAGACGTGCAAATTGCCGAACCGGGTGCGCTCATCGGTTTTGCTGGACAGCGCGTGATTGAGCAGACGATCCGTGAAAAACTCCCCGAAGGTTTCCAGCGGGCCGAATATCTGCTGGAGCATGGCATGATCGACATGGTCACCCACCGCCATGACCTGCGTGGTGTTTTGTCGCAGCTCATTGGCTATCTCGCACCGGAGAAGAAGGCGGCATAAACCAATATCGCGAAATCATATATTGTCATTACCGCGCATACGGGAATGACAAAGGAAGATGAATGCCCGACCACGCCACCTCCAATGACCCTGCTGTTCAGGCGCAGCTTGACCGGCTGACTATGCTGTCACCCGGCAAGGACGTGTTAGGCCTTGAACGCATTGCAACCTTGCTCGATCGTCTGGGTAACCCGCATCATCATCTTCCACCCGTCTTCCACGTTTCTGGGACCAATGGCAAAGGCTCAACTTGTGCCTTTCTGCGCGGTGCCATTGAGGCGGCAGGGCTAACGGCACATGTCTATTCCAGTCCGCATTTGGTACGCTTTAACGAGCGCATACGAGTCGCGGGGCGGCTGATTGACGATATTACTCTGTCGGCACTTCTGTCCGAAGTCCTCGACCATGCAGAGGGGTTGGAGGCGAGCTTTTTTGAAGTGACTACAGCCGTTGCCTTTTGCGCCTTTGCACGGACGAAGGCAGATGCGTGCATTGTCGAAGTCGGCCTTGGCGGTCGGTTAGACGCGACCAACGTTCTGACTAAGCCTGTAGCGTGCGGCATTGCTTCGCTGGGTTTAGATCATGAGGCATTTTTGTTGGCGGCGGAAGATGGCGTGCCCGAAATGCCGCCGCTTGACCGGATCGCCTTTGAAAAGGCGGGCATTGCCAAATCCGGCGCGCCTTTAGTCACGCAAAAATATAGCGTCTCCATGGCAAGCACAGTTGCTGCACAAGCGTCCGTGCACAATGCGGTAGTACATCCGCGCGGCGAAGACTGGGATGCGGCTGTATATGACGGGCGCTTGCATTACCGCGATGCCGCTGGAAAGCTGAACCTGCCCCTGCCCCGCATGCCGGGCGCGCATCAGGCGGATAATGCGGCCTTGGCGGTGGCAATGTTGCGGCATCAATCGGCGATCTCTGTGCCCGAAGCTGCCTTGTCCGCTGCGATGGAGTGGACGCGTTGGCCCGCACGGATGCAATTACTAGCGGCAGGGCCGCTGACTGACTTATTACCCGATGGTTCCTATATTTGGCTGGATGGCGGCCATAACCCTGATGCAGGGGGCGTAATTGCCAAGATACTGAAAAACGGCGGGCCCGTGCATGTCATCATCGGCATGTTGAAGAATAAGGACGCGCTTGGTTTCTTGACACCATTTGCATCGAAGATTGCAACGCTGACCGCTGTGCCAATTCCGGGCCATGAACATCATCTGCCAACTGCGCTTTGCGACTTGGCGCTTTCCGAACTGCACATCGCTGATGCACGGCCAGCAGGCGACATTGTGACTGCGCTGACGCGTGTGGCGGGCCCGCAAGCCCCAGCCAATGTCCTCATCTGCGGATCGCTATATTTGGCAGGTGAAGTGTTACGTCTGAACGATCAGGTGCCGGACTGAGGCAGGCGCTTCGATTGCCCTTTCCAAGCGAGCAACCCGCCTGTCACCAGCAATGCTGCAAAAGCCAATGTGACATCGTTTGCGAACTCTAACGGTTGCGAAAGAAGCAGCCCGATGAGGCCAGCGACAACCAGTAAGAAGCCAAGGATACGTATCGGCCCGACCGGACCCTTCAACGCCTTTTCATCGACAGCCGCAACCTGATGGATGCTTTGCACGACATAGCCTTTGCTCCACAACACCCAAAGCAAGATCATGCCCGGAATTGCTGCGACGACGGTAAAGCCCCAAAAGCCGACCCAACCTACATTTTCTGCAACAATGCCCGCTGGTCCCGCCATAAACGTCCGGCCAACGCCAGCAAAGGACGACAGCAACGCAAATTGCGTCGCGGTGTAGGCTATGCTCGACAGACCTGACAAATAGGTCGCGAAAACGGTGAGGCCTATACCGCTCGTTAAATTCTCCGTGCAAATGGCCGCAACCATCATCCAGTAACTATTGCCCGTAGCCGCCAAGATCATGAACATAACGTTGGAAAACATCATCAGCAGGCCCGAAATCAGCAAAGCGCGGCCCATGCCCAGCCACAAGATGAACGGCGCGCCCAAGGCCGACCCCACAATCAACGCGCCGAAGCCCCATAATTTATTGGCCGATATATAATCGAGATCGGAAAAGCCCAGATCGACAATCATTGGGCTTAACATCGCCTGCCCCATGGCATCGCCCACCTTATACACAAGGACAAAGCCAAGAATGAGGAACGCCCCATGCCGCGTTAAGAATTCACGGAACGGGTTTATTACCGCCTCTGTCAGCCATTGTTTCGGCTTCATACCCTCCACATGGGCGAAACGATCCACAAACTTGCCCGGCCCGGCCCATAAGGCGCCAATGATAGCCGGAATGATGCAAAATGCGGTCAGGCCATAGGCCGTCGACCATCCGAGCCCCAAGCCCTCTTGCGAAGCAAAATAGATGGTTCCAGCACCCGCAATCAAATTGCCCGTACGATACCCAAACTGGTTTGTTGCCGTGCCGTGCGCGAATTCTTCTTCTTCCAATATTTCTATACGATAGGCGTCAATAACGATGTCCTGCGTTGCCGATAGGAACGCGGTGATCAATGCCCAAACCGCAAATAGCCCCATGTCACCGGGCTGCGGATTGCTCGCACCTAATTGCCAAATCGACACGAAAAGTAAGGCCTGCACGAAGAACAACCAACTGCGGCGTTGCCCGAATAATTTGGTCAAAAACGGCAGATGCAGCTTGTCGACCAACGGGGCCCAGAGGAATTTAAGCGTGTACGGAATGCCCAATGCTACAGCAAAACCGATAGTTGCCGTGTCGATGCCAACTTTTGCCAACCAAAATGTCATTGTCGCGACAAGCAAGGTCAGCGGAAAGCCGCTCGAAATGCCCAGCAGAAAGGTAATGACAGGGTTTTTGCGCAGATATGGCCGAAATGCCGGAACAGTCAGCGCGATCAATGGTAGAGCGAGCAAAATGCCCGCAAAAATGATAAAACGCAGCAAATCGACTGACATTTGGCCCCCTCCAAAATTATTGCGACGATGACTAACGCCATTTTCCTGAATGGCCAGTGACTTTTACAGCAATATGCGCCAAAGGCGCGGACATGGTTAAACCTCCGTCAAAAGCTCCTGCCCGTCCGACCAAGCCACCGCGTCTGCGTTGGGACAGCAAACCGTCACGTAAACCCAACCCAAATGCCGGCCCGAGCAAGGGCGCTTTGGAACGCAAGGATGGTGAAGAGCGCATTGCAAAGCTGCTCGCGCGCGCTGGTGTTGCGTCGCGTCGTGAAATCGAACGCATGATTGCCGATGGCCGAGTCACGCTGAACAATGAAAAGGTGGAAACGCCTGCAACCCTATTAAAGTCACTCCGTGGCGTCGCTGTGGATGGCAAGGCCGTGGGTCAGCCCGCGCCGACCCAATTATACATGTTCCACAAGCCCGAGGGCTGCTTGACCGCTGAACGCGACTTTAGCGGGCGCAAGACAATATACGACGTCCTGCCCAAGGATTTACCACGCCTGATGCCCATTGGGCGTCTCGATCTGAACACCGAAGGTTTGTTATTGCTGACCAATGATGGCGAATTCAAACGCCAGATGGAATTGCCATCGACCGGTGTTGAACGCACCTATCGTGCGCGTTGCTTTGGGGATGTCAGCCAGGAACAGCTGGAAGAGCTGATCCACGGTATTGAAATTGAAGGCGTTAAATATGGCAAAATCGACGCCAATCTGGAACGCCGCACAGGCCGCAATGGCTGGGTCGAAATGACGCTGACGGAAGGTAAAAACCGCGAAGTCCGCCGCGTGCTGGAACATTTGGGTCTTGAAGTCAGCCGACTCATCCGTACGCGCTACGGCCCGTTCGTTCTAGGCGAACTCGCGCCCGGTACTGTCGGCGAAGTGCGCCGTGTGGACCTCATCGAATTTCGAAAGACGTTGAAATAATGCGTATCATTTCCGGCCAGTGGCGCTCGCGACCGCTTGTTGCGCCGAAGGGCGACACAACCCGCCCGACGGCAGACCGCACGCGTGAGACATTATTCTCCATGCTGACAAGTCGTCTGGGGTCATTTGAAGATTTGCGTGTGCTTGACCTATTTGCGGGATCTGGCGCGCTTGGGCTAGAGGCTTTGTCGCGCGGCGCGGCGCATTGCACCTTCGTCGAGCAGGATGCGCTTGCACTCGATGCACTTGCCAAGAACATCGATAAGCTAGGCGCAAGAGACCAAAGTGATGTACGGAAATCCTCAGTATTGTCTCTCGGCACTGCAATAAAGCCGGCAGATATCGTCTTAATGGACCCACCCTATTTGAGCGGCGCAGGTTCAGTTGCGCTGGATAAGCTGGGCCGCTTTGGTTGGTTCGCGCCTTCAGCTTGGATTAGCGTTGAAACGAGCATCAAGGAAGATGTCGAGGTAAAAGGCTTCACGATCGACACCGTCCGCAATGTCGGCAAAGCAAAGCTCACTTTATTGCGGCCCGCGGCGCTGTAACGGCGCGCGCACTTTCTGCCCTATTATAGTTCCAGCATAGGACCTAACAGCGCTTGCGGTTCGGCGCGTTGTTCCCTAACTGTTCGCAGATGTCAGACATTCAGGTCCAGTCCGATCCGTCGCAAACGGAACCGCCTTGGTTGCGTGGGTTAAACCCGCCGCAACGTGAAGCCGTGCTTACGACCGAAGGACCTGTGCTCCTGCTGGCGGGCGCAGGCACGGGTAAAACGGCCGCGTTGACCGCCCGTATGGCGCAGATATTATATACGCGCCAAGCATGGCCGTCAGAAATTCTCGCGGTCACATTCACCAACAAGGCGGCACGCGAAATGCGTGAACGTATTGGCACTATGGTAGGCTCCGCGGTAGAAGGAATGCCCTGGCTTGGCACCTTCCATAGCATTGGCGCAAAGCTACTACGCCGCCACGCCGAAATCATCGGCCTACAGAGCAACTTCACGATTATCGATACGGATGATCAGCTTCGGCTGTTGAAGCAACTTATCCAGTCCGAAGATTTGGACGAGAAGCGTTTTCCTGCGCGCGGATTAGCGAGCTTACTCGACAAATGGAAGAATGCGGGCAAATCGCCTGCCGATTTGGACGCTGCTGACAATGAAGCTTTTGCCAACGGCAAAGGCCAGCATATGTATGCGCTGTATCAAGCACGGCTGCTGGCGCTGAACGCCTGCGACTTTGGTGATTTGTTGTTGCATGGCCTGAACCTGCTGAAGAACAACCGCGATATCCTCGAAAAATATCAAGCGCAGTTCAAATATATCCTTGTCGACGAATATCAGGATACCAACGCCGTCCAATATCTGTGGCTGCGATTGCTGGCGCAAAAACGCAAGAATATCTGCTGCGTCGGTGATGATGACCAAAGCATCTATTCATGGCGCGGGGCCGAAGTTGCAAACATCCTGCGCTTTGAAAAGGATTTTCCGGGCGCCAAGACGATCAAGCTAGAACAAAATTACCGCAGCACGCCGCATATTCTTGCGGCGGCATCGGGCCTCATTGATGCCAACAGCGCACGGCTTGGCAAAACATTATGGACCGAATTGGACGATGGTGAAAAGGTCCGGATCATTGGCGTGTGGGACGGCCCCGAAGAGGCCCGCCGCGTCGGAGAGGAAATCGAGGCAATCCAGTATAAAGGCGAAAGTCTGGACAATATTGCGATACTCGTGCGCGCCCAACACCAGACGCGTGAATTTGAAGACCGTTTCATACAAATCGGTGTCAATTATCGAATAGTCGGTGGTTTTCGTTTTTACGAGCGTGCCGAAATTCGCGATGCTATTGCCTATTTACGTATCGTCAATCAGCCCGCCGACGACCTTGCCTTTGAACGGATTGTCAACGTGCCCAAGCGCGGCATTGGCGATAAGGCAGTCGAAAAAATTCATATTGTGGCGCGCGCAGAACGCACCCCTTTATCCGTCGCCGCCGCGCGTCTGGTCGGAACCGACGAACTGACAGGCAAGGCTCGCAAGTCCCTTGCGGACCTGGTGGTCGACATTGCCCGCTGGCGGGACGAGGCCGCGACGATGTCGCCGGCCAATTTGACACGCCTGATATTGGACGAAAGCGGCTATACTGCCGTCTTACAGGCGGAGCGCAGTACGGAGGCATCGGGCCGCCTCGAAAACCTCAGCGAACTTGCCCGCGCGATGGAAGAATATGAGAGCTTGGGCGAGTTTCTGGAGCATGTGAGTTTGGTCATGGACAATGACCGCGGCGACACCGGCGCAAGCGTCACGATTATGACCATCCATGCCGCCAAGGGCCTTGAATATGACAATGTTTTCTTGGTCGGCTGGGAAGAAGGCATTTTTCCCTCGCAACGCGCGTTGGACGAAGGTGGGCTTGCTTCGTTGGAAGAAGAACGCCGCTTGGCTTATGTTGCGATTACGCGCGCCAAGCGCAAATGCACCATTATCCATGCCGCCAATCGCCGCATTTATGGCCAATGGACCAGCAGCATCCCCAGCCGTTTCATTGAAGAACTGCCGCTCGACCATATTGAGGCCGAACAGACGATGACAGGCGGCGCATCCTTATGGCGCGCCAACTGGAGCGAACAGACCGACCCGTTCGCGCATCTGGCTGCCGCCAATCAAGGCCGAAGCAACGCGCGTGGCCCTGGCTGGCAACGCGCCGCCACCTCGGGCGGCTTCAACCCCCGACCGCAGCGCATAGCGGAAAACACGCGCAGCGCCGTCAGCTTGGGTAACAAGGGCCGAAGTGACCTCAGCATTGGCCTGCGCGTTTTCCATGAAAAATTTGGTTATGGTACCATTGCATTGATTGAAGGCAACAAGCTTGAGATCGATTTTGAGCAAGCCGGCCGGAAGCGCGTCATAGACAGCTTTGTAAGTCTAGGCTGAATTGCTGCGGCCATGACCTCATGATAGGGCTGGTAACATCGTGCACATTGCGCTTCGAAACATAAGCCGATAGGCCCACAGAATATGTCCGAAACACCCGCTGAAATTCATCCGCTCAAAATCGCTGACTTCCGCTTTTACTGGATGGCGCGCTTTATGGCGGTGCTTGCCACTATGGGGATGGTCGTTGTTATCGGTTATCAGGCCTATGACATCGCGCGCAGCGATTATGGCATGTCCATACGCGAGGCATCGTTGCAACTGGGCCTGTTGGGGTTGGTACAATTTGTTCCCCTCGCGCTGCTGACGCCCGTAGCCGGATGGGCCGCAGATCGCTGGGAACGGCGGACGGTCGCACGGCTCGCCAATAGCATCGACATGGTTGTGGCGCTTGCTTTGGGTTGGTTCACTTATGTGGACGGACTAACGCTCCCTCTCCTTTTCCTGTTTGCGGCCTTGCACGGTGTCGCACGCGTTTTTGTCGGGCCGTCCATGTCGGCGATTGCGCCCAACATTGTGCCACCCAGTTCCCTGCCCCGTGCGATTGCCTTAAGCTCCATCGCTTGGCAGATTGGCTCGGTCATTGGCCCTGCGGCAGGTGGTCTGATGTTCGCCGCAAGCCCGTCGCTGCCATATTTCGCATCGGCTGGCCTCATGCTCATGGCGACGATCAGCCTCAGCTGCGTACGGCCCGTCTATCCGCCGCCGATGGAAAAGAAAATTCACCCTATCCGCCAGATGGTAGATGGTATGCGTTACACTTGGTCTGAACGCTTCTTATTGGGTGCCATTACACTTGACCTGTTTGCAGTGTTGCTCGCGGGCGCAACGGCTATGCTTCCGGTCTATGCGCGCGACATCTTGATGGTTGGCCCAGACGGTCTTGGGCAATTGCGCGCGGCACCTGCTATCGGTGCTTCAGTCGTGGCACTCATGCTTACCTTCCGGCCACTGCGTCACAATGTCGGCGCAAAAATGCTGTGGGCTGTGGTCGTATTCGGGATTGCGACAATAGGTTTTGGTCTAAGCCATGAAATCGGCTCCCGTGTCTTCGGTGACGCGCGTATTGGTTTCCTGAACATGGGCGCTGGAATGGCGGTGGCTTTGGTCATGCTGGTCATACTTGGCGCCTCAGACATGTTGTCCGTTTATGTGCGCTCCTCACTTGTGCAGCTCAACACCCCCGATGAGATGCGCGGACGGGTAAGTTCGGTGTCCGGCCTTGCGATTTCCGCATCTAATGAATTGGGCGAATTGCAGTCCGGCGTGGCCGCCGCGGTGCTTGGTCCCGTTGGCGCGGTTGTATTTGGCGGCGCGGGTGCCATATTCGTTGCAGCTATTTGGGCGGGATTGTTCCCCGAACTTAAAAACGCCCGCACATTCGAACCGCAATATAGAGGAAAAAGTCCATGAAAGCGCAATCGATCCTCGAAACCATTGGTAACAGCCCGCATATTCGCATGGGACGTATGTTCCCGAATGCAGAGGTCTGGATTAAGTCGGAACGGTCAAATCCCGGCGGATCGATTAAGGACCGCATTGGCTTGGCCATGATTGAGGCGGCCGAAAAGGATGGTAGTCTTAAACCCGGCGGCACAATCATTGAACCAACCTCCGGCAATACCGGCGTTGGCCTTGCAATGGTCGCGGCAGTGAAGGGCTATAAGCTCATCCTCGTCATGCCCGAATCCATGTCGCTGGAACGTCGCCGTTTGATGCTGGCTTATGGCGCTTCATTTGACCTTACCCCGCGTGAAAAGGGCATGAGAGGTGCGATTGAACGCGCATTAGAATTGGTATCACAAACCGCAAATTCATGGATGCCACAGCAATTCGAAAATCCGGCCAACATCAACGTCCATGTGCGCACCACAGCGCTGGAGATATTGGAAGATTTTGCCGACACCCCTATTGATGTAATGATCACTGGCGTCGGCACTGGCGGGCATATCACTGGTTGTGCAGAAGTCCTGAAAAAGGCTTGGCCAAAGCTCAAAGTCTTCGCGGTCGAGCCGACGTTATCGCCCGTCATCAGCGGAGGCCAGCCAGGTCCACATGCGATCCAGGGGATTGGCGCTGGATTCATTCCAGACAATTTGCACACCGCTTTACTAGATGGTGTTATTCAGGTTGATCCTGAAGCAGCAAAAGAAACCGCGCGCCGCGCCGCGCGCGAAGAGGGCATGCTGGTCGGCATCTCATCAGGTGCAACGCTGGCTGCAATTGCGCAGAAACTACCTGAACTACCGGCTGGAACCCGCGTCCTTGGTTTCAATTATGATACTGGTGAGCGCTATCTGTCGGTTCCGGATTTCTTACCGGTGGAATAAACCAAAGCTTGCATAAACAAAAAATGCCGGGAGATAACTTCCCGGCATTTTGTTTTTCTGACGGAGCAATGGGTGTTTAAGCTGCTGCGAACATTTCCGGCGTAAGTGCCATAATCGCCTCACTGCCTGCTTCAATCTTGCGACGAAGCGCGCCACAATCCGGCATGTGACGCTCCGCAAAATAACGCGCGGTAACTAGCTTGGTTTCGTAAAATGCCGCGTTTCCTATGCCCGCATCCAAAGCCTTCTGTGCGCTTTGCGCCATACGCAGCCATTGCAGGCCAAGCGCAACAATGCCCATGATGTGCATATAATGATGCGCGCCTGCGCCGATATTGTTTGGATTGGCCATGCCATTTTGCATGAACCACATGGTCGACGCCTTCAAATCACCATTGGCCTTCTCAAGGCGACCAGCCAAATCCGCCAACGGCCCATCCTTGGCAGCAGCGCATTCCTCATCGACAATCTTGAAAAGCGCCTGAATAGCGCGACCACCATTTTGGGCGAGCTTTCGGCCGACGAGATCCATGGCTTGCACACCGTTCGTGCCTTCATAGATCATCGCGATACGGGCATCGCGGACATATTGCTCCATGCCCCATTCGGCGATGTAGCCATGGCCGCCATAGACTTGCTGCGCGTTGGTTGCGACTTCATAGCCCTTGTCCGTGCCATAGCCTTTGATGACCGGCGTTAACAAAGACAGTAAATCATCAGCGGTCTGGCGCTCTTCCTCGGTTTGCGCATGATGCAGCAAATCGGCCTGCAACGCGCCCCATAGACACAAGGCACGCATGCCCTCAGTAAATGCCTTTGCATCCATCAACATACGGCGCACATCAGGGTGCACAAACAAAGTGTCGGCCTTTTGCTCCAAATCCTGCGGTCCAGTCAGCGCGCGGCCCTGACGGCGGTCTTGCGCATAATGCACCGCATTTTGGTATGCGACTTCTGCAATGCCTAAGCCCTGCTGCCCCACGCCCAAGCGCGCGATGTTCATCATGATGAACATGGCCGCGAGGCCTTTATTCTCTTCGCCAACTAAATAGCCGGTGGCGCCGTCATAGTTCATCACGCAGGTGGCGTTGCCGTGGATGCCCATTTTATGTTCAATCGAACCACAGGACAAAGCATTACGTGCACCAAGCGACCCGTCGTCATTCACAAGGAATTTGGGCACGATGAACAACGATATGCCTTTTACACTGTCCGGTGCACCGGGTGTTTTTGCGAGTACCAAATGAATGATATTCTCAGTCAGGTCGTGCTCCCCCGACGAAATGAAAATTTTAGTCCCGGAAATCGCGTAGCTGCCATCTCCATTAGGTTCTGCCTTAGTGCGAATAAGGCCAAGGTCGGTTCCACAATGCGGCTCGGTCAGGTTCATTGTCCCGCCCCATTTGCCCGAGATCATGTTCGGGGCATATTTGGCCTTCTGCTCCTCACTGCCCTTAACCAAAATCGCCGATACCGCGCCCTGCGTCAGGCCGGGATACATCGCAAACGCCATGTTGGAACTCGCCATCAGCTCCTCAAAGGCCATGGAGACGATGTGCGGCATGCCCTGCCCGCCAAACTCCACGGGACTCGACAATGTGCCCCAGCCACCTTCGCAATATAGCTTATAGGCTTCCTTGAAGCCCTCAGGCGTAGTCACGCTGCCATCCTCATGCCGGGTGCAGCCCTGCAGATCACCAACTTGGTTCAAGGGGAACAGGACATTTTCAACAAATTTTGCGCCTTCAGTCAGAATCGCATCAATCATATCTGGGCTGGCATTTTCAAAACCGGGCAAATTGGCGTAGCGCTCAACACCCAAAACTTCGTTAAGGATGAACTGCGTGTCGCGAACGGGGGCGGTGTAGCTTGGCATTTTCGGTCCTTTAGATAGCAGTGAATAGGGCGTTACGCCGCGGCAGATTTTTCTGCGGCTTCGACCTGTTCTACCGTTGAAACAAATTCGGTCAGCTCTTTAATCGCGCTCTCAATATCATCGCGTTGAGACTTCAACAGATTGATACGGTCGCGACATTTTTCAATGGTCACGCGGCGTTGAATATTGCGGCCGTCATTCAGGTCATACAGATCTATCATCTCGCGAATTTCAGCAAGGCTAAAACCAACCCGCTTTGCCCGCAATATCCACGCCAAACGCGCCCTGTCCCGTTTTGAATAAATGCGTGCTAAGCCCATACGTTCCGGAGAAATCAGGCCCTGATCTTCGTAAAAACGCAAGGCCCGCGCCGTTACCTCAAATTCGACCGACAGGTCGGATATCGTAAACGAATCCCGATTATATGCGTCAGGCGTGTCGATAGTCGCATCGGCTCGCCTTTCTTCGCGCGTGACAGATTCCATAGCGCCTTCCCTCTTGGTTGCCCTAACGTCACTAGTTTACGTTAGCGTAAACGTCAATCGGGGAAGTGAGGGATGCGGCTGGAATATAGCGTGTTAAACTGATGGCTCAGGCAGCGATGCGTCTTCTGGCTTTGGTGCCAGTACCGGCGGCGATAGCGCAGGATCATTTGTTGCATCCTTTGCCCCCGTCACAGCTTCTGTGGCTGGCTGCGGCGATGGCCGCTTAACGGGCGTTGACGTATCTTGAAGAACGACGACCTCCTGCCCCTTTTGCGTGACGTCGAATAATGCCTTGGCAAAGGCAAGGGGCAAGCGAATACAACCATGCGACGCGGGATATCCGGGCAAGTAACCGCCATGGATGGCAATCCCATCCCATGTCAGGCGCTGCATAAATGGCATTGGCGCATTGCTGTAGAGATTGGATTTATGATCGACATTTTTCTGAAGAATATTGAAAATGCCCGTCGGCGTTTCTTTGCCTTTTTTCCCAGATGAAATGGTGCTGAAGCCAATTAGCTTATCGTTCTGAAACACATAAATCCGCTGAATATCGAGCACGATAACGATTTTCATCGGTCCTTCGTATACATCCTGCTTGGCCCACCGAAACTGTCCGGGTTTCAGTGCGTCAACTGGCCCTTTTACGCGAGGCTTTGGCGCGGGGCTTGCAATCGGGGTTTTCGAAGCAGATGGATTTGTCGCAGGCGGCGGGACAACGGGTGCCGTAACTTGAGACGCAACGTCAGATAACTGGCCTTGCTCTAAAGGTGCAGGCGCTGCCTGCTCCAATCCTTGCGTTCCAGCTTGGGCCGGCA
This sequence comes from Sphingorhabdus wooponensis, assembly GCF_003933235.1. Taxonomy (GTDB): domain Bacteria; phylum Pseudomonadota; class Alphaproteobacteria; order Sphingomonadales; family Sphingomonadaceae; genus Sphingorhabdus_B; species Sphingorhabdus_B wooponensis. The sequence continues at coordinate 1,145,865 of NZ_RWJI01000001.1, forward strand.
TGGCAGTCATCAACAAAAGCGCTATTATGCCCTGCAATGTGCGGATACCCGCGCCGAAACCCATAATATTGCCCTAACTAACCTATATTGTGCCGCACAAGACAGCATATGAATGGGCATATCATCATCTATATGAAAATTCGACGTCAATTTTCCCGCAGCCATATATAATCAGCCTGCGCCCCCTAAGTTCCGACATGATGCGCCTAACCGTCCTGCTTTTGCGCTCAAATGCCTTAGAGACCCTATTTATCGCCAGCTTTGAGCCCTATCTTGCCCTTATGAACATAGGACGCAGGCAATTCATTCACTCAGCGGTTTTAGGCGCAAGCTTACTTACGGTTCCATCAAAGGCGGCCGACATTGTCTTTCGGCCGGGCACGGGCGCCGAACCGGGCAGCCCATCGCCTTTATTGCTTGATCGCGCAAAGGCAGCATTGGCGGCGCATAATGCACGTATCCGCAACCATGATCTTCTTGCCATCGCAGACTTTTCAAAGCCATCGCGCGATCCGCGCTTTTACGTTGTCGATCTGCGCAGTGGGAAATCCGACACATTCTTGGTCGCCCATGGCAAAGGTTCGGATCCAAGCCATAGCGGCTGGGTCCAACATTTCTCTAACGTGCATGGGTCTGAGGCGACGTCCGCGGGCAGTTACCTCGTCGGTGAGACCTATTTTGGTCAATATGGCGAATCCCGCCGGTTAATCGGGCTTGATCCGCAAAATGACCAAGCTGAGGCCCGCGCGATTGTCATTCACCCTGCTTGGTATGTGAACCGATCGCTCATTCAAGACCAAGGCAAGATTGGCCGCAGCCAAGGCTGCTTTGCTTTTGCAAAGGATGATATCAACGTGATCCTGGAGCGCGTGGCCCCAGGATGCCTGCTATACGCGGATAAGGTGTAAGCTCAGCTGCTGTTGCCGGATTTGAACACGCCACAGATAATGCGCTTGCCGCTGTTCCCGCTTGGGTCGGTTTTATAGTCATCGGCTTTCTCGTGAATGACAAGCGCCCCGCCATCGGCATCCAGCAAACCGTTCGGCCCGGTCAGCACGACATCCTTCAATTTATACTCCAGCGTGATTTTCATATCAGCGCCTGCGTTCACATTGGGCAAATCGCCGTCATGCGCGCCCATGGGGTTGTCGTGACCATGCTGCTTCATATCGGGGTTCCAGTGCGGCCCTGCGCTGGTGAAGTCGGGTGCTTCACATTTACCAACGGCATGGAGATGCATGCCAAATGTTCCGGCCGTAGGCGCTTGAGCAGATAGGCTTAAAAACACGCCATCGCGCCGCTGGGATATGGTTGCAACGCCTGCCCAACTGCCATCGGCACGAGCCAGATCCGCCGTGATGACTTCAGAGGTCTCCGCCGCCTTCGTAGACTGCAGGGTCGAACAGCTGGCGAGTATTGGAAGGATGAAAATCGGCAGATATTTACGCATATTCTTCTCCTGAATCTGGGTTGTTGCGTGCAACATAACATCAACCGTACGGCACTCAATTTGTTTCCTGCATTCACTCCGCCCATTCGCTGGGCTTAACACCTTGCGCAAATAGCAAGGCTGTCAGATCATTGTGCCGCACGGAAAAATTCGCGGCTTGCGCCAATTGCGGACGCGGATGATAGCCCACACCAAGGCCCCCGCCCGACACCGCTGCGGCAATCATGGGCAAGTCATTCGCGCCATCACCAACAGCTAGCGTAGTAGCCAAATCAATCCCACGCATTTCAGCGGCTGATTGCAGGACTGCCTGCTTAGTAGACGCATCCACGATATCGGCAGCCAGCGCGCCGGTCAGCCGCCCATCTTTAATCTCCAGAACATTGGCATGCACCTCATGAAAGCCCAGCCTATCCGCCACAGGGCCCGTAAAACTGGTAAACCCACCCGACACGAGCACCGCATGTGCGCCCCATCCAGTCATCGTACGCACAAGGATATCTGCCCCCGGCATTGGCTGCACGCGTTCACGCAGGCACTGCGCAACGACATCCTCGTCCAACCCCGCCAGCAGAGCGACCCGCGCCTTTAACGCCTCGGCAAAATCGAGCTCACCGGCCATTGCCCGCTCGGTAATCGCGGCAATCTCTGGCTTAATGCCAGCATAGTCCGCCAATTCGTCAATGCATTCGACCGTAATCATGGTGCTGTCCATGTCGGACACCAACAACATTTTTCGGCGGTTACCCTCATGCTGGATGGCAATATCAAAACGATCCTCAATAACCGCGAGGGCCGAGCGCGCATCGGATAGGTCGCCTTCAAACAATATATCGGCAGCTTTGCCTTCTGCGAGCCAGTCAAAAGCCTTTGGCATACAGCCAGCTTCGGCCAATCTATCCTTGGCCTCGGAAAAATTGCCGCTTTCCAGACTATCTGCTGCTATCAGAGTGCAAATGGGCATATCGAATCCTCAAAATATGGTCGCGCTTATTGCGGGTCCGACAGCAAGCGGCAAGACGGCATTAGCGCTGCATCTGGCCCGATCCGGCAATTTCGAGATAATCAACGCCGATAGTGCGCAAGTTTATTCTGACCTGCCGATATTGAGCGCCCAGCCCACAGCCGATGAACAAAGCAGCGTTCCGCATCATCTTTTTAGCTATATCGACGGCGTCACCCCCTGCTCCGCCGCACGCTGGGCCAAAGATGCCAAGGACGTTATTGCGCGCGCCCATTCAGCAGGCGCTACGCCGATATTGGTGGGCGGCAGCGGCCTTTACCTCCGCACCTTGCTGGAGGGCATTGCCCCCATTCCAGAAGTGGATCCAGAATTGCGGGCAGCAATCCGCGCTATGCCGGTGGCAGATGCTTATGCCGCGCTGCAAACATATGATGCGCCCGTTGCCGCAACCTTAGCCCCCACGGATGTCAGCCGCATCAGTCGCGCACTTGAAGTCGTGCAAAGCACCGGACGCAGCATTTTGGCATGGCGCGCAACCAAGACTGGCGGAATATCTGCGGACATAGCATTGCGACCATTGTTGCTCTTGCCCCCACGCGATTGGCTATACGACCGCTGCGACACACGCTTCGAACAAATGATGGCGCATGGCGCAATTGATGAAGTGGAAGCATTGCTTGCCCGCAATCTGCCGCAGGATGCGCCCGTTATGCGCGCCATCGGCGTACCGGAGATTGCGGCTTATTTAAAAGGCATGATGACACGGGACGAAGCGATTGCGCGCGGCCAAATTGCCACCCGACAATATGCAAAGCGGCAGTTTACCTGGTTTCGCAATCAAGCGCCTGCGGATTGGCATCGCACAAATGAAGTAATAAATGATTCAAATATAGGTAATTTTGAAATAATATTTCAATGAATGTATTTGACAAGTCATTTTCTAATCATTAGCTAGCCCGCTCTTGCTTACCCTGTTGCAGTGCAACATAGGGAAGCCGCTAAACATATAAGGACTGTCTAGTGCCCGAAAAATCCGGCGCAGAAATTTTGATTGATATCCTGGTTGAACAGGGCGTGGACACCGTATTCGGTTATCCCGGTGGTGCTGTATTGCCCATTTACGACGCCTTATTTCAGCAGAAGAAAATTAAACATGTCCTCGTCCGGCATGAGGCTGGCGCCGCGCATGCGGCTGAGGGTTATGCCCGCGCAACGGGTAAACCAGGTGTTGTGCTGGTCACGTCTGGCCCCGGTGCGACCAATGCCGTTACCGGTATTGCCGACGCATTTATGGATTCTATTCCTTTGATTGTGTTGACCGGTCAGGTCGCAACAAATTTGATCGGTTCCGATGCCTTTCAAGAGGCCGACACTGTCGGCATTACACGCCATTGTTCCAAGCATAATTATTTGGTGAAGGACCCAGCTGAGCTCGCCACCATTGTGCGGGAGGCTTTTTCCATTGCCACGAAAGGACGCCCCGGTCCGGTTGTCATCGACATTCCCAAAAATGTGCAGGTTGCAACGGCAAGTACCGATGTAAAGCGCCCTGCACGTACGCGCTTCACATATGCGGGTGAGGCCGACTATGCCGAAATCAACCGCGCGGTGGAATTGATTGCCAACGCTAAGGCACCGATTTTGTACACGGGCGGCGGCATCATCAATTCAGGCCCCGCCGCCAGTGAAGCGCTGCGTGAGTTGGCTGAGCTGACTGGCGCGCCGGTGACATCGACGTTGATGGGCCTTGGCGCTTACCCCGCCTCCGGCGACGCTTGGTTAGGTATGCTCGGCATGCACGGCACCTATGAAGCCAATATGGCCATGAACCAATGCGATGTCATGGTCTGCTTGGGCGCGCGCTTTGACGACCGTGTAACAGGCCGATTGGACGCATTTTCACCCGACAGCGTCAAAATTCACGTCGATATAGACCGCAGTTCGATGAACAAGACCGTGCGCGTTGACTTACCCATCGTTGCGGATGTTGGCACGGCCATGCGTCAGATGATTGATGTATGGAAAGGCCGGAAATACAAAAAACAGTCGCTAGAGGATTGGTGGGCACGCATCGCCGGATGGCGCGCCGTTGACTGTCTCAGCTACCCCGGCAGCACGCAGGAAATCATGCCGCAATATGCGATTGAGCGCCTGTTCGAAGCGACCAAGGACAAATCGCCAATTATCTCGACTGAGGTTGGCCAGCATCAAATGTGGGCGGCGCAACATTTTCATTTTGATGCGCCAAACAAATGGCTGACCAGCGGCGGACTAGGGACGATGGGCTATGGCCTACCTGCGGCAATCGGCGCGCAATTGGGTAATCCAAACGCGCTTGTCATCGACATCGCCGGTGAAGCATCGATCCAGATGAACATTCAAGAGATGGCAACGGCCACGCAATATCGTTTGCCGGTAAAGGTATTCATCCTCAACAATGAATGGATGGGGATGGTGCGCCAATGGCAAGAGCTGACATATGAAAGCCGCTATTCCGAAAGCTATTCGGACAGCCTGCCCGACTTTGTTGCGCTGGCCGAAGCATATGGCTGGAAAGGCATTCGTTGCGATGACCCCGCCAAGCTTGATGATGCCATCGCCGAAATGTTGGCGTATGACGGACCAGTCATGTTCGATTGCCGTGTGCACAAAACATCGAACTGCTTCCCGATGATACCATCAGGCGCAGCCCATACGGACATGATCCTCAATGCAGACCAAGTATCGGGCACCATGGATGACGAAGCAAAGGCGCTCGTATAATGCAAATCAAGCAAGAACTTACCGAACGGCACGTGCTGACCCTGACCGTCGATAATGAAGCGGGCACGCTGGCCCGCATCGCTGGCATGTTCACGTCGCGGGGCTATAATATCGATAGCCTTACTGTGGCCGATATCAGCGAAGACCATACGACCAGCCGGATAACTATCGTCACCAAAGGCCCGCCGCCGGTGATCGACCAGATTATCGCGCAATGCGAGCGGCTGATTCCCGTCCACAAAGTCACGGACCTCACCGAGGCTGGGCCGCATGTGGAGCGGGAACTTGCCTTGGTCAAAGTCAACGGCACGGGCGACCAACGTGTTGAGGCGATGCGCCTTGCCGACATTTATCGCGCACGCGTTATCGACGCCACCGTCAACAGCTTCATTTTTGAAATCACAGGTGGTCCTGACAAGATCGATACTTTTGTAACGCTTATGCGTGAGGTCGGTCTGGTCGAAGTTGGCCGGACTGGGATTGTCGGCCTGATGCGGGGTGCTGGGGTTAGTTAATTACGATATCGTCATCTTGGGCGCGTTTGAACAATAGGAACTGCATCTCAGGATTTTGAAAATACGCCGTTGAAAGTAAGGCCCTGAAACACGTTCAGGGTGACGGCAACGAAGAAGGACGGAAGAATGAAAGTATATTATGACGCCGATTGCGACTTGGGCCTTATCAAAGACAAAAAGGTCGCGATTGTAGGCTATGGTAGCCAAGGCCATGCCCATGCGCAAAACCTGCGTGACAGCGGCGTAGCGGAAGTCGCGATTGCCCTGCGCGCCGGTTCAGCCACAGCCAAAAAGGCAGAGGCCGCTGGTTTCAAGGTTTTGGCCAATGCTGACGCGGCCGTTTGGGCCGATATCCTCATGGTGCTGGCACCCGATGAACATCAGGCCGCCATTTACGCCGATGACCTGCACGCAAATATGAAGCCCGGCGCGGCTTTGGCCTTTGCCCATGGCCTCAACATCCATTTCGGTCTTATTGAACCGCGCGCCGACATTGACGTGATCATGATCGCACCAAAAGGCCCTGGTCACACCGTGCGCAGCGAATATCAAAAGGGTGGCGGCGTGCCATGCCTAATCGCAGTTGCACAGGATTCCAGCGGTAACGCTCATGACATCGCCCTTGCGTATGCCAGCGGCGTGGGCGGCGGACGCAGCGGCATCATAGAAACCAACTTCCGCGAAGAGTGCGAAACCGATTTGTTCGGCGAACAGGCCGTGTTGTGCGGCGGTATCACGCACCTGATCCAAGCTGGTTTCGAGACCTTGACCGAAGCAGGCTATGCCCCAGAAATGGCCTATTTCGAATGCTTGCATGAAACCAAGCTGATTGTGGACCTCTTGTATGAAGGTGGCATTGCCAATATGCGTTATTCGATTTCGAATACCGCAGAATATGGCGATATCACCACGGGCCCACGTATCATCACCGACGAAACCAAGGCGGAAATGAAGCGCGTTCTCGCGGACATTCAATCTGGCCGCTTCGTTAAGAATTTCGTGCTCGATAACCGCGCGGGTCAGCCAGAATTGAAAGCCGCACGTAAGGCCGCTGCAGCGCACCCCATCGAAGCTACGGGCGCAAAGCTGCGTGCGATGATGCCATGGATTGCCAAGAATAAGTTGGTGGATCAGGCGAAAAACTAATCGCTTTTTCCTAGCTTGACTCATTCAGGGGAGGCATCGACACTGATGCTTCCCCTTTTTGCTATCTGGAGCAAAGTTATGCGTAAGCTTTTATGTGCCCTCCCCCTCTTGTTCGCTGTGCCATTGGTCGCGCAAAGCGCACCGCAAATGCCCGGAACAATGGACGTAGCGCGTGTCACCGCAGGGACGTACAGCACCGACCCCGGCCATACGCTCATCGGCTGGAGCGTCAGCCATTTTGGCTTCAACGATTATTTCGGTATTTTCGGCGATGCGACGGGAACGCTGATACTTGATCCAGCTAATCCCAACGCTGCCAAGGTTGATATCACTATTCCTGTCAGCAAAGTCACAACGGCCAGTGCTGGCCTGACCAGCCATCTGCTGCGCGCTGGCAAGGACGGCGGCAAGGCCGACTTTTTTGGCCCTGCCCCGTCGGATGCCAAATTCGTTTCAACCAGCGTTGTTGCATCAGCCACCACAGCGAAAATCACCGGCAACCTGACACTGAACGGTGTGACAAAGCCTGTGGTGCTCGACACCAAATTTTCAGGAGCTGGCAATAATCCGTTCAACAAGAAAGCGACAGTTGGCTTTCACGCCACCGCGGTCATCAAGCGGAGCGAATTTGGCATTAGCTATGCCGTTCCGATGATCTCGGATGATGTCACCTTGGACATCAGCGTTGCCTTTGAAAAGTCAAGCTAGAGCTTTAGGGCATCAAGAACATACCCCCCGACTTGATCGGGGGGCATGTACCGAGCGCTTAATAATCGAAGCGCAATTACCCCAAATAGCGCGCATCAAGGCTGGCTTTCGCTGCGCGATATTCCGCCTCAAGCTGGTCCACAAATTGTGCCACGGTTTGGACTTCTTTGATTGCGCCAATGCCTTGGCCTGAGCCCCAAATGTCTTTCCACGCTTTGGCTTCGCTATTGCCGCCAGAGCCGAAGTTCATAGTCGAAATATCGCCCTTGGGCAGATTGTTCGGGTCCATCCCTGCCCGCTCAATCGACTGGCGCAGATAGTTTCCGCTGACGCCCGTGAATAGGTCGGAATAGACAATGTCGGCGGCCTTCGCCTCAACGATATTCTCTTTGTAGCCGTCAACCGCGTTCGCTTCCTTCGTCGCGATGAACGCACTACCGATATAGCCGAAGTCTGCGCCCATCGCCTGTGCCGCGAGAACCGACGCACCATGCGCGATTGAACCGGACAGAGCGACTGGCCCGTCAAACCATTCACGGATTTCACGCATCAACGCGAAAGGTGACGTGACGCCCGCATGGCCGCCAGCACCCGCAGCAACGGGAATGAGGCCATCGGCGCCCTTTTCAATCGCCTTATGCGCGAAACGGTCGTTAATGACGTCATGGAAGGCAATCCCGCCCCAGCTATGCACAGCTTGGTTGAGTTCTTCCTGCGCACCGAGCGAGGTAATGGTAATCGGCACCTGCCATTTGGCGCATACCGCAAGATCCTCCTGCAGTCGGTTATTCGACTTATGGACAATCTGGTTCACCGCATAAGGCGCGGCGGGGCGATCAGGATTATCGCGATTATGGGCAGCGAGCTCTTCGGTAATCTGATGCAACCATTCGTCCAACTGGCTTGCTGGACGCGCATTGAGTGCCGGAAACGACCCAACTACACCGGCCTTACACTGCGCGATGACCAGTTCCGGTCCCGACACGATGAACAGCGGTGAGCCGATCACTGGAAGCCGAAGATTATCGAAAATTGCCGGAAGTGCCATGCGTCGAATCCCTTGTTAATATATTGGTTAAATACGGGTTAGCCACAGCGCGTCGCAGCTGTCAAACCCACCTTTTTTAATGGGCTATTCCGTAGGGTAAGGCCACCAGACGGGCGCCACGGCCCAATCGACCCGGGCGCCTATCAAGGATAGCCTAAGCCCCGTTGGCGGCGCTCAGGATTGCTCTGACCGACGCTGTGGCCACATCCTGACTGATGCCGACGCCAAATAATATTGGTCCGTCACCAACACGACATTCGACATAAGCCGCGGCGCGGGCATCGGTGCCATGGCCAATGGCGTGCTCGCTATAGTCGATAATGTCCAGCGGACCGCCCAATGCGTCCTGCAAAGCGTTGGCAAGGCTGGAAATCAGGCCATTGCCCCGTCCGCTAACGCTTTGTTCGACGCCATCTATGCGGATATTACCTGCAAAGATGCGCTCGTCCTTTTGCCGCTGGCTTTGGGTTTCATGGAAATCGATGAGCCGGAACCGGCCATCGCCCTTGAGATGGTACCGCTTTTCAAACGCTTCCCAAATGTCATTGCTGGTTAGTTCGCGCCCGGTACTGTCGGACAATTCCTGCACTGTAGTCGAGAAATTCGCCTGCATCCGTTTGGGCAGCTTCAAACCTTGGTCCTGCTCGATCACCCAAGCCACACCTCCCTTGCCGCTTTGCGAATTCACGCGGATTACGGCTTCATAATTGCGGCCTAAATCAGCAGGATCAATGGGCAGATAGGGCACACGCCAAATTTCGTCATTCTGCCGTTCCTGCGCTGCGAACCCTTTTTTAATCGCGTCCTGATGCGACCCTGAAAAGGCGGTGAATACCAATTCGCCTGCATAAGGATGGCGCGGGTGAACCGGCAACTGGTTGCAATATTCGACGGTCTGAATAACCTCGTCAATGTCGCTGAAATCGAGGCCGGGATTTAGGCCTTGCGTATACATATTCAACGCCAGCGTCACCAAATCGACATTGCCGGTGCGCTCGCCATTACCGAACAAGCAACCCTCTATACGGTCACCACCCGCCAGCAAGCCAAGTTCGGCCGCAGCGATGCCACTGCCCCGGTCATTGTGGGGATGCAGGCTGATGATCACATGGTCACGCGCGCTGATATTGCGGCACATCCATTCGATTTGGTCGGCATAGACATTGGGCATGGCTGCCTCAATTGTCGCTGGCAGATTGAGGATCAGCGGCTTTTCTGCTGTGGGCTGCAACACATCCATCACCGCCTCGCACACTTCAAGGCTGAATTCGAGTTCAGCCGTCGAGAAAGTTTCGGGGCTATATTCAAAATGCCAATCGGTTTGCGGATATTTGGCCGCTTGCTCTTTCAGGATATTCGCGCCTTCTATGGCAATCGCCTTCACACCCGCTTTGTCGAGGTTGAAGACTATGTCGCGCCACGCTGGGCTAACGGCATTGTAGACATGCACAATTGCGCGCGGCGCGCCGGCCATGCTCTCGAACGTTTTTTCAATCAGGTCGCGCCGGGACTGTGTCAGGCTTTGGATTGTAACGTCATCCGGAATGCGGCCACTGTCAACAAGTCCGCGAATAAAATCGAAATCGGTGGCGCCCGAACTTGGGAAGCCAACTTCAATCTCTTTTACGCCGACCTTCAACAACAGGTCAAAAAAGCGGTTCTTCTTCTCCGCCCCCATGGGATCAATAAGCGCTTGGTTTCCATCACGCAGGTCGGTGGAGAGCCAGCGGGGCGCGCGGTCGATGGTCCGCGTCGGCCAAATGCGGTTGGGCAAATCTACTTGGGGAAAGGGTCGGTATTTACGCGATGGATCGGAAAGCATCATGATATGGCAACTTCGCTGAGACGCCCGGCTTTGGGGCTAAAATTGGCGGTGATGTGGCCCTTAGGCGGGTTGCCGAACATCGTCAGCAAAACAGGCACGCCTAAGGGCGTGTAAGTCGTAGTAGGAGAAGCGAAAGGGCGTTGCGCATTTTCATAACTATATGGCGATAGCCATATCGAGCAACATTCGTCCAGTCTTAAAATGCGTTGGGGTTATTTTATTGCGAAAATCCAACGCACGTTAAATTTCAACTTGGCTACCCAATTCAACTACGCGATTGGTTGGCAATTTGAAAAACTCCATCGCATTGGCCGCATTGCGCAACATCCATGCAAATATCTTTTCCCGCCAGATCGCCATGCCGGGCATTTTAGATGCGATCAATGTCTGGCGCGACAGGAAAAAGCTGGTGTGCATCATGTCAAATTTGGGACCACATAAATCGACCAAGTCGAGCGTTGCTGGCACATTGGTCTCTTCCAAAAAGCCAAAGCGCATTTTTACACGGTAAAAACCTTCCCCCAAATCCTTACAGATTATGCGGTCAGTGCTGACGACATAGGGCACATCCTCAATCTGCACCGTCAGGATGATGACGCGTTCATGCAAGATGCGGTTGTGCTTAATATTGTGCAGCAAAGCGGATGGCACGCCACTGGCCGCCGATGCCATGAAAATCGCGGTTCCTTGCACGCGGGTGGCGCTGTTGGCGGCAGACTTTATGAAAATCTCCATAGGCATTGTGCTTTCGGCCATCCGTTCGCGCATCAAAGCGCGGCCACGCGACCATGTCGTCAACAAGGTGAAGATGATTAATCCAATGACCAAAGGCACCCAACCGCCCGATGGCACCTTCAACAAATTGGCGCCTAAATACGCAAAATCAACGATGAAGAACAATGCAAGGATCGGCAGCGCTTTCCACTTTGGCCATTTCCACAGCGACAGCAGGACAACCGCAATCAGGCAAGTATCAATGAACATAGCGCCCGTCACCGCAATGCCATAAGCAGCAGCAAGGTTGGACGATGACTGGAAGAATAAAACCAGCAGCAAGACCATCACCGCAAGGCCCCAGTTAATCGCTGGGATATAAATCTGCCCAGCTGCCTTTTCGCTGGTATGCAATATACTCAGGCGCGGCATGAAGCCCAACTGTATAGCTTGCTGCGTCAAGGAAAACGCGCCGGAAATGACGGCTTGGCTGGCAATGATGGCGGCCATGATGGTCAGGAAAATAACGGGGGTGCTGATAAGCTCCGGCACCATCAAAAAGAACGGATCGCGAATGGCAATCTGAGCCTCTTGCGGGGTCATGGACATTATCATGGCCCCCTGCCCCATATAATTGAGCATCAACGCGGGCAGCACGAAGAACAGCCAGCTAAACTTAATCGGCCGTCGTCCGAAATGCCCCATATCGGCATACAGCGCTTCTGCACCTGTTACAGCCAGCACAACCGTGCCCATCGCCACAAAGGCCCGAAAACCGTCAATGTAGAAGAAATAAAACGCGTTCATGGGGTTCAAAACATCGAATATGATCAACGGCATCTTCGTCAGATGCATCAGCCCCAAGCCCGCCAATGTCGAAAAATATAGCAGCATGATCGGCCCAAACCAGGCCCCCACTTTAGCCGTCCCACGTGACTGGAATGCAAACAACGCGCCGATAATCACTACAGCAATCGGCAATATCCACGCGCTGAAGCCTTCGTGCACATATTTCAGACCTTCGGCTGCCGATAAGATCGACATAGCCGGCGTGATCATAGAATCCCCATAAAATAGGGCGGTTGCAAACACCCCAAGCATGACAAAGGGCGCGGTCCATTTTGCGCCAGCCGTTTGCCGGTTAATGAGCGCCAAAAGGGCTAGGCTTCCGCCCTCGCCCTTATTGTCAGCCTTCATGATGGTGAAGACATATTTGAACGTCACCACAATCATCATCGACCAGAATACAAGGCTCAACACGCCTTTGATGTGCATCGGGTCGGGGGTAATCGGGTGATGACCGGCGAAGGTTTCACGGAACGCATAAATCGGGCTTGTGCCGATGTCGCCGAAGACAACGCCAATGGTGCCGACGCATAAAGCCAGCAGCGACCCTTTCGGGGCATGACTGTGATGGTGATCCTGGTCGCTATGACCGAAATCATCTGCTTGCGGTCCAACCATATTGTTTCCCCGGCTTTTGCCCCAAATGCCACCTTCCTCGTGACTGGGGCGGGGGCAATAGCATGGAGCACGGCCCTTCACAACACAGCAATGTTGCTTCAAAAAACTATAAAAATATCAAATAATCAATTGCTTAAAATTGATAATTCATTTTGATTGTTGCGCTTGTGCTTGCAGGGCCTTTGCCGCCTGCAGCTGCGACTCAATCCGCGGTTTCCATTTGGCATTCGGCGTTGCCAATGAAATGGTTTTTTCCCAGAGCACAATCGCCCCATCAAGGTCCCCAGCGAACAAACGTGCAAGCCCCGCAAAATAATAAGGCGCCGGATATTTAGGCCGAATGGCCCGCGCTTTATCAAACGCCAATTGTGCCGGCGGTGACATTTGCCCCTCACTGGCCAACATCAATTGCAGGCCAAGTGCGGACCATAAATCGGCATTCTGCGGGTCAGCGCGCAACCCGGACTGAATATAAGAAGCCGACAAGGGATAATCCCCTTGCTTAGCAAAGGAATCCGCTGTCACGAGCCAGCGTTTCGCGCTGCCAAAGCTTTGATCCATGTCGGCCCGGATTTCCACCAACTGCGTCGCGCCTGCTGCACTCGCCTCTAGAGGCTGCGCTGGCGCGGGCGGTAACGATGGCCGTCCCTGCAGCGCATATCCTGTCATGCCCAAAAGTACGGTTGCTGCCGCAACCTGCCACAATCCCTTTGACGATCGCACACACAAAACCAAGACCAATAAGGTAAGGATCGATAGCAACCCAAGTGCAATCCAACCGTTCATGTACGCCTCCGAAACAGTCCGCGGGCAAGCCAAATTGCGGCAAAGAATATCAAAAAGGGCGCGATCCAGAGCAAGAGTCCGGATCCCTTGATATCCGGTTCAAAACTGACCCACTCGCCATAACGGTCGATCATCCAGCTTCGAATGTCTTGTGGTTTTTGGCCAGCCGCGATTTGTTGACGCACTTCAGCGCGCATTGTCTCCGCCATTGCGGCATCGCTATCTGCGATGGATTGCCCCTGACATTGAATACAGCGCAGACTATGCATCAGACGCATGGCCTCTGCCTCTTGTGCAGGATCAGCAAGTTGCCGATTGGCCAGCGCAGGTGTTGGGCCACTGCCTTGCGCGAAAGCAGGCGCAGCGAGCATCAACAAAATGGGAACCCATGCTCTCATTTCGCGGCATTCACTTTTTCAATCAGCATCGGCACATGCTCCGCACGGATATCACCAATATGCTGAAACAATATCGTGCCATCGCCGCCGATGACATAGGTTTCAGGAACGCCGGATGAGCCAAGCTTCAACTGCACCGCCATTTCGGTGTCTGAACCTATGCGCCGGAACGGATTACCAAATTCAGCAAGAAAGGCCGCCACATCCTCCGGCTTATCGCGCACAGCTATAGCGTCAATCTCGACACCCGCCGCCTTCAATGTCTCCAGATGCGGAGCCTCTGCTTTGCAAGGCAAGCACCAGCTTGCAAAAATGTTGAGCAAGCGCGGTTTACCGTCGGCCATATCGGCGCTGGATAAAGCCGGAACGCCTGCCGTTGCAGCGGGCAAAGAAAATGCAGGTAGCTTTTTGCCAATCATCGCAGAATGGACTTGGTCGTCCTTAGGCACGGCAAGGCCATAAATCGCCAGTCCGCCTATGAAGGCGACAACCGCAAGAGGTATCCATAAAAACCAAGGCTTGTTCATGCCGGTTCCCACTTATTGATTGCTGGCTTCCTAGCGCGCCGGAACATCCTCCCAAATAATGATATCGCCCCGCCAAGAGCAATCAGCCCGCCCCCAAACCAGATGAAGGTCACGAACGGCTTCCACCACAAGCGCACTTGCCAACGGCCATCGCCTTCTTGGTCAGGCTGCGCGATGACGGCGTATAATTGGCCATTCCAGCGGGTTAGCAATGCAGCCTCGCTCGTTTGCATTTCTGGCTTGAAAAAGTGCCGTGATTGGGGACGCATCACAAAAGAATTGCCATTTTTATTCGCAAGCATTTCGCCCTCAACAGCCACCCAATTGTCGCCGACGACAGGTTTTACGTCTGATAGTCTAACCTTCCAGCCTGAGATCTCGGCGCTTTCACCAGGCGCAAGCGCCGTAAGGGTTTCTTTTGAAAATCCCGATTCCGCGGCCATGCCAAAGACGCTGACGGCTATCCCAAAATGGGCAATGACCATGCCGAAAATAGGCAAAGGCGTGCGTAACAATTTGCGTCCCCGAAGCGGCAGCCAAGCAGCGACCGCGAGCGCCAAAGACAAAGCGATACCCAGCAATGGAAACAGACCCGTGCCGGGGGCCAGCCTCCATGCAACCAATCCGCCGCATAACAGAATAGCCGCCCCTCCGATCAACCAATATTTGATACGCATCAATGCGTCCCGTCGCCACCGCAACATGGGACCAATCAACAACGCAAGCATCAACAGCAGCATGACAGGCACTGTCGCCTTGTTAAAATATGGCGGGCCAACGGAAATTTTATCTCCCATCGCCTCCGCCGCGAGCGGGTAGAGCGTACCAATCAAAACAATCGCCAAGATGACACTGAGGAAGATGTTATTGGCGACGATACCGCCTTCGCGGCTGACCAATTGAAATGGCTCGCCTTGCTTCACCGTTCCGATGCGCAGGGCAAAAATGACGAAAGCAATGCTGGTATACATCAGCATGAGCGCCAGAATGAACGCGCCGCGCTCCGGATCAACGGCAAAGGCATGAACACTGGTCAATATCCCCGACCGCACAAGAAACGTGCCAGCCATGGACATTGCGAAAGCGACAAGTGCAAGCATGATTGTCCATGCACGCAGTGCATTGCGGGTCGCAAGAACGCTAACCGAATGCAGTAAAGCCGTCGCCGCCAACCATGGCATCAACGACGCATTTTCAACGGGATCCCAGAACCACCAGCCTCCCCAACCAAGTTCATAATAAGCCCAATAGCTGCCCGCTGCGATGCCTATGGTAAGGAAAATCCAAGCTGCCAAAACCCATGGCCGCATGGCCCGCGCAAAGGCGGGTCCTACCTGGTTGGTTAGCAACGCGCCGACCGCGAAAGAAAATGCGATAGAAAGGCCGACATAGCCCATGTAAAGCGTCGGCGGATGAAAGGCGAGCCCGACATCCTGCAACAGCGGGTTAAGCCCTGCGCCTTCTAATGGAGCTGGCACAAGACGTTCAAATGGATTCGAGGCAAACAGCAGAAACGCAAAAAAGCCGAGCGCAATGAAACCTTGCACCGCAAGCGTTGCGTATAAAGTCTTCGCTTCAATCCGTTTTTCCAACAAAGCGATTGCCGCGCCAGATACCGACATAACCGCCACCCACAGCAGCATTGATCCTTCATGATTGCCCCATGTGCCAGCCAATTTGAAGATCATCGGCTTGTCGATATGGCTATTGCTTGCCACCAACAGAACCGACAAATCCGTCACATAAAATAACCACATGAGTGCGAAGAAAGCGAAGGCACACAGGGCACCCTGCATATAGGCCGCGGGCTTAACAAGCGGCGCCAACTGCCCTGCCCCGCCGCGCAACAATGTCAGGCCACCTACAAGCTGCAGCAACGCCATAGCCGCTGCAAGCCAAAGGGCGGCCAATCCTGCTTCTGCAATCATGTCAAAGCCTTCACTGAGAAACCGTGTTTTGCGTATTTTCCGCCGCAGTCATGTCGATATCGGCGAGCTCTTTGGGTACGTAATTTTCATCATGTTTCGCCAGCAAGCTCTCGGCAACGAACACACGATCAGGCCGGAGACGGCCATCGGCGACGACGCCAGAACCTTCAACAAACAAATCAGGTGTAATACCGCGATACGCAACCTTTTGACTGCGCTCTTGGTCCTGCACAATGAACGTGATGGACACGCCATCAGCGGCGCGCACGATTGACCCCTTCTGCACCATCCCGCCAAGCCTTATTGCTTTACCAGGCGGGACATTGGCCGCAGCCAAGGTTGTGGGCGTGTAGAAATAGGATGCCTCTTCGCGCAAGGCGGAAGCCGCGATCAGACCGGCGCTAACCAATGCCACCACGGCAATCAAAGCCAATAACAAACGCTGATGTTTCGGTTTCATGACTGTTCCCGCAATGCATCTGCCGACGCTTCCGCACGGCGCATGGAAAGATAGCTAGATACGATCAACCAGGTCATAAAAACGCCCGTAACCGCAAATGACGCGATGATGAAAGGCGCGTGGGGCATCAGCCTTGCGCCATCCGGCGCATACGCGCTTCAATCCGCATCTCCGCAAGTGCTGTGCGCATCCGCATCAGAACAAGCGCGCCGAACAACAGGCTGAAACCTACGACGGCGATAAACAAGGGTACCAAATAAGCAGTATCAATGGACGAACCGCCCAGCGTAATACTCGCTTTTTGATGCTGACTTTCCCACCAGACAACCGAACGGTTGATGATCGGGATATTGACCGCGCCAATGACGCCAAAAACAGCCGCCACACGGCTCGTATCACCTTTCTCGCTGGAAGCGTTAGATAAAGCGATGTAACCCAGATATAGAAAGAAGAGCACGAGCATAGACGTCAATCGACCATCCCAGACCCACCAAGTGCCCCATGTTGGCCGTCCCCATATGGACCCGGTAATCAGGCAAATCGCCGCGAAGGTCGCGCCGGGAACCGCGATAGCACGGGCGGCAACGCCGGCTAAGGGGTGACGCCATACCAATTGCACGATGCTGGCAATCGCAATGCCCGTCCAGCCCCCCATTCCCAGCCAGGCGGAGGGAACATGCACGAAAAGAATTTTGACGGTATCCCCCATCAATCGTTCGGTCGGGGTAAAAAACAAACCCCAAATGCAAGCGATGAGTGTGAGCAAAAGACCCAGCCAGAATAATGCAGGCGTAAGCGGCTTTGCTATACGCAAGAATCGGGCAGGATTGGCAAAGCGATGCATGATTAGGCAGCGCCTTTAGCACCGCAAAAGCGTTACGCCAATGGATTTGCGATCATCTGCCAATAAGCTTTTGTGCCATATTGTCGGCAACTTCGGCTGGCGTCAGGCCGGTCGAATCACTTTCGGACCAGATGGCCGAAAGGCGTGCAGGAATAGCATTAATCCTTCGGTTGATTTCTGCGTCATCCGCATTTTCAATGTGGCGCATAACATTAATGATGCCACCTGCGTTGATCACATAATCTGGCGCATAAAGGATGCCACGATCTGCAAGCATCCGTCCCTCTAGGCCTGTTGCCAATTGATTATTGGCACCGCCCGCGACGGCGCGCACTTTCAACGCGGCCACGCTCTCTACTGTAAGGATGGCCCCTAAAGCGCATGGGCTGAAGATATCTGCTGCAACATGCATGATGTCGTCAGCAGCAACGCTCGTGCCACCAAGTTCCGCGGCCAAGTCAGCGGCACGTTGCGCGTCAACATCCGCCAATGTCAGCCTTGCGCCTTGTTCGGCCAAATAACGCGCCAGTCCGCCGCCCACACTGCCAACGCCCTGAATAGCGACATGGACACCCGACATATTATCTGCGCCAAGCGCATGCTTTGCTGCTGCCTCAACGCCCAGATATACTCCGCGTGCTGTATATGGTCCAGGATCACCGCCCTGCCCGGGTAGGCCAGCCACATGTGGTGTGACCTTTGACAAGGAAACCATGTCTGCTTCAGACATGCCGACATCCTGCGCTGTTATGTACTTCCCGCCGAGCGAATCCACTGCCCGCGCAAAGGCATAGAGCATGTCCTGCGCTTTCGTGCGCGCTGGGTTCGCAAGAATAACCGCTTTGCCGCCGCCAGCAGAAAGCCCTGCCATCGCGTTTTTGTAGCTCATCCCGCGGGACAGGCGCAGCGCGTCAACGATCGCGGCTTGGGAATCGCCATAATGCCAAAAACGTGTTCCGCCGGCTGCTGGTCCCAAATGGGTGGAGTGCACAGCGATAACCGCTTTTAGACCCGTCTTGCGGTCATCAAAGACGTGCACCGCCTCATGAGAGTCAAAATCAGGCAAGTCCCAAATAGCGGGCATGAATATTTCCTTGTGCGAAGATGCCCTTGGGCAATCGGAATCATATTGCGTTAAGGCGTAATAATATTACGCTACACAAATGTCACACAGATTATAGCGTGGAAGAAATGGGGCGACCGAGGGGTCTTGAACCCCCGACCTCTGGTACCACAAACCAGCGCTCTAACCAACTGAGCTACGGTCGCCATAGCGCCACTGAGGCAGGCGCGATCCCATTTTCGGTCTAAAATTAGACCTTAAATATGTCCTGTGCCGAGCCTGAGCCCGGCACAATGAAATTCTTACTTTTTGAGGCTTAGGCCACCAAAACGCTTGTTAAACTGGGCTACGCGGCCGCCAGTGTCAAGCATACGGCCTGAACCGCCGGTCCATGCTGGGTGCGATGTCGGATCGATATCCAGAGCGAGCGTGTCGCCTTCTTTGCCCCAAGTGGAGCGTGTTTCGAAGACGGTGCCATCGGTCATCTGCACCTTGATCATGTGATAATCGGGGTGAATGTCGGCTTTCATATATAAATCCTTTGTTCAGTCACCGGTTTCCGACCGGTAACCCTAAATTCGGAAGCGCCGCGCATAGCGGGGGGCGCATGATATAGCAACATCGAAATATCATGCTGCTTGGCATTACGCGCTTCGCGCTTGGTTACTTCATAGGCTGCCTAGCCCTGCAGTCTCCCGCATCAAGTCTAGGACGTCGCGACTATGGATTAAGCAGGTGGTTCAGCAATCATCGCCATAAATTCGGCCTCGGCAGCGATTTGATCACCAACCATGGCGCGTCCGGCAAATTTGCATACCCGCGCACGTTTCTGCACAAATTCAACGTGCAAATGCATCAGGCATCCTGGCTCGACCGGCGCACGGAACTTGGCATTGTCAATCGACATGAAATACACAAGCTTGCCCGACCCAATCAAACCAAGGCTTTCCATTGCCAAAACACCAGCCGCTTGCGCCAGTGCTTCAACAATCAGAACACCTGGCATGATAGGCCGTCCAGGGAAGTGTCCCTGAAAAAACCCTTCATTCATGGTTACGGCCTTGACCGCGCAAATACGCTCATCAACGACAAGCTCTTCTACGCGGTCGACCAAGAGCATGGGGTAGCGGTGCGGGAGCACCGCCATAACCCGACGCACATCATAATTGCTGAAATCGCCCCCGGACATAAAGTCTAGCGGCTTTCAGGCTGCGCAGTTGGAGCCGTAGCCGGACGTGCCTGCGCCGCAGCAGCCGCTTGGGCTTGTTGCGTTGCAGCGTTGATCAACTGCTGAATCTGCTGATACAAAGCACCAATCTGACGCGACGGGCGCCAACCAGCGGGCGGTGTTATTGTTACGGATGGGACCGCCTTATCAAGTTCAGCGGTGATCGCGGCAGTCACATCGACAGCATCTGGTGCCCATACAAACGCATCGGGTGCCAAGATAACATTGATCTTCTTGGCGGTAATGACGGCTTGCTGTGCAGCATCATATTTCAATGCAATCTGTTCGACCGCATAAAGCTGCGCCAGCACGATAGGATCCTGGAGCGTGTTTATTTCTTTCTGCTTCGCGTCGAGTTGCGTCAGCAAGGGGCTGTTCGCCTTAATGGCAACATCAATCTCGGCCTGCGTCAGCTCCTTGTCCTTGTTGATATCCAACTGCGCATTCAGATTGTTGATCTCTACGCGCTTGGCTTGCAATTGCTGCGCCACGCTCGCGTATTGTGTGCCGATTTGTTGATAGGCAGCGCCAAGCGCCTTTGAACGGGTGATTGCAACAGCCGTGTCAGACGTAGCGATACCAGCAACTTGGGCAGATGCTGGTACTGAAATGGCAGCTACAGATAAAAAAGCTGCGGCGAGAATGTTTTTACGAATTTTCATTAGAATTGCGTTCCTACGTTGAATGTAAATAATTTGGTGTCGTCACCCTCCTGCTTAAGCAGAGCGCGAGCAATATCGATCCGGAACGGACCGAAGGGTGAATTCCAGTTGACGCCGAAGCCAACCGACAAGCGGGGCTTCCAACTGTCGCCGAAAAAGCGTTCTTCGAAACGCAATGCGGCAACCCGCGCCGATCCGTCGGCATTGGTAGCCGTAGTGGATGTTTGAAGCGCACCAGCAGAATCAACGAAATAATATAAAGGCGCCCCTTGCGCACCGTTCGACAGAACTTCGCGCTGTGGCACTGTCTGTAAAATAGGTCGCGTAACATCAAACACTGAACCTACGTCGACGAACATCGACGGACGCAAACCCAACTCCCTTGCCCCGCTTCCCAGCGGAATTTGGAGCTCGGCACGACCAAGATAATAAAAACGTCCGCCAAGAGCATCGTCCTGAATCTGGTTGCGATCCGTCAGCGGCACATTCACGGCTACCCCGTTTACGACCTGACTTTGGAAGAACACACGCTGTACGCGGGGACCGATCCCGCGAATGTCAAACCCGCGCATTTGCGGCTCACCCAGATAGAAACGGTCGGTCAGCCGAACATCGTCAATACCCTCTGAGGTTAAACCACGGTCTTCTAGCGGGTGAATATAGCCACCTTCCAAAGACAATCCGAAAACGAAATTACCGAATGGCTTCCAAAATTTGTCAGCGTTAATCCGCGTCTTTACATACTTAACGTCACCGCCGAGACCCGCAAAGTCTTGACTTATACCGAAGCTCTGGCCGCGCGTCGGGCGGATGCGATTATCGCGATCGTCATACAGCAATGTATAGCCAATGGAGGACGTTACACGCTTACCCAACGCATCGCACAGAAAACGTCCGGCAATGATTGGGTCACAAGATGGCAGAAGAGGGCCAGCACCGTCTGGATCGGAAAAGAAGGTATTCGCATCAAGCGAAATATCATCTTGGCTCAAGCCATAGCGCGCCTGAAAATAAATATATTCATTAACGGGCACACCCACACGCACCTGCATACCTGTTGTGGCTTGCTCATAGGTCGTGTTGCGTTGGTTGTTAAAGAAGTTGAAGCTGTTTAAATCGCGGCGGAAAATATCGCCTGATATAGCGATAGATCGGTCAAACAGATATGGCTCGGTAAAACCAATTTCGGCAGATTTGGAATAAGATGAATAAGAAATATTCGTCCGCAATTCCTGACCAAGGCCACGGAAATTTCGCTGCTTGATTGAACCTTGGAAAATGAAGTTTTCGATCGATGAAAATCCAGCCGACAAGGACAATTCGCCCGTCGCTTTTTCTTCCACATTGGTGCTCAGGATGATGCGGTCGGGGCCACTGCCCTGCTCCTGCTCGACTTCTAGATCTTCTTGGAAATATCCCAGCGACTTAATACGCTCCGCCGTCCGTTTTACCTGAATGCTGTTAAACGCATCGCCTTCGTTCAGACGGAATTCACGGCGCACAACCTTGTCTTGAGTCAGCGTGTTACCGTTAATGTCGACACGTTCCACAAACACACGCGGGGATTCCGCAACGTTGAACGTGATGCCCATAGTCAACGTGTCTTTATCCCGCTGAAAATCAGGGTTTACGTCGGCAAAGGCATAACCGAAGAGACCAGCCGTTTCTGAAAGGCTTTCGACGGTATCCTCGACCATCTTGGCGTCATACCAGTCGCCTTTTTTCATGCGCAAAGTCGTCGTCAGGCGCTCTGAATCAAAATCGCGAATTTGGCTCTCAACTTTCACGTCACCAAATTTATATCGGTCACCTTCTTCCACCACATAAGTGATGATGAAGTCCTGTTTATCAGGCGTCAGTTCGGCGACTGCGGAAACAACGCGAAAATCAGCATAGCCTTGTGTCAGGTAAAATTGACGCAACTTTTGCTGGTCAAACGCCAAGCGGTCGGGATCATAGCTGGTGCCGGAACTGAACAACCGGTAAAATCGGGCTTGTTTCGTAACCATCTCGCCGCGCAACTCACCATCGGAAAACTTTTCATTACCAATGATGTTGATCTGCTGAACCTTGGACTTTGGCCCTTCTGTAATCTCGAAAACAATGTCCACGCGGTTCTGGTCAAGTTGAACCAGCTTGGGTTCAACTACCGCCGCAAAGCGCCCTTGGCGCTTGTATAGTTCCACAATGCGCGCAACGTCCGCACGCACCTTGGACCGCGAATAAATCTGCCGCGGTGCAAGCTTGATTTCGGGTTCAATTTTGTCATTCTTTATGCGCTTATTGCCTTCAAGAATGATGCGGTTCACCACTGGATTTTCGCGCACCTCAATAACGACGGCGCCAGCGTTATTGCGGACAGCGACATCCGCAAACAACTCGGTCGCATACAAGTCCTTCAACGCTTGGTCACCAGCAACCTGCGTCCATGGCTGCCCGGCGCGTAAGCGGATATATGATCGCACAGTATCGGCTTCGAGTCGTTGCGTTCCGACGACGGTAATCGATTGAATGGTTTCAACGGACGCAGCTGCCTCCGGCTGCGCCGAAGGCGTCGCCGGCGCGGTCTGCGCAAAAGCGGGCGTCATAGTGCCCGTCGCGGCAAGCGCCGTCGAGCCCATCAAATATAGGCCAAAGCTTTTGAAGTTACCGCAAGGTCTACTTTTCATTGTCATCCGATCTGATGTCCGCCGCCAGTGCAGCGTTGGCTTTTGCCTATAATATAGTTTTGCGTCCCTGCCCCATGCAGCGCGCGCAATCAAGTATGCAATGCCCTCAACCGCTTTCGAAAAGACCGAAAGACGCAAGGTCATTGAATGTGACCATGATCATGAATGCTGCCAGCATCGCAAATCCTGCACGAAAAGCCCACTCCTGCACTACGGGCGTGGCTGGTCGCCGACGCACAGCTTCTATAGCATAGAGCAACAAATGTCCTCCATCGAGCATCGGAATTGGCAGCAGATTGATGAACCCTAAGTTAATCGAGATTAATGCTGCAAGGCTAATAAAAGTTAGAATGCCAAGGCTCATGGCCTCGCCAGATACTTTTGCGATTTTCAAAGGGCCGCCCAGTTCGGAAATGGGCCGACGACCCGAAATAATCTGGCCCAAACCAATGATTTGTTGACGCAAAATATTGCCCGTCTGCACAACCGCAGCCCATGGCGCTTCAAGTAGGCCTACTTCACGAATTTCCAATTTGCTGGCGCCAATGCCAAGCCGGCCAATACGATATTCATTACCGAACCGGTCCACTTCAATAACAGCAGCGACTGTAGCTTCCTTGGTCATGCGCGCGCCGTTACGTTCGATTTCCAGGACGATTTTTTCGTTCGGTATCATTATGACCTCATTGGCCATCATATCAAAAGTTTCGACCGTGCGGTCATTCAATGTCAGGATACGGTCACCAACCTGCAACCCGGCTACCGCGGCGGGGCTATTGGGCTGCACAACATCCACCACTGGCTGTGTCACTGATTTCCCAAATGCCAACAAGAAACCCATCGCTATAAGGATAGCGAGGATGAAATTCACCGCAGGTCCGGCAAACACAATCAACGCGCGTTGCCACAAGGTTTTCGATTGGAATGTTTGGTTGCGTTCCTCTTCTGGTAACTGCTTCCAGCTTTCGTCGGCTTGGCTTGCAGGGTTCATGTCGCCTGCAAATTGGACATATCCCCCCAAGGGTAACAAGCCGATGCGCCACAAAGTGCCGCGTTTATCAACCCTGCCCCAAATTTGCGGGCCAAAACCGATAGAGAATTTTTCGGCCTTCACGCCGAACCAACGGCCCACGGCATAATGACCGAGCTCATGTACCACGACAAGCGACCCAATCAGCGCCAAAAACGCGACTAACGTCAAAAGAATATGGGGTGATTCAGTGGCCACGCGTCAATTTCTCCAATACGGCACGGGCATATTGCCGTGCGTCTGCATCGATGCTGAACAGATCTTCCAAATTTGCAGGCGCCTCTGGCATATAAGCCGTCAATGTCGCTTCGACCAACGCCGCAATTTCCAAAAATGTAATTTGGCCTGCCAAAAACGCCGCTACAGCGACTTCGTTGGCAGCGTTTAAAATGGCTGGCTTCGCTCCGCCTTCGGCTATCGCCGCGCGGGCAAGTCGAAGCGCCGGAAAGCGTTCAACATCGGGTTGCTCAAAGGTCAACTGGCCAATGGTCGCTAAATCCAGCGGTTTGCAGCTTGTCGTGATACGCTCGGGCCATGCCAGCGCGCTGGCTATGGGAATACGCATATCTGGCGATCCAAGTTGAGCTAAAGTCGAACAGTCGACATATTCGACCATCGAATGGATAACGGATTGCGGGTGCACAAGGATATCGATTTTATCCAAACCCACAGGAAACAAATGATAGGCCTCAATCAGTTCAAGGCCCTTATTCATCATGGTTGCGGAATCGATGCTGATCTTTGCACCCATATCCCAATTGGGATGCGCCACAGCCTGCGCTGGTGTTACGCCGCGCATCTCCTCAAGCGAGAATGACCGGAACGGCCCGCCGCTCGCGGTCAGGGTAATCTTGCGTACTTGGTCAATTTTTCCGCCCGATAGGCACTGGAATATCGCATTATGTTCGCTGTCCACGGGCAAAAGCGTTGCCCCCGAACGGCGCACTGCGGCCATCATCAAGGCGCCAGCAGAGACCAATGCTTCTTTATTGGCCAAGGCTACAGTCTTCCCAGCCTCGATTGCAGCCATCGTAGAGGGCAATCCAGCACAGCCGACGATGGATGCCATTGTCCAATCGGCATTACGTCGGGCGGCCTCCACAAGCGCGCCTGCTCCAGCTGCGGCTTCTATCCCCGTTCCTGCCAATGCGTCCTTGAGTTCGGTATAAGCCGCCTCATCCGCAACAACCGCCAATTCAGCATCAAATTCCCGCGCCAACTGCGCTACAGCAGCCGCATTGCCATTGGCGGTTAAGGCAACCACGCGATATTGGCTGCGGTGCTGGCGAATGAGGTCCAGTGTTGACAATCCGACCGAACCGGTTGCGCCGAAGATAGAAACGCTGCGGGTCACAGGATCAGTTCCCTACCACATTTTGCAACAATGTGATGACACCAGCAGCAAAAGCAACCGCGATAAGGCCGTCCGTCCGGTCAAATAACCCGCCATGACCCGGTATCAATCGCCCAGAATCCTTCACCCCGGCACGCCGCTTCATCCAACTTTCAAAGAAATCCCCCATTTGCGCGACTATCGCAAGCGCGGCTCCTGTCAGCATGAGGCGGATCCAGCCATAAGCCAGATAGACATCCCCATCGCCTGCTTCACCGCCCCTGGAGGCGTAGATGGCAGCCTGAATAACGATCATTATAAGGCCCGCACCAATCATGCCGCCAAAAAGACCGGACCATGTTTTAGAAGGACTGATCCGTGGTGCGATCTTAGGACCGCCAATGCTGCGCCCTGCGAAATAGGCGCCGACATCGGTGCCAATTACCCCTGCGATCAACATGATCGCGGGTGTCATGCCAAAGAAAGGTGCGCTGAACAGCATCAACGTAAAGCAGGCCAGGCCGACATAGGTCAGGCCGCCCAATGCCCAGAATATCCGCGCCGAAACGCTGTCCACGAAACCAATCGCCAATTTGGTAAATTCATACAAAACGCCAAGGCCTATCGCGATAACAAGGCCCATAAAGGCATAGCCGCCCAGCCATATCGCACATATCGCAACCGACATCATAACGACGCTCGATAATGTTCGTACGCCTAAATCCGACCGTGGTTTCAGCGGCGGTGCAGCCTTATCGTTCATCGGCCACCATAGCGCCGTTCACGCCGCGCAAATTCGTTGAGAGCGGCCGCGAGCTCCTCTTTATTGAAATCCGGCCACAAGGTCTCGGTAAACCAAAATTCGGCATATGCCGCCTGCCACAGCATGAAATTGGACAGCCGTTGTTCGCCTGACGTCCGGATGAGTAAATCCAGCGGTGGCAGCCCAGCCGTGTCTAGATTGGCTTCGATGCTAGAGGCACTAATCTCACCTTGCGCAGCGGCGGCGCGGGCCGCGCGAACCAACTCGTCTTGTGATCCATAGTTCAGCGCAACCGCCAATGTCGTGCGGCTATTTTGCGATGTCCGAGCGATAGACTCGTCAAGCATTGCGACAATATCTGGCGCTAATGCTTTATAATTCCCAATAATTTTAAGACGCACATCATTAGAGGCGAATTCATCAAGGTCAGATTTGATAAATTCGCGCATCAGGCCCATCAGGTCGCTGATCTCATCCTCAGGCCGTTTCCAATTTTCGCTGGAAAAGGCGTATAGGCTTAACGTTTCCAACCCCAGCTCACCCGCCGCGCGGACAATATTGCGGACAGTCTCTACGCCCCGTTTGTGCCCCATCGCCCGCGGCAACATGCGCTTTTTCGCCCAGCGGCCATTACCATCCATGATGATCGCGACATGGCGCGGCATTTTGCCTGTTCCGGCGGCAATGCGTTCTTGAGCGTCAGCGTCAGCCATCAGTTACCGAAACCCGATGCAGTTACAGGGCTAGCCAAAATCACTGGCTAAGGATTTCCTTTTCCTTATGCGCTGCGGCGTCATCGACCGCCTTGATCATTTCATCGGTCATTTTCTGGACTTCAGTTTCCAACCTTTTGCGGTCGTCTTCGCTGATTTCCTTCTTATTTTCATCAGTCTTCAATCCGTCATTGGCATCACGGCGCACGTTGCGGATCGCAATCTTTGCCTTTTCCGCATATTGGCCTGCGAGCTTCGCAAGTTCCTTGCGGCGTTCTTCGGTCAGGTCAGGGATTGGCAGACGCAGTGTTTGACCATCTGTTATCGGGTTTAAGCCCAAACCAGCCGAACGAATCGCCTTCTCCACCGGAGTCACATTTGACCGGTCCCATACCTGCACCGATAACAGACGCGGTTCTGGCGCGCTGACGGTCGCAACTTGGCTTAAGGGCATGTGTGATCCATATACTTCCACCACCACGGGGTCGAGCAAGGTCACGTTGGCGCGGCCCGTCCGCAAACCCGAAAGGTCGCTTTTGAATGATTCAACAGCGCCCTTCATCCGGCGCTCTACATCGGTTTTGTCATATTGCGGCATGGATCAGTTTCCTTCGCTTGTTACCACAGTTGAAGTGCCGCTTCCGTCGAGCACTTTCAATATATTGCCCTGCTCGCGGATCGAGAAGACCACGATTGGGATGTTGTTGTCACGGCATAAAGACACCGCACTGGCATCCATAACCTTCAGATTGTCCGCCAAGACACGATCATAACTCAATGTTTCATAACGCTTTGCTGTCGGAACCTTTTTAGGGTCCGCGTCATAAACACCGTCGACCGACGTCCCTTTAAATAAGGCATCGCATTGCATTTCGGCCGCGCGTAATGCAGCGCCGCTATCGGTTGTGAAAAATGGTGCACCGACGCCAGCGGCGAAAATGACGATGCGTCCCTTTTCCAAATGCCGTTCCGCACGGCGGCGAATGACTGGCTCGCAGACCTTGTCCATCTCAATGGCGGATTGGACACGGGTCGGCACACCAAGCTGCTCCAGCGCGTTCTGCATGGCCAGCGCGTTCATCACGGTGGCAAGCATGCCCATATAGTCCGCCTGCGCCCGGTCCATGCCCTTGGCCGCGCCGGACATCCCACGGAAGATATTACCTCCGCCGATAACCAAGCAGAGCTGCAAACCTGTATTCTGCGCCGCCTTTACCTCTTCGGCCACGCGAGCGACTGTTTCGGGGTCAATGCCATAGGCTTGATCACCCATAAGCACTTCGCCTGATAATTTCAGCAGAATGCGGCGATAGCCGTGTGCGCCCATAATGTCCCTCACCCCGATACGATAATGGCGCCCAGCTATAGAAGCCACGCGCCACATCGCCAAGTGCTTATGCCGTAATTTAATAGCGACATGTAAACTCCGCTCGCACCCCGCTTAGGCGAGATGCGAACGATGCTTTTGTTTTTTATGCGCCAACCGCAGCAGCTACTTCAGCCGCAAAGTCGGACACTTCCTTTTCAATGCCTTCACCAAGCTGGAAGCGGACATAGTCCTTCAGCACGATGGGCTTGCCAGCTTCTTTACTAGCGGCTGCCACAACGTCGGAAATCGGTGTCTTGCCGTCCATTACAAATGGCTGGCTCAACAAAGCATTTTCCTTAGCAAATTTCTTTACAGCGCCTTCGACCATCTTTTCGACGATATCGGCAGGCTTGCCGCTTTCCGAGGCCTTTTCACGGGCAATGCCGCGTTCGCGCTCAAGTGTTTCGGCATCCAAGCCAGTTTCATCCAGCGCCAGCGGGAATGCAGCGGCAATGTGCATAGCCAATTGCTTACCAAGACCATCCAGCGTCGCGGCATCCGCTTCGCTTTCAAGCGCCACCAAAACGCCAATGCCGCCCATGCCGGGTGCCGCAACGTTGTGCACATAAGAAACCACACGGCCATTGGTGACCGAAAGCGACTTAACGCGGCGAATAACCTGGTTTTCACCGATGGTCGCGATATTGTTGGTCAGACGATCCTGAACTGTTTCACCGCCACCATAAGGCGCGGCCAAAACGGCTTCAGCGTCATTCGCAGCCAGGCCAAGGGCGACTTGGCTAACAGCAGCGACGAATTCCTGGAACTGTTCGTTCTTCGCGACGAAATCGGTTTGGCTGTTAACTTCGATAGCCGTGCCCTTCGTGCCTTCTACAGCAACACCGACCAGACCTTCAGCAGCCGTGCGGCTCGATTTCTTGGCAGCAGTTGCAAGGCCCTTGGCGCGCAGCAGGTCAACAGCGGCTTCGATATTGCCATTGGTTTCTTCAAGCGCCTTTTTGGCGTCCATCATGCCAGCGCCGGAAAGCTCACGCAGTTCCTTGACGGCTGAAGCAGTAATTGCAGACATACATTTGTCCTTTCGAATATGGTTTGCGAGAGGCAAAGATCCCTCATCGCTTTAAACAATGTCACCCCCGACTTTATCGGGGGCCCATGGTGCGACCAGTCAGCATACACCGACATGCCAGACCATCGATTCCCGCTTGCGCGGGAATGACAGAAAAATATTACGCTTCTGCGGCAGGCGCTTCGGCTGGCGCAGCTTCTTCAACAGCAGGAGCGGCCTCTTCGGCCACTGGCGCGGCTTCTTCGACCAATGCGGGTTCAGCCGCTGGCTCAACTTCCGCACCAAGGTCAACGCCCTTAGCAACCTTAGCGTTCACATTGCCCTTGGTTGCCGCAGTGGCAACGGCGTCGCAATACAAACGAATGGCGCGCGCAGCGTCATCATTTGCAGGAACGGGGAATGCAATGCCGTCAGGCGACACGTTGGAATCGAGAATCGCGATCACGGGGATACCCAAAACATTGGCTTCCTTGATGGCGAGCTCTTCTTTGTTGGCGTCAACGACGAACATGACATCAGGAATGCCGCCCATGTCGCGGATACCGCCAAGGCTCAATTCGAGCTTATCGCGTTCGCGCGTCATTTGAAGGATTTCCTTCTTCGTGAAACCGTGCGTGTCGCCCGAAAGCTGCTCTTCAAGAGTTTTGAGCTTCTTGATCGAGTTTGAAATGGTCTTCCAGTTGGTGAGCATACCGCCCAACCAGCGATGGTTGACGAAATGCTGACCCGATGCGCGGGCTGCATCAGCGATTGGGCCCTGGGCCTGACGCTTCGTGCCAACGAACAATACCTTGCCGCCAGACGAAACGCTCTGAGCGACGAAATCAAGCGCACGTGCAAACAATGGCACGGACTGCGACAGATCGAGAATATGGATGCCGTTGCGCGCGCCGAAGATATACGGCTTCATACGGGGGTTCCAACGGTGTGTTTGGTGGCCAAAATGGGCCCCAGCTTCAAGCAATTGCTGCATGGTAACGACAGGTGCCGCCATGGTACTTCTCCTTCCGGTTGAGCCTCTGGGAAACTAGAACTTCACTATTGCCTTAAAGGCAAAGATCGGCACCGGTTTGTGCGTTTCCCATGTGGAATGAGGGCGCCGTTATAGTTGTGGGCAGGATTCGTCAAGCACCAATGCTGATTTCAAGATACCATATCCACCCTAGCGGTATTAACAAGCAGTTCAGATTTATCTGCATAAAGCGATGGAATGGATGGAAAAACATCATGAAAGTGCGATTGACCGTCTTTGCTGGATTTTTGCTGGGGTTAACGCCGTAGCCAGCCTTTGCATATGCACCGTCATTGGGCGAAGCGCAGCAGTCCGTCCCGCCGGAACGCATGTCGTTTCTCGTAACCTTTGGCACAGAGCAATGCCCGAAGGCGGAAGGTGACGAAATCATCGTCTGCGCAACGCAGCCCGAAGGTGATCGCTATCGTATTCCCAAACCCCTGCGCGTAGACGACGTTTCGGACATCGCTGGCGGAAGCTGGACCTCAGCGGTGGAAAGTCTCGACAGCTATGCACGCGCTATCTTGCCCAATAGCTGTTCCGTGAACGGCAGCAATGGTTTCACCGGATGCCTGCAACAGGCGCTGCAGGCATGGCATGCGGAGCGCCGTGGCGCGCCCAATAAACGCTGAGCTGTGGTCATTAGAATCTTTGGCCGTTGTAGAAGCTGTCCAATATCCCCCTCCCCATTTTACCTTAGGATGTTCCGGCTAAATCATGATGCTTGACAATAAGGAACAAATAGTGAACAAGGCCTCAAATCCGGTGTAAAGCCGAATCAACGCTCCAGCCATTTTGGTCGGAGATCACAAAGGATTAGTGCCATGACGATCATCGCTTCCCTTCTCTTTCTTACGGCACTGGTTGCGTCCATCGGTGTGATCATTCTGTCAATTCGCAGCGCCATGCCGCGCATTCAAGAAGTTATCGATATGGAATTTGCGCCAGCGATGCAGCGGGAACGACGTATCATTCTCGGCGATATGCGGCGCTTGGCGCCTGCGACAATCATCGCCTTTCCAAACGCGCCCCGCGTTCAAAACGACAAACGTTTAGCAGCCTAACGAAGGCTGTCGGGGAACTCCCCTTTCAATCTGCTTCACAATCAAAATGAACATAGTTTTTGTGGGGTCCAGCGCTGCGTCGCTTCACCAATAATCAATGTACGCGGAAGATACGCCTCATAGCGGCTTAATTTATTGCCCTCTTTGCGCAATAAAAAAGGGCGGGTGCTTTCGCCCCGCCCTTTTTACCAATTTCTTGGTATGTGTCTTAGTTGACAGCGTCTTTAAGCGCCTTGCCAGCCTTGAACTTTGGCTGAGTCGATGCCTTGATGGTCATTGGCTCACCGGTGCGTGGGTTACGGCCGGTCGATGCCTTACGCTTTGCAACGCCAAAAGTGCCGAAACCAACGAGACGCACTTCGCCGCCGCTCTTCAGAGCGCCAGTGATTGCTTCAAATGTTGCTTCAACAGCTTTAGCAGCATCAGCCTTGGTCAAACCGCTAGCGTCGGCAACTGCACTGACGAGATCTTGCTTGTTCATGTGGGAACCCCCTCTAAAATTATGAGAAACTCATTTATTGCTAAATTGAGTCGCGGCTTAGGCCGGTCTTTCGATAATGAGGAGATTGTTGACACTGTCAAAGGAAATATCGGCCCAAAACCGTCATTTTCTGTGAAAAACAGCGCTCTCCCCCCATTAGATGCAGCAAAAAGTAGGATGTACAGGCTTAATGGGTCACTGAAGCGCCGTTTTCTCCGCCGATTCCCGCTGGCAAAGCTGCCGCCAAATCATCTGCCTCAGTCCACTCAACAGCAACCAATGGTGCCACAAGTGCACGTGCTAAAACTTGGTCAACATGGCTGACGGGAATGATTTCCAGACCATTTTTGATGTTGGCCGGTATCTCTGCGAGATCCTTCTCATTCTCTTGTGGGATAAGGACTGTTTTAATCCCGCCGCGTAAAGCTGCCAACAACTTTTCCTTCAAACCACCAATAGGAAGCACCCGACCACGCAAAGTTACTTCGCCGGTCATCGCAACATCACGGTGCACCGCAATACCCGTCAAGGTCGACACGATGCAGGTGACCATGCCGATACCGGCAGAGGGGCCATCCTTTGGTACGGCGCCTTCGGGAAGGTGAATATGCACATCCTTGCGGGCAAACAGACTTGGCTTAATGCCATAGCTCGGCGCACGCGCCTTCACATAGCTCAAGGCGGCCTGGATGGACTCGCTCATCACTTCGCCAAGCTTACCTGTGGTTTTGATTTGCCCCTTTCCGGGCACCGTAACCGCTTCGATGGTGAGCAATTCGCCACCGACTTCGGTCCAGGCTAGGCCAGTCACCGCGCCAATCTGGTTTTCTTCCTCGCCCATGTCATGGC
Source organism: Sphingorhabdus wooponensis (assembly GCF_003933235.1). GTDB lineage: Bacteria > Pseudomonadota > Alphaproteobacteria > Sphingomonadales > Sphingomonadaceae > Sphingorhabdus_B > Sphingorhabdus_B wooponensis. The sequence goes on from NZ_RWJI01000001.1 coordinate 1,178,671, forward strand.
GATATTTGCGGACACCCGAAAAATCCGCGAGATTTTCTGGCGTAATGGCAATGCTTGTGTCTTTGCCTTCCAAGATGCGACGCAGCGCCTTGCGCGCAAGCTTTGCAATTTCGCGTTCCAAAGTCCGGACACCCGCTTCACGCGTGTAATAACGGATGACGTCACGCATGGCGTCGTCGCTGATGGAAAACTCATCATGCTTCAGGCCATGCGCATCGATTTGCTTTTCAATCAAATGCCGCTTGGCGATCTCAAGCTTCTCGTCCTCGGTATAGCCTTCAAGACGGATAATCTCCATCCGGTCTAATAGGGCTTGCGGCAAGTTTAAGCTGTTTGCCGTCGTCACAAACATGACGTCCGACAAATCAAGGTCGATTTCCAAATAATGGTCGTTGAACTTATTGTTCTGCTCCGGATCAAGCACTTCCAGCAAAGCCGACGCAGGGTCGCCGCGAAAATCCTGTCCGAGCTTGTCGATTTCGTCGAGCAGGAACAACGGGTTCATCGTCCCCGCCTTTTTCAGGTTTGCCGCAACCTTACCCGGCATCGAACCGATATAGGTCCGACGGTGACCGCGAATTTCCGCTTCGTCACGCACACCGCCCAAGGATTGGCGGATGAATTCACGGCCCGTGGCCTTGGCAATCGATTTACCAAGCGATGTCTTGCCCACGCCGGGCGGACCGACGAGGCACAATATCGGCCCCTTCAACTTGTTCGTACGCGCTTGCACCGCCAGATATTCGATGATCCTATCTTTCACCTTTTCTAAAGCGAAATGGTCGGCATCCAGCACATCTTGCGCTTTAGCGATATCTCGCTTCAGCTTTGACCTTTTGCCCCAAGGTATCCCCAGCAAAGTATCGAGATAGTTGCGGATCACGGTCGCTTCGGCTGACATGGGCGCCATACCGCGCAGCTTTTTCAATTCCGCATTGGCCTTCGCCTTTGCTTCCTTGGACAGCTTCATCGTATCGATCTTGGATTGAAGCTCAGCAATCTCGTCGCCGCCTTCACCATCATCATTACCAAGCTCGCGCTGAATCGCCTTCATCTGTTCATTCAGATAATATTCGCGCTGGGTCTTCTCCATCTGCCGTTTTACGCGGCCACGGATTTTCTTCTCCACTTGCAAAACGCCAAGCTCACCTTCCATGAAGGCAAAAGCCATCTCAAGGCGCCGCAACGGGTTGACTTCCACCAATAAGGACTGCTTATCCGCAACTTTCAATTGGATGTTCGCCGCAACAGCGTCGGCTAGCGCAGATGGTGTGTCGATATCGCTTAATTGCACCGCCGTTTCGGCAGGCATTTTCTTATTCAGCTTCGAATAATTCTCAAATTGCTCCGTGACCGAGCGCATTAGCGCTATGGCCTCAGGCCCTTCAGCATTGTTTTCGGTAATCAAGCTAATATTAGCTTCGACATAATCATTACCGCGCTCAACAAGATCGCGCAATTCTGCCCGTTGCTTACCCTCGACGAGCACGCGGACGGTGCCATCGGGCAGCTTCAACAACTGCATGATTGTCGCAGTCACGCCGATATTATACAGATCATCCTTGTCCGGATCATCCTCGGCAGGGTCAAGCTGGGCTACCAGAAAAATTTCTTTATTTGCGGCCATCGCCTTTTCAAGCGCAACCACCGATTTGTCGCGCCCGACAAATAACGGCACAATCATGCCGGGAAAAACAACAATGTCGCGCAACGGCAATAATGGAAGGTTCAGATCCATAGATACTCCAATTGGCGGACGCCCGAAATGGCGCCCCACCGGTTCCCCCTCAATATGAGTGCTTTGTGCACGCTTTCAATGCATGTGCATCACTTGCACGCATTTAACTGGGGAAAAACCAATTTGGTCTACGGCAGCAAAGCCAGTTCTTTTATCAAAATGGCAATTTAAATCCTGGCGGCAAAGGCAGTCCACTCGACATTTTGCTCATTTCGGCGTTGCTAGCGGCATCCGCCTTTTCGCGGGCATCATTGAAAGCAGCCGTAATAAGGTCTTCCAACATCCCCTTTTCAGCGGGCACGATAAGGCTGTCATCCAGTGCAACGTTCAAAATGCGACCTTTTGCGGTAGCACGGACTTTAACGAGACCGCCTCCGGACACACCCTCCACCTGAATAACGTCCAGAGTCGCCTGCGCTTGTTCCATCTGCTGCTGGATGTTCTGGGCAGCTTCCTGCGCCGCCTTGATCATCTCTTCCATGCTTTTCATGCGCTCTTACTCCATTTCATGTCATTCTCGTCGCTGTCGAGCAGCTCCGCCTCTGGAAAGGCTGCGAAAGCCGCTTTGACCAAAGGTGACTCCAATATAATGCGTTTATCTGCTTCTGCGGCGGCTTGCTCTTGCTCGAGCAAGCTTGGCTGCGCCTCACCGGCGCGTTCCTCAACGTCCCAGCGCGTGCCCGTAACCTTGGCCAACGCATCGCGCAGCTCTGCGACGAAGCTCGGCGCAACAGGCCCGGCCAATTGATATGCCAGATAAGGTGGCACGTAGTCCACAATACGCATCACATCGCGCAATGTCATTTCAAGGCTAACAAAACCATCCCGCGATAGTCGTTCCAACAATGCATGGAAATTTGCAGGCATCAATGACTGCACATTGGCCGTTGGTGAATCTTCCTGCGCGGTGGGTGCCGACGCGGCCGGTGGAGCCGTGAACGCGCCGTCGCCAATCATCTTGGCCAGTTCGCCTGGATCAGGCAAAGTTGCGGCATGAACCACCCGCAGAAGGGCCATGTCCGCTGCATCAAGCGGTACTGAAGCGCGAGCGACCTCTTCTTGCCCCTTCAACAACAACTGCCACAAGCGGTGCAAAACAGGGAAGGATAAGCGGTCGGCATGATCTTCAACCACAGCCGCAGCCTCGGCGTCCAAGGCACCGTCACGCGGTGCGCCAACTTTGGCGAGCGTAAGCCGATGGACCTCAGACAAAAGCCCAGCAAACATCGCCAGCGGTTCAACGCCCAAATTATACTGGTTCTTCGCCTCCGCCAGCATCGCCTGCGCGTCACCAATAAGGATTAGCCCAAATAAGCGGCGAATTGCGCCACGGTCGGAAAGCCCCAGCATGTCGCGGACTTGCGCGGCGGTAACCTTTCCATCACCCTCCATATCGGCATGGGCAATGGCTTGATCGAGGATTGAGAGCCCATCCCGAACAGAGCCCTCCGCCGCTTGTGCGATCAGAGTCAGCGCTTCCACCTCGGCGGCCACAGCTTCCTTGGCAGATATGTCTGCAAAATGCGCCGAGAGTTTCTCAGTCGAAATCCGCTTCAAATCAAAACGCTGGCACCGCGACAATACAGTGATGGGAACCTTGTTCACTTCCGTCGTGGCAAACAGGAACTTCACATGGCCCGGCGGTTCTTCAAGCGTTTTCAGCAACGCATTGAATGCGTTTTTCGACAGCATGTGCACTTCGTCGATAATGTAAATTTTGTAGCGTGCGGATACCGCGGAATAACGCACCGCCTCAATAATTTCACGCACATCGTCCACACCGGTGTGGCTTGCGGCATCCATTTCGATAACGTCGATATGACGCCCTTCGGCAATAGCCACGCAAGGTTCACAGGCACCGCAGGGATCAATAGTTGGTCCGCCCTGCCCGTCGGTTCCAATACAGTTCAGCGCCTTGGCTATCAGACGCGCAGTAGAGGTTTTTCCCACCCCGCGTACGCCGGTCATCAAAAATGCATGCGCCAAACGATCCCGCTTAATGGCGTTGCCAAGCGTCTGCACCATCGCATCCTGCCCGATGAGCTCCGCAAAAGTCTGTGGCCGATATTTGCGTGCCAAAACGCGGTAAGCTGCGCCGCCGGTCGGGACGGGCGCAGTCGGCGCTGTCGGCTTTGTAGTCGATGGTGTCTGGGCAACAGGCGGCAAATCAAGCCCCAGCCCCAATGCATCATCAGGCATATCCGGGTCGCGTTGCGCGAAATCTGGGCTATCGGAGTCGGGCATTATCATCATAATAGAAGTATCACCGACCTTTGTCGAAGTCTTCTCCACCAAAACACGGGGAAAAGTAGGAGCCGAATGACCCGCAGCGAATTCGTTGTGGCTGCTTCCGTCAGGATCTGACCAGGTTGGCGAGTGCCACGTCCATCCGACTCCCACGCCGCATATGGCCGCGACCTCGTCTAATTGCAAGACCGCTTTGGGATTTGGCAAATGTCTCAATTAGGCGCTTTAAGCGCCATGCCGGCTTATGCGTTACGCAAATACCAATCATAATCAATGCTGGGCACTTGTCCGAAATAACGGTCTTGTTCGACACGCTTCACAATCGTGAACATGTCGACAAAGCGGTCGCCAAGATAGCCCCGCAACAATTTGGAACCATGAAAACGATCAACAGCGGCAAACCAATTGCTGGGTGGTTTGTCATCGCCTGATCCGTCACGGTCATAGCCATTGCCCACAACCGCTGGGCCGGGGTCAATCTGGTTCGTGATGCCGTGATGAATTCCCGACAACACGCCAGCGACCGCAAGATAGGGGTTGGCATCCGCACCGCAGGCGCGATGCTCGACATGGCGGCTTGAAGGTGGGCCGGCCGGAATACGGAAGGACACAGTGCGGTTATTGACACCCCAAGTCGGTGCAACCGGCGCATAGCTGTTTGCTTTGAACCGGCGATAGCTATTCGCATGTGGGGCGAACAGCGCGAAGCAGTCCCCAATGCTCGCAATCATACCGCCAATGGCATGGCGCAGCATTGGCGTGCCTTCAGGATCATCGGCAGCGAAGAGATTATTCCCGTCTTTGTCGTTCATCGACACGTGAATATGCATGCCCGAGCCAGCTTGTTCGGCAAATGGCTTTGCCATGAACGTCGCCTCAAGTCCGTGCGCCTGCGCCACAGCTTTCACGACACGCTTATACATAATCGCATCATCACAGGCGCGCAGCACGTCGGGCTTATACCGCAAGGTCAACTCGCATTGTCCCGGCGCAAATTCAGATATGGCCGATTCCAACGGAAGCCCCTGAATGTCGCAGGTTTCGTACAATTCGTCGAAGAAAGGACGGAAATCGTCGAGCTCGCGCAGGCCATAAACTTCCACCATCTGCGGGGTTTCACCGCTATAGTCTGGCCGCGCTGGCCGGATGGATCCATCGCGTGCGCGCTTTGGATCCAACAAATAGAATTCCAGTTCCACCGCCAAAGCAGGCGTCAGACCCATTTCGGCAAAGCGGTCTACAACAAGGCCAAGTACATGGCGCGGGTCAAGGTCGTGCGGCTGGCCATCCAGTTCATAGAAATCAACCATGAATTGCGCGGCATTATCGCCAGCCCAAGGTGTGCGAACCAATGTGCCCGGAATTGGCTTCATCGAACGGTCCGCATCGCCATCTTCCCATACAAGACCTGTTTCGACCGTGTCCTGCCCAGTGATATCGACAACCGCGATGGAGCCGGGAAAAAAGCGACCGATTTCGTAAACGGATAATACCTCATGCTGGCGCAGTCGCTTACCGCGCGGCACGCCGCCAAAGTCGGTGTAGATCATCTCGATCGAGTCAATGTCGGGATGCGCGGCAAAAAACGCCTCTGCCTCACTACGCGGTGCTATGGTCGCTGATGATATGGCTCGTTTAATTGTCATGATGTCACTTCCGTCCGCCCGAATTCTTACATGCTAATAGCTCAGCCAGCGCATTGTTCAACTCCGCAGCAAGGCGGTCAACCTGTGCGGTTTGCGTCAGGGGGCTGACCAGCATCATATTATGAAATGGCGCAAGCAAGATTCCGCGATTGGCAAGATAGAGGTGGATGGTGCTTTCCAGCGCATGGTCCATCGCCGCCCGCGCTTCAGTGCCATTGCGCGGCGGGTTGGCAGAACAGACCAATTCAACGCGCGCACCGATATGGCTGACATGCCAATTGACCCCATGCGCCGCAATCACAGCCTTTAGTTGTGACACCAGCCGGTCAGTGATCGACTGCATATGATTATATGCGTCGCGCGTAATCACCTGCCCCAGCATCGCGTGCATCGCGGTAATCGCTAACGCATTGGCCGATAAGGTCGTGCCTATGCCGCTATGCCCCGCTGGACGCGATGCATTTAGCGCCGCCATCCGCTCCGCAATATCTGCCGTGAAGCCGTAAACCGCGCACGGCACGCCGCCGCCGATGGATTTACCCACGACTAATATGTCCGGCTTTGGCCCATGCGTGTTGCTATGTCCGCCATAGCCGGAAGAAATCGTGTGCGTCTCGTCCAAGACCAAAATCGTTCCGCTTTCATCGCATAGTTGTCGCAATTTTGTCAGGAAACCTGGTGCATCGCGCACCATACCAATATTGGTCATCATCGGTTCGGCCAATACGCACGCGACATCGCCGCCGTGCAAAGCCGCGGCAAGCGCGTCCACATCGTTAAACTCGATAACCACGGTCGTTGGCAGCAAGTCCTGCACTTGCCCGATCAGGCTTGGCCGATTGACGGCGCGCCCCTCACGCAGATCGACAAAGACATCATCGACCGCACCATGATAGCAGCCGTTGAAGATCAGAATCTTGTCGCGTCCCGTCATGCCGCGGCACCAGCGAATAACGGCGCGGTTTGCTTCGCTGGCCGTTGTCGTCACTTGCCATTGTGGTAGGCCAAACATCTCAGCGAGCATTGCCCCAAGCTCTGCACCCTTTGCGGTGGGTAGCATATAGCTTAAGCCCTGCCCCGCTTGTGCGGCAATGGCCTTAGCCAATGGTTCCGGCGAATGACCAAACATGCTCGCCGTATCGCCTAGACAGAAGTCATCAAAAACCTGCCCATCAATACTGGTGAGCGTCGCGCCAGAAGCTTGCTGCGCAACAATCGGGAATGGACTGGACCAATCCAACATCCAATGGAAAGGTACGCCCTGGAACCAGCCCTGCGCCGTTTCGGCATGCGCCTTCGATTTTGGGTTCGCGGCGATGAATCGCGCAATTTCACGGTCGCGAATTGCGCTTATGGCTTGGCGATCAATCATAACCGGTCCCGCATCGCGTAATAGAGCAATCCAATCGTCGCCAATGGCCGCGCGAGCCATTTTCCGCCGGGAAAGCGGCTATGTGGAAAATCAGCAAAGACGTCAAAACGCGACATGGTGCCCATCACCGCCTCCGCCATCAATTCACCTGCCAGCGTTGTCACCAGTGCGCCATGGCCGGAAAAACCATGGGCATAAAAGATGCTTCCAGTGCGCCCCATATGCGGCAACCGGTTCATAGTAACGCCAACGGCACCGCCCCACGCATGATCGATGGGCACATCCGCAAGTGACGGAAACACCTGCACCATATGTTTACGGACAAATGCCGCAATATCAGCGGGCGGTTGCTGCACATATTTCTCGCCACCGCCGAAAATCAGGCGTTTGTCGGCACTCAAACGGAAATAGTTCAGTACGAACCGACTATCGGCAACCGCCGCATCGCTGGGCAGCAATTGGTCAGCATTCGGCAGCGGCGCCGTCGCGATGTTATAATTCATGATGGGGACAGTGTAGCTGCGCAACTCTGGCGCGATTCCGCCGGTCCATGTGTCCGCCGCGATGACAACATGCTTGGCAACCACGGTTCCTGCGCCCGCCCGTATTTCAACATGCGTTCCTGCATCGACAGGCGTTTGTGCCGCGCTATTTTCATATATCCGCACGCCCGCCTTTTGCGCGGCCTTGGCCAATCCGAGTGCATAATTCAACGGATGGAAATGCCCACCTTTCGCGTCGTAAATGCCACCATGATAACCGCCACCATTGATATGGCGCCTTATATCCTCTGGCTGGACGATTTGTGCCTCCCAAACAAAATGCTTTGCTAGAAATGCGGCATCGCGCTGCATCGCATCGAAATGCGCGGGCTTATAGGCCGCTTCCAAATGCCCCACTTTGGCATCACATGCGATATGATGCTCGGCGATACGTTTGTTGACCCGGTCGACGGCTCCATAAGCCAAATCGAATATCGCCTGCGCGCGTTCGCGGCCAAACTCTGCGTCAATTTCCCGCATCGACCAGCGTAGCCCAGGAATGAGTTGCCCACCATTGCGCCCAGAAGCACCAAAACCGATGCTGTTGGCCTCAACTAGTATAACCGAAAGCCCTTTTTCCGCACAGGCCAGCGCGGCGGACAGGCCGGTAAAACCTCCGCCAATAATGGCGACGTCGCAGCCCTCTGCAGACACCAACGAAGCTTGCGTTTCCCACGCATGTGCTGTCGCGACATAAAAACTGTTGGCGAGCGGGTCGCGGCGCATCACACCCTCAACAACAAATGCTCGCGTTCCCAGCTTGAAACGACCGACTGGTAATTGAACAATTCATAGTCCTTAACCGCGTAGAAGATGTCGAAGAACTCCTCCCCCAACAGGTTGCGTACCGGCTTGCAGGCGCTGAAACGGTCCAAGGCAGCTTCCAATGTGCGGGGCAAGGTGCGGGCGCGGTTATAGGCGCTGCCGGTGATGGCCTTGGCGGGCACCATCCGTTCGACCATACCAATATAACCGCAGACCAACGACGCAGCCATGGCAAGGTAAGGATTGGAATCTGCACCCGGCAGACGGTTTTCAACGCGGCGGTTGGCCTTGTCCGAAATGGGTACGCGGAAACCACAACTGCGATTGTCCTCGCCCCATTGGACGTTAATCGGCGCAGCGCTATCAGGCCGCATCCGGCGGAAGCTGTTGACGTTGGGTGCCCATAATGGCGACACTTGGGGCATGAATTTAACAAGACCCGCAATGTAGCTCCGGAACAGAGCGCTATCGCGGCCATTGGCGTTGGAGAAGAGATTGCGGCCCGTTTCGGCATCGACAACCGATTGGTGAATATGCATGGCACTGCCCGGCTGTCCGGCCATCGGGTTCGCCATGAACGTGGCGTAGACGCCATGTTGTTTGGCGACCGCGCGGACGGTGCGCTTGAACAGGAATACTTGGTCCGCCAGCTTCAACGGGTCACCGTGGATGAAGTTAACCTCAAGCTGCGCCGCACCCATTTCGTGGATCATCGTATCGATATCGAGGCCCATCAACTCACAATCATCATAGATGTGATCGATGATATCCTCATATTCGTTCATCGCCTCCAAACCATAAGGCTGGCTTGCGGTTTCTGCGCGGCCACTTGAACCGGTTGGTGGCACCAACGGAAAGTCAGGATCGACATTTTGGCTAACGAGATAGAACTCAACCTCAGGCGCCATAATCGGCTTCCACCCGCGATCAGCATACAGTCCCAGTACTTTTTTCAATATCGTGCGCGGGGCAATTTCAACCTCGGTTCCGTCACCATGCAGCACATCGGCAATCACAAAGGCCGTAGGAGATTTGAAACCCGGCGCGACGCAAATTGTGTCGGGATCGGCGATCAAAATTTTGTCCGGATCCTTGTCCCAAATATCCGCAATGTCTTCGGGATAATGACCATCAATGGTACAGATAAAGACGCTACCCGGTATCCGCAGCGATTTGTCCCGAACAGATGACAGAAATTTTTTCGCAGGCAGAACCTTGCCCCGTTGCACACCGTTGATGTCGGGCACGATGCACTCAACCTCATCGATTTTGTGCTCAGCGATCCAATTCGCAAGATTGACAGACATTGTTTTTCACCAATTTTTTTCGGTGACTGATAAGCGCATGCCGGACTTGAAAGGTCAAGCCCGGCATGTATCTATTCTATGTTGCCCCGCATTTTTACAGGACTGGAAAGCATGTGAGGCGGTATCAGAAGCCGTAGCTTACCGAGAACACAAGGGCAGCGGTGCTGTCCTTAGGTGCAAAGATCGAACGGCGGTTGGTATCAACATAGGACGCACCGAGTGTGAAACCTGAAACAGCTGCGTTCAAGCCAAGCGACCAATCAAGCTTGTCATTACCAGCGGTAAACGCGCCATCTTCCATGCCCAATGTTCCGACAATCGAAATTGGGGAATTGGGAACGGCGATTGTGGCGCTGGAACCCAAATAGAGGTTGTCGTCATTGCCGGTATTGTCTTGGCTTGGAACATAGCTCAATTGAACACCCACTGTCGCTGGACCTAAGGTTGAACCCAGCTTTCCAGTGAACTCGACATAATTAACGCTCGAAACGCCTGGATACACATAATAAGTTGCACCAATGTCATAAGTTAATTTGTCGCCGCCGCTAAAACCAGCGTAGAGGTCAAGCTCGAGGTCGTCCCCTGCATTTTCGGCAATATTGGAGCCCCAAGCGCCAACGTATAGGCCAGACTCATGTTTAACCGTCAAAAAAGGCTGGATTGCAATACCCTTATCGGAAAGCGATACGCCACGGAAACGATAGTCGGACACCAGAGCAGCGCCGCCGGATACCGTGACCGGGCCAGCCGCCTCTTCAGATGCTTCTTGCGCGAAGGCAGGTGCGGACATTGCTATCGCGCTGATAGCGACGCTCATGCTTGCCAACTTCAACATGGAATTACGCATAATTTTACCCCTTCTTAGGTACAGTAGTTACGAGCCTGATAGCCACGCATTGCGCCACAACCGGCAGATGCCGTTCTCTTCCCGCTAAATCTGTCTGCCTAAGCAATGGTTGGCTTTGCCTTTACCTATGCTTTTATTGTGCAGGTGCACACAAACATCAAATTTTGTCCCAAGCAAGTATTTTTGTGTCAATGCCATTGTCCTTTTCAGGCCGTGTGACAAAACAGTCACAGTCCTGCAGTCGGCTTCATTGTGTATAGGGCTGCTCCATTGACGAAACACGATCAGCTTCAAATGGGTAAGTTCAAATCCTTTTATATGTCGAAAAGACGCGGTGGAACTGCGCGATTCACTACTTCACGCAACGCAAATGCTGTTTCGATCCGCGCGACCCGCGGCAAGCGCGCGATTTCCTGTCGGTGGATGATTTCATAATCCTCGATGGAAGCAGCACGCACGACCAATAGATAGTCGTTCCGTCCGCTCATCAAGTGACAGCGGATGGTCGAAGGGCTGTTGACAACCGCAGCCTCAAACGCGGCCATCGCCTCTTCGCTTTGGCTGTCTAGGGTGATTGTCACCATCACCGTTGCCCCCAGTCCCAATTTACGCAAATTTACATCAGCTCGATAGCCACGCAAAATGCCTTCATCTTCCAAGGCTTTTTGCCGTCGCGCCGCCGCGCTTGGGGACAATCCAGCCGCCTCCCCCAGCTCCATCTGAGTCGCGCGGCCATTTGTTACTAATGCACCCAATAATTTACGATCAACCCGATCAAGCTGCATAATTTTTTCATCCATTATAACAAATACGACGAATATATGCACCAAATAGTCATATTTGTCGAATCTTTGCGGAGTTTAGGCGTCACGACAATGCTAATCATTGCCAACATTTTTTGAGGAGCAGAAAATCATGCGTGTTGGTGTCCCTAGCGAAATTAAAGTGCATGAATATCGCGTTGGACTGACGCCAGGTGCCGTGCGCGAATATGTGACCGCAGGTCATCAGGTTGTGGTGCAATCTGGGGCTGGCGCGGGCATCATGGCAAATGACGATGCATATCGTGCCGCCGGTGCAGAAATCGCTGCGAGCGCTCAAGAGATTTTCGCTGGCTGCGACATGATCGTTAAGGTCAAGGAACCACAACCAAGCGAATGGGTACAACTTCGCCCAGGCCAATTGCTATTCACCTATTTGCATCTTGCCCCCGATCCCGAGCAAGCAAAAGGCCTCATTGCTAGCGGATGCACGGCGATTGCCTATGAGACCGTGACCGATGATCGCGGCGCCCTGCCCCTATTGGCGCCGATGAGCGAAGTCGCTGGTCGCCTCGCAATTGAAGCGGCGGGCCAAGCCATGCGCCGCAGCGAAGGCGGTGCAGGCATATTGCTCGGCGGCGTACCAGGAGTGGCTGCGGGCCGTGTGACGGTATTGGGGGGTGGCGTTGTTGGCACACATGCCGCGCGCATGGCTGTTGGCCTTGGCGCGGAAGTTACCATCGTTGACCGTTCGATTCCGCGTTTGCGTCAACTCGACGACATGTTCAACGGGCGGGTGCGTACACGCTATTCGACACTAGAAGCCATCGACCATGAAATTAGCCTTGCCGACGCCGTTATTGGCGCCGTGCTTATTCCGGGGGCAAGCGCGCCGCGCCTTGTGACCCGCGAAATGCTGAAGCGGATGAAACCCGGCGCAGTATTGGTCGACGTCGCCATTGACCAAGGCGGTTGCTTTGAAACATCGCGGGCCACAACGCATGCCGAGCCCACTTATGTTGTGGATGGCATCATTCATTATTGCGTCGCAAACATGCCGGGCGCCGTTCCGCAGACCAGCGCCGCCGCGCTCAACAACGCAACCCTGCCTTATGGCCTTGCGCTAGCTAACAAGGGCAAGGCGGCACTGGATAGCAACACCGAAATCGGTCGCGGCTTGCTGGCTGGTTTGAACGTGCATCAGGGTAAAGTTACCAGCCTAGCGGTTGCAGAAAGCCTTCATCTTGCATTTGTTGCGCCAGAAACGGCCCTCATTGCGTGACTTGACCGCCTAGCAGTGCTAACAACACTGCATGGGTAAAGAGGGACGGGTTACGGCGCATCAAATTGCAGCCATGCTTGGGGTGTCACAGCCCACGGTCTCTCGCGCCTTACGCGGTGATAAAAAAGTCAATGAAACCACGCGCGCGCGCATTGTCGCGCTGGCGAATGAGCTGAATTATTCGGTTGACCACAACGCCCTTCGCCTGCGTACTCAGCAGACCTATTCGATTGCACTGGTGATCCTGTGTCGGCAAGGTGAGAATAGAGCGCGCATAAACCCGTTTTACCTCTCGTTACTGGGCTGCATAGCGGCGTCCGCTTCTGAACGCGGCTATAATCTTATCATCTCATTTCAGGATTCGCCCACAAATTTCTTTGCCAATTACACAGGTAGTCGTCAGGCTGATGGCCTGATTGTCATTGGCAGCGGTCAGAATATCGCAGGTTGGCAGTTTTTCGGCGAATATGCCCGGCACAAAACACCGATGATCTGCTGGGGCGCCAGCAAAGAAGACCTGATTTCGATTAAAAGCGACAATGTGCAAGGCGCGCGGCTGGCCATTGACCATTTGTTACAACAAGGTTGTAAAAATATTGCCTACATTGGCCCCACCAATAGTGAGCAGCCCCAGTTTCAGGACCGGCTGACAACCTATATGGCGCAGATGGCGAATAAGAAGATGCAACCGATTTGTCCGCCACTCCCCGAAAATGCGGTGCGTGAAGACCAAGGCTACGCCGCAGTGCAAGGCCTCATCCGCGACAAAATTGAATTTGACGGCTTGTTCTGTGCGAATGATTTTATCGCACTGGGTGCCATGCGCGCGCTCGAGGAACATGATATAAGCATTGGCAAAGATGTCCGCATCGTCGGGTTTGATGGCATCGCAATGGGCGCTTATGCGCAGCCGCCGCTAACAACGATAGAGCAGGATTATGTGCAAGCGGGTGAAATGCTGGTCGAAGCATTGATCGCGGTGCTGAAAGGCGAAGCACCAAGTATCGTGCCCGTACCGGTCAGGTTGCTCACACGCGGAACAGCCTGAAGCCAGCTCAGCTTAGGCGGCGCGCACCACCTCCAAATTCAGGCGGCAAAGCTGCTCTCGGTATGAAACAGAGCTTAAGGCCGCCCCTAGACCTTATTTCGGCGCAGGCTTGGCAGGCGCTGGTGATGTCGCTGGTGGCTGGGCAACGACAATGTCTTCATCGAGAAACGCTTTAACAGTGCTACCCGATGCGATCGTCGCGCTGCGTCCGGATGTGAAAAAGCCAACAACGGGAATAATATCTGTTCCGGGGGCCCCCTTGTCGTCGAACGAGCCGCTAAGGCGGATGGTACGCCCACCAATCCGCATGGAAATGGCCCGCGCTTCAATATAGCCTGACTTTCCCCACATGCCTTTATTACGCACTTCAGTTACTTCACCAATAGCTGGCGTTCCGGGCGGGATGATAATCTGATTGTTCAGGCGAACGGGTTCCGCGACTTCCATCTGAAAACGATATCCTGCCTTCAATTTCTTTTTGTCTGTTGTCAGTTCTTCCCGCAATTTCAGAACAATTTCCGTGCCTGATTGAATTACGCTTCCGTTTGCAGGTGCCAATATAACAGGCTCTATGGCCGATTGCGCGTCAGCTTGAAAAGATACAGACGACAATGACAGAATAAAGCCAATGCATTTGCATGCATTTTTGAACATTCTATTTAATCGAATCATCATCTTTCTCCTCGGACGACAATCAAGTGCGGCGCTTATTTACGCGTGTCAACGCGTAACTAATTGTAAAATAACAATATACACTCATAAAATCACTTCACGATGCGATATTGGGCGCCGTGGTGCCTCGATACCCATGGCCGTCAATGCGATTGCTTTGGCTTTTCGCCACGATCTAAGGGGCACCGCGACACGAAGCGCCTGGTCAGGGCAGTCAGTTCAGCCTCTCGTTTTCACTTTCGAATAATCATCCGGCGGTGGATCTTGATTGCACAAGATTCTCCACGACCGAAGGATCCGCAAGGGTCGAGATATCGCCTAAATTGGACACATCCCCTTCGGCAATTTTGCGCAATATCCGGCGCATGATTTTTCCCGAACGTGTTTTCGGTAAACCCGGTGCAAAATGGATGACATCTGGCGTAGCGATTGGGCCGATTTCGTGGCGTACCCATTTGATAAGGTCCGCACGTATATCCGCGGACTCTACCTCATTGGCATTCAACGTGACATAAGCATAAATGCCCTGCCCTTTTATGTCGTGCGGGAACCCGACCACCGCCGCCTCGGCAACTTTGGCATGGGCGACAAGTGCGCTTTCAACTTCCGCCGTGCCCATGCGGTGGCCCGACACATTGATTACGTCGTCAACCCGCCCCGTAATCCAATAATCACCGTCAGCATCGCGCCGACATCCATCGCCGGTAAAATATTTGCCCGGATAAGTGGTGAAATAAGTCTGGAAAAACCGATCATGATCGCCCCAAACGGAACGCATCTGGCCTGGCCAACTGTCGATCATGCACAAATTGCCATCAGTCGCGCCTTCCAACAATGTGCCGTCACCGTCGACAAGCACGGGTTGCACACCAAACATCGGCTTTGATGCAGCCCCCGGTTTCAACGCATGCGCGCCCGGTAAAGGCGTCATCATCGTCGCCCCCGTTTCGGTCTGCCAATAGGTATCAACAATGGGGCAGCGGCCTTCGCCGACGACATGATAATACCATTCCCATGCCTCCGGATTGATCGGTTCCCCCACAGATCCCAGCAAACGCAGCGAGCTACGCGATGTTTTCTTCACCCAATCATCGCCTTCACGCATCAGTGACCGCAACGCCGTCGGGGCACCATAGAAGATATTGACCTGATGACGGTCAACAATTTGCCAGAATCGGCTGTGATCGGGATAATTGGGCACGCCTTCAAACATCACCGTCGTCGCACCGTTCGCGAGCGGGCCATAAACGACATAGCTATGGCCAGTGACCCAGCCAATATCGGCAGCACACCAATAAATTTCGCCGGGCGTGTAGTTGAACACATAATGATGCGTCATCGCTGCCCACACCAGATATCCGCCGGTGGTATGCAATACGCCCTTAGGTTTTCCGGTGGAGCCTGACGTGTATAATATGAAAAGCGGGTCTTCCGCCCCCATGATTTCGGGCGCGCAATCGCAAGGGACCGTTTTACGCACATCATGGTACCAGACATCGCGCCTGTCCTGCATATCTATGTCGTTGCCGACATGACGTATCACAAGGCATGCCTTGACCGAGGCACAATGCGTCAGCGCTGCATCCACATTATGCTTCAACGGCACCAGCTTCCCACCGCGCATGCCGGCATCAGCGGTGATGACGATATTGGAATCGCAGTCCTGAATACGTCCCGCAAGCGCTTCGGGCGAAAAGCCGCCAAAGACGATCGAATGAATGACCCCAATACGCGTGCACGCAAGCATGGCCATCGCAGCTTCGGGTATCATCGGCATATATATGGTGATGCGGTCGCCCTTTTGTGCACCTAATGCCTTCAAAGCGTTTGCCATCAGGCACACTTCGGTATGCAACTCGCCAAAGGTAATCCGCCGTTGCTGCGATGGATCATCGCCTTCCCAAATGATTGCAATATCATCTTTGCGTTCGGGCAAATGGCGATCAATGCAGTTCGCCGAGACGTTCAACGCGCCATCCTCAAACCATTTGATGCCGAAATCCGCTTCATGAAAGCTCGTATTCTTTACTTTGGTAAAGGGTGTCATCCAATCAAGGCGCTTTGCCTCCTCGCGCCAGAATGTATCCGGGTCGCGGACAGACTGCGCATAAGCGGCGGTGTAACCTTCCGCCGTGACAAATGCCTTTTTCTTCCAGTCATCCGAAACAGGATAGATTTCCGACATTTTGCCCTCTCCCTAAAAATGTCATGTCCGCGTCAGAATAATGCCGCCAACATTCATCTGCACTCTTGACCAAATTGTAACACAGACGCAGGTCAAACTAAGCCCAAAGTCTCAGCATCCGCAACGGCAAAGTCGGGCGATCATGTCATAATGCTATATGTTGTTGGCAAGATTTTCAGCGAGAACCATAAAGACGGTTCAAATCAGCTCAGCGCTTAGGACATTTTTAGATTAAATGCGTAAATGGTGGACAGGGCTGGATTCGAACCAGCGTACGGAAAACCGGGCAGATTTACAGTCTGCTGCCTTTAACCACTCGGCCACCTGTCCACATCTTCACGCGGGGCAACATGCGTTTGCATGAGGGCCGGTCCCGCAGAAGAAGCAGCCCAATGGCGAAAGGGCCCTTGCCTGTCAATGCCTCAAGTGGGAAAGGGCACCAGAACATTCTCTTTTTCATGCACAGGTACATATAATGTCTTCACATAAGAGCCACCGACGCCGTGGTGCTGCCGTGATCAGCGGCAATCCGAAATTTTACGGACGGCACGCCGTCTATGCCGCGCTCGATAATCCCGAACGCCGCCTCATCAATTTATGGGGCACACGCGAGGAAATTGGCAAGATTGTCGTACCTGATGGACTGACAGTGCAATATGCCGAAGTGAATGATTTGGCGCGTTTCGTACCGAAAGATGCGCCGCATCAAGGCTTAGTGCTTGAGGTTGCGCCATTGGAGGATGTCTGGCTGACGGATGCGCTGGCGCTTGCCAATGACGATAATCGGCCGTTGCTCATCCTCGATCAAGTCACCGATCCGCACAATGTCGGCGCGATATTTCGGACAGCCGCAGCCTTTGATGCGGTGGCCGTTGTGACGCAAGATAGGCACGCGCCCCCCGAATCGGGTGCATTGGCAAAGGCGGCTTCGGGCGGGCTGGAAATTACGCCATGGGTGCGAGTCGTTAATCTGGCCCGCGCGCTGGAGGAGATAGCCGAGGCTGGATATTGGCGAATCGGTCTGTCCGGTCATGCAGAGGTCACACTGGATGAAGCATTAACGCCGGGACGCAATGCATTGGTGCTGGGCGCAGAAGGCGACGGTATGCGCCGCAATATTGAGGAGCATTGCGATCAATTGGCAAAATTGCCGATTAGCGCACAGATGGAATCGCTCAACGTATCCAACGCCGCAGCCATCGCCTTATACGCGGCCACCGTGCGCCGGGGCGCATAAGCCAGCCTTATGGGCCTGACCGCACAGCAGTTGCATATCGCGCTTGATGCGCTGGCTGAGATAGAGCCGGGCATCGCCACGGCCTTAGCTGTCACCGGCTATCCCGACGCGCGCATACGCACGCCCGGCTACGCCACCTTGCTGCGCACGATCGTCGGGCAACAGGTCAGCGTCGCGGCGGCCGCATCGGTCTGGAACAAGCTAGAAGCCCTGCTCGGCGCGGGATGCCCGCCCGAACAGCTGTTGGCGCAAGATTTTGATGCGTTGCGGGGTTGTGGCCTTAGTCGGCAGAAACAGGGCTATGCGCGGTCATTGGCAGAGTTGGTGCTGTCGGGTGCCTTGCCCTTGGATGCCCTACCCGATGATGATGAAGAGGCGATTGCCTACCTTACCCAAGTAAAGGGTATTGGCCGCTGGTCAGCAGAGATATATTTGCTTTTTGCCGAGGGCCGTCCCGATATATGGCCCGCAGGGGATCTTGCCGTGCAAGAAGGCGTTGGGCGCCTATTAAAGCTTGATGCGCGACCATCAGAAAAAGAAATCCGCGTCATTGCTGAGCGCTGGCGTCCGCATCGCGGTGCAGCGGCGATTTTCACTTGGCATATTTACGCCAAGGGATTTCAGGCCATTTAAGGCCTACAATAATCAGTTGACGTTTTGGGCAAATTAATGTCGCTGACAACCATGTGAGTAAGAGAGGAATCATCATCATGTCGACAGCACAAAAAAGCATTTTCATTACGGGCGCCGCGTCTGGCCTTGGCCGCGAAGTTGCGCGTTATTTTGCAAATGTGGGCTGGTTTGTTGGTCTGGCGGATATTGATGAAAAAGGTTTGGACGCAACTGCAGACTTGTTGCCCAAGGGCGAATATTCACGCCACAAGTTGGATGTCACCGACCGCGCGCAATGGAAAAAGGCCGTCGCCGAATTTGCTAAGCACACCAACGGCCATATGACCGTGTTGTTCAACAATGCGGGAATCGGTGCTGGTGGCCCTATTCAGGACATGACCGACGAAGATATTGACCGCATGATTGCCATCAACCTGACGGGCGTGATCAGCGGCACGCGGGCGTGCTTTGATCTCCTGAAGAACACCGATGACGCATGCGTGCTCTATACAAGCTCCGCGGCGGGCATTTATGGTTCGGCGGGCTTAAGCGTTTACAGCGCCACCAAATTTGCCGTGCGCGGGCTTGCCGAAGCGCATGACATTGAATGGCGTCCATATGGAATTAAATCGCGCAGCCTAATGCCCGGATTTATTGACACCAACATTATCAGCAATGTCGACGCCGGTAGTAACATGTCTGGTAAAGAAAGGCTGCAATCGGCCGGCGTTGAAGTCAGCCCCGTTTCGATTATTGGGCCTGCGGCATGGGAAGCTATTCACGGCGAGAAGGTGCATACCCCCGTCAACAAAATGGCGAAGCAATTGGCCTTTTCTGCGCGCTGGTTCCCGAACCGTTTGCGTAAGCAATTGGGCCTATTGGGCGGACTTGGCGACGTGGTGCAGACTAAGCCGCAATAACGTCAATTTTGCTGGCGAGGTCAATGTCACGTTGCGACAGACCGTCCGCATCATGCGTAGTCAGCAAAATTTCAACGCGGTTATACACGTTGAACCATTCGGGGTGATGGTCCGCATTTTCGGCCAAAATAGCCACGCGGGTCATGAAACCGAATGCTTCGGCGAAATCCGCAAAGCGCAAAATACGGCGGATACCTTTGGCATCGGCATCATATGTCCATTGCGGCAGTTGTTGCATGGCGGCATCGCGGGCGGCGTCATCCAGTGGTGAAACGTGCATATCCTAATCCTGCTTTTGCAATTGAACGAATATCTGCCTAAGTCGCGATATGTCTTCGCGTCAAGCATCCCTGCCATCGCTCCACATTGACAATGTTGCGGTCATGCGCGGCAATCGCATGGTATTGCGTGGCCTATCAGTGACGGCGCGCGCCGGTGACGTCATCTGGATCAGGGGCGCCAATGGATGCGGCAAATCCACTTTGTTGCGCCTTGTAGCCGGATTACTGACGGTAACTTCGGGGAAGATTCATTCTGAAGGCCGCATGGCGCTTGCGGACGAAAATTTGGCGCTGGATGCCAATATGACCGTTGAGGACGCACTCCGCTTTTGGGCAGATATGGACGGCGCATCCACCGAGGCACGCGAAGCGGCTTTAGCCGCAATGGATTTACAAGAACTTGCCCATATTCCCGTACACTTTCTCTCCACGGGGCAACGCAAGCGGGCAAGTATCGCGCGCGTTCTTGCCTCGGGCGCAGATATTTGGTTGATGGATGAACCCTATAATGGTCTCGACAGTGCAAGCTGCGCGCGGCTTGATGAGGCAATTATTGGCCGCGCCGCCGCAGGCGGAATTGTCCTTGTCGCCGCGCATCAGCCGCCCTCCATCAATGTCGCAATAAGCCTATCACTCGACAGCCAAGGCGTTGCCATATGAAGGCTTTTATTGCCCTAGTCGCGCGCGAAGTGCGTTTGGCGTGGACCGGTGGCGGCTTATGGCTTCCAGTGATATTTTACCTCGCCGTAGCCACATTATTCCCCTTTGTGACAGGCCCCGACAAGGCCCTGCTGGCGCGCACGGGCGGCGGCATATTGTGGATCGCCGCGCTGCTCGCGACGCTTCTGCCCATCGAACGGCTGATTTTGCCGGATCGTCAGTCCGGCGTACTTGATCAACTTGCCCTGCGCGGTTGGTCCGATGAACTTGTCGCGACGGCCAAAATCGCTGGGCAGATTGTCGCATTTGCCCTCCCCCTGCTTTTGGCCACGATAGTCGGTTCCGCGCTCATTGGCTTGCCGGAAGCCCAATTGGGCACTTTGCTGCTTGGTCTGGCTTTGGCTTTACCCGCTTTGTCAGGTCTATCCGTGATGATTGCGGCCCTCACCGCGGGCCTAAGCGGTGCGAGCGCGCTTGGCGGTTTGCTATTGGTGCCCATCACCATTCCATTGCTCATCTTCGGCGCAGGCACCTTGGCCGAAGATCCCGGTAACGCAATGCAGCTGCTTGCGGCTACATCATTGGCCATCACCGCGCTGTCACCCTTTGCGGCGGGCGCAGCCCTCCGCGCAGGCAGAGTTTAGCGTCAGTACTGCTATTGCGCGGATATCTTCTGGGCGTAGCCGTCCGCGACCATCGCCTCGACCATATCAAACAGCTTTTCGGGGTCCTGCGCACGCAAAATAGGGATACTGGCCTCCATCCCCTCAGCAATAATGATTTCGCGTTTGCCGTTGGCCACAGCCTCCCAAATGAGTCTGGCCACTTCATTTGGATCAATGCCATTGTCGATTGCCGCGTCGCTGATACCGCGCACACTGCCATCGGCGTTGAGCGCGTTACGTGAGACATTGGTTTTGACCGAACCCGGCGCGACAACAAGGACTTTCAACCCCTGCCCCGCCACTTCGCTGCGCAGCGCGTCGGCATAACCAATCAACCCATGTTTTGCGGCGCAATAAGCGGTGCGCATGGGTACACCCGCTTTACCTGCCACGCTGGAGATCATCACAAGCTGCCCACTACCGCGCGAAACCATATGCGATAGCAAGGCTTGTGTGAGCGCAATGGGCGCGAGCAGGTCGACATCGACAATCCGTTGATAGACCGACAAATCTGTGTCCAATGCGGGCGAGCGTTGGGAAATGCCCGCATTGTTCACCAGCACGTCGACATGCCCCTGAAACGATATCGCTTCGGCCACTTTGTCAGCAAGCCCCGCATAATCGACAGTATCAAATGGCAAAATGAGACAGCGGTCCGCTGCGCCCGTTTCGGTTGCAACGCGCTGTAGCTCCGCGACATTGCGCCCAGACAATATCGTATAGCCGCCGCTGGCAACAAATGCCTTGGCCAATGCTTCACCAATGCCCGACGATGCCCCGGTGATCCACGCGGTTTTCTGTGCTTGATTTGTCAATTTTGCTCTCCTTATTCTCCTTTCCGTCAACTTAGGCTTGGCCGCTGTCAAGACATTCTGGCTTGCACTTTGTCAGCCGCCGCACCACATGCGGGAAATGCTGATAGAAACTGAACTGACACCCAACCCTTCGACCATCAAATTCCTGCCCGGCCGTGTGGTCATGGACACGGGAACACGAGACTTTGCGTCGCCAGAAGAGGCCGAAGCTTCTCCCTTGGCCGAAGCACTTTTTGCGCTTGGCGATGTGACGGGCGTGTTTTTCGGACAATCCTTTATTTCCGTGACCGCAGCACCCGGTGTTGAGTGGGCAAGCCTCAAGCCCGACGTGCTTGGCATATTGTTGGACCATTTCAGCGCCAACATGCCTTTGTTCAAGCCTGCGGCCGCTGGCTTCTCAGTCCCATCGGCTGCAGCAGATTATCCTTTGGATGACCCTGCCGATGCCGATATTGTGGACCAGATTAAGGAGTTGATTGAAACCCGCGTTCGACCTGCTGTCGCCAATGATGGTGGCGACATCATCTATCGTGGGTTCCAGAAAGGCGTTGTTTTCCTGCAAATGCAGGGTGCCTGTGCCGGCTGCCCATCATCGTCCGCAACGCTGAAAAACGGTATCGAACAATTGCTGAAGCATTATGTGCCTGAAGTCACTGAAGTGCGCGCAGCTTAAATTCCCATATTGCGAAGGTAGAGATCATGTCACACCCCCTGAACGACGCCGCCCTTGATCAGCTTTTTCGGGAGGCGCGTAGCTATAATGGCTATCTGGATACGTCCGTTTCGTCCGCCCAGTTGGAACAGATTTGGGACCTAATGAAATTTGGCCCAACATCGGCCAATTGCTTACCCGCGCGGATCATTTATTGCTGCAGCGAAGAAGCAAAGCAGAAGCTTGCCGCATGCTCCATGCCAGCCAATGGCGAGAAAATTTTGCAGGCGCCTGTGACCGCGATTATCGGCATGGACCTCGAATTTTACGAAAATCTGCCGGAACTATTCCCGCATACTGACGCCCGTAGCTGGTTTGTCGGCAATGATGCGTTGATTGAAAAAACCGCCTTCCGCAACAGCAGCTTGCAGGGCGCATATTTCATGCTCGCGGCACGCGCACTCGGATTGGATACGGGCGCGATGTCAGGGTTCAACAATGCCGCAGTGGATGAAGCATTTTTTGCAGGCACTAAAGTGCAATCTAACTTTATTTGTACCTTGGGCTATGGCGACAAAGCGAGCATTTTCGAACGTAGCCCACGGCCCGCGTTCGAACGCTTTAACAGCATCCTCTGATCAAACGGCCAACGAAAGGTCATGCGAACATTGGTCATCGATACGGCGACACGGGCGTGCTCGGTCGCATTGTTTGATGACGACCATGTGGTCGCGGCTGCGCATGAAGTCATTGGCCGCGGTCATGCCGAACGCTTGCTTCCCCTAATCGCGACATTGCCCAGCAACGGCAAGGCGGATCAGGTCATGGTCAATGTCGGACCAGGCAGTTTTACAGGTATTCGGGTGGGGGTGGCCGCAGCAAAGGCCTTGGGCCTGGCATGGCATGTGGAAGTACATGGCTATGGTTGCCTCGCTCTGGTGGCGGCGATGGGACGAAGCCAGCTAACGGAGCCTGCGCCGATAGACGTCGTCATGACAGGCGGCCATGGCGAGTATTTCTTTGAGGCATTTGATGCGCAGGGGCATTCATGTGCGCCAGCGCGTTCGGTTCTGCCCTCTGATCTGCTTAACCTATCCACGGCCACTGTAGTGGCAGGTGACATTGACCCCCAAAGTACCGACCGCCATTGGCTGGACCTGCTGCCCGATGCCCGCCATTGGGTGCATTTGCGGGCAAACCTTCCGCTTGCGGCAACGCCCATCTACGGCAGAGCGCCAGACGCAAAGCCTGCGCCCCTTTCCAAATGATTCAGGTCGTTGAAGGCGATGCCCGAGACATAGCGGCCATGATGACAATCATGCACGACGCATTCGACCCCAGATTTGGAGAAGCATGGACGGCGGCGCAATGTCTATCAACGCTGGTTCTGCCGGATTGTGAGCTATTGCTAGCCAAGGATGGCGATAACGTTTGGGGCTTTGCGATGAGCCGTTGGGTTCTGGATCATCAAGAATTATTGATGATTGGTGTAGCTCAAAGACTTCAGGGCCAAAATATAGGAAAACGATTATTATCCGATACAATACAACGAGCGCGCCAAGCAGGTCGAACCAAAATTTTCCTTGAAGTGCGCGATGGTAATAATGCGCATGATTTTTACCTGAAAGCGGGATTTATCGCGATTGGGCGTCGAAAAAATTATTATAAAAATGCCGAAGGTATAAGTCTCGATGCAATTACGATGCTATTGGAGCTATAATGCATTGTAAATTTTAGAGCATTAGTTGACGATGTATCTTTGGTAATGTAATGGCATCTATACTAAATAATACAAAGTATAGGGGGTTGGAGTTTCTAATATGTCACAAGAAAGTAACGATGCTGCAGAATTGTTAATCACACTAACTGCGGATATTGTCGCAGCACATGTGAGCAATAATAGTGTTGCCGTATCCGATGTATCCACCCTAATCTCCAACGTTCATGCGGCTCTGTCCGGAATCTCCGGTCCCAATATTGTGGCAGAAGCAGCCTTGGAACCCGCTGTTCCAATCCGCAACTCTGTAAAGCGTGATTTTATTGTCTGCTTGGACGATGGCAAAAAGCTAAAAATGCTCAAGCGTCACCTTATGACGCATTATGGCATGACGCCGGATGATTATCGCGCAAAATGGGGACTGCCCGCCGATTATCCGATGGTCGCGCCTGCTTATGCGGAACAGCGCCGCGAGTTGGCCAAGGCCATTGGTCTAGGACGCGCGCCAGGTTCGGGCCGCAAGAAGAAAGTGAGATAAGCTTTTTGCATATCCGCAAGAATATAAGGCCGGGACACCCCCGGCCTTTTTCTTTGACGAATCGCCGGGTGGCACTAAATGTGGTGCGCAATGGATAGCAAAATTGACATTGAAGCGCTCTGTAACGAACGGGGCCTACGCATAACCGATCAACGGCGGGTCATCGCGCGCGTTATTTCTGATGCGACCGATCATCCCGATGTGGAGGAGCTTTACCGGCGCTCTTCGGCTATTGATCCCAAAATCTCGATTGCCACCGTATATCGTACGGTCCGGTTATTCGAGGAAGCTGGTATATTAGACCGGCATGATTTTGGTGATGGCCGCGCCCGCTATGAAGCATCGCCCGAGGCGCATCATGATCATTTAATTGATGTCGAAACTGGCAAGGTCGTCGAATTTGTCGATCCAGAGCTTGAGGCATTGCAGAAAATCATTGCCGAACGGCTGGGCTATCGTTTGGTCGACCATCGTATGGAGCTTTATGGCGTCGCCATCGACCGCAAGGATTGAACAACGCAACCCAGCGACTTTTGTCACAGGACAGCTCTTGTTTTTGACACGGCTGTTGCTGATGGTCGTAAGCCTGTCGCTGAGCCTGCTTTTGCATAATATCTGGCGGATAATCGGAAAAAATTCGCCTTGGCCGCGATTATTTCTGCTCTCGATTAGCTGGACCAGTGGTATTGCAACCGCCACCACAGGCACGCGTGTACGCAGCAATGTCTTCTATGCCGCCAACCATCATAGCTGGATCGACATTCCGGTCATGTCTGGCGTTACGGGATGCACCTTCGTGGCCAATGACGGTATCGAAAGCTGGCCGTTGATTGGTTGGCTGTGCAAAATCAACAACACCATCTTCGTCAATCGCGAAAACCGCGCCAGCGTTAGCACTCAAGTCGATGATTTGCGCGCGGCCATGGCGGGCGACCAACCGGTAACCATCTTCCCTGAGGGCACGACGCATGATGGATCGGGTCTTTTGCCGTTTAAACCGTCTTTGTTCGCCGCTTTGGTTCCTCCGCCAGAAGGCATGCTCGTACAGCCTGTCTACCTCAATTATGGCCACCACACGCCACGCGTTGCCTGGGTTGGCGACGAAAAAGTGACCGAAAATTTCTGGCGCCTTTTGTCTTATCTCAAACCGATTACCGCGACGCTACATTTTCTGGAGCCATTTGATCCGCTCCATTATCCGGACCGCAAAGCGATTTCTGCCGAAGTGCGGGCACGGATTGGCGCTGCGATGGAGGGTGGCGGCAATGCGACGCGCCTTGTATAGGCGCGGATTATGAGCACAGATTCCCCCAAAACCTATTCCATCAAAAATTACGGCTGTCAGATGAACGTCTATGATGGCGAGCGCATGGCCGAGATGTTTGAAAGCCAGGGAATGTCAGCAGCGGATGACAAGGCCAATGCCGACCTTGTGGTCCTTAACACATGCCATATCCGCGAAAAGGCGGCGGAGAAGGTCTATTCCGAAATTGGCCGGCTGCGCCGTAAGGATGGAACTAGCCCCGTTATCGCGGTCGCAGGCTGCGTCGCGCAGGCCGAAGGCGGCGAAATTAGCCGCCGAGCCCCCGAAGTCGATATCGTTGTTGGCCCGCAAGCCTATCACAACCTGCCAGATATGGTTGCGGCGGTCGGACGCGGCGAGCGCGTTGTTGACCTTGACCTGCCCGGCCTGGATAAATTTGGCAAGCTACCCGCCCGCCGCAAACAGCCGCCATCAGCGTTTCTGACGGTGCAGGAAGGATGCGACAAATTCTGTACTTATTGCGTTGTCCCCTACACAAGAGGCGCAGAAATTTCACGCGGCTGGGCGGAATTGATCGACGAGGCAAAGGCTATAGTAAATGCTGGCGCACGCGAAATCACTTTGCTGGGCCAGAATGTCAACGCATGGGATGGTGAAGATGACAAGGGCAAGCTTCAAGGCCTAGACGGCCTTATCCGAGCGCTCGACAAGATACCCGACCTTCGTCGTATCCGTTACATGACCAGCCATCCGAACGACATGACCGAAGGTCTGATTGCCGCGCATGGTGATGTTGAAAAACTGATGCCGTTTCTCCATCTGCCCGTTCAATCTGGTTCAGACCGCATTTTAAAAGCCATGAACCGCAGCCACAGCCGCGACAGTTACATGCGCATCCTGGACCGCGTGCGCGCTGTCCGGCCTGACATCGCCTTTTCCGGCGACTTCATCGTCGGCTTCCCCGGCGAAAGCGATGCCGATTTCGAAGACACGCTAAGCCTTGTGCGCGAAGTCGGTCATGCACAGGCTTATTCCTTCAAATATAGCCCTCGCCCCGGCACACCCGCTGCCGACATGTCCGACCAAATACCCATGGAAGTAATGGACGAACGGCTACAACGGCTTCAGGCGCAAATCGTTGCCGACCAAACGGCATTTAATAATCGCACGGTCGGGCGCACCACGGATGTCCTGTTGGAACGGCCCGGAAAATTTGCGGGGCAACTCATTGGCAAATCACCATGGCTTCAATCGGTGCATGTCCTTGCGCCAGACCTCTCAATCGGCGATATCGTCACTGTGCAGATAACCGATTCTGGACCGCTTAGCCTGAAGGGTGAACCAACGATGAGAGCAGCTGCCTGAATGGCTAAAAAAGCCCAAGCGCAAACCGGTGACTTGTCCCGGTTGGAGATGAGCTTCGACAAACCGCATCTGATTAACGCGGTTTTTGGGGAATTTGACCGTAATCTAGTAACGATTGAGAACCGCCTCGGGGTCTATATCTCCGCCCGTGGAAATCGTGTGCAGATTGAAGGCGAAGCTGGCGCCATTGGCCGAACTCGTGACGTTCTCAATGACATTTATTCCCGCCTATCGCGCGGACAGGAAATCGATACAGAAGCCGTGCAATCCATCATCGCCATGACCGCAGAACCCACTTTAGAAGGCATCGTCCGCAAGGATGGAACCGACGCGCCGGGCATCATGATCCGTACGCGTAAGAAAACATTGGTGCCGCGTTCGGCCACGCAAATTCCCTATATGGAGGCATTGGCCCGCGACGAGATTATCTTCGCGCTTGGGCCAGCAGGCACGGGCAAAACCTATCTGGCGGTGGCGCAGGCCGTAGCGATGTTGATCACCGGCGCGGTGCAGCGGCTTATTCTTTCCCGTCCGGCCGTAGAAGCAGGCGAACGACTGGGCTTCTTGCCGGGCGATATGAAGGAAAAAGTCGATCCCTATCTCCGTCCGATTTACGATGCTTTATATGACTGTTTACCCGCTGAGCAGGTCGAGCGACGGATTGCCTCTGGCGAGATTGAAATCGCCCCCATCGCGTTCATGCGCGGCCGGACATTGGCCGATGCCTTCATCATTTTGGATGAGGCGCAGAACACCACCGCAGCACAGATGAAAATGTTCCTCACCCGTTTTGGCATGAACAGCCGCATGGTTATTTGCGGTGACCCACATCAGGTCGATATTCCCGGCGGCGAGCGCATGTCCGGCCTGAACGACGCGGTGCAGCGCCTTGACGGTGTCGATGGTATAAGAACCATCCGTTTCAACAGCAGCGACGTTGTCCGTCACCCGCTCGTTGGCAGAATCGTCGACGCATATGAGGACGGGCATGATTGATGTCGAACTCGATATGGGCGTGGTTTGGAGCAAAAGCGATTTTGGGCAGAGCGAAGTCGAAAAGGCTGTAGATACAGCAGTTCGCTTTGCGGCGATTCCTGAACTAGCCGATCCCGTTGTTCCCGTCAGCGTCAGCATCAAGCTGTCCGACAACGCAGAAGTCCACGCACTCAACCAAGAATGGCGCGATAAGGACAAGCCGACGAACGTCCTGTCCTTTCCTATGCTCGATGACGAAGAACTGGATACCTTGATCGCTGGCACTTATGATGCGCCCGAAATCATGCTTGGCGACATCATATTGGCCTATGAAATTTGCGTTGCCGAAGCGAAAGAAAAAGACATTCCCGTCGCCCATCATGCGACGCATCTGGTCATTCACGGCATGCTGCACTTGCTTGGTCATGACCATATTGAGGATGACGAGGCCGAATTGATGGAGGCACTTGAGGTAAAAGCGCTTGCATCTATGGGGCTTCACAATCCATATACTGACGAAATCGACAATTAAGAGGCCAATACGCGTCCATTATGCCTGAGGGTGACAGTTTTAGCGGTTCGAAAACCGCAACCGACGACGACAACGACGGACGATTATGGCTGCGGCTGAAGAATATGTTCTTTGGCCGCGACCACGAGCCGACATTGCGCGAGCAGCTTGAAGAAGCAATTGCCGAGCATGAGGAAGACAGCGAGGACAATGGACAATCGGACGCCGACGGCGACTTGACCGCCGTCGAGCGTACGATGCTGCGAAACTTGCTCCATTTTAGCGAGCATCGCGTTGACGACGTCATGGTCCCGCGCAGCGACATTATCGCGATTGAAGAAAGCGCTGGCTTTGCCGATTGCATCGCGGCCTTTGCCGAACATGGCCACAGCCGCCTGCCCGTTTACCGCGAGACGTTAGACAGCATCATTGGCATGATCCACATTAAGGACGTGTTTGCTGTTCTGGCCTCAGATCAAGACCGTCCCGACAGCCTTGAAGCCTTCATCCGCCAGCCGCGGTTCGTGCCCCAAAATATGAGCGTGCTGGCTTTGCTCGATGAAATGCGCCGTACACGCACGCATTTGGCCATCGTGCTCGATGAATATTCAGGCACCGAGGGCTTGGTGACAATTGAGGATTTGGTCGAAGAAATCGTCGGAGAGATTGAAGACGAACATGACGACGAACCCGAACTGCCATTCGTTCAAATGGCCCCCGATTTGTGGGAGGCCGACGCACGCGCAGAGCTAGACGAACTGGCCGAAGCTATTGATCCGAAGCTGGCGGAAGTGGATGAAGACGTCGATACACTTGGCGGTCTTGCCTTTGTCATTGCCGGCCAAGTCCCGGACATTGGTCAAATGCTGATGCATGAGCCCAGCGGCTGGACTTTGGAAATATTAGAAGCCGACGAGAAACGAGTCACCCGCATACGCCTTCACGCCCCCGCGTCCGGCAGACACGAGGCCAGCGAATAAGCGGACCCATTTGTGTGCGCAGGGGGCAACCCCTGCCGACGCAACAGTCAGCCTGCCAATTTCGCGGCCCTCGTCCGCCAGCTTTCCGCCATTGTCTCCAGCGCAGCGAGAGCCCGCAATTCTGATGTGGCGCCTACTGCGCGATGACCGCCGCCAATCAACAAGTGAAAGCTTCGGGCAATGGTCCATTCATGCTCGGCCGCGTGCACTTGCTCTATAAGGTCACCGGGCGCCACTTCGCCTTCTTCAATCACACGGAAATAACCGCCGCATCGGCCGCTGCTGATGACTGCGCCGGACAGGCCATGCACGCCGAAATGATGATCAAGCTTCCAGCAGGGTTGCCGGCCTTGCGCGACCTCAACAATTGCACGGCCAAGGCGAAACTGGTCACCAATCCGCACATTGTCCTCCTGAAGCCCACATGCGCTGATATTCTCACCAAAGGCACCAGCTTGGTCTAGCAGCGGATGAACAAAATCCTCTGCCGCAAAATGCGCGATCCATTTAGGATAATGTTCTGCAGGGTAAAAATGCACCGCCTTGTCCGCGCCCCCATGCACCGTCGGGTCGGCGACTTGGTCGCCCACAAAGCCATGTTTGCCTAAAAAGACCGGACGATCCACCGGTGTGCGGGCCATGGCGCTCATCGTGCCGTTGGCGTGAAAAACTTTGGGTTGCCCTATCAGCAAATCATCAATCTGGCTTAATATCATATTGGATGCATATCTTACCAAATGCACCATTCCCATTGGCATTTTGCGTTACCGCCGATAAAAGGCAATGAATGCAGACCAGCGACCTTCGCATTGCGCTATTCAGCGGCAATTATAATTATGTCCGTGATGGCGCAAATCAGGCCTTGAACAGGCTTGTTGGCTATCTTTTGGGACAAGGCGCATCGGTACGGGTATATTCCCCAACGGTTGCTAAGCCTGCTTTTGTTGCAACAGGTGACGTTGTTAACGTCCCCTCATTCGCCATACCATTTCGTCCGGAATATCGTTTACCTCTATCCTTGTCGGCAAAAGTGAAGCGCGATTTGGAGGCATTTGCCCCCAATGTCGTCCATATCTCAAGTCCGGACCGCGTCGCACGACAAGCGGTTAAATGGGCGCAGCAGCGTAACCTGCCAGTGCTGTCTTCGGTGCACACACGCTTCGAAACTTATTTTAGATATTATAACATGTCTTTCGCCGAACCATTGGTGGAGGCATGGCTTCGCCGATTGTACCGCCAATGCGACGCGCTGGTCGCGCCATCCGAGAGCTTTGCGCAGGTTTTGCGCGAACAACGGATGAATTATGACATCGACATCTGGTCACGCGGCGTCGATCGGGACATTTTCAACTCTGGTCGCAGGGATCTGGCATGGCGGCGCGCGCAAGGCGTGACCGACGAGCCCGTTGTTATTGGCTTTCTGGGCCGCTTGGTCATGGAAAAAGGCCTAGACGTGTTTTCGGACGCCATTGACCAACTGCGACGCCGCAATGTCCCGCATCAAGTCATGGTCATTGGCGAAGGCCCCGCCCGCGGCTGGTTTGAAAGCCGCCTGCCCCACGCCCGTTTTGTGGGTTTCCAAGGGGGACAAGATCTGGGCCGCGCCGTTGCGTGCATGGACCTATTGTTCAACCCAAGTGTAACGGAAACCTTTGGCAATGTCACGTTAGAGGCGATGGCCTGCGGCTTGCCCGTTGTTGCAGCTAAGGCGACTGGTAGCGAGAGCCTTGTACAAGACAATGTGACCGGCCGCCTGATCACGCCGGGCGCCATTCAGAAATTTACCGACAGTTTGCAAGTTTATTGCACTGATGCCGATTTGCGCGCACGGCATGGCGCGGCTGGCGAGCAACGATCGCTCGATTTCAGCTGGGATGCGATTAATCAGACTGTCGCCGACACCTATATCCGCCTCATCCGCCAACGTGCTGCGCGTGCGGCGTCTGCGCGTTAAACCTGTGGTCATTGGTCAGACGTGGGCAGACAACAATCCTACATGCCGACGCTTATGTTATAAATCAGCGCGGAACGGGCGTTTGCCATGAGTGATCTTTTTGGCGACACTCCGGCTTTGCCTACCTCCATGCCGGAAAATGCCCCGCTTGCGGACAAGCTTCGCCCCGCCAAATTGGATGAGGTGATTGGTCAGGAACATCTGACAGGTCCCGATGGCGCAATTGGCCGTATGGTCGCTGCGGGTAAATTATCTTCGATGATCCTTTGGGGACCGCCCGGAACGGGCAAGACCAGCATCGCCCGATTGCTGGCCGATGCCGTGGACATGCATTATAAACCGATTTCGGCGGTGTTCTCAGGCGTTGCGGACCTCAAAAAAGCCTTTGCCGAGGCAGAGGCAATGGCGCGAACGGGGCGGCAGACATTGCTGTTCGTGGACGAAATTCATCGCTTCAACCGCGCACAACAAGACGGCTTTCTGCCTTTTGTGGAAAGCGGCGCGGTCACGCTCGTCGGGGCAACAACCGAAAATCCGTCGTTTGAACTCAACGCGGCTTTACTGTCGCGCACGCAAGTGATGGTGCTGCAACGTTTAGATGAGGCGGCGTTAGCGACGCTGCTGGGCCGTGCCGAAGCGATATTGGAGCGCCCCTTGCCCGTTACCGATGATGCCCGGGCGGCATTGATCAGCAGCGCCGACGGCGATGGCCGCTTTTTGCTAAATCAGGCGGAAACTTTGTTCGCCATTCACATTGAAAACCCACTTGACCCCCAAGCCATGGCGGCCCTGTTACAGCGGCGGATGCCCGTTTATGACAAGGATCGGGAGGGGCATTATAATCTCATATCCGCCCTGCATAAAAGCTTGCGCGGTTCCGATCCGCAGGCCGCCTTATACTGGATGGCGCGTATGTTGGTGGCAGGCGAAGAGCCTTTATATGTGCTGCGCCGCCTTGTCCGTTTCGCCAGTGAGGATATCGGCCTCGCCGACCCGCAGGCTTTGGTCCAATGCCTCGCCGCCAAACAGGCCTATGAATTTTTGGGCAGTCCGGAAGGCGAAGTCGCCATTGTGCAGGCATGCCTCTATCTTGCCACCGCACCAAAATCGAACGCTGCGTATAAGGCCCAGAAATCCGCCTGGAAAATGGCACGGGATACAGGCTCGCTGATGCCACCTGCACATATCCTCAATGCACCGACAAAGCTGATGAAGGGCATCGGCTATGGCGCAGGCTATGCTTATGACCATGACAGCGCAGACGGATTTTCGGGCGCGAATTACTGGCCAGATACGGTGACGCCGACCAAGCTATATCAGCCTGTGGAACGCGGCTTTGAGCGCAAGATAATCGAACGGCTGCAATATTGGGACCGGCTGCGGGCACGTAACGCAGATCCAGACACGCAATAATGCGTCGCTTTACGCGTTTTGCGTGCGCCGACTGGTCTGGCGCAAAAGGCAGCCGACATCCCGGCATCGCGCTGGCAATCTGTGAAGCAGGCGATGAAGCCCCGCGCCTCATAGACCCGCCCAATAAGGTCTGGTCACGCCAAGGCATCGTCGACTGGCTTTTGGCACAGGATGATGATGTGCTCATCGGTTTAGACTTCAGCTTCGCGCCGCCCTTTATCGAACGTGGCAGCTATCTGCCGGGCGATGATGTGCCCACATCTGCGCGTGAGTTCTGGGCCTATGTCGACGATATCTGCGATGATCCGGATTTAGGCGCGGCATCCTTTCTGGAAAGCCACCACCGCCGCCATTTCTATCTTGGCGCGGCAGATGGCACAAAATCCGACTATTTGTTTTGGCGGCAATGTGAATTGCTGAACAAAAGCACCGGCAAAAAGGCGTCGACCGTTTACGACGCGATAGGGGCGTCGCAAGTTGCCAAGGCCAGCTTTGCAGGTATGCGCCTCTTGCACCAACTCCGCGATGCCATGGCCATTTGGCCCTTTGACCCGCTTCCGGCCCGCGGCAAGGTGGCTGTCGAAATTTATACCACCATCGCCGCCCGCGCGGCTGGCGTTGCCAAGGGCCGCAGCAAGATACGTGATGCCATCGGACTCGATTTGGCGTTGCAGGCGCTTGGCTCGAAACCGCATTTGCCGTTAAAACACTACACAGACCATGCCACAGATGCCCTCATAACGGCCGCTTGGCTGCGCAAAGTTGCCGAAAATCCGCAACTTTGGGCACCTGAAGCATTAAATTTTGAAATTGCTGCAACTGAGGGCTGGACCTTTGGCGTCATTTGACGCTATGGGACGCGCCGAGTGCCGGCTTAGCTCAGTTGGTAGAGCACCTGATTTGTAATCAGGGGGTCACGAGTTCGAACCTTGTAGCCGGCACCATTTCCACACAATGTACATATTTCGGGTCTTGCGGCAGCCCTTTTGCTGTTGTGCGCCTATCGCGCTTTGCGGCAGCGATCCGAACAATACAGCACATTGTCCCAATCCTTCGCCCATTTCTTGCGCCAAGCGAACGGTTTTGCGCAGGCGGCGCATATTTTTGAAGGCAAATCGCCTTTCTTGACCATTTTGGGCATATGCTATCCAGATCGCTGTCGGGCCGTAGTGAGGTTCGTTACATTTTTATCGCATATGCGACTATATTTTTGCAAATGACACTAAGGAATTGCTGCGCAGCATTTGTGTCGTTAATACCACAACATGCTTAACGGCGGCTCAGGGGGATGCTGGGGCAAATTTAAATCTCATCCCCAATAAAAACCTGGGTAAACCGGGATGGAATGAACAACAGGAGAGTGAATATGAAATTGGGAAATCATCTGCTGAAGGCGGCCATGCTGTCCACAATCAGCATCGCTTCGCTGAGCGTCGGTTCAGCTGCCTTTGCACAAGACAATGCACCACAAGCTAGCGACGACGCTGACGAAAATGTCATCATCGTGACCGCGACTAAGCGTGAACAGACTCTGGAAGAAGTGCCTGTAGCCGTTTCGGTAACGTCCGCTGCCGCCATCGAACGCGCTCAAGTTCGCGACCTCAAAGATTTGCAGACCTTGGTTCCATCACTTCGCGTCAGCCAGCTGCAAAGCTCGGCCAACACAAACTTCATTATTCGCGGCTTTGGTAACGGTGCCAACAACCCTGGTATCGAAGGATCCGTCGGCGTATTTATCGACGGCGTTTACCGTTCGCGTTCGGCTGCTGCAATCAGCGACCTTCCTAACCTGCAGCGCGTCGAAGTATTGCGCGGTCCGCAATCGACCTTGTTCGGTAAAAACGCCTCCGCTGGTGTTATCTCGATCGTTACCGCTGCGCCAAGCTATGAATTCGGCGGATCTGCTGAATTGAGCTATGGCAATCGCAACGCAATCGTTGCCAAGGCCGATGTAACTGGTCCAATCGCTGACAATGTTGCTTTCAGCCTTGCTGGCGGCATCAACAAAGCTGACGGTTATGGTACAAACCTGACCGACGGATCGAAAACAAGTGAGCGTAACCGCTGGTATGGCCGCGCACAGTTGTTGATCGAGCCTTCGGAAAGCTTCAAACTCCGCTTTATCGGTGACTATGACAAGATTGACGAAAATTGCTGCTTCGTTGGCAATATCTTCGACGGTCCAACCGGTGCCGCTATTCGAGCCATCGGCGGCAAAGTGAACTCTGCTGGTATCTTCAGCTATAGCGAGTATCAAAATTTCGCTTCCGAGAACAAAATCACCAATGGTGGTGTCTCGATGCAAGCGGACTATGAAATGGGTTCGTTGAGCCTGACCTCCATCTCCGCATATCGTGAGTCACGCGCTAAAACCAACGCCGACAGCGATTTCACCAGCGCAGATTTGATCGGTGCGAACCGCGGCGATGTGGATATCACCACAAAAACGCAAGAATTGCGCTTGGCGTCGGATTTTGACGGCCCATTCAATTTCTTGCTGGGTGCTTATTATTTCAATGAAAGCATCAATAACAAGCAAGCGTTGACGCTTGGCCGTGACTTCCGCAATTATGCAAGCGCACTTACGCGTGGTGCATATGTTTCACTTGAGCCCACAATTCGTGCCGCAGGTGGCGTTCCTTCGACCGCAGCCCCATTTGGCGGCCAAGGCCAAGGACGTTTTGAAGATTGGGATTATAAGAACAAAGCCTACTCCATCTTCGGTACAGCCGACTTAGAACTGACCGATGGTCTCGTTTTGACAGGTGGTTTTAACTATACCAAGGACAAGAAGAACCTTAAGAGCAACACGACTATCACAGACGTTTTCTCTGCGATTGATCTTGTGCAAGTGGGTGCCAATGCTGGTTTGCCAGCTGCTCTTCCGGCAGGCTTTGTTCCGGCCGGTGGCACAGCGCTCGCATCAGGGCTGTTCCCGCGGATTAACAACTGCGCTACAGTTACTAATGCGCCTGCGTCATCGACTCCAAACCCAACCCGTTCGGGAACCTGCAACCCGTTCCTCGATCTTCAGGCGCTGCAATTCTTGCCGCCATTCCTGAACATCCCGAATGCGGTTGAAGATGGCCGTACCAGTGATGGTAAGTTGACATACTCGGTTCGTTTGGCATGGGAAGCCACCGACAGCATTAACCTGTATGCCAGCTATGGCACAGGCTTTAAGGCAACGTCGTGGAACATGTCGATTGACTCGCGTCCATTCGGTTCGGATTTCATCGCAGGTTCACCAGCTCAAGGCGCGCCACTCGCCGCATCGGCCATTCGCACAGCTGGGCTTGCCTCGGCGAACCTCACCAGCGGAACGCGTTATGCGCTTCCTGAAGAGGCAAAGGTCAAGGAGCTTGGCCTGAAAGCAAAATGGGACAGCGTTGCATTCAACCTGACAATTTTTGATCAGTCGATCAAAAACTTCCAGGGCAACAGCTTCATCGGCACAGGCTTTGTTCTGACAAACGCCGGTAAGCAGTCGGTGAAGGGGGTCGAGTTTGACAGCAGCTTCAATCCTATCGACGCACTCCAATTGCGCGTCGCTACCGTCTATCTCGACTCGAAATATGACAGCTATGTCGGTTCGCAATTTGGTGACATCAGCGGCCAAGCGGTGGCTGGTATTCCAAAGTGGTCGACGACATTGGGCGCAACCTACACGATGGACCTGAACGACGGCAAAGCGCTGATCTTCAATGCCGATTATCACAATGAATCGAACGTGGTGATCAACGAAAATCCAGCATGGCGTCAGTATAAGCGCGAAGTAAACGACCTAAGCGCTGCGGCAACGCTGCGTTTCGACAGCGGTCTGCAAGTCTCGCTTTGGGGTCGCAACTTGACGAATGCAAAATATGTATCCGTCAACTTCCCAAGCGTTGTGCAGTCCGGTTCGATTTCGGGCTATCCAAACGCACCACGCACTTATGGTGCATCGGTGAAGTACAAATTCTAATATCCTGAATTCATCAGGCAAAAAAGAAGCCGGGGCAAGCAACGCTGCTCCGGCTTTTTTATTGCGACACCCCAGCGCAATTGACTGCACACGCACAGCAAAAAAAAGGGCCCCGTGGGCCCTTATCGCTAAAATCATTAACACCGGGAAAATGGTGCCCGAGGGCGGATTTGAACCACCGACACGCGGATTTTCAATCCGCTGCTCTACCCCTGAGCTACTCGGGCTACACGGCAAAAACCGCGTGGGAGCGCAGCCTATAGAGAGGCGATACGCCTCTTGGCAAGCGCAAAATCAGTCCGCGCCGTCGGAACCGATACTATCTTCATAATCCGCCAGTGGCCCAGGCACACGATAGCCTTCATCCAACCATTTCAGTAGGTCGCGATCTTTGCATCCTTGGCTGCAAAAAGGTTTGGATTCAGCCACTACCGGCTTTCCGCAGAGCGGACAGAGATTAGCTTTGCGCAACATGGACATGGCCATAGCCTGCGGCTTTTTCATCTGCAACCACCACCATATCCGCGCCGGCAAGGCGAACTGCCGCCGCGCGCCATGCCGCCCATCCCTCGGACTGCAGCAATGTCGCAACCTCAGGCCGTGCCGTCACGCTGCGCACACCAAAACCGTGAGATTCGGCGACTGCGCGCATCAGCCAATAGCCCTGAGTCTCATCCGATAAAGCTGCGATGCGCGTGCCGAACAGCTGGTCGAGAACAGACGGCCTTGGCCGCGCACGCACGACTTGCATCATGCCATAGCCGTTAATGGCCGTGCGTTCGAAAGGGCGCGGGTCCAACACGGATGCGGCATCAAACGCTTCGGCAATTTGCGTGCGCTGTGCCTTAGACTCCATCGAGACAAAATCGATCAGGACCATCGCGCCCACTTGGTACAAGCGCAGCAGACGGGTAATTTCGGTCGCTGCGACCATATTGATGGCGAACGCATCGCCGATACCGTCAATATCGAACACCAGCCCTGCTTTGGTGCGCTGAAAGCTTATGGTCACATCGCCGAGTTGTGACTGCCCAGCAATGGCCACGTCAAAGCCATCGGCGATGGATGCGTTGATGGCAGATGGCCCTAAAGACGCCAGACGCGCCTCCCACAGCGCATCTTTGCTTATCAAGGGTTCGGGCGGCGCACTATCGCGCAACATAATCTCTAGCGGCTTGATACGGCCCGGCTCGGATATAGCCTCGCGCGTCACTTCAAAGTGCACGCGCGCGCCTTCAGGCTCTTTGGTTTTGCTGCGCAACAAAAGTTCTCGTCCGTCATCGGTGGCAACATAGGTGCCTGAAGGTGTTTTGCGTTCAATACGGCCAACGCCACATTCGCCCAAGGCCCATAACGCATCCCGCTGAATATGGATTTCAACAATGCGTCCATTTTCGACAAGCGCCGCGCGGCGTTCGCCCGGCGCATCATCGCGCCATATATCAGTCAAGCGGATAGCCCGAAGCGCGCAATAATGCGCGTGTTTCATATAAGGGTAGGCCTATAACGCCCGAATGGCTACCCGCCATCCAATCGATCAACGCCTCTGCCCTGCCCTGAATGGCATAGCCGCCGGCTTTACCCAGCCCTTCGCCGCTTTGAATATAGCTTTCGATTTCTTCGGCGGACAAACGTTTGAAACGTACGATGCTATCGCAAATCCGGCTGCGCATCCGGCCATTTCCGTCAATCACGGCAACAGCGCTAAGCACATGATGACGACGGCCGCTGAGTAGGTTCAGAAACCCGCGTTGCATATCTGCGTCAGCGGCTTGCGGCAATATCCGGCGGCCAACGGCAACCGTGGTGTCACCTGCGACCACAATCTCCCCAGCATCGCGCGCAACGGCAACCGCCTTCTCCTCCGCCATGCGCAGCGCATAGACACGCGGAACCTCTCCCTTTCGGGGCGTCTCGTTAATATCGGGTGAAGCAATACGCGCAGGCGCAACGCCCAAACGC
Organism: Sphingorhabdus wooponensis; assembly: GCF_003933235.1. GTDB lineage: Bacteria > Pseudomonadota > Alphaproteobacteria > Sphingomonadales > Sphingomonadaceae > Sphingorhabdus_B > Sphingorhabdus_B wooponensis. Next base: position 1,217,568 of record NZ_RWJI01000001.1, read on the forward strand.
GCGAGAAGGTCGCGGCGGCGTGGGCTGGAGGATGCCAATATGAGTATAGGATTCAGACCCAAGGTCTGTCGCCCTTATTTAAAGCGGTACGTGATCCGGCCTTTGGTCAGATCATAAGGGGTCAGTTCGCACAACACTTCGTCACCCACGAGGACGCGGATACGGTTCTTGCGCATCTTTCCGGCGGTATGGCCCAAAACTTCATGGCCATTTTCAAGCTCGACACGGAACATAGCATTGGGCAGCAACTCACGCACTGTCCCACGCATTTCGAGTAATTCTTCTTTTGCCATTCGGCCCCTTAAATCTTCAAAAATCCAACGTTGTTGCGCCTGTAAACCGAATGTTCGAAAAAGGGAAGCGCTACAGTGTAATCGCTTCATTGCGACAAAATGCGATGCAGTTTAGACGCAGTCACTTGAATTTTACGTTATGCTACCAACGTAGCAATTATAGAAACTGAGCTTCTCCCCCATGAAAATATTCCACTTTAGCGCTATTTTGCTCGCATCTACCGCTGTTCCCGCAATGGCGATGAACGATGCCCAGAGTACGGGCAGCACATTGGCGATTGCCAATGACGACATTGAAGACGCGGTGGATGAAGCGCCTTCGGGCGAAATCGTCGTTACAGCTGAACGCATTAGGGGTTCGGTCGATACCGACGTCCCGCCCGTAGAGGAGTTGAATGAAGCAGATATTGCCTCCTTGGGTGCATCATCCCTGACCGACCTTGTCGCGGCGGTGGCGCCGCAGGCCAATTCGGGGCGCGGGCGTGGCGGCGGCATGCCGATTATCTTGCTGAACGGCCAACGCGTATCGGGTTTCCGAGAGCTACGTGATTTACCGCCCGAAGCCATTCGTCAGGTTCAGATTTTCCCGGAAGAAGTGGCGCTTAAATATGGTTTCCGTCCTGACCAGCGGGTGATCAACTTTATCTTGAAAGACAATTTTGCCTCCTTCGCCACAGAATTTGAACATGCACAGCCCCAGGATGGCGGCTTTGGCACGAATGAATTTGAAACGACGCTGACGCGTATTGGCAAAACCACCCGATTTAATTTGGATATTGAGCTGGAACGATCAACAGCGTTGACCGAGTCCGAACGCGACCTGATATCTTCGGGTGGTTCATTATTGGCGCGTGGCGGCAACATAAGTGGACTTGGCGCCAACGGAGAAATTGCTCCCGCCTTAAGCGCGCTTGCTGGAAGTAATGTGACCAAGGCGGGCGTTCCCTTAGGGTTATCCAACCCGAATTTGGCGCAATTTTCCAGCACGGCAAATCGCCTGAATGACGGCAATATTGGCGACGTCCGGACGTTGCTTCCCCGTACAGAGCGGCTGGAGATGAATGGCACATGGAGCCGTTCGCTTGGTCCGCAGACAATATTGTCGCTGAACGCCAATTACGCGATGACGGCTAGTGAATCCTTGCTGGGCTTGCCCGGTACAAGCTTCGTCCTGCCGGGTAGCAGCCCATTTTCACCCTTTGGCCAAGATGTAACGCTCAGCCGCTATTTCGACAGCCCACGTCCGCTGGAGCGCGAAAGCGAAACACATGTTTTCCAGACCGGCAGCACGTTCAACCATGCGCTGGGCGGATGGCGCTGGACGGTCACGGGTAATTATGCCCGCACGGCAAATGACACCCGCACCACACGCAACGCAGATTTCAATGCATTACGCGCGGGCGTGCTTGCGGGCACTATCAACCCATTTTCCGCAGATTTCGGGTCGAATTTGCTGTTTCTTGCGCCCGACCTCGCCACCAGCCTGAACCAGAATATGGAGGCGCGCAGCACATTTGCGGGATCTGTGCTCAAATTGCCCGCAGGTGATGTGCAGATGACATTCGCATCTGGCCTTACGCGGCAAATGTTGGACAGCGAAACATGGCGGTCGGGCGTCACCATCGATATCGCGTTACGCCGGAACATCATGAACCATTCGGTCAACGCGGAATTGCCGCTGACCGGCCGCGATTTCGGCCTTGGCGCGGTGATTGGCGAATGGGCCATCAATGGCAATATCGGCTATAGCGATCTGTCCGATTTCGGGAATTTGTTGGAATATGGCGCTGGTCTGCGCTGGGCCCCGGCACGCAACCTGACCTTTCAAGTTTCGATAACGGGCGACGAAAACGCGCCCGGCATTGGCCAATTGGGTAATCCGACTTTGGTCACACCCAATGTTGCAACCTATGATTTTACGCGCGGCGAAAGTCTGTTCATCAATGTCATTACCGGTGGCAACCCTGCCCTCATTGGCGAAAAGCGCCGCGATGTGATATTGAACGCGAATTGGAACCCTGAATTCATCAAAGATTTCGCGCTTCAGTTCAGCTATTTCAAAAACAACAGCCGCAATACAACGGCCGCCTTCCCCCTTCTAACGCCAGAGATTGAGGCAGCCTTTGCCAGCCGCGTTGTCCGTGATGCGCAAGGTCGCTTGGTCAGCATCGACCAACGCCCCGTGAATTTCGACCGTGAAACGTCACAGCGCATTCGCTGGGGCTTCAATGTATCGGGTAACATCGGTGCTTCCGCACCCCCACGTGGGCCATTCGGTGGCCCGCCTGCGGCTGCGACTGGCGCTCCTAGCGCGCCGCGGGCTGCAAGCGGCGGCGGCAGCGGTCGCGGCTTTGGTGGCGGAGCTCGGTTTGGCGCGCCCGGCGGGGGCCAACCCAGCCGCTGGAACATCGCCTTATACCATAGCTATCGCATCGAGGACCAAATCCTAATCCGTCCCGGCGTGCCTGTGCTCGACCTGTTGAACGGCTCAGCCACCAACAGCAATGGCGGCGCATCACGGCATGAGGTCGAACTGTCGGGTGGTTTGTTCCACAAGGGCTTTGGTTTCCGGCTGCAAGGAACCTATAAAAGCGCAACCACCGCCAAGGGCACTGGCCTTGCCAATAGCAATGACCTGCGGTTTAGCGACATAGCCGCCATCAGCGCATTTTTGTTCGTCAATTTGGACCAGCAAGCGCGTATCGTAAAAGCCGTGCCATTGCTGAAAGGTAGCCGTATATCCTTCCGGATCGAAAATATCCTCAACGATATCGTCGATGTGCGTGACCAAAATGGCAATGTGCCTTTGGGCTATCAGCCCGGCTATATAGACCCGCGTGGTCGGGTGTTTGAACTGAGCTTCAGAAAGCGGTTCTGAGCAATTGGAACAGCACATAAAAAACCCCGCCGGAATTGCTTCCAGCGGGGTTTCTAAGCTTAATAATCTTTAGACGTTACATGCCGCCATGGGCCAATGCTGCCAAGAGGAGCAAGGCCACGATATTCGTGATCTTGATCATTGGGTTTACAGCTGGACCAGCAGTGTCCTTATAGGGATCACCTACGGTGTCGCCGGTTACAGCAGCCTTATGGGCCTCCGAACCTTTACCGCCATGGTTGCCATCTTCGATATATTTCTTGGCATTGTCCCATGCGCCGCCACCCGATGTCATCGAGATAGCAACGAACAGACCGCCCACAATCACGCCCAACAGGAGCGCGCCGAGAGCGGCAAAGCCCTCCGCTTGACCTGCAACGGCCGTAATCACGAAATAGACGGCAATTGGCGTCAATACGGGCAGCAAGGACGGAATAATCATTTCCTTAATTGCTGCCTTCGTGACCAAATCGACGGTACGCGCATAATTTGGTTTTGACTTGTAGGTCATGATGCCAGGGTCGTTTGCGAACTGGTCGCGCACGTCCTTCACCACTTCACCCGCCGCACGGCCCACAGCCGTCATGCCCATCGCACCAAACAAATATGGCAGAAGAGCACCGAGCAGAAGCCCGACAATGACATAGGGGTTTTCAAGGCTGAAATTCACCGCAAGATCAGGGAAATATTCCCGAAGATCGGCGGTGTAGCACGCGAACAGAACCAATGCGGCCAGACCCGCCGAACCAATGGCATAGCCCTTGGTCACAGCCTTGGTCGTGTTGCCCACAGCGTCCAACGCATCGGTCTTTTCACGGACAGAATCGTCGAGACCAGCCATTTCGGCAATACCACCGGCATTGTCGGTAACTGGACCATAAGCGTCGAGCGCCACAACCATACCGGCCAACGCCAACATGGCCGTTGCGGCAAAGGCAATGCCGATAACGCCAGCCAATTGATAAGCGATGATGATACCTGCGCAGATCACAATCGTTGGCATCGCGGTGGATTCAAGGCTGATTGCCAGACCTTGAATAACGTTGGTGCCGTGGCCCGTTTCAGATGCTTTCGCAATCGAGCGGACCGGACGGTAATTGGTGCCGGTATAATATTCGGTAATCCAGATGATCAGGCCCGTGATGACGAGACCAAGCAACGAGCAATAGAATAATGTCCGGCCGGTGAACCCGCCAACATCATTTGCCATGCCGCCCAGAGCGAAGTCGATCGCAAACCAAATCGCCGGAACCGACAAAATGGCCGTGACCAAAAAGCCCTTATACATCGCGCCCATGATATTCTTTCCACCGCCAAGACGGACGAAATAGGTACCAATGATCGAGGTGATGACGCACACGCCGCCAATCAACAATGGCAAGCTCATGAGGTTCATGAACAACGCATTGTCAGTCACGCCCTGCACCAGCAAAGCGATCAGCACCATCGTTGCGCCAACGGTTACAACATAGGTTTCGAAGAGGTCAGCAGCCATACCAGCGCAATCGCCGACATTGTCGCCAACATTATCCGCAATAACGGCAGGGTTGCGTGGATCGTCTTCTGGAATGCCAGCCTCAACCTTGCCAACAAGGTCAGCGCCGACGTCAGCGGCTTTGGTAAAAATACCGCCGCCCAAACGTGCGAAGATGGAAATCAGCGATGCGCCAAATGCCAATGCGACAAGCGCATCAATCACCGGCCGGCTGTTTGGTGCCATCATGGCAACATCCGTCAGATACCAGAAGAACACGGCAATCGCCAGCAAGGCAAGTCCCGCCACGAGCATACCCGTAATCGCACCTGCGCGGAACGCCATGGTCAAACCGGCCTGAAGCCCGGTCTGCGCCGCAGCAGCCGTGCGGACGTTTGCACGCACCGAAATGTTCATTCCGATATAGCCTGCAACGCCCGAAAGCACTGCACCAATCACGAAACCTACGGTTGGAATGACACCCAAGAACACAGCAACCAAAACCGCGACCACGACGCCAACAATAGCGATGGTACGATATTGACGGCCAAGATAGGCTTTTGCGCCCTCTTGAATGGCCGCAGCGATTTCCTGCATTTTGTCATTGCCGGCCGGTGCACTCAGCACCTGACGGCTGGTTACAAAACCGTATATGACGGCCAGTAACCCGCATAATATTGCGATAATTGTCAGAGACATGAAATTATCTCTCCCCTCCTGTTTTTATAAACAACAATTGTTGCCCCTCTCCTCCCGAGATTTGCAAGCCCACAGGGTATAAGGCGCGCTTATCGGCTATGGCAACCCATAAACGCCGCCTACGTCCCTGCATGCATCATTGATGTTGATAACCAAGCGTTGGAGGCAGTTTTACGGGATTCACGCCGTCTTTTAAGGTCAGGCCGCCACCGGAAATCACGCGACCAATGGCCGTTGCTGGCACCGATAGGCTGGCTTCGGGTGATGCGGTGAACAGCAATTGATAATCATCGCCCCAACTTGCCGCCTGCATACGGCTTTCAAGGCTGTCGGTGCGATAGCTGATATAAAGCGGCGATAAAGGCACGCGGGCTAGGTCTATTTCTATGCCAATCTGGCTGGCACGCGCCAAGCGTTCAGCATCCAGCAGCAAGCCATCCGACACATCCATCATCGCGCTTACAATCGGCGCAAGCTTTTGACCGTCAGCCAGCCGCGCGACGGGCCGGTTAAACGCATCGGCCAATGGCCCAACCTCATCAAACCCAGCGTCAATCAGCTCAAATCCCGCCAAGGCATCGCCAAGCGTTCCTGTCACATATACTATATCACCTATTTGCGCGCCGGATCGCGATGGCACGGGAATATGCTTTGCTCGGCCCAAAGCAGTCAGCCCAAGCGCCCGTTTATCTCCACGATTGGCAACCGTATCTCCGCCCAGCAAAGCGACGTTATAATGCGCCAAAGCCTCTTTGAGACCAGCGGCAAACGACCGGTCCCAAGCATCATCACCCAGCATGAAGCCAAGCAGCACACCAACAGGCGCCGCGCCCTTTGCGGCCAAATCGGACAGGTTCGTCGCCAACAGCTTCCAAGCAACATCGGCGGGATTGGCGTTCGACCGGAAATGCACGCCCTCAGCCATCATATCATGGGTGATAATCAACGATGCATCGCCGATGTCGATGACCGCCACATCGTCCAGCAAGCCGCGCGCCGCAGGGTCAGTGGCAAAACCACGCAAAAGGTTGATGAAGCTGGATTCGGTGGTCATAAAATCTCGGCTCCCCTCCCCCCATGTCGTCATCCCGAACTTGTTTCGGGATAACAAGCAACCGCGGCATGTTGTCCTGAACCAAGTTCAGGACGACGATAGAAAATCTACCGCCGTACGTCCTTCGCGACGGCGTCCAGCAAGCCATTGACGAACTTTGCGTCCTTCTTGTCAAAAAAGGCATGGGCAACGTCGAGATATTCGTCGATCACTGTCGCGGTTGGGACATCGGGTCGCGCAATCAATTCATAAGTGCCGCAGCGCAAGATTTGGAGCATGGTCTTGTCCAAACGATCCATCTTCCATTTTTCGCCCAGCTTACCATCGACCAGTTCGTCGATTTCCGCGCGACGCGCATCGACGCCCGATACAACATCATCGAAGAAATCGGGATCAGCATCGGCATATTGCGCATCTTCGATTTCCTGACCCAGCCTGTGCGAATGAAATTCATTTAACAGCCGGGCAATGCCAATGTCCTCCATATCCATTTGATACAGCGCTTGCACCGACGCCAGACGCGCCGCAGAACGGGATTTGGATTTCGCACTGGCGTTATTGGCACTCATAATCTCTTCCTGACACTCGCCGCATGGGCGGGTAAACCTTCGGCATCGGCAAGCGTTGCCGCCGCCGGACCAATTTTATGGATAGCCTGTTGATCAAGCGCAATGAAGCTGGTTCGCTTCATGAAATCAAGTACTGACAGGCCAGACGCAAAGCGTGCGCGCCGTCCGGTGGGCAATACATGATTTGGACCAGCAACATAATCACCAATCGCCTCGGGCGTCATGCGACCCAAAAACACAGACCCTGCGTGACGGACAAGGTCAAATAGCCGTTCTGCGCGGTCATCATCAACCGCAAGTTCCAAATGCTCCGCCGCCAACCTGTTGACCAAAGGCATCGCACCTTCCAAATTCTCGACGACAATAATCGCGCCAAAATCCGCCCAACTGGCCCGCGCAACCGCACCGGTGGACAGTGTCGCAATTTGCGCGTCAACAGCCGCCGCGACTTGGGTGGCAAAATCGGCATTGTCCGTGAATAATATCGACTGGCTGGTCGGATCATGTTCTGCCTGACTTAACAGGTCCGCTGCAATCCATTCGGGATCATTTTGGGCATCGGCAACCACAACGATTTCCGATGGCCCAGCCACCATGTCGATGCCGACCACACCATATAGCTGCCGTTTTGCCTCGGCCACCCAAGCGTTCCCGGGGCCCGTGATGACATCAACGGGACGGATGCGTTCGGTTCCATAGGCCAAAGCCGCAATCGCCTGCGCCCCGCCGACGCGCCAGATTTCGTCCACACCTGCCAAATACGCGGCGGCCATGACGGTCTGGTTGGTCTCTCCGCGGGGGGTTGGCGTAACCATGACGATACGTTCGACGCCAGCAACTTTCGCCGGAATCGCATTCATCAGCACCGATGATGGGTAAGCCGCACGGCCACCGGGGACATATACCCCCGCCGCATCGACCGCCGACCAACGCGCACCTAAACGCACATTGTCGCTGTCACGATAATCCCTGTTTTCCGGCAGTTGTGCCTTATGATAGGCCTCAATCCGCTTCGCCGCGAGTGTCAAAGCGTCACGCAATTCTGGCTCCAGCGCGTCATAGGCGGCCTTGCACTGCGCCGCGTCAATCTGCCAACCCGCTGTGTTCAAATCAAATCCGTCAAAACGCTGTGTCATGTCCGCCAGCGTCACGTCCCCATGCGCGCGGACATCTTTTATTGTCTGTGCCACAGCGCTCGACACATCGGCATCCGCCTCACGCCGGCCATTCACCAACGCGTCAAATGCATCCGCAAAACCAATGTCAGAGGAATCAAGCCGCTGCACGTGCGCCCGTCAATTCCCGGAAACGTTCCACCATAGCCGGAATAGTTCCGCTCATCATCTTATACGCCGCGCGGTTGACGATTAACCGCGCGGACACTTGGCTAATGACCGCCGTTTCGACAAGGCCATTTTCGGCGAGCGTTTTGCCCGATGAAACCAAATCCACAATCCGCCCCGAAAGCCCAAGCGAAGGCGCAAGTTCCATCGCACCATTCAACTTCACGCATTCGGCCTGAATACCCCGCGCGTGATAATAACGGCTTGTCGTGCCGGGATATTTGGTGGCCACACGGATATGCCCACCATTAACATCATCGGGAACGCCCTGCGGCATCGCCACCGATATCCGGCAACGGCCAATGCCCAAGTCTACGGGCGCATATAGCTCCGAATAATCAAATTCGTCGATAACATCCGAACCGACAATACCAATCTGCGCCGCGCCATGGGCGACAAAGGTCGCCACATCGAACGCGCGGACGCGAATGATGCTGATCGCGGGATTGTTGGTCGCGAACAAAAGCGCGCGGCTGGCGTCGTCAAAGAAGGCGGCTTCAGGCTCAATGCCAGCCGCTTGCATCAACGGCAAAGCCTCGTCGAGAATCCGTCCCTTGGGGATTGCAAAGATGATTGGTTCGGTCACAATGACCGCGCTTTACGGGTCGCGAGCGGAAAGGGCAATATGGCAGAAAATATAGCATCGGATGAATTCGGGCGCGGCGTCATGGATGATGCCCGTGTGGCAGAGGGCATAATGGTTCAGGCCGAACATTGCCGTCGCAACAATGCACCCATTACCGAAAAGATCGTGATGGCACAGCTTGCCTTGATGCAAGGCGATACATCAGTAGGAAAACGTATCGCAAATTGGCTAGGCTTGCCGCTGGAAGACGCCCTACCCTTGCGACTGGCGGGCGGGCTGCATCATCTGCACCTGACAGGCGCGGATGATCGCTTAGACCCGATTTATCGCGGCGAAGTAACGGATCAGGCCGAAGTAGACGCCATAATTGCCGCGATTACGCATGACCATGACGCGCGCTTGCTGCCATGGCTTGATGGTCCACCCCAGACCAATGAGGCAGGGCGTTCCGCCAATTTCATGGCCGCCTTGCTATGGTTATCTCCCAAAATCGGAGCGCAATTTGAACTGAATGAACTCGGCGCGAGCGCAGGCATCAACAGCATGATGGACCGATATCATTATGACTTAGGCGGCGTCACTATCGGGCCAGAAAACTCTCCGATGCACATTAGACCCGATTGGCGTGGTCCACCGCCACCAGATTCGCCTGTGACCATTGCCCACATTCATGGCTGTGATCAGGCACCCATTGATTTATCCGATCCTGCGTCCGCATTGCGCGTAAAAAGCTATGTCTGGCCTGAAAACCTGGACCGGCTGGCACGCATGGACGCAGCGATTGCCCTTGCCGCTGAGCTGCCGCCCAATGTCGTAAAAGCCGATGCGCTCGATTGGGTATTGCAGCGCCTATCTGTACTGCAAGACCTCCAAGTTGCGCGCATATTCAACCATTCGATTGTGTGGCAATATATTCCCGAAGTCCGGCGCCAGAAAATCCGCGCAGCGATAGAAGCCGCTGGACAGAAAGCAACGCCAGAACGCCCGCTCGCTTGGATCATGCTCGAAACCAATCGCGAAACTTTCAAGCATGAGCTATCGGTCAAATATTGGCCTGGCCCCGATGCGTGGCATTTGCTGGCCGAAGCACATGCCCATGGCGCGTGGGTAAACTGGCGCGGCGATTAGGCCAAAAATTTGCTCATCGCCGCGTTTACGGCATCGGGTTGTTCCCAAATAACGAAATGTCCGCAATCCGCGACGGGCGCGATTGTCACATTGGGAACAAGTTTCTCTATGCCATCAATATTGCTCGGCGGCAAAGCCAGGTCATCCATCGCCCATATTACTAAGGTCGGGATCATCAGCGGCGGAAATGCGCCTGCTGCGAAGGCAGGGATTTCCGCATCTTCATCCATCGCGGGCACATATATCGCGGACGCGCGATACCAGTTCAGCATGCCGAAGCAGGTGTCGCGGTCGTTCCAATCGGCGAGCAACGCAGCGCGTTCCTCTGGCTCCATCGCATTTGGCTTGTCCCATTTTATTGTTTTCAACAACAAACCGGTAAGGCCATGTTCCTGCACCACAGCGTCATTCGCCGGATCACGAAAGGCGCGAATATATTGGCTGGATTCGCGCTGGTTCATGTCGGTGATCAACAAGCGCTGAAAAATATAGGGATGCGGCGCATTAGCGATAATCGCACGTGGCACACGCCCAGCCCAAGCTGGATTAAGCGCACCGGCCTGCCCGTTCAATGCAACGCTCCACGCAATCGCGCCACCCCAATCATGGCCCGCAATGATGAATTGTTGCACATGCAAGGCATCCGCCAGCGCAAAGATATCGGCGGTCAGCTTGTCTGCGGTATAGGCATCGACCTGTTTGGGCTTTGACGTCCCACGATAGCCGCGCTGATCGGGCGCGATGCAATAAAAGCGGTCGGCGAAATGCGCGATTTGGTGCCGCCATGTGCGGTGCGATTCGGGAAAGCCATGCAGGAAGATAATCGCCGGATTTTTGGGATTACCGGCCGTAAATACATCCATGTCTATGCCCGTCGACAGCGACAGGCGGTGCGGAGAAAGTTCGATCATGTCATTTGGCCCCGTTGCTTAGCTTAGCTGACCCGCTTCACGCGGATGCCTTTGTTGTCTATTACAAGCAGATAGCTATTTAAGGCAGCGCGCTTTATTTTGAACTTCTTACCGTTTTTCAGGAATGCCGAAGATGCCTCCGTCGTCTGCCAAGTTCCTGCATCCACTGCAGTAAACTGATAAATGCCATAAGGCAGGGCCTGAACATTGGCCAACTCGCCTTCAATTTCTTTAAATTCATTGGCCTGATCCTCAGAACTTTCGCCGAAGAAAGCAATGTTGGGCAATGCAAAGCCAAATAACGATTTTTTCGTCTTTCTCACATCGCCCTGATCTAACATTACGATCTGGCGTTTCGAGGTCGCAGTTTCCAGCGCCCTCGTCGCGATATCAAAACATTGCAGTCGTGCCGCCGCGTCGGTTACTGAACGGCAGGCCATAATATCGGTATACACCTTCGGATGAACATTTTCTTTCTCCGCAGCATAAACCGATGGGACATATATTGCAGCGAGCATAATAGCATAGGTCAGCTTGATCATAGGTTTATCTCCGCTGTGTACTGTTATGTGCGTCGTAAATTAGCTAAATTTCGCCGGGTGCACTAGCCTTGATGGCCAGCGCATGGACCCGGGTTCCGGGAATATCCCCCAGCGCCTTGTTCACCATACGCTGTCGCATCAGGCGGGCAACACCTGCAAAAGCCGCGCTTTCAATTTCGATAGTGAAGTGGGATTCACCGGACCCATCATCGCCACTATGGCCATGATGTTTGGCGCTGTCGTTGATGACAGCAAGGCGAGTTGGCGCGAATGCTGTTTCAAGCAGCATTTCCATTTCCAATTGTGCAGGACCTTTTTTCATGCCCCACTCTTCCCATATGGCACGTTTTTCGCCAAGGAAAATCATGTCCTCCGACCGTTCCACTGACCGATTTCACGGCCGCATTCACGGTTCAGGGCGGCCATGCGCCTATCCGCGCTGCGACGAAGCGGGGGAATTTCGCGCGCCTGATCCGCAGGGACAGGCCGCGTCGGCCAATGGCCCTGGCGACTATCAATATCTCTGCCTTGACCATGTGCGTCAGTTTAACGCGGGCTATAACTGGTTTGCAGGCATGACTGCCGATGAAATTTCCATGGCGCAAAGCCCGGTCCAATTCTGGCCAAGCGAGACACGCGCCTTTCGCGCCAATGGCAATGTCGATTCGCCGCCAAAATGGGCGGACTTTAAAGACCCGCTAGATGCTATCTCCACCCGGTTCCGGTCGCGCCTTCCTAAAGAGCGGGCCGATGGCCAATTTCTGTCGCCAGAGGACCGCAAAGCCTTGCGGACGCTAGGGCTTAGAGAGGATGCTGACCGCCGCGCCCTGCGTAGCGCCTATTCGGCGAAGGTGCGCGCATATCATCCGGACAAAAATGGCGGTAACCGCTCCTATGAAAAGGCTTTGCAAGACGTGATTGCTGCCTATACGCACCTTAAAACTTCGCCCGCTTTCATTTGACGAGAATAACATGACTGACATCCCGAATATCCAACCCGACAGCCGCGACGCGACAATACTTGCGGCCCCCGACAAAATGGTCAGCGTGCGCGAATTGTTCGGCATTGATGTGGATATGGAATGCCCCGCTTTCTCCATTGCCGACGAACGGGTGCCGGACACTGACCCAAGCTACGTTTTCGACCCAGACACCACCCTCGCGATCCTTGCGGGCTTTGCGCATAACCGGCGCGTAATGGTGCAAGGCTATCACGGCACGGGTAAATCGACGCATATCGAACAAGTTGCCGCCCGCCTGAAATGGCCATGCATCCGCATCAACTTGGACGCGCATATCAGCCGTATCGACCTAATCGGACGTGACGCCATTGTTTTGCGCGATGGGCAGCAAGTGACCGAGTTCCGCGAAGGCCTGCTGCCTTGGGCGTTGCAGACACCAACAGCATTAGTGTTCGACGAATATGACGCGGGCCGCCCTGACGTGATGTTCGTGATACAGCGCGTTTTGGAAACCGAGGGTAAGTTGACCCTGCTCGACCAAAACCGCGTCATTCGTCCAAACCCCTATTTCCGATTGTTCGCCACAGCCAACACCGTTGGCCTTGGCGATACCAGCGGGCTGTATCATGGCACGCAAGCAATCAACCAAGGACAGATGGACCGGTGGAACATTGTCGTCGGCTTAAACTATCTACCAGCGCAGGTTGAAAGCGAAATCGTTTTGGCCAAGGCCTCGGGCACTGACGCCGCCACCGTCGCCAATATGGTGAAGGTCGCCGAAATGACTCGTCAAGGCTTCATCAATGGTGATATCTCTACCGTTATGAGCCCGCGCACCGTTATCACTTGGGCGCAGAACACCGCGATTTTCAAAAATGTCGGCTTTGCCTTCCGCCTGTCATTCCTCAACAAATGTGATGATGCGGAACGTGCCTTGGTCGCCGAATATTATCAGCGCGTATTCGGCCAAGATCTGCCGGAAAGCGTCGTTGGCAAAGCAAAATAAGTATCGGCTATTTCGCCACTTCAGTTGAAGGAACGCATTATGAAACGCTTCGCACTGGCCCTCGCACTTATGCTGTCGGCATCACCGGCCTTTGCCGCGTTGAAAACCGGAACACGCGCAACCGATTTCACGACGCAAGCCGTGCTCGCCGGAAAGGCCGACACCTTCAATCTGAACAAGGCTTTGAAAAACGGTCCAGTGGTGCTGTATTTCTATCCCAAAGCATTCACGTCAGGCTGTACAGTTGAGGCGCATGAATTTTCCGAAGCCGCAGACGACTTTGCCGTTTATGGCGCGTCGATTGTTGGCATGTCAGCGGATAATCTGGAGACGCTAAAGCGTTTTTCGGTTGAGGCCTGCCGTAACAAATTCATGGTCGGTATTGCGACCAAACCCATGATCAAAAATTACAAGGTAGGCCTACCAATGATGGGCGGCACCAACCGCACAACTTATGTCATCGCGCCCAATGGCACAGTGCTGTTTTCCTATTCGCAGCTTGGCGTGAAGGGCCATGTTTCCGGCGCGCTGAACGCGGTAAAGGCATGGCATGCGGCGAACGCCAAGCGGAAGTAATGCGTAAGCTCTCTTTCCTGCTTTTGCCCATGCTCCTGTCGGGTTGCACTGTGGCCGTCGCATATGGCGATGTGCCGCATAATAGGCTGGTGGAAAATCCGCGTTGCAATCCATCGCAGAATGATAATGCGGCAATAGCCGGAAAAGACCATTTCATCGTCACCAGCCGCCTGCCCGACTGCCGCGATGATACGATCATTTTAACCAACCACAGGACCGATCGGGTGCGCTACGCCCGCTTTGCGCCACCGCAAAAGATAAAGCCTTTAAAACGCGATGCGCAGATGGTTGTGCCACTTGCATTCCAACCGGAGGATGCATGGTGGGATAGCCTGCGCGATGCGGCAAACCTGCGCAAGGGCCGTGTTTTATTATATGTCCACGGCTATCGGGAAACGTTGCAAACGACGGCGCGCGACGCGGTGCAGATCGGCGCGATGAGTAATTTTGACGGACCAATCATCCATTATAGCTGGCCCTCGCAAGGCAATTTGTTCAGCTACGCCGTTGATGAAACCAACATGTATTGGGACGAACGCAATTTCCGCAATTTCCTGACCAAATTGGCGCGGACGGAGTGGGTAAAGGAAGTCGTAATCGTGTCGCATTCGCTTGGCGCACGGCTTGTTATTCCGGCAGTTGAATATGTTGACCGCACTTCGACCAACGCCGACTCCAGCAATATTTCCAATATCATTTTAGCTTCACCCGATATGGATCGCGAAGATTTCGAACGCGACATAGCGGAAGAAATCCTCGCCGCACGACGTGTTAACAATGACCGGAGAGTGACCGTCTATGCTTCGTTAAGCGACCGCGCACTGGCCTTATCACGCGCGGTACATGGTTATCCGCGTTTGGGATCGCCTTACTGCTTCAGCCCTTTTGAAGCACGGGAATTAAAAGCCAAGGGCCTTCCGCAACGCTGCTTTGCCACGAAGACGAAATATCAAACCGAGCTCGCCAAAACCGGCTTCACCATTATCGACACAACCGACGTTTCCGGCGGCGGCACAGGGCATAGCGATTATTTACGGAGCTTTGCCGTCTGCAAGGATTTTGCCGCCGTTGTGAACGGCGCGCGCACGACTGAAGACCGCGTGGCAACCAAGGATGCCCATGTCTTCACGCTGCGTCCGCCCGTAAAACCAAAGAAAGAAGACATTGCCGCGATGTGCAAGAGTTTGCCCGATTAATGTCCAACGAAAGCCCTCTTGAACAATTTAAACAAGTGCTGACCGGTACCGCCCGTGCGCTCGCGCATGAGCCGGAGGTGGAATTAGCCTTCACCGCCGATGCGCCAAGCCAAGCGGGTAAGAATTTCAAAGTACCCATGCCGGGCCGCCTGCTTCCGCCCGACCAAGTGGCCGAGGCCCGCGGCTTTGCTGACAGCTTTGCGTTGAAGTTGAAGCATCATAATCCCGCGCGCCATGCGGCCTTGCGTCCATCCGAAGTCATTGCAGGTGCTGCCTTTGATGCTGTGGAAAATGCACGGGTTGAGGCGCTGGGCTCGCGCAATATGGCAGGCATCGCCGCCAATCTTGGCCATGCGCTTGAACTCAAAATGCGCACCGACCCGATTGCCCGCGCACAAGCCCCGGACGAGGTTCCGATCTCGACGGCCTTATCGTTGATCGTCCGCGAACGGCTGACCGGCGCGCCCGTGCCCGCCGCCGCCGCCGCTGGCGTCGATATGCTGCGCGGTTGGATTGAGGAAAACGCCGGAAGTGACCTTGATGCGCTGGCGATGGCGTTGGACGATCAAAGCGCCTTTGCCGCGCTGACCCAGTCCATGCTGGAACATCTGAACCTTACTGAAGGTGACGTTGATCCGTCCGAGGCCGACGAAGGCGGGGACGATGCCGAGGATGCCGAAGATCAAGACGGCGACAGCGAAGATGATGGCGAAGGCGAAGCTGGCCAAGCTGAGGCCCGCGCGGAACCGCAGCAAGGTGAAGGCGAAGAGACTGAAGCCGATTATGACGGCGAAGATATGGACGACCAAGATGGCGCCGATGGCGAAATGGGCGATGACGGGATGCAGCCTGTCACGCCACAGCGCCGCAATTGGGACCATTTGCCTCAGAGCGATTACAAGATTTGGTCGACCAAATATGATGAAACAATCACCGCGACCGAGCTTGCCGACGAAGAAGAGCTGAACCGGCTGCGCGCCTATCTCGACCAGCAATTGTCCAACCTGCAATCGGTGGTAACAAAACTCGCCAACCGCCTGCAGCGCCGCTTGATGGCGCAACAAAACCGCAGTTGGGATTTCGACCAAGAAGAAGGCATGATTGATGCCGCACGGCTGGCGCGCATCGTGGTGTCGCCGGGCAGCTCGCTGTCGTACAAAGTCGAACGCGAAACCGATTTCCGCGATACGGTGGTCACCTTACTAATCGACAATAGCGGCTCGATGCGCGGACGGCCGATTAGCATCGCCGCGATTAGCGCCGACATTTTGGCGCGCACCTTGGAACGCTGCGGCGTCAAAACCGAAATATTGGGCTTCACCACTCGCGCGTGGAAGGGCGGGCAAGCGCGCGAAGACTGGCTCGCCGCCGGACGCCAGCCCATGCCCGGTCGCCTCAACGACTTGCGTCATATCCTTTATAAAAAAGCCGACGAGCCATGGCGGCACGCCAAGCGCAATCTGGGCCTGATGATGCGCGAAGGGCTATTGAAAGAAAATATCGACGGAGAGGCTCTGCTCTGGGCACATAATCGCCTGATCGCCCGCGCCGAAGACCGCCGTATATTGATGGTCATTTCGGACGGCGCGCCGGTGGACGACAGCACCTTGTCGGTCAACCATGGCGGCTATCTGGAACAACATTTGCGCAAAGTCATCGAAATGATCGAAACGCGCAGCCCTGTCCAACTGGTCGCCATCGGCATCGGCCATGATGTGACGCGTTACTATAAACGCGCAGTGACGATCATGGACGTTGAACAGCTGGGCGGCACGATGATTGAACAACTGGCGGGATTGTTTGATGAAGAGTAATGTTTTTACAGAACAAGTGATTGTTTTATAAACATTTTATAAAATCATAATATTGCAACTAATGTGGTGTGATGATAAATTATTTCTCATCATTGGAGGGAAATTATCCATCATGTCAGCATTATTTGCCTTTTTTATTGTCTTTTTTGCGATAGCGCTCGTGCTTCCCACGGTGCGGGTTTGGCGTCAAACGGGTATAAATCCGGTCGTATTGCCCCGAAGTGACGATGTCGCAGGTTTTGTGGGCACATATTTCAAGCTGCTTATTATCTTCCTTGGTACGTATCTTTTACTCGGTACCTTAAATGTTGTGCGCCCCATTGGCCCGATCCTTCTTCCAGACCATGCGTCTATTGTTGGATGGTGCTTGTTAACCGCCAGCATTTTTTGGGTGGTGATTGCGCAATTCCAAATGGGCATATCATGGCGCGTAGGTATTGATACCGAAACAAAAACCGCCTTGATCATCCACGGGCTTTTCCAAATTAGCCGCAATCCGATTTTTCTGGGAATGATGATGCAGTTGGTCGGTTTGTTCCTTGCCCAACCCGATGCCATTACATTTGCTATCTTGCTGACTGGCTATGTCCTGATTTCAATACAAATCCGCGGTGAGGAACAACATCTGATGAATATCCACGGCATGAATTATCGCGAATATTGCGCTAAAGTTCGCCGATGGATTTAAACTGCACTTGCAATTCCCTGCCGGGGTGACATTGTTTAATCAAACGATTAAACCTGCGGGGAAATATAGATGAACGTTACCGAAGCCGTCGCCTCACGGCGCTCTGTCCGGCAATTTCTGGATAAGCCTGTAGATCAAGCAATCCTCGAACGCGTGCTCGCCAAGGCACAGCGTGCGCCATCGGGCGGTAATACGCAGCCTTGGAATGCCGTCATATTGACAGGCGCACCGCTGGCGGATTTGACTGCTAAGATCAAGGCGAAAGCCGCCACAGCGCCAATGGGTGATGGCCATGAATATGACATTTACCCTAAAGACTTAGAAGGCCGTTATGAAGAGCAACGGCGCGGTGTGGGCAAAGCGATGTTCGATGCGCTTGGGCTCGCCCGCGAAGACGGTGCGGGCCGCGTCGCGCAGATGATGAAAAACTGGGACAGCTTCGGCGCGCCCGTGCAATTATTCACCTACACCCGCAAATATATGGGCCCACCGCAATGGTCGGACATGGGCATGTGGCTGCAAACCGTGATGCTGTTGCTGCGCGAAGAGGGCCTCGACAGTTGCGCGCAGGAAATCTGGGCGATGTATGGCACGACGATGCGCGCACTGCTGAACATTGACGATGACCATATCTTCTTCTGCGGCATGGCAATTGGCTATCGCGACGCAGACGCCGCCGTGAACAGCTTCACCGTTCCGCGCGTGGAGATCGATCAAGCAATACGCTGGGACGGATTTTAGCTATTTGTGAAGCGGCGCTGTTATCCTCCCCACGTGTGACGACGAGGTTCTTGACCTCCGCACCCATTTCCAGCATCGCGGCGCTATGACTGAATTGCGCCTCTTCAACAGCCTGACCCGGCAACTGGAAACCTTCACCCCTGTCCATGCGGGCGAAGCGCGGGTGTATACGTGCGGGCCGACGGTGTATAATTACCCGCATATCGGCAATATGCGCGCTTATGTCTTTGCCGACACGTTGGGCCGCGTGTTGTCCTACGAGGGCTATAAGCTTACCCATGTCATCAACATCACCGATGTCGGCCATTTGACCGACGACGCTGATGCGGGCGAAGACAAGATGGAGAAAATGGCGGCGGAGAAAGCCCAGTCGATCTGGGATATCGCCCGCCATTATACCGAAGCTTATTGGGAAGACATCAAGGCGCTGAACATTCGACAGCCTGCGCACTGGTCGATTGCCACCGATTATGTCCCCGCCATGATCGATTATGCCAAAAGCATCGCCGACAAGCATTGCTATGAACTCGACAGCGGCCTGTATTTCGACACCTCAACTGTCGCCAATTACGGCGCATTGGCCCGCGCCAAAACCGAGGACGGTGCCAATGCTCTGGGGGCACGTATCGAAGAGGTCGAAGGCAAACGCCACGCGGCGGATTTCGCCATCTGGCGCAAGACGCCTGTCGGTGAAACGCGGCAGATGGAGTGGGATAGCCCATGGGGCAAAGGCGCGCCGGGCTGGCATCTGGAATGTTCGGTCATGTCAGAGGCGTTGCTGGGCCTGCCCTTCGACATCCACACTGGCGGCATCGACCATCGCGAAATCCACCACCCCAATGAAATCGCGCAAAACCAAGCGCGCTGCGGCAGTGACCATAGCGGCGCCCGTTTTTGGATGCACAACAACTTCCTGATCGAACGCAGCGGCAAGATGAGCAAATCGTCAGGCGAATTTCTGCGCGTGCAACTGCTCATCGATAAAGGCTTCCACCCCCTCGCCTACCGCCTGATGTGCCTGCAAGCGCATTATCGCAGCGAACTGGAGTTTAGCTGGGAGGGTTTACAGGCAGCGTTTGTGCGGTTGAAGCGCATGGTGATGGCTTTAACGTCTGACACGGCTCCCGGCGAAGGAGATATTACAGAGCGCGAAGTTGCATATCGGAACCGGTTTGACGATGCGATCTCAGACGATCTTAATACGCCGAAAGCCATCGCAGTATTTGAAGAAGTGTTGAGTGCTGCGGGTCTTGGGCCGAATTATCGCCGCTCGATTGCAGCCCAAATGGAAGCTGTCCTCGGCCTTAACCTAATGGCCGTCACCCGTCAGGACCTCCGTATCCGTCCAAAAGCCGCCATCATCACCGAAGAAGAAATAGAAACCGCCCTTGCCGCCCGCAAAGAGGCCCGCGCTGCTAAGGACTTCGCCAAGTCCGACGCGATCCGCGACGACCTCATCGCCAAGGGCGTTGAAGTCATGGACGGCGACCCTCTGGGCTGGGATTGGAGACTAGATATATGACCAAAACGAAACTCGTAATGTCGGGCCTTGTGCGTCCGTTGATTGAACCGCGTTTGCCCGGCTGGATTGAACCGCATTTCTTCATGTCGAAAGACGAAGCGCTGAATCTAGCGCCGCAGGCAGAGATTGGCTGGTTCGACATGTACGACAAAGGCGACATGGCCACGGTCATTGGCGCCGCCACCCAAATGAAATGGCTAAACAGCATTTATGCGGGCGTCGACGGCATGCCGCTCGCGCAGTTGAAGGCGCAAGGCTGCGTTGTCACCAATGGCGCGGGCATTAACGCGATCACCATCGCCGAATATGTGGTGATGGGCATGCTGACCGTTGCCAAAAACTATCGCGAAGTCGTGCGCGCGCAGGAACGCCGCGAATGGTTGCTGGATTCGCCGGGCAAGGTTGAACTGTTCGGATCAAAGGCCTTGCTGCTGGGCTATGGCGCGATTGGCAAGCTGATCGAAGAACGCCTCAAACCCTTTGGCGTCGATGTGACAGTGGTGCGCCGCTCGGCGGGACCAAATACGCTAACGCCCGACCAATGGCGCGCGGTGTTGAGGGATTTTGACTGGGTCATCCTCGCCGTTCCTGCGACGCCGGAAACCGACAATATGATTGGCGCAGACGAGCTTGCCGCGATGAAACCCAGCGCAACGCTCATCAACATCGCGCGCGGATCTGTGGTGGATCAGGACGCATTGATCACCGCATTACAAACCAAACAGATCGCCAACGCGTTTCTGGACGTCACCACGCCAGAGCCATTGCCTGCAGACCATGTGCTTTGGACGCTGGATAATGCCCATGTAACCATGCATTTGTCCGGCCGCGCGCAGGACAAGATGTTCGTCCGCTCGGCGACTCGCTTCTTTGAAAATCTCGAACGTTATCGCACAGGCGCAGCGCTTGAACCAATGGTTAACCTCGACTTAGGATATTGATCATGCCTAACCCCGCCGAAATCTGGCACACAGTCGCCTTGTCACGCGATGTCGACACCATCGCCGCGATCTTGCACGATGATTGTATTTTCGAAAGCCCCGTCGTCCACACGCCGCAACTGGGCAAAGCCATCACCGCCAAATATCTTGCGGCGGCGGGGCACACGCTGGGTAATGCCGAATTCAAATATGTCGGCGAATGGCACCGAGAAAACAGCGCGATTCTAGAATTCGAAACTGTCATCGACGGCGTTGCCATTAACGGCGTTGATATGATCACCTGCGACGATGACGGCCTGATCACCCACTTCAAGGTCATGGTGCGCCCGTTAAAGGGCATGAACATGCTGCACCAGAAAATGGGCGAAATGTTGCAGCAAATGACGCGCTGATTTCCTAACGACACCTCCACAACAAAAAGGCCGGAAGGTTTCCCCTCCGGCCCGTTTTGTTTCAGCGTGCGCTGAGGGTTTGGACTTAGAAGTCCATACCGCCCATGCCGCCCATTCCGCCCATGCCGCCTGGCATGCCGCCGGCGCCCGCAGGCTTGTCTTCTGGTGCGTCGGAGATAGCCGCTTCAGTGGTGATCAACAGACCAGCAACCGATGCCGCATCTTGCAACGCGGTACGCACAACCTTGGTTGGGTCGATAACGCCCGCAACCACGAGGTTTTCATACACATCGGTTGATGCGTTGAAGCCCATGGTTTCGTCATTTTCGCGCAACAGATTGCCCGAAACAACCGCGCCATCATATCCAGCGTTGGCTGCGATTTGACGCAATGGAGCGACAATCGCCTTGCGGATGATGTCGACACCGCGTGTCTGGTCGTCATTGGCGCCCTTGAGGCCTTCGAGAGCCTTGGTAGCGTACAGAAGTGCTGTACCGCCGCCTGGGACGATGCCTTCTTCAACGGCTGCGCGGGTTGCGTGCAACGCGTCGTCAACGCGGTCCTTGCGCTCTTTCACTTCAACTTCGGTCGAACCACCGACCTTGATCACGGCAACACCGCCGGCGAGCTTCGCCAAACGCTCTTGCAGCTTTTCACGGTCATAATCGCTGGTCGTGTTTTCGATTTGCGCACGGATCGCTTCTACGCGGCCCTTGATCGCATCGGTTTCGCCAGCACCGTCGACGATGATGGTGTTGTCCTTGTCGATGGTGACGCGCTTAGCTTGGCCAAGCATGCCCAAGGTAACGGTTTCCAGCTTGATGCCGAGATCTTCGCTGATCATTTCACCCTTGGTGAGGATCGCGATATCTTCCAACATCGCCTTGCGACGATCGCCAAAGCCAGGTGCCTTCACCGCAGCAATCTTCAAGCCGCCACGCAGCTTGTTGACGACCAAAGTAGCAAGCGCTTCTCCTTCAACATCTTCAGCGATGATGAGCAATGGACGACCCGACTGCACCACAGCTTCGAGAATTGGCAACATGGCTTGCAAGTTGCCGAGCTTCTTTTCGTGGATCAGGATATAGGGATTGTCCAACTCGACCGACATTTTTTCGGTGTTGGTGATGAAATATGGCGACAGATAGCCACGGTCGAACTGCATACCTTCGACAACTTCAAGCTCGCTTTCACGGCCCTTAGCTTCTTCGACGGTGATGACGCCTTCCTTGCCAACCTTTTCCATGGCGTCTGCAATCATCTTACCGATTTCAGCTTCGCCATTGGCAGAGATTGTGCCGACTTGTGCGATTTCCGCAGAACCCGCAACGGGCTTCGAACGCTTAACAAGATCAGCAACAACCGTGTTTACAGCCGTGTCGATACCGCGCTTCAGGTCCATTGGGTTCATGCCCGCTGCAACCGACTTCATGCCTTCGCGAACGATTGCTTGTGCCAATACGGTTGCAGTGGTCGTGCCGTCACCAGCCGCGTCATTAGCCTTGCTAGCCACTTCGCGCAGCATCTGCGCACCCATATTTTCGAACTTATCCTTCAGTTCGATTTCCTTGGCGACAGTAACGCCGTCCTTGGTGATGCGCGGTGCGCCAAAGCTTTTGTCGATGACAACATTGCGTCCCTTTGGACCCAAAGTTACCTTCACCGCATCGGCGAGGATGTCTACGCCGCGCAGGATGCGTTCACGCGCATCGCGGCCGAATTTCACGTCTTTAGCAGCCATGATATTTTTCCTTTAGTGAGTTAATCTCTGATTTCTTGTCATCCCGAAAGTGCTTCAGGATGATACGCCAATGTCTTGGTTATCCCGAAACACGTTCAGGATGACGATGGCTAAGTGCGCTTAGGAAACGATTCCCAAGATATCCGATTCCTTCATGATCAACAGGTCTTCACCGTCAATCTTGACTTCGGTGCCCGACCATTTGCCGAACAAAATCTTGTCACCGGCCTTAACGTCAAGCGCGGTTACAGTGCCGTCATCGGCGCGTGTGCCTGTGCCAACCGAGACGACTTCGCCTTCTTGTGGCTTTTCCTGAGCTGTATCAGGGATGATGATCCCGCCAGCGGTTTTTGCTTCGGCCTCGACCCGACGGACGAGAACGCGATCATGCAATGGACGAAATGCCATGTTGAACTATCCTTTTTCTGTTTCGCCATCCCGCCACTTCTGCATGAAGCAGAGGACGGCAATGAATATACGTTAGCACTCATACAAGGCGAGTGCTAACGGAGCCCAGATAGGGTCTTTTTGTGACAGGTCAAGGACTCGTCACGCAGATTTTTTCAGAAATTTTAGCCGCGCGCTGGCAAGCCTGCTGCCCGCAACGCCGCATGTGCATCCGCAATGCTATATTGGCCGAAATGGAATATCGAAGCTGCCAGAACCGCGCTTGCATGACCTTCGCGCACGCCAGCGACCAGATGGTCGAGATTGCCAACACCGCCGCTCGCCACCACCGGAATATGGACAGCATCAGCAATTGCGCGGGTGAGCGCAAGGTCATAGCCGTCGCGCGTGCCATCGCGGTCCATACTCGTCACCAACAATTCGCCCGCGCCAAGGTCGGCGAGCCTGACGGCATGCTCCAGCGCGTCAATACCGGTTGGATTTCGGCCACCATGGGTGAAGATTTCCCAGCGATCGCCTGTGCGCCGCGCATCCACTGATGCCACCACGCACTGACTGCCGAAACGCGTGGCGATGTCGGCCACAAGCTCAGGCCGCGCCACAGCAGCGCTGTTAACCGCGACCTTATCTGCGCCCGCCAGCAATAATGCTCGCGCATCCTCTGCGCTGCGCACGCCGCCGCCCACGGTCAGCGGCATGAAACACACCTCCGCTGTGCGCCGCACGACATCAATGATGGTGGCGCGTCCCTCATGGCTTGCGCCGATGTCCAAGAAGCATAGCTCATCGGCGCCGGCGGCATCATAAGCTTGCGCTTGTTCCACCGGATCGCCCGCATCGCGTAGGTCTACGAAATTGACGCCCTTGACCACGCGGCCATTGGAGACGTCGAGACAGGGGATCACGCGGACGCGAACGGTCACGCGCGTTCCGCCGCTTTGATCGCCGTTGCGAGATCCAGTCGTCCATCATAAATCGCACGGCCCGTGATGACGCCTTCAATGCCGTCTTTGGCATGGCGCGCGAGCATATGGATATCGTCTATCCCCTTCACCCCGCCGCTGGCGATCACCGGAATCTGCACCCGCCGCGCCAAATCAACCGTTGCGTCGATATTGCATCCGGTCAGCATCCCGTCGCGACCAACATCGGTAAACAGGATGGACGCAACGCCCGCATCCTCAAAACGGCGCGCCAGATCGATGACCGGCATGTCGGATTTCTCCGCCCAGCCTTCGGTGGCAACAAATCCATCGCGCGCGTCAACGGCAACGACAATGCCATCTGTAAATTCGCGCGCCATTTCCTTCACAAAATTTGGGTCTTTCAGCGCCGCAGTACCAATGACGAGCCGGGCCACGCCCATGTCGAACCAACGCTCCACTGTCTGCGTATTGCGAATGCCGCCGCCCAATTGGATATAGCCAGGGAAATTTTCGATAATCCCTTCCACCGCTTCGGCATTTTCTGGCCGTCCGGCGAATGCACCGTCGAGATCAACCACATGCAGAAATTGCGCACCCTGCTCGGCAAAGAGCATCGCCTGCGCCGCTGGGTCATCGGCATAGACCGTCGCGCGGTTCATATCGCCTTCGGCCAAGCGGACAACTTCGCCACCCTTTAGGTCAATCGCAGGGAAGACAATCACGGCATCCACTCCAAAAAGCGTTTCAGAAAATTGATGCCATAGGCCTGGCTTTTTTCGGGGTGGAATTGCACACCCATAATATTGTCACGCCCGACCGCCGCCACCAAAGCGCCACCATGGTCAGTTGTGGCCAGCACATCGGCGGCATCCGCTGCATCAAAATGATAGCCATGCAGAAAATAAGCTTCGCCGCGCTTTATCAATGGCGCGCCGTCATGGGGCACGACATCATTCCAGCCCATATGCGGGATTTTCAGCTCAGGCGCCGGCGCAATCGCGCGCACCGTACCGCCGACCCAACCCAGCCCGCGCGTAGTGCCATGTTCAACGCCTTCATCGGCGAGCAATTGCATACCGACACAAATGCCCAAAAATGGTGCGCCCTCACCCCGAACACGCTGTTCCATCGCGGCGATCATGCCGTCAATGGCGGACAAAGCCTCCATACAATGGGCAAAGGCGCCGACACCGGGCAGAAC
Source organism: Sphingorhabdus wooponensis (assembly GCF_003933235.1). Classification (GTDB taxonomy): domain Bacteria; phylum Pseudomonadota; class Alphaproteobacteria; order Sphingomonadales; family Sphingomonadaceae; genus Sphingorhabdus_B; species Sphingorhabdus_B wooponensis. The sequence goes on from NZ_RWJI01000001.1 coordinate 1,243,159, forward strand.
AATACGCTCGGCCTTGGCCACAATATCTGGATCAGCGGTCACGCGAATGTCGCGCGCGCCCGCCGCCTTCAACGCATTATGCACCGAATGCAGATTGCCTGCGCCATAATCAATCAGCGCAAGTGACACGGCCTACAACGTGCCTTTAGTCGACGGAATAGCATCTGCCTTGCGCGGGTCGATCTCAACCGCTTGCCGCAGGGCGCGGGCCAAAGCCTTATAACAGCTCTCAACAATATGATGGTTGTTCGAACCATATAGATTTTCGACGTGCAACGTGATGCCCGCGCTGGTGGCGAAGCTGTGGAACCAATGTTCAATCAGTTCCGTGTCCCATTCGCCAAGCCGCGGCATGCCAAGCGATACTTTCCACACAAAATACGGACGGCCCGAAATGTCGAGCGCGCAGCGCGTCAGGGTTTCGTCCATCGGCGCATAGGCCGTGCCATAACGGGTAATGCCGCGCTTATCGCCCAATGCCTGCAACACCGCCTCGCCAATGGCGATTCCGGTATCTTCGGTCGTATGATGTTGGTCGATGTGCAGATCGCCTATCGCCTTCACCTTCAAATCGATGAGCGAGTGGCGCGACAATTGCTCCAACATATGGTCCAGAAAGCCAATGCCTGTGGACACGTCATATACACCACTGCCGTCGAGGTTGACCTCAACATCAATGGACGTTTCGTTCGTCTTACGACTGATAGAGCCTATACGCATGGCCGCCGATATAGCCGCACTAGCGCATTTGGCAAGTTGACTTGCGGCAATAAGCGTCTTGATTTCGGGCGTCCGGCGGTCCACCTAGAAGGCATGACTGAAGAGCATGTTGATAGCCTGATTCCTTATGATGACGTTGTGCAAGAGGCATTGCGCGCGGTGGTGGGCCGTGTACTCGGCAATGTGGCGCGCGATGGCCTACCCGGCGATCATCATTTTTACATTACATTCAAGACGCAAGCGCCCGGCGTTTCCATTCCGCAACATCTGCATGAACGCTTCCCCGATGAAATGACCATTGTGCTCCAGCACAAATATTGGGACCTGAAGGTGGAGGCCGAACATTTCGAAGTTGGCCTGTCTTTCAACCAAATTCCATCGCATCTGTTCATCCCTTATTCCGCGATCACCGCCTTTGTGGACCCGGCCGTGGACTTCGCACTGCAATTCCATGTGGACGCAGGCGAAACCGCCCCCGAACCCCATGAAGAAGCCGGTAATGACGGCCCTTCGGTTGTCATTGAAGATGGCTCAAACGTCGTCAGCGTGGACTTCGGACGGAAAAAGTGACGGGGCAAACCCGCACGGAAACTGACAGTTTTGGGCCCATTGAAGTCCCTGCAGACGCTTATTGGGGCGCGCAGACGCAGCGCAGCATCGTTAATTTCCCCTTCCCCGCGCATGAACGCATGCCGATGGGGATTGTACATGCGCTGGCATTGGTGAAACAAGCCGCATCGCGGGTGAACCGCAAATATGGGCTGGATGCAGGATTGGCAGATGCGATTGAGGCCGCTGCCGCGGAAGTGGTCGCCGGAAAGCATGACGATCAATTTCCGCTGACCATCTGGCAAACCGGTAGCGGTACCCAATCAAACATGAATGTGAATGAGGTGATAGCCGGGGTCGCCAATGAGGCATTGACCGGAACGCGTGGCGGCAAATCGCCCGTGCACCCCAATGACCATGTGAATATGAGCCAATCGTCGAACGACAGTTTTCCCACGGCGATGCATGTGGCTATCGCCATGGCGGCACGCGACCAATTGCTCAAGGCCGTGCGGGGATTAGCGGCAGCATTTGCGGTCCATAGTGAAAATTGGGCCAATATCGTCAAAATCGGACGCACGCATATGCAAGATGCGACGCCGTTGACATTGGGCCAAGAATTTTCGGCCTATGCCGCCATGCTCAGTGACAGCGCAGACCGGATTGTTGGCATATGGCCACGGCTTTCACGGTTGGCGCAAGGTGGCACTGCGGTTGGTACCGGCCTGAACGCGCCGCAAAATTTCGGTATAGATTTCTGCTCGGAACTCGCCCTATTGACCGGCGGAGTGCCATGGGTCAGCGCGCCGAACAAATTTGAAGCTTTGGCGTCACACGACACGCTGGTCGAAATGTCCGCCATCTTGAATACCCTCGCAGTCTCCCTGACAAAGATTGCCAATGACATTCGCTTGCTGGGTTCCGGTCCACGTTCCGGACTTGGCGAGCTCATTCTGCCCGAAAATGAACCGGGCAGCTCGATCATGCCCGGTAAGGTCAACCCGACGCAGTGCGAAATGCTGACGATGGTGGCCGCACAAGTCATCGGCAATCATCAGGCGGTGACGATTGGCGGACTGCAGGGGCATTTGCAGTTGAATGTGTTTAAGCCATTGATCGGCGCAAATGTCCTGCGTTCGATTGAACTGCTCGCCATCGGCATGGACAGCTTTGCCACCAACTGCGTCGCTGGCCTTCAACCCGACCGCGCACGCATCGCGGACTTGCTCGACCGCTCGCTCATGCTGGTGACCGCACTTGCCCCCATCATTGGTTACGACAATGCCGCAAAAATCGCGAAACAAGCGCATCGCGACGGAACCACCTTGCGCGCAGCCGCATTGGCATCCGGTCTGGTTGACGAAGCCACTTTTGATACCCATGTTCGTGCAGAAGACATGGTTTAATCTTTATTACTCGTCATCCTGAATTCATTTCAGGATAACAAGCGACATTGATGTGTTATCCTGAAACAAGTTCAGGATGACGAGTTGATGGAATCACGGATACGAAATTTAAGGGATCGGAAACATCTCATGTTAAAATCCATTGCAGGGGCCGTTATCGGCGAAGTTATCGGCCGTAAGAAGGGTCATGGCTTGCTGGGTGCAGGCATTGGTCTGGTGGCCACGCGGATAGCGACGCGTTCGATTCCAGGCCTATTGCTGGTCGGCGGCGCAATTGCGGCCAAAACCATTTATGACAAAAGCAAAGAGCGTAAGGACGCCTAAGCTGCTTTCGTCCACCACGGACTACGCTTCCCTCTTGACGCCGCCCTGCCCTTTCGCGCAGTAGCGGCTATGGCCCATACTGACCCACATAAGCCGCATGAATTGGAGCGCCGCGGTCTCCTCTTCGTCCTTTCGTCGCCCTCCGGTGCTGGCAAATCCACACTTTCGCGCATGTTGCTTGATGCGGACGACAAAATCGCTTTATCGGTCTCCTACACAACCCGCCCTCCTCGACCTGGCGAGATTGAAGGTGTGCATTATCATTTCACCGATGTCGCAACATTCAAACAAATGGCGGCTGACGGTGAATTTCTGGAATGGGCGCATGTCTTTGGCAACCGTTATGGCACGCCCAAAGGCCCTGTGGAGGAAAAGCTTGCAGCGGGATGCGATGTTCTGTTCGATATCGACTGGCAAGGTGCGCAGCAATTATATCAAGAGGCTGGCCCCGACGTCGTTCGCGTCTTCATCTTGCCGCCATCGATTGACGAGCTGGAGCGCCGATTATTCAGCCGCGCGCAGGACAGCGAAACCGTCATTTCCGACCGCATGAGCCGTGCAAAGGCCGAAATCGGGCACTGGGATGGCTATGACTATGTGCTCATCAACGATGACGTGCAGGCCTGTTTTGAAAAAGTGCGGCAAATACTCGCCGCCGAACGCATGAAAAGGCGGCGGCAAAAGGGCCTTATCGGTTTCGTGCGCGATCTCGCGGCGTCTTAGGGTCGCCACTTAAGCCACAACTTAAGCCAATCCCGCGAGCAACAGGGTCAATCCGCCCAGTCCAAGCGACAAATGCCAGCGCAGCTTCATCCAGCCCACAGGCAAGGCACAATGTGCGCCGAGCCAGCGATCCCCCAAGGGCGATAGCAGCAGGAAAAACCCAAGCCACGCCAAAGACGGGCCGGGCCAACTCAGTCCCCAAATCCACGGCACATAAGTTGCCAGCGCCAACAGGCTGGGCGCAACGGCCAGCGCGAATATGCCATTAGCCGACGCATCATCTGTGCGGGTGGTCATGCCCAGCGCCCACCACATGCCGCCGATAAAGCTGAAAATAAATGCGGCATAGCCATATGCCAAGGCAAGGCCAGTCCATTGATATTCGGAACCCGATAGCACCATCGCAGCGGCAATGACCTGCGGCAATAATCCGGCATAGCCCGCGATAAAGGCGGCCTTTGGAATGGGGCGTAGAGTGAAAGTTGCGCTGTCGGTCATGGCTTTTTCCTTGGATGCACCACATGCTTACACGCTGCACAAAACCCCCGTGAGATGGGTTTTCACCTATGTTCCGGGTGTCAGCAGGTCGAGAAAGCGTGCGGCCGCCATAAATTCGCCTTCGCGGTCACTCCGGTTTTTTTGCGCCCAATGGTCGGCGCCCCATAATTCTTCCTGCCAAAGCTCGTCCAAGCACGCGGCTTTCCATATGTCTTCAGGCGTGCCTGCGCGCTCAATCACCGCCAAGGTTGCAACAAGCGACCCCGACAAATGCGCAAGCTTCGCCATCGCTGCCAGCTCAAATGCCCCGCGTGCCGCAACTGCTCCGCGCAATATCTCCAGCGTTGCGGCAGATTGCGGCTGGTGCATGATGCCTTCAACAATCACAAAGCTGATGTCATAGCGCCCTTGCGCCCAATGTAGCCAAGGGTCCCAAATCTCGGCCTGCCGATCGGCCAAAGCCTCACCTGCCGCCGCGCGATAACAAAAAAGATCCGTTTCACCATAAGCGGCAATGGCGGCGGCAAAACCAGCATGATCCGGCGCGATCCGGTCAATGGCGGCATTGGCAAAGCCCGTCACGGGCATCAATGCGGGGTTCAGCGTTTTTTCCACTGCTTCCCACTCGGCCACGACAGCATCCGCCATTTTCTGCGTCGGCAGCGCAAGTGCATTGCCCGTGGGTGTCTTTACCGGTCGCCCGTCGAGCCGGACCGCTTGGCCCGATGGCGTGGGTTCAAGCGTAACCTCTTTCCAAAAACGCCTCATTGATCCGGCTTACTTTTCCATCTTTTGGAGAGGAATACAGGCACCAAAAGAAAATTGAGCATCCCGACGGCAAACAACAGATAGCCTGCTGCCTTGGGAATTCCAAACGCCTCCCGCGCGATAGCTGCAAGGCCAACCACCAACATGATTGCGCCCGTAATCCGGCACAGATTGATCACCAAAAAGCGATATTGCGCCTGCATTTCTGCGCGGGCCTTGTCATCCATTGGCGTCATGCAAAATCCTTTAGATAGGCCTTCAGATCATCCATGTTTTCGGCGATATAGTCTGCGCCTGCTGCGCGCAACTCTGCAACGCTGTGATAGCCCCAATTGACGCCCACCGTTCGCGTTCCGGCAGCGCGGCCCATATGAATGTCATATACCGTATCACCGATAACCACCGCATCGCTGGCGTCCGCACCGGCGTCGGCCAATGCCTGATACACCATTGACGGGTGCGGCTTGGACGGGTGACGGTCGGCGGTTTGCAGCGTCACAAACAGGCCCTTAATCGCATGATGGTCCAGACAGCGGATCAACCCGCGATCCGATTTGCCTGTCGCCACACCCAGTAACCATCCGCTTTCATCCAATTTCGACAATAAGGCCGCCATACCATCATAAAGCGGTTCATCAACGAGGCCATTGTTGCGCAATGTCATGAACGCCGCACGATAATGTTCGGCCAAATCATCATGGGTTTTGGCATCGGCATGGGGCAACAACACCCGCATCGATTCCACCAAAGACAGGCCAACCACGCGCCGTATATCATGCCGCAGCGGTGGTGGATGCCCCGCGCCTTCAAACGCATGCTCCATCGCCATGCAAATATTGGCTTGGCTATCAACCAAAGTCCCGTCGCAATCAAATATGGCCAACTTCACCGTCACGGCAGACGGCGCATCATATCAGCGATATCGCGCTTACCCGCCTGCTCGGCACCATCGGCCGCGGCGTTGCGTGCTGTGTCGGGTTTATTTTGCCCTAATTTGCGCGTGCCGCGCCACGCGGTGATGTCCATATGAAAACCCAATATGCCCCGAAGCATTTTTTCAAAATACCCATCGGCCATTTTCGACCGATCCCAAAGCGGCTTTGGCGCCAATTTCGCTTCCTGAAATAGGCTCAGCGCATCGGATTGGGCGATGAGTTCGTCCTGCGTCATTTGGCGCATGTTACCTTGCATCTCTATGGCGCAATAGTTCCAAGTGGGCACTTGATTATCCATGCCATACCAATCTGGGCTGATATAACCGTCCGGACCGTTGACAACAAACAAGGCTTCCGCGCCATCCAGATATTGGGTCATCGCGTTGTTGCGCGCGATATGAAAACCAATGCGGTTTTCTGCCAAGAAAACGAACGGCAAATGGGCAACGCGCGGGCCCTGCGGGGTGGCCATAAAAAGCGTGCCAAAGCCTATATCCTGCGCAAAAGCACGCAGCGCCTCAGTATCATCCCAAGCAAAGGCGGCGTTGGGGTGCATTAAGCCTTCGTCCTTGGTGCAACTTTCTTCTTCACAGGTGCCCTCTTTGCTGGCGCTTTACCCGCCACGGCTTTCTTGATCACAGGCTTTTTCGCCGCGATTTTCTTACCGGCGGCCATTTGGCTGCGTTTGTTATCCTTGGGCTTGTCGGACACCGAACCACGCGAACGGCGTTCGCCCTTGCGTTCTTTACGGGCCGATTTGGCGATATTGGCCGCAACGCGTTTCTTGCCTTCGGCGGTTTCGCTGAATTTGGGTGCGTCAAGCACTAAGGCATCGCCCATTTCAATGTCGAAGCCCAAATCGTCAAAGCTGGCCGCCATATGCGGCGGCAGGTCGGCGCGGACGTCGATTTGATGGCCCGACGGGTGGTCAATGCGGATGCGGCGGGCGTGCAAATGCATCTTACGGCTGATCGTGCCTGTCAAAAACGCGTCCTTGCCGCCATATTTGCCGTCACCGACAATCGGGTGGCCGATTGCGGCCATATGTACACGCAGCTGATGGGTGCGGCCTGTATAAGGCTGCAATTCGACCCATGCGGTTGCATTGCCTGCGCGTTCAACAATACGATAGCGGGTGCGCGCGGATTGCCCGTCTTTTTCATCGACATGCATTTTTTCGCCGCCGCTACCCGGTTGCTTACCGATTGGCAGGTCAATGAAACCATCGGCAATATCGGGCACGCCCACGACCAAGGCCCAATATACTTTGCGCGCGGTGCGCGATGAAAATGCCTTGGCAAAATGCCCTGCCGAACGCGATGTCCGCGCCAGCAACAGCGCGCCCGATGTATCCTTGTCCAATCGGTGGACAAGCTTTGGCCGGTTATCAAGCTCAAAGCCCAAGGCATCCAGCAAGCCGTCGACATGGTTCTCGGTCTTGGTTCCGCCCTGCGTTGCCAACCCTGCTGGCTTGTTGATCACCAAGGCCGCATCATCCTTATGGATGACCATGCTCAGCGCGAATTCCATTTCGTCTTCAGTCAAATCGCGACGCTTACGTAACGGCCGCGCGCTGGAGGATGCAGAGGTATCCGCAGGTGGAACACGCAATGTCTGGCCGCTCAGCAACCGATCGCCCGGCGTCGCGCGCTTACCATCGACGCGTAATTGCCCCGTGCGCGCCCAACGCGACACGATGTTGAACGACGCGTCGGGCAAATGCCGCTTGAACCAACGGTCCAACCGTATGCCATCATCATCGGGGGCCACGACAAATTGCCGTATGCCTTTTTCGTCATTCTTACTCATGCCCAAATTGCCTTTGCTATCGCCATCCCGGCGAACACAGCGCCAAGCGCCAATAAGATCGACGCGAGCGCATAGAGGGCCGCCATGCCCATCTGCCCGCGTTGCACCATCTGCGCCATTTCCAATGAAAAGGCACTGAAGGTCGTAAACCCGCCCAAAACGCCCACACCCAGAAACAAACGCAACGGTTCCGCCGCATTGTCCCCACGCAGCAACCATAATGCCAACATGCCCATGCACAGCCCGCCAACAACATTTGCGACAAAGGTCGGCCATGGCCAACCAGCCGCGCCGACTGGCAAAGCGCGAGACAGGCCATAACGCAAGGCTGCGCCCACAGCTCCGCCCGACATGACAAGGATGATGGGGTTCATGCCTGCGCTTTAGCGGCGGTGAATGTTAAAAGCCAGCCAAAGCAAACGGGCGGGCGTCAACCTAAACAAGGCCAACGGAATCCATCACGCCTCGCCGACGCAGAGGAAACATGATAAGCACCTTTCTCCGCGCGCACGCCACCCTGCCGCGCCATAAGATGTTCTAAGGAAAATGCATGATCCCCTTTGTCAATATGACTGACGCGCGCGGCCAAAAAATCTCGGTCAATCCTGAAATCGTGCAATTTGTCCGCGCAGCCGACAATGCGGATGATGAATGCTTGATCGTATTTGGAAAGGATCAGCTGCTCCGCGTGCGCGGCAGCCTCGATGAAGTCACCAACGCCTTACGCCACGGCTAATCGCGGGACGCACCCGTGCGCCACGAACCCGCCTTTGGTTGGTTCGGACGCGATACGTAAATATCTGGAATTTAGTAAGAAGGTTATCCTGCGCGATTTTCATCGGAAACGACCGTCGCCCTAGCCACACACATCGCGTCACCCTGAACTTGTTTCAGGGTCTTAATTCGTTTCCCACTTCTTTTTATGCTTCATCCCCCCCCCTCGCGCCCAAGCAATTTTACCCTGCCCCACCTTGCACCCCCACCCCATAAGCGCTAAGGCGCGGCCAGCAAACGAATCTCCCGCTTTTACGCTGGTTTGACGCGCGTTTATTGGCCGCAGATAGCGGCAACCGTGTTGTCTTCCCCATCCGGCCAAAAGCCCAACGCTCGAAGGGGTAAATACCAATGACCGCAATCGGATTAGACAGCCTGCAAACCCGTTCCACCTTGACCGCTGGCGGCAAGACGGTGGATTATTTTTCGATCAAAAAAGTATCGGAGAAATTGGGCGATGTGTCGCGTCTGCCTTTTTCGATGAAGGTATTGCTCGAAAACCTGCTCCGTTTTGAAGATGGCGGCTTTACCGTTTCGGTGGAGGATGTGCAGGCGTTGATCGATTGGCAGAAGGACGCCAAATCGAACCGCGAAATTCAATATCGCCCTGCCCGCGTCTTGTTGCAGGATTTCACCGGCGTGCCATGCGTGGTCGATCTCGCCGCAATGCGCGATGCCATGACCGCGTTGAAGGCGGACCCATCGAAGATTAACCCGCTCGTGCCTGTGCATTTGGTCATTGACCACAGCGTCATGGTCGATGAATTCGGCCACCCCAAGGCGGCGGAACAGAATGTTGAAATCGAATATCAACGCAATGCAGAGCGTTATGATTTCCTGAAATGGGGTTCCAAGTCGCTGAATAATTTCAAGGCGGTTCCTCCCGGCACCGGCATTTGCCATCAGGTCAATCTGGAGCATATTGCACAAGCCGTTTGGACCAGCATAGGTGAAGATGGCGCGACGATTGCGTATCCCGACACATGCGTGGGTACAGACAGCCACACGACGATGATCAACGGCCTTGGCGTGCTTGGTTGGGGCGTTGGCGGGATTGAGGCTGAGGCCGCGATGTTGGGGCAGCCAGTGTCCATGCTGATCCCTGAGGTCGTTGGCTTCAAGCTGACCGGTGCATTGGCCGAGGGCGTGACCGCAACCGACCTTGTGTTGACCGCAACGCAAATGCTGCGCGCCAAAGGCGTGGTTGGCCGCTTTGTCGAATATTATGGCCCTGGCCTTGCCTCGCTTAGCCTTGCCGACCGCGCGACCTTGGCCAATATGGCGCCCGAATATGGCGCGACCTGTGGCTTCTTTGGCATTGATGAAAAGACCATCGAATATCTGCGTCTGACCGGCCGTGCGGAGGACCAGATTGCACTGGTCGAGGCCTATGCCAAGGAACAGGGCCTATGGGCCTATGCCGATATGGCCGACCCGATTTTCACAGACACGTTGGAATTGGATATGGGCAGCGTTGTCCCATCGCTTGCTGGTCCAAAGCGCCCGCAGGACAAGGTTGTCCTTACGCAAGTTGACAATGTGTTCAACGACGATCTGATCAATGTCTACAAGCATGATAGCGCCAAGCGCGTCGCGGTTGAGGGCAAGACACATGATATTGGCGACGGCGATGTCGTGATTGCGGCGATCACGAGCTGCACCAACACATCGAACCCGAGCGTCTTGGTTGCCGCCGGATTGGTGGCGCGTAAGGCCAATGCCTTTGGCTTGCGTCCGAAGCCATGGGTGAAGACCTCGCTCGCACCTGGAAGCCAAGTTGTGACCGATTATCTTGATCGTGCCGGATTGACGGCAGATCTGGACGCGGTCGGCTTTAACTTGGTCGGCTATGGCTGCACGACCTGCATCGGTAACTCCGGTCCATTGGCCGAGCCAATTTCAGCAGCGATTAACGGCCATGACATTGTTGCCGCCTCGGTCATTTCGGGCAACCGCAACTTTGAAGGCCGCGTGTCCCCCGATGTGCGCGCAAACTTCTTGGCCTCACCGCCTTTGGTAGTGGCCTATGCGCTTAAGGGTACCGTGACCGAAGATTTCACAACGACGCCGATTGGCCAAGCGACCGACGGTACAGACGTCTATTTGCGCGACATCTGGCCAACCAACCAAGAAGTGCATGATGTCATGACCGCAAACATCGACCGTTCGATGTTCACCGCACGTTATGCCAAGGTCTATGAAGGCGATGCGCATTGGCAGAAGATTCAAGTCGAAGGTTCGGACACCTATACATGGCGCGCCGGATCGACCTATGTCGCCAACCCGCCCTATTTTGAAGGGATGAGCATGACGCCCGCACCGGTGATGGACATCATCGAGGCAAAGCCGCTGGCGATTTTGGGTGATTCCATTACCACCGACCATATCTCGCCTGCCGGAAGCATCAAGGCCGACAGCCCTGCTGGTAAATTCCTGTTAGAGCATCAGGTCAGCAAGGCAGATTTTAACAGCTACGGCGCACGCCGCGGCCACCATGAAGTCATGATGCGCGGCACCTTCGCTAATATCCGCATTAAGAATGAAATGGTCCCCGGCATTGAAGGCGGCATGAGCAGCTATCAAGGCGAAGTCATGCCCATCTACGACGCCGCCATGAAGCATAAAGCCGACGGCACGCCTTTGGTGGTTATCGCTGGTAAGGAATATGGCACCGGCTCTTCGCGCGATTGGGCGGCGAAGGGCACCAACCTGCTCGGCGTCCGCGCCGTCATCGTCGAAAGCTTCGAACGTATCCACCGTTCAAACTTAGTCGGCATGGGCGTATTGCCACTGCAATTCATGGACGGCGAAAGCCGCACAACCTTGGGCCTGACCGCGGATGATAGCTTCACGATCACCAGCGTTGGAAAGCTTCAGCCACGCCAGATGGTAACCGTTATGGTCACCCGCAAGGACGGATCAACGTTCAATTTCGACACGCTCTGCCGCATCGACACCGCGAACGAAGTCGAATATTTCATGAACGGCGGCATTCTGCACTATGTGTTGCGGAAACTAGCGGCCTAAGCCCTTGAGAGGATCGACAGCGCCGCTTTCAAATGCGGCGCGTCGATCATTTTTCCGTCCAGTTGCAACACGCCTGCGCCCGGATTGGCCGCGAACGCATCAACGATGGATTGGGCATGCGCAAGCTGCGCTGACGAAGGCGTAAAGCCTGCGTTGATGGTGGCAACCTGCGACGGGTGAATGGCAAGCATGCCGGTGAAACCATCGCGTGCCGCTCGGCCGACATAGGACGCCAGCGCCGCCGCATCGTTGATGCTCGGGAAAACAGTATCAATGGCAGCCACGCCCGCAGCATGAGCCGCAAACAGCGTGAGCGACCGCACCATTTCATATGGCGCCGTGTAGCGGCCATCAGCTTCACGCGAGGCCGAAGCCCCGACCGCTGCGGGCAAATCCTCCGCCCCCCAGCTGACGCCAAGCAGATAATGTTTCACCTCCCGCAAGGTGCCTAGGTCAAACACCGCGCCAGGCGTTTCGGTCGCAATGGGTAAGATCAGCGGTGCCTCGCCGTCCTGACTATCGGCGACGGCAGCCGCTTCTGAGCGCAACCAATGGACCGAACGCGCGCCTTCCGCCTTCGGCAAAACAATAGCATCTGGAACATAAGGCAGAACCGATGCGAGATCGTCATGGGTAAGATGGCTGTCCTGCGGATTAACGCGGATAAAAACCGGAACCGGCCGATCACCCGACAGATACTCCGCGACAGCTTCGCGTGCCGCCGCCTTACGATCAAGCGCAACCGAGTCCTCAAGATCAATGATGATCGCATCGGCACCACTAGCGGCAGCCTTGGCAAATCGGTCAGGCCGGTCACCCGGGACGAAAAGAAGGGAACGCAGTTTCATGCCGTCATTATGCCCTGCACCGGACCTTATGGCAATCTATGCCTTTTTCAGCAAAGCGGCGCGTTCCGTTTGGCAAACAAGTTCGTCACGTTGATTGAGACATCGGTGCAGGAACGTCACAACACCGGCATCGGGTCGCGACTTACTCTCCTTAAGCGCAATGACTTCGGTTTCGGCGCGCAGTGTATCACCGATGAACACGGGCTTGGGCATCACCAATTTATCATAGCCCAGATTGGCCACCAACGTGCCGAGCGTGGTATCCCCCACCGACAGTCCTACCATCAGCGCGAAGGTGAAGGTGCCGTTGACGAGGATTTGCCCAAACTCGCTGGCTTTGGCTGCCTCCGCATCAATGTGCAGCGGTTGCGGGTTATGCGTCATGACCGAAAACAGCAAATTGTCCGTCTCGGTCACCGTGCGGCGAATTTCGTGGGCGATTGTATCGCCGATGTGCCATTCGTTGAAATATTTGCCTGCCATTACATTTCCACCGCTTCTATCCGCACCAACAATGCCTCGACCTGCACCTGTGCACCCGTCTCCGCATTCAACTCCGCCACCATGCCGTCAAACGGCGCAGTTAGGCTATGTTCCATCTTCATCGCTTCGAGCGTTACCAGTTTCTGGCCTTTGGACACTGTGTCCCCCACAGCGACATCAACCGCGATGATCCGGCCCGGCATCGGCGATAGGATTGCACCGTCGCTTGCGGCACTATGCCCCGACCCGCGCGGATCATCCAAGACATAACGACGCGCAAAACCATCGGCAAAGGCAAGCACATCAGCAGTCGGTTCGTCGGCCTCGATTTCGTCAAACGCAACGACATATAGGTTGCCAGCGTCGTCTAAAAGGCGTGCTTCCGCACGCGGCGGTGCATTCAAACGAAAACCAACTATTGCGCTTACGGGACCATCGCCGGGGCTGGCGCACAACAACGCCGCCGCCTCGGCAAGCTCTTGCGCTTCTGGCGCGGATGGATGCACAAGATTATCGACTTCACGCGCAATCAGGCCCGTATCAATATCGCCAAGCCCGAACGCCTCCAGATCCAGCAGCCGCCCCAAAAAGCCCGCATTCGTTTTCACGGGCCAGACTTCAGTGTCGTCAATGCCGTCGCGCAAGCGGTCCATCGCCGCATCGCGCGTTTCACCCCATGATATGAGCTTAGCGACCATCGGATCATAATAAGGCGACACCTCGCCGCCTTGCTCTACACCTGTATCAACACGCAATTCTTCCGGAAAGGACAGATGGTCAAGCGGGCCAATGGACGGCAAAAAGCCTGTCGCTGGGTTTTCGGCATAAAGCCGCGCTTCCATCGCCCAGCCATTGATGCGCAGCGCGTCCTGCTGCAATGGCAAGGGCTCCCCGCTCGCCACACGCAACTGCCATTCGACAAGGTCAACGCCTGTGATTTCTTCAGTCACCGGATGTTCGACCTGCAACCGCGTATTCATTTCCATGAACCAGATGCGATCGGCGCGCAGGCCCTCAGACGCATCTGCAATGAATTCGATTGTGCCAGCACCGACATAGTCGACGGCTTTTGCCGCTTTCACCGCGACTGCGCAAAGCTGCGCACGGGTCGCTTCGTCCATGCCCGGCGCGGGGGCTTCTTCAATTACCTTCTGGTGGCGGCGTTGCAGTGAACAATCGCGTTCGAACAAATGGACGATGTTGCCATGGGTGTCGCCAAACACCTGCACCTCAATATGGCGCGGGCGCTGAATATATTTCTCAATCAGGACATGGGCGTTACCGAATGATGCGCTGGCCTCGCGCTGGCAAGAGGCGAGCGCATCGGCAAAGTCGCCAGCACTATCCACCTTGCGCATTCCCTTCCCGCCACCGCCTGCAACGGCTTTGATCAGCACGGGATAGCCAATTTCGGCGGCGCGCTGGCTAAGGAAATTTGGGTCTTGATTATCCCCCATATAGCCCGGGGTCACGGGCACACCCGCCTCGGCCATCAATTTTTTGGCGGCGTCCTTCAGGCCCATGGCGGTAATGCTGTCGGGGCGCGGCCCAACCCATATCAGGCCAGCGTCCATCACTGCTTGTGCGAATTCCGCATTTTCAGACAGGAAGCCATAGCCCGGATGGATCGCCTCTGCACCCGTGGCTTTGGCCGCAGCGATGATCTTTGCGCCGACCAAATAGCTCTCCCGCGCCGCAGAAGGCCCAATATGCACCGCCGCATCGGCTTCGCGCACATGCAATGCATGGGCATCCGCGTCCGAATAAACCGCTATTGTGCGTATACCCATGTCGCGCGCGGTGCGGATAATCCGGCAAGCAATCTCACCACGATTGGCAATGAGGAGGGATTGGATTATTTTACTCACATTCGGAACACCCCGAAGCGGGGCGCCTCCTGTACTGGCGCGTTGAGTGCTGCGGCGAAGGCTAGGCCCAACACATCGCGGGTTTGTGCGGGGTCAATGATGCCGTCATCCCACAAGCGCGAGGTCGCATAATATGGGTTGCCTTCATCCTCATATTTTTGGCGGATGGGCGCCTTGAAGGCTTCGGCCTCTTCCGGTGTCCAATTTTCCGCATCGCGGTGGACTGTGGCGAGGACGGAAGCGGCTTGCTCGCCGCCCATCACCGAAATTCGCGCATTGGGCCAAGTGAACAGGAAACGTGGCGAATAAGCGCGCCCACACATGCCGTAATTGCCCGCGCCAAAGCTGCCGCCGATAAGGACTGTAATCTTCGGCACGCTGGCGGTGGCGACAGCGGTGACGAGCTTCGCGCCGTGCTTGGCGATGCCTTCCGCCTCATATTTGCCGCCGACCATGAAGCCGCTGATATTCTGCAAGAACAGCAATGGGATCCGCCGTTGGCAGGCAAGTTCAATGAAATGCGCGCCTTTAACGGCGCTTTCGCTAAACAATACGCCGTTATTGGCGAGGATCGCGACCGGCATCCCCCAAATATGTGCAAAACCGCAGACCAAGCTTGTGCCGTACAGCGCCTTAAATTCGTGAAATTCGCTGCCATCGACCAAACGCGCGATAACTTCATGGACATCATAAGGCGCACGCACATCGTCGGGGATGACGCCATAAAGCTCTTCCGCGTCGAATTTTGGCGGGCGTGGTTCTTTGAAATCGATGTCGGCTTTGTGAATTGGCCCTAAATGCGAAACGATATCACGCACAATCGTCAGCGCATGTTCGTCATTCTCCGCCACATGATCAACCACACCGGACTTCCGGCCATGTAGATCGCCGCCGCCGAGATCCTCCGCACTAATCTCTTCCCCCGTTGCGGCCTTCACCAACGGCGGGCCAGCGAGGAAAATCGTGCCTTGGTTACGGACGATGACGCTCTCGTCGGACATGGCGGGCACATAAGCCCCTCCCGCAGTGCAGCTTCCCATGACACAGGCGATTTGCGGGATGCCTTTGGCGCTCATATTGGCTTGGTTGAAGAAGATGCGCCCGAAATGGTCACGGTCAGGAAACACCTCGTCCTGATGCGGCAGGTTCGCGCCGCCGCTGTCGACAAGATAGATGCATGGCAAATGGTTCGCCTCAGCGATTTCCTGCGCCCGCAAATGCTTTTTGACCGTCATCGGATAATAAGTGCCGCCTTTTACGGTCGCTTCGTTGCAGACGATCATGCACTGGCGGCCCGAAACGCGGCCGATTCCCGTGATCAGACCTGCACC
This sequence comes from Sphingorhabdus wooponensis, assembly GCF_003933235.1. Lineage (GTDB taxonomy): Bacteria > Pseudomonadota > Alphaproteobacteria > Sphingomonadales > Sphingomonadaceae > Sphingorhabdus_B > Sphingorhabdus_B wooponensis. Next base: position 1,259,222 of record NZ_RWJI01000001.1, read on the forward strand.
CGGAATTTCGCTATCATACAGGTCGCAGGCTGCAAGCTGGCCGATTTCTAGGAAAGGCGAACCGCTATCCAGCAGGCGTTCGACGCGCTCACGCGGCAGCAATTTCCCACGCGACGTGTGCCGCTCACGCGACTTCTCATTACCGCCCGACGCCGCTTCAGCGACTTTGGCCCATAGGGTATCGCGCAACGCCCTGTTGTGGGCACTGCGCGCCTTATACTCTTCGGAATCGGTGCTGATTTGCGTCGTTAAAGTCGGTGCTGTCATCGTTTCAATTGAAACGATTTTGCAGATTTAGCAAGGCCATGGCTGCAATGGCGGCCTCCCCGCCCTTGTCCTTTTGTTTCGGGTCAGCGCGTACGATAGCTTGCGCTTCGTTTTCAACGGTCAATATGCCGTTGCCGATTGCAATTCCGTCCATGGTTAATGCCATGATTCCGCGCGCGCTTTCGCCAGCGACGATTTCAAAATGATAGGTTTCACCTCGTATAACAACGCCAATGGCGACAAAGCCGTCATATATCTGCGCCTCTGCGGCCATCGATATGGTGCCAGGAATTTCGAGCGCACCGGGTACGGTAATGACCTCAACCTCATGCCCCTTGGCCTTCAACGCTGCCGTCGCACCTGCTACGAGCATGTCGTTCAAATGGTCATAAAACCGTGCTTCAACTATCAAAAACTTTGCCATTACTCGCCTCCGGTTCCGGGAATTGGCCGTTCGCCTACAATGGAAAGGCCATAGCCTTCAAGGCCAACCAACGTGTGGTGGGTGTTGGTGAGCAATATCATGTCTTGGACACCAAGTTCGGTCAGGATTTGCGCACCGCCGCCATAATCACGCAGTTCTTCGATCTCTGGCGCCCCAGCTTGCTTGCCCTCGGCGCGCAACTGCATAAACCGAGAGACTATGCCCTTCATTGGCTTGTTAATAACCACAATCACACCTGCGCCTTCGGCAGCGATGGCCTCCATCGAACGTGACAAAAGGCCAGAACGCTCATTTTCTTCGCCAAACACATCAACGAACATCGACATGGTGTGCATGCGCACCAATGTTGGTTTTTCTGGGTCAATGCGGCCCTTTATCAAAGCAATGGTCTCATCGCCCGTCGCCTTGTTGTAAAAGGTCATAGCGGACCAATCACCACCCCAACGGCTGTTAAACTTCATCTCCGCGCGCTTTTCGACCAAATGGTCATGCTTGCGGCGATAGGCGATCAGGTCGCGGATTGTACCCATCTTGAGGTTGTGCATACGAGCGAAGGCCACGAGGTCATCCATCCGCGCCATTGTGCCATCGTCTTTCATGATTTCACAAATCACGCCTGACGGGTTGAGCCCGGCAAGTCGGCTTATGTCGACGGCCGCTTCGGTATGTCCCGCGCGCACCAGCACGCCGCCATCGCGCGCGGTGAGTGGGAAGACGTGGCCGGGCGAAACAATGTCGTCAGGCCCCATAGAGGCGTCCACAGCGACGGAAATGGTTCGCGCCCTGTCGGCAGCACTGATACCCGTGGTAACACCCTCACGGGCTTCTATGGACACCGTGAAAGCTGTTTGCATGCTTTCGCGGTTCTCGCGCGCCATCGGCGTCAGGCCAAGCTGCTCGCAACGCATTTTGGTCATCGAAAGGCAAATGAGGCCACGGCCATGCGTTGCCATGAAATTGATTGCATCTGGCGTTGCCATTTGCGCTGGAATAATCAAATCGCCTTCATTTTCCCGGTCTTCGTCATCGACGAGAATATACATGCGGCCATTACGCGCCTCTTCAATTATTTCTTCAATCGGCACTAGCGCAGGTGTGTCGTCGTTGGAGAACAAATAGCTTTCCAACTTACGCAGGGTTTCAGCGGTTGGGTTCCAGCCCGGCTCATCAAGGTCGCGCAAAGTATTGGCATGAAGGCCAGCAGCGCGGGCTAGGCCGGACCGTGACAAGCCACCGTCGTTGACGAGGCTACGAAGCTTATTGATCAGTTGAGTGCTCATGATTCGTCATTTTCACACTCTGGTGTGATTGTCAAAGAGCATATTCACATCAATGTGAACAATTAGAAACATGGTCTTTCATTGAATGCGCAACGAAGGGCGGTTATGCCGACGGGCAAAGGAGAAGCACATATGGCATCGACGATCTGGGTAAATAAAAGGGCGCTGACCGAAACACAGGTGCATGACACAGCATTGTTGCCGCTCGCAGACGGCGCCGTTCGTTTACGGATCGAAAGCTTCTCGGTCACGGCAAACAACATCACTTATGCCGTGATCGGTGATATGTTTGGCTATTGGAATTTCTTTCCAGCAGCAGGTGATTTTGGTGTCGTGCCTATGTGGGGCCATGCCATGGTCGAAGAATCGCATTGCCCCGATATTGCGGTAGGCGAGCGGGTCTATGGCTATTTACCGATGGGAACACATCTTGATGTCGTACCCGGCAAAATTAGTGCAGGCGGCTTCACGGATATGGCCGCACACCGTCAACCCATGAGCCCCATCTACAACCAATATAGCCGCCTTGCTGCCGATCCAGAACATGACGCCGAAAAAGAGGCAGAGCGCATGTTATTCGGGCCTTTATTCAAAACCGGGTTTTTGATTGAAGCCATGCTGCGCCGCGAAGGCTGGTTTGGCGCAGAAACGCTTCTCATAACTAGCGCTTCCTCAAAGACAGCTCTTGGCCTTGCGAGCGTTGCAAAGGATTTATCGCCCAGCATAAAGCGCATAGGTCTGACCTCTAAAGGCAATGTGGACTTTGTCACGGGAACTGGCCTTTACGACAAAGTCATATCCTATGATGACGTTGACGCCCTGCCCAAAAATGCTTCGGTATGCGTCGATTTTGCCGGCAATTCGCGCCTGCTTCGGGCAATCCACGAACGAATGGCCAGCCATCTAGTATATAGCTGCTTGGTCGGAGCGACCCATGTTGACGCAAGGGGCCCAAATAGTGCTGGTGCAAGCGGCAGCGAGATGCCCGGACCGAAGCCCGTCCTGTTCTTCGCACCCGATCACGCCGTCGCAACTATTCAGGAACTTGGCCCTAAGGGCTTTGGCGAAGCTGTCGGCCGCAGTTGGAAAAGCTTCCTAACCGCAGCCGACGGCGTTGTGGGCATAGAAACCCTTGCAGGATTAGAGGCCGCAGCAAGCGCCTTTGTGGAAACGCTTCAAGGCCGGACCGATCCGCAAAAGGGAATTATCATTCAGCCTTAAAAACCCGCCCGTCCTTCATGACGAAACGCACCGATTTCAATGTTGTGATGTCTGCAATGGGGTCACCTGAGACTGCGATCAAATCGGCTGCTTTACCGGGTTCAATTGAGCCAACCTCTTTTTCAACGCCCAATAAGGTCGCGGCATTCATTGTCGCGGCCTGAATGGCGGCGCTGGCGGGCATGCCATGCTTGACCATTAATTCAAATTCGTCTGCGTTCCGGCCATGTTTGGAAACACCAGCATCTGTACCAAATGCAATTTTTACACCGGCAGGATAGGCTTTAGCAAGGCTCTTACCGGTCACACCAATGCGCCATTGCACTTTTGCAAGAACGTCGGGCGGATAGGCATTAGGGTTTGCAGCCAATCGCTCAAGATAGCCATTTACGGTAGACAGCGTCGGCACATAATAGGCCCCCGCCGCCTTGAACAATTTAATGCTCTCTTCGGTCATCATGGTACCATGCTCAATCGAGTCCGCGCCCGCAGCTAAGGCGATGTTGACGCCGTCGTCACCATGGGCATGCACGGCAATTTTCTTGCCATAAAGATGCGCGGTATCCACTAACGCCTTCACCTCGTCATCGAATAATTGCCGCCCAAGTCCTGCGCCAATGCGGCTGTTTACGCCGCCTGTCGTTGCGATCTTGATGACGTCCACGCCGCGCCGGACCTGTTTACGTATTGCCTGACGGCAGCTTTCAACACCATCACACAGATTTTCCTGACCGATGCTATTATGCAGGTCTTCAGAGACGGATAATGTCGCATCCATATGCCCGCTGGTCGTTGAGATTGAGCGGCCAGCATCGATAATCCGGGGTCCGGGAAGTTCACCCGCAGCGACCGCATCGCGCAACGCAAGCGTTGCGCCAGTGCCGTCACCCATATTGCGCACTGTGGTGAAGCCAGCCATCAACGTCTTCTTCGCATTACCCGCAGCGCGATAGGCGGCCCGTGCCGGACTGTCGGTAAAGCCCTCAATCAATGCTGCATTACCGCCAGCATCGCTATCCAGATGCACATGGCTGTCGATTAAGCCTGGGAGAACAAATTTGTCTTTCAGATCGATTTGCGTCGCGCCTGCGGGCCCCTGCTGATGGCCAGACAAAACTTCAGCGATTTTGCCGTTGCGAATAATGACAGTGGATGGCCCACGCGGTGGGGTCCCTGGCTTGTCCAATAGTTTGCCGACATGGATTACCGTAACCACGTCGCTTGATTGGGCTGCCAAGGGCATGCTCGCTAGCAAGACTGCGCCTAATGAGACAAAAACGACTTTCTTCATGCTATTCAAACTCCCCTGTCGGCGCGATGCCGTGAACCTTTTGCGGGTGGATCTTGTGGTGGCCCTGCAAAACATTGCGCAATATCCATCCATTGATGCGCGACTTCGCCTGTGACTTCAAGCGCAGTGTCTGCAATGTTGCGACATTGGGTGACGACTTGGCAGAATTCTGTAGCACTGCCGGAAATCATACCACTTTCGGAGGGCTCGCCAAATTCCCAAACAGCACCCGATGGCGCGAACAGGCGAACTCTTGGCATCTCGCCCGGTGGATCGAGGCGGCGATTTTTCCATGTGAAGCCCCATGTATTTACACCAAGGCGTACAATGTTTCCAATCCGGTCAGTGTCCTGCCGCTCCACGCCAAGCGCATCGTAAACGGCCTGCCCATGTGCCCATGTTTCCATTAGCCGCGCAGTGATCGAACTTAGCGCGCTCATATCCGGGCCAACCCATTTGAGACGAAGCTTAGGATCTGTGGCAGCAAATGCAGTAGCAGTGTCTTTCGCACGCTCTATCCAAGCGTTTCGTAATGCATGGCCCGAAAGACCATCCAGATAGCTTGCTTCAAACTCAGGCAGCTTCCCCCCGCGAACGCCAGCCATCATCTCGGCCACAAACGCAACAAAAGCCGCCTCATCACGCAACGATAAATCGACTGCCATGTTCCAAACATGCAGATGGCGGATGATGTTGTTAATGGTCCAGCCCTTGAACAGGGTTTGTGCGTCAAAATCTGCTTCGGAAAGCGGTGTCAGTAGTGCGCATAACGCCTCACTTTCTGCCAAAAAATCGGTTGCCTGTTGCATAAGTTCAGTCGTCCCAGATCAGTTCCAAATTCAAAACTATTGGTCTTGCCAATAAGCAAACACATCGCCCTGAAGCTTGCGAATATGTGCATGCGCTTGCGGACCGGTCCACTCGCCCTGATAATCGGTCCGCCCCGTCCACCAACCCTGCCCCGGCAAGCCATCACCTTCACGTACCACAAGCACCGCAAGCGCAGGCGCGCCTTCTTCGGCCGTGATCTGGTCTATCTTATCGAGCGTCTTGCACACCGCCCGCATTTTGGGCCGTGTGAAGCGGAAGCCAAGGTTCAGCAAAAGCTCCGAATAGCTGATCGCACGGCCATCACGCCCACATTGCTCCAATATAGCCTTGATCCGCGCAACATCGTGCAGCGCCGAAACATCCGCTGCAGGATCGCTTAGAAGCGCTTCAAGGACGGAGTCCAAGTCAAAATCCTAAAGATAATCGCGTCGCAAATCATTCATGACAGCATAAAACTCGTCCATCACCTCATCGATAATTTGCTTGGCGGGTTTCACAGAGTCAATGCGTCCTGCCACTTGCCCAGAAAGAGCTACAGCAGCCTCCATGTCGCCGCCGAAATACAAATCTAGCACACCGCGCATTTCCGCCATGATATTGTCCGTTGGTTCTATATCCAGCTTTGTTGTTCGTTCGGTTCGCAAGGCGCGCAATGCCGGTCCGGGTCCATGGCGGTTCAGGAATAACGTATCGGTTTCCTTCGCGTTGATGATGGCGTCTTTCCAGTTATGGTGCACAGGTGATTCCGCAGCGCTGACCATCCGTGTGCCCATTTGAACTGCCTCAGCGCCAAGCGCGAAGGCCGCGGCCATTGTCCGACCACAGACTATACCGCCCGCAGCCACAATTGGCACATCCACTTTGCTGCGGATGAGCGGCAACAGGACCATCAGCGCGACGTCCTTCGGATTTTTGAAACCTCCGCCTTCGCCGCCTTCTACCACAAGGCCATCAACGCCAGCATCAATAGCTTTCAACGCGCCCGCCAGTGTTGGTACGACGTGAAACACAGTAAGGCCGGCCGCCTTTAGTGGCCCACAATATTTGTTAGGATCGCCTGCTGATGTGGTGACAAACTTGATACCTTGGTCGACGACAAAATCGACGACCCCGGGATCGCGCACAAAGGCTTGCGCGATATTCACGCCGAAGGGTTTATCGGTAAGTTGGCGCATCTTGATGATTTCGGCGCGCACTTCATCCAACTCTCCCGAGGATGTTTCGATAATGCCAAGTCCCCCCGCGTTCGACACCGCCGATGCCAATTGTGCCCGTGCAATCCAACCCATGGGTGCCTGAATGATTGGATATTCAACGCCGAGCAGGTCGGTCATACGGTTCTTCATGGGCTTCATATTAACGTCCAATCTTACTGGTGCGGATGTTTAATTGGCCAGCAAGTCCAGCCTTACGATGAATCTCAATGGCTTGATATTCCGGCGAAGACACCATTTTTTGCATAGCGGCGAGCGACGGATATTCGACCAAAGCGATCATGTCCCATTGGTCCTCAACTTCACCGATCATCATCCCAGTAACGTTCCCAGCGTAAATTTGGCGCCCCCCGACAGCCGCCAAGCAGGCCTGAATAGCTTTCCCATAACGGGCATAAGCAGCGGTACCCGAAAGATCGGAATCGCTGCCATCGGCATATTCCGCCTTGTCTTTGAACTTCAACAAATTGACCATGACAAACGGCCCGTTCTTTGGACCACCGAAAAATGACGTGGCCTGTTCCATTGACGGAAATATCGCATTGTCGACACGCATAAAGATCAATCCCCCAACTTTAATCATGTGCTTAAATCAGCGCTGTGATATTGTAAAAGTGATTATGCACCAAAGAACGCCGACACAGATCTCGCCAGCATGTTGTAAGGCGTGCGACGTCTAGGATCGCCAATTATAGAGGTCGGAACCTATGAGAAAGCCGAGCAATTTTCAGTTTATGATACGATTCTGATATGCGGCTGGGCAAGCGTATGCGCCGACGATTTTTTGCCTAGTCCCCTAAAAATTGTCTCAATAATCGTAGCAAGTTTCTCGACCCTCAACTTAGTCGTACCAACGAAAAAAAGCGCATCCGGGTTAGTGTAGCACTGCACCATCTGATTGATGAGTGACACCGCCTCATCAATCGAGAGCCCCTCAAAGTACCCCAGCTCCATAGCTTCTGCGACAATCAGGGAGAGATAATGATCCCCCAAATCCACATAGCCGCGGACAACCTCAAAATATTGCTGCCCAATTTCCAGATAACTTTTCAGAAGGTCCGGCTCGGCTTCATATTGCTCAACCATCGCCAGATAACGCCGCGCAAAAAATTGATACATCTTGTCCTGCACAGGCAAATCGGATTCGGTTACATCAACCATTATCCGAACTTTTTCGGCAAAAAAGCGCTCGGCTACAGCTTCAAGCAACGCTTCTTTATTGTCGAAAAAGCGATATAAGTTAGAAGGCGACATGCCCGCTGCAGCCGCCAGATCTGTCATAGAGATGTCCACCGCCCCGCGCTTGCGGACCAAATCATCCACCACCTCCAGCAGTGTGGTTCTTCCAGCATCAATGTCTGTTTGTGGGCGAGCCATCTTATATCCTGTGTTACATGCACATAACAGTTTCATGATATATGAAGAAAAAATTTCAACTTTCAATCAATCAAATGTAAATTGTCCCTGCGGCTTTGCACCGTGCGGCATTTCATCATGACCTAGCAAACCTGATAATGTTAGCCCCAGAAGCCGAACACCCATTTCGACCGGCAAAATTTGATCAAGCAGCACATGCGCAACTTGCGCGATAGATGCACGATCTGACAAAGCCTGCCCAAATGTGCGAGAACGTGTGATTGTCCGGAAGTCTGAATAACGCGCCTTTAGAACCAATGTCCTGCCCTGCGCTTGGTTACGTTCTATGCGTCCCCATATGATATCGACTATTTCTTCCAAAGCATCGCGCAATTCGGCCTCGCTGCGTTTATCATCAAAATAGGTACTTTCCGCCCCGATAGATTTGCGCACGGCATTTGCGTTGACCGGACGATGATCAATCCCACGCGCAGCCCAGAAAAGATATCCGCCCCAACTACCAAAATGCTGCGCCAGCCACGCCTCATCTTTTAACGCAAGGTCCGCGCCCGTATGCACCCCCAGCTTCGCCATCTTCTCGGCAGTACGCGGCCCGACGCCGTGGAAACGGCGGACAGGCAAGCTGGCGACAAACTCCGGGCCTTGATCCGGTAATATGACGCACATTCCGTCGGGCTTATTCTGATCGCTTGCCAGCTTTGCAATGAACTTGTTGTAGCTTACACCGGCGCTGGCGGTTAGTCCCGTCTCCTCGCGGATGGCCGTGCGGATCGCCTTGGCAATTTTGACTGCTGACCCAATGCCTTGCTTGTCCTGGGTTACATCAAGATAGGCTTCATCCAACGACAATGGTTGAATGAGGTCCGTGTGCCGCGCAAATATTTCGCGAATTTGCTGGGACACTATTTTGTAGGCCTCAAACCTTGGTTTGACGAAAATCAAATCGGGGCATTGCCTTTGCGCCGTGACCGAAGGCATGGCCGAGCGCACACCGAATGCACGCGCTTCATAGCTTGCCGCAGCGACTACACCACGTTTGGATGATCCGCCCACTGCAACGGGTTTACCGCGCAGTTCAGGGTTATCCCGCTGCTCAACACTGGCATAAAATGCATCCATGTCGACATGGATAATTTTGCGATTGAGAGTGGGATTTCCTTCCATCACAGACTAGCGCCTAATAACCTAGTGCGATCCGCGATGCTTTGCGGTCAGACTTACCGATTATTGTTTTTGGCAAGACGGCCATAACCGTCACATTATGCCGCGTGATACCAGCCAACGCCATCGCGGATTTCACATTTTATCCGTCCGGCAAAATGCAAATGCCGCAAATGCGCCTGCGCCTCTCCAGCGGCTAAGCCATACACAGTGTCATCGATTTCACGGTCAAACAGCAGATTGAACGTATCTACGGCGCGCATTTCAGCGCCCCGCAAAGCATGTTCAAGCTTATCAAGCCGTTCATGATGCCCGGAGGCAAGCTTGTCCAATCGGACATGCACACCGGTAAACGGTTCCCCATGTGCAGGCAGCACCAACATATCCGCGGGCAAAGCCGAACGGAACTTCGCAATGGATGCCAACCATTCACCCAACGGATCAGCTTCCGGTTCGCTGTCCATGACCGATACATTCGAGGTGATGCGCGGTAAAATCTGATCTCCCGCAATAATCATATTATTGGTAAAATCGACAAGGCTTGCATGCTCGGGCGTATGCCCGCCACCAGTCATCACAGTCCAATCCCGTCGCCCCACACGTACAACTTGTCCGTCATCCATGCGCACATGTCCCGTTGGCAACCGCGACACCGCGCGCGCAAATCCGCCCCAACCTGCTTTACGTAGCTTTTCAATGCGCGCCTCATCAAAACCGGCAAATCGACGATTGTTAAGGACTTCCTCTGGTGGCTGCTCCAACTGTTCGCTCGTCAGCATCCGCGCCATTAACCATTCGGTGCGGTTCATCCAGATCGGAACTTTAAACTTGTTGGCCAGCCATCCCGCACAGCCCACATGGTCTGGATGAAAATGGGTTACAAAAATGCGTTTAAGCGCGCGGTCAGACAGCGCGCCTGCAAACAACGCTTTCCATTGCTCAATCGTCGCTGGCATGAAAAGCCCAGTGTCCGCGATCGCATAGCCACCATCAGCTTCATCCAGCAGCCATAGATTAATATGCGCTAGATTGCCCGGCACCGGCATACGCGTCCAGCCCATATCGGGCGCTATTGGGTAAATTTCGCCATATTGCGGAGCATGGTCGCCCAGTGGGTAGATTAGCCCCTTAAGCTCTTTTGCTTCAAACCCATGGTCAGCAAGCGATGCGTCATATGCGGGAGGTGTGGAAACTGCCATCCCCCCGCCGTGCCTTAATCAAGCGATTAACGCAATCATGACGTTTCGATTATTCACCCGCCTTTTTGAACAAGGTGTCGGCGGTCAATTCTGCTTTGCCAACATTTTCGTCTTCCCCGTTTAACGCAGCTTCTGCACGCCGCGCCGCTTCGGTGCGTTCTGCCCGCAATTCTTCGATCAAAGCATCACGATCGGTTCCAAGACGCGCATCATTGGCAGCGGTGTTATCGATACCGGCTTTCTTCGCAGCGCGGTTCACAATAGCATCCAACTCGCGCTGCGACGTAAGACCAAGCGTGACTGGGTCCTTCGCCTGAATTTCTGCGATGTTCCAATGGCTACGATCACGAATGGCGGCGATTGTGTTACGCGTGGTACCAATCAATTTGCAGATTGCCCCATCCGAAATTTCTGGGTGATTGCGCAAAAGCCAAGCGATACCATCGGGCTTGTCCTGACGCTTGGATACGGGCGTATAGCGCGGGCCTTTTGTGCGGCGCACCTGATCCGGTCCTTTGGACATTTTGAGGACATAATCCTCATCAGCCTGACCTTTTTCAATTTCTTCCATTGCCAGTTCGCCAGCGTGCACAGGATCACGGCCGGTATATTTCGATCCAGTCATGTCATCAGCCATCGCTTGAACTTCAAGAATATGTATTCCGCAGAATTCGGCGATTTGCGAGAAGCTCAAACCCGTGTTGTCGACCAACCAAGCGGCGGTCGCATGTGGCATCAAAGGGGTGGCCATGTCATTTGCTCCAATAATAAGGGCCGCCCCTTACGGAGCGGCCTGAATGTCTTGCCGATGCATTAGGCGAAGTTTGCCATATCGGCAAGCGACAATGCGCGTTTGGACTTGCACGCACCCTGCCACCTGTGCATTCCTCGGGGCAATCATTGGGGGAAGATATGCTACGTTTTATCAAATGGCTCGCTATTTTGTTGCTTGTCGCTTTGGCCGCACTGTTTTTCTGGGGCTATGCGCCTGACACGGAAGCCGCCCAGATGGAGCGCAAATACGGCAGCGCCGCGTCGCGCTTTGCCGAATTGGAGCCTGGTCTGCGCGTGCATTATCGAGATGAAGGCAAGTCAGATGGCCGCGTTCTCGTTCTTATTCACGGTTCAAACGCCTCTCTGCATACCTGGGAACCATGGGTCAAAGCTCTCGGCAAGGACTATCGCGTCATTTCGCTTGATCTCCCCGGACATGGTCTGACTGGGCGCAACCCCGCCGGAGTATACGACAATGCATCTTATGTTAGCGTTGTTGACCGTTTATTGACCAAGCTGAATGTTGATAATGCGGTCATCGGCGGCAATTCCATGGGCGGCGGCGTTTCCTGGTTGTTTGCACTGACCCATCCGGAGAAGGTCGATGCTTTGTTGCTGGTGGATGCCAGTGGGCAACCGCATGCAAAATCGGGCAATTTACCGCTTGGGTTCAAACTCATGCGCATGCCGGTAATAAAAGAAGCCGTCCGCTTCATCGCACCCCGCAGCATTTTTGAATCGAGCGTAAAAACGTCGATGAGCGTTCAATCTAAAATCAACGACCAGCTCATTGATCGGTACTGGGAATTAAACCGCTACCCCGGCAACCGCGAAGCAACGATGCAGCGCTTTTCAAGTCTTAAGAATATGACACCTGGCACAAAAGAGCGGCTCTCGGCCATAAAGGCGCCAGTTTTGATATTATGGGGTGCCGAAGATAACTTAATCCCTGTCACCTCGTCCAAATGGTTCGCTGAAGCGATTCCGGAGGCGAAACTCGTCATTTATCCCAATGTCGGCCATATCCCGATGGAGGAGATACCTGAGAAGAGCGCCAATGATGTCAAAATCTGGCTAGATAGCTTGGCGGTAAAAACACCTAAGGTATAAAGGCACTTACACTTTCAGCATGATTTTCCCGACATGCGCGCCGGATTCCATATATGCATGGGCCGCGGCGGCTTCGGTAAGCGGGAAAATCTTGTCCATTTCGGGACGCAGTGCTCCTTCGCAAACTATTGGCCAGACTTTCGCTAATAATTGCTCCGCAAGCATTGCCTTAAATGCGGCGGCACGCGGGCGTAACGTTGAGCCCGTCAGCGTCAGGCGACGGGACATGACATAGGCCATATTAATTTCCGCTGTCAGCCCGCCCTGCACCGCAATGGTCACATGCCGCCCGTCTTCGCGCAAGCATTGCAGATTTCGTGACACATAACTTCCGGCAACCATATCCAGCACTAGATGGACGCCCTCGCCATTTGTGATCGTCTTTACACGTTCGACAAAATCGGAATTATTATAGTTGATGGCGAAATCAGCGCCAATTTTTTGAGCTGCTGCACATTTGTCATCAGAGCCGCAGGTCACAAGCACAGTCAGGTCGAAAAGCTTGGCCAACTTGATTGCCATAGTTCCAATTCCGCTGGTCCCTCCGTGAATGAGCACGGTCTCGCCAGGAGCGGCATAGCCCCGCTCAAAAACATTATGCCAGACGGTGAATAATGTTTCAGGCAAAGCTGCAGCTTCAGCCAAGTTCATATTTGCTGGAACCGGTAAGCACACATCCATGCGCGCAAGGCAATATTCGGCATATCCGCCGCCCGAGACCAACGCGCAGTAATGTGCGCCGATTACAGTCGGGTCGACATCATCACCCACGGCGACGACTGTTCCCGACACTTCCAATCCGGGCAGGTCGCTTGCCCCAGGAGGTGCGGGATAAAGCCCCTTGCGTTGGATAACGTCAGGCCGGTTTACGCCCGCATAAGCGACTTTCAACAGCACTTCGCCCACACCCGGAATCGGTAACGGCCGATGTGAAGGAACAAGCACCTCGGGCCCACCCGGCGTCGAAATCTCGATTACGGTCATTGTTTCCGGTAGCTTATCCATCTGTGCCATATCCCTTTTGATTGAACGGCCTCTTAAGCAAGCTTCATATTGACAGCAACCGCCCATCGGTAAAATATGCGGTATGGATATTGACGAAAATCTACCGCGTCGGCGTGACGATCCTGTGGCCAATCTTGTTACGCACGATATTGATACCCTGTCCGTGGCGGAGCTTGATGCGCGTATCGCTTTACTAAAAGCAGAAATTATACGCTGCGAAGGGAAAATAGCGTTCGCAAGCACGCATAGAAGCGTTGCGGACGCATTGTTTAAAAAGTGAAGAACGCTGGTCCAATGCTAAGAAAACGCCGACATAAACCGTTATCTGCCGCATCATGCTTGAAAGCGCCCAAAGCCAAACCGATATAGACGTCAGAAGTTGCAGCGACTCAAAGGGAGATTAAGGTATGCCATCATTTGCAGAGTCGCTGGAAACCACACTTCACAACGCATTGAAGCACGCGGGCGACCGCGCGCACGAATATGCAACGCTTGAGCATCTTCTGCTCGCACTGATTGATGACGCGGATGCCGCTAAAGTCATGCATGCTTGCGGCGTCGATCTCAGCGAACTTTCGGACATCATCATCACATATTTGGATACCGAACTGGAAAGCCTACGCGTGGAGGGCAAGGTTGACCCATCACCGACAAGTGGGTTCCAGCGCGTTGTTCAACGTGCGATTTTACATGTCCAAAGCTCCGGCAAAGATGTCGTCACTGGGGCGAATGTGCTCGTGGCGTTATTTTCCGAGCGTGAGAGCTACGCCGTTTATTTCCTACAACAGCAGGATATGAGCAGGCTCGATGCCGTGTCTTATATAAGCCATGGCATTGGTAAAGATGGCAAGCTGGCCGAACCGCGGCCCGTCACCGGTGCGGAACAGAACAGTGATGAACCCGAAGACACCAAAGCGAAAAAGGATAAGAAAGAAGGTGTGCTGGATCAGTTCACCGTCAATCTGAATGAAAAAGCTAAACAGGGCCGTATTGATCCCTTAATTGGTCGCACGGCCGAAGTTGATCGCACCGTCCAAATTTTGTGCCGCCGGTCGAAAAATAACCCCCTTTATGTTGGCGAGCCGGGCGTTGGAAAGACGGCGATTGCAGAAGGGCTTGCACGACGCATCGTTGAAAATCAGGTGCCTGAGGTTCTGTTACCCGCAGTAATCTATTCGCTCGACATGGGCGCTTTGCTGGCTGGAACGCGGTATCGCGGTGATTTTGAAGAGCGCTTAAAGGCGGTCGTATCCGAACTGGAAAAGCTTCCGGATGCGATCCTGTTTATTGACGAAATCCACACCGTAATAGGTGCGGGCGCAACAAGTGGCGGGGCGATGGACGCTTCAAACTTGCTAAAGCCAGCTTTGTCCGGCGGAACCATCCGTTGCATTGGGTCAACGACATACAAGGAATTCCGCAATCATTTCGAAAAAGACCGCGCATTGCTGCGCCGGTTTCAAAAAATTGATGTCAACGAGCCTAGCGTAGATGACACAATCAAGATTCTTACCGGCCTACGCAGCGCGTTTGAAGAACATCACAAAGTAAAATACACCCCCGATGCCATCAAGGCCGCAGTGGAGTTGTCTTCACGATACATCAATGATCGTAAGCAACCCGACAAGGCCATCGACGTCATTGACGAAGTGGGGGCTATGCAGATGTTGGTTGCCCCCTCAAAGCGCCGCAAACTCATCACCGCACGCGAAATTGAGGCAGTGATTGCCACCATTGCCCGCATCCCGCCGAAGCAGGTTTCGAGTGATGACAAAACTGCGCTTGGCACGCTTGAAGCTGATCTCAAGCGCGTCGTATTTGGACAAGACAAGGCAATTGAAGTTTTGGCGAGCGCTATCAAGCTCAGCCGTGCTGGCCTGCGCGATACTGAAAAGCCCATCGGCAGCTATTTGTTTAGCGGTCCGACCGGCGTCGGCAAAACCGAAGTCGCACGGCAATTGGCTTCCATCCTTGGTATTCCGCTCAAACGATTTGACATGTCCGAGTATATGGAACGTCACAGCGTCAGCCGTCTGATTGGTGCCCCTCCGGGCTATGTCGGCTTTGACCAAGGCGGATTGCTAACAGATGCCGTCGACCAAAGCCCACACAGCGTCCTCTTGCTCGACGAAATCGAAAAGGCGCATCCGGACCTGTTCAACATACTGTTGCAAGTGATGGATAATGGTCGCCTCACCGACCATCATGGCAAGACTGTTGACTTTCGTAATGTCATTTTGATCATGACAACAAATGCGGGTGCCAGCGACATGGCGAAGGAAGGCATTGGTTTCGGTAATAACATCAGCAAAGAAGATGCCGGTGACGAAGCCGTTAAGAAGATGTTTGCACCGGAATTCCGTAATCGCCTCGATGCCACTGTGCCGTTTGGATATCTACCGACCGAAGTCGTCGCACGCGTTGTCGACAAGTTCATTTTGCAACTCGAACTGCAACTTGCCGACCAAAATGTACACATCAAGCTGGACGAGGAAGCCCGCGCTTGGTTGACCGAGCGTGGCTATGACAAGCTGTACGGCGCGCGCCCGATGGGTCGCCTGATACAGGAAAAAATCAAGCAGCCGCTGGCGGAAGAGCTGTTGTTTGGGAAACTTGTTCATGGCGGTGAAGTTGCCGTGCGCATCAAGGAAGGCCAGCCTGTCTTTGAGGTAACGCCTGCTCCGCCTAAATCTGTCAAACCAAAGTCGCCGAAGAAGAATGCGGCTAAAAAACCAAGCAAAGCGGGTTAATTGGGCGGCCCTTCAGAACGGGCCGCCTTATCATTGCCCAATGGGCAGCAATTGGGCTGAAGCGCCAATGCCATTGAACAATTCAGGCTCCGTACCGGTCATCCAGACTTGTGCGCCCGTGTCTGCCAACAACCCAAATAACGCAGCGCGTCTTGATGGATCGAGATGCGCTGCGACCTCATCGAGCAATAATATCGGTGGCGCATCGCGCTGAACCGCTACAAGTGCGGCGTGCGCGAGAATGAGCGAGAGCAACAAAGCCTTCTGCTCTCCTGTTGAACATTGTTCTGCAATCTGCCCTGAGGCGCTGTGCAATACTTCAAGATCAGCACGGTGAGGGCCGACCAACGTGCGTCCGGCGGCCGCGTCCCGATTACGCCCCTTGCGCCAAGCGGACGCAAGATCGCCTTCTGCTAAGGCATCCTTATCAACCAATTTGATTTGCGGCGTGGCAAATGGCCCTGACAGTGTCGTCCGCAATTGTGAACTCAACGCCTCTACGACCGAAGCACGCGCCGCCTGAATAAAGTGCCCGCTCTCCGCCATCTGTGCCTCAAGAGCATCTAACCAGAGTGGGTCGGCGGTAACACCGCCCGCCAAAAGACGGTTGCGTTGCTGCATAGCCTTTTCATATCGACTGCTGTGCTGCGCATGCCCCGGGTTGATCGCCAGCACCAAGCGATCCAAAAATCGGCGTCGTGCGGCTGCACCATCCGCAAACAAACGGTCCATCGCTGGCGTTAGCCAGATGACCGACAGCCATTCGGCAAGGCTGTTTATCGTGGCATTGCTTTCGTTCACACGGACCTTGCGCCGTTCGGGCTGCTCTGCGCTCACGCCTGTGCCAATCACATTGCCGCGGACCTCAGCTACGATAGCAAAACCACCGCTGCCATCCTTGCGCGGCATATCCAACATGGCGGCCCGGCGAAGACCACGGCCGGGGACTAACAGCGACACCGCCTCAAGAATATTCGTCTTACCAGCGCCATTTGACCCATGAAGCGCAAGAAATTGCGTGTGTGGTCGAATTTCAAGCGTAGCATGATTGCGAAAATCATTGAGGGTCAAACGCGACAAAGCCATAATGAGCGCTGCTATAGTATGGCCACTTCTGGTCAAGCAGCTATTGGCATTTTCTCAACCCTAAATATTGGTATTATTTCCTAATTTGTGAAGTTATTCCAGTGATACGATGCCATAAAAATTAACTAACACATTGTTTTTACATTATATATTGATTTTGGCATAAGCTATGCAGTGTACTTTCCATAGCCGGATTAGCCGGGACATGGAAAAGGATATCAACATGACACAACATGCAAGCACACACATTCTATCCGCTTTCGCAGCGGTGATCTGCGCATTGTTGACGATCGGTACTAGCGTGGCACCTGCCATTGCGCCTGTTGCAGCAATTATCGCGTAAATCAGAACCACATTTCATATTTAGGGAGAAGCTTTATGTCACGTTTAACACTTGATAAAACCAACAAGAAAATTCTCGGCGTTTGCGCTGGCCTTGCCAATTGGACAGGCATGGATGCCATGATTATTCGCCTGATCTTTGCCGCTGCCATTATTCTCGGCTTTGGCTCACCTATTTTGATTTATATCTTGCTGGCCATGATACTGGACTAAATAAGGTACGATCGGGCGCATAGCCTTGGCAGGGCAAGCTAAATCGATCTGAACAATCCGCCACAGAACGGGTTGCACAAAGAAAGAGACGCGGGATTTACTTGGTGAACCCGCGCCCCTTGGATTAAGCCACCTTCTGCACGAACACCGAACCCGCCGAATAGCCAGCGCCAAACGAACAGATTAAGCCAAGATCCCCAGCAGCTAAGTCTTCATTATGCTTGTGAAAGGCGATGATGGAGCCTGCGCTTGAGGTGTTGGCATAGGTATCAAGCACTGTCGGACTTTCATCCTCATTTGCTTCATGCCCCAAAACCTTTTGGGCGATCAGTCTATTCATCCCTGTATTGGCTTGATGCAGCCACATACGGCGTAAATTTGTTCCAGATAAGCCCAGGCTTTCGGCATGCTCAACGATCATTTGCCCGACCATTGGCACAACCTCTTTAAACACCTTCCTGCCCTCTTGAACGAACAACTTGTCATTGCGCGGCCCGCTTTGATTGACAGGTCCCTGCCCATGCGCACGATTGAGAAAGCCAAAGTTGTTACGGATGTTATTCGAAAATTGGGTCTTCAGCCGTGTACCTAGGATTTCCCAATGTTGCGCAGGCGCTATATCCTTCGCCTCAACCAATATGGCTGTCGCCACATCACCAAAGATGAAGTGGCTGTCGCGATCGCGCCAGTTGAGATGCCCTGAAGTGATTTCCGGATTTACAACCAATACCGAACGCGCATTACCGCTGCGAATGTAGTCAGCAGCAGTTTGAATGCCGAACGTTGCCGATGAACAAGCAACGTTCATGTCAAAGCCAAAGCCGCGCTGCATACCAAGCTCATGCTGGATCTCTACCGCCATGGCGGGATACGCACGCTGCATGTTAGAAGCAGCGCATAAAACGGCATCTACATCTTCGATGCTCCGTCCAGCGCGCGCCAAAGCGTCTCGACACGCAGCAACTCCAATTTCCGCCATTAGCGAAATTTGGTCATTTGGCCGCTCTGCGTAACGTGGCTCCATAATATCAGGGTCGACGATGGCGCGCTTGTCCATCACATGCCGAGATTTTATCCCGCTAGCTTTCTCTACAAATTCAACTGAACTGTGCGTAAGCGGCTCTGCATCTGGGTTAGCGGCGTTATATCGGTCGGCATAAGCATTGAAACTTGCTACCAGCTCTTCATTGCTGATGGTATCCGATGGCGTAAACAAGCCTGTCGAGGAAATGACTGGAATGGCACCTTGTGCATGTTGCGACATGTATTTTCCCGCGTTGATTTTTGTTGCGACGAATTGCCTAGCCTTTGCGTATTTACGAAACAAGCCGTTTGAAATGCATTGTAACGGCGTTATGTGAGCGATGGGGGAGGAATATCTTAATGTCATTGAATGAACGCCAGCCTAGCTGGCTATCCAGGTTGTTCAGGCGGGCACTGGTCGGCATCTATAAAGGCGCGGGCTGGCATGCACATGGCGTGGTACCGGAACAGCGCAAATTCGTGCTGATTGCGGCCCCACATACCAGTAACTGGGACTTTGTTTATTTTTTGGGACTGACCAATGACTTAGGTATTAAGCCCCATTTCATGGCCAAAACTTCGCTTTTCCGGTGGCCATTCACGAACTTCATGCTTGATATGGGCGGCGTTGCTGTCGACCGCAGTTCAAACCGTAATTACGTGCAGCAGATGATTGACGAATTTCGTCGCCGCGACGAATTCATGCTGACCATCGCGCCGGAGGGAACACGCGGCACGGTTAAGGCTTGGAAAACCGGTTTTTATCATATCGCGATGGGCGCAGGCGTGCCCTTGGTAGTCGGCATGATGGACTATGGTTCCAAAACGGGCGGGCTCGGTCCAGCGATCTGGCCGACCGGCGATTATAAAGCTGATATGGCGAAGGTTGCAGAAATCTATGCTAAGGTTAAACCAAAATACCCGACCAAAGGAATGACGGAGATATTTGCGAGGGACGATGCATGACTGATTTTGGTTCGACAATGCTTATCAATGCGGCGGCGTTGCTGGCCGTAATTCTTGCCTTATGGGCATATTCCGTCAAAATTCGGGATGTGTCATTTATTGATGCCTTTTGGGCATTTGGTATGGTGTTACTGGCCTGGGCGACTTGGGCGCAATCAAACACACCCGATACACGGTCCCACCTGCTGCTGGCGCTGACCAGCCTATGGGGTTTACGTCTCACCCTTCATCTTTGGACACGCTGGCGCGCGCATGGTGAAGATCCACGCTACGCAAAAATCATGGGTAGCGTGATGGAAAAGAAAGGCTGGAGCTGGAGCAAGACGTCCTTGCTTTCGGTATTTCTCACACAAGCGCCGTTGCTCTTCATAACATCCCTACCCGCGCAGCTTGGCATTTGGGCAAGCGAAGGCGGCAACACAACCTTAGGTCCCTTGGCGTTATGCGGCACAATCATTGCGATTATCGGCATATCATTTGAAACCATCGGCGATTCACAGCTTAACGCATTCCGCGCCAATCCCGCAAATAAGGGTAAAGTTCTGGATACTGGCCTATGGCGCTATACCCGCCACCCCAATTATTTTGGTGATGCCTGCACATGGTGGGGCATTTGGCTTATTGCCTGCGAAACAGGTCTAGCCGGATGGATCAGCGTCATTGGCCCGATATTCTTGACATTCACCCTGACGCGATGGTCAGGGAAGCCATTATTGGAACGTGGCATGAAGAAAACGCGGCCCGAATATGCAGATTATGTCGCCCGCACATCAGGCTTCTTTCCATTACCGCCAAAGCGCAAATAATCAGGCGACCACGCCAAACAGGTCGTGCTTGTCAGCGTCCTCGACATTGACGAGCACGACATCACCCGCCTTCAAAGTGGGAGCGACATCACGCAGATAAACATGGCCGTCGATTTCAGGCGCATCGGCCTGCGACCGTCCAGTCGCACCAATGCTGCCATCTTCATCCACGTCGCCGATTTCGTCGATGATAACTGGAATGCTACGCCCCACCTTTGCCCCAAGCTTAGCGGCGCTGATTGCGGCTGTTTTCGCCATGATACGCTGGAATCGCTCTTCCTTGACCTCTTCAGGCACTGGGTTGGGCAGATCGTTCGCTTGCGCGCCGTCCACCGGTTCAAAGCGGAACGCGCCAACACGGTCTAGTTGCGCTTCCTCCAGCCAATTGAGCAGATATTCAAAATCAGATTCGGTTTCACCGGGGAAGCCGACAACAAAACTTGAACGGATCGCGATGTCCGGCGCGATGCTGCGCCACTTGCGAATGCGCTCAAGCACCTTGGCGTCATTGGCTGGCCGCTTCATGGCCTTCAAGACATCCGGCGCAGCATGTTGGAACGGAATGTCGAGATAAGGGGTCAAATATCCCTCCGCCATTAAAGGAATGACATCATCCACATGCGGGTAAGGGTAAACATAATGCAGCCGGACCCATGGTGCGATGCCGTCACTGGTGCGCAAAGAACCGAGTTCGCGTGCAAGGTCAGTCATATGCGCGCGCACCTGACGCCCCTGCCATTCACGTGGTTCATGCCGTGTATCGACACCATAAGCGGAAGTGTCTTGCGAGATAACGAGCAGCTCTTTGGTGCCAGCAGAAACTAGCTTCTCCGCTTCACGCAGCACAGCGTCTATCCGGCGGCTAGCAAGCTTTCCGCGCAGGGTCGGAATAATACAGAACGCGCAACTATGGTTGCAGCCTTCTGAAATTTTCAAATAGCTATAATGGCGCGGCGTGAGCTTCAATCCGCCTTCAGGCACCAGATCTACAAATGCACCGCGTGTCGGTGGGGCAGCTTCATGGACCGCGGATACGACAGCCTCATATTGATGCGCACCGGTAATGGCTAACACATCGGGAAAGCGAGCACGAATAACATCGGCCTCATTACCCATGCAGCCCGTCACAATGACACGGCCATTTTCCGCGATAGCCTCGCCAATGGCTTCTAAGCTTTCTTCCTTTGCGGAATCGAGGAACCCGCACGTATTTACAAGCACGACATCGGCACCCGCATAATCGGGCGACAGGCCATAGCCGTCTGCACGCAATTTGGTGAGAATTCGTTCGCTATCGACCAGCGCCTTGGGACAGCCAAGCGATACCATGCCGACTTTCGGCGCTGCTTTAATGATTGTTGCCATGATGGGCGGCGCATAGCGCGTTTCCGCAGGCTTGTCACGGATGTCGATCACGCGCATGGTTGCAGAGGAAAACTGCGTGAGGAAAATTGATGGCGAACGCGAATTTGTTAGCGATATTGGTAGCAGCGGCGACGGGTTTCTTGATTGGTGGCCTATGGTATGGGCCATTGTTTGGTAAGGCATGGATGGCAGAGCATGGATTTACCGAGGAGCAATTGCGTGGCAGCAATATGTTTAAAATATACGGCCTAACCTTTTCTTTTTCAGTACTTTCGGCCGTTTTCCTTGGTCATTTATTGGCGTTTTTTGATACCAATACGCGTTCGACGCTGATGATTTCTGTGGGCATTTCGTTTGGCTATATCATCCCTGCCATTGGCACCAATTACCTGTTTTCGCGTAAGTCAGGCCGATTGTTCGCCATCGATGCCGGATATTGGATCGTGTTCTACGCAGCTATGGGTTTGGTCTTCCTTATCCTTGGGCATTAGGGCCATCAGCACTAAGCGCGGCTTCAAATGCTATATCTCTGCTTCAATGCTGCTAGCGATTCATGGTGTGTCAGATCAAGTTGGAGAGGCGTGACAGCAATATAACCATCTTCAATGACTTCAAGATCGGTATCATGGCCCGGCGTATGCAGCATGCCGTGCAAACCAAACCAATAATAATCATATCCGCGTGGGTCCGTTCCTTTGACAATTGACCCACGACTATAGTCGTGGAAACCCTGACGGGCGACTTTAATCCCCTTCACGTCTTGCGGCAGCAACGGCGGAAAGTTTATATTTGTCAATGTGCGCGGCGTGTCCGGCATATCGAGCAACGGACGCAAGACGCGCTCACCCCATGCTTCCGCCGCCGAGAAGGGCACAGCATCGGCCATACCTTCCTTGCTGTAAACCTGGCTCAGTGCGATGGAACGAATGCCTGCCAATGCACCCTCCATCGCAGCAGACACCGTGCCGGAATAAGTGATATCATCACCCAAATTGGCACCACGGTTCACGCCCGATAGGATAAGATCCGGCTTCGCATCTTTCATAATGACGCCGAGCCCCAGCATGACGGAATCTGTTGGGGTACCAGCGACCGAATAATGCTTTTCCCCATGCTGGCGAATGCGTACGGGCTTCGTCAAGGTAAGCGAATGGCCGGCACCAGAGTTTTCCTCCGCAGGCGCAACAATCCAGATATCATCACTGATCGTTCGGGCAATCGCCTCAAGCACCTTAAGGCCAGGCGCATTAACGCCATCATCATTGGTCAACAATATACGCATCAGGCAGCTGGCTCCAACTTCATGAGACCGCCCATATAAGGCAGCAAGACCGACGGAATATTGACACTGCCATCGGCCTGCTGGTGATTTTCAAGCACAGCGACAAGCGTGCGGCCAACCGCAAGGCCAGAGCCATTCAGCGTATGAACAAAAACATTGCCCTTGCCTTCGGTTGGACGGTAGCGGGTATTCATCCGCCGCGCCTGCCAGTCACCGCAGTTCGAGCAGCTTGAGATTTCGCGGTATAGTGCTTGCCCTGGTAACCAGACCTCGAGATCATAGGTCCGCCGAGCGCTTGCACCCATATCACCCGTACACAGCAGCATCTTCCGATAGGGTAATTCAAGCGCTTGCAAAATGCCTTCGGCGCTCTCCACCATGCGTTCATGCTCTGCCGCGCTGTCTTCAGGCCGAACGATGGAGACCAATTCTACCTTTTCAAACTGGTGTTGGCGGATAAGCCCCTTGGTATCGCGGCCCGCTGCACCTGCTTCGGA
The DNA here is from genome assembly GCF_003933235.1 of Sphingorhabdus wooponensis. Lineage (GTDB taxonomy): Bacteria > Pseudomonadota > Alphaproteobacteria > Sphingomonadales > Sphingomonadaceae > Sphingorhabdus_B > Sphingorhabdus_B wooponensis. The sequence goes on from NZ_RWJI01000001.1 coordinate 1,282,727, forward strand.
GCGGAAACATGGGGTCAGCGCCGTCAGCCGGATCGGTAGTGCGCTTTCGTCCAAAATTTGTTCTCGCACACTGTTGGTCAGTGACACTTCAGCGGTTGGAATAAGCCATCGACCGTCGGTTGTCTGAAAATTGTCTTCGGCAAATTTGGGCAACTGCCCTGTTCCGAACAAAGATTCCTGCCGCACAAGATAGGGCGTCGCGCACTCTGTGTAACCGCGCTGCGCCGTCTGATGATCAAGCATGAATTGACCAAGCGCGCGATTCAAGCGCGCCATCTGCCCGCGCATGAAGGTGAACCGTGCACCAGAAATGGCAACACCCGTTTCAAAATCAAGGCCAAGAGCGGGACCAATATCGGCATGATCGCGGGGTTCAAAATCAAAATTGCGTGGTTCGCCCCAGCGCGCAATTTCAACATTCTCGGTCTCATCTGCGCCGTCAGGGGTATCCGCAGATGGTAAATTTGGTAAGCCTGCAAGCAAGGTGTCGAGTTCCATGCCTGCCGCTCGTTCGCGCTCTTCCAACTGTGGCAATGTGTCTTTCAACTGCGCAACTTCGGCCTTCAACACTTCGGCCGTTGCGGTATCGCCCTTGCCCATGGCCGCACCTATGGCTTTCGACGCATCGTTGCGGCGGGCCTGCGCATTCTGCATTTCGGTCAAAATTGCGCGCCGATTTTCGTCCAGAGCAAGAATGGATGCAGAAACGGGCTCGGCACCACGCCTTGCTAGAGCCGCGTCAAAGTCTTTCGGATTTTCACGAATATATTTTAGGTCATGCATAGCGGCAGGCTATGCCCCGCGAATGGCAGTTTCGCAATGGGAAATGGGTACGCCCAAATGCATGCACATGCGCTGCGGATACTATTTTCTTGCCAGCCATAGCATTCAAGGTTCAAACCATTTGTATACACGTCCTATTTACCGCCCTTATGCCTGATGGACGTTAGGACGTAACATTTGGCTTGTGCCGTATTTGGCCCGAGTCTATAGCGCCGCCAAGAGTGGATTGGTCGCAGACTCCTGCGTTCTGGAGGGGCTGCCCCAGGGTGGAGAATTAGGATGGGCGTAAGCGCCAAGCCTCAAGACACAATCAGCAAAAAAAACGTCCCTGACTATGGCATCGATGATTCATATGTGCCTGGTGATGACGAGCCATTCATGAATGAACGGCAACTGAAATTTTTTGAAAAACAGCTTGTTGACTGGAAAAATAGCATCTTGGCGGAAGCACAAGGAACGCTGAACCAGCTTCAGGATGGCCCCATGCGCGAGCCAGATCTGAACGACCGCGCCTCGAGCGAAACCGATTGGGGTATCGAACTTCGAACCCGCGACCGTCAACGCAAACTTATCGCCAAGATTGATGCTGCTTTGCGTCGTATCACTGAAGGCGAATATGGTTATTGCCAAGTCACTGGGGAACCTATCTCTCTCGCGCGCCTGCGCGCAAGGCCTATCGCGACCATGACGTTAGAGGCACAAGAACGCCATGAACGTCAGGAACGCGTGTCTCGCGACGACTGATTCTTAGGCTGACTGCCGCACGGACCGCCCCCGTAAACCGTGCCAAGCTAAATCAGTCGTCGAGGCAGTAAATGTCGACAGGAACGACAATTTTGTCGAGCACCCGGCCGACAGGATAAGCTGATTTTCCGCCCTGTTCGATCGCTGTTTCTAGCACTTCACGTTTCTGTGCGCCGCTAATAACCAAAATAGCCGTTCGCGCCGCGCCGATGGCTGCGCCTGTTAATGTAACCCTATTAACGGGCGCTTCGGGCGGTAAAGGATCGGGTGCAACGCCCACGGCGCGAACATCTTTGCCGCTGTCCATCACCAATTCCAAATCAGGGCCAGGGAAAATCGATGCCGTGTGGCCATCTGTTCCCATGCCGAGCCAAACCAGATCTGGCGGCCAATGCAAATCAGCCAACCGTGCATTCGCCGCGCTGCCCGCCAGTTTATGGTCGGCGGCATCACTTGCGATTGGCAAAACCCGCGCACCCTTTGGAATGAAAATTTTGGCAATCATCGCCACATTAGACAAGGCATTGTCCACGGGAACTAAGCGGTCATCGGTCGGGATAATTGTTACGTTTTTCCAACGAATATTAGCCTGAGCAAGCTTTTCCAAAATCGGCTTTGGTGTTGAACCCCCGGGAAATGCTACCAGAGCCTGCCCCCGCGCATCCAAAGCGCTTTCAATGATGAAGCTGACATCGCCGACCACGGCATCAATCAAATCTTCCGCAGCGTCAAAATCCCACCATTCGATTTCTTCGGCCATATGCCTTGCGTCTCCGTTAGTTCCGTAATGCCGATGCGGCGCGCGCTGCCGATTCAATCGCGGCAACTTCGGGAACGCCTTTACCAACAAGCCAGCTACCGCCAACACATAAAATTTCCGGAACGGCCAACCAATCTGCTGCTGTATCTTGTTTTATACCACCAGTAGGGCAAAATTTGCACTGACCGAATGGTCCAATAAGCGACTTGAGTGCCGGAAGGCCGCCATTGGCCTCGGCTGGAAAGAATTTGAAATGCGTGAGGCCGAGCTCAAGCCCGCGCATGATGTCACCAGCACTCGCGACACCAGGCAAGAATGGTATGCCTTTGGCGACGGCTGCTTTACCTAAATTGTCGGTCAGGCCCGGCGAGACAATGAACTCAGCGCCAGCACCGATAGCACATTCAAGACTCGGCACATCGACAATGGTACCAGCCCCAACAATCGCGCCGGGGACTTTCTTCATTTCGGCAATCGCATCCAACGCCGCAGCGGTGCGTAAGGTTACCTCAAGCACGGGAAGCCCTCCCGCCACGAGCGCCTCCGCTATGCCACGCGCATGCGCGGCATCTTCGATTACCAGAACCGGAATAACGGGCGCAGTGCGCATGATTTTTTCGATGAGAGTCATGGAGCGATGTCCTCAAATATGTTGCTGGGCGTAAGCAGCCGCTGCACCAAAAAGGCCTGGTTGTGGATGTGTGATAAGCTTGACCGGTATCGCAGCCATTAGGGCTTCGAAGCGCCCCTTGGCCCGAAAGCGTTCGGCAAAGCCCGAACGAATAAGGCTGTCCTTTATGCGCAAGCCTAGCCCGCCTGCAATCACAACGCCTGCGAAACCGCCCTGTGCGAGTGTGATATCACCCGCGACACTGCCCAGCGACAGACAAAAGCGGTCAACCGCGGCAGCGGCAAGGCTGTCTTCACCTGACATGCCCATTTGCCATAAGGTCTTGTCATCATATTGTTGGACCGCACGCCCCTCAATCGCCGCAAGCGTTTCGTAGAGGTCGATAAGGCCTGGTCCAGATACAACGCGTTCAATCGACACCCGTCGATAACGCTTGCGCAACCTTGCCAAGACCGCGTCCTCAATCGCGTCCAACGGCGCAAAATCGATATGCCCACCCTCAGTTGCTTGCACATGATAATCGTTGCCCTTGCGCCATACATGCGCCACGCCAAGACCCGTTCCCGGCCCGATAATGCTCAACGTTCCTTCCGTAGCGAAGTCCTGCTCTGGCCCGGTCAGATGCTGGAAATGCTCTGAACCGGCTTGTGCTACGGCATGCCCAACGGCGCCAAAGTCATTAACGATGACAAAACTGTCTACCTGCAATTTCTCGCACACAAGCGACCGACGAATAATCCATGGATTGTTGGTCAGCTTGATCACATCAGCATCCACGGGCCCAGCAATTGCAATTGCCGCCGCGCGGGGAAGTGGTGTGCCATTGATCCGTTCAAATTCCTGCCACGCCGTCTGAAAACTCGCGTGCTCAGCAGTTTTCAGCGTCACCGCTTCACCCAAGGCAAGCACGCGGCCGTCTTGAACCTCAGCTAGGGCGAACCGGGCATGGGTTCCGCCGATATCGACAGCCACAATCGCCGTCATAGTCCAGCAACCGCTAACATGGCCGATCCGCCTTTCTCTGCCTCATCGGCGCCGGCCTGCATCAATGCAAACAACTCACGCCCTGTTCCTATATGCCGTGCTGGCGTCGGTGCTGGCGCACGAGATGACCAGATATCTGCATCCACCAAGACCGACAATGTTCCAGTGTTCGCGCAAAGCCGGACGATGTCGCCATCCTGTAGCTTTGCGATAGCCCCACCACGCGCACCTTCTGGACTTAAATGGATAGCAGCGGGCACTTTCCCAGACGCGCCGGACATACGACCATCCGTGACGAGCGCCACATTAAAGCCCTTATCCTGCAACACACCGAGGCATGGGGTCAGCTTGTGCAATTCCGGCATGCCATTAGCGGCGGGACCTTGGAAACGGATAACGACAATGACATCGCGATCCAATTCGCCCGCTTTAAATGCTGCCAATGCGTCATTCTGGTCATGAAACACACGGACGGGCGCTTCTATCTTCCAGCGGGCAGGATCGACTGCGCTGGTCTTGAATGTTGCACGGCCCAAATTGCCCGTCACCAGACGCATCCCGCCATCGGGGCTAAAGGGCGCTGACGGTGGACGCAACATGGTGTCATCTGCCGTGACCTCTGGCGCGTCTCGCCAGACAAGCTTTTCATCCTCCAGCACCGGCTCACGCCCATAATCGCCCAAGTCATTGCCTGCGACCGTCATGATATCGCGATGCAGCAGGCCAGCGTCAATCAGTTCGCGGATGACATAACCCATCCCGCCTGCGGCATGGAAATGGTTCACATCGCCTGAGCCATTTGGATAGACTCTGGCAATGAGCGGCACCGCAGAGGACAATTGGTCTAAATCTTCCCAGTCAATATTGATGCCCGCTGCCCGTGCAATTGCCGGAATATGCAGTGCATGGTTGGTCGAACCACCCGTGGCAAGCAAGCCCACACAGGCGTTCACAATTGCCTTTTCATCCACGCAAAGCCCCAAGGGCCGATAATCATCTCCATCCCAGCCAATCTCGCTGAGGCGATGGACGGCAGCACGTGTCAATTCGGTCCGTAACTTCGTGCCGGGGTTGATGAAAGCCGAACCCGGAATGTGTAGTCCCATCACTTCCATCATCATCTGGTTTGAATTTGCGGTGCCATAAAAAGTGCAAGTGCCCGCGCTGTGATACGACGCGGCTTCCGCCTCTAACAATTCGGCGCGCCCGACCTTACCCTCGGCGTAAAGCTGCCGCACGCGTTGCTTTTCTTTATTGGCAAGACCCGATGGCATGGGCCCAGCGGGCACAAGGATGGTTGGCAAATGACCAAAGCGCAATGCGCCCATTAATAGACCGGGTACAATTTTGTCGCAAATGCCCAGCATCGCAACGCTTTCGAACATGCCGTGGCTAAGACCCACCGCCGTGGCCATCGCGATAACATCGCGGCTGAACAAGGACAGCTCCATCGAATCCTGCCCTTGCGTGACACCATCGCACATGGCGGGGGTCGAGCCTGCCACTTGCGCCGTGGCGCCAACCTCACGTGCAAAAATCTTCATCTGTTCGGGGTAGCGTCCATATGGCTGATGCGCGGAAAGCATGTCGTTATACGCGCTGATAATGCCGATGTTCATCGCCTTGCCATCGCGAATGGCCGCCTTGTCCTCGCCACTAGCTGCAAAGCCATGCGCGAGGTTACCACAGCTTAAAACCGGACGATTAACACCCGCATCGCGTTGCTTAGCGATCAGGTCGAGATAGGCCTGACGCCCAAGCTTGGAGCGTTGGATAATCCGCGCGGTGACGGCTTCGACTGTGACGTGCAATTTACTCATGCCAGCTCACTCCATCGCGTTCAGTCAGCGCTATCGCCGCATTGGGACCCCAGCTTCCCGCGCCATAGGTTTTTGGCTTAAGTGCCGTGGCGTTCCACAAGGCCCGTATGGCATCGATCCATGTCCACTGCGCCTCAACTTCATCCCGGCGGACAAATAAAGTCTGATCGCCTTCTATGAGGTCGAGAAGCAGTCTTTCATACGCAATCCGCCGACGCGATCCGGCAAAGGCTGCCGTCAGTGACAAATCCAGCGGCACTTCCCGCAAGGTAACTCCGCCGCGATCTAGACCAGGTTCTTTTGCCATCACCAACAAGCGGACATATTCTTCCGGTTGCAAACGGATGATAAGAGTGTTGGCGTCGAGTTTTCCGCCACGGTCTCGAAATACATTGTGCGGCACAGGCTTGAATTGTATGACAATCTCGCTGCGCCGTTCGGGCAGGCGTTTGCCCGTACGCAGGAAGAACGGAACACCCTGCCAGCGCCAATTGTCGACATACGCCTTTATCGCCACAAAGGTTTCGGTGTCGGATGCTTTACCCAGATCGCTTTCATAACTTTGAACCGCATCTCCTTGGACCGCGCCTTCGGCGTATTTACCGGTCACAACGTCACCCTCCACCACAGGACGCAGCGCGCGCAGAACCTTCACCTTTTCATCACGAATGGCGGTAGCATCCAGGCTGGCGGGCGGTTCCATCGCAATCAGTGCAAGAAGTTGCAACATATGGTTCTGCACCATGTCCCGCAGCGCACCGGTATCATCATAAAAACCAGCGCGACCCTCAAGCCCGACAGTTTCGCTAACCGTGATCTGCACATGCTCTATGGCATTGGCATTCCACAATGGTTCAAACAACATATTGGCAAAGCGCAGCGCCATGAGGTTCTGCACGGTTTCCTTGCCCAGATAATGGTCTATGCGAAAGGTGCGTTTTTCCGGAAATACGGCGTTGACGGCATCATTAATATGGCACGAGGACGCAAGATCATTGCCCAATGGTTTTTCAAGACCAATACGCACATTCTCGCCCGACAGACCGGCATTGTGCAGTCCTTTGATTGTGGCTTCGAACAAAGATGGCGCTGTGGACAGGAAAATGGACAAGCCACCCGATATATCACCGATGGTATCGGCGAGTTCCACAAAGCCATCGGGGTTAGAGGCGTCTAACGCGACATAATGTAAGCGTTGCAAGAAGGCGTCAATCAACCCCTCAGCCTTACGGTCCTCAGGCAGAAATTCGCACAAGGCCGCGCGGGCCATGTCGCGAAAACCGTCGTCGGTCAGCGGGCTTCGCGCGGTGCCAAAAATCCGCAAATTCGGTTGAATCAAACCATCGGCGTATAAGGCGTATAAGGACGGTAACAACATCCGGCGCGAAAGGTCACCCGTCGCCCCGAACAGCAGCAAGGTTGAACTATGGACTCGCATTCCTTTTATCTCCTAGCAAGACAACAATAATGGCCTCGCAATTCGTTCCTCCCTTTATCCGGAAGCGAGAAGGCGTCTAGCGCTTATTCGTATGCAGTAATTAGCTTAACGCCCACGCGCGCTGTTCGGCCATGCCCATCGATATCAAAACGTGTTCATCCTGCTGCCGTGCTTGGAAGTCTGCCTTGCCAGAAAGACCACGCCAACACGAAGCAATAAGCGCCTGAATGGTTGGCGCGCCTAGGGTTGTTCCGGGGCCAAGCACAATTATCGTATCGGGTGCAAATTCGGCGGCAGCGACCTGAACTGCAAGGCTAAAATCATAGCTATCGGTCAGTTGCGCACCGAACGTGTAATCATAAATAGCATCACGGCTAAATGCGCGTGGGGACCAAATTCGGCCCTGCCCATCTATCGCCGGAATTTCGCCAAACCCGAAATCGTTAAGCGGATTGGCTGTCCGCGCCATCGGAACAACATGGTTCAGCAAAGGGCTATGGAATGCGGCATGGTGCATAAGCTTTAACGGAAAACGGTCATCTTTAGGCAACCGTTCCATTAACCATTTGAGCCCAGCCTCGTCTGCGGCAAAAACTATCATACCGCCAAGCCGGATGGAAATATACGCACTTATTTGAGAAATTTTCTGCGCTTCATTGATTAAATTATTAACAAATAACAATTTATCTTGCTGGATATTCCAGTCATCATCCGCGACTGACCAAACAATTTGTCCACCGACCCCATGCTGGTGCATGATGCCGCCCATATTGTTGACGAGCCGTGCTCCGCCGGCAAGATCGACGATACCCGCACAAGCTAAGGCCAGATACCACCCCATAGAATTACCGGTTACAGCGACAATGTCATATTGTTCACGGTCAATCGCAGCAAAGTCCGCCATTGCGCAGGCGTAAATCGAAGCCGAGGCATTATCGCCCGTCATATGTACTGACGGCGCGTATTTGCCTGCGGCATCAAGCTGCGATACAGTTACCTGCCCCATCGCGGTCCGAGTGGCGTCCACTGTCGCAATAACGTCTTGGCGCGCCGCATGATGCGCTTTCAGATAACCAAGTTCTGTAGCATTATAGGTCCCGCGCCCAGGGCAAATAACTAAAGCCCGTTTTTTCATGCCACCGCCGCCCGCGCCGCTTCGATGATAGATGCTTTGCTGGGCAACACCAGCTCCGCTGCTGGCCCCAAAGGAATGAAGCAATCTTCGGCTGTAATCCGACTGACGGCATCGCCGCGTCCAGCTTCGGTAAAAATGGTCATCAACTTTTCGCTGAGGCTTCCCGACTTGCGGCATTCATCGACAATCAAAATCTTCCTGCAATCTGCCACTGCCGCGACAATAGCAGCGGCCTTTAACGGGTGCAGCCAACGTAGATCAATGATCCGCAGGTCAATCCCCCCCGCCTTCAATTCATCCGCCGCTTGCCGCGATAGAAAATAACCATTTCCGTATGTTATAATGGCAAGCTCAGTACCCTTGTCAAATTGACCTAGCGCACCAAGCGCGATCATTTTGTCCTGATCCGGCGCAACATAAGGTGCGGTCCAACCGCTGTCGTCCGGTTGCTGCAGGTCGGTTGTATGATAGAGCGCGATAGGCTCAATAAAGACCACGACCCGTCCGTCCTCATGCGCCAGCCGGACGCATTCCCGCAACATTGCTGGCGCATCAGCGGCGCTGGAGGGGCAAGCAACGATGATACCGGGAATATCGGTCAGGACGGCCAAGCTATTATCATTATGGAAATGCCCGCCAAACCCCTTTTGATATGGCAGACCAGCAATGCGGATCACCATAGGGTTGCGATATTGCTGGTTCGAAAAGAACGATAAGGTCGCAGCCTCTCCGCGGATTTGATCCTCAGCATTGTGCAGATAAGCCAAAAACTGGATTTCGGGGATTGGCACAAAGCCGTTATGCCCCATGCCAACGGCAAGGCCCAAGATCGTTTGTTCGTCTAGTAATGTGTCAAATACACGCGCAGCGCCGAATTTCTCCTGCAAGCCTTGCGTCACGCCATAGACGCCGCCCTTGCGCGCGACATCTTCGCCAAACACCGCGACATGAGGATATTGCAACATGATGTCTGCCAACGCGAAATTAATGCTTTTGGCCAAGGTCGCGGGCTTAGCAAGGTTACGCGCATCTTTAGTGAACAGCGCATCACGCTTCGCCGCATCGGGTAAGGGCTGCGGGGGTTGCGCGGATTTCGTTGGTTCAATCGACGCCATCACTTCTGCAGCAGTTACCAAACGCGGTTTAGCCAAGGCATCCTGAGCCACGCGGTCGACCCGGGCACGCATATCTTCATAGCGCGCAACAATCTCTGCGCCTGACATGCCCGCTTGTTCATGCAAAATACGCGCGCTGTGTAACAACGGATCTTCCGCTTCTGCAGCTTCAATCTGTGCAATAGAAGCGTAGCTTAGCTCAACATCTGCACCAGCATGCCCCATCAACCGGACTGTCTGCATGTGCAGAAACACTGGCTTGCGTCGCGTACGAGCATAGGTCACCGCTTCTGCGCATCCGCGCAGAGCATCATTCATGTCCGCACCATCGCAGCTTATATAATGCAAGGCGGGCCTATGCGCGAAATTGGCGGCAATCCAGCCGCCCGGGGTTCGCACAGAAATCCCGATGCCATTATCCTCACACATAAAGACAATAGGCATCGGCAAATGCTGATATGCAGCCCAAGTAGCCGCATTGAATGCCCCTTGCGACGTTGAATGGTTCGCAGAGGCATCACCGAACGAACATAAAATTATCGCATCATGCGGCAAAACAGCATCGGCAAGCTGCAACCTTTGCGCCATGCCAAGCGAATGCGCCGCACCAACTGCCTTCGGCAAATGAGACGCAATCGTGCTGGTTTGCGGCGGAACAAAACTATGCGCACACCCCAATACCTTGTGCCGCCCGCCCGAAATCGGGTCATCCGCGGATGCGGCGAAGGACAAGGCCATATCGTGCAACGGCGTCAGGCCACCTGCTTGCTTCTTACGTTGGATAAGGAAAGCTGCATCGCGATAATGCAAAAATGCCATGTCGGTCGAACGTGTTGCAGCGGCCATTGCGGCTGTACCCTCATGCCCCGAACTACCGATGGAATAAAAAGTTTTCCCCTTCGAACGGCGGGCCCAAAGGTCGAGATGGCGGCTCATAATCTGACTATCAAACAGATCGACAACTATGTGCGGCGGGGCCAATTTCGTAACCTGGCTGGAGCGCGGTTCCGGAAAATCATGCGCAGCGACGCGGCGGGAAAATGCCTCGTCCAAAATCGTGGGGCGGTCAAACATAGCCGGGGATGATTAGCGTCAAAAGGCGCAAAAGCCACAGCAAAATGATATTTTCAATCGCATGATTAAATTGCTGGATTTGTCAAATTTCGGCGATAGGATATGTCGTTCATAGAGTTTCTTCCCGGATTTTCCCAACCGGGAAGTGTTAAGACCGCCGTCAACCATATAAGAGCAGTAAATGCCAATGGGTTGTCGGTTAAATGGAGGAGAGAGAAATGCGTCGATTTAATCGTGTTATTACCGCAGCTTTGTGCAGCACAGTTTGTAGCGTCATGCTGATGCCTGCAGCTTTTGCCCAAACAGCTGAGGCCGAAGAAGACAGCGGTAATGAGCCCATCATCGTGACCGCAACGTTGCGCGCGATGGATGTTCAGGACATTCCGTTGGCCGTGACTGCCGTTGCGCCAGAAGCACTGGAGCGTCAGGGCATCAACGACATTAAGAATCTGGCGGCAATTTCCCCCAGTTTCAACATCCAGTCATCGCAGACTGAAACGCAAGGCACCTCAATCAAAATTCGTGGCGTCGGCACGACTGGCAACAATACCGGCCTTGAGAGCTCGGTTGGCGTGTTCATTGACGGTGTATACCAGTCGCGTCCAGGCGTTGCACTCGGCGACCTCGTTGATCTTGAGCGCCTTGAAATCTTGCGTGGTCCGCAAGGCACTTTGTTTGGCCGCAACACCTCAGCTGGTGCGCTGAACGTAACTACAAAGCGCCCTAGCCTTTCGACGACCGAGGGCTTTGTGAATGCCAGCTATGGCAATTATAATTTCATGAACTTGCAAGCAGGTGTTAGCGTTCCTGTTGTACAAGATGTCGCAGGGCTTCGTATGTCCGGCACATGGCGCAAGCGTGATGGTTATTTGAAGACCCCGTCCGGTGTCGAAAGCAATGATCGTGACCGCTATATGCTGCGCGGACAACTCTACGTAGAACCCAATGCGGATGTGAGCATCCGACTGCTTGCGGATTACGCCAAGACGGACGAGCAATGCTGTCAGGCCGTCATCGTGCGTGAAACCGAACTAGCGCCTTTCTCGGCGCTACATGGTTTGGCCAGCGATGGTGTTGATCAATCGGGCAGCTCTGCACTGAACAATCTCTCCATCAATGCGAAAAACTATCTCAACGGATCCAAGCAATGGGGCGTCTCAGGCGAACTGAAGTGGGATTTGGGCGGCGCTAAGCTCACTTATATCGGATCGTATCGTAAATTTGATTCGAGCTCGACCACCACAGGCGGCTTCACCGGTAATGACACCTACACCGTCGGCAATGGTGCGACGACTTCGCGTCCCGGCATCTTGCCATCTGGCGACCATATCAAAACCATGACGCAAGAACTGCGCATTCAGGGCACAGCCTTTAATGACAAGCTCGATTGGTTGATTGGCGGCTTCTACGGCGATGAAGATATTACAGCCGATCAGACGATGACGTTGAATGCTGATTTCCAGAAGACGAACAGTGCGTTCAACTTTGCGAATCTTGCAGGCTCCAACCCATTGTTGGCGTTTACAAGGGCTGGCAATGGCGGCGTTGCAGTTGACGCTAATGGCAATTATGCTGAAAACCGCTTCCTTCAAAATGCCAAAAGCTGGTCAGTGTTCACGCATAATGTGTTGAGCATTACCGAAAAGCTTAGCCTCACTTTGGGCGCGCGCTATGTAAAGGAAGAGAAAGAGGCATCGTTTAGCCAGCTTGGCGCTACTACCGGTGCAGGATCTAGCGCCTGTCAGGCCACCACCAACGCCGTTTTGGCAGGTCAAGTCCCGTCGGCGTTACAAGGCGGCGCGATCCTCCTAAACTGCTTCCCGTTTGCAGTGTCGACCAATTTGACTGCACCGGCCGCATTGGGTGGTGGTTTGGCCAGCCGGTTGCTGCCTTTGCCACGCGCATGGTCGGATACGTTCAAGGATGATGAGATCACCTATACCGCTCAGGTCGGGTACAAGGCGAATGAAGATCTGTTGCTTTATGCTGGTTACAGCCATGGCTTCAAATCGGGTGGTTTCAACCTAGACCCCATGTCCGCAGTCTTGCAGAATTCGGCAGCCGTTCTTGCTGGGTTACAAACAGGTACTGTCGTGGCACCAGTCTACGCTGAGCCAGACTTTAAGTCGGAAAAGGTCAATCAGATCGAAATCGGTGCAAAGGCGACTTTGTTCGGATCGATCAAAGCCAATTTGGCCTTGTTCGATATGAAGATGAGCGATTTCCAAGTTTTGGAATTCACGGGCGTTCAGTTCCTTACCTTTAACGTAAATTCGGCGCGGTCAACGGGTGCTGAATTAGAGTTGTTTGGCAAGCTGAGCGACAATATCTCGGCCAATGTCTCGGCAACTTATGCCAATTCGCGCTATCCTGGAAATTGTGCGGACGGCGTAGTGGCAGCGGCACTGCCGTCGACACGAAGGTTGTGCGGCTCTTCGCTGACCAATGCCCCGAAATTTGCGGGTGTTGTTGGCCTGACCTATGAAGGACAGGTCAGTGACTCTGGCTGGGGTCTGCTGGTAAATGGTAATATCAATTATTCGGATCGCCGCCGCACTAGCACGATCCCATTGGACGTGAACACCGCCGGAACGGTCACTGCACCAGTTCCTCTCGATTATCAGGATGCCTATTTCAAAATGAATGCCCGCATCGGCCTAACTACGCCAGATGAACAGTTTACCTTTGAAATATGGGGTACGAACCTGAGCAATGAAATCACGCGCGGCATTACCGCCAACACCCCGCTTCGCGGTGGTTTCGGTACCCGTTCGCGCATCGGTTTCGTGGAAGAACCCCGCATGTACGGCATGACCGTCCGCGCCAAGTTCTAAAACCAAGAGTGCAAACAAAAAGGGCGGCTTCCAAACCGGAAGCCGCCCTTTTTTTGTCTGCCGTTCAGGATTTATGGGGCGGTTTTATACAAAGTCTCGCCCTTGTCTGCCATCTCACGGAAGTTTTTGGGCGGTGCAAACCGATGGCCAAAACGTTGCGCAAGATTGTCAGCGGTGCGGACGAAGTTTTCCAACCCAACTGTGTCGATATAGCTCATCGGACCGCCTGTATAAGGCGCAAATCCCCAACCAAAAATCGCCCCCAAATCGGCGCTTTGCGGGTCTTTGACGACCTCTTCTTCAAAGCACTGTGCCGTGGCAATCAGTTGGATGTACAACAAACGTTGCTTCACCTCGTCAACGGACGGCTGTTCAGCGGCGAGCGGATAATGCTCCGCCATACCTTGCCACAGGCTCAGCCGTTCGCCCTTAGCATCATAATCGTAAAAGCCTGAACCAAAGCGGCGTCCCTTGCGGCCAAGCTTGACCACCATCAACTCCATAAAGTCTTCGGTGCCGCTTGGCTGATACGCGTCGCCCAATTCCTTCTTGGTCGACTGCATAACGTCATAGCCCAATTGCAAGGTGGTTTCATCAAGCAACGCCAGCGGACCGATGGGCATGCCAAGCGCCTTTGATGCGTTTTCAATCAACGCTGGCTTTACGCCCTCAGTCACCAGCTTCATCGCCTCACCCATATATGGCGGGAACACCCGGTTGGTGAAAAATCCACGCACATCCTTAACGACAATCGGCGTTTTCTTGATTTTGGCGTTGTAATCAAACGCCGCTGCCAAGGCACGATCACCCGTCAACGCGCCGGGGATGATCTCAAGCAATGGCATCTTTTCAACCGGTGAAAAGAAATGCAGTCCAACGAACAGTTCCGGACGCGACGAATTTTTGGCAAGGCCTGTAATCGGCAGGGTCGATGTGTTGGACGCAAATACGACATCAGGACCGATGACGGCTTCTGCCTTCTTGATTACATCGGCCTTCACATCAGGACGTTCGAAAACGGCTTCAATGATCAGATCAACATCTTTTAGGTCGTCATAATTGTCGGTCGGCGTAATCCGCGCCATGAAGGCGTCGCCAGCCTCCTTGGTCATCTTGCCACGGCTAACGGCCTTGTCGATGATCTTACGGCTGTAATCGACGGCCTTGTTGGCGTCTTCCAAGCTACGATCGAGAACAACCACATCCATGCCGCCCTTGACGGTGACATGTGTGATACCCGACCCCATCAGGCCGCCACCCAACACGCCAACCTTCTTGATCTCCACTGGAGGCACGCCTGCGGGACGTCCAGCGCCCTTCTCGGCGGCCTGCTTATTTATGAACAAGGTGCGGATCATGTTCTTGGCTTGGCTACCCGAAAGCAGTTTGGTGAAATATTTCGATTCCACACGCAGCGCGGTATCGAATGGCAGGATCGAGCCTTCATACAGGCAAGACAGTATCGCCTTTATGGCATCGAAATTGCCTTTGCTCTCCTTGTGCGCCATGGCGTTGAGGCCAACGAATAACTGCACGGCGCGCGGGTCCATTGCCCCTGCCCCACCCGGGAATTTGAAATCTTTCCTATCCCAAGGTGCTGTGACCTTCGGATTTGCTTTAACCCAGGCCTTCGCATGCGCAATCAGTTCAGCCGCTGGCGCGACTTCATGGACGAGGCCTTGCGCCTTTGCCGTGGCAGGATCGAGCGCCTTGCCCTGAATGATCATCATCGCTGCATTCTGCAGACCGATCAGGCGCGGCGTCCGTTGTGTGCCACCGCCGCCGGGCAGCAAGCCCACCATGACTTCGGGCATGCCAAGCTGAATTTTCGGATGGTCGATAACGACGCGGTAATGGCACGCCAAAGCCAGCTCAAGTCCGCCGCCCAAGGCAAGTCCATTCAGCGCGCAAGCCACTGGCTTAGCTGACGCTTTACCGGAACTTAGGTCCTTGGCCGACTGACCGCCTGTTTCCATTTTGCGCAACAAGGCGTTCAACGCAAATGCCTGGTCAAAAGCTTCTTTAGTGCTGTTCGCCTTCGCGCCGCCCAACATAGTAAGGTCAGCACCAGCCAAAAAACCCGATTTTTTGCCCGAGGTGATGACCGCGCCTTTAACGGCGTCGTTGGTCGTGAAATCATCTACCCATTTGGTAAATTCTTCAATCAGCGCGCCATTCCATACATTCATGGAGGCGTCGGGTAGATCGATGGTCAAAAGTGCAATGCCATCGGCGTCGATATCGACGGAGAAAGTTTTATATGTCATATTTTCTGTCCCGATCAATTCACGCGTTCAATGATGGTTGCGGTGCCCATGCCCGCCCCGATGCACAGGGTGGTAAGCGCAGTCGATTTGCCGGATCGCTCCAGCTCATCCAATACAGTCCCAAGGATCATCGCACCCGTTGCACCTAAAGGATGCCCCATGGCTATTGCGCCGCCGTTCACATTGATGTCGGAATGGTCGATGTTCATCGCTTCCATGAAGCGAAGGACAACCGAAGCGAAGGCTTCGTTCAATTCCCACACGTCAATATCGCCTTTGTCCATTCCTGCCCGGGCCAGCGCCTTTTGTGCGGCAAATTCGGGACCCGTCAGCATGATGGCAGGTTCAGAACCAATCGACGCCATTGAAACAATCCGCGCCCGCGCCTTCAGGCCGTATTTTTCGCCAGCTTCCTTCGTGCCAATCAGCACGGCAGCCGAACCATCGACGATACCCGAACTATTGCCCGCATGATGAACATGATTGATCTTTTCGACGTCGGGATAGCGCATGATGGCAATATCATCGAAGCCAGGCATCATCGTGCCCATCATTTGGAATGCAGGGGCCAACGCACCCAAGGACTGCATATCGGTTTGCGGACGCATCAATTCGTCATGGTCAAGTACAACCTCACCAATAACGTCTTTGATGGGCAGGATGGAACGCGCAAAGCGCTTCTCAGCCCATGCGCGGCCAGCGCGCCTCTGGCTCTCAACGGCATAGGCATCGACATCGTCGCGGCTATAGCCATATTTGGTGGCGATCAGGTCCGCCGAAATACCTTGCGGAATAAAGTAATTGGCAATTGCCGAACGCGGGTCGATTGGCCATGCGCCGCCGTCTGAACCCATGGGCACGCGGCTCATCGATTCAATGCCGCCGCCTACTGCCAGATCGCACTCACCGGATTTCACCTTGGCCGCAGCAATGTTCGACGCTTCAAGGCCAGAACCGCAAAAACGGTTTACTTGAATACCCGAAGTTGTGTGCGGATAGCCCGCGGCAAGAACCGCGGTGCGCGTAATGACTGCGCCTTGTTCCCCCACGGGCGAAACGCAACCAAAGGCTACATCCTCAATTTCTTCCCCCGACAAACCATTACGGTCACGGATCGCGGCCAAGACCTGCCCGGCCAGATCGATTGGCGTAATTTCATGCAATGCACCATCTGGGCGCCCCTTGCCGCGCGGGCTACGCACCGCATCATAAATATAGGCTTCGGTCATATTCAGTCCTTGTTTGCGACCACAGCACCCGCCGCGATCAGTTGGGATATTTCATGTTCACCGAGGCCAGCCTCGGTCAATATGTCGGCATAATCGCCGCCTTTTGTGGCAATATCGAAATGGGAAGCCAAAGGCTGTGTTGCAAGGCGCGGCGCAAGCTGTGGATGCAACCAACGCCCATCCTGTACAAAGGCCTGCCGTGCGGCATTTGCTGGATGGGATGCGGCTTCGACATAATCCAGCACGGGCGTCACGCACGCATCGGTTCCGGCAAAAATCGCTTCCCATTCGTCGCGCGTTTTAGTCGCGAACACATCTTCCAGCAATTCATGCTGCTTTGCCCAAGCTGCGCGGTCATGCTGCCCACCATAGGTATCTTTATCGACGGGTAAGCGCTCCATCATCGCGGCGAAAAACTGCGGTTCAATACAGCCAACGGCCATAAACTTACCGTCCGACGTCATATAACAACGGTAGAATGGGGACGCGCCATCAAGCAAATTTGCTTCACGCTGCGTGCGCCATTGGCCAAGCCCGGCCATGCCATGAACAAAGCTCATCAGGCTGTTGGTGCCATCGACAATCGCCGCATCGACTATATTACCTTTGCCGGTCCGTGCGCGCTCGACCAAAGCGGCAAGGATACCATTGACGAGGAACATCGACCCGCCACCAAAATCACCAACCATATTGAGCGGCGGAACCGGCGGCTGCCCGTTCTTACCGATCGCGTTCAAAACGCCCGTCATGCCGATATAATTTATGTCATGCCCGGCCATTTGGCTCCACGGCCCCGTTTGCCCCCAGCCCGTCATCCGGCCATAAATCAGACCAGGGTTGACCGCGTGACAGGCATCGGGACCTACCCCCATGCGCTCGGTCACACCAGGCCGCAGTCCTTCAATCAAGACATCAGCCGATGCAACCAGCTTCAACAAAGCGGTCACCGCTTCAGGCTTCTTCAAATCAAGGATGATTGATTTTTTACCACGCCCATCAATGGCCTTGGGCACGATAGAGCCACCCGGCCTATCAATGACAATTACGTCCGCCCCCATGTCCGCCAGCAACTGCCCAGCATAAGGTCCAGGTCCTATACCGGCGAGCTCAACAATCTTTATGCCGCTTAACGGACCGGATTTGGGGGGAGAATCGGTCATGAAGTGCTTTCCATTTCGATAAGATTTAATCGTCTGATTAAGACACGTCTTTTAAGGAGCCCACGCACTTGACGCAAGCGTCAACTCGGTTTTTTAGCTTGGAGTGGTTGTCGGGCAGTGCACAGAGCCTGGGGTATCATTGCCCTATTGCTGGCCGGAAGCGCAGCTTCGCCGGGGGATTAAGGACCGCTTGACGGCCAGTCCGAAAATTAATCCACATCATCCACGGCGACAGCTTCCCCGGTAACCCGCTGGGCTAATGCTGCGGCGATGAAATTGTCGAGGTCACCGTCGAGCACGTCGCTGGGCGTCGGCGACGTAACGCCGGTGCGCAGGTCTTTCACCATTTGGTAAGGCTGCAGCACATAAGAGCGGATCTGATGGCCCCAACCGATTTCGGTCTTAGCCGCATATTCGCCGCTCGCGACCTCTTCACGTTTGCGCAATTCGGCTTCGTAAAGCCGCGCTTTCAACATGCCCATCGCGGTGGCGCGGTTTTTATGCTGACTGCGGTCATTCTGGCTGGCAACGACGATGCCCGACGGCTTGTGCGTGATGCGGACGGCTGAATCCGTCGTATTAACATGCTGCCCACCTGCGCCAGACGCCCGATAGGTATCGATTTTCAAATCGCCTTCGTTGATTTCAATGTCGATATTGTCGTCGATTACTGGGTACACCCAGACGCTGGAAAAGCTCGTATGCCGCTTTGCCGCGCTGTCATAAGGCGAAATGCGGACCAAACGATGGACGCCGCTTTCAGTCTTGGCATAGCCATACGCATTCTCGCCTTTTACCAGCAATGTCGCGGATTTTATGCCCGCCTGATCACCCGCCTGATAATCGACCATCTCAACCTTATAACCGCGCTGTTCAGCCCAGCGATAATACATACGCTGTAGCATTTCAGCCCAGTCCTGGCTCTCGGTGCCACCAGCGCCAGCGTGAATTTCAATGAAGGTATCGTTGCCATCTGCCTCTCCCGACAGCAATGCAGAAACCTTGTCGCGATCCGCCCTGTCTGCCAATGCCTTCAATGCGGCAGCGCCCTCGTCGCCCAACTCGGCATCGCCTTCCATCTCGGCAAGCTCGATTAACTCAACCGTGCCCGCCTTATCGGCGTCAATTTCGCGCACGGTAGCAATGGCCGCATCCAAACGGCGGCGTTCGCGCATGACTTCTTCGGCGGCTTTCGGATTGTCCCACAAGGTTGGATCCTCCACCTTGGCGTTCAATTCGTCCAAACGACGCAAAGCACGGTCCCAATCAAGCGACATCTTGACGAGGTTGAGGGCGGCATCAATGCGGGCAACATAGCCTTCTGCGTCGGCGCGCATAAGAAACTCCAAGGGAATGAAAAGGTCAGCCGCGGCCTTTAGCGGATTGGGCGCTCAAGTCAAAGGCAGCGATGACCAGAGTTATCCGCCACGTCGCAGAATTTACCAAGCACATCGCTTAATAAATTCCGCCCTCTTGCTGGATAAATTCTTGGTCACGCTTCGTCCCGACACTTGCACTTGGGGCATTGGCTGCACCGACAGCACCGACAGACTGCGTTTCATCCGCTTTCTTTGGCTTGTCATCACGCGCGGCCAATTCTTCCTGACGGATGGATCGCTTTGGTTCGGTCTCGGCCTTAAACGCCTCCCAGATGACTGGGCTCAGAGGGTCATCACTCGGCCAAGCACCATAAACACGCTTGCCACTTCTGCGATCCACGCGGACAAGCCGTGTGCCGGCAGGCGCAATGAACGGTGTCTTAGGCATATCGGCCATAGCAGTCCGTGCGAATTGTTTAAAAATGGGCGCGGCAAGTGAGCTTCCCTGCGCATATCCACCCATATTTCGTGGCTGGTCAAAGCCCAGATAGAGGCCCGCAACCAAATGCGGCGATCCGCCAATGAACCAGACATTTGTTGGACCAGTGGTTGTTCCGGTTTTGCCGAATAATGGCCGGTTCAGTTCGCGCAAGGTGACGGCGGTGCCGCGTTGAATCACGCCTTCCAACATATGCACGACTTGATACGCCGTGATCGGGTCCATGACTTGTTTGCCCGCAGGCGCGAAACGCGGCATTGGCCTGCCATCCCAATCGGGCGCGCGACACCCCTTACATGGCTTCCACTTGGCTGGCCAAATAACCTTGCCTTTACGATTTTGTGCGAAGTCAATGAATGTCGGCTTCAATTCACGGCCATGATTGACCAGCATCGAATAAGCGTTGACCATTTTCAATACGGTCGTGTCCCCTGCACCCAGCGCATAAGAGAGATAATCAGGATAATCACCAATCGACATATCCCGCAAAGTGTCCGTCACATTGTCCATGCCCGATTCAGCCGCCGCCCGGACCGTCATCAGGTTGCGCGATTGTTCAAGGCCCCAACGCATGGTTTGCGGCCCTGCCCCGCCACCTGTAAAATTGCGAAAGCATTTTTGGCCTAAGTTCGCGCCTTGCCATACGCAATAAGGCCCATCGACGATAATCGATGTTGGCGTCATTCCATTGTCGAGCGCCGTTGCATAAACAAAAGGTTTAATGGTTGAACCCGGTTGCCGCTGTGCCTGTGTCGCACGGTTGAAGCTGGATATACGATTGTCGAAGCCACCTTGCACCGCCAGCACACGGCCATTGAAAGGGTTTTGGACAATCATGCCGCCACCGACTTCTGGCACGCTGCGGACAACAAAGCTGTTCGTGCCATTAGGTGCAACTGCGATCACATCGCCTGCTTTCATCGCAGCAGGGCCGCCATCAAGGCGTGCGGTCGAACCATCGGCAAATCCAACGCGCCCTTTGCCAAGTGCAACGCCAGCGCGCCAATTGGCATAATCGATAGCAATATTGGTCGACGCAAAGCGGGATGGCCATTTGTCATCGCTAACGTCAATTGTGCCCAAATTGGCTTTCCACGCCTTACCCGCATTGTAGCGCAGCAAGCCATCCCGCAGCGCCTTCGTCGCCGCAATTTGTTGCTCGGGATGCATGGAGGAGCGAACCCAAAGGCCGCCCGAATATACGCTATATGGCCCCGCCTCGTCGGTTTCTCCAAATTTTTCGATAAGCTGACGACGCACTTCTTCTGCAAAATAACCGCCAACATTTTTATACGCGGTGCCGCGTTGCGTTACGAGGCCAAGCGGTTGGGCACGCGCGGTCGCAAGCTGCGCATCGGTGATCCACCCGTTTGCGCGCATTTCGCCCAACACCCAATTACGGCGGGACATCGCGAGGTCAGCATTTTTGGCACGCCCATAACGTTCCGGTGCCTTTGGAAGGATGGCGAGAAAGGCCATTTCATGCAGTAAAAGCTGATCAACGCTTTTCCCGAAATAAGCCTGCGCCGCGGCCTCAACCCCGAAAGATTGGCGCCCAAGTGCAATTTCATTAAGGTAGAGCGACAAAATCTGAGGCTTGGTCAGCGCGCTTTCGATGCGCTTCGCTAAGATGGCCTCTTTGACCTTGCGCGTATAACTATATTCGTTGGTCAAAAGCAGATTTTTGGCAACCTGTTGGGTAATGGTCGATGCGCCACGCGACCGCTTATCGCTAAAAATATTGTCAAAAATGGCTGACACGATACCTGGATAATCAATCCCGCCATGGCTGAAAAACGTTTTGTCTTCCGCCGCGAGATAGGCGTGTATTAACGTTTTCGGGAAGTCCGCATATTCCAATTGAACGCGCCGTTCCCGCGCATAACTGTGAAACGGCTCACCGTTGATATCGCGCACCACAGTTGGCAGCGGCGATTCATATTCTATGAGCGCTTCTGCATCGGGAAGATTACGGGCGAACAACACCCAGAATATGAGGAGCAATACAAACAATGCGCCCGCCGCGTATGTGGCCAAACGAAAACGCTTGTTTTGCCACCATCCCTGCCAGCGGGTCACGAAATCTTCAGCGTCGCGTTTCAGCCGGTAACTGATCGTTGTCGGCTTTTCGGCAGATGGGGTTTGGGTATCCATTACGTGCCCTATCTAGCCGATTTGCTGGACAGGTCCAGAATGTAAATCAGCAAATGTATGCGAATGTAAGCACAAACCCGTTTAACGTGACGCATTCTGCTGTGCGAAATGGACTTGAATGACATGAAACAGCGCCCTTGCGACTATGCGCTTTCCTGTAGCGACGACCAGAAGCGGGGATCCGCTCCATTGCTTTAATGCCACCTTTCAAGCAGGAATTTTTTTACAAAACCCTATGCCAGCCAATCAATTATACAAAAATGATAGACTATGTGTCGTAATAACAGGCTAAATCGCGGGATGCTCTTGCCGACAACATGCGGGAGTGCTAGCGAATAACTACAAGGACTTCTTATGAATGTCCCGATAGTCCGCCGTTCGGTGTTTACGCTCGGCAATTTAACAGGTTGACGCTACATGAGGCATGATATTTCCACCAACGCCGCCCGGTTAGGGCATGGCGCATGGGTTGGAAATCAAGCGCGCGCGATACACGCCCGCCATGCACAAGCAGCAGACGCATTTTTAACCATTCCACCATATCACTTTGCCGACTGGAACGCTGAGCGTCCGGCCTGGCAACGTATCAACAATGAAGCGAGCGGCCTTCGGCTAACATTCGGCTGCCGTGCTCGCTGGAGTAAATTACATGACAACGCGTATGCTTATCGACGCGCGTCACCGGGAAGAAACCCGGGTCGCAGTCGTAACAGGAAACCAGATTGAGGAATTCGATTTTGAATCGGCTGAGCACAAGCAGCTCAAAGGCAATATCTACCTCGCAAAAGTAACCAGGGTCGAACCATCGCTGCAGGCAGCTTTCGTCGATTATGGCGGCAACCGCCATGGGTTCTTGGCATTTGCCGAAATTCACCCTGATTATTACCAAATTCCGCGGGAAGATCGCGACCGGTTGTTAGCCGAAGAAGCTGAAGCCGCTGCGGAAGAAGCTGCCCTGCGTGAGCAGGAAGAGGAAGAAAGCGACGAGCCCTCCGACATTATGCAGGGCTCAGCGGAACGCGACGAGGACGCAACGGACCTAATCGAAGTCGATAGCGATGACAGCATCGATACCATCGACATGACGGAAGGTGAAGAGCCCGACCTTGGCGGTAACGGCGACGATCTCGACGAGAACGAACGTGGCGACCAGCAGGGCGAGAACGGTCGTAACAACCGCCGCCGGCGTGGACGTGGCGGACGCAATGGCGAGGGCCGTGCGCCTAAGGCAAGTGATGAAGTGCGCGCAAAGCGCATGAACTTGCGCCGCCGGTACAAAATCCAAGACGTGATCCATCGCCGTCAAGTTTTGCTCGTTCAAGTCGTTAAGGAAGAGCGCGGTAACAAGGGCGCTGCGCTGACGACCTATCTCAGCCTTGCTGGCCGTTATTGCGTCTTGATGCCCAACACTTCGCATGGCGGTGGTATCAGCCGTAAAATCCATAGCGCAGCCGACCGTAAGCGTCTAAAAACGATCATTTCCGACCTTACCTTGCCATCAACAATGGGTTGCATCATCCGGACCGCTGGGCTTGCCCGGACAAAGCCGGAAATTAAGCGTGATTTTGATTATCTGGCGCGCTTGTGGGACGAAATCCGTGAGCGTACCTTGCGCGGTGCGGCGCCCATGCTGATCCACACCGACAGCGACCTTATCAAACGGGCTATCCGCGATATCTACAATAAAGATATTGACGAGGTGTTCGTTGAAGGGCCCGATGGGTATAAGGCGGCCAAGGACTTTATGAAGTTGCTTATGCCAAGCCACGCAAAGCGTGTGCAGCATTATGCCGACCCTGTTCCCTTGTTCCAGCGTTATCATGTCGAAGATCAGTTGAACGCGATGTACCAGCCGATCGTTCAATTGAAATCCGGCGGCTACATTGTGATCAACCCGACCGAAGCCTTGGTTTCGATCGATATCAACTCAGGCCGTTCGACCAAAGAACATGGCATTGAGCAAACCGCGCTTTCAACCAATTTGGAAGCCGCGCGCGAAATTGCTCGTCAGTTGCGCTTGCGCGATATGGCCGGACTTGTCGTCATCGACTTTATTGACATGGAGCATCATTCAAACGCCCGCAAAGTCGAGCGCGCGATGAAAGAGGCGTTAAAGCATGACCGCGCCCGTATTCAGGTAGGCCGCATCTCGAGCTTTGGCCTCATGGAAATGAGCCGTCAGCGTTTGCGCACAGGCGTTTTGGAGGCATCGACCCGCGAATGTCCACATTGCGAAGGCACTGGCCTTGTCCGCACCGCATCGTCGGCGGCATTGTCCGCGCTGCGTCTTATCGAGGACGAGGCCGCAAAGGGTCAAGGCAACCAGATCGTTTTGCAAGCAAGCCAAGAAGCAACTATTTATTGTCTCAACAACAAGCGCGCAGAATTGGCCGCGATCGAAGATCGCTATCATGTCCGCATCTTGATAGTCCCCAATGGCGAGACCGAGGGTGCGAAGCTTTCTGTTTCCAGTTCCGGCCCGCGTCCAGAGCGTCCAGCAGAACTACCGCCGATTATCGACCTCGATGATGACGACATTGAAGACGACATCGAAGATTTCGACGACGAGGGTGAAGCACTCGAGGAAACCGCGCGTGAACCACGTCGCGCCCGTGAAGAGCGTCCACGCGAAGAAGGCGAAGGCGGCGAAGGCCGTAAACGCAAGCGTCGGCGTGGTCGCCGTGGTGGCAAAGGCCGCGACCGTGACGGTCGTCCTGAAGGCGAAGATGCTGTTGCAGGCGGAAATGAGAATGCGGCAGAGCGCACTGAAAACAATGAGATAGGCCAAACCCCTGAAGCTGAAGCTGCTTCGGATGCGAAGCCAAAGGCGCGTCGTGGACGTCGCGGTGGCCGAGGTCGCGACCGTCAGGAAACCGGCGCTGATGTAATTGTTGAAACATCAGCACCTGTCGAGGCCGAAGTGCCTGCAGCGCCAGACGTTGCGCAAGAAGCCGACGCCAAGCCCAAGCGCCGCAGCCGCGCTAAGCCAAAGGCTGACGCGGTTGTTGATGCAGCTACAGACGCGCCTGCAGAGGCTGCTGTTGCGGCACCTGCTGCAAAGGCAAAAGCCCCAGCCAAGCCACGCGCCAAGGCCAAGGCAACACCTGCTGTTGCGGAAACTCCGGTTGCAGAAGCGGTCGAAGCACCAAAGGCTAAAGCCCCACTCAAAAAAGCAGCCGCAAAAGATACTGCGAAAGATGTAGCATCCATGCAAGCGGACAGCGCCCCTGAAGATGGCACGCCCCGCACTGGTTGGTGGCAACGCACCTTTGGCTAAGAAGCGACTTGAATTACGTTAATAAAGCCCCGCCCGTCCCTGACTGGCGGGGCTTCTTTTTGTCTCATTTCTTCATTGCGCGTTCATGCAGTTCGGGCCATTCAACAAACATGGGTTATTTTACGCTTCGCGCCGTCCGGGCAATATTTGTCCTGCTTCTTGCTGTTATGGTGTCCGTGCACCCCGTCATGGCCCAGTCGATTTTGCGCGATGCGGAAACCGAAGCCTTTTTCGAAGAAATTTCCGCGCCGTTAATTGAGGCGGCAGGACTTGATCCCAAAAATGTCGACATCATCCTGATCAATGACAAGTCAATCAATGCCTTCGTCGCGGGCGGGCAAGCAGTTTACATCCACAGTGGCTTAATCGACGCAGCAACAACCGCAAATGAAGTCCAAGGCGTGATTGCGCACGAGCTAGGTCATATTGTCGGAGGCCATGTCGTGCGCTTTGACGAGGGTGTCTCAGCCGCTAGCGGCATTAGCATCGCTAGCCTCATTCTCGCAGCAGCGGCCATTGCGGCGGGTGCAGGCGAGGCAGGCATGGGAATATTGTCGGCAGGTCAGCAGGCCGCGATGGGCAAGTTCTTAGCTTACAGCCGCGGACAAGAAGGGACTGCCGATGCGTCAGGTGCGCAATATTTGTCAAAGGCAGGGATATCAGGCCGCGGTTCAATAAGCTTCTTCAAAAAGCTGCAAAATTTTGAATTCCGCCTCGGCATCCCGCAAGAGGATAGCTACGGCCGCACGCACCCTTTATCCGGTGAGCGTATTGCGATTCTGGAAGACACATATGCAGCAGACCCTGCGTGGAACGCGCCGCTTAACCCCAAATGGGAAAGTGATTTCAAGCGCGTCAAAGCAAAGTTAACTGGCTATCTCGCTGACCCAACGGCGACGATGCGGGATTATCCTGAGTCCGACAAATCCGTGCCTGGCCGCTATGCCCGCGCATATGCCTGGCACAAGTCGGCTTATCCGCAAAAAGCGCTGGATGAATCATCTGCCCTTGTCGCCTCAGCGCCCGAAGATCCCTATTTCCTTGAACTACATGGACAGATTTTGTTGGAATCGGGGCGCCCTGCCGATGCGATCGCACCATTGCGCAAAGCCGTGAACCTGACTGGCAACCAGCCATTAATCGCCGCCATATTCGGACATGCATTGATCGCTACAGAAGACAAAACGCAACTGGATGAAGCGGCGCAGGTGTTAAAAGCCGCCGTCACCAAAGATAACCAAAACCCCTTCGCATGGTATCAGCTTGGCGTTGTCTATGCACAAAAAGGTGACACGGCGCGCGCCGCACTCGCCAGCGCGGAACGCTATATGATGGAAGGCGCACCACAATTCGCGTTATCTAATGCGCAAACCGCAATGGCTGGGCTGCCCGAATTTTCACCGGATTGGATCCGCGCGCAGGATATCAATATGGTGGCCGAGGCACAGCTTGCACGGTTGAAGAAGCGCCGACGCTAAAAAGCTGGCAGAATATGCGTGGCGCAGCTAATCAATATCTATGAATGAACAAGCTCCAACTCGCCGGATTATCATCGCAGCCATCATTACAGGATTAGCGATTTTACTTGCCTTAGCGGCCTATATCTTCTGGCCAAGCGCCGTCACGGTTCGCCCTTCTGATGCAGCACCTGTCGCCGAAGACGCTGCAAAATCGGCCGACGAGGCTGTTGCTGCTGCTGGCATGTCGCCCGCCAATCGCAAGGCGACAGAGGCATTGGTGAAAGCCTATATCCTCGAAAATCCAGAAATCATAACCGACGCTGTCGCCATTCTCCAGCAACGCGAAATCGCACAACGCCTATCCGCTGCAGGAAATGAGATCACCAAGCCCTTCCCCGGAGCAGAAGCGGGTAACCCTAAGGGCGATGTGACGATTGTCGAATTCACCGACTATAATTGCGGATTTTGTCGGGCGAGTGTGCCCGATGTCCAGCGCTTGCTGAAAAGCGATGGTAATATCCGCTTGGTTTATCGCGAATTGCCGATACTCAGCCAATCTAGCCGCGACGCGGCCTTATGGGCGCTTGCGGCAGCACGCCAAGACAAGCACAAGGCATTTCATGATGCATTATTTGCAGGTGGCCGCGCTGACGCCGCGAATATAGCGGCCGCCGCGCGCAAGGCAGGGCTAGATATCGCCGCGGCCCGCGCCTTCGCAGCCTCTCCGCAGGCAAGTCAAGAAATTGAACGCAACTTAGCGTTTATGCAGCAAATCGGTTTCAACGGCACGCCCACATTCATTATCGGTGATCAGATATTGGAGGGCGCGTTGGGCTACGAGGCTTTGAAACGCGCCGTCGAAAAGGCCCGTCAAAAGGGCTGATTAGCCCTTTTTCCCTTGAGCAATTACATACCATTCAACTGAACCCTTGCGGCTTGCGGGCGGCTTTGCGTGTTTAACCGTCGTAAAGTTTGTCTTCAGGATGCTCAACATTGCTGGATCGGTACCGCCTGCGAACACCTTCGCAACAAAATCACCGCCCGGCACAAGGACCTTGATTGCAAAATCCACCGCAGCCTCAACAAGGCCCATCGTGCGCAAATGGTCGGTCTGCTTATGGCCGACGGTATTGGCTGCCATATCTGACAAAATCAGGTCTGGCGCTGTGCCTAGTTCGGCGATCAACCGGTCTGGCGCGCTGTCATGCATGAAATCCATTTCAAGCAGGATGACTCCCTCAAGCGGGTCAACGGGCAATAGATCAATGCCGACAATGGCGGCCTTTGGTTGCTGCCGACGCACAACCTGCGCCCATCCACCGGGTGCAACGCCCAAATCAACGACCGCCTTTTTGCCCCGCAAAATATGGAATTTTTCGTCCAGCTCGACCAGCTTATATGCTGCACGGCTACGATAGCCTTCGCCATGCGCGCGCTTCACATATGGGTCATTCAATTGCCGTTCCAGCCAACGCGTCGACCCTGCCGTGCGCCGCTTGGCTGTTTTGACCTTTTGTTTGCCAGCCAGTGTCCGACCGGAATTTTTACCACCAAAAAGATTATCTGCCATGTCTCAATTCCGCCGATTGCGGCGCTTGGCGTCGCTGGCCATCAGCGCACGCAATATACCCTCGCGAATGCCGCGATCTGCCACACCCAGCCGTTCGCCGGGCCATATGTCAAAAATGGATTCCAATATCGCACAACCGGCCACTACCAAATCGGCGCGCTCTTGACCAATCGTCGGAAATTCGGCGCGTCCGGCAATGTTACGATGTGCCAGTTCGCGGCTGATATCGCGCATGGCAGAGGTTGGCAGATGTAATCCGTCCACGGCACGCCGGTCATAGCTGCTCAGCTTCAGATAGACGCTAGCGAGCGTTGTGACAGTCCCAGATGTCCCTAACAGACGACGATCGCCAGCATCTTCGGGTAAACGGGCCGCAAAGTCGGCAAAGCTGGCCATGACTTTGTCACGCATGGATTGGTAGCTTGCCTTTAACTGTTCGGGACTGTCGCCGTCCGTACGTTCGCTTTCGGTCAACGATACGACACCCCAAGGCACGCTCACCCAATCGAGAATTTCAGGAACCACATTTTGGGTAGACACAAGAACCAGTTCGGTTGAACCTCCACCAATATCAAAAATCAGCGCGGGCCCTTCGCCCTGTTCCAACAAAGCGTAGCATCCCATCACAGCCAGCCGCGCCTCTTCCTTTGGGCTGATAATATCAAGATGGATGCCCGTCTCACGTTTCACCCGCTCGATAAACTGCACCCCGTTCACGGCCTGACGGCAGGCCTCGGTGGCAACAGATCGGGCCAGCACCACATTACGCTTTTTTAACTTTTCAGCACATACAGATAGCGCCTCAACCGCGCGGTCCATGGCTTCTTCGCTCATGCGGCCCGTCGCGGTCATTCCCTCCCCCAAACGGACTACGCGCGAAAACGCGTCCACGACTGTAAAATCGTCGCCACCTGCCCGCGCGATCAGCAACCGGCAATTGTTTGTGCCAAGGTCAAGCGCCGCATAGGCGGTTCGTTCAAGCCAATTTCGGCGCAACGCAGACTTGTCGCCCTGTTGCCCGCCGTAGCTAACTTGACTCATAGTCTTCGTCGTATCGAGACGCACCGCGCCCTCGACCGAAGTCTGCTGCACCATTGCAGCCTTGGGTGCCGCATTTTTGCGACGGGGCGGCTTTTTACGTTTTCGCCCACGTCCTTTTTGCGGCGATGGCGCGACATTTTCGCCCATGGCCGATAACTCACTTCTTATTTTCTATCCGAGCGAATGTGCCGCCGGTACCTGAAGTGGACGCTACGCGCAGAGCGACAAAGTTTCAAGATTTTTGAATTCACCATCGGCAACCGCCTGATTCAGCGGGTTGACCGGCTATGGCCTCAGGCATATAGGCCCAGGTACGCCCTGCTCCCCGGTCGTCTAACGGTAAGACTACGGACTCTGACTCCGTCTATTGAGGTTCGAATCCTTACCGGGGAACCATCATCTAAAGTTGGTAAATCCTCTTGTCAGTGCTTGTAATAATGTTACATCAAATATGGGGGTAACATTGAGGGAGCCGATGTTATGCGGGCGGATGCAGGGAAAGCTATAGGACACAGCAAATTTCTAAGCTGGATTGAAAGGGGTGGCAACAAGTTGCCCGACCCCGTCTTTCTCTTTCTATATCTGATTGCTGGGCTCATATTGCTATCGGTGTTCGGCGCGGCGATGAATTGGTCGGCGATACATCCAACAGAAATCGATCCCGAGACAGGTGCGAAGAAAGTCATTGCCGCAACCAGCCTTTTGTCAGCGGACAATATCCGCAATTTATGGGTTGAAATGCCCAAGACATTTACATCATTCCACCCGCTTGGATATGTCTTAGTGGTCATGTTGGGTGCAGGCGTGGCTGAAAAGTCAGGTTTGTTCGGCGCCGCTATGCGCGCGGGTGTCGCAAACGCCCCGACATATCTATTAACCCCGATTGTTGCCCTGGTTGCGATGATGGGCAATTTAGCTGCTGACGCGGCCTATGTCGTACTCATCCCCTTAGCTGGCGTAATCTACGCCGCTGCGGGGCGTCACCCTATCGCTGGAATAGCAGCGGCTTTCGCAGGTGTTTCAGGTGGCTTTTCTGCCAATCTTTTTCCGGGTCAGTTGGACGCGTTGTTGTTCGGCATCACCCAGTCGGCGGCCAATACCGTGTTTCCAGATTGGCAGGCGAATATCGCAGGAAACTGGTATTTTATTGTTGGTATGACAATCGTTTTTTTACCGGTGATTTGGTATGTCACTGACAAAATTGTCGAACCGCGTCTTGGCACATATCGGGCCGAAGGTGCAAATGCCGTTGTCGCTGGCGCAGCTATGGATGCGCGGGGCGTTTCTGAAACCGAGATTAGCCAGCCGCTCTCTTCGGATCAACGAAAGGGGCTTCGTCATGCCGGTCTGGCAAGCATAGGGGTCGTTGCGCTTTGGGTGCTTATGACGCTTGGCCCGGACACGCCATTAATAGATGAAACCGCGACACCAGAGGCACAGCTTACACCATTTTATCAGTCACTTGTCGCAGGGTTCATGATATTGTTCTTACTTGCTGGTTGGGCTTACGGCCGCGCAACGGGTATCGTCAAGAACCACCGTGACGTGGTCCGCATGATGTC
The DNA here is from genome assembly GCF_003933235.1 of Sphingorhabdus wooponensis. Taxonomy (GTDB): domain Bacteria; phylum Pseudomonadota; class Alphaproteobacteria; order Sphingomonadales; family Sphingomonadaceae; genus Sphingorhabdus_B; species Sphingorhabdus_B wooponensis. Next base: position 1,313,583 of record NZ_RWJI01000001.1, read on the forward strand.
AGAATCTATGGCAGATATGGCCTATTTTCTAGTTCTTGCTTTTGCCATTGCGCATTTCGTAGCTATGTTTGGTTGGTCCAATCTTGGCCTCATAACTGCTGTCCATGGCTCGGATGGGCTACACGCATTGGCATTGCCTGCCCCGCTATTGCTCATTCTGGTGGTGTTATTCACGGCTGCGCTAAACCTATTCATAGGGTCGGCCAGTGCAAAGTGGGCACTGTTGGCACCCGTACTCATCCCCATGCTGATGCTGTTAGGCGTTAGCGCCGAAATGACGACAGCAGCATATCGGGTCGGCGACGGAGCAACGAATATCATCACACCATTAATGGTCTACTTCCCGCTCATTCTCGTTTTTTGCCAACGCTGGGTAAAGGACTTTGGCATCGGCAGCCTGGCCGCCACGATGCTTCCTTATTCCATTGGATTATTGTTAATTGGCATGGCGCTCGTTGGGGTTTGGGTCGCGGCCGAAATTCCGCTTGGTCCATCGGCTCCGGTCTATTTGCCGACGCGCTGATTAAGCGGATAGCGCAAGGGTATCCGCTATTCGCTTCTTAGCGCCTCAATCGGGGAGAGCCGCGATGCGCGAATAGCCGGATAGCCGCCGAAAACAAGGCCGATAATGGCGGAAAAAGCGACCGCCATTATCGCCGTATCAAGGCCAATGGGTGCCGGAAATTCGGCCAAGCGCTCAAAAATAGAGGCCGCCAAAATGGCGAGTGACAGACCGATAGCACCGCCGATTACGCACAAAACAGCCGCCTCCACCAGAAACTGGTTGCGAATGTCGCTCCGCTTTGCGCCCAATGCCATGCGAAGCCCAATTTCACGGGTGCGCTCTGTCACACTGACCAGCATGATGTTCATGATGCCGATCCCCCCGACCAGCAGCGAAATCGATGCAATGGCAACGAGCACCGCCTGAAAAATTTGCGTTACTTCGCCGGTGGTTTCCGCAATTTCTGTCGTCGTGCGCACCGTGAACGGGTTAATCTTGCCTTTTGCTACACGGTACCTATCGCGCAAGAGACGCTCTATTTCCTTTTGCCCTGTAAGCAGCGAATCTTCATCCTCAAACCCGACAAAGATCAACGTAACATCGTCAGGTCCCTGCGTAGCCGTGGTCAATAAACGTTGACGCAAAGTCGTTATCGGCACGACGATTTGGTCGTCATTATCATTACCCAAATTGCTGCCCTTACTCTCGAGAAGGCCTATGACGGTAAACGGTACCCGGTTAATGCGAATAGTTTCACCTACCGGACTTGTGTCCGGGAACAATTTGTTGGCCACGGTTTCGCCGATTACGGCGACGCGCGCCGCCGAACCGACATCGCTCTGTGACAGAAATCGGCCTTCGGATGCCGTGACGTTGGAGACTGCGCCATATGCAGGAGTCGCGCCCGTCGCCTGCGTCGTTGCACTGCGCCCTGGAGTCACAATCTGCACGCTGCTTCGGATTTGCGGCGCCACCGCGCTCACACCGGAAACCTCGCGCAGGATTGCGTCACCGTCGCGCTCGGTCAATCTGCCGCGATCGGTTGATCGTGGGGGACCGCTGCCGCTGTCGGGTTGCGGCACAACGATGGCCATGTTCGATCCCAAAGTCGCAATTTGCTGCGACACCGAAACCTGCGCGCCGTTACCGACTGCAACCGCCAATATGACCGAAAACACACCAATCATCACGCCCAAAGTGGTCAGGATGGAGCGCATTAAATTGGTGCGCAACGCCGTCAGCGCAATCGCGACATTCACGCCCCACCCGGCAAGCGACGCAAGCAAGTCTTTCATGCCACACTCGCTCTGCGGCGCGACTTTACCGCCGCGTCCTCAATGACCTGCCCGTCGCGAAAGACAATCCGCCGCGCGGCATATTCGGCGATATCGGGTTCGTGCGTCACAAGCACAACGGTAATGCCGTCGTCATTCAACTTCTGAAAAATACCCATAATGTCCAAGGATGTTTGGGTGTCGAGCGCGCCCGTTGGTTCGTCCGCCAGTAGCATGAGTGGATCCGTCACCAATGCCCGCGCGATGGCCACACGCTGCTGCTGACCACCTGAGAGCTTCGCGGGCGTATTCTGTAGGCGATTAGCAAGGCCCATGGCCTCCAACTTGTCTTGCGCGCGCGCGCGCCGTTCGGCATAGCCTATCCCGGCATAGATGAGCGGAACGGCAACATTATCGAGCGCGCTGGTCCGCGCGAGCAAATTGAACTGTTGAAACACGAAGCCTATCTTGCGGTTGCGAATTTCCGCCAACGCATCGCTATCCAGAGATTTGGTATCAATCCCGTCCAGCAACAACGTGCCTGATGTGGGAATATCAAGGCAACCAATCATGTTCATAAATGTCGATTTGCCAGATCCACTTGCTCCCATAATCGCGACAAATTCACCGCGCGAAATGGACAACGACACATTATTGACCGCGTGGACAGTTTCGCCGCCAATCGCATAATCCTTGACCAGATTATGCGTTTCAAGAAGCGGCGTTGTCATCTTCATCCGCGCTTTCGTCGGTTTCTTTCTTTGGCTTCAGTGACTTTGTGCGCACCAGCACCTTATCGCCCTTTTTCAGGCCAGAAACGACCTCGGTATATTCCTCACCCTGCAAGCCCGTCCGGATAACGCGCCGTTCGGGGCGATAAGGATCGGACCCTACCAGATATACTTTGGGCAGGGTTTTGTCCTTTTTTGTAGTGTCCGACGCTGGCTTCTCTACCGCGGGCTGTGGCCGGTCGGCCAAGCGCGGCCGAAACCGCATCGCGTTCGTGGGAACCCGTGTGACATTGGTCCGGACATCCGTGATGATTTCGACATTGGCCGTCATACCCGGCAACAGCTTTCCATTCACATTATCGACATCGATAATCACAAGATAGCTGACAACATTCTGAGCCTCGACTGGCGCTTGTCGCACTTGCCGGACCTTGGCTTTGAAGACATCATCGGGATAGCTATCGACGGTAAAGCTGACCATCTGACCTTCGCGAATCTGCCCGATATCGGCCTCATCGACCGATGCCTCGACCTGCATTTTCGTTGTATCTGCGGCAATTTCGAACAGGTTTGGCGTTTGAAAACTTGCCGCAACCGTTGTGCCGGGCTCAACCAATTTGTTGATGATAACCCCGCTCGCGGGGGCGACAATCACGGTCCGCTTAAGGTCTAGTGTCGCCGACGACAGCTCGGCATTGCCCTGCCGGATTTGTGCGCCACCGCTTTGCGTTTGCGCCAAGGCGACCTGCACGGCGTTGCGCGCGCTGTTCAGCTTGCTTTGCGCAATATCAAGGCCAGCCTTTGATACAAATCCGCGTTCCGCCAGCGCCTTTTGTCTATCAAAATCACGCTCTTGAATTTCCAACTCAGCCCGCGCACGCGCCACATTGGCGGCGGTCTGTTGCAGATTGGCGCGTGCCACGGCAACTTGCGCCTCAGACTGCTCGACCCGCGCACGCACCCGCGTAGGGTCAATCTCTGCCAACACTTGCCCCGCTTGCACGCGTGAATTGAAATCGACGTATACCTTGGTGATTTGCCCCGAAACTTCCGCGCCCACCTTGATGGTATTCAGCGCCCGCACTTTACCGCTGGCCGAAACCTTACGAATAACGTCGCCGCGTGTGACAGCCTCGCTGACATATTCATAATCAGGCGGCGTTGGACGAACGATCCGATACACAATGAAAAGCAGCACCAGCGCAATCAACACCGACCATCTCGGATGGCGTTTTGTCCATGAAATGAAGGTGGTTAGCATATTACCCCGTCCGGTGCTTTTTGTTCGGCTGGCTTGTATCTTGCGTTAAGCACACTGGCTAGCGCTTATGTGGGGCGTCAGGCAATTCCGGTGATAGGAATAGCTCTCAGGAAGGCCTTTCTGCGTCATTTTACCCGCCATACCTCAAAAACAAGGCTGGCTTTTGACGATAAAAGAAATGTCCCTATTGTAAATTGCTCGATTGCCGTCAAAGAGCGCCCTGAAACATGGAGTGAATAATGGCATTTTCGACTGTTAAGGTTTTGACCACGCATCATTGGAACAAGGGACTTTTTTCCTTTTCGGTGTCACGGCCGGCCTCATTTCGCTTTGTGAGCGGTCAATTCGTCATGATTGGTCTCATGGTCAATGGTAAGCCGTTGATGCGTGCTTACTCCATGGCTTCGCCATTCTGGGATGAATCGCTGGAGTTTTTAAGCATCATCGTTCCAGATGGTCCGCTCACCAGCCAATTGTGCAAAATCCAGCCCGGCGACGAAATTCTTTTAGGCGCCAAACCAACCGGCACGCTCACGCTTGACGCGTTGCTGCCCGGTAAAAGGCTGCATCTGATTGGCACGGGAACCGGATTGGCCCCTTGGCTGTCAATCATTCGTGATCCTGAAGCCTATGAACGCTATGAAAAAATAACCGTGCAACATACTGTCCGGCAAGTCGAAGATCTGGCATTTCGTGATGTTCTGGAATCGCAGCTAGCGGATGACCCCTTGGTTGCAGACGAAGCCAAGCAGAAGCTCATTTATGACGCATCCGTCACCAAATGTCCGACTTGGACAGGCGAAAATCGGCGCATCACGCAGAGAATTGAAAGTGGCGATTATCCGCTCGACCCCGAATTTGACCGCGTCATGCTCTGCGGCAGCATGGCGATGATTAAGGAAACTGGGGCACTTTTGGAAAGTCTTGGGTTCACTGAAGGCGCACAATCGCAACCCGGCACTTATGTGCTGGAACGCGCATTTGTCGGCTAATCGGGCAATGACCCCGCTTTTGTTCCGAACCGCCAGATGATGCTATTTTCATAGCGCTCCCCGGGGACGAGTAAAATCGGCGCAAAAGACGCTTGATTTGGCGCATCAGGAAACATCTGCGGTTCCAAAGCAATGGCATCACCCTTGTGATAGCTTTTGCCCGCCTTGCCCGCGATGGAACCGTCAAAAAAATTACCGGAGTAGAATTGCAGACCGGGTTGGTTGGACAGCAATGTCATTGTCCGTCCCGACACGGGATCTTCCAACACCGCCTGCGGCCGTGGCTGTTGCGCAACAACCTCATCAACGACCCAATTATGGTCATATCCATGCCCATGCCGCATTTGGGCATCAGCAACATCTCCGATATACTTACCGATTGGCTTCGCTGTGCGAAAATCAAAGGCGGTGCCCGCCACAGGGCGGCGCTCGCCGGTCGGGATGAGTGCGGCATCCACGGGCACATAATGCGCGGCATGGATCGTCAACAGATGGTCCATTGCGTCGTAGGCGCTGCCCTCCCCGCCCAAATTCCAATACGCATGGTTAGACAGATTTACGACAGTTGGCGCATCTGTGGTCGCTTGATACCGCACCGATAGAGCGTTGTCCGCGTGCAATTGGTAGGTCGCCGTTACGGATAGGTTTCCAGGATAGCCTTGGTCACCATCTGGGCTAAAATGCGAAAGCGTGACCGACAGTGCATCTTCGTCGCAGGCGGTGATGGTCCAGTTGGCTTTGTCAAATCCCACATCGCCACCATGCAAGGAATTGCCGGCATTATTGGCAGGAACCAGATATTCTTTTCCCTCTAACATAAAGCGCGCACCCGATATGCGGTTGGCGACGCGCCCTACGGTAGAACCGAAATAATGCAGATGCGCCACATAGGCGTCCAGCGTATCAAAGCCCGTTATCACATCCGCAAACCGGCCTTGCGCATCGGGCACATGGACCGATAATATGGTCGCACCATAGCTGATGATACGCACCCGCATGCCGTTTGCGTTCATCAGCGTAATCGCTTCAACGCTATCTCCGTTGGCGAGCGTTCCGAAAAATTCTCTGCTCAGTTTCGACAGCGTCAGAATAGTTTCCTCTTCATTCAGGCGCTTTTACGCGTCACAAACGCCTCAGATTTCGTGCAGCACACGGCGTCCTAGCTATGTGAAAGCCGTTAGACGTTCTGCCCCTGTGCTTCTTTGTTATCGTAGCGCATTTCAAGATAACGGCCACGCACCGCCAGCTTATCCAGCTCTCCGCGTGAAATCTGTCCGGTCATGGTTTCAATTTCGCGATCTATGGTTTTCAATCCGTCCACAAGCTGCTGGGCGGGTGTTTTCCCCGCATGTTCTTTGTGTTTCAGGCTATCCGGAATTTTCTTATAACCGTTAATAAGTTCGGGCAGATGTTCGCCCACCAGCTTACGCACTTCGCGCGCTGCCGGGTCGTTTTCATCCAATGTCTGCAATTGCGGCGCAAGCTGGTCCAATCGCAAGCCAATATCCTGCATCAACGTTACCGCTGGCGCAGGCAGCGCCGGACGCTGCGCCTCCAACCAGATTTCGGTCTTGCCCGCCAAAGTGGCCAAATCCGTAACGCGCAGGCTCTCCGCAGTAGGCATGGGCATTTCGGGATAGCGCATCAACACATATGCCGCCGCCGCACTGACGATGCCGGTAATCATCACGCCCCAAAAGCCGATGCCGTCGATAATCGCGCCAACAATGCCAGCGCCAATCAACACCACGCCGACAGCGACCACCGCCTTGCTCAGCTTGCCCCAAAAATGCGCACGGCGCAGCGCCTGCGATTTGGAACCGATGGGTTTCATCCGCACATTGCGCAACGAACGCGCAGCCGCGTTTAGCGTCTCGTTAGCGTTTGATGCTGGGCTGTTCATATGATCAATGCATTCATGGATAGATATGGCACGGCTTACCCCTCCAAAGCCGCGAGCAGACCAGTGTCTTGGCTATCCTTCACCGCCTGCGCCTGACCTTCGGCACGGGCGATGTAGCCCTTGGACTTTTCGACTTCTTTCTCAAGCGCGTCCGATGTCTGCTTCATGCTGTCGAGCGCCTTCAACTTGAACGTATCAATAGCGTCCATCGTGTCATAGATATTTTGGAACGCACGGCTTAATGTTTCCAGCGGAATGGTCGATGCCGCTGCCTGTTCATGAATGCGCCCCGTATTGTCGCGCAGCAATTTTCCAGTGCTGTCGATGATATTCGCTGTTGTCGTGTTCAACGACGTGATTTGGTCCAATACCAGTTTTTGGTTGGTCATGGCCTGTGCCACCGTCACCGCCGTCCGCAATGCCCCGACCGTCGTGGTCGATGCTCGGTCAACGCCTTTTACCAGCTCGACATTATTCTTCTTCACAAGATCAAGCGCGAGATATCCCTGCACCGTCACAGCCATTTGGGTAAGCAAATCCTGTGTCCGTTGCCGCACATAGAATAATGCGCTTTCCTTTATCGCCCGCGACTTGGCTGGATCGGATAACTCCAATTCAGCCGCCTTTTCCTCCAGCTTTGCATCCAATTGCTTGGACATGACGATCATTTGTTCGAGCTTGCCCATGGCAACCCACAGATTTTGACGCTCCACATCGATGGCAGCATTGTCCATCAACAGTTCGTCTTTGCCGTTGCCAAGCCGCCCGAGGATTGAGCTGATATGCGTTTGTGAACTTTGATAGCTGTCGAAATAATTGCGTAATTTATTGCCAAAAGGGATGATGCCAAACAGCTTCTGCTTAGTCATCAGATTGCCCTTTTTGGAAGGATCCAAATCTTCGACAACGCGGCGCAGTTCGGCCAGGTCGGCACCAACCCCAGACTCAGCGTCCATGCGGCGAATGGGTTTATCCAGAAAGCGGTTCGACTGCGCCGACGCCTCCATAATTTCCTTGCGCCCCATGTTGGTCAGCTGGTCAACCCGCTTGCCAAATTCAGGGCTGTTAACGTCCTGCGCAATCAGATCCGCGACATAGGCATCCACCCGCTGTGCCAACTTTGTTTGCTGTTCATCGGTCACGGGGACCAAGCCCATTGCCTGTTGCGGCGTGACGGTTGGTACAGGATCCGGCGGTGTAAGCTTCAGCTCTTGCACGGTCGTGGTTGCGGTTTCACTCGACATGGCCAAAAATCCCTCTGTCATTGATTATGAATTTAGATGGAACGCATGCCCGACCATTTCAAGCATTTCCGCCCCCAGCTGTATTATTTTTCTAATACAGCGTCATCTTGCTGCTTCAAAGCAGCTTCGACCAGCGGCGATAATCCTTCGACAACCCGCGACACACCCTTGGCATTGGGATGGATATTGTCCGGCAGCATTAAGGCCGGATCCGTCACCACGCCGTCGAGGAAAAAGGGATATAATGACGCACCATATGCATTGGCCAGATCGGGGAAAATCCCGTTGAAAGATTTGACATAATCGGCACCTAAATTTGGTGCGGCCAACATGCCCGTCAGCACCACCGGAATGTCACGGCGTTTCAATTCGTCCATCATCGCGGTCAAATTGGCCTTGGTTTCCGTAGGCTTGATCCCGCGCAACATGTCATTGCCGCCAAGTCCAAGCACAACCAGATCAGGTTTTCGGTCCAGACTATCCAGCACGAAGGCCAGCCGTGCTTTTCCGGCTGCTGTGGTATCCCCCGACACGCCGGCATTGTGCACCCGGGCATTTATGCCCTCTGCCTGCAATGCCGCCTGCAATACCGGCGCCAGCCCTTCTTGTGGTGCAAGGCGATACCCAGCATAAAGGCTGTCGCCAAACGCAACGACCAATTGGTCATATTGCGTGACTTTTGCCATTTGCTGCGTTTCGGTCTTATTTTCGGCTACAGGATTAGACCCGCATCCCGACAACACTTGGATTGCGACACATAACGCCCCATATACCCAAAAACTTCTCATAAGGATTTTTCCTTGCACGCTCCGGTCACTCACAAAGCGGATATGGCAATCCGCGCTGCAAATGTCACCCTTAGCCTTGGTAGCAACGACGCATCCGTGTCGATTTTACGCGGCGTAGACCTTGATGTACCCTATGACAGCAGCGTGGCGTTGCTTGGGCCGTCAGGATCAGGAAAATCTTCTTTAATGGCGGTGTTGGCGGGCTTGGAACAAGCCAGTGGCGGCACTGTCCTCGTCGATGGTCTGGATTTCACAAAACTGGATGAAGACGCGCTCGCGCGGGCACGACGTGGGCGCATTGGCATTGTGCTGCAGGCGTTTCACTTGCTGCCAACCATGACCGCACTCGAAAATGTGGCGATTCCTTTGGAACTGGCGGGTCTGGAAAATCCCTTTGGCCGCGCGCAAAGCGAGCTTGAAGCTGTTGGCCTTGGTCATCGGCTCACGCATTATCCATCGCAATTATCCGGCGGCGAACAACAACGTGTCGCCATTGCTCGCGCCATGGCCGCAGGACCAAAAATCATCTTTGCCGACGAACCAACGGGTAATTTGGATGGGTCCACCGGCGCGTCTATTGTCGACCTCTTGTTCGCCCGCCGCGCTGCATTGGGCGCAACTTTGTTGATCATAACCCACGACCCCGAACTTGCGCGCAAATGTGACCGGGTGATTGCGATGCAGGATGGCCATGTGGTGGAGAACGCGGGTTGAACCTTCCGCTCGCTGCCATTTGGCGCATATCGCGCCGTGATTTGTCCGCGCGTATCCGTGGGCTCCGTTTACTGGCGATTTGCCTGTTTCTCGGTGTTGCAACGCTTGCGGCAATTGGCAGTCTGACCGCAGGCATAGCCGACGAACTGTCAAAGCGTGGTCAGACGATCCTTGGCGGCGATGTCGAAATCGGCATCGCACAACGCGAAGCAACGCCAGCCGAAATGGCCGCCATGCGCAAAGCAGGCGCAGTCTCCGAAACCATCCGTTTGCGGGCAATGGCGATAGGCACGCAAACAGGCAGCGACAGCGTGCTCGCCGAATTAAAGGCCGTAGACCGTGTCTATCCGCATTATGGTGCATTAACCCTGCGCGATGGCGGCATAGCCAAGGCACCGGCCAAGGACGAAATTTACATCGGGCCGACCTTAGCCGAACGGCTTGATATCGAAACTGGCGGAACGATCCGCTTTGGTGACGCGACGTTCAAGGTCGCGGGCATTATCGGCGAAGAGCCTGACCGCTTAGGCGAAGGCTTCACACTTGGTCCGGTGGCTATCATCAACATGACCTCTTTGCCGGATACCGCGCTGATACAACCGGGCAGCATGTATGAGGCAAAATACCGCATCAAGCTGGCTGCGGACGAAGATGCCGCAGCCGTCGCCAAAGCACTGGAGGCGCAGTTCCCGTCGGCCGGTTGGGACATTACGGACCGTTCCAACGGCGCGCCCGGCACGCGGCGCTTCATTGAACGTATGGGCCAGTTCCTGACTTTGGTCGGCCTTGCCGCCTTGGTTATTGCGGGTATTGGCGTCGGTAATGGCGTGAGCAGTTACCTCGCCAGCAAGCGCGCCAGCATCGCAACATTGAAAGTTACGGGCGCGGACAGCGGGACGATATTCCGCATATATATGCTACAAATCCTGACCGTTGCCGCAGGCGCAATCATCGCTGGCCTTATGGTGGGCAGTGTTATGCCCATGGTCATTGGCGGGGTCGCTGGCGACATTTTGCCCGTCGCGCCGGGTTTCAACCTGCATCCCCTGCCCTTATTCATCAGCGCGATTTATGGCCTGTTAATCGCCATTGCCTTTGCCTTGCCACCTTTGGCCCGTGCGCGCACGGTGCCTGCTGCGGGCCTGTTCCGCGCGATTGTCGAAGGCAACGCCCGCATCGACCGGCGCAGCACGGTGTGGGTTATCTCGGCTATCCTTGCCATCATTGCACTTGCGGTGGTGACGGCGCGAGAGCCTTTATTCTCGCTCGCCTTTATCGGCGCGGCTTTTGGCCTGCTGTTGTTGCTGACTGGCATCGCTTGGTTGCTGCGCTTTATCGCGTTACGCCTGCCACGGCCAAAGGCACCGCTGCCACGGCTCGCACTCGCCAACCTGCACCGGCCCGGTGCGCAGACGCAGGCATTGGTTGTGGCGCTTGGGCTCGGCCTGACCTTGTTCGTGACCCTCGCGGCCATTCAAACCAGCATCAACAATGAAATCAAAAACAGCGTACCTGACCGCGCGCCCAGCTTTTTCGCTTTGGATATTCCGCGCGACGGCGAAGCGCAGTTCCGGCAGATGGTCAAAAAGGCTGACCCCAAAGCGGCTATCAACATGATCCCCGCCTTACGCGGCACTATTGTTGAATTTGGCGGCCAGCGTGTGGAACAATTGGAAGAACTGCCAGAGGGCGCGTGGATCCTGAACGGCGATCGAGGACTGACCTATAGCAGTGCCCTACCCAATGGCAGCGAGATAGTTGCGGGAAATTGGTGGCCGCAGGACTATAATGGCCCTGCCTTGGTTAGCCTTGAGGCAGATGCCGCGGAAAGCTTAGGCGTGGGTGTAGGCGATAGCTTAACCATCAGCCTGCTGGGCGTCGAAGTTCCCGCCAAAATCGCATCCTTGCGCACCGTCAAATGGGACAATTTTGGCCTCAATTATGTGATGGTATTTTCGCCGGGAAGCCTAGAAGCAGCGCCGCATAATATGGTGGCGACCTTAACGGTGTCCAAGCCAGCCGAGCGCATATTGGCAAAATCGTTTCCACCGACATTCCCGTCCGCGTCACTGATTGAGGTCGGCGAAGTCACCGCGCAAATCACCGTTTTACTCACGCAAATGGCGCAAGCTATCGCCGCTGCGGCATCCATCGCCATCTTAGCTGGTATCGCCGTCCTCGTTGGCGCTATCGCCGCTGCGCGCCAGTCGCGCATCTATGACAGTGTCATTATGAAAATGTTGGGCAGCACAAGGCGGCAAATCTTGGGCGCGCAGGCGTTGGAATATGGCATTTTAGCGGTGGTGCTTGGTTTAGTGTCGCTGGTGCTCGGCATGTTGGCCGCTTATTTTGTCGTGGTCGAGATATTCGACTTTAGCTTTGCGCCGGATTATGCGGTGCTGGCCCTGACGCTCGTCGGGGGCGCCGGATTGACATTTGTGTTGGGGATTATCGGATCACTCCCGATCTTAGCGGCACGGCCTTCGGAAGCACTGCGTAGCCTCTAATCTCCCCATCGACTTGCGATGGGGAGGTCTATTACCGATCTTTCGCAAAATGGGTGGCCAATGGCGCGGAAAGGATCAACTGCGCCATATGATATATCAGCGTTGGCAGCAGGACCATGCCCGCTATCGCAGGCGGAAATATCGTTGCCGCGAGCGGCGCACCGATGGCGATGCTTTTTTGCCCACCCGAAAACAGCATCGTAATCCGGTCGCCGCGCGGTAGCTTCATCGCCCCACTTAAGGCCCAAGCCCCACCAAAGCCGACAAGCAACATGACCGATAACGCCAGCGCGAGCCACGCAAGCTCATCGCCGCGCACGATGCTCCATATTCCAGCCACAACCGCGCCCGAAAACGCCACATAGACCGCAATCGCAATCGAGATACGGTCCATCCACGTTGCCAACTCTTTGTTCCGGTCTACCCATGGTTTGCACCAACGCTGAGCAATTTGGCCAAGTGTGAAGGGCAGAAGCAAGATGAGCGCAATGCGCGCAACGGCAGCACCTGAAATATTCGCCTCCCCCACATGCGCCAACACCGCCAAAAGCAAGGGCGACAAAAGTACGCCGATCAGATTGACCAAAGCCGCCGCAACAACCGATGCTGCCACATTACCTTTGGCCAAGGCGCAATAAGCCGAAGCCGACTGCACGGTGGAAGGCAGAATGCCCGTAAACAGCAATCCCAAAGCAAGTGTCGGCGGCAAGATATTGTCGAACACATATGACAAAGCCAATCCTGTCACCGACATCACGCCAAATACGAAAAAGAAAATCGCCCCCTGCAACCGCCAGTTGCGCACACCATTGACCACTTCATGTCGCGGCAAACGCACGCCGTTGAGAAAGAACAATAGGAATATCGCCGCCAATGAAATGAATGACGCAACCTCTGCCGCCGCGCCCCGAACGGGCAAGACGCTCGCCAGCAATATGGTGGCGAGCAACAGCATGACAAAGCGATCAGCGAAGATACGAGCGAACATCATTGGCCTTTGACCGCTGCAATCGCGTATTGCAACACCAGCGATGTTGCGCTGCAGCGCATATTGGGTTAATGGCGCGCGAGAATCTGGCGGCATGTGGCCGCTATGAAGACCTTCCAAAAGGCCCATTTCCAAATGTCATTGCGTAACATCGCCATCATCGCGCACGTCGATCACGGCAAAACCACTCTTGTTGACCAACTGTTTCGGCAGTCGGGTACCTTCCGCGACAACCAGCGCATCGAAGAACGCGCGATGGATTCGAACGATCTAGAAAAAGAACGCGGCATCACCATTCTTGCCAAATGCACCTCGGTTGAGTGGAATGATACCCGCATCAACATCGTCGACACACCGGGCCACGCCGACTTTGGTGGTGAAGTTGAGCGCATTTTGTCGATGGTCGACGGCGTAATCTTGCTCGTCGATTCGTCCGAAGGCGCCATGCCGCAAACGAAGTTCGTTACCGGCAAGGCTTTGGCGCTTGGCCTGAAACCAATCGTCGTCGTCAATAAGGTGGACCGCCCTGACGAACGTATTCAGGAAGTGCTGGACGAAGTGTTCGATTTGTTCGTTTCGTTGGATGCGACTGACGAGCAGCTCGATTTCCCCGTGCTGTATGCCTCGGGCCGCAACGGCTATGCGTCCACAGACCCCAGCGCGCGTGAAGGCACGCTGACGCCGATGTTTGAAACCATTGTCAGCCATGTTCCAGAGCCTAAGGCAGATGTGGACGGCGAATTCAAAATGCTTGTCACCTTGCTTGACCGTGACAACTTTCTTGGCCGTATTCTCACCGGCCTTGTATTGTCAGGTACGGTGAAGGTGAACCAACAGATCCACGCATTGAACCCAGACGGCAAGATCGTCGAAAGCGGCCGTGCGTCGAAGATCATGTCTTTCCGCGGGCTTGAGCGCGTTCCTGTGGACGAAGCCAAGGCGGGCGATATCATCTCCATCGCTGGTTTGACCACTGCAACTGTGGCCGACACTATTGCCGAGCCAACAGTGACTGAACCGCTTCAGGCGCAGCCTATCGATCCGCCCACTTTGTCCATGCGCTTTTCGGTGAATGACAGCCCGATGGCTGGCCGTGAAGGCACCAAGGTTACCAGCCGTATGATCCGTGATCGCCTGATGCGCGAAGCTGAAAGCAACGTCGCCGTCCGTATCACTGAGGCGGAAGACAAGGATAGCTTCGAAGTTGCTGGTCGTGGAGAACTTCAATTGGGCGTTCTTATCGAAACCATGCGCCGTGAAGGCTTTGAGCTGGGCATTAGCCGCCCACGCGTGCTGTTCCGTGAAGATGAAAATGGCCAGAAGACAGAGCCTTATGAAACCGTCGTCATCGATGTGGATGATGAATATTCGGGCACAGTCGTTGAGAAAATGGCGGTGCGTAAGGGCGACCTTACCGATATGCGTCCATCAGGTGGCGGCAAAACACGCATTACCTTCAGCGCACCATCACGCGGTTTGATTGGCTATCATGGCGAATTCCTGTCCGACACGCGCGGCACAGGCATTATGAACCGCCTGTTTGAAAAATATGGCCCACATCGTGGCACCATTGAAGGCCGCAAGAATGGCGTGTTGATTTCCAACGGCGCGGGCGAAGCGGTTGCTTATGCCCTGGGCCCATTGGAAGAGCGCGGCATCCTGATGGTCTCGCCTGGTGAAGCCTTGTATGAAGGTATGATTATCGGCGAAAATGCCAAGCCGGATGACCTTGAAGTCAATCCGATGAAGTCAAAGCAGCTGACGAACTTCCGTTCGACTGGCAAGGATGACGCCATCCGCCTCACCCCGCCTAAGCGCCTGACGCTTGAGCAAGCCATTGCCTATATCGATGATGATGAAATGGTTGAGGTCACGCCAAAGAATATTCGCTTACGCAAGCGCCTGCTTGACCCGAATGAGCGGAAAAAAGCATCGCGCGCCAAACAGGCGGCATAATGAAAAGGGCGTCGATTTCGGCGCCCTTTTTCTTTGGGCAACGGCCCTAAAGGGCTTCGCCTGCCGCGACGCCGCTGGCCCACGCCCATTGGAAATTATATCCGCCAAGCCAGCCTGTGACATCCACCGCCTCGCCTACGCAATACAGCCCCGGCATTTTCTTTGCTTCCATCGTCTTTTGCGACAGACCATCGGTGCTAATCCCGCCCAATGTCACCTCTGCCTTGGCATAACCCTCGCTGCCATTGGGCACAAATGGCCAGTTGCCGAGTAGCGTACCCGCACCCACCAAATTCCGGTCGTTTTGGTCGGCAAGGTTGCCGAGTAGCCCAATTTTCGCAGCAAGCGCTTCAGCCAAGCGCGCTGGTAAGACACGGTCCAATGTTGACCGCAATGTCGCGCGTGGTCGTGCGCGCTTTTCCGATAGCAATAATTCGGTCGCATCCAAGGATGGCAAGAAATCAATTTCCACTTGGTCGCCAGGTCGCCAATAGCTGCTGATTTGCAGCACTGCGGGGCCACTGAGCCCCCGATGGGTAAACAATGCCGCCTCGCGGAACGCAGCCTTTCCATGCTTCGCAACAACCTCAGACGACACGCCCGATAATTCGCGGAACAAGACATCATCTCCGCCCAGCGTCAGCGGCACTAAGGCTGGTCGTGGTTCTACAATCTTCAACCCGAACTGGCGCGCAAGATCATAAGCAAAGGCCGTCGCCCCCATTTTCGGAATGCTTGGGCCGCCGGTCGCAATCACAAATGCCGCGCCTTGCGCGCGTACTCCATTGTAAGTGACGTGATAGTCGCTGCCGTCATGTGTCACTTCCCCCACAGGCGCATCGAACACAAAATCGACCCGGCCGCCAAAGGCCACTGACTTATCACATTCGGCCATCAGCATGGCGACAATCTGCCGCGCAGAACCGTCGCAGAATAATTGACCCAGCGTCTTTTCATGAAACGCGATACCATGCGCGTTCACCAGATCGATAAAATCCTGCGGCGTGTAGCGGCCAAGCGCTGATTTTGCGAAATGCGCGTTGGCCGACAAATAACGTTCTTGCGCGTGCGTGGTGGTCGCATTCACATTGGTGAAATTACACCGCCCGCCACCAGATATCAGAATTTTCTTTCCCGGCCCGGTGGCGTGATCAATCACCAGAACGCGCTTGCCGCGTTGTCCGGCGGTCAATGCACACATCAAGCCCGCACCGCCAGCACCTAGGATAATTGCGTCATAGTTGTTTGAACTTGCCATTTCGTTCCCCTGCACTGCCTGCGCCATATTGCCAAGTGCTATGCTTTGCGGCAAAGCGCGCAGCATGACTGAAGAAACGAAATCCGCGGGCCCAAACACCCCGCCAGATCACCTGTCGATTAACCCGATGAGCCCGCATTTCGACAGCGACCTGCTGTCGCGTGGCATTGGCATCCGCTTCAAAGGCGAAGTCCGCACCACCGTTGAGGAATATTGCATTTCCGAAGGCTGGATAAAGGTTCAGGCTGGCAAGGCGCGGGATCGCAAAGGCAATCCTTTGCTCATAAAGCTCAGCGGTCCGGTTGAAGCATGGTTTGAAGACCTTGGCGACGACGCGCCCGTGGCGAAGCTTTAACCGAGCTTCGCCTTACTGCTTCGGAAAAGCCGAAATCAGCTTGGCCAATTGGTCGTTAACGGGGTCAAGCTGATCATCCGGCGTTTTGCCAAGCCGCACAATTGTTAGCCGATGCTGCGGTGACACCACCACAAATTGCCCCAAATGGCCGAGTGCGGCAAAGACATCCGATGGTGCCTTGCCGGGGAACAGGACTTGGTCAAGGCCATCCTTACGTTTCCGGTTCAACCAGATATGCCCGCCATAGCTTGCATCGGTTTGGCTTGGCGTTTTCATAAAACGTATCCAGCTTGTCGGCATCATTTGCGCCGCGCGGATTGAACCATTGTTGCGCAGAAATTCGCCGAATTTTGCCCAATCACGCGCGGTCGCGTGGATAAAGCTTCCGCCTAGCATCGTGCCACTGCGGTCAAATTCAGGCACAGCGCTTGTCATGCCCAGTGGCTCAAACAAACGTCCCCGCGCATAATCCAACATCGCATCCCGCCGCACAGCAGGATCTTTGCTGTCGGTTAATGACCGCGTCATGATGTCGGCGAGTATATGGCTGGTCGCTGTGCTATATTCGAATTTCTTGCCAGGAATTGCTTCCAACGGCCGTGTTTCGGCATAACGCGCGACATCTTCACGGCCATCGAGAAACAGCATGCGGGGCGTGTCAGCATCAAAAATCTCGACACTTCCTTGCGCCATTTCGGTATGGTCCAGTCCGGACGACATGTGCAACAAATGACGCAATGTTATCGCCGCCCGACCATCGCGCGGCGTTTGCCATTCGGGGACAATCGCTGGTTCGTCCAAGGCCAACCGCCCGTCCGCCACCATCATGCCCACCAAAACGCCCGTCACGCTTTTGGCCATAGACCAACTGATCAACCGCGTGTCCGGTCCATATCCCGGCGCGTAGCGTTCGGCGACGATACGTCCGCCATGCATCACCACCAAAGCGCGGGTTTCACCAACCGCTGGATCTTCAAAAAAGGGCGCTATCGCCGCGGCAAGCTTTGCTTCGCTAATTACCGCATCATCGACCGTCATGCTAAAGCCCGGACCAGCAGGCTTTGCAGGCGGTTCAGCGGCGCATCCAGACAGGCTGAGTGCGGCCATGGCACAAAAAGCGGTTGCGGCGCGGTGAATTTTGTTTCTAGGCATATTAGGCTTCGATGCACCAAATGGAGGGCCCATGGCAACCGCAACTTCGACCCAAGGACCAAAAGAATCTGAACCTCGGTTCAAGAGGTTGAAAATTTCTGGCGCGGTCATCGCCCTATTCGCGGCCCTTTGGCTATTATGGAACTGGAACAGTATCATAGGTCAAGCGCGTGTCGCCGCCGCTTATGGCGCACATGTCACCTGCTCGTGTCGTTATATTCAAGGGCGTGATATGGCGTCGTGCGCCACCGACAAGGAAAAGGGCATGGAAATTGTGCGCTTAAGCGACGACCCCGAGAATAAACGCGTCTACGCATCGGTACCGTTTCTGGCCGAAGCTGTGGCGGAACGGCGCGGTGCCTTTGGCTGTATGCAATTGAACGCAGCGGAAATAGAGGCGCTTTGAACTAACGCTTTGCCGGCACAAGAATGAACGCCGAACATAATAGCTCAGTCGCGCCCCCAGCGAAGGCGACAAATGCCGGCGCCATGCCACCCGATAAAGCAGCGGCGGCGATAGCCATGAGGACCACGCCCAACACAAGGTAAAGGCGCATGCCATATACGGTCTGAAATACCAGATAGCGTGCCCCCACAGCCAAAAGGGCAATGGCGAAGAACCAATCCCCATAGGTCGCGCTGACCAAATAGGCGATGACAACGCCAATGATGAGAAACGCCGTCGATTGCAGCGCGAGCATCTCCAACGGGTTAGGCGCACGCGCCCTGCCCCGATAAAATACCCGCCGCGCTAGCAACACCGACAAGGGATGAATCAGCATACCGCCGAAAAACAAGGTGGCCATGCCAGAAAACAGGTCGGCATATAGCGTGACCGCCCCTGCCATCACCCACACTAGACCAGATACGAAAATACCAACCCCGCCATTGACATAGGCCCGGCGCATGTCGCGTTGTGCTTCCCTCAAATGCATCCTGAACTCTCCCTTCAGTAAGCGCCTGATTTTAAGCGGCGGAGGCCATCTCCACCGCAATTGTTTCTTCGATCCAGCCACCGCCAAGCACGCGGTCACCATCATATAAAACCGCCGCCTGCCCCGGCGCGACGCCATATTCGGGCGTATCAAAACGCAGCCATTCGCAATCCAAACGCGCAGGCACAGGGCGGGACATTGATCGCACCTTTGCCATGACAGACCGGTTGCCGATATCGCACAGCCAATTGGCATCGATGATCCGCGCGGCGGGGACGGCAAGCGCCGCCCGTGGCCCGACAATTACGCGCTGCGTCGCGGCATCCAGGCGGATGACATAAAGAGGCACAGGCTGCCCGCCCACCTCAAGCCCTTTGCGTTGCCCAACGGTGTAATGGATAAGGCCCTTATGCTGGCCAAGGACGCGGCCATCGAGATGGACAATGTCCCCGCCAATTTCCGCATCCGGCCGAATTTTGCGGACAACGCTGGCATAATCGCCATCAGGTACAAAGCAGATGTCCTGACTATCGGGCTTCATCGCGACGATTAAGCCCATTTCCTGCGCAATTGCTCGCACCTGCGGCTTAGGCATGCCGCCCAAAGGAAAACGGAGATACTCCAATTGGTCTTGCGTGGTTGCAAACAGGAAATAGCTTTGATCGCGTGCTGGATCAGCCGCGCGGTGCAATTCGGCCCCCGCTGGTCCTTCAACGCGGCGGACATAATGGCCGGTAGCCAGGCAATCTGCACCAAGCTCCCGCGCAAGACGAAACAGATCGGTGAATTTTACACCCATATTGCAGCGCACACATGGGATGGGCGTCCGGCCCGCCATATATTCATCGGCAAAATGGTCGATAACCGATTCGCGAAAGCGGCTTTCATGGTCAAAAACATAATGCGCGATGCCAAGCTTATCAGCGACCGCGCGCGCATCGCGAATGTCCTGACCCGCGCAGCACGCCCCTGCCCGCTTTACCGCGCTTCCATGATCATAAAGTTGTAATGTGACGCCAATGGTTTCCGCGCCCGTGCGCGCCGCGAGCGCCGCGACGACCGAGGAATCCACACCGCCCGACATCGCCACGACAATTCGCTTACCCTTCAAATCAGGGCCAAGTTGGAAATCAGAATGATAAATATCGTCGGTCATGGGATTGTCTCCCTATAAGCTTCACGCAGGAAATGCCAGTTTTCTGGATAGCCCTATATATTTGGAGTAAGAGGTATCGCGCCAATAATGCGTTGTTTGTCGAAACATATGAGGCATCAGTCTGTATTGTTGCGCACCAGCAATTGCGATATTCTATACATCTATAACGCGTTTGACCCTCTTAGGCTGTGCGGCTTGCGGACAGTGACTTATTGGGGTAATACAGCCACATTATGAACAAATTAGGGGCGTAAGCACTCCCTGAAGCTATTATTTGGAATTCCAAGATGAATTACGAGACGACGATGAGCGCAACGCTAGATGGTGAGATATTGCAGGACGATCAAGATCGGAAGCAGCGTCGGATCCGCATGGCTGCGATCATCGCGGCCATATTGGTGATAGCGGGCGGCGCTTATTATTTCTTCGGTAGTAGCAGCAGTGCGCCTACCGATGCGGATAAGGCTGGCCAAGCCCAGACAGTGACCGTTGTCGCGCCGGGTCGTGATAATGTGGTGCGTGCGATTAACGCGACTGGCACATTGGCCGCACGTCGCGAAATTCCGGTCGGTGTCGTTGGCGAAGGCGGACGCGTGTTGCAGGTCTATGTCGATGCCGGTGATTGGGTAACTCAAGGTCAAGTGTTAGTAAGCGTTGACCGTTCGGTACAAACACAACAGGCCGCCGCATTGGAGGCACAAATTGGTGTCGCCCGCGCGGACCTGCAGCTTGCCCAAAATGAACTCGACCGCGCGATGCAGTTGGTTGATCGCGGCTTTGTCTCCAAGTCAGATGTGGATCGCAAGACCGCGACGCGCGACGCCGCGCGCGCACGGGTGAATGTTGCCAACGCACAACTTGCTGAAACCCGCGCCCGCAATGCGCGTCTGGACGTTCGTGCGCCTGTGTCCGGCTATGTTTTGGAACGCAATGTCGAAACCGGACAGACGGTATCCGCAGGCAGCGGCATATTGTTCCGCATCGCCAAGGATGGGCAGTTGGAACTGCAAGCCCAGCTGAGCGAAGATGATCTCGCGCAAATCACCGTCGGCGTCCCAGCGTCGGTAACCCCTGTCGGCACCGACCGGGTGTTTGAAGGCAATATCTGGCAAGTTTCACCTATGATCGACACGCAAAGCCGTCAGGGTATGGCGCGCATCGCTTTGCCATTTGACAAGGCATTGCGCCCCGGTGGCTTTGCGTCAGTTGAAATCAAATCAGGCGAGATGTTGGCACCTGTTCTGCCGGAATCGGCCGTCCAAACCGGCCGCAATGGTAGCTTTGTGTATATCGTTGGCAAAAATAACAAGGTGCAGCAACGCCCTGTGAAGCTTGGCCCTGTAACCGCCAATGGCTTAATCATCGAACAAGGCCTCGACGGCAGCGAACGGGTTGTTCTGTACGCTGGCGGCTTCCTCAATCCGGACGAAACGATCAATCCCAAACTGTTGAAGAAACAGTAAGTCGTTGGGCCATTCGGGATATACATCATGAATTTAAATAACATTTCTGCATGGTCCATCCGCAATCCGGTGGTGCCGATCGTCTTGTTCGTCGCGCTCACCATTGCCGGCATCATGTCGTTCCGGAACATGGATGTTCAGAATGATCCCGATATTGAATTTCCGGTCGTTGTTGTTTCAATTTCACAACCCGGTGCTGCACCGAGCGAAATCACGACCCAAATAACGCAAAAGGTCGAATCTGCGATCCGCAGTGTGCAAGGTGTGCGCAACATTGATGCCAGCTCAAGCGAAGGCAACACAACGGTTAGCGCCGAATTCGAAATTGGCGATGACATCAACGCCGCGGTCAGCGAGGTGAAAAACGCCGTCGACCAAATCCGCAGTGACTTGCCAGACGGTATATTGGAACCGCAGATTTTCAAGGTCGCGACATCCAGCGATCCAATCGCCTATTTCGCGGTCGAAGCCAGCGATATGACGCTGGAACAATTGAGCTGGTTTGTGGACGATAGTGTTGCACGCCGGTTACTCTCCGTCGAAGGCATGGCATCAGTTAGCCGCAATGGCGGCGTAAACCGCGAAATCCGCGTGGTGCTTGACCCTGCAAAAATGCAATCTCTGGGCGTGAGCGCGAGCCAAATTAACGCCGTTCTGCGTCAACAAAATATCAATGCTTCGGGCGGCCAATCGCAGATAGCCGGATCACGCCAGTCGGTCCGCGTGCTTGGCAACGCAACGGACGCCTTTGCCCTCAGCCAGACACAAATCAGCTTGGGCGGCGGTCGCTCTATAAAGTTGGCTGATGTGGCTGAAGTCACCGATGGGTTTAGTGAACAACGCGCCATGGCCTTTGCCGGCGGCAAGCAAGTCGTCACCTTTGGCATGTCACGCGCCAAGGGCGCATCCGATGTGACGGTATTCGACGACGCCATGGTCAAAATCGCCGAAATCGAAAAAGAAAATCCCGGCGTCAAATTCATCACTTTGTTCAACAGTGTCGATTACACCAAGGGTCAGTATAAAAGCTCCATGGCGGCGATGATCGAAGGCGCCTTACTCGCGATTGTCGTCGTATTCCTGTTCCTGCGTGATTGGCGCGCAACGATTATTTCGGCGATTGCCATTCCCTTGTCCGCCATTCCGACCTTCTGGTTCCTCGACCTTTTGGGCTTCACGCTCAACACTATGTCACTGCTCGCTCTTGGTCTTGTGGCTGGGGTGCTCGTCGATGACGCTATTGTGGAAATCGAAAACATCGTCCGACATATGCGCATGGGCAAATCGGCCTATCAGGCATCGATTGATGCCGCCGATGAAATCGGCCTTGCGGTGGTTGCTACCACATTCTCGATTGTAGCGGTATTCTTGCCCGTTGGTCTGATGCCTGGCGTTGCCGGACAATTTTTCAAAAATTTCGGGCTTACGGTCGTCGCATCGGTACTCATGAGCCTTGCCGTAGCTCGTATGATCACGCCCATGATTGCCGCCTATTTCCTAAAAGCCGACGGCATGGCCGAACATGGCGAAGCGGGTTGGATTAATCGATATATGAAAATCCTGCGTTGGTCGCTTGGCCATCGCCGTTGGATGATGGGCATTGGCGCACTGGCGTTGGCGCTGACGGTTGCCTTACTGGTCGTCTTACCAAAGCAATTCTTCCCCGATGGCGATACCGATTTCAGCCGAATTCGTATTGAAATGGTGCCTGGCACAACGCTAGAACGCACACGCGAAATCAGCAATGAGGCCGCTGCCATCGTCGAAAAGCAACCCGAAGTAAAAACTGCCTTGCAAAGTGTTCGTGAAGGCGGCGCTAGCATTTTTATCACCTTGCATGAGGACCGCGACCGGACCAGCCAGCAGTTCGAAGAAGATCTGACGCCTTTGCTGACCAAGATCGCCGACGCGCGCGTAACTTTTCAAGCTAACGGCCCAGGCGGTGGTGGTGGCGGTTCGGGACGTGACGTTTCGGTCATGTTGTCAGGATCAGACCCCAGAATGCTTGACCGAACTGCGGCAACGCTTGTGGAACAGATGAAAACCCTGCCCGAATTGCGTGCGCCGCGTATTTCAGCTGATTTGCAACGTCCTGAATTGATCATAACCCCTCGCAATGACATTGCTTCTCAGCTTGGTGTATCGACCGTAGCACTCAGCCAGACAATTCGCGTCGCAACGCTGGGTGACATTGACCAAAATAGCGCAAAATTCTCGCTCTCCGACCGTCAAATCCCGATCCGCGTAATGCTGGCCAAGGAATCGCGCCAGAATCTCGATGTTATCCGCAACCTGCCCGTCCCGTTGGCAAGCGGCGGATCTGTTCCGCTGTCCCGCGTGGCCGACATCAGCTTCGGCGCTGGTCCCACCTCGATTCAGCGTCGTAACCAGAATTTCCGTATCTTTATTGGCGCGGATTTTGCGCCGGGCATTGTTTCGTCCGAGGCAGACAAGAAAATCAACAACCTGCCCATCATGAAAAATCTGCCCACTGGCGTGTCCCGCGCGCCCTTCGGTAGTCAGGAATGGGAACAAGAAATGCAGGGGGACTTCCTTGTCGCCTTGGTTTCCGGAACCTTGTTGGTATTTGCCGTTTTGGTACTTTTGTACCATCGCTTCATGTCGCCTTTGGTCAACATGGGGTCCTTGTTGCTTGCGCCCTTGGGCGGCTTGCTGGCGCTGGGTCTTGTGGGTCAGCCCATATCCATGCCGGTCTTCATCGGTATATTGATGCTCTTTGGCATCGTGGCGAAAAACTCCATTTTGTTAATCGACTTCGCGATTGAAGAAATGGCGCGCGGCGTGCCCAAATTCCAAGCGATTATGGAGGCCGGACATAAACGCGCACAGCCAATCGTCATGACGACCGTTGCCATGACCGCTGGGATGGTCCCCACCGCTCTGTCCTTGGGCGGTGATGGGCAATGGCGTTCGCCGATGGGCACAGTCGTAATCGGTGGTCTCATCGTATCCACCTTGTTGACCTTGCTCATCGTCCCTGCGGGCTTCAGCCTGGCGGACGGTTTTGAAAAGCGTGTTGGACCATGGCTGCGCACACGATTGCTGACCTATGATCCCAATAAGCATGGCGAAAACATCGTCGAACCCGCGAAGCTGAAGGACACCACCTCGGACAAAGCCTATTTGGCGGGGATACAACCGGCAGAGTGAATTTAGGCCGTTTCCTACAAAATATCGTCGTCCTGAAACATATTCAGGATGACGATGGTTGGCGTTTTTTAGACACTGCTTTAAGGTCCGCCACGTGAAAGCTATCAACCAACTCGGCCTGTCGGAAAAAGCCCGCTATGCGGAGCGGGATGCCGAACTGCGGCGCATGCGGATCATTGCAACAGGGTTGTTGTTGTGCATGGCCGCATTGTTCGTTTTCGGCAAATATATGGAAACCCGTTATATTGGCTATTGGGGCTTTTTAAGGGCCTTTGCTGAGGCGGGGATGATCGGTGGCCTCGCGGACTGGTTTGCTGTCACAGCGCTCTTCCGACACCCTTTGGGCATACCCATTCCGCACACCGCGATCATTCCGAATAATAAGGAACGGCTTGGCCGCACTTTGGCTAGCTTCTTGCGCACCAATTTCCTGACAACCACGGTCGTGGCCCGCCGCGTGCAGCGCATGGACGTAGCAGGCGCCGTCGGCAAATTCCTGAGCGCTCCATCCGGCGGCGAAGGACGGATGCGCTTGGGTGCATCGCGCTTGATGGGGGATATCATCGCCGCGCTCGACGATGAACGATTGGGCGGGATCGCCAAAGGCGCCATCCGCAAACAACTCGACAAGCTCGACATCGCGCCGTTGCTGGGCCAGTTGCTAACCGCGATGATCCGCGAACGGCGGCATATTCCCGTGCTCGACAGCATCATCAAATGGGCGTCCGTAACATTGGAGGCCAATGAACATCTGATCCGCGAAATGGTGGAGGAACGCGCCAACACCCTTATGCGCTGGACAGGCCTTGATGACAAATTGGCCAATGCCATCGTCAACGGCCTTAACAAATTGCTGCACGACATGGCCGAAGACCCCGACCATCCTTTACGCGAAAAGGGCGAAGAGGGACTCGCTAAGCTGGCCCATGACCTGCGCCATGATAAGGAATTGCAGGCCAAGGTTGCGCATTGGAAGGGGCAGTTGTTGGAAAACCCCGCAATGGGCAAATGGATCAACAGCCTGTGGGACCAAGGCCGCGATGGCCTGTTAAAGGCAGCGCGGAACCCCGATGCCGCCTTGGCGGGCAGCTTTGGTGATGCGCTCATAAAACTTGGCGGTAATTTGCAAGCCGACAGTGGGCTGAAACACCAAATCAACCGCTTTGCCCGCCGCGCTATTGTCGGCGCTACCGAAAATTACGGCGACAATATCGTTCGTTTGGTGTCCGATACCGTTGCGCGCTGGGATGCATCCACCATCACCGACCGCGTCGAAAACGCCGTCGGCAGCGACTTACAATTCATCCGCATTAACGGGACTTTGGTCGGCGGGCTGGCGGGTATTATCATCCACGCCGTCGGCCTGTTAATTTAACCTCGCTAAGGCGCAAAACAGTCCGCAACTTAAGCCGCCTTACGCGCTGCCCCCACACCGCGGTCCAGAAACGCACGGATCGCCGAGATGCTTTGTTCGACATGGCTTAACAGGAACAAATGCCCGCCATTTTCGACCACAAACAATTCGCTGTTCGGAATAAGGAAATTTAAAAACTTGCCATTGGCGAGCGGGACAATCTGGTCATCATCGCCCATCATAATCAAGGTTTCAGTTTTCATAAACGGCAGAAACGGCGCGCTGGTCCATCCCATCATCGCGATTAACTGATAGAAATACCCCGTTTTCGACGGCGGCGTAATGCGGCCAATATGCTCGGCCTTGTTGCCCACCATGCCGCCGTACAGCGTCTTGAAATGCTTCGCCATGAAATCAGGGTCGATATAACGACGTGGATCGGCCATTTTGACAAGCGCCGCCGGATTACCCGGAACCATCAACATACCAGCGCTGGTCGCAACCAAGATCAGCTTGTTGGTGCGCGCACTGTTCTGCAGCGCAAATTGCTGCGCCATTGCCCCGCCCCAGCTCACGCCCATGACATCGACGATGGGCATTTCAAACCGGTCCAGCAACAATGCCGCAATCCGCGCCATCAACAGGGCATTATAAGGCACAACGGGATCGGGTGATCCGCCAATACCGGGCATGTCAAAAGTGATGAAGTCACGGTCATCGAGCAATTCGGCCATAGGCGCCATCGCCTCAATATTCGCGCCAATGCCGTTGAAGAACAATATCGGTAGCTTCGTTGTTGCCTTCGAAGCCCGCCAAACCGCCACCCGCAATGTCCGCCCGTCAACGGTCTCCATGCTAAATTTGGGCGCGCGGTTTTTGGTCATATGCGTTCCTTTGGTCCCAATTGGGACATGAAGTAAGGTTTAACCGAACGGTTAGGGGGCGCAAGCCAATTTCTGCCCCCCTCACTCCAAAACATAGAGGCCCGGCGCGGCTTCCATCGCGGGATGGGCTTTGCTGCCGAGCGCCTTCGGAGCGGCGACTTCAACGCCTGACCGCGCGTGGAGCCAGTCCATCCAGTGCGGCCACCAGCTTCCGGCGACCTCTTCGCTGCCCTTCATCCATTCGGTGACATCGGCGGGTGCTTTGCCTTCGCTATGTTTCCAATATTTCGCCTTGGGGTTGCCTGGTGGGTTCAAAATCGCCTGCATATGCCCTGCCTGGCTGAGGATGAATTCGACATTCTTGCTGCCGAACAATTGCGTGGAACGATAGCAAGCGCGCCAAGGCGTGATATGGTCCGTCGTGCCGCCTAGAACGAACAGATCGCCCGTCACCTTAGTCAGGTCAAGCGTGTGTCCGGCAATGTCGAACGTGCCCGGCGCAGCATAGGCATTCGCCTCAAACAGCTCCAAGAAATCGCCCATCAAGGCCGACGACAGGTTTGTTGCATCGGCATTCCAGAACAA
This sequence comes from Sphingorhabdus wooponensis, assembly GCF_003933235.1. Taxonomy (GTDB): domain Bacteria; phylum Pseudomonadota; class Alphaproteobacteria; order Sphingomonadales; family Sphingomonadaceae; genus Sphingorhabdus_B; species Sphingorhabdus_B wooponensis. The sequence continues at coordinate 1,340,759 of NZ_RWJI01000001.1, forward strand.
TATATCAAAGGCTGGCGGATCATCGCCAAGCAGATAATTGTTAATCACATAATTCCAGATAAGGTCATTAGGCCGCAACCAAGCAAAGCCGCGCGCAAGACTACTGCCTTCAATCACGCCTTTCTTCGCCGCGCGTTGGCGGGCCAGTGCGATGCCATTGTGCGACACTAGGCTCGACGCCTCAGTATCGCCGGGCTTGGGTTCCAACACGCAAACCATCATAGTAACGGCATTGGCGCGGGTATCACCCATTGATGCCAGTTTCGATAGCAACACCGACATGGTCTGCCCGCCCGAACAGCCGCCCGAAATATTAACCTTATCGCTGCCGGTAATTTCGCACACCACATCCAACGCCTTGATGCAGCTTTCGATATATTCGGCCATGCCCCACACGCCCATATCCTCGGTGGGGTTGCGCCAAGAAATCATGAATGGCTGAATGCCGTGATCAGTCTGCCATTTGATGATCGATTTTTCTGGCGAAAGATCGTTGATATACATTTTGTTGATCTGCGGCGGAATGGTCAACTGCGGCGTTGCGTAGACTTTGTCGGTCGTGGGCGCATATTGGACAAGCTCAAAGCGTTCGTCGCGATACACCACCGCGCCCTTTGCCGTTGCGACATTCTCGCCAAGCTTGAACGGCTTCTTGTTGACCTGGCTCACCATCATATCATTGTGAACCAAGTCATTATATGCGTTTTTCAGGCCTTTCACGAGGCTGAGGCCGCCTGAATCCACCAGCCGCTTTTGCGCGGTCGGGTTGCCAATCAACGTGTTGGTCGGGGACATTGCATCAATGATGATTTGTGAAATGAAATTTGCGCGGTCGCGTTCGAGCGCGTCGAGTTCCAAATCCTCAATATAGCTTTTAACACCCTTTTGCACCGCGAGATAATATTGCGCGCCCGCCTTGAAAAACGGGTTAAACGTCCATGCGGGGTCCATGAAGCGCTTATCCTTGGGATCGGGTTTGAGATCGGATTTTCCGGTGATAATTTTCACCACATCTTCGGAAAAGCTGGTGGTTGCTTTCCATGCCTTATCGGGGTTGCTCGCGGTCTGGCGCAGCATCAGGCCGATTGCGCCAATAAAATCTTCCCGCGCCAATCCGGCCAAAGGGCCAAGCGCCATGGTAGCATCATTCGCGGCGTCAAAAGCGCCCGCGACGCCCGAAAATGGCGCGCCTTTCTTTTGCGCCTTCTTTTTACCAGCCTTCGCGTTGCCGCCTATGTCCGCTTTGCTCGCCATAATTGCCTCCTCTTCCTCCTCCGAAAGATTGCACGGCATGCGACCTGCGTCAAACACTCCGCACAATGTTAACAATTGCAAATAAACATATCAAAACTGGAGGCAAGCCACTGCGACGCTTAACACGCGCATCAGATTGCAATGTTGCGTAAAATCTGAACGGTTGAAGCGGCGTTGTTAGTGGTCAAATCGCATAATGGCTGTCCGTGAATGGCGTTCCCTTGCCGGAATTGGGTTCTGCATTTAAAGCGCCCAAATATCTGTTGGAGTACGCGCAAAGCTGTCAGCCCTTACACAAACAAAAGTCGGATCATGCGTAAATTCTTCAACATATTCGCCATCACTCTCACACTGACTGCCGCGCTCGGTGTCACTGCATATGCAGGCACGGCATCGGCTTATACCTCAGACAAAACGCAAGCGCCGGATGCGCTTGCGAGAGCCGACGAGAAACTAACGGCCGATATTGATAGCTATTGGAAGAAATTCCCAGGTCGCTCAGGAATCGCCATCTACACGCCCTTTTCCGAAGAGATTATCGGCAAACGCCATACCGAGCGCTTTCCGCAACAAAGCGTGTCCAAAATGTGGGTCGCACTGACAATTTTGGAACAAGAGGCGTCGGGCAAATTATCACTGGATAAACGCATTCGTGTCAGCCGCGAAGACGTTGTTGTCTTCAGCCAGCCGTTGAAAAATTATCTCGACGGGCGGGACTCATTCGATATGCCGTTACGTGAACTGCTCGCGCATTCCATCAATGCCAGCGATAATCTTGCGAATAACGTCCTTTTACGTGTTGCTGGTGGTCCGCAAGCAATCAACCAAATGCTCGAGCGCCGCAAAATACAATCCATTCGCTTCGGTCCCGGCGAAGTCTTGCTGCAAAGCGCCATTGCTGGCCTGGAATGGAAACCAGAATATCGCAAAGGCAATGCATTCAAGGCGAAGCGTTCGGGCATTCCTATGGCAAAAAGGCAGGCCGCGCTGGATGCCTATCTAGAATCGCCGCTCGATGGCGCAGCCCCCGGCACAATCGCGTTGGTACTGAAACGTTTTAGCGAACGGGATGCCAATGACCCCGGTGCCAAATTACTGAAGTTGATGGCTGGCACCTACACAGGGCGGTCGCGCTTGCGGTCTGGCCTCGCGCCGGGCTGGCGCCTTGCGCACAAAACGGGGACTGGGCAAGTGCTGGGTTCAATCGCAACAGCAGTCAATGATGTTGGCGTTATGAAGGCCCCAGATGGCTGCGTTTATCCTGTGGCGGTGATGGTTGCGGAAACGCGTGCCGGTACACAAGCGACAAATGCCTTGATGCAAAATGTCGCCCTCGCCGTCATACGCCATCATGAGCACGTTCACCCAAAGGCGCAGAAGAAGGCATCTGAGGTAAGGCCTAAATCAACACCGGTTATCAAGCCTACAAAAAATTCAGGTTAAGGAAAGAATAAGCTATTCTTCGTTATCCTTAGCGGCCTTCGGCGCCCCAATTTCTAAACCAAAACTGACTGAAATTTCGTAACAAAAATCATTCATTTACATTAGTTGACATAATTATTGTTACAAATGTAAAGCGATGTCACAAACCTTACTAGACATACGTTGCAACAAGGGTGAAATCGTGAGCAGCTATAACATTGCCGTTGTCGAGGATGACACCATATTTGCAGCCGAACTTGAAGAGTTTTTAAGTAGCTTAGGCTACACCGTAGCAATCTACAGTTCAGCGCAGAAATTCCTGACCGCTGTGCGCCAAAAAGAATGCGATCTTGTGATCGTTGACTGGTCTATTCCTGACCTAACCGGCATTGAAGTTATAGAATATATCCGGAAATTTCACCCAGATATGCCATCCATAATGCTCACCGCACGAACCGATCGCCGCGACATCATCCGTGGGCTTGAGGCAGGAGCTGATGATTTCGTTTCAAAACCGGTTGACCCAGAAATATTGTCCCTACGGATCAACTCTGTTTTGCGCCGATATAATGGCAATGTACGAACGCGACCGGAATCGATTGTACTTGGACCATATCTTTTGCGTCCATCCACATCGACGGTGCATTTAAACGATGAGGCCATAATCTTGCCAAAGCGGGAATTCGATATGGCGATGTTGTTTTTCACCAACCCCAACCGATTATTGTCGCGCCAATATCTCGCGGCAACATTATGGGGCAAAATCGTCGACTATCAATCGCGTACCATTGATACGCATGTTGCACGGCTACGCAAGAACCTAAAACTTGACCCAGCATCGGGCATTAGTTTGAATGCTCTTTACGGATTTGGCTATACGTTGCAGGCCGATGGGCACGCGATGAACACCGCAAAAGAGCCACTTGCTATGTCTGCATAATCCCAAATGTGCGAGACTTGAGGGACTTCAGCCTCACACAACCGCATTAAGGCGGAGCGGGACGCAAAGGGCGCGGCCTCAACCTCTCTCCAACGCCTCGCTCGCGGCAATCCAGCGGGCTTCCGCCGCCTCTTGCGCCGCGACAATCTTGCCGCGGCGTTGTGACAATTCGCCCATCGTTAGGTTCTTATACTCATTCGCTGCGGATGCTGGGTCGAACATCGCGCGGTCAATCGCGCTCAACACGACCTCCAACTTGGCAAGATCTGCCTCAGCATCACTCACATCACGCTTGAGTTTCGCCAGCGCCTCCCGCGATGCCGCGGCGGCTTTCTTATCTTCCTTGCGGTCGGCCTTGGAGAGTTTCTCCTTCGCGGGCCCCTTGCCCAAGATGAAGTCAGTATAATCCTCAATCGTACCGGAAAATTCGGTCGCCGTCCCATTATCAACGAGCACCAGCCGGTCCGCCGTCAGTTCCAGCATGTGGCGGTCATGGCTGACCAGCACGACCGTGCCGTCATATTCATTCAGCGCCTGCACCAACGCCTCACGCGCATCGACGTCCAAATGGTTCGTCGGTTCGTCAAGGATCAGCATGTGCGGCGCATCGCGGGTAATCAGCGCCAGCGCCAGCCGCGCGCGCTCCCCGCCGGACAGCTTGCCGACCTTCGTCGTCGCCTTTTGCCCGGAAAAGCCAAAGCGCCCTAATTGCGCACGCACCGCGCCGGGGCTCGCGCCCTTCATCTGCTGCGTCATATGCTCCAGCGGGGTATCGTCGCCGTCCAGCTCCTCCACCTGATATTGCGTAAAGTAACCGACGCGCATCTTGCCCGAGGAACTCATCTGCCCTTCCATCGGCGTCAGTTGCGCCGCGAGCAAGCGCGCGAGGGTTGTCTTACCATTGCCGTTGCGGCCCAGCAGAGCGATCCGGTCATCGGGGTCAATCCGCAGGTTCAAACGCTGCAATATCGGGTTACCCTCGGTATAGCCCACACTCGCCAGATCCAGCGTCACCAGTGGCGGCTTCAGTTCATCGGGGCTTGGAAAGTCAAAGCTTAACGTCGGGTCTTCGGCCATCGCGGCAATCGGCTGCATCCGCGCCAGCGCCTTGGCTCGGCTCTGCGCCTGCTTTGCGGTCGACGCCCGCGCCGAGTTACGCGCCACATAATCCTGCAGCTTGGCACGTTGCGCGTCTTGGCTGGCCTTGGCCGCCGCCAATTGCGCGGCGCGTTCGGCACGTTGCCGCTCGAACGAGTCATAGCCGCCTGAATAGAGCGTTACCTGACCATTATCGAGATGCAGGATATGGTCGACGACATTGTTCAACAAATCGCGTTCATGGCTGATCACCACCATCATCGCAGGGTAACCCTTGAGGAAATTTTCCAGCCACAAGGTCGCTTCCAAATCCAAGTGGTTTGACGGTTCATCAAGCAACAGCAAATCCGGCTGCGAAAACAATAAGGACGCCAGCGCCACGCGCATTTTCCAACCACCGGAGAAGCTATCGAGCGGCCGCCCCTGCATATCTTCGTCAAAGCCAAGGCCCACCAATATCCGCGAGGCCCGCGCAGGCGCCGTATAGGCATCAATCGCGATTAGGCGTTCATGCACTTCGGCCATACGGTCGGGGTCAAGGCCCTCTTGCTCGCTTTCCGCCATCAACGCCGCGCGCTCGGTATCCGCCGCCAGCACCGTGTCAAACGGCGTGGAATCGCCCGCAGGCGCCTCTTGCGCGATATAGCCAATGCGCGTGCCCTTGGGCATGTCGAGGCTGCCGTCATCCGTCTCGAGCGAACCAATCATCACCTTCATCAATGTCGACTTACCCGCACCATTGCGCCCGATCAGGCCAATACGGCTGTAAGGAGGCAAGGCCGCGGTGGCGCGGTCAAGGATAGTGCGTCCGCCAAGGCGCACGGTGATACCGTTCAGATTAAGCATGCAGCGGCGCGTAGCAGACCAAGCGCGCGCTGTCAGTCAGAGAATTAGGGCTTATGCGCGGCGAATGCAGATTGGGGAAACCCGCGTCGCCCCAGCGTAGGCTGGGGCCTATCCCGCCTGTCGTTCTATGCGCGGCGGACCAAATATGCACGCCCGTGCGAGACGCCGTTGGTCGCGCGAGATCAATTTTTTATATACCAACGATTAGTATACGAAAATTAAAGCCCTCTGAACCCTCGACAATTTGGCGGCGGCGGAGCAGCCTGCTCTCGGGTCGCAATGACGCGGCCCCGTAAGGATGGACAAGAGCTTATGTCGTATATGAATACACATGCCGCCTTTGCACCCGCTGGCGGAATTCAGGAATTGAGCTTTGATGAGATTGCGCATGTAGGCGCAGGTGATCGTGGATCTGCTACTGCTGCCGGTGCTATCGGTGGATTCACGGTTGCAGGCGGATATATGACCGCTTTACGGTTTGCTAGTTATGGAGCGCGGATTGGCATCTTAGGCGGTGCCGCTGGCATTATTGGCGGCGCTATCGTCGGTGGAGCTATCGGATTTGCAGCTTATACCATCGGTGGATCTGGTTCAAAACCTAGCACATTGACCCAAAGATAATGAATAAACCTGAAGAAAATAGAATTCTAGCCACACCTCTTAAAACCATACTTTTGTTCGTTATTTTGGCAGCGACTTTTTTCGTAAATATGAAATTACTGTCCGATTGGGACATCATAAGGGCCTTAATTGTCGTGACTTTAATGTCATTTGCTATGGTTACAGTAATGAGACATGGTGTGGAATCGAGCTAATTTTGTTTCGACCCGAAGCAAATTTAACGCACCGCAATCGCTTGTCAGGAGACGTGGCGATTGCGGTTCCCGTTGCATGGCAAAGTATCGGCTTTTTGATTTTCGGCAGTGTCGCACTAGGCGTGTTGTTTCTGTCATTGGCCAGCTATTCCCGCGTAGAAACAGTCACTGGCATCATCACACCCAACACAGGCGTTTCGAATATCATCCCCACCCATTCAAGATATTGAAAAATATATTTATTTACAAATAATTACAATTGACATCTTTAATGCGGTCGATAGCTTTGTCTAGTCGACTCTTTTGGCTCGGCATTAAATGGAGGTAAGAATATGTCTTATATGGATGCACATGCCGCCTTTGCACCCGCTGGCGGAATTCAGGAATTGAGCTTTGACGAGATAGGTCAGGTAAATGGTGGCGCACGTGCGGCGGCTTTGGTTATCCGAATAATCGATTGGATTGGGAGAGCGCAAACAGTAAAAGCTGTTATGGATGTCATGCCACATGTTAACTTGGTTGAAATCGGCGAGCATGAGCAAGGTCGTCGGCCGGGTGCGGGTGGCTAGTTTTTAGTGGTTAAAAAATTTCTATATTTGTTGCTCTCGGCACTGCCACTCTTTGGGGCAGTTGCCGGGATTTCTCTGCTTTATGCAGTAATTCACGTTATGTTGTCGCCATTAATGAAGCCTGTAGACGCGTCAATATTTTCCGCTGTTCGCGCACCAGTGGTGGAAGAGGCGTTTAAATATTTTATCCTTTGGAAAATTTTTGACTCAAACTCAAAAAAAATAAATTTGCTCAAAATTGGGTTTGGCATGGGGCTCGCCGAAACAACAATAAATTTAATTGTTGTTTACAAAGATATGATGATCGATCTTAAGTCTTTATTTGTAGATTTTACTATTTTTGAATTATATTTAATCATATCTATTACCTTGATTTTTAAATTTATCTTTGCAGGCGTCTTGCATGCAATCTTCGTGTTTGCTGGATTAAAGTTGTCTAGTGAAAGGATGTTTCCTGCATTTTTCATCTCTGTCTTTATTCATTGGGCCGCAAATGTGATTATTTTGACATAGTTGTTACAAAATATATAATAAAAATTTTAAACTAAAAATGTATAATTTTACTTTATTATTATATATTTTTTTCTGAAATTTTCCACAATAATTTTATTTGTTAGAATTATAAATAATTGTGAAGATATCTCCACCTCACATTATTTCAAAAATAAATTCACTCAAGCAATCACAAAAGATAACTGCATAGATTTTGGATACTAGAATGGTGCTCGAGATGAAATAATTCGCAAGGCTATAAAAGGAACGCTAATAAATGTTTCGCCCTGAAGCCTTAATGACCCATAAGGATCGCCTCTCAGGCGAAGTGGCGATTGCGGTCCCTGTACCTTGGCAAAGCGTCGGCTATCTGATTTTTGGCGGTGTCGCGCTAGGCCTTCTGTTTCTATCATTGGCTAGCTATTCCCGCGTCGAGACCGTCACGGGCATGATCACCCCCAATACAGGCGTTGCGAATATCGTCCCCACCCGTGCGGGCATGATTGCGTCGCTTGCCGTGCGCGATGGTCAGAATGTTTTTGCTGGCGCAGTATTGGCGACGATCCGCGCCGAGGAAGATGGCGCAGCAGTGCAGACTCCCGCCGCTCTTGTGCAATCCGCCATAGACAGACAGGACGCGAGCTTGGTGGCGCAATCCGATGCCGCACTTGCAGCTGCCCATGCGCAAGGTGCGCAGCTCGCCGCGCAACGCTCCGGCTTGGTTGCCGAAATCGTGCAGTTGCAGTCGCAGATAACAACGCAGCAAGCGTTAATCGCGTCCGCGCAAAAGGACCTTGATCGCGCCCGATCAATTGCCGACCGTGGTTTTATCAGCGGGCGCGATTTGCAGGTGCGCGAAGAAACCCTGCTCGCGCGGCAACAGGGGTTGTCGCAAATAGAACAGGCGCTTGCCGCCAAGCGCGCTGCGTTGGCCGAAAATGAACGCAGCAATGGACAGATCTTGGCCCAAGCCCGCGCCCAGAATGCCAGCCTTTCGGCAACGCGCGCGCAAGTGGCCCAACAAGCGGCCAGCGCAACGGGCGCACGTTCCTATGTCTTGCGCGCGCCCGTGGCGGGACGCGTTACTGCGCTTACCGCACGTGTCGGCCAACCTGCCAGCCCACAGGGGCAGTTGATGGTGATAGTGCCCGCTGGCGCGAAGCTGCATGCAGAATTGGCCGTACCCAGCGCGGCCATTGGTTTTGTAAAACCGGGCCAACAGGTCCGCCTTGCGATCGACGCGTTCCCCTATCAACGCTTCGGCACGGTTACCGGCATAGTGCAAACCGTGTCGGCAAGTGCAATTAATGCCCAAGGACCGAACGGCGCGACGATTGCGGTTTATCCCGTCACCGTTGCCGTCGATAAGACAAGCGTTTCTGCTTATGGCCGCAATGAAGCTTTAGTTTCCGGAATGACGCTGAACGCGCGCATCGTCACCGATAAGCAATCCTTGCTTGAATATTTGTTCGAACCCTTATTCGCTGTGCGGCAACGGTAGGCGCTGCCGTGCTCGACCTTGGCTTTTTCACGCGTTCGCGTGTTCGCCTTGTCCGGCAGACCGAAATTGCGGAATGCGGGCTGGCCTCACTCACGATGGTCGCCAATTTTCATGGGTTGGATATTGACCTTGGCACCATGCGCCGTCGCTTTGCGCCGTCCTTGCGCGGGGCCGCGCTCAAAACGCTGATCGGCCTTGCCGACCGGATTGGCCTGACCCCGCGTGCGGTCAAGCTGCCGCTGGAGCAGCTTGGTAATCTCCATATGCCCGCTGTTCTCCATTGGGACATGAACCATTATGTGGTGCTAGAACGGGTAAAAGGCGAGAAGGCGCTCATCCATAATCCCGATGGACGCTCGACCTGGATGCCAATGGTCGAAGTGTCGGACCATTTTACCGGCGTTGCATTGGAATTACGCCCAAGCAATGATTTCCAGACTGGTAAACAGCGCGAGCGGTTGCGCCTGTCGCAGCTCTGGCAGCGTATGACGGGTATCAAGCGGGCGTTGCTTCAGGTGCTGGTGCTGACATTGGTGTTGCAAGCCTTTGTCCTTGCCTCACCTTATTATATGCAGTTGGCGATTGACCAAGCCATACCCGCGCTCGACAATGACCTGATGACAGTGTTGGCGTTGGGGTTCGGGCTGTTCACGATCATTAATGCGGGCGCGGCGTTGTTGCGTTCATTTGTGTTGTTGGTTGCCGGGACGAGCATCGGTTTTAGCCTTGCATCGAACATCGCACGCAGGCTGTTTCGCTTACCCATTGATTGGTTTGGAAAACGGCATACGGGCGACATTCTTTCGCGGTTTCAGTCCATCGGCCCGATCCAGTCAATGCTGACCACGGGCGCCGTCGCGGCGCTTGTCGATGGCATCATGGCGATCCTAACGCTGGCGTTGATGCTGTGGTATGGTGCGCAACTGGCGGGTGTCGCGCTGATTGCTTTTGCGCTTTACACCATTGTTAGGCTTGTCTCCTTTTCGTTTGAACGCGAAGCCATTGAGGCGTCGATTGTTACCGGCGGCAAAGAGCAAAGCACGCTTATCGAAACCTTGCGCGGCATGACGACATTGCGCTTGTTCGGACGCGAAACCTTGCGCCATGCGCTGTGGCAAACGCGGCTAACCGATGCCGTTAATGCCGATGTCCGTGTGGCGCGAATTGGCATTTGGCAAGGCACGGCCAATACGCTGATTTTCGGGATTGAGAATATCGTCACCATCTGGCTGGCGGTGGGATTTGTAATCGACGGTGCGGGGTTCAGCGTCGGCATGGTCTTTGCCTATATGGCCTATAAGGGCCAGTTCATCAGCAAAGCTGCTGCGCTGATTGACCAAGTCATTGCATTTCGAATGCTTGGGCTTCACCTTGAACGCTTATCGGACATTGCACTATCGGAAGAGGATAGAAGCTTTGGCGATAGCGTCGACACGGAAACCAACCTGCAAGGCCGGATTGAGCTACGCGATGTGTTCTACCGCTACGCGCCGAGCGATCCATTGGTGCTTGAAGGGGTAAATTTGACCGTGGAACCCGGTGAGCATGTTGCAATCACTGGACCATCGGGCGGCGGTAAATCCACTCTGGTCAAGCTTCTGCTCGGTCTAGTCGAACCGGAAGCGGGCAACGTGCTCGTCGATGGGCTGCCGCTGGCACGGTTTGGGTATAAAAGCTTCCACGGGCAGATTGCAGCGGTGCTACAAGAAGATAGCCTGTTCGCAGGTAGCCTATCAGACAATATAGCATTGTTCGATGAATCGATTGATATGGAACGCGTCGTCGGCGCGGCGGTCGCAGCGTCCATCCATGAAGATATATCGCGCATGCCGATGCAGTATGAAACGCTGGTTGGCGACATGGGCTCAACGCTGTCGGGCGGGCAAAAACAACGCGTTCTGCTCGCGCGCGCGCTTTACCGACAACCGAAAATTCTAGTCATGGACGAAGGTACGGCGCATTTGGACTCCGCGCATGAGCAGGCCGTGAATGCAGCTATCGGCGCAATGGGCATAACCCGCATCATCATCGCACATAGGCAGGAAACAATTGCCGCTGCCGACCGCATTGTGGTGATGGACGCGGGAAAGCTTACTCTTCACCCATCCGCAACGCCGCAATAAAGGCTTCCTGCGGGATACTCACATTCCCATATTCTCTCATCCGCGCCTTGCCCTTTTTCTGCTTTTCCAGCAGCTTTTTCTTACGGCTGATGTCGCCGCCATAGCATTTCGCCGTCACGTCCTTGCGCATGGCGGCGATGGTTTCGCGGGCGATGACTTTGCCGCCGATGGCCGCTTGCACGGGGATTTTGAACAAATGGCGCGGGATCAGGTCTTTTAGGCGTTCGCACATGCCGCGGCCGCGCGATTCCGCGGTGCCGCGGTGGACAATCATGCTCAACGCGTCGACCGGGTCGCCATTGACCATGATGCTCATCTTCACAAGGTCGCCTTCGCGGTGGCCAATCTGGTGATAATCGAACGAGGCATAGCCACGGCTGATGCTCTTTAGGCGGTCGTAAAAGTCGAACACAACTTCGTTCAATGGCAATTCGTACACGATCTGCGCGCGGCCACCGACATAGGTCAGTTGCTTTTGAATGCCGCGCCGGTCTTGGCACAGTTTCAGGATGGAGCCGAGATATTCATCGGGGCAGTAAATCGTCGCCTGTATCCACGGCTCCTGAATTTCGTCGATGCGGTTGACGTCGGGCATGTCGGCGGGGTTGTGCAGCTCCATATCCCGCGCATCTTCGGTCTTGCTGCGGCTCAGCTTCAATTTGTAGACCACCGACGGCGCGGTGGTGATAAGGTCCAAGTCAAATTCGCGGGTTAGGCGCTCTTGAATGATTTCCAAGTGCAGCAACCCCAAGAAGCCACAGCGAAAGCCAAAGCCCAACGCCGCGCTGCTTTCAGTTTCGAAGCTGAACGATGCGTCGTTGAGGCGCAGCTTGCTGATGCTTTCGCGGAGTTTTTCAAAGTCGGCGGCGTCTGTTGGGAACAGGCCGCAGAACACCACGGGCTGCACTTCCTTAAAGCCGGGCAAGGCTTCCGCGGCGGGGCGCTTGGCATCGGTAATCGTATCGCCGACGCGGGTTTGGGCGACTTCTTTAATCTGCGCGGTGATGATGCCAACTTCGCCGGGCCCGATTTCGGAGAGGATCTCCAGCTTGGGCCGCATACATCCGACGCGGTCAACCAAATGCTTTGTGCCTGCGGCCATGAATTGAATTTCTTGGCCCTTTTTAATCACGCCATCAATGACGCGGATCAGGATGACGACGCCCAAATACGGGTCGTACCAGCTGTCGACCAACATCGCCTTTAACGGCGCGTTGCGGTCGCCCTTTGGCGGGGGAATGCGGGTGACGACGGCCTCCAGCACTTCGTCGATGCCAATGCCCGATTTGGCGCTGGTCAGGACGGCGTCGTCGGCGGGTAAGCCGATTATGTCCTCAATCTCGGCCTTGACCTTGTCCACCTCTGCCGCGGGCAGATCGATTTTGTTGATGACGGGAACGATTTCATGGTCATGCTCAATCGATTGATAGACGTTGGCGAGCGTTTGCGCCTCCACCCCTTGCGCGGCGTCGACGACGAGCAACGCGCCTTCGCATGCGGCGAGGCTGCGGCTGACTTCATAGGCGAAGTCGACATGGCCGGGGGTGTCCATCAGGTTAAGCTGATATGTAATGCCGTCTTTCGCGGTGTAATCCAGGCGCACTGTTTGCGCTTTGATCGTGATGCCGCGCTCTTTCTCAATGTCCATATTATCAAGGACTTGGCTCGTCATTTCCCGCGCCGTAAGCCCGCCGGTTTGTTGGATTAACCGGTCGGCCAAGGTCGACTTCCCATGGTCAATATGCGCGATAATGGAGAAATTACGGATAAGGGAGAGTTCAGTCATACTGAGCCCCTAGCAGGGCCGCCCCGCCCCTTCAAGCATGGCGGAAAGGCGGTAGGTGGTTATGTGCGATGGGGTGCGCGATTGGGGCGGTTTGTGTGGAAGTGGTTTGTGAGAATTCAAGTTAGAATATTCGAAATACTATGTTTCGCTCGCCAACTTTATTATGGTAATGAAGAATTGAGATCGACGTGCAGATCGGATCAAAAATCAACTGTAAATCGCTTTCTAACGTCGCTTTCGGATATCAATGCCTCAATATCAGTTGCAAGGTTGCTTAGCTTTCGGATGAACGGCTTACCATTTATATTAAGAGGCATAAGTGTATTGTTATCTAAGTGGAACTGCTCGATCTCATGATAGGTTGATGTTCCCGCGTTCAATTGACGCTCGTTAACTGCAACGTCTGGGCAATACATTGCCAAAAAGCCAGCACGTTGAAAATTTCGAATTCTAACAGGCTGAGTAAACTCAGAGGCATCTTCAAAAAAACCCGCCCCCAAAATGTCGTTGCTGTAGCCCGACGCAAGAAGTCTTTCACGCGCAAAATTAGATTTTAAGGATATCCAAAGGTTATTAGGCAAACAGACTACTACGAAGTCCCCATATGACTGAACCTTAGGATTTCCAATTTTGAAAAACGCAACCGTGTCAATGAGCGATGCCATAACCGTGTTTAAAAGGGTTTCCGAAATAGCACCCAATACAGATACCCCTGATTGCCCCTCACTGGCATCTTGATCTCTGGTCCAATTTTTTCGATTAATTCTATCAATTATCTTTTTGAGATGAATGAAATTACTACCATCACATTGTTCGCCCAACAAAAACTCAGCATTTGCTATCGCGATTGGTGCTGTTGTAATTATGTTATTGAAAAACCCAGCGATTGCTGGAAATTTCTCTGAAACGGTTCTAACGCAGAACTGCGTTTGCAAACGATCTCGGTTGGATGCTTTTGCTGATGGCTTTTGGACATTTACCCCATGCGCTGCGGCACATTTTTGGATGTCGAACCCCAAGGCGCCGGCATGCAACTTATCAACGTTAATTTGCGGCGCGTACTCACCAGGTACTAGTTGGTTGAATATCCAAGTGTACGCCTCCTCAAAAAATGAATTGGTAAACACTAAATCAGCTGGATCGGTTATCTCGACCAATCTTCCGTCGAACTGAAACTGCTTGGCAGGCATCTGCTTCTCCCTCACGGGTGATTAAACAGAGAATACTTCAGGCGGCAACAGTAATTAACTTAGGGACTTATATGAAAGTATAACGCAATCGACTAAGCCCTTGTTAGTCCAACGCAGGCGCTGGCTTTGGACACCTTATCACCTGTATCTTAAAATCAACGTGTGTCTTCAAAGGCGGCGCGAATAAGCTCACTCCCTGCGAAATCCAACATTCGCTCGGCGAGTGCATGTATCACTGGAACAGAAACAGAATTTCCGAATTGCCGATAAGCTTGAGTGTCTGACACCGCATCAACGATAAACTTGTCTGGAAAACCTTGGATGCGCGCGCACTCACGCGGTGTAAGCTTTCTTGGGTTTTGCCCAATATCATCCTGACTGATTAGAATCTCGCTGCCATCCTTATAGTAACGAGCGCTAATAGTGTTACAATATGGGCTGTCTTGGTCAAACACGCTAAACCCAAAACCATTCCCCCTTCTTGCATGCTCAATACGCCGTCGTTTATGTCCTGCAAGCAAGCGGTCGGAAATAGTATAGCGGTCATCTACCAAAATATTGGGCTCCAGTATATCGCCAAGACGAGTACTTGGAGCATTATGTCCCAAGCCCTCGAAAAAACCTGAAATATCTAGATCAGGGAAGACACTATTAGAAAATCCGACAATGTAGATACGCTCACGTTTTTGGGGAACTCCAAAATCAGTAGCCTTAAGCACTTTGGTTTGGACTTTATAATCCAGCTTTTTGGAAAGGCTTTTTCGTGCTTCCTCAGACATCGGAACAGCGTCAGGAATGGAAGACTGAGATTCTCCAGTCAATATTTCTATAATTGTTTTCAACGTGCGGCCGCCGTCGTGTCCTTTAAGCTGCTTTACATTTTCAAGTAAAAATGCGGCGGGGCGTTTTTCGGCCAAAATACGCTGTATTTCAAAAAACATTGTTCCCCTTGTGTCGCGAAATCCCTGCCTCAAACCGGCTTGCGAAAAAGCCTGGCATGGGAACCCTGCGAGAAGTATCTCGTGGTCAGGGATATTTGATGCAGAAATTTTTGTAATATCGCCATCCGGTACATCACCAAAATTTGCTGCATAGGTCTTCTTCGAAAAAGGGTCCCACTCGGAAGTAAAGACGCACTCACCGCCTAGCTCTTGAAATGGAAGCCGAATGCCTCCTATACCGGCAAAGAGGTCAATAAATCGAAACAGTCCCCGATTGTGTTTTTTAAAAGGGGCACGCTCTGGAAACGACAGTACTTCTCGGAGCCGATGGGCAGAGGGCTTGTGCTCGCTATTTTCCCACCCTCGAATTGTTCTCTCTCCAAGCTCTCCCAAGCCCAACATTTCGGCAAACTGCTTCTGGCTCAATCCAAGCCTTTCACGTTTTGATTTCAGCAAATCACCCGCTTGTTGCAACACAACGCATCTCCATGTTCTATGTTTGTACGCAAATGTCATACCTAATTCGCCGGGTCAATAGCAGGATAAGTGCATTTTATGCTTCCAGATGAAAAAATCTATTTCCGCCCTCGAAAAATCGGCTTTACCCAGTCACCATAACGGCCGTCATTGCAAACTGCTCCACTATCTAAACCTAACGGTTTTGCACGATAGCTAGCGGGGGACAGGCCTTGACCCGACGTTCTTGCCCTTCTATACCACCCTCAACATCCAAACCATCGGGAATAGCCTTGTCGTCGCGCAACTTGGCTAACGCATTGATGGATATGGGTTTTCACATACGCGAAACGGCTGCACGGCAGGACCCGATTCTTCGGTCCATTGCTATGCGGCCTTTTCTTGTCTGTGGAATGGCACGTCGCGACTGACATTTCTAACTGAGGCAAAGCACCTTATGGCATCCCGTCCCGCTCCTGCGACCCTGTCGCGTCAAAAGCGTATCCGCAAAATCTTCGGTAACATCCATGAAGTTATCGACATGCCCAACCTTATTGAGGTTCAGCGCGAGAGCTATGAACAGTTCCTGCGTTCTGACCCGTCGATTGGCTATGTATCCGGCCTTGAAAAGACGCTGCGCAGCGTTTTTCCGGTTAAGGATTTTGCCGGCACTTCGGAACTCGACTTCGTACATTACAAACTCGAAGACCCTAAATTTGACGTAGAAGAATGCCGTCAGCGCGGAATTACTTATGCGGCGCAAATGAAGGTGACGTTGCGCCTGATCGTGTTTGAGGTTGACCCAGACACCGAAGCACGTTCGGTCCTCGATATTAAGGAGCAGGACGTGTATATGGGCGACATGCCGCTCATGACGCATAACGGCACCTTCTTCATCAACGGTACAGAGCGCGTTATCGTATCGCAGATGCACCGTTCGCCGGGCGTATTGTTCGACCATGACCGCGGCAAAACGCACAGCAGCGGCAAATATCTGTTCGCAGCGCGCGTTATCCCTTACCGTGGTTCGTGGCTCGACTTTGAATTTGATGCGAAAGACATCGTCAATGTTCGTATCGACCGTAAGCGTAAGTTGCCGGTTACGACTTTGCTCTATGCCCTTGGTCTGAACGACGAAGAAATTTTGGGCCATTTCTATGACCGCGTGACGTTTGAGCGTGGCAAGGGTGGATGGAAGATCCCGTTCAATGCGGAACAATGGCGTGCATCGAAGCCGATGTTCGACATTGTCGATGCGAAGACAGGTGAAGTTGTGTTCCCTGCAGGCACCAAGGTTACCCCACGCGCGGCCAACAAGGCCGTCAAGGATGGCCTAACCAGCCTGTTGATCCCAACCGAAGAAATCTTCGGCCGTTATTCTGCGTATGATTTGATCGACGAAAAGACTGGCCGGATTTATGTGGAAGCCGGCGATGAAATCACCGCCGAAAACCTCGACGCGCTGGACAAGGCCGGGATCGACAGCATTGAACTGCTCGACATCGACCATGTGATCACAGGCGCGTGGATGCGCAACACATTGAAGGCCGACAAGGCCGAGAACCGCGACATGGCGCTCGACGCCATTTACCGCGTGATGCGCCCTGGTGAGCCGCCAACGCGCGAAACTGCGGAAGCTTTGTTCGCGGGCCTGTTCTTTGACGCAGAGCGCTATGACCTTAGCGCGGTTGGCCGTGTGAAGTTGAACATGCGTTTGAACTTGGACGCGGAAGACACCCTGACAACCTTGCGCACCGAAGATATTCTTGCGGTGGTCAAGGAATTGGTAAACCTGAAGGACGGCAAGGGCGAAATCGACGATATCGATAACCTTGGTAACCGTCGTGTCCGTTCGGTCGGCGAATTGCTGGAAAACCAGTATCGCGTTGGCTTGCTCCGCATGGAGCGTGCCGTGAAGGAGCGTATGAGCTCGGTCGATGTATCGACCGTAATGCCAAACGACCTGATCAACGCGAAACCAGCTGTTGCTGCGGTGCGTGAATTCTTTGGTTCGTCGCAATTGTCGCAATTTATGGACCAGACTAACCCGCTTTCGGAAGTCACCCATAAGCGTCGCGTTTCGGCACTTGGACCAGGTGGTTTGACCCGTGAGCGTGCCGGCTTTGAAGTCCGTGACGTTCACCCGACCCATTATGGCCGTATCTGCCCGATTGAAACGCCGGAAGGCCCGAACATTGGTCTGATCAACTCGCTCGCGAGCTTTAGCCGCGTGAACAAATATGGCTTTATCGAAACGCCTTATCGCAAGGTTGTCGACAATAAAGTCACCGACGACGTGGTGTATCTCTCCGCTATGGAAGAGCAAAAGAACACCATCGCGCAGGCGAACGCCGAATTGAACGCCGATGGCAGCTTTGCCGAAGACCTGATTTCGTCACGTGAAGCGGGCGAATTCCTGATGGCACCGCGTGATCAGATCACCTTAATGGACGTTTCGCCAAAGCAGCTGGTTTCCGTTGCAGCATCGCTTATTCCTTTCTTGGAAAACGATGACGCCAACCGCGCATTGATGGGATCAAACATGCAACGTCAGGCTGTGCCTCTGCTACGAGCAGAAGCACCGTTTGTGGGCACAGGCATGGAAGAGACAGTCGCACGTGACTCTGGCGCAGCTATCGCGGCCCGCCGCACAGGCATTGTCGACCAAGTCGATGCAACGCGTATCGTTGTGCGCGTTACTGGCGACGTGGAACCCGGCAAATCGGGCGTCGACATCTACACGTTGCAAAAGTTCCAACGTTCGAACCAGAACACCTGCATCAACCAAAAACCATTGGTGAAGGTTGGTGATGTGATTGAGGCCGGCGACATCATTGCCGACGGTCCATCGACTGAGCTGGGCGAACTGGCATTAGGCAAAAACAGCCTCGTCGCGTTTATGCCTTGGAACGGGTATAACTACGAAGACTCGATTTTGATCTCCGAACGTATTGTGAAGGACGATGTCTTCACATCGGTCCACATCGAAGAATTCGAAGTGATGGCCCGCGATACAAAGCTTGGACCAGAAGATATAACCCGCGATATTCCAAACGTAGGTGAAGAAGCCCTTCGTAACCTTGATGAAGCTGGCATCGTCTACATCGGCGCTGAGGTTCACCCAGGTGACATTCTCGTCGGTAAGATCACGCCAAAGGGTGAAAGCCCGATGACGCCAGAAGAGAAATTGCTGCGCGCCATCTTCGGTGAAAAGGCAAGCGACGTGCGTGACACCTCGCTGCGTCTCTCGCCGGGTGTTGCCGGTACCGTTGTTGAAGTTCGCGTCTTTAACCGTCACGGTATCGACAAAGACGAACGCGCCATGGCGATTGAACGTGAAGAAATTGAACGTCTTGCGAAAGACCGTGAAGACGAACGTTCGATTTTGAACCGTGCGACTTACAACCGCTTGAAAGACATGCTCATTGGCCAGACTGCAGCCGCAGCGCCAAAAGGCATCAAGAAGGGCGATAAGATCACTGAGGAAAATCTCAGCGAAGTTGAGCGTCACGAATGGTGGAAAATCGCCGTTGCCGACGACAAGATCCAAGGCGATCTTGAAGCGGTCAAGGTGCAGTATGACGATGCCGTCAAGCTGATTGTCGAGAAGTTCGAAGATCGTCGTGAGAAGCTAGAGCGTGGCGATGAGCTGGCGCCGGGCGTACTCAAGATGGTTAAGGTCTTCGTCGCGGTTAAGCGTAAGTTGCAGCCAGGCGACAAGATGGCCGGACGTCACGGAAACAAGGGTGTTATCTCGCGGATCCTTCCACAAGAAGACATGCCGTTCCTTGCCGATGGTACGCCAGTTGACATCGTGCTCAACCCATTGGGTGTGCCGTCACGTATGAACGTGGGTCAGATTTTCGAAACCCATCTGGGCTGGGCCGCACGTGGTCTGGGTATGCAAATTGGTGAGGCTCTGGAAGACTGGCGCCATGCAAACCCGAACCCTGAAGCTGCCGCACCGCCTGCCGTGGTCCGTGAACGTCTGGCGAAGGCCTATGGCGAAGAATATGCGGACGAGATTAAGAACCGCAGCGATGCCGATATCATTGAGCTTGCCAGTAATGTGATCACCGGCGTGCCAATGGGAACCCCTGTGTTCGACGGTGCACGTGAAGCGGACGTTACCAACATGCTTCAGCTTGCTGGACTTGATGGTTCAGGTCAATCGGACCTGTTTGACGGACGCACCGGCGACAAGTTCGATCGCAAGGTTACTGTCGGTATCATCTACATGTTGAAACTGCATCACCTTGTTGATGACAAGATCCACGCCCGTTCGATCGGACCTTACAGCCTTGTCACACAACAGCCATTGGGTGGTAAAGCGCAGTTCGGTGGTCAGCGTTTCGGGGAAATGGAATGCTGGGCACTTCAAGCTTATGGTGCCGCTTACACCTTGCAGGAAATGCTCACGGTCAAATCCGATGACGTGATCGGCCGTACCAAGGTTTACGAAGCCATCGTCAAGGGTGATGACAGCTTTGAAGCCGGTATCCCGGAAAGCTTCAACGTTCTGGTCAAGGAAATGCGTTCATTGGGTCTCAATGTAGACTTGAAAGCGCATGACTTGATCGAAGGTGACGAGGGCTTTGCCGAAGCAGCGGAATAAAGCAGCGATGGGCGGATCTCGGTCCGCCCCCTGCCCCCGCCTTTAGGTTTTCATGGGCACGTGCCCAATGAGGAAAAGAATATGAACGAACTGAGCAAATTCAACAATCCCGTCGCCAAGGTCGAAACATTTGACCAAATCCAGATTGGGATCGCGTCACCGGAGAAAATCCGCAGCTGGTCTTTTGGCGAAATCAAAAAGCCAGAAACCATCAATTACCGTACTTTTAAGCCAGAGCGCGACGGCCTTTTCTGCGCACGCATCTTTGGTCCGGTAAAGGATTATGAGTGCTTGTGCGGTAAGTATAAGCGCATGAAGTATAAGGGCGTCGTCTGTGAAAAGTGCGGCGTTGAAGTTACGGTCACTAAGGTACGCCGTGAGCGTATGGGCCATATCGAATTGGCAGCGCCTGTTGCACATATCTGGTTCCTGAAGTCGCTGCCTTCGCGCATCGGCCTGCTGCTTGACATGCAGTTGAAGCAGCTTGAGCGCGTGCTGTACTTCGAAAACTATATCGTGACTGAGCCCGGCCTGACTGCGCTAGAGAAGTTCCAGCTTCTGAGCGAAGACGAACTGCTCGACGCACAGGACGAATATGGCGAAGACGCCTTCACCGCCAGCATTGGTGCCGAAGCCGTAAAGACCATGTTGATGGACCTCGACCTTGAGCAAGAGCGTGCAGACCTGCTCGATGAGTTGGCCGTAACGAAGTCCGAACTCAAGCCAAAGAAGATCATTAAGCGTTTGAAGGTCGTCGAAAGCTTCATCGATTCAGGTAATAAGCCAGAGTGGATGATCCTCGACGTTATTCCAGTCATCCCGCCAGAATTGCGCCCATTGGTGCCGTTGGATGGTGGCCGCTTTGCGACCTCCGACCTGAACGATCTCTATCGCCGCGTTATCAACCGTAACAACCGTTTGAAGCGCCTGATCGAACTGCGCGCTCCAGACATCATCGTCCGCAACGAAAAGCGCATGCTGCAGGAAGCTGTTGACGCACTGTTCGACAATGGCCGTCGCGGCCGTACGATCACCGGCGCGAACAAGCGTCCGTTGAAGTCGTTGTCCGACATGCTTAAGGGCAAGCAGGGCCGTTTCCGTCAAAACCTTTTGGGTAAGCGCGTCGATTATTCAGGTCGTTCGGTTATTGTGACCGGTCCTGAACTGAAATTGCATCAGTGCGGCCTGCCAAAGAAGATGGCGCTCGAGCTATTCAAGCCGTTCATCTACTCGCGTCTGGATGCAAAGGGTCTTTCAATGACCTTGAAGCAAGCCAAGAAGTGGGTCGAAAAGGAACGCAAGGAAGTTTGGGACATCCTCGATGAGGTTATCCGCGAGCATCCTGTGCTGCTGAACCGTGCGCCAACGCTGCACCGTTTGGGCATTCAGGCGTTCGAACCTGTCCTGATTGAAGGCAAGGCTATCCAGCTTCACCCCCTCGTCTGCTCGGCATTCAATGCTGACTTTGACGGTGACCAAATGGCCGTTCACGTTCCATTGAGCCTTGAGGCGCAATTGGAAGCACGCGTTTTGATGATGTCCACCAACAACATCCTTTCGCCTGCAAACGGTAAGCCCATCATCGTTCCTTCACAGGATATGGTCTTGGGTCTCTATTATCTTTCGATGGATCGCCGCGGCGAGCCAGGCGAAGGCATGATGCTGTCCGACATGGCTGAAGTGCATCAGGCGCTTGAAGTGGGTGCGGTAACGCTCCACTCCAAGATCATCGCCCGCGTCCCACAGACCGGTGAAGATGGCGTTGAGCGCATGGTTCGCTTTGACACCACACCTGGCCGTATGTTGCTCGCAGAAACGCTGCCAAAGAGCCACCGCGTGCCGTTCGAAACCGTTAACCGCCTTCTCACCAAGAAGGAAATCGGCGACGTTATCGATCAGGTCTATCGCCACACCGGTCAGAAAGACACGGTATTGTTCGCCGACGCCATCATGTCGCTTGGTTTCAAATATGCGTTCAAGGCCGGTATTTCGTTCGGCAAGGACGACATGATCATTCCGGAAGAAAAGACCGAAATGGTTGCCGAAACAAAGGCGATTGTTGCCGATTTCGAGCAGCAATATCAGGATGGTCTGATCACCCAGCAGGAAAAATACAATAAGGTCATCGACGCTTGGTCTACATGTGGTGACAAGGTCGCCAACGCCATGATGGACAAGCTGAAGGCCTCGCCCACCGACGAGCATGGCCGTGAATTGCCAGTAAACTCGGTGTATATGATGAGCCACTCCGGTGCGCGTGGTTCGCCAGCGCAGATGAAGCAGCTTGCCGGTATGCGTGGATTGATGGCCAAGCCTTCGGGCGAGATCATTGAAACGCCAATCATCTCGAACTTTAAGGAAGGTCTGACCGTTCTCGAGTATTTCAACTCGACCCACGGTGCCCGTAAGGGTCTGGCCGATACCGCACTTAAGACTGCAAACTCAGGTTATCTGACGCGCCGTCTGGTTGACGTATCGCAGGATTGCACCATCGTTGAAGTTGATTGCGGTACTGAGCGTGCCTTGGAAATGCGTTCAATCGTTCAGGGTGGTTCCACAATCGCCTCGCTCGGTGAACGTGTCCTTGGCCGCACGACGGCAGAAGACATCATGGGCCTTGATGGCAAGGTGTTAATCCCATCGGGAACCTTGCTCGACGAGCCAATGGTTGTCGCGATGGAAGAAACCGGCATACAAGCGCTTAAGATCCGTTCGCCACTGGTATGCGAATCCAAAGTTGGTGTTTGCGGTACATGTTATGGCCGTGACCTTGCACGTGGTACGCCAGTTAACATCGGTGAAGCTGTAGGCGTTATCGCCGCCCAGTCCATCGGTGAGCCAGGTACACAGCTGACCATGCGTACGTTCCACATTGGTGGTGCAGCGCAGTTGAACGAGCAGTCGAACCTCGATGCCACAGCGTCAGGTAAGGTTATGTATCGTGACCTGCCAAGCATCGTCGACAAGAGGAAAAAGCGTTTGGCAATGGCACGTAACGGTGAACTGATCATCGTCGACAAGGACGGTCGCGAGATGGAAATCCACCGTCTGCCTTATGGTGCAACGTTAATGTTCGCGGATGGCGCTGACGTAAATGTCGGTGACCGCTTGGCCGAATGGGATCCATTCACCATGCCGATCATCACCGAAAAATCGGGTATCGTGAAATATCAGGACCTGATTGATGGCAAGACGCTGACCGAGCAGACCGACGAAGCAACGGGTATTGCCCAGCGCGTCGTTATTGAAGATCGTGCCGGTAGCCGCACCAAGAAGGAAGACCTGCGTCCGCGCATAACCTTGCTGGATGACGATAGCGGCGAAGCTGCGCGTTATCTGCTTGGCGTTGGTACGATGCTTTCGGTGGAAGATGGTGCCGTTGTGCAGGCAGGCGATGTTATCGCTCGTGTGACACGCGAATCTGCCAAGACCCGCGACATCACCGGTGGTTTGCCACGCGTTGCTGAATTGTTCGAAGCGCGCATTCCTAAGGACAATGCGATCATCGCTAAAATCTCGGGCCGCGTTGAGTTCGTTCGTGATTATAAGGCGAAGCGTAAGATCGCGATTGTACCGGAAGAAGGCGATCGGATTGAGTATCTAATCCAGAAGTCTAAGGTTCTCGATGTTCAGGAAGGCGATTTCGTTCGTAAGGGCGACAATTTGATTGCTGGTTCGCCGAACCCGCATGACATTCTTGAAGTCATGGGCATTGAGGCACTGGCGGAATATCTGGTTGCAGAAATTCAGGAAGTGTATCGTCTGCAAGGCGTGAAGATCAACGATAAGCACATCGAAACGATTGTTCGTCAGATGTTGCAAAAGGTTGAGATCACCTTCGGTGGCGACACAACTTTGCTTCCAGGCGAGCAAGTCGATCGCGAAGAAATGGACGCAATCAACGCAAAGCTTACCAAGGGCCAAGCACCAGCAACAGGTAATCCTGTATTGCTTGGTATTACAAAGGCTTCGTTGCAGACACGTTCGTTCATCTCGGCGGCATCCTTCCAAGAAACCACGCGCGTTCTGACGCAGGCCGCTGTGGAAGGTAAGAAGGACATTCTGACTGGTCTGAAGGAAAACGTCATCGTAGGTCGCTTGATCCCTGCGGGTACGGGCTCTGCCATGAACCGTATGCGGATTGCCGCAACAAGCCGCGACGTTGCGCTTCGTGCCAGCTACAAGAAGCTGCAAGAAAGCCTGATTGCGCCAGAGACAGCCGCTGAAGAGCATGCTGCCGAACTGGCACAGGGTTCTGAAGCCGCGATTGGCGATGATGTGTTGGCAAAGGTCATAGCAGATGACCTGACCACCACCGACGCCTCTATCGACGATGTCGTTGACACGAGCGAAGAGGAATAAGCTTCGCGTTCAAGGCAAACAAAAACCCGCCGGATGTAATTCCGGCGGGTTTTTTGTTGGTCCGCTTTGCGCCCAAATATATAAAGATAAAGGTCTAGAATTTACCCGACAATGATAGTTGCAATAACGGGTCCAATCTGCGCTCACGGTTCACAATTTGCGTAAGAGTGTCCGATGCCCGTGTTCCTGCATAAATGAAGCGGTCACGTCGAAAGCCGGCCATGTCAGTCACTTGGAAGCGGATCGTTCCCAATTTAAACTTGCTATACTCCATAAAAATCGTTGTCCGAGTACCCTCTTTTTGTCGGCGCTTCTCGTTGAAGAAATAGTCGTAATTGGCGTCTTGAACACTAATCGATCCGCCAAAGACAAGCCCTAAATCGGCCATGTCATGACGGATATCCCATTGCTGATGCCACAATGGCCGTTGCGATACGCGCCGGTTCAGACCCGTCACAGGGTCTGTCACGCGGCTTCCATGGTAATGGCCGACATAGCGTGCCTCGATACCCACAAAACCGATAGGCTTGGTAAGCCAATCAAGCGGCAGAGTGATTTCTAACTCGCCATTCCACTTTGTGCTTTTGCCGATATTGCCCGTGCCATCAAATTGAGCAATAATATTGCCGTCAGCGTCACGAACAGTAATTGGAACTAGGTCCTGTGTATCACTAACAAGCTGATAGTCGGCACGAAATTGGATACTACCACGATCCAAGAATTTATGCCGGATCAACGCCGATAATGTAGTCGATTTCTCTGGTACCAAATCGGCATTACCCGCATCCACCTGATTGCCGACGGTCACATCAACGGAAGTTGCGAATTCATTGAAGTTTAACTGCGCCACTTGACGCTCAGCACGCAGTTCCAATGTAGTCTGAGGGCTAAACGTCCAAGTTGCAATCGCGCGTGGTTTGATGAATGTAAATCTGCGTTCCGCGGTGCTGTCACCGGACAGCGTCAACTTTGACAGCTCAGCGATTGCGCCAGCTTCAATCTTCCAAGCTGGACCAAGCGTCCACACATCGCTCACAAATGGTTCGAGCCGCGTTTCTTCTACCAACACATTTGACGCTGGGAAGTTCGTGACCGCACCTGCTACCGAATTAGCTACGCTGAACTGAGCGTCTAAGCGATTGTAAGCGATTTCAGCACCAAATTGGACAGCGTGCCCTCTAACGGCAGCCCAATCATTTTGCATGCGTACAACGGCTTCCATGGGCTTGTTTCGGCTTCGTGTTTCAAACAGCGTCACCGGCTGCGCAATTCGGGTGGTTTCAATGCTACTGAAGCTGCTTTCATTACCGGTCCGGTATAGTCCCACAATCTTGGTGCTGGTTTTCGGTGCCGCAGAGAATTCGATATCGCCGCCCAATTCGTAACTCAGGTCGCCGATCGGCCCGTCGCGCATCAAAAATTCTTCGCCGGTGCGTTCCCGCTCTGCATTGGAATATTCTGCATTGCGAATGTCAAACTTATCATTCCAGCGCAATTGTCCATTGAGGTTGAGTTTTGCTCCACCTACTCTGGTTTTAATGGCACCCCCGAACGCAGCTTCGTCATGGCCCCCTTTCCCCGTATAATATCGCCGCTCCACAAGTCTTCCGGAACCTGTCTTAAAATCTTCAGGACCGAAACCGTAAACCCGCTCCGAATAAGACGAAAAATTCACTTCATAGCTGGTGTCGCCGCGTCGCATTGTTGCTGAAGTATTGAGTGAAGGCTGGAACCCATAGCGCCTTCCGGCCACGATGGTGGCCTCATAGGTTCCGTTGACCTTTGCGCTGCGTATACGGACGACATTGACGACTTGCCCCTGTCCCTGGGTTTCGGTGTCTGCGCCCGCTTGCTCCGAAAGCGATATGAACGCGACTTGGCTTGCTGGTATTCGGGACAGGATTGTTATAATGTCATCGGATTTGGTTGAAGGACGGTCACCGTCAATCAGAACATTGCTGGCATTTTCACCGAAACCTCGGCGCCCTTCCCCTTGTTCGATTGAAAAACCAGGAATGCGTCTCACCATGTCGAGCGCAGTAACCGGTGCATAAGTAGCAAAAAAATCAGGTTCAAATTTCCAACTACCTGTTGCTGTAACGGACATATCAGTATTGGCATTATCGATATTCGCAATAGCAACGCTGGGCACAACCAGAATAGCCGCTGCTGTCGCCAGCAACGCTTGCCGAATATTCAAACCAGACATGGAAAATCTCCCGTAAGTCCCACAATAATTCTGTCTGCTGTGGTGCCTATATTGGCTAGCAGCGCATGATGATTATGCGCCAGCACCCTTCGACCAACGGGCTAGGTGCTCGACAAGCGTCAAAATGGAGCTGCTTCAGCCGTGTGCCGATGTCATTAACACGGAGGTGGAAAGGTGCAGTTGTTACCCACCGCCCCGCTCGTCTTCGATCCGTTCGCGAATGTCATCAGCTTTTTCGCACGCATCTCTGTCTCCATCGGAACAGCGTTTTTGGGCTTTTTTCAGCTGCCGAGACAGTTTTCCTACCTTTTCTTCACGCTTACGCATGTCACGCCCACGTTTTTCATCGGACTCAGACTGGCTAGTAGTCAGTACATCGGCGGTTTTGGATACGATCTTTACCGGTGCTGTAACAACGTTTGAAACCATAGATGCGACGCAACCTTGTAACAGAAACAGGGGCGCTATCGCCAACACCAAACGCACATTTCGTCCCACCATAAATTCTCCCGAAATAAATTTACTTCAGTAAATTCAATGCAATCGCTCGGATTTGCTCTGCCATATCTGGTCGCTGTAGCGCTAGTGCTAAATTTGCTTCGATATACCCCACTTTTGATCCGCAATCGTAACGATTGCCACTAAATGTCACGGCATTAAAGGGTTGTTGCCCGATCATCTGCGCCATGGCGTCCGTAAGCTGTATTTCACCGCCTGCGCCTTTTTCCTGACCTTCCAGTATGCGCATTACCTCCGGCTGAAGGATATAACGACCAGAGACGATCAAATTCGATGGCGCATTCTCAACCTTTGGCTTTTCAACTAAGCCCAATACTTCTGTGACAGCACCATTCGTCGCGCCAGGTGCAATCACACCATAGCTAGAAACATCATTACGCGGTACTTCAAGAACACTGATGACGTTCCCGCCAATCTGATGATACGCATCGACCATCTGTTTCATACATCCTGGCGACCCGTGCATAAACTCGTCGGGTAGGAAGATGGCAAAGGGCTCATCGCCAATGATATCACGCGCGCACCAGATGGCATGGCCAAGGCCCAAGGGCTCTTGCTGCCGAACATACACACAATTGCCGGGGCTAAGCCGCGTATTTGCCAAAACTGAAATGTCTTTGCCGCGCACAGTCATGGTTTGCTCAAGCTCAAA
The DNA here is from genome assembly GCF_003933235.1 of Sphingorhabdus wooponensis. Classification (GTDB taxonomy): domain Bacteria; phylum Pseudomonadota; class Alphaproteobacteria; order Sphingomonadales; family Sphingomonadaceae; genus Sphingorhabdus_B; species Sphingorhabdus_B wooponensis. Next base: position 1,368,549 of record NZ_RWJI01000001.1, read on the forward strand.
GGCGATGTCGAAATGATCTTCAATGACGCTTTTGCCGCGACCTGTGACAAAAATCATTTGCTCTATGCCGGCCTCACGGGCTTCATCCACCGCATATTGAATGAGCGGGCTATCGACAATCGGGAGCATTTCTTTGGGAATGGCTTTGGTTGCCGGCAGGAAGCGCGTTCCCAATCCAGCAACAGGAAAAATAGCCTTTCGAACAGGTTTATGTGTCATCATATCCGCTTAACGCATGAAACAACAAAGTCTATGCAGAGTTGGCAATTCGTGCGGCAAATCCTTTGCGCAGCTTCGCCAATTTGGGCGGGATGACGGCGAGACAATACGAATTGCGCTGCCCTTCGCCTGCCCAATATTCTTGATGATAATCTTCGGCAGGATACCAAGTCGCGGGTCCCTCAATGGTCGTCACGATAGGTGCAGGCCAATCGCCCGCAGCTCTTTTTATTCCCGCTTCGGCTTCTTCGCGTTGTTCGTCGGATAATGGGAAAATTGCCGAACGATATTGGGTACCGATGTCATTTCCCTGACGGTTCAACTGCGTTGGGTCGTGCGTCGCAAAGAATATTTCGAGCAAATCGGCATAGCTGATGACATTGGCATCAAATGCGATGCGGATTGCCTCGGCATGGCCGGTATTTCCCCCGCAAACCTCTTTATATGTCGGGTTCACCGTGTTGCCGCCAATATAACCACTCACGACGCTGTTGACGCCGTTCAGTTGTCCGAAGACGGCTTCAGTACACCAGAAACAACCTCCGGCGAAAATGGCTTCTTCTTGCGGCATAATTTATCCTTGAACTTGAGCAGAATTTGCAGCCTTAGCCGCATCCCCGCGCACCACCAGAAGGTACATGGCTGGCGTGACAATACGTGATAGCAAAGTCGAAGAAATCAACCCCCCAATCAACACGATGGCGAGCGGCCCATACAGGCTGCCACCAAACAATGCGAGTGGCATTAGACCGCCAATAGCGGTCACAGATGTCAACAACACCGGAAGGAATCTTACTTCGCCAGCCTTTTCAATCGCTTCGCGAAGACCAAGACCGCGCTTGCGCAACTGGGTGGTGAAATCGACCAGCAATATGGAGTTTTTAATCTCAATCCCGACCAACGCAATGAAGCCAATGATTGCAAGGAAGGACAGGTTGTTGCCAGTAAGCACCAAAGCGATAAGGCCTCCGAAAGTACCCAAGGGAATTACGCCAGCAACGACCAAAGCCTCCTTAAATCGGCCAAATTCGGCGACCAATATGGCGAATATGCTAAACAACGCCACCATCACAACGGGACCAAAGCCAGCGAAGGTATCATTGATTTTCTCAGCCTCGCCGCCAACGGCGATCGAGTAACCAGCTTTAAGCGGGATCTGATCCATCTTCTCTCGTGCGTCCAGATTGACCTTAGATACAACGACGCCGTTGTTAATCTGCGCTGTGACGCCAACATAACGTTGCAAATTATACCGATAAATGGCGGCGGGCGTTGATTCCAGCGTAGGGTTAGAAATCTCCGCCAATTGCACTGCTTGGCCGCTGCGGTTGGACACATAGATTGATTCCAACGCTGAAACCGGCTGCGTCTCCGCAAGTGGCAAACGGACGACAACCGGGTAGCTGTCCCCTTCTGTGTCACGATAAGTGCCGGCCCGCTCACCGCTAAGAGCAAGCCGTATCGCGCGCCGAGCCGCGCCAGCCGGTACATCCAGCAACGCTGCTTTGGCGTCGTCGACGCGGATGTCCAAATCGACCTTATCAAACGCAACGGGGTTGTTAATATCTCTGGTGCCGGGCGTATCGCGTAAGACTTGCTCCATTTGCCCCGCCAGGCGCTTCAGCTCATCTTGATCAGGACCATAAACGCGGAATTCAACAGGGGCGTTGATGGGCGCACCGTTTTGAAACAACACCAGCTTAATCCGTGCGCCTGATATCTGGTCCAATTGCTTACGCAATCTGTCCACCATCGCGCGCGATTTCGCTCCCTGCCAATTGTCCATGATGGCGAGAACTTCTCCATGGGTCGGGTTCTCTCCGCGCTGAAAAACATTGTAGAAAACGGGCGGATTGTAGCTGCCGACATTTTCAGCACGTACTTTGATCGCAGGTTCCGTTTTTAGTATCGCAGAGACTTGCCGCACAATGCGCCCCGTTTCGGCGACACTCGCACCTTGCTCTGCCTCTATTGTAACCCGAAAGTAGGATGTGTCGGCATTTGGAAACAGGCTAAAACCAAGCAATGGCACCAAAAGAAATGCGGCACAGGTGCAAATCAAAGCACCCCATACGGAGCGGCGGGGCCGGTCTAGCGCCCAATGAAGCATGGGGTGATAAAAACGGTCAATTTTGCGCATCAACCATTGCAAAAGTGGGCTGCCATCCTCCGGCTCATCGCCTTTGAGAAGTCGGCTCGCTAGAAACGGAACTATAGTGAGCGAAACAATCATTGATGCCGTAATTGTTGCAACGATGGTGCCGATGAAGCTCTGGATAAATTTACCCGCCCCTTCAGGTAAAAAGAACAAGGGCAAAAAGGCAAAGACCAACACGCCGGTTGACCCCAACACCGCCATCGTAATTTCTTTGGTACCGTCAATTGCGGCTTGGCTGCGGCTTTTTCCCATGCGCAGGTGTCGCGAGATATTCTCGACGACTACAATGGAGTCATCGACCAATAATCCTAATGTCAGGATGAAGCCTGCAACCACCAATTGGCTAAGGTTAAAACCATAAGCTGATATCGCCAGCAGTCCCGATGCAATCGAGAGTGGGATAGATATCATCACGATAACAGACGCACGCCAGCCTAAGGGCAGCAAGGTTATGAGGACGAGAAAAAGGGCAATTGCAAAGTCGCGCGCAAGCTCGTTTAGGCGCTTGCGAATATCCTTGCTTTGGTCAAACTGGATAACCGCCTGTATGTCGGGCGGCAATAATTTCTGTTGCCGTGCAAGCTCTTCGACCAATCGGTTCCGCAATTTGGTCGCGTCGGTACCTTGTTTTTGATTGGCGGTAATGAATACGGCGCGCTTGCCATTATGGCTTACTTTCACGCGCTGTTCCGCAGCGCTGATTTTCACGTCGGCTACATCGCCGACACGAATTATCGAACCATCGTTCGTCCGGATCGGAAGATTGCGAATTCTTTCGAGGTCGCGAAACGCGCCCCCTGTCTCCACATTGAACCTGCGCGCGCCGCTAATAACGGCACCCGCAGGTACATCTGCTCCGCCAATACGGATCGCATCGACCACAACACTGGCAGGCAAACGCAGTTCCGCTAGTTTCCCTGAATTGATCGCCACGCTAATTTCCGGCTGCGGCAGGCCGTAAATTTCAGCTTGTCGAACCTCCTTATACCGTCCCAAAGCCTCGCTGACATCACGGGCATATTTCTCCATCCGATACCAGCTTGCACTGTCGCTCAGCAGTGCGATTTGGAGAATTGACGCATTGGTTGTGCGGATCTTTTCAAATTGCAGTGCCTGAAGATCAGACGGAAGCTGATTCCGGATGGCAGTGACTTCACGCACGGTATCGTTGAAATATTGATCAGGATCACCTGACCAATCGAACTCAGCCCGAATGACGGCGTTACCGTCGCTGCTGGAAGATACAACACTTTGAACGTCCTCAAGCCCCTGAACCAGTTCCTCAATCGGCTTGGTAATGGTTTGCTCAATCTCTGCCGCATCTGCGCCGGGCTGCGATGCGACAATAGACACAACAGGCATCGAAAAATGCGGGTCAACCGCGCGGGGAACTTGCTGAAATGCAGAAAAACCCAACGCGCAGAGCAGCGTGAACAGCACAAGTGTCAGCTGCCATCGACGAATTGCGAACTCCGCGATATGCATGAACTAACGCAGTCCCTTAACGATACGTACGGCGGACCCAGTGCGCAGTTTTTCCAAACCCGAAGTCACAATCTTGTCACCGGGGCTTATCCCGCCCGATACATTCACGAATTTATCGGTGACGCGCTGTATTATAACATTGCGTGTTTCAACGCGGTTCTTGGCATCTACGACATAGACCAAGCCCTCGCCTGTGCGAACGCCAAACAAAGCGCTTGCCGGAATTTGCAATTGTGTATCGCCATCCGACGATGGAAGCTTTATGGTTGCAGTCCCTATTTGCCCCGACCGCAATGTTGGTTGATTGGGAAGCCGGAACTGCACGGAAAACGCACCAGTTCCTGCATTTGCGCGGCCGTCTATTTCCGATATCATTGCTGTCAGCGGTGTTTCACTGGCAGACTCAATCGAGATAGCTGCCGCCATGCCAACGCGTAATTTCGAAGCGTCACGATCAACGATAGGAACGCGGAAGACAAAGCCTTCGTCAGCTTCACCCAATATAAGTGCTGGCGTTCCAGCCGCGATGACTTGCCCAACCTGTACATTGCGCATCAGCACAACGCCGCTGGATGGAGCGTAGAGCTGAGCGGTGCTACTCGCGAAACCTGCTTGCCTTACGCGCGCCTCCGCGCTCTTTAACGTTGCCTCAGCGGCCTCAAAGCGCGCTTTGGTGATCCAACCGTCGGCGTAGAGTGCACGGACGCGGTCAAACTCAGCCCGAACCCGATCACGCTCTGCCGTCGCAACACTCATATCGGCGCCTACATTTGTCGTATCGAGCGCCGCCAACAATGCACCGCGCTTTACAAGCTCGCCTTCTTCAAAACGGACCACAGCCACCTTGCCCGCGGTTGTAAAACCTAAAGGCGTTTCGCGGCGGTAACGCACAGTGCCAACTGCGTTAATCTCCCGCTCTGCGTTTTGATTTCCGACTATGAATATCTCGACAGGCAAAGCAGCCTTGGGCGCGACTGTGCTTTCGTTCGCACTGTCACTGCATCCAGCCAGCGCACTCAGCAGCAATAGGCCCGTCAAAAATTTTGAAGATACTGGCAAACGGCCCTCCCGTGCACGGCTTGAGCGCCGATGATAGTAGAATAATCCTTAGGATGAAATAGCGTTTTAATATGCAACTTATTTTACAGTTTGTTCGGCGCTACTAAGGCATGTGCAAACAAACGATTTCCAACAAATAGTTGAAAAATAAAGAAAATTATGTCACCTGACGGCTGCTCTGGCAAGCCTATCGTTCATGGCGTTTCCTATTCCCTCATGTGGGATTGGCGCGACCGCGATAGCATTGGCCAAACTCGCATCGGCATTATGCAGCGCCTCAAACAAATTCGCAGCAGCCTGCGCCAGATCGCCAGTGGCAGACAGGTTTTCGTCACCGGCTATTGCGCCAAAGCCAATTAGATATTCGCCCTTTTCTGGGGCGGTAACGTTGAGGCGGACGGGCTTAGACGGCGCATAATGGCTCGCCATTTGGCCAGGCGCCTCAATCCCGCTCATGGGCACAGATAAAGGCGGGTATCCGAGCATCTGCTCAATGTCCATGGAACTGACAGGGCCCGGTCTCAATATCTGCCAACCGTCATCACGCACAGCAACTATGGTCGACTCCAACCCAGCCGAACATGGACCCCCGTCCAAAATCATCGGCACAGCCCCTCCCAGCCCTTTTAAGACATGATCCGCCCGCGTTGGGCTGATTGCCCCGCTCCGGTTAGCAGAGGGCGCAGCGAGGCTTAAATCGCTTTTTAGAAGCAATGCCTGCATTACCGGATGGGCTGGGCAACGGATGGCAATTGTCGGCAGCCCTGCGGTAACCGCGCGGGCGACGGGAGCATTGGGTTGCAAAGGCAAAACCAGCGTCAACGGCCCCGGCCAAAACGCCTCCGCCAGTGCCTGCGCAGTAGCGTTAAACACACCAAGCTTTTCTGCGGCTTTCCGGTCACGCACATGCACAATAAGCGGATTAAAATCCGGTCGGCCTTTTGCGGCATAAATATGCGCGACGGCTTCCGCATTTTGCGCATCCGCCGCAAGGCCGTAGACCGTTTCGGTGGGAATCGCGACAATCTGACCGGCGTGCAGAAGCTGCCCCGCCGCCGTAATTGCAGCGTCATCAGCGGGTACAACCCAGCCATTCCCCAAGGTATTTGAGCCAAACATCATTAGCGGCTATAGGCGGATGCATATCCGATTTAACAGGAAATTTTATCAACCATGGCGTTTTCAGCACCCGTCGCAGAACAAAATTTTGTCCTTAAGCATATCGTCGGCATCGATGCATTGGCACAGCATGCGCGCTTTGCTGACGCGACGCCCGATATGGTGCAGGCCATCGTCGAAGGCATTGGCGCCTTTGCCGAGGGCGAATTTGCCCCGCTGAACCGCATTGGTGACACTGTTGGCGCACGGTTGATCAATGGCAAAGTGGTTATGCCCGAAGGTTTTGTTGCCGCATATAAATCTTATGTGGCCAATGGTTGGGGATCAATTAACGCGCCGGCCGAATTTGGCGGTCAGGGTCTGCCGTTCTCGATGGCGACAGTCGCGCTCGATTCGCTTGGCGGCGCCAATATGGCCTTTGCCTTGTGTCCGATCCTCTCGGTCGGCGCGATTGAAGCGATCAATCATCACGGTACCGACCGGCAGAAGGAATTGTTTCTGCCTAAGCTTTCAACTGGGGAATATTCGGGCACGATGAACCTGACGGAACCGCAAGCTGGTTCCGACGTTGGCGCGCTGAAGTCGACCGCAACCCCGCGCGGTGATGGCACATATCAAATCAAGGGCACGAAAATTTATATCAGCTTTGGCGACCACGACATGGCGGAAAATATCGTCCATCTGGTACTTGCCCGTACGCCCGATGGCCCCGCCGGAACAAAGGGCATTTCCTTGTTTCTGGTGCCCAAATATCAAGTCGATGCAGACGGCAGCATTGGCAAGGCCAATGATATCAAGGTCGTATCAATTGAACATAAGATGGGCATTAATGCTTCACCCACCTGCGTTCTTGCTTTTGGCGAAGAAGGCGAATGCATCGGCGAACTCATTGGTCCAGAATTTGGCGGCATGCGTGCCATGTTCACTATGATGAACAACGCCCGCCTAAATGTCGGCCTACAAGGAGTGCAAATTGCCGAGGCCGCCACGCAAAAGGCGATCTGGTTCGCGCGTGAACGGGTGCAATCGGCCAAGGCCAGTGGCCCATCGCGTGAATCTGTGGCAATTGTCGAACATCCCGATGTACGCCGTATGTTGATGCGGATGAAGGCAGGGACACAGGCAATCCGCGCCTTGTTATATCTCGCCTCTAGCTATGTTGATCGCGCCACGCTGGGTGAGGCTGGCGCGCAGGAGATGGTGGATCTCTTGACGCCGCTGGCCAAAACCTATGGCACCGACATGGGCAGCGAAATTGCCTCGCTTGGCATTCAAGTGCATGGCGGCATGGGATTTGTCGAAGAAACTGGCGCAGCCCAATATTATCGCGATATCCGGATTGCCGCGATTTACGAAGGCACCAATGGCATTCAGGCGGCAGACTTGGTTGGCCGTAAGCTCGCGATGCAGGGCGGTGATGTTATCCGTAATCATCTTGCCGCGATTTCGGCAGATGCGGCCGAACATTCCGGCCTGTCGGCGCTGGCAGCAGCAACTGCCGATTTGACGGAATATATGTTGGCCGCGGATGTCGATGACCGTTTGGCGGGAAGCTATGCCTATACCAACATGATGGCGGTCGCGACTTCGGGTTGGTTGATGTTGAAGCAACTGCGCGCCGCGCAAACCGACATTGCCAATGGAGACACCAGCGCCTTTTTGCGTAGCAAGGTCGCCGCCTGCCGTTATTATCTGGATGTCATGGTGCCAGAAGCTATCGCCTATAAAGGGACAGCAATGGCAGGGGCAGAGTTGCTCTACGCGCTGGATGCAGAGGAACTGGCTGCTTGAACGAGCAGACGCTGAAACGGATCGCCGAAGCGCTTGAGCGTCTGTCGCCGCCGCCAGCGCCACCAACGGACCTGTCGTCCTTTCCGGCCTATCATTGGAACGGCACAGTCTTGGCGGCGGTACAGGGTTTTAAGCCACTGCCGATTGACCTCATCGTAGGGGTCGACCGGCAAAAATCGGATCTGTACGAGAATTGCCGACGGCACGCCTCGGGCGCAGCGGCGCATGATGTCCTGTTATGGGGCGCGCGCGGCATGGGCAAATCCGCCTTGGTTAAATCTGTCGTAGCGGCCTTGCAGGACGATGGTTTCTTCATCGCATTGGTCGAAGCGTCCTCCAGTCATTTGACCAGCCTACCGGCCCTGTTTGAAGAATTGGGCGCGTCGGGTCGGCGTTATCTGCTGTTCGTCGACGATATCTCGTTCGAGCCACATGACCAAAATGCCCGCCTGTTGCGATCCTTGTTGGAGGGCGGCGTAGAGGCACGTCCGAATAATGTCCGTCTATGCGTAACGTCCAACCGCCGAAACATCGTTGAGCGCGATGCCACGGAACAGGCGGACGCCATGAATGCACGCGATGCCATCGATGACAGCCTGGCCTTGGCTGATCGATTTGGGTTGAAGCTGGGCTTTCAATATCCGGATCAGGACGCGTATCTGCATATGGTTAGCAGCTATGCTAGCCACTTCGACCTCGATTGGGACGAAGTCGACGCGCTCAGCTTTGCCCAAGGACGCGGCGGGCGTTCAGGTCGGGTTGCGTGGCATTATACTGTGGAACTCGCTGGCCGCGCAGGGCGGAAGATTTAATTCTTCGCCCGCACCCGCCAGATGATATTGCCGACATCGTCGCTGACCAACAAGGATCCATCCTTCGCTATTGCAAGCATAGTCGGACGCCCCTGCGCATTGCCATCCTTGTCCAAGAAACCTGTTAGGACATTGACCGGCTTGCCCGCTGGTTCACCCTTTGGAAACGGCACGAAAATCACATCATAGCCCGATACAGGTTTGCGGTTCCATGACCCATGGCGCGCAACAAACGCTCCTTGCGTCAGGCCAGCGCCAAGTTTGCCATTATAGCCAAAAGCCAAGCCAAGCGGCGCAGTATGTGCGCCTAAAGCGTAATCAGGGCGGCGTTCATATTCGCGCTTCTGCGGCTTTGGTGGCGACACGCGGGCATCAGTAAATCCGCCCCAATAATGTTGCGGCCAACCATAATCCGCACCAAATTCGACAAGCGCCAAATAGTCAGGCACCATGTCGGACCCCAGCATGTCGCGTTCATTTACTACGCTCCACAAACGACCCTTATTATCCCAATCCAGACCAACGGGGTTACGCATACCAATGGCGTAAGGAATTTTCTTGTCCTTCGCGATGTCATATTCCAACACCATGGCACGGCCATTTTCGGTTTCCATGCCATGTTCGCCAATATTGCTGTTCGACCCCACCGCAATGTAAATTTTCTTGCCATCGGGGGACGCTGCAAGGTTGCGCGTCCAATGATTATTGGGCGCCATTGCATTAAGCTTTGTCAGCTCTTTACCCTTGGCCGTAATTTTTGTGGCGCCAGTGGTGTAAGGAAAGGCCAGCAGCGCGTCGGTATTGGCCACATATAATGTGTTGCCAATCAGGACCATGCCAAATGGCGAATTTAAACCTGTCAGGAATGGCGTTTTCAATTCGGCCTTGCCGTCACCATCCGCGTCGCGCAGTAAGGTGATGCGGTTGGCCGAAGGTACACCGGCGCCAGCCTTACCCATCAACCACTTCATCACGAAACCCTCAACGCCACCAACGTCACGCGGTGGTGAGTTTGTCTCAGCAACCAAAATGTCGCCATTGGGCAAAGTGTATAAATTACGTGGATGGTCGAGGCCTTCGGCAAAGCGTTCGACGATAAGGCCCGGCGCAGCAATCGGTGCTTCGCCATTTTGCCAGCGGTCCACCTCTGCAACAGCGATAGTCGGGAAAATCTGCGGGCGCGGCGCGGTTATTTCGGGCGAGGCACCGGTAACTGCATCCAGCGGAAGCTTCGCAACATCCGGACGCGTAATGTACCAAATGCCGGCAAGTGCCAGAACAATGACTATCAAAATGATATTGCGCACATGCTTCCACATTTTATCCGCTCCCTTAACGACGCTTGCGATCCATAATCCAGACGACCACCGCAATGACGGTGCCAATGGCCATGCCGATAACGGTTCCCGCAGAGGGTTGGTCTACGGCAACGCCGACAATGGCTCCGACTAATAGCCCAAAGGCAATGAAGATGCCGCCGGCAAGGCGGGGCTGATTATTTTCTGTTTCGGACATATTGCCCCTTTGCCACCAACTAGGATGTCCAAGCAAGCGTGATGTTTATCCATCATCCAATGACAGCAACGACGCATTACCGCCTGCACTGGTGGTGTCGGTGCTCGTTGTCCGTTCTGCGCAGAAACGATAAAGATAATGCGGCCCGCCTGCCTTGGGTCCGGTTCCGGATAGGCCCTCGCCCCCAAAGGGTTGGCTGCCAACCACCGCGCCAATCATCGAACGGTTGATATACAAGTTACCGACGCGCGCCAGTTGTTCGACCATAGCACTGCTGCCGGCAATACGGCTGTGTAGCCCCATCGTTAGACCAAAGCCCTTGGCGTTCATTTTGGCCACAGTCGCTTCCAACGTGCCCGCCTTCCATGTGGCCACATGCACCAATGGGCCAAAATATTCGCGATTTAGATCACTTATATCGTCCAGCCGGATGACCGTTGGCGGCACAAATAGCCCATTTTTTGGAACGGGTATTTCGTGGAGGATCCGGTCTTTCACGCTGGCACGATATGCCATCAGTGAATCATAGGCCGCCTGATCAATCACTGGCCCAATATCCGTGGCTGGGTCAGCCGGATCGCCCATATTCAGCGTATCCATCGCGCCGCGCAGCATTTCGAGCGTGTGCTCCGCAATATCTTCTTGCAACAGCAACAGCCGGAGCGCCGAACAGCGTTGGCCTGCGGATTGGAAGCCCGACACGACGACATCGCGCACAACTTGTTCAGACAAAGCGGTGGAATCGACAATCATTGCGTTCAAGCCGCCTGTTTCGGCGATCAAAGGCACCAAGGGCCGATCATCATCGGCCAGCAAATTGCGCGCAATCGCCTTGGCGGTCGGAACGGAGCCGGTAAACACCACGCCCGCGATGCGTGTATCGGCCGTAAGTGCCGCGCCGACATCGCCTGCGCCCGTCACAATCTGTAGCGCGCCTTTTGGCACGCCAGCTTTATGCGCCAATGCCACTGCGAACCTGCCAATCGCGGGCGTTTGCGGCGCTGGTTTGGCCACCACCGTATTGCCTGCAACTAAGGCGGCGACAACCTGACCAATGAAAATCGCCAGCGGGAAATTCCATGGGGCAATAGCAATCCACACGCCGCGGCCTTCATGGCGCAGGACATTGCGTTCACCCGTTGGCCCAGGCAATTCAACAGGGACCAAGTCGATGCGTGCGCGCGCGGCATAATAGCGACAAAAATCAACTGCCTCACGCACTTCGGACAGCGCATCGGGAATTGTTTTGCGTGCCTCCTGCACCGCAATGGCCATCAACTGGCTGCGGTTTTCTTCTAAATATTCTGCCAAACGATCCAGACACTCGGCGCGCATTTCGACGGGCGTGCTTGACCATTCAGGAAAAGCCGCCAGCGCAGCTGTCACAGCCTCTGCTGGACTTACACGCGCGTCACCATTCACATTCACGGGCGTGGTGATGGCGGCAACGGTTTCCTCCAATATGACTGCATCGTCCAGATCAAGGCCGCCGCTGTTCACGCGCTCCGGCTGAAACAGGTCAGCAGGCGCAGCGATTGCTGGATGGGGCGTGCCGCCAACGGCCATGACCTTTTCCACTGGATCCGCCAATAATTCGTCTTCGCTGATTGATTGATCCGCCAATTGGTGGACGAAGCTGCTGTTTGCGCCATTTTCCAACAAGCGACGGACAAGATAGGCCAGCAAGTCGCGATGTCCGCCGACTGGCGCATAAGTGCGGCAATTATAGCCCTCTTCACGCACGAGGCGCTCAAACAGCCCCTCCCCCATGCCGTGGAGCCGCTGAAATTCAAAATCGCGCTGTGCGCCCGTCCATTGGAGGATCGTTGCGACCGTCAATGCATTGTGCGTCGCAAAGGCCGGGCGGATGTTGCGTGCGGCAAGCATATCCTTGGCGCAAGCGAGATAGGACACATCTGTTGCGGCCTTGCGCGTGAACAATGGAAAGTCGCTCAGGCCACGTTCCTGCGCATGTTTAATTTCGCTGTCCCAATATGCGCCCTTCACCAAGCGCACTTGCAAGATGCGCGACGTATCGCGGCCCAAGGCATCGGCCCAAGCGAGCACGGGACGGGCGCGTTTAGAATACGCCTGCACCGCCATGCCAAGTCCATCCCAGCCGGATAAGGCGGGATCGCGCGCGACCTGCTCAATGATATCGAGGCTCATCTCCAGCCGTGCCGCCTCTTCCGCATCAACCGTTAATTGGACGCCCAACGCAGACGCAGAACGCGCCAGTTCGCGCACCATATCGGCAAGTTCGGGCACGCATTTTGCGCTTTGCGCAGTTTCGTAGCGTGGATGGAGCGCGGATAATTTGACCGAAACACTGTGCCCACGTGCGGGGTTGCGCCCGACCGCAGCGACCGCGGCGGCATAGGATTGGAAATAGCGTTCGGCATCCGATTTGGTCCGCGCCGCTTCACCCAGCATGTCAAAGCTGGCGGTAAAGCCGCGATTGTCTTTCGACTCCATGCGTTTCATCGCTTCGTCAATGTCACGGCCCATAACGAACACTTGGCCCATCAGGCGCATCGCCGCGCCGACAGCCTGCCGCACAAAAGGTTCGCCTGCTTTGGCAATCAGGCGTTTCAATGTGCTCGTGCTGTCGCCCAGGACGGCCTTACCAAGCACTAAGCCCCAAGTGGCACTGTTGACCAGCATGCTGGACGATTGCCCCTTGTGATCGCTCCAATCGGCGTCTGTGAGCTTATCCGCAATCAGAAGGTCTGCTGTCTGCGGGTCTGGCACGCGCAAGAATGCCTCGGCTAGTGATAAGAGCGCCGTGCCCTCTTCGGTGCCTAAACGATATTGCTGCAAAAAGGAGTTTACCCAGCCATCGGCCTGCGCGTCCCGCAAATCGTCCAGCAGGCTGCGCGCGCTGCGCACAATATCGCCCCGCATGGCCCCATCGACGGTGGCAGCAACCACCAAAGGTGCAAGAACTTCAGTCTCTGACTTGCGATGATAGGACCGAAGGGACAAGCGCGTAGAATCGAGTGATGCGTTCATAGGCGCGCTTTGCAGGATAAAAGCAAAGCAGACAAGTTTCACTTGTAACGAAAAAGCCGGAGGCATCGACTGCCCCCGGCTTGTGATTCGCTTTAACAAAAAGCCGCGTCAGCAGCCCTTAGATTTACGCCGCAGCTTTTTGCTTCTTGGCGATTTCTTTTTTCACTTTACGCGCATTGGTCGAAAGCTTCTCGTCCGAAGTCTTCAACAACCAATTGTCGAGACCGCCAACATGCTCAACCGAACGCAGACCGTGGGTCGAAACGCGGAACTTGTAGCCTTGCTCAAGTGCGTCCGACAACAACGTAACATTCTGCAGATTTGGCAGGAATGTGCGCTTCGTCTTGTTGTTAGCGTGGCTCACATTGTTGCCGACCAGACGGCCTTTACCGGTGAGTTCGCAGATGCGCGCCATGATATATGTCCTGTATAAAATAAGTGTATGCGGAATCACTGATCCGCGAAAGTCGCTGCCCCTAACCCTCCACGCCGAAAAGGTCAAGCCGATGTGTGGCCAAAAGCGGGAATCTGCGCTAGCAAAATATCATGTCCCTGACCAAAGCCCGCGAAATGATGAACGAAGCGCTCAATCTCGCGCGATATGCTGCTGTGCAAGGCGAAGTGCCCGTTGGCGCAATCGTCGTCAAGGATGGGATCATTATCGGACGCGGTGCCAACCGCCCGATGGAAAGCCATGACCCCACAGCGCACGCCGAAATCATCGCCATTCGGGAGGCCGCAGCCTATCTTGGCAATGACCGCCTGACCGGATGTGACCTATGGGTAACGCTGGAGCCCTGTGCCATGTGTGCGGGCGCGATTGCCCATGCGCGCATCGCAAGGCTCTATTATGGTGCGGACGATGCCAAGGGCGGCGCTGTAGCCCATGGCCCCCGTTTGTTTGAACAAACAACATTGCACCATAAGCCGGAGATATATGCCGGTATCGCCGCAGACGAATCTGCCGCCTTGCTCAAAAAATTCTTTGCCGAGCGGCGTTAACGCAGATTTTCGTCAAAAAATGCCAGTGTGCGGGCCCAAGACAGGTCGGCCGCCGCTGTGTCGAAACGCGGCGTGCTATCATTGTGAAAACCATGTTGCGTTCCGGGGTAGAAATGCACGTTGAAACGCTTCTGGTTCGCAATCAGCGCGGCCTGATAGGTTAACCAACCTGCGTTAATCCGTTCATCCACCTCGGCATAATGAATCAGCAACGGCGCTTTAATCGCAGGCACTTCCTCTACCCTTGGCTGACGCCCATAATAAGGCACCGATGCCGCCATTTCGGGATAGGCCACCGCCAGCGCATTGCACACGCCGCCGCCATAGCAAAAACCAACCGCGCCCACCTTGCCTGTGCTTTCGGGATGATCCCGCAGATATTCAAAGCTGGCAAAGAAATCCTCCAGCAACTTGGCCGGATTTAGCTTCGCCTGCAAAGCGCGGCCCGTTTCATCATTGCCGGGATAGCCGCCGACGGAGGACAAACCATCTGGACCCAGCGCCATATAGCCCGCCTTGGCCAAACGCCGGACTACGTCTTCAATATAGGGGTTAAGGCCCCGATTTTCGTGGATGACCAGCACCGTTGGTAGCTTGCCTTTTGCCTTTGCAGGCTTGGCCAACAAGCCATTGATACTTCCATGCCCATCGAGACTGGGCACGGTTATGCGTGACGTGACGATGGCGGGGTCATCCGCCTTCACCTGCTGCGCCAGCGCGTAATCAGGCTGTAATTGGTTCAGGATCATCAAACCCGTCACACCCGCTGCGGCAAATTTGCCCGCCTCACGCATGAATTCCCGCTTAGTCAGCTTGCCATGGACATAGCCGTCAAAGATTTCGAGGATATAGGGATGAAAATCGCTGGCCTTCATGCGGGGTGGCGCATTGGCTGGTTTCATGCCCATTTCCTTAATGGACGAAACGGGCAACAACGTCGCGGTACGACCGGCTGACTTTGACCTGCGCGCCCGATTCCAGCACCAAAAAGCATTCGCCATTGGTATGCGGCTTAACCTGACGGACCTGATCCAAATTGACGATCGTGGAGCGGTGCACCCGTTGGAAGGTGCGTGGGTCGAGCCTTTTTTCCAAATCCTTCATGGTCTCGCGCAGGATCAGCGAATTATCCGCCGTATAAATGCACATATAATCGCCCGCGGCATCAATACGTTCAATGCTTGCGACATCGACGCGGAAAATTTGACCGCGATCCTTGATGTTGATCAGCTTTTCAAAGCGGGTCGATGCCAAGTCGTCATCCACAGAAGCCAAATTGTCCGCCGCATCTGGCGCAACTTCGTTAATGACGGTCCGCAGGCGATCAAGCTCTTCCGATGTCCGTTTTTCTGACAATCTGCTGCGCACGCGGTCCATAGTATCGGCCAGCCGCTCGGGCTCCACCGGCTTCATCAAATAATCAATGGCCTGCGCCTCAAACGCCTTAATGGCATGTTCGGAATAGGCGGTCACAAACACGAATAAGGGCGGGTCAATGTCCATCACGCCTTGCACAACCGAAAAGCCGTCAAATCCGGGCATTTGAATATCGAGGAAGACCAAGTCCGGCTTCAGCGTCTTAATCTTACGAATGGCATCGCGGCCATTGTGGCAGGTAGCCACAATTTCGATATCCTCAAAAGGTTGAAGTCGTAATTCGAGGCCTTGAATGGCCAGTTTTTCATCATCGACCAATATTGTACGAATGCTCATGCGGATATCATTCCTTGCTGTTGTGCCCCCGCTTGATTGTCTTCCCCTGCGATAACCCGGTTTTGATAAGGGAGTTCTAACAACACCTCAAATCCTCCTCCGGCTTTTACATAATGTTCAAAACGCTGGTCATCCCCATAAGCTTGCGACAGACGCTCACGGGTGTTCGCCATGCCAACACCTGTGGATAGGCTGTGGTCTTGTTGCCCCGGCTGCAAGCCCGGGCCAGTGTCCGAAACGGTGATCCGCACCCTTTGGCCGACGAGTTGAGCGGTCACGGAAATATCTGCGCCCTCTTCCTTAGGCGTAACGGCATATTTGATAGCATTTTCCACAAGTGGCTGAAGCAACAGCGAGGGCACTAACGCGTTTTCAACCGCTGGTTCGATGATGAAATATGTCCGCAACCGCTCTTCAAACCGCATTTTTTCAATATCGAGATAGAGTTTTAAGGTCTCAATTTCTTGTGTCAGCGGTACTTTCGCAGCAGCTTCGTTAATAAGCGTAAACCGCAAAAATGAGGACAGGCGCGAGAGCATGGCATTGGCTTGCTCGGTCTGTTTCAACAGCACTAAAGTCGAAATACTATTCAATGTGTTGAAAAGGAAATGCGGGTTGAGCTGATAGCGCAGCATCGTGAGTTGTGCGCTGGTCGCCTGCGCCTCCAACCGCATCATCTGGTCGGCTTGCTCTTCCGCGCGGACAAAATAATTGATCGCATAATATAATGCGGACCATGCCGCCAGTAGCACCGAGTTGATGTAAATCGCCGCCAGCCACAATTGCGCAAAGGGCGTTTCATCGACCCCATCACGAATGGTTTGCAGTACCCAAACGTCCAAATAGGCATAGCCCAAGGTCGCAAGCGAAACCGACACGAAGGTTAAGCTCCATGTGATAACTGGCCGCTGGTCAATCAAGAACCGGTATATCACTGACAAAAGCAGCGTGATTGAATAGCCCGTTACCGCCGAAATCAGGATAGGGACCAAGAAGCTTACAGGCTGCCCCTGCGCAATACCGGATGCGGCGCGCAATATGACCGCGCCCGCCCAACCGGCCGAGTGCAAGTTCCAAAAAGCGCGGTTCTTGTCCGCAAAGAAGGGTTTATCTGTAAGCTCTAATACCGCCATATTTTCGGTCTAGCCGCTTTTCGCGCGCGCATGAAGCCCTTGTTTCGTCGGCCAAGGCTGTTAAACATTATAAGTGAGAGGATACCAAAATGGACAGCCAAGAAGACCGCGCAACTTTTCATGACATGGCACAAAGCACGCAAGAGGATTGGCAGATCATCATGCGGCACAATATCCCGTTTTCGCAAGATGGCGGACGCCGGATTTTGGACCATCTCAAATTGCTCGATGGCGATTTTGGCGGCTTTGCGGTCGATCGGCTGACGCATTCCTTGCAAACTGCAACGCGCGCACATCGCGATGGCCGCGATGAAGAATATGTGGTGATGGCGTTGCTGCACGACATAGGTGATACACTGGGTGCAACCAACCATCCCGACATTGCCGCGGCGATATTGAAACCGTTTGTGTCAGAAAAAATTCTTTGGATTGTCCAAAATCACGGCATTTTCCAGGGGCATAATTTCTTCCACCATCTCGGCCTTGATCGCGACATGCGTGAGCAGTTTCGCGGGCATGAGTGGTTTGCCGATACCGAAGAATTTATCGACAAATATGACTGCCCATCCTTTGATCCGAATTATGACACGCTGCCGCTTTCATTTTTCGAACCGATGGTGATGAAGCTTTTCCGTAGTCCGCTTAATAGCATCTACAAAAGGGCGATAGAGACAGTCGCTTAGATCAGTCATTTTGGTCGCGCCCTTATAATGGGGGGCGTTCATGCTTATATTTATATTATGCTGGGCAGGTCTTCCTGACCCAATCCGAAATTGCGCACGACTGCCTCAAAGGAAAATATCATGGCGAAGAGCCAAAAGAAGTCGAGCCGCGAAGCGCGTAAGCCAAAAGCAGAAAAGCCCAAAAAGCCAAATGCATCAAACCCGTCGACAAAGGGTAATCCAGCCGGCTTAGCGGCAAAAAGCTGAGGCTTTAACGCCCCAGCAATACGCGTGCTTGCCCCGCCACTTGTGCCAACATAGCGGGGGTTGGTGCACCCGCCATGCGGGCACGGTCCACCATCGCCTTGAACGCCCGCACACGCACCGCGTTGGTCCCCAGCCAGTCTTGCGTATCCTCAAGCGGCTTCTTTGCTGCCCGGCGTCGCAGAAAATCAAGGCGCATGGTTTGGAAATCCCGCGCAAGGCCAGCGACCAATAGCCGCTCCCACGGATCATGCGGGTCAACCTGCATGGCGGTTCCCTGCGCCCAGCTGAGACCTAGCGCCTCACCAAGGGCGGTGAAGGCGCGCGTCAACGCGGTAACATCACCCTTTTGAGAAGACGAAAGCGCCGCAAGACCAATGGCACCATCCAGTTGCGCCAATTGCACCAGACGGTCCGCAATTTTGCGCGGCGCGCCATTTTCGATTAACCGCGCACCAAAGCGTTCGGTCTGCAGCCGGACATCATGGGGCAATAACCCGTCCAACACGGCCGTGAGCTTTTGCACCACAGGCGCATATACCGCCGTTGCCGCCGCGACATCGCGACCTTCATGGGCGTTGCGAATGATATCGGCCATTTGCGCGCGCACTTCTAAGGCCGCTTGATTGAAGAGCATCAGGCGCGTGGATTCTGGCATAGCGGTCTTATCCATCGCATCCCACAAGGCAGGCAGATCATAAATGCTTTCGGCTATGGCAAAGGCTGCCGCGACATCGCCAAGGCTGCAGCCTTCCTCTTCCGCCAGTTCAAATGGGTGCAGCATACCAAGCCGGTTGATCATGCGGTTGGCCAATTTGGTGGCGATAATTTCCTTGCGCAGCCGGTGTCCCAAAATCGCCGATTTATGCGATTTGACCATCTCATCCGGAAAGGCCGCCAAAAGTTCGCCGTCCATCGACTTGTCCAGCGCCAAAGGTGCTTCTTCAACCTCATCCTGCGCGGCAAGCTTTGCCGTCGAGAGCAAGACAGCCAACTCCGGCCGGGTGAGCCCGCGTCCTTCGCTGGCGCGCCGGAACAGTTCCTCATTGGGCGCAAGTCCTTCAACCACACGGTCCAGTCGGCCAGCGCCCTCAAAAATTTCGATAAGCCGCACATAAGCAGGTAAATCGCCCGCGCCGCCGGTTTCTGCGATGGACAAGGCAAGCGTCTGAAGGCGGTTATCTTCCAACACCAAATGCGCGACCGCGTCGGTCATCTCCGCCAGCAAAATGTTGCGGGCAGGCTCCTTCAACTTGCCGGCACGCATCTGCGCATTCAGGGCGATTTTGATGTTCACTTCATTGTCGGAACAATCAACACCAGCGCTATTGTCGATAAAGTCGGTATTGATGCGGCCACCGCGCAAGGCAAAGCCGATACGTCCTGCCTGCGTCACGCCAAGGTTCGCGCCTTCGCCAATCACTTGCGCCTGCACGTCTGCGCCGTTCACACGAATAAAGTCATTGCCGGGGTCGCCAACATCCAAATGGCTTTCGCTCCGGTCCTTGATATAGGTTCCAATACCGCCGAACCACATCAATTGAACCGGCGCTTTCAATATCGCAGTCATCAATGCAGATGGTTCAATTTCTTTCGCATCAATGCCCAGCAAACTTCTGATTTCCGATGTGGTTTTGATAATTTTATCGGTACGCGCGAATACGCCGCCGCCCTTGGAAATCAGCTTGGCATCATAATCGAGCCAGCTCGAACGTGGCAGGTTGAACAAGCGTTGACGTTCTTTCCAACTGGTCGCGGGGTCGGGGTTCGGGTCGAGGAAGATGTGCCGATGGTCAAATGCCGCGACTATTTTCAGCGACTTTGAAAGCAACATGCCATTGCCGAACACGTCACCGGACATGTCGCCCACGCCTGCTACCGTGACTGGTTCTTTTTGGACATCAATGCCCATTTCGGCAAAATGGCGCTGCACCGATAGCCAGCCGCCCTTTGCGGTGATGCCCATTGCTTTATGGTCATAACCAACCGAGCCGCCGCTCGCAAACGCATCGCCAAGCCAGAAATTATGTTCCAGCGCGATGGCGTTCGCGGTATCCGAGAATGTCGCCGTGCCCTTGTCAGCCGCGACAACGAAATAGGGGTCATCGCCATCATGGATGACCACATTGGCGGGATGCACGACGCGGTCGTTCACAATATTGTCAGTAATCGACAACAACGTACGGATGAAGATCTTATAGGCCTCAGTGCCCTCCGCAAACCACGCATCGCGGTCAACACGCATGTCGGGTAGTCTTTTGGGATAAAAGCCGCCTTTCGCACCGGTTGGCACAATCACCGCGTTTTTAACGCGTTGCGCCTTCATCAGGCCCAAAATCTCAGTGCGGAAGTCATCCCGCCGGTCGGACCAGCGCAAGCCACCGCGCGCGACAGGTCCAGCGCGTAAGTGAATGCCCTCCACGCGGGGCGAATAGACAAACACCTCCCGCCAAGGAAGTGGCGCCGGCAGACCGGGAACTTTCGCGCAATCCAGTTTGAATGCCAATGCCTCTGCCGCCGCTGCGGAAAACGCATTTGTACGCAATGTGGCGAGGACTAACGCCAGAAACCGGCGCAGGATACGATCTTCATCAATCGCCGACACGGCGGCCAAATCAGCCTGTATCGCCTTTTGATATTTCGCCGCTTCTTTATCGCGGTTTTCGTTGGTTGCCGGATTATGCAAGGCATCGAACAGCGATATGATGGACCGCGTGACATTCGCATTTTTAGCCAAAGCCGACACCACCGTTGGCATGCCATAGGTCACGCCCGTTTGACGCAAATAGCGGTACCATGCGCGCAGCCAGATGACAGATTGCGGAGCAAGACCGCCAATCGTGACCAGTTGGTTGAACACGTCATTTTCAAAACTGCCATCCAAAACTTGGCTCAAAGCGCCTTCAAGGACCTGCGGTTTTTCCAATAAGGTTGAAATATTGCCACCACGCAAGGCCAGATGGAAATCATGAATATAATGGCCATCCGCCAATGCGGTCGGCGATTCCTCCAGAACATCGAAACCGAAATTCTCCAGCGCAGGTACGACATCGCTCAACGGCAAAGCGCCGCCATAGCTGTAGATTTTCAGCCGAAGTCTATCCTCTTCCACGAACAGACGCGTAATCTTGCTATGGTCGCGCTCCATCGCGAGCAAACCCATCATGTCCCGCGCCGCTTCGTCGGTCGAGTAACTGCTACGGTAATTGGCTGGAAAGCCCGCACCATAGCGCACCAGCATAGCGGCGGCGCGCTTTTCATCTGTCAGTTTCGCCAATGCAGCCTCAACCGCTGGTTCCCACCCGCGAACCATCAGCTCCAGCTTTGCATCTAGGCTGGCTTCATCGACTGTCTGTCCACGGTCCGGCAAATCAAGCGTATAGCGCAGCAAGGCGACGCCGCCGTCTTCCAAGCCAATGGTCCAGCCCAATAAAGAACCGCCCGTGGCATCCATCAGCATCGTCTGAATCTGTTTACGGATACCCGTCGACACATCATCACGTGGCAACCAAACAAAGATATATAAATGACGTCCCAATGGTGACCGCAGCGCAATGAGCTTGGGGCGTGGTCGGTCCGTCAGCGACATGGCCGTCAGCGTGACGCGTTCCAAATCATCCAGCTTGAGCGCAACCAAAAGATCGTGCGGTAGCGCGGTGAGCGCGTGAGCCATCGCCTTGCCCGCATGGCCCGAAGGGTCAAAGCCATAACGCGTCATGAGCGACGCCAGATGCGTTCTGAGCACGGGAATGGATTCGGGCGCCGTTGCCAGCGCCGCACTGGTCCAAAGTCCGGCCGTGACGGCCAGTCCCGTTACTCGATTGCCCGTGTGTACCGGAATAACAATCAGGTCCAATTGCACATTGCGGTGGACATTAGAAACACGGTTGGATTTCAGCACCAAGGGCGCAACACCCCCTGTTTCAAACCAGTTGATAGCAAGGCTGACGCTATCTGCGGAAAGGACAGGCGCATCGCTTACCCGCGATAAGCCAAGGCGGTTGGAACGCGTGCCATCGCTGCTGATCCGTTCATGCGCCAAAATCGTCATATTATTATCATGGAACCAGCGGATGAGCGCCTTGCCTTCGCTATCGGGAAGGCTGCCGGCGTCGGCAGACAAGGCTGCGAGCATATCGCGCCAATCGGTTACCGCGCCGCGCACATCGGCGAGAACAGCTGCCAAATGCGCCTCAAGCTGGCGGCGTTCTTTGGCGTCAACGCGCGCTGCTTCGAGGTAAATGAAGGATTCGCGCGGCTGCCCGTCAATCCGTTTCCGGCTGATAGATGACAGCATATTGGTGGCATCACGGGTAACGCTCAACACCGGGTGAATGATGCGGTTCACCGATATGCCATAAGCGGCGACCGCTGCGGAGACCGAATCCACCAAAAAGGGCATATCGTCATTATTCAGCGATATCCGCATCATCAAACGACCCTGCGCATCGGTAAAGCTATCTAGCGCAATGGCGACGCTGCCCGCCTTACGATGGAGGCCGGTTTCGATGGTGAAACGCGCAGCATCCTCTGCAGCTTTGGCATCAAAACCCTCGTTTTCGCCGGGCAAAGCGGTCTCGGCAAAGGCTGAGACCATATCCTTCAAGAGGGTCTTGTCGATTTTTACGGAATTCTTCGTAATTTTGGCGGCCGCCATGAAATGATCTCCTGAGCCCGCAAGCATCTGGTTATGTGCCATGTTCAACGACAAAATGCGTTGTAATTTTATTACAAGACTTATGACGCCCTTCTCAAGCTTAAACAAGTCACGACTGTAACTTCTTGCGACCTGCATTGCTCCTGTGTAGCGTCACACGAAACAAAACATGTTTGGAGGGTTGCGTGGATAAACGGCTTACATTGTGGATACTGGCAGGAATGATCCTGGGCGTGGCGGTCGGCTACGCTGTGCATGTCAGTTTCGCGCAAGACAGCACGCAGTTTGAATATATTACGAAGACATTCAAACTCCTCTCCGATATTTTTCTGAATTTAATCAAATTATTGGTTGCACCCCTCATTCTATCAACCATCGTCGTTGGTATTGCACATATGGGCGATAGCTCAGCGCTGGGTCGTATCGGTTTTCGCGCCATTACATGGTTTATCATCGCCAGCTTCATCTCGATTGGTCTTGGTTTGTTGATGGTAAATCTGTTTCAACCGGGCGTTGGCGCGCCCGTGGACAGCATTGGAAATGCTGCAGCAACCATTGGCGAGGTCAAAAAACTCGATTTTTGGGAATTCATTCTTTCGATTTTCCCCAAAAACGCTTTTGAAGCGATGGCCACTAACAATATCTTGCAGATTTTGGTGTTCGCCTTGTTCGCTGGCATTGCGCTTTCAGCTTTAGGTGAAAAGGGCGCGCCTTTGGTGCGCGGCGCAGAGTCACTTGCTGAAATGATGCTTCAGATCACGCATTATGTGATGCGCTACGCTCCCGTCGCAGTATTCGGTGCATTGGCAGCGGTGGTTTCAAAAAGCGGTCTGGCGATCCTTGCGACCTATTTGGAACTTGTGACCGAATTCTATCTGTCGCTCGCATTACTTTGGACAATCCTTTTGTCCATCGGCGCACTCTTTCTGGGTCGGCGGATATGGACGCTCATCCGCTATATTCGTGAACCGATGTTGATCGCATTTTCGACCGCATCCAGCGAAGCCGCTTTGCCTAAGCTGTTTGAACAGCTCGACCGCTTTGGTGTCCCGCGCCGGATTTCGGGCTTCATGCTGCCCTTAGGATACAGCTTCAACCTAGATGGTTCGATGATGTATATGAGCTTCGCGACAATCTTCATCGCGCAAGCTTATGGCATTGACCTATCCATCGGCACGCAGATCCTGATCCTGCTCACGCTCATGATTTCGTCTAAGGGCGTCGCCGCTGTGCCGCGCGCTTCGTTGGTGGTTATCACGGGCACGCTGGCGATGTTTGACCTTCCAGTAGAAGGCGTCGCACTGATCCTCGCGATTGACCAATTCTTAGATATGGGCCGCACGGCGACCAATGTCGTTGGCAATGCTGTTGCC
Organism: Sphingorhabdus wooponensis; assembly: GCF_003933235.1. Classification (GTDB taxonomy): domain Bacteria; phylum Pseudomonadota; class Alphaproteobacteria; order Sphingomonadales; family Sphingomonadaceae; genus Sphingorhabdus_B; species Sphingorhabdus_B wooponensis. The sequence continues at coordinate 1,392,523 of NZ_RWJI01000001.1, forward strand.
ACCTCCGTCATCACCAAATGGGAAGGTATGTTGGAGGTTGAGCAGCCAGACTATGTCGAAACGGCACATGCCCCTGCGCATACAGCAGCAGGCGGTAAGGCCGGGCTCGATCTTGCCAAGGACATGGTGACCGATAAGCGGAAAACCAAGCTTTAGGGCCTGACCTAAGCGGGGTGTTTATACCCCAGCAAGGTGCCCTTGGCACCTTTGCTGTCGAGCGTGAAGTCCATGTTGCGTTGTTCTTTGCGCCAGCGCCGCGCCACAACGCGCTCGCCGGGTCGTGCCGCGTCATCCAGCAACACTCTGCCGCCGGGGCGGATATGCGAAAATAAGCTTGATGCCGCGCCACGCACATGCGGGTGGATGGCCCAAGGCGGGCCATCGACGATGAGCAAGTCAATCTCGCTGGGAATATCCGACAATTGATACCAATGCCCCGGCCAGCCCGCCGGCGGCGGACCCAATGGGGCGTGGCGGAGATCCACGTCCATATCATTATCGCGGATCCAGCATGCTGTTGTTTCCACAAAGGCCGCATGTTGGTCAAAACTGACAAGCTTTCCGCCACCAAACAACTGCAATGCGCGGGCCGCGACAAAGGTCGAAGCACCGCAGCCTAATTCGACAACTTGCGCAGGACGCATTTCTTCGATTGCGGAAACGATATGCCACAAAAAATGTGTGTCCGCCTTCCAACTGCCCAGATTAGGCAGCGCATCCAGCGGCAATTCGAGATAGGCAAGCAAATCTGCCTTATCCTTTTTGCGTCCGCCATCTAGGCTTCGCAACAACCATGGCCATTGAATAGCGCCATAGGCCATGACCATGAAGCGGTCGCCTAACGACACGCTAAGGTCCAAATCATGGAGTGGCATCAACGCCGTCGTTTCGCGTGTAGTCATTGCGTCCCAAGAGCCTTGTAGCGGACAACAGTCAATCAAAGAGTTTACGGGCTACCAGAATTTACGCGTGCAGGGCGCGGTATAGAATGCTGTTCAAGGCACGCGCAAAGAACGCTTCAAGGCTTTGACAATGTCAAAAAACATTCCATAACGCTGCTTAGGAAGAGGAGCATTCATGGACGAGAGCCAGACAGCAAAGACTGCACAAGCGACAATCACAAATCCCAAAATATTGTTGTGGATATTGATGATTGTGTATGTGCTCAACTTCCTCGACCGGCAAATTGTCAATATTTTGGCCGAACCCATCAGCAGGGATCTCAATCTTTCCGACACCCAAATTGGTTTGTTAACTGGTCTGGCCTTTGCGCTTTTCTATACCTTGTTGGGCATCCCCATTGCACGTTATGCAGACAATAGCCGCACCAACCGCGTTGGCCTAATTTCCATATCCTTGGCAGTTTGGTCGGCAATGACCGCCTTATGCGGGTTAGCGCAGAATTTTGCACAATTAGCGCTTGCCCGCGTCGGCGTTGGCGTAGGTGAGGCAGGATGCACGCCTGCCGCCCACTCGCTAATTACCGACAGCGTCCCTGCGGAAAAAAGATCGTCGGCAATCGCTTTTTACGGCCTTGGTATTCCAATAGGCAGCTTATTAGGCCTCGTCATCGGCGGCGTATTGAATGATGCCTATGGCTGGCGCGTGGCGTTTATGGCCGTCGCCATTCCAGGTTTGATATTGGCGGCTTTCCTGCCTTTCATATTGCGTGAACCGCGCAAGGCAGAAGCGGCGGCCCGCGCATTATCCGGCGAAAAGGCACGCGAAACTTTGTCCACCAAAGACGCGCTCAAAGAAGTGTTCAGCTCGCGCGCCTTTGTGCTGTTGGCAATTGCTGCTTCATTCACGGCGTTTCTATCCTATGGCAAAAGCGTTTGGGCAGTGATTTTATTCATCCGGTCTCATGGCCTTAGCCCAGGCGAAACCGGCCTTTTGCTTGGCGTCGTTCTGGGCGTGGCGGGCATGATTGGCACATGGCTAGGCGGCATGATGGCCGACAAGTTCGGCAAAATCGATAAACGGCATTTGTTGACCACACCTGCCATTGGGATGGTGATTGCAACGCCCATCCTGTTTCTGGGCTATTTCGCAACCGACTGGCGCGTGGCGATACTCTTACTGTTTGTGCCATCGGCATTGAACGCTGCTTATTACGGCCCGACCTACGCCACTGTACAAGGCTTAGTAAAGCCAGAGGCCCGCGCTGTTGCCGCCGCATTCATGCTGTTCGGGCAAAACCTAATCGGCCTTGGCCTTGGCCCCTTGTTATTCGGCATGATGTCGGACGCATTCAAGCCACTGGCGGGCGAAGAAAGCGTCCGATGGGTGCTTTATGGCGCAGCGTGGCTTGGCCTCATCCCCGCCTACTTCTTCTGGCGCGCGAGCTTGCGGCTGAAGGCCGAGCTCAAAACGGGTTAGTCGGCGAAGGGATCGCGCACTAAAATGGTATCTTCGCGTTGCGGCGACGTAGATACCAAGGCGACGGGCGTTTCGATCAATTCCTGCACACGCGAGATATATTTGATCGCTTGCGCAGGAAGGTCGGCCCAGCTGCGTGCGCCCGCGGTGGTTTCCTGCCAGCCGGGCATTTCTTCGTAAATGGGCTCCACCGCAGCTTGATCTGCAGCATGCGCGGGCAGATAATCATAGACCTTGCCGTTCAGGCGATAGCCTGTGCAGATCTTGATTGTTTCAAAGCCGTCGAGCACATCGAGCTTGGTCAGCGCGATGCCCGTCACGCCAGATACGGCGCAGCTTTGGCGCACGATCACGGCATCGAACCAACCACAGCGGCGCTTGCGGCCGGTGACTGTGCCAAATTCATGGCCGCGTTCACCCAGCCTTTGGCCGGTTTCATCCTCCAACTCGGTCGGAAATGGACCAGACCCCACCCGCGTGGTGTAAGCCTTGACGATACCGAGCACAAAGCCCGCTGCACTTGGCCCAAGACCGGAACCGGCGGCAGCAGTTCCCGAAACCGTGTTTGACGAAGTTACGAACGGATATGTGCCATGATCAACGTCCAGCAACACGCCTTGCGCACCTTCAAACAATATCCGCGCGCCTGCCTTGCGTACCTTGTTCAGGCGCTTCCACACGGGCTGCGCATATTCGAGAACAAAGGGTGCGATTTCCTTCAGGTCAGCGATCAAGCGCGCACGATCCACTGGCGGCTCGCCAAAGCCAGCGCGCAAGGCATCATGATGCGCGCATAAACGGTCAAGCTGCGCATCCAAGGCATCGAGATGCGCCAGATCACACACGCGGATCGCGCGGCGGCCTACCTTGTCTTCATAAGCAGGTCCAATGCCGCGGCCCGTGGTGCCGATCTTGCCCGAACCTGCTGCGGCTTCGCGCAAACCATCCAAGTCGCGGTGAATCGGTAAGATTAACGCGCAATTGTCCGCCAGCGCGAAATTCTCGGTCGTGATGGAAACGCCCTGCCCGCGCAGTTTCGTCATTTCATCGCGCAGAGCCCATGGGTCCAAAACGACGCCATTGCCGATAATCGACAATGTGCCGGTGACGATACCCGACGGCAGCAATGATAATTTATAGACATTGTCGCCAACGACCAAAGTGTGGCCCGCATTATGCCCGCCTTGAAAGCGGACGACGGCATCGGCGCGTTCCGCCAGCCAGTCGACAATTTTACCTTTACCCTCGTCGCCCCATTGTGCGCCAATTACGGTTACATTCGCCATCAGATATTCCCTGTCAAAGCCAGATAGCTCTGGGGCCTTTTTCTGCGCAGGAGGTTTTTCCTACGAAGGGATTCGCCGTGCACTCCGTTATGATTATGCAGCGCTGGCGTCCACCCTAAAGCGGCGCGCAAGGCAATTTCAGACGGGAATGGCCTGACCATTCATCCAAATATGGGTGCAACCCAACACCGCCGCACTGTCATTTTCGTCCAATGCTGCCACCGTCGCCCAACCGTCATGGCGCAATTTTGCACCCGTTACGGCCTCGGTACCCAATGGAAGGAAAAGCCGGCGGACAACGCTTTCATCCGCCAGATCAACCAGAGGATCGGGATATAGCGAGAAGCCTGTGGCGGGTTCCGATGGTCCATCGGCGCGATCAATATAATAGGTCCCACCGCGACCCAGCGCCGCACTGTACCCTTTGGCGAAAATCGTAAAGCCGAACCAGCTTTGATATTCAAAGCCATGCCGCTCAGTCGGATCCAAAGTCACATTGGCGCGGCCTGCGATGGTTCCTGCGATTGCTTCCAAGGCATGGATTCGCGAGGCTAACGCGCCGCCCGCATCAATCGCCCGCAATTTCTCCACCGCTTCTGCAAATGGTCCGGTTGCCGCGAGCAGTGGCAAATAGGCATCCGCCCCAAGCGCACTCAGCCCGCCTGCATCCTTCATATCCAGCTCGGACCGAACGGCATCAATTTTGTCCGCCGCCAAAGGCAACGCCTTTTCCGCCAGCCGTTCCACAAGATCAGGCAGCGTGAAATCAATGGTGATGTCTTTGACGCCTGCCGCCTCAAGCGCATCAATGGCAACGCCCACAATTTCGCAAGCCGCCGCAACGCTATCATTGCCAACCAATTCCGCGCCCAATTGGGTTAATTCCCGTTCGGGGCGCAATTGTTTGGCGCGCAGGCGCAATACTTGCCCATGATAAGCCAAGCGCAACGGTCGCGGCGCATCCTTCATGCGGGTTGTCGCAATCCGTCCGACCTGCACCGTGATATCACCGCGCAGCGCCAGCGTGTGGCCCGACACAGGGTCAGTGAAGCGCAAATGCTGATTACGGTTGGCATCGCCACTATGCTTGGCGAGCACAGATTCAAATTCCGCCATGGCAGGCGCCACGCGCGCATAGCCATAGCTAGCCAACACGTCGATCATCGCCCGCGACACCCGCGCCGCAACCTCCGCTTGGGGCGGAAGGCGGTCACGGAACCCTTCGGGCAGTAAATCAGGTGGAATATGCATGCGCACTCTTTACGCGAAAACTTCTCGCGGGGAAGCCCCGCTTAAAACTTCAGCGCCTTCACTGTTTTCACACCGGGCAACGTGCCAAGCTGTTTAAGCACAGCTTCTGGGATCGCCGCGTCCATCGAGAGCAGCAAGACCGCTTCACCACCAGCACTGCGACGGCCCAGATGGAAGGTGCCGATGTTCAATCCAGCCTCACCCAACGCCGTGCCAACACGGCCGATGAAACCGGGTGCATCTTCGTTGACGATGTAGAGCATGTTACCTTCTAGCTCTGCCTCAAGGCTAATACCGAAAATCTCGACAAGCCGCGCCTCGCTATTGGCGAACAAAGTGCCTGCAACCGAACGCGGGCCTTGCGCCGTGTTGACGGTGACGCGCACCAATGTGTGATAGGCGCCAGTCTTGTCATGGCGGACTTCGCGAATATCGAACCCGCGCTCTTTTGCCAAAAATGGCGCATTGACCATGTTCACCGCGTCGGAAAAACGCCGCATGAAACCGGCAAGCACAGCAGCCGTAATTGGTTTAATATTCAGTTCCGCCGCCGCGCCCTCAACCTCAATTGCGATATTGTCGAGATTGTCATGCGCCAATTGGCCAACAAGTGAACCCAATTTTAGCGCAAGGTTGGTATATGGTTTCAACTTCGGCGCTTCTTCCGCGGACAGGCTTGGCATGTTGAGCGCATTGGTCACGCCGCCATTGACAAGATAATCCGCCATTTGTTCGGCGACCTGCAACGCCACATTGACCTGCGCTTCATTAGTCGACGCGCCCAAATGCGGGGTGCAGATGAAGTTTGGCGTGCCGAACAAGGGCGATTCCTTCGCAGGTTCGGTCGCAAAAACATCCAAAGCGGCCCCGGCGACTTGGCCGCTGTCCAATGCCTCTTTCAGCGCCTCTTCGTCGATTAAACCGCCACGTGCACAGTTGATGATGCGGACACCCTTTTTGGTCTTCGCAAGATTTTCTCTCGATAGGACGTTGCGCGTCTGGTCAGTCAGCGGCGTGTGCAAGGTGATGAAATCGGCCTTGGCAAGCAAGGTATCAAGGTCAGCCTTTTCAACGCCCATTTCAATCGCGCGATCGGCGGTGAGGAACGGGTCAAAGGCCACGACCTTCATCCGCAAACCCAGCGCACGGCTGGCAACAATCGATCCGATATTGCCCGCACCGATCAAGCCCAGCGTCTTGCCGGTAACTTCAACGCCCATGAAATCATTTTTCGGCCATTTGCCCGCTTGCGTTTGCGCATTCGCCTCTGGCAATTGCCGCGCAAGCGCGAACATCAAGGCGATGGCGTGTTCGGCGGTCGTAATCGAGTTACCAAAGGGCGTGTTCATGACGACCACACCCTTGGCCGACGCATAAGGGATATCGACATTGTCGACGCCGATGCCCGCGCGGCCAATCACCTTCAAGTTGGTGGCGGCATCCAATATTTGTTTCGTGACCTTGGTCGATGAACGAATGGCCAAGCCATCATAATCGCCAATCATCGCGGCAAGTTCATCAGGCGTTTTATCTGTGATAACATCTACATCACAACCGCGTTCCGCGAAAATCTTGGCGGCGTTAGGGTCCATTTTGTCAGAGATGAGTACGCGTGGTTTCGTCATTATTTTATCCTTTTGGGTCGTCACCCCAGCGAAGGCTGGGGCCTATCTCGCCTGTAGGTTACAAACGAGAGACATGAGGGGCGCCAAGCTGTCTGGCGCGACGGGGTTATGCTTTTGCGCTGTGGTAAGCCCAATCGAGCCATGGCCCGAGTGCTTGTATGTCGGCTGTATCAACGGTTGCACCGCACCAAATGCGCAAGCCCGGCGGGGCGTCGCGATATCCGGCAATGTCATAGGCCGCATGCTCTGCCTCAAGCAAAGACGCCATTTTTTTGATCATGGCTTCGTCCGCGCCCTTTACGGTCAAGCACACGGAGGTTTTCGACCGGATAGAGGGGTCAGCGGCAAGAAATCCAAGATAGTCGCTTGCCGCAACAATATCGTCCAGCGCCGCAGCATTGGCATTGCTGCGCGCCATCAGGCCTTGCAACCCACCAACTGTCTTTGCCCATTCAAGCGCGAAGATTACGTCTTCGACGGCCAACATTGACGGCGTGTTAATCGTCTCGCCCTTAAAGATACCTTCAGCGAGCGCGCCTTTCGAAATCAAGCGGAATATTTTTGGCAGCGGCCATGATGGGGTGTAGTTTTCCAACCGCTCTACGGCACGGGGTCCGAGAATGAGCACGCCATGCGCGCCTTCGCCGCCCAACGCTTTCTGCCAGCTAAATGTTGTTACATCGAGCTTATCCCACGGCATGTCATAGGCAAACACCGCTGAGGTAGCATCGTTGAAAGTTAAACCTTCACGGTTATCGGCGATCCAATCGCCATTGGGAACACGCGCGCCAGACGTCGTACCATTCCATGTGAAAACCACATCATGGGTGAAATCGACTGCGCTCAAATCCGGAATTTCGCCATAAGGCGCGTTCATGACATTGGCATTCAGCTTCAACTGCTTGTTCACATCCGTGACCCAGCCTTCGCCAAAGCTTTCCCACGCCATCATCGTAACGGGACGCGCGCCCAGCATGGTCCACATCGCCATTTCAATCGCGCCGGTGTCAGAACCGGGGACAATGCCAATGCGATGGGTATCGGGCACTTGAAGCACTTCGCGCATCAAATCGATAGCCAATTGCAGGCGTGACTTACCGATTTTCGCGCGATGCGAACGGCCAAGCGATTCGGTTTGAAGTTTTTCGGGGCTCCAGCCTGGCGGTTTCGCACAGGGGCCGGAGGAAAAGAACGGACGCGCCGGTTTAACGGCGGGTTTTACTATAGTCATGTAAGCGTCTCCTTGCAGAGAGCAGCGCGGCGTTGGGACCGCGTGGCCCAAGGCCGCGTTTAGGCGCGGCCCCGGCTTTGTCAATGACTATCGAAGTTTAAGACCTATGAAATCAGTAACCCGCCTTGCGAAACAATACTTCGCCACGGCGGCTAACATATAATTTTTCTAAGGTTACGGGGTGAAAATAGGCTTCGACACGGTCGCCTTCAGGGGTCGTGCCATAAACTTCATAGCAGCCGCCATCGACTTTCGATTTACGCACTGACCAGCCCTCTTTGGTCAATTTGTCGGTCAGTGCCTTCTGGCTTTTCCATCCAGAAACTGGTCCTGATTTACAGGTGATTGCACCGGTTGCCGAAGCAGGGACCGACGCAAAGGCGATAGCAGCCACAGCGGCAAGTGAAAGAGGTGTCCATAAACGCATATTCATGCTCCTTTTAAATTGGGTCTGCGTGGGAGGAAATATCGTGCCGCAACGAGAAGCACGAGTGGGACGAAGTGTATGAGCGCTGGTCCTAAATTATTGTGGATGAATATCCAATGGACGAGAACGAGCACGGCGGCGGGATAGACCAAACGCTGAAGACGTTTCCAACCCGCCTTGAGCGCGCGCATCGACGCATCATTGCTGGTTACCGCCAAGGGCACGAACAACAGCATCGCGGCCCAACCGGTCCAGATACCCAGCGCCAGAAACTCGGCGAGCATATCGTCAAGATTTCCCATATCGATAACATAGAAAATGAGATGCAATGTCGCATAGCCAAAGGCCGCCACACCCAAAGCCCGGCGACGCTGAATAAGCCAGCTTAACCAAGGCCGCGGACCAATCAGCGACAATAAAGGACTAAGGATCATCGCGGCAATCATGAAGCGTGCCGACCATTCGCCCGTAGGATGCAGCATATCCATAGCGATGACGTCGCCAAAAACATAAGGGCGCATCATCAAAACAGCTGGCAAGCAGAGCAATGCCCAGAATGTCTGCTTCTTATTAAGAATGAATCGCAACATGCATTCGCGATAATCGCCTGTTGCGCGCTATGCAACGCGCAAATTGTGGCGGCGAAATTCATATTTGCATGCAGTTAGGGGATGTTACGTCATTTTTTGGCTGCGCCGTTTATTTTATACGTTAAGACGCCGTCATGTCATTAAGCGTGCTTAAGAGATTTCTGCTGATCGTCGGCGTCTTTGCGCTGGCGTCGTGCAGTAGCCGCGAAAAACCACAATCCCCGCGCCCCACCGCGAGCATGCCGTCGGAAAATGCCCGCCAATGCCTCGCCGGGCTTAAATCGAAATCCGTGCGCTTTGCCGGACTACCAAACAAAACTTTCGACGGCGGATGCCGTATGATTGACACCATCAAGGTCATGGATTTTGGCATCGCGGCCACAAATATGGGGGCGATGACATGCCCGCTTGCATCAAATTTCACCGATTGGGCACGTTATGCTGTAGTACCTGCGGCCAAGCGATATCTGGGCAGCGAGGTCGTGAAGATTGAAACGATGGGCACATTCAATTGCCGCGCGATCGCCGGCAGCCGGTCCGGGAGATTGTCCGAACATGCATTTGCAAACGCTATTGATGTATCCGCCTTTGTCCTGCGCGATGGACGTCGGATATCCTTGCTGAACGGTTGGCGCGGTTCACCCGAAGAACGGGCATTCCTGCGTCGCCTACATCAATCTGCCTGTAAGAGATTTGGCACCGTTCTTGGCCCCGATTATAACGCCGCGCATGCAAATCATTTCCACTTCGATATGGCGAAATCGATGCGCAATGGCACAGCGTTTTGCCGATAAGGGTGGCAAAAGCGATATCTGCACCCTACATGTCGTTTAATGACAGACACAAAAATTAACGATCGCCGCTTTTATAAAGCACAACAAGAAGCGGATTTTGCTGAACAGCAACTTTCCACCCCGCAAACGCAAAGCAAGTCTTACAGGCTAGCCTTTCAGGATACCGACTTCCTGCTGCGTGAAGACTTGCGCCCTGTTCGTTTCCAGCTTGAATTGCTCAAAACCGAAATGTTGCTTGATGAGGCAAATATCGGCTCCATGTTGGTTATCTATGGCTCCGCGCGTATACCCGAGCCTGAGGCTGCGGACGCGATGGCCGCCGCCGCCGAAGGGGAGCGCGCCAAAATCATCGCGGAGCGGATGAAAGAAAAGTCTCGTTTCTACGCAGAAGCGCGCCATTTGGCGCAATTGGCTGGAAAAGCCAATGTTACCGATGAAGAAGGCCGCCGCCACTTTGTTGTTTGTTCCGGTGGTGGCCCGTCGATCATGGAAGCGGCCAATCGCGGCGCACATGATGTCGGCGCAGAATCGGTTGGCCTGAATATCGTGCTACCGCATGAACAAGCGCCAAACCTGTTTGTCACCCCGCGCTTAAGCTTCCAATTCCATTATTTCGCCTTACGCAAAATGCACTTTCTGCTGCGCGCACGCGCGGTTGCGGTTTTCCCCGGAGGCTTTGGCACATTTGATGAATTTTTTGAGCTGCTAACGCTGATACAGACTGGCAAGATTAAAAAGATGCCGATCCTGTTGTTCGGGCGTGAATTTTGGAACCGCGTCGTGAATTTTGAGGAGCTTATGCTCGAAGGCGTAATCAGCCCGCCTGATCTGGAACTTTTCCAGTTCGTAGAAACCGCAGACGAGGCATGGAATGCCATCTGCGATTTCTACAAAGTGTCACATTGATGTAACTGGATTATTTCGCCGGCGCCGCGGCAGCGGGTGCTGCGGCATCGGCTGCTGGCGCTGCGGCAGCTTCACCCGTTGCGGCCGCATCAGCGGCAGGAGCTTCGGCCGCAGGCGGTGTTGGCAATGGCAAGTTTGAACCTTGCGCGTTCATATACAGGATCAAGTTCGCGCGTTCTTCGGGATTGCTCAGGCCCGCAAAAGTCATCTTCGTGCCCGGAGCATATTTTTTAGGGTTGGCCAGCCATTTGTCCATGCCTTCCCAATCCCAGTTACCCGGAATGCTTTTCAACGCGTCGGAATAGGCAAAGCCTGGGACATGGCCATGTGCCTTACCCATTGCAGCCCAGAGATTCGGGCCAATGCCATTTGCGCCACCTTGCGCAATCGTATGGCAAGCCGCACATTTTTTGAACGCTGCTTCGCCCTTGGCGATGTCTGCTGTCGCAAGTAACGTCGCGATAGGTACAGCCGCAGCGCCACCAGCTTCGCCAGATGCCTCAGCCACAACAGCATAACCCTCTTTCTCGGGCGCCTCTGGATGGAAATACATGCCTGTGACGATGCTTAGTCCAAGCGCGACGATGCCGCCTGCCAAAACCCAGCCAGCAATTGTGTTACTACGATCATCCATTGTTCATCAGCCTTGAAAGTGCGTTAAAACACCGGCGTAGAATGACGGCCGGTTTCACTCGCCCCTCTAATAGCGAGTGCTACGCCGTGCAAGTGCCCAAATCCACACTTGCCCGATAAGTCTGCCTATCCTAACGCCACATCAGCATGAACAGTTATCCCGCGCCCGCACTGGCAATCGTCAAAGACATGACGCTTGCCGCCCATCAACATCCGGCAAAAGCGATTGCCTTTCAAGGCGCGCCTGGTGCGAACTCGCATTTGGCTGCGCTGGAATATGACGCCGATTGCTTGCCCCTGCCCTGTTTTTCGTTCGAAGACGCCATTGATGCGGTCAAGGATGGGACGGCTGCGTGCGCAATTATACCTATCGAAAATTCGCTGCATGGCCGCGTAGCCGACATCCACTTTCTGCTGCCGGAGTCAGGCCTGAGCATCATTGCCGAGCATTTCATGTCGATCCGCCATTGTCTCATGGCCAAAACGGCAGATGCCACACTCAAAACCGCCATGAGCCATCCGCAAGCGCTGGGCCAATGCCGCCATTTCTTGCGTGCAAATGGAATCATTCCAGTCGCTTACGCCGACACCGCCGCTGCTGCTGCCTTTGTTGCGGCCAATGACGACCCGTCGGCGGCGGCGATTGCGCCCCCGATTGCGGCGGACCTCTATGGCCTCGTCGCTATTAACGACGCCGTGCAAGACGATGACAGCAACACCACCCGCTTCGTCGTCCTGTCGCGCGCATCTGCCGACCGCAGCAGCCTTACCGGCACGTTAATGACCACGCTGATTTTTGAGGTAAAGAACATCCCTGCCGCTTTGTATAAGGCGATGGGTGGCTTTGCGACCAACGGCGTCAACATGACGAAGCTGGAAAGCTACCAAAATGGCGCAAGCTTTGCCGCGACGGAGTTCTTCGCCGATATCGAAGGCGCGCCGGGCGACGCAGCCGTCGACCGCGCATTGGAGGAGCTACGCTTTCACTGCAACTCGGTTCGCTTGCTCGGAACCTATATGCAAACCCGCGAACGGGGTTAAGACGTTATCAGCGGAAAAGCGCCGACAGAGCTTGCCTTAAAACCGTCCCAGCCGGACCCAAAAGCTGTTTGATGCGTTAGCCAATCCCCCCACGAAGGATTTATACATGGCTGACCTATCAAACATTAAAGAACATGCAGACGTTATTGGCGCGGACGGAGTCCATATCGGCACCGTCGACGGCGTTGAGGGCAACCGCATCAAGCTGACCAAAAAAGATTCTGGGCAAGGCGGCCATGCAGGGCATCATCATTTAATTGACGGCGGACTGGTTGCCACGGTTGATGACAAAACCGTCCGTTTATCGGCAAATGCTGACGTTGCCGTTACTTTTGAACAAGAAGAAGACGCCAAAAGCTAAGCGCTACGGGCGGCGGCTTAGTGCGCCGCCCCCCAGCTTGGCCCAGTGCCGATTTCAATGCCCAATGGTACAGTTAGCTTCACCAGCGGCTCGGCGGCATTGGCCATGACGTTACGAATGATCTCGCTGGCGGCGGCAACGTCCGCTTCTGGCAATTCGAACACCAATTCATCATGCACCTGCAGCAGCATTTTCACATGGCCCAGACCGGCGGCGTCCAAGGCTGGCCCCATGCGGACCATCGCCCGCTTGATGATGTCGGCGCTTGTGCCTTGAATCGGCGCATTGATCGCGGCGCGTTCGCTGCCCTGCCGTTCGGCTTGGTTGGGCGATGTGATGCGCGGGAACCATGTCTTGCGCCCAAAAAGGGTGGTCGAATGACCGCATTCACGGACCGTGGACATCGTCTCCTGAATATAATTGGAAATGCCGGGGAAGCGTTTGAAATAGGCGTCAATGAGCGCCTGAGCCTCTTCTGGAGAGGACTCCAGACGCTTTGAAAGGCCCCAGCGCGAGATGCCATAAAGGATAGAGAAGTTAATCGTTTTGGCGCGCCCTCTTGTGTCGCGGTTGACTTCACCAAACAACTCAAGCGCCGTGCGGGCGTGGATATCCTCCCCCTTTTCAAAGGCGTCGCGCAAGGGTTCGACATCGGCAAAATGCGCGGCGAGCCTGAGCTCGATCTGGCTGTAGTCGGCGGACAAAATAACGTTGCCGGGTTCTGCGACAAATGCGTCTCTTATCTGACGCCCTGTTTCGGTGCGGATCGGGATATTCTGCAAATTAGGGTCCGTCGATGACAAGCGCCCCGTCTGCGCGCCAACAAGGCTGTAGCTTGTGTGTACGCGGCCGGTTTTGGGGTCAATCTGCTGCTGCAGACTGTCGGTATAGGTCGATTTCAGCTTCGCCAATTGCCGCCAGTCGAGCACTTTGCGCGCGATCTCTACGCCCTGCCCCGCAAGGTCCTCCAACACGGTCACGTCGGTGGAATATTGCCCAGACTTGCCCTTTTTGCTGCCCTTATAGCCCATTTTTCCAAACAGAATTTCGCCCAATTGCTGCGGACTACCAATGGTGAAGGGTTGCCCTGCAAGGCCATAAATTTCCTTTTCGAGCAATTCCATTTGCGCGGCGAATTCGGACGACAGCCGCGCCAAAGCGGCGCGGTCAACCTTAATGCCCAGGCATTCCATTTTAGACAGCACGGGCACCAATGGGCGGTCTACAAGTTCATAGACGCTGGTCGCCTTTTCGGGGCTTAGGCGCAATTTCAAATGATGCCACAGGCGCAGCGTCACATCGGCATCTTCCGCCGCATAACGGGTCGCGTCGGACAATGGTACGGCAGCGAAGCCAATCTGGCTTTTGCCCGTGCCCGTCACGCTTTTATACGAAATGCATTCATGGCCCAAATGTGTCTTGGAAAGCTCATCCATGCCATGCGCCTGACGCCCTGCATCCAAGGCAAAGCTCATCACCATAGTATCATCATAAGGCGTGATATCGACATTGTGCCGCGCCAGCACAGACATGTCATATTTCAAATTTTGCCCGATTTTTAGGACTTCCGGGTCGCTGAGCAACGGCCGTAACTTCGCAAGCGCAGCCGCCATCGGAATTTGCTCTGGCCGTTCGGCGAACATATCGGTGCCGCCATGCGCGAGCGGGACATAGCACGCCTCGCCCGGCGCGACCGCAAGGCTAAGGCCCACAAGGTTTGCGCTCGCGGCCTGCAAGCTATCGGTTTCGGTATCAAAGCCCAAAGTGCCGGTTTCACGCGCACGCGCAATCCAATGGTCCAAACGCGCGATGTCGGTAACGCATTCATAAGCGGAGATATCGATTTTCGGCATTGGCGCAGGGGCAGCGGACGCCCCTGTTACCGGCCCGCGTTCGGCCCCATCACCTGCGTTCATGGCCTTAGGGTTGCCTGCAATCGCCTTATTCGCCGCCGCTGTATCCGCAACATGGCCAATACGCTTCAACAGCGAATTAAACCCATGATGCTGCAGAAATTCGGCCAGAGGTTCTTCGGGAATAGCGCCCAAAACCATGTCCTCCATGGCGATTGGCAACGGGCAATCATCTTTCAACGTCACCAAAACCTTGGACAATCGTGCCATTTGCGCATGCTCTATTAAATTGTCACGCATCTTGGATGGCTTCATATCGGGCGCTGCGGCCAAGACACTTTCAAGATCGCCAAATTCCTGAATAAGTTTGGTCGCGGTCTTTGGACCAACGCCGGGAACGCCGGGCACATTATCCACGCTATCGCCCATGAGCGCGAGCACATCGCCAACCTTGTCCGGACCAACGCCGAATTTTGCGCATACTTCTTCAGAGCGGATGCGTTCGTTTTTCATCGTGTCGAACATGTCGATGCGCGCTTCAACGAGCTGCATCAGATCCTTGTCACTGCTGACGATTGTCACGTGCCAGCCGGCGGCGCTGGCCGCTTTGGCATAGCTTGCGATCATATCGTCGGCTTCGACATCTTCTTCTTCAATCAACGGCAGCGAAAATGCGCGCGTTGCGTCGCGGATCATCGGGAATTGCGGTTTCAAGTCTTCGGGCGGGTCGGGACGATGTGCCTTATACTGGTCATAAATCCGGTTGCGGAATGTCTGGCTGGATTTATCCAGCACCACCGCCATATGCGTCGGGCCATCAGCTTGGTTCAAATCGTCCGCCAACTTCCATAGCATCGTCGTATAGCCATAGACAGCGCCTACAGGTTCCCCATGCTTGTTGGTCAGCGGCGGTAGCCGGTGATAGGCGCGGAAAATATAGGCGGAGCCGTCAACGAGATAGAGATGCTTTTGGTCAGACATGACGCTGCGATAGCAGCCCGTTTTGGCCAAGTCTTTTGCTAATTTACCGCTTTGGCATTGTGCCAAATTTTAACGGGACCCGCGCCACAAGATGAGCCCGCTTGCGATGATGATGCCCGCGCCCGCAAGGGAGGTCAGGTCCGGCCAATCGCCAAATAATATGATCCCCAACCCAATGGCTATCAAAAGCTGCACATATGTCATGGGAGCGATTTCTGCGGCAGACGCGCGCGTCGTTGCCATGAATATCAACCAATGCGCGCAGCTAGCGGTGACGGCAACTAGCATACAACGCGCAATAATCGTCCAATCGGGAACACCAATGTGCAACGCGGGAACGCCAGAAAAATGGCCAATAAAAGCCGCGCTGAGGATGAAAGGCATGGCGACCGAGGCCACTAGAAACTGCATCAGCAATGGCGAGCCTGCCCCCGCCACTACGCGGTTACCCATCATGACCAATGCCATGCACATGGCAGCCACCAAAGGCAGTAATGCGACCCATCCGAGCTCCGCAACATTAGGTCGCATGATGAGCAGCACGCCTCCAAAGGCGATGACGATGGCGAGCCACTTGGTCGCACGGGTGCGTTCGTTCAGGAAAATAGCGCTGAAAATTACCGTAATCATGGGGCTGGTAAAGCCGATGGCTGTCGCGTCCGCCAAAGGCATCAGAAATATGGCAGAAAAGAAGCATATTGTCGCCAGCGCCACCGAAAATCCACGCAACAACTGCACCTTCGGCATGGGCAAGGCAAAACCCTTCCGCCCTTCTTTCAGGAACAGCAAAGTTCCAAGACCTATCGCCCCAATCGCATAGCGCAATGCCGCAACAGCGGTTCCGGGCCATGCACCCGCGATCGACTTAATGACCGCATCGCCCATCGCCAAAAGCGCAAAGCCGCATAGCGCGTATAAGAGGCCCGACCGGGCCGAGGATGATGTCACGAAAAATTCCCCGATATTTGCGCCGCCTTAATCCGCTTTATCCGGAATGGAAAGCGGTGCCATCATCGCATGGCATCAGCGAAGATGGTGACAGTGTTCAACGTTGATCAGCAGCTTTTGCAAACCCGCTTGGGCCAGAGTTAGGACCGGTTAAAGCCCCTTAATCGCCAGCGCTGCCGACAGCACCGTTGCCAGAACCGAAAACACGGTAATCGCTGTCCACGGCATGAAACCCACATCGTCGATGTTGGCGCGGTTATGACGACGGCGATCCGCCAGGCTGCTGACCAGCACGACCAATGCAGACATCACAGATGACGCCACCCAAATATGATCCTGCCAAACAAATTGCTCAAACGCGTGCATAAGATTGCCCATAATGCGGATTTATCCGGCAATAAAGGGCGAAGAAATGGTGCGTCGGTTTGCGTGGACCGGAATTTGTTTTCGCACTCGATTCAGGGCGTCGAGGTCCAAATCAACATAAGCGAGGCCGGGTGCACTGCCCATATCGCACAATATTGTCCCCCAAGGGTCTACCACTAAGGAATGGCCATAAGTTTGGCGGCCATCTTCATGCACGCCGCATTGCGCCGCCGCGATAACGAATGCCGCGCTTTCAATGGCCCGCGCGCGCAACAGCACATGCCAATGCGCCTCACCCGTGGGCACGGTAAAAGCAGACGGTAGCGTGATAATATCCACGCCCGATTTGGCATACGCGCTGAACAAATCAGGAAAGCGCATATCATAGCAGATTGCGAGCCCCATCAGGCCAAGCGGCGTTTGAACCACCACGGGTTTTTGTCCGCCAACATAAGCTGATGACTCGCGCCACGTTTCGCCCGAGGCCAAATCAACATCGAACAGGTGCATTTTGTCATAGCGAGCGACAATCGCGCCGTCGGGAGTGATGATAATGCTTCGATTGGCCAACTTCTCCGCGCCTTCGTCTAAAATAGGCATAGAGCCGATATGTACCCATATCCGATGTCGAGCCGCCGCCGCGATCAGACTTTGCAAGGCGATATTATGTGTTTCATCCACCATATGCCCTCGGGCGCGCGCGCGGTCACGGTCAATCAAAAGCGACATCTCTGGCGCGAAATACATGACCGCCCCATTTTCGGCGGCGCTGGCAATAGCATCTGCCATATCCGAAGCGTTACGCGTCGGATCAATTTTACTTGTCATCTGATGCAAGGCTATCCGCATGAAAAACCTTATAAATTTGAAATAAATGAAAAATGACGTTGCTTGCTGTCATTCATTTCACTGGGCAGGCAACATTGCAAGACATATGCAATGCTGCGGAATGCATTGATAATGCGATGCTGCCCTATATGTGCATGGATATGGAAAAGGCGAGATGACCAAGAAACGCAACATTCTCGTAACGGGTGGCGCGGGATATATTGGTAGCCACGCGGTCTTGGCGCTCATCGACGCGGGCCATCGCCCGATAGTCATCGACAATCTTGTCACTGGATTTCGCTGGGCCATAGATGATGAAGCGACCTTTTATGAAGGCGACATCAGCGATTCGGACCTTGTTCTCAAAATCATCGGTGAACAAGCCATCGACGCGATTATGCATTTCGCAGGATCGGTTGTTGTCCCCGAATCGGTCGAAAACCCGCTGAAATATTATGATAATAATACCGCGAAGAGCCGAAGCCTGATTGAAACCGCTATAGCTGGCGGCGTGCGGCACATGATATTTTCGTCCACCGCCGCAACATATGGCATCCCGAAGTCTAGTCCCGTGTGCGAAGACATGCCGACAATGCCTATCAATCCCTATGGCATGTCGAAATTGATGACCGAGATGATGCTGCGCGATGTCGCCGCAGCGCATGATTTCAATTATTGCGCCTTGCGTTATTTCAACGTCGCTGGCGCAGACCCATTATGCAGGACCGGCCAATCCACCATTGGCGCAACCCACTTGCTGAAAATCGCGGTGGAGGCGGCATTGGGCAAGCGCGCGAGCGTCAGTGTGTTCGGTACCGACTATGCGACGGAAGATGGCACAGGCGTTCGCGATTATATTCATGTTAGCGATCTCGCTTCAGCGCATGTCATCGCGCTGGAGGCGCTGATGGCCGACCCAGAACGCAGCCACACGCTGAATTGCGGATATGGCCATGGCTATTCAGTTATGCAAGTTTTGGATGCCGTAGACCGCGTAACCAACACCAAACTACACCGCACATTCGAAGGCCGCCGCGCTGGCGACCCTGATACGCTCGTGTCCGACAATATAGCGATAAAGCAACGCTTTGGCTGGGAACCGCGATATGATAATCTGGACCTGATTGTCCAACATGCCCTCGCTTGGGAACGACGCCTGACGGATATTCAAGGGACGTAAGCGCTCACTTGCGCTTTTATCGGATGTTTCCCATATCCCGATTTATGGAAACACAATCGCACGCAAATCCGGTGACATGGTATGGCACCACCATATTATCCGTCCGTAAAAATGGCAAAGTGGTCATCGCTGGCGATGGCCAAGTTTCGATGGGCCAGACCGTGATGAAGCCCAATGCCAAAAAGGTGCGGCAATTGCACGATGGCTCCGTCATTGGTGGCTTTGCAGGGGCGACCGCCGATGCCTTCACCCTTTTTGAACGATTGGAGCGCAAGCTCGAACAACATCGCGGGCAGTTAATGCGCGCAGCGGTCGAATTGGCCAAGGATTGGCGGACCGACAAATATCTCCGCAATTTGGAAGCGATGATGATTGTCGCGGACAAGGATGTGACCTTGATCCTAACAGGCAATGGCGATGTGCTGGAGCCGAATGACGGCATCGCGGCGATTGGATCAGGCGGCAATTACGCTTTGTCGGCCGCTCGTGCACTGGCCGATTATGAAACAGACGCCGAAAAAATGGCGCGGCATGCTATGAAAATAGCTGCAGAAATATGCGTATATACCAATGACCATCTGACCGTCGAAACATTGGATAGCGCGCAATAGGCGCACTTCACTGGCCCAATTCACTTGAACACCTTTAGTAACTTCCCATGTAGGTCGTAATGAAAAACGCACTGACCCCAAAAGCCATTGTGGCTGCTCTCGACGAACATATTATTGGCCAAGCCGACGCAAAGCGGGCGGTTGCGGTTGCACTGCGCAATCGTTGGCGCCGGCAACGGCTCGGCGCGGATTTGCGTGACGAGGTTACACCCAAAAACATATTGATGATTGGCCCCACGGGGTGCGGTAAGACCGAGATTTCCCGCCGATTGGCCAAGCTGGCCGATGCGCCATTCATCAAGGTCGAGGCCACCAAATTCACTGAAGTTGGCTATGTCGGTCGCGACGTAGAACAAATTGCCCGCGACTTGGCCGAAGAAGCGGTGCGCTTGGAAAAAGAGCGCCGTCGCGAACATGTGCGCGAAGCTGCGGAAACCGCGGCCATGGAGCGGATTTTAAAAACGCTGGCTGGCGACACGGCCAGCGAAGCAACACGCGAAGCATTCCGCCAGCGCATTCGCGAACGGCATATGGACGACGTCGAAATTGAAATTGAGGTGTCTGACAATCCAACAATGCCGATGGAAATACCGGGCATGGGCGGCAATGTCGGGATGATCAATCTTGGCGAGATGATGGGCAAGGCCTTTGGCAAGGACAATTTAAAACGGCGTAAAATGAAAGTCCCCGACGCTTGGAAAAAGCTGGTTGAGGAAGAATCTGAAAAGCGCTTAGACCAAGACGATGTGAACCGCGTCGCATTGGCCGATGCCGAGGCCAATGGCATCGTATTCTTGGACGAAATTGACAAGATTGCGGTGTCGGATACGCGCAGCGGCGGTTCGGTCAGTCGCGAAGGCGTTCAGCGTGACCTGCTGCCGTTGATTGAAGGAACCACCGTCGCGACCAAATATGGCCCGATGAAAACCGACCATGTGTTGTTCATTGCGTCGGGCGCTTTCCACATTTCCAAACCAAGCGACATGTTACCCGAATTACAAGGTCGCTTGCCCATCCGCGTCGAACTGCGTGCGCTAGAGCATGCCGATTTTGTAAGAATTTTGTCCGAAACCCGCGCCAACCTGCCGATGCAATATCGGGCATTGCTGGCGACCGAAGAAGTTACGCTCGAATTCAGCGACGACGCCATTGATGCCATTGCGCGCATTGCGGTGGATGTGAATTCTTCTGTCGAAAATATCGGCGCACGGCGCTTGCAAACCGTGATGGAAAAGCTGCTGGAAGACATTAGCTACGACGCCGAGGACCGCAAAGGCGAGACGTTGAAGATCGATGCGGCCTATGTCAGCAAGCAGCTTTCAGGCATCGCCAAGGACACCGACCTGTCCAAATATGTGCTTTGACGGAGTACTAACTTTTGATATGATTCCAAGTTCTTAACCGGAGTCGGAACATGTCACAGCAAGGTGGGTGCCAATGCGGTGCCGTGCGGTATGAAGTCAGCGGATCGCCCCAGCACGTGGCCTTATGCCATTGCGAAGGATGCCGCAAAAGCGCAGGCGCGCCAGCAATTGCATGGGCAGCCTTTGAAGAGAACGAATTTCAATTGCTGCAAGGCGAACTGACCGACTTCAATTCATCAGGCAGCGCGATGCGCAGCTTTTGTCCAAGTTGCGGCACAGGTATCGCCTATCGCAACGCCGAAATGTTGCCCGGCATCGTCGATATTCAATCGGCGACACTTGATGACCCGTCCGTATTTCCGTTGCAGTTCCTTATCCAGACAGCTGAGCGGATTGATTGGATGGCGAATGCACACACCCTTCCCGCATTTGAACGCTTCCCCGGATAAAGTTCAACGTTCGGCAGTTACGGCGCTATCGCCCGATTGTGGGGTAACGACGAGCTTCCACGCCTTGTCTTTGATAAAATAGCGCTGTGCCAGTGCCTGCAAAATGGCGGGCGTTACATCGTTAAAATCGCTGTATAGCTTACCCAATGCGACAAAGCGTTCGGGGTCGTATGTCGCCCCTTTCAACTGATTGAGCCAAAATGTGTTGCCTGACGCCGCACGCTCAATGGCTTGTTTCGTCGGTTCCACCGCGCGCTGCAATTCATCGGCGCTCACAGGATTGGCAATTAAATCCGCCGCAACAGCCTCTGCGAAGGCAAAGAAACGGTTCACATCCGCAGGCTTAACCTGTGTGTACGCCATCAAATATCCGCCGCTAGTAAAGTTCAAGGGCCAGTTGGCGGCCATGTCGGGGCTATAGCTCACCGCTTGTTCTGCACGGAATTTTTCGAACAAACGATCCCGGAAAATGGCTGCCAATATTTCCAACTGCCGTCCCTCGGTAATACCCGCAATGCCGCCGCCCGTTGGCCAGGCCATAACCGCGGCCGATTGATCACTGGCTCCGCGATGCATCAGGCGCACAGGCGTGGCGGTGGGCGCAGGGAAACGGACATCGCTGGCCGCGGCTGATATAGGCAATGCCACGCGCGGCGCCATCGCCCCGAAACTTTTTTCCAATGCGGCGATTGCGTCCGTTTTCTCAAAATCGCCGAATAGCAGGACTTCGATGGGACCTTGCGCCATCAAAGGCTGCCAATAAGTTTCAAACTGCGCGGCATCCATTTTTGCCACTTCTGCAGGAGTAGCCGCCTTCCAACGTGCGTCCTTATTCCGCAGCAGATATTCCAAATCACGTTGCAACACTGACATCGCCGACATTTCAAAGCTGGCATAGCCTGATGTAGCCATTGCTTTGGCGCGTTCAACGGGCGCGGCATCCCAACCGGGATATTCCATCTTGGTCGCAATTAAGGTGAGCTGATCGGCAAGATCATCGGGTCGCGTATTGGCGCCAAATTGGAATGCGTCATCATCAACCGAGAAATTCAACTCAATCCGCCGACCGTTGACCATCTGATCAATTTCTGTGCGTTTGATATTGCCAATGCCATTTTCAGGCAGAACCAATGGCCCTGCCCATAACAACCCACCTTGGTCGGGGTTTACAGCCTTATAGCCACCACCAAAACGGACCAGTACGCGGATTTGCCCGCTTTCGGCTTTGTTGGGATAGAGCAATGCGCGCACGCCGTTGGATAGCTCCAGCCGCGTAAGGTCCCATCGCGCTAATGTTTCCTCGGCCACCAGCTTTCCAGGCGCGCCCAATTTTGGCAGTGCGGCAAAGCCAATATTGTTTTCAGACAGGCGCGCCGATTTGTTCGCCGCCACCGATGCGTTCAAAACCGCCAGTGCGCGATTATCCGCGTCGGGTATGGCAGTGGGTGAAGATACCATCAGCCGCGTGACATCGGCGCTAAAAAGCTTTTGCGTGGCATCCAAAAGCCGTTCGGGTGTGAACTTGTTTTGCATCCCTTCATACACCGCAATGACGGTTTTCGGGGCTGCCACTGTTTCGCGTATATCCACGGCGCTGACGATATCATCCGCCTGTTTGGCGGCGGCTTCGAAGGGATAGCTGTCCAGCATCGTGCGCAGCGCATTGCCGAACAAAGTCTTTTCCCGATCAATATCTGCAACCGAGGGTGGTGTCGCAACTGCATCGGCAATGATGGCGCGGACATCGCGCGTTGCGGCTTCCCATTGGTCCCCGACGGGCGTCAACGAAACCAATGTCGCATCGGCGGTGCGCGATATATCTTCCTGCGCGACCTGGGCAAATAGATAGCTGCCACCGTTGCGCGCCTGCACCTCAAGCCTGCGGTTAATAATTTGCAACGCCAAGGCATCGATCAGCAATTGTTCATTATAGAGTATCGTGTCGTTCACTTTGCGCCAGGGGCGCAGATAGGCAAGGCTGACCGTCCTTGGCAATGTCGGCTCTATCAATACGCGGACGGGTGTTCCTTGCGGGCTAGGGTCACCAAAATCGGGCTCAGATGCGCGCGGGCCTTTGCCTTTCCAATCGTTGAAATATTTCTGCACGAGATTGGCAAGCTTGGCTGGTTCCATATCGCCAGCCATGACGACAACAGCGTTTTCAGGCCGGTACCAACGGTCATGAAAGGCGCTGAGGCGGATGGCGTCTGCCGCCTGCAGCGTTTCGGGGGTCCCGATGGTGGACCGGTTTGCAAGACGCTGCCCCTGAAACGCATGCTGGCGCAGGGCATCGCTGTAGATCATCTGCGCGCCGCTATTCTCCCGCAATTCGGCCAGAACAATTGCGCGTTCGGCGTTCAGCGCGGTTGGTGAAATCCGTGGGTTGCGGATCATACCCGAAATGATCTTGACTGATTCATCCAGCTTTTCCGGCGTCGCATTAGGCAAATCAAGCTTATAGACGGTCTGCGTCGGCGTGGTTTGCGCGTTGCTATCGCTGCCGAATGTGACGCCAAACCGCTGCCAAATGCGCTTGGCTTCCCCATCCGGAACAAAGGTCGATCCGCGGAACGACAGATGCTCGATAAGATGCGCAAAACCTTGCTCATCATTATTTTCATGCAAAGCGCCCGCATCTATCCGCACGCGAATGGAAACTTGCCCCGCTGGCACATCATTTTTTTTCACTGCATAGCGCAGGCCGTTGGGTAGAACGCCAAAAGTCCATGTGTCATCTACAGGGACATCGCTGCCTTCATATAACCAAGGTACCGCAGTCGTCTTGGCGGGCGCGTTCGCGGCGGGCGCAGTTTGGGCGTAAGTGGCGGGGGGCAGCAGCAAGGCTGCCAAAACGAGAGCATAAGAAAGTTTGCGCATTACACTCCTCATAACGGGTGTGCAGCTTGACCGCACATGAACGATCCCAAGACCCCCCGCTTAAATTCCACCATCGACGGTGTCATAACCCAATTCGGCCAGACCAAGTTTCAATGCCGCGACACATTCCGCCAATTTATCCGCGTCAGTGGTGCGGACAACGAAGTTTGCACCGACCTTGCCTTCGCGGAAAAACGGGTAGCTGCCAATCTGGCAGCCTTCATGATGCTTTTCCGTGTCACCGAGCAGCTTTGCCACTTCGCTTTCGGCGACCCAGCAGCCGATTTGTTGCGACAATAAGGGCGCGCCGCCCTCAAGCGTGCCTGTTAATGCGTCCAACATGCCAGCGGTGATGTGCGGGACGCCCGCCATGATGAAGATATTGCCATGGCGAATACCCGGCGCTCCCGACATTTTGTTGGGGATGAGGTCCGCGCCATCGGGCACGCGCGCCATACGCAAGCGGCCTGGGTTGATGCCGCCGCGTGTTTCATAATATGCATGGAGGACCGCGCTTGCCTCAGGATGAATGACAACCTCCACACCCAATGCCGCCGCAATTGCGTCAACGGTAATGTCATCATGCGTTGGGCCAATCCCGCCGGTGGTGAACAAATAATCATTGCGCGCGCGCAAAATATTCACCGCCTCAATAATTGCATCCATATCATCGGCGACCACGCGCACTTCGCGCAGGCGAATGCCCTGAATATTAAGCCAAAGCGCAATTTGGCTGACATTTTTGTCCTGTGTGCGGCCAGAAAGGATTTCATCGCCAATAATCACAAGGGCAGCGGTGTAGATGCGGGAATCTGTCATCATCATCCGATAGCATAATTCACCCCCTCGCAAAGTGCGGATTATTGCCTTATATCGCTTGCATGGAACAATATGTACGCGTGACGCCCCAAGAGGCGATGCAGGCCCGCGATGGGACGATCAAATTGCACGGGGCCGAGGGCTTTGACGGCATGCGCAAGGCCGGTCGTCTTGCTGCCGAAATCCTAGATGCTTTGGTCCCACATGTTGTGCCCGGCGTAACGACCGAAGAATTGGACGACATTGTCCGCGAAATGACGATGCGCGGTGGCGCTGTCCCTGCAACCTTGGGCTATCGCGGCTATACGCATAGCTGCTGCATCTCGATCAACCATGTCATTTGCCACGGTATTCCTTCGGACAAGAAATTGAAGGACGGCGACATCGTTAATATCGACGTCACGCCGCAACTCGATGGCTGGCACGGCGATACTAGCCGCATGTTCTTGGTCGGCGATGTGCCGGTGAAGGCGAAGCGTTTGGTCGATGTAACCTATGAATGCCTCATGCTCGGCATCGAAGCGGCCAAGCCCGGCAACCGTGTCGGCGACATTGGCTATGCTATCCAAACCCACGCCGAAAAGCATCGTTATGGCGTGGTCCGCGACTTTTGCGGCCATGGCTTGGGCCAGTTATTCCACGACGCCCCCGAAATCGTCCATGTCGGTCGCCCCGGCACGGGCCCCGAACTGCGCCCCGGCATGATCTTCACGATTGAGCCCATGATCAACATCGGCAAGGCCGCCGGAAAAGTGCTCGACGATGGCTGGACGGCGGTAACACGCGACCGTTCCTTGAGCGCGCAATTCGAACACAGCATCGGCATCACCGAAGACGGCTGCGAGATTTTTACCAAGAGCCCAAAGGGTTTTGATCAGCCGCCTTATTAAGGGGGTTATGACAACCGCAACCCAGCCGTCTCGTCCAACCCAGCCATGATATTTAGATTTTGCACCGCTGCGCCGCTCGCGCCTTTGCCGAGATTGTCGAGCATCGCGATCAATCGCACTTGCGACCCATCGGGCGAACCCAGCACATAAAGATCAAGCCGGTCAGAAGGCGCTTGGTCGGCGTGCATCAATAATTCGCTTGGCGCAGCTTCGCTGTGCACCGTTACAACCGGCGACCCGGCATAATGCGCGTATAGTGCATTGCGTAACGCATCCGCGCTACCTGCCCCGGTCATAGCCGATAGCGGCAAAGGCACTTCAACCACCATCCCGCGAAAGGCGCGAACAACGGCGGGTGCAAAAATGGGTGCGTGCGTGAGCCCTGCGTGCGTCTGCATTTCGGGCACATGCTTATGCGCCAGATCAAGGCCGTAGCTGCGATAGCCGATATCCGCGCCATCACTTTCGAACCTTTGTATCAACGCCTTGCCGCCGCCCGAATAGCCCGACACCGCGTTGACCGTGTAAGGCCAATCGGCGGGGATCAAGCCAGCGGCCACTAAGGGCGCGATAAGGCCCAAAAATCCGGTGGGGTAGCAACCGGGGTTGCTGACCAACCGCGCTGACGCAATCCGTTCGCGCTGGCCCTTGCGAAATTCAGCAAAGCCATAGGCCCAGTCGGGGTCAATACGATAGGCCGTGGACGCATCGATTATGCGCGTCGTGGCCGATGTCGTCATTGCCACGGCCTCTTTTGCAGCGTCGTCTGGCAAGCAGAGAATAACAAAGTCGGCGTCATTCAACGCTTCGCGTTTCGCGGCCACGTCCTTACGTTTGGCATCATCCAAGGCGATCAGCGTGAACGCATCGCGGCCCGCCAGCCGGTCGGCAATCTCAAGCCCAGTGGTGCCCGCAGCGCCGTCGATGAAAATGGATTTGGTCAAAGCGCAATCCGCTTACGTGCCAAAATCGCGACCTCATGCTCCGCAAACCTTGCCGCCGCGTCCGCCAACGGTTCCACGCTTACCGCCATTGCGGCGCCATTCGCGTGGATGATGTTTTCGGCGTCGGCCATGATGCCGACATGGCCGGGAAAGAAAACCAAATCGCCGCGTTCCAGCGTTGCGCCTTCAGGCAATTCCGCGCCAAAATCGGCCATTTGCATATCGGCGTCGCGCGGGGCCATGATGCCTTTCAGGCCAAAGGCCAATTGGACAAGGCCGGAGCAGTCAAGCGCATCGCCGCTGCGTCCGCCCCAGCTATAGGGTGTGCCGATGAGCTGCTCTGCCAGATCGGCGGGCGATGCGTCCACATGGCCAACTTCAGACAAATGCGCGACCGGCACAAAACCATTTTCGCACGCCAGATATTTGCCACAAGCGCTCAGGTCGCCGCAAAGCAAGCGCGCGCCCATAGGGTAACGCGCCAAAACGGGCGCTTTTGTAGAAGGTGTAGCCACCAGCAAAGTCGCAGGCGCGCTGACGATATGCGTGGCGGCAAAATCATCGCCCAGTTCGGCAAAGCGCAGATAGCCCAAATAATTGTCGTGCAGACAATATCCCCAAGCCCATTCGCCTGCGACATCCAACACCGCAAATTCTTCGCCATGCATCAACGCGCTGACGGGCATCGATGTCGCATGGGCCTCCGCATGGATTTCGGTGACGGGCGCAATACCAGTGCGCAGCATCGGCACCGCATAATGCGGCGCAAAAAGCTTTCCAGCCAGACTGATATCGGCAAGGTCGCCACGGATGGGCGTGGTCCGTTTGTCGCCGACAAGACTGTGTCCCGTCAGCTTATGAATAGGCCTACCAATTGGCTTATTGATACCCAATTACTCGTTCCCCCAAATATGTCGCACCAGCGCAGGCTGGTGCCTATCTCGCCTGTCGTTTAAAATTGAGAGGCGTAATGGCCCCAGCCTGCGCTGGAGCGACTGTAGATTTCATGCAAAGCCCTTAGCCGACCGGATAAGTTTCCGTCAAATAACGAAAGACCGCCCGCAATCCAAGCGCCTCGCCACCCTTTGGCCTGCCGGGCTTGCTCGTGGGCCGCCAAGCAAAGGTGTCCAAATGCACCCAAGGCACATCGTCGGGCACGAATTTTTGCAAGAACAACGCCGCCGTAACCGCGCCTGCAAAAGCACCGCCGCTATTGGATATGTCGGCGATATCGCTGTCGAGCATTTCCATATAGGGCGCCCAAAGCGGCATGCGCCAGAGCGGATCAGATGCTGCCTTTGCGGCCTCAAGGATGCCATTTGCAACGCCTTCATCATTGCTGAACATCGCTGGTAAATCGGGACCAAGCGCCACGCGGGCCGCACCAGTCAACGTGGCGAAATCAATGATCAACGCGGCTTCATCCTGTATCGCTTTGGTGAGCGCATCCGCCAACACCAATCGCCCTTCGGCATCAGTATTGTCGATTTCAACGCTGATACCCTTGCGGCTTTTGACGATATCGCCGGGCCGCATGGCGTTGCCCGCGATGCTGTTTTCGGCCGCCGCCACCAACATGTGTAAGCGAACGGGCAAATGCGCCGCCATAATAAGCTCCGCCAAGGCCAAAGCATGTGCTGCGCCGCCCATGTCCTTCTTCATCAGCCGCATGCCGGAGGCGGGTTTGATATCCAGACCGCCACTGTCGAACGTAATGCCCTTGCCCACAATCGCAATGCGCGGGTGGCGCGGGTCGCCCCATTCCAATTCAATCAGGCGTGGCGCATGCTCCCGCGCGGCAGCCTTGCCAACAGCGTGGATCAGCGGATAGCCCGTTTCCAACGCCTCACCGGCGGTGACCGTGACCTCTGCTTTATGTGCCTTTGCGATGCGCTTGGCTTCGGTCTCCAAGGCAACTGGCCCAAGATCGCTCGCTGGTCGATTTACAAGGTCGCGCACCAAAGCAGTCGCTTCGGCCTGCAATTCGGCCATCGGAATGCGCGCAGGTTCGCGCACCAATAAGACCCGCGGCCCCACAAGCTTCGGCTCGCTTAGATATTCTTGATAGCGATATTGTCCCAATATCCAGCCGAGCATCGCATCGCCCGCGTCATAATCGGCAAGCCGATATGTCCCTTCAGGAAGGCTCTCTGCGGCTTTCGCAAGATGCCACACGCCTAATGCGGCCGCATCCGAAACCCCAGCAACGACAGACCAATCCCCGGGCTTATCACCCGGCAATATAGCTATATCATTCGCATTGCCGTCAAACTTCTGCGCCTTGATAGCTGTTCGGGCCGCATCGGATTGCAGCGCGAGCCAGGTTTCAAAACGGCCCTTGTCGGTGATGTGGATGAGGGTGGCGGCCTGTTCATTGTCAGGCTGGATCAGATTGTCGTAGCGCATGGATGCAGCATTAGCCGGAATAGCATGTGAACGGGAGATAATTCAGAAATATCGCGTATTTTTTCTGAAATGCTTGGCTTCTACGGCAACCACCGGCCGGTCTACATACAACCGCACCGCCGGCCCGCACGCGCCCTAGCTGCGATAATTCGAATTTTCATAAACTTGACGGGCGCCACCGACGCCCGTCCAATCCAGTTCATTCCGCGGCGATAAGCGTTTCGCTATCCGCATGATGACTGCCCACAAAATGCGGCGCCGAAAACACCATGACGCCGTCATCAATGGGGTCTTGCGTCAGAATTTTCTTCTCTGCCGCGTAATTTTGCAAAACACGCCATGGGTGGCGATCGCCATTTTTTGGCAGCGTGTCGAAACTGCGCGCGAAATAGCCAGAGCTGAAATCAGTCACAAATGGCAATTTGGGCATGTCCGGATCATCCAGAACCGGCGTTGCCACCAGAGCATTTTTGTCATCCATTTTCCATAACAAACGGCAGACATAATCGGCCACAATATCGGTCTTCAGCGTCCAAGACGCGTTGATATATCCAAATACGCTGGCGAAGTTCGGGATGTCGTTGAACATCACGCCTTTATAATTGAAATGCTCGCCGAAATTGACCGCTTTCCCGTCTACGCTGATCGCTGTCTTGCCCATGGTGACAAGGTTCAGGCCCGTTGCGGTGACGATGATATCGGATTCGATATGCTTACCCGACTTCAACTGGATACCAGTCTTCGTAAAATGGTCGATATGGTCTGTGACAACCTCGGCCTTGCCCTCGGTAATCGCCGTGAACATGTCGCTATCTGGGATCAGGCACAGACGTTGTTCCCATGGGCCATATTTGGGCACAAAATGGGTGTCGACATCCACCGACGCAGGCAAAGCCTCCCGCGCCATATTGACCAACCTCTCGCCTAGCTTTGCGGGGTTTCGCCGCGCATACCAATATGTAAAGCGCTGCATGTTGATATTGCGCCACCGCGTGAGCGCATAGGCCAGCTTTTCTGGCATAATCTTGCGCACAAATTTCGAGAATGGGTCAATGGCAGGCCGCGACACCATGTAGGTTGGCGAGCGTTGCAGCATGGTTACCTGCGCGCCTTGTTGCGCCATCACTGGGACAATCGTGACCGCCGTCGCACCGGAGCCGATGACCGTTACCTTCTTACCCGCATAATCCAAATCCTTGGGCCAATGCTGCGGATGGATGATTTGGCCGCCAAAGTCGCCTTCGCCCGCAAAATCGGGCTTATAGCCTTGATCATAATCATAATAGCCCGCGCACATGAACAAGAAGCGGGCGGCAAAATGCCGCTCTGCACCGCCATCGACGGCCTTAGCCGTTATGTGCCAGCGGGCATCTGCGCTCGACCAATTGGCCGAGATAACCTTATGGCCAAAATGGATATGCGGCGAAATGCCATATTCGTCAGCGGTTTCATGGACATATTCATGAATGGACGGGCCATCCGCGATTGTTTTTTCATGCAACCATGGTTTGAAACGATAGCCCAAAGTGTGCATGTCGGAGTCCGACCGGATACCAGGATAACGGAACAAATCCCATGTCCCGCCCATATCGGCACGTTGTTCCACAATCGCGTAGCTTTTGTTCGGGCATTGCATGGTGAGATGCGCCGCAGCGCCAATACCGGACAGACCGGCACCCACAATTAAAACATCAATAGTCGTCTCAGCCTGCGCCATATGCCTCTCCATTTTACACGAAAATCTTACTGACATCGTTGCAAATTGCAACTGGCTTTCGTGTGGGGGAAAATGCCGCTACGGCAGTGGTGAACATAAAGGAAATAAGATCCCATGAGCGACAATATCGACGAAGAATATATCTATGACGAAGTGTCCGGCGAATGGATAAGCGCCGCCGACGCAAAAGCCGCGAGCGCACTGAATGACACGGTCGAAGTGCGTGATGCGGTTGGCAATCTGCTTGCCGATGGCGATCAAGTGACGTTGATTAAGGATCTGACGGTCAAAGGCGCGGGCCAGACTTTGAAACGCGGCACGTTAATCAAATCGATCCGGCTAACGGGCGACGCGCAAGAAATTGACTGCCGCTTTGATGGAATCAAGGGCCTTGTGTTGCGCGCGGAGTTCGTGCGGAAGCGCTGATCGTCTATTCCAACTGCCCAGCCGTCACCGGAATATTCGCCTATCTTGAAATCGTACCGCGCAATTCCCAATTCGAATAATGCGGGCCGGGCCCCTCTGGTCGTTATATGACGGCGATGTCGGACCGCTTTATGAGTTCAAGAGGAGACCCGATATGAATGCAGCCGTTGGAATGCCTTGCCCTGTGTGCAAGGTAGCGTTGGTCATGAGCGACCGCCAAGGTGTCGAGATTGATTATTGCCCGCAATGTCGCGGTGTATGGCTGGATCGCGGGGAGCTGGATAAGATCATCGAACGCAGCGCTGCTGCCGAAATGCCCACGCAACCCGCAGCTGCCCCGCAAGCGCCACCTCAAGGCGGCTTTGCTCCACAAGGCTATCCCATGCCGCACCAAGGCTATGGCCATGGCTACCCCTATAAAAAACGCCGAAAGTCGTTTCTCGAAGAACTGTTCGACTAAGGGTTTTTGCGCGACACAAAAAAAGGGCCGCCTTTCGGCAGCCCTTTTTTTTCGCATGACGCGGCTGATTAATCAGCTGCGGACAGGTTGATGGCCGAAGCCTTACCGTTGCGGCCGATTTCGACTTCGAAATTTACGCGCTGTTCTTTATCCAGCGTGTGCATGCCAGCTGCCTGAACAGCCGAGATGTGCACGAAGCTGTCATCACCGCCGCCATCAGG
This sequence comes from Sphingorhabdus wooponensis, assembly GCF_003933235.1. Taxonomy (GTDB): domain Bacteria; phylum Pseudomonadota; class Alphaproteobacteria; order Sphingomonadales; family Sphingomonadaceae; genus Sphingorhabdus_B; species Sphingorhabdus_B wooponensis. Next base: position 1,424,387 of record NZ_RWJI01000001.1, read on the forward strand.
CGCGATAAAGCCATAACCTTTGTCTGCATTGAAAAATTTTACGGTGCCTACTGGCATAATATGTTCCTTTCACGAAACAGGTGACCACCGGACAACAGCGCCAGGTGGGTAGCCAAGTCGTGGTAGGGAAAAACGTTGCCCGCTCCGATCTTGTGACCGGTGACGCGCCTCAAAAATCCGTCGCGTTCGACGATAGCGTATTATGCGTATACGCTTATTTTAGCTGATGTGCAAACTAGAAGCGAAAATAACGACTTATTCCCGCTCAGCGCCGTTTTCGGGCATCTGCGCCGCACGCGTGCCGCTGAGCCGTTTCCGGTTGGCGACCACGCTTTTGGAATAATGCGCGATGCTCGCGCTGACGATCGCCTCGGGGTTACTCCCCAACTTTCCGTTCAACAGGTCACAACCAAGCTGTATGTTCGCCGCGACCTTTTCCGTCACCATGCGCTCCGCCTCGCGCACCGCCGCTGGCCCGCCTTGGGCTAAACTGCCAATGCGCATCGCGATCACCATGTTCGACTCCGCCGCAAGCGCCCAAGCGTCCATGCTGATGTCGAACCAGTTGGGTTTTTTCGGTGTCGCGGTCATGCCCCAACCCTAACCCGCGCCGCCAAAATGTCACGCAGGAATAACGCCGCACCGTCCGGCGCGCTTTTCACCCGAAGCTTAGCCCCCGACCCGCGTTAGCCGCGTACGGTTGCGCGTTATCCATTCGGACATATTGTCATCCTGAAAATCCACTTGCTTGACGGTTTCAATCTTGTTGCCATCGCGTGTGGTAGTGAGACGAAGAATGGCAGGGCGATTATCATCCTTACCGAGCGCTTCCTCGACCATCGTCCAATGCGTGGCATCGGTCGCTGCCCCGTCCATACGCACAGTGTAGGTAAAGACCTCCACTGGACGCGCCTTACGAAACGTGCCGGTGGTGATGGTACCAGCCATAGGGTCAAACAGTTCGACCGACGTAATCCTTATATTACCGACTTTTGGACCATCGTCGAAATCGGATTTTCGGATCATGGTCACGCCGTCGCCCTGATCCTCAACCACCGTTGTAACGGGAATGCCGAACCATTTATTCGCGCTATAATCGAGATATTCAAGGTTACCCTCCCAACTGCCAGCAGTCGAAGCGCGCGCGGCAGCAACGTCCACCAGCGCAGCCTGTGCAAACGCAGGCGTGGCAATGATGCAGAGGAGCAAGGAGGCAAAATGTCGCATATTGATGAGTCCCCGTTGAAGGTTGCAGCAATTGCAAAGAATTATCGCATTCCGATGTAAGACGATAGAGCAATTTACGCGCACGAGATGATACATTTCAATGAAAATGAAGGAATTACGCTGATATTCGTCCAAACCCGACCAACTTTCCATTTCCCTAATCATGCATCAAATTGTAACGCGCTGCCAATTAATGATTGCAGGGTGCCGTGATGTTTGAAGTGGATGCGGTTATCACCTGGGTGGACGGGGCAGATCCTGCGCTAGCATTGAACCGCGATTATCATCTGGCAAAGGCGAATGCATTAGCTTTAGCTGGGGCGACAGCGCCGTTGCATGACAATGGCACCAACCCCCATCGGTGGCTGTGCAGTGATGAGCTGAATTATTGCGTACGTTCAATTGCGAACAACGCGCCGTGGGTGCGGCGGATATGGATTGTTACCGACAACCAGACCCCAGAAATCATGCCGCTTCCCCCCGAAACCGCCGCGAAGATCAGCATTGTTGACCATCGGGAGATTTTTGCTGGATATGCGGATGCGTTGCCAACGTTCAATTCGCTGTCGATTGAAACGATGCTGTGGCGCATTGAGGGGATCGCCGAACATTTCCTCTATTTCAACGATGACGTATTTTTAACCGCGCCCGTCACACCGTCGGATTTCTTTGCGCGCAATGGCCCTGTGCTGCGCGGCAAATGGACCGATCATAGTGACCTTGCCGCAAGCGGCGCTGCCCGTGATGAAGCCAGCCTGCTGAACCATTTTAACCAGATCAACGCTGCGCAGATGATCGGCTATACCGCTGATCACGTCTTCGAAAGCGCGCATGTCGTGCACCCCATGCTGCGTTCGGTGATGGCCGAATTGTTCGACACGTTCCACGACGCGTTCATCCGCAACGCAAGCTATCGTTTTCGTGATGCGGGGCAGTTCCTGCCGCAAAGCCTGCATAACCATGCCTGCTTGGCAGACGGGAGCGCCGCGATTTTGGACACGCGCGATTACCTACACATCGCGGTCGGCGCGATTGACGATTGGTCTGCCGCGGATATCAGCGGGTATTTACGCGGCACCGCGCGCGATGCGATCAAATTCCTATGCGTCAACGACTTGCCAGAGGTGGAGCGCAGCTTCCCCGATGCACGGGCATGGATTGAGGAAGCGATTGCCCGTTAGGCGCGCGGCTAAATTGGTCTAAAGACCCGAACCGACATGACTAACCATAACCCCGATCCCTTGGCCAGCACCCCACCGCCCCGCATATTGGTTGATGCCGATGCGTGCCCCGTGAAGGACGAGATTTACAAGGTCGCGTATCGCCGCAATGTGGCAGTGGTTCTGGTCAGCAATGCCCGCTTTCGTATGCCCGACCATCCGTTGATCACAAGGGTTGTCGTGTCGGACAGTTTCGACGCTGCCGATGACTGGATTGCGGAGCAAGTGGGCACGCGCAGCGTCGTGATAACCGCCGACATATTGCTTGCAGACCGGTGCCTGAAGGCAGGCGCGGTCGTCATCGGCAACAATGGCAAACCGTTCACCAGCGCCTCCATCGGCGGCGCAATCGCCACCCGAGCGATCATGGCCGACCTGCGCGCCGGAATGGACGGGGTTGGCGGGGGACCGCCGCCCTTTACCAAAGCCGACCGGTCAAGGTTTTTGCAGGCGCTGGATGAGGCGTTGGTTAGGATGGGGTGAGGTCGGCGGCTAATTAGTATCGTGTCCCAGGACTTCAGGTCCTCAGAATTCAAACGTAACTCACTCGTTGTTATATTCATCTTCGTGATATTCACGAATTAGCTTGTCAATATCGACGTGCTCCTCTGGAACAATGCCGAAAAATTCTATTGGGTCTTCTTCTTCCATTGTGACGAAAGCTTTGCCCATCCCGGCGTGCAAAAGTTCCTGATAGCCATCAAGCTTAAGAGCGCAGACCGCACATCGGAAAGCATTAGGAAGCGCCCTTACTTCTCGTACGATTGTACCGTCATCCTCATCAATTTTGATCGGCCCGCGGTTTAGTGACTCGCCGGACAAGGCTCCCTTAAATCCACAAGAAGGACAATCTATTGCTTCACGAAGCGTGCCTGCTTTTACCCACGATTGAACAACTTCTTTGGCCTTTTCCGTACGTTCGGACTTCGCGTCGCCATCAATTTTATCGAATGCTTTTTTGGCGGATGATATCCGTTCTTTCACTTCTTTTAAAAGGTGTTCGTGCCTGTCCTTCAGCATTCCCTCGGCAACTTTAGCGTGCTGTTTCCCCAAAAAATCTTCGAAGCTAAGCCCCATATGATTGAGGAGGACACTGAACACCTCGTATGTCTGAGGCAGCCAAGTAGAATTCTCAATACCCTCAAACGCAGCCTCACCACTATGAAGCTCTTTATTTCGCCTGTCAGCCAATAACAAACAGTGGCCTGACATTTGATCGGTAAAGTCTTCGATAAAAACAGAGCATCGAGCAAATACAGCTTTCGCTGCCACAGATTTCGGATTCGCTTTTGGATTGATGCCAAATGAATAATGAATATTCCCCTCCTGAGACGGGTCAGCGAGCAGAACAGGATGAATTTTTGCGAGAGCCGCGCGACCGAGTAATTCTATGCATAAGCTCATCCAAAAGCCAAATAATGCAGATTCAAAATCTTCATTATTTGCTCTTTCAGCATACAATTTTGCCTTCCCTAGCAACTCGTCCGTAGACCAACTCATCGTATCCCCCAATAGCTTCGCCGTAGTCGGCGATTTTTTGCAAAGTTTGCGCCTTTGCCTCTGCCGTGAAGCGCACGCCAATTGTCTATAATAAGCCAATCGCCTGTATTTAGAACAACTGAATTATGTGTTGCACCACTTTCGAGAACTTCAGCAGCTAGTTCTATCGAATTCTCGATTGAAGGGTTTTTCATACAGCCTGGATCAAAGCGCAAGCGCCATGTGCCCTCGTTAGACTTCGCCAGAATTTGACAGTAAAATCGTCGATTTGGACCACGGTTCGCTATCCAGCCCGGATGAGTGAGCACGGGAGGTGGATTTACTTTCAAACTCTCTAGGTCGGGTATCAGAATTTCGGTGGCGCAGGGATTGTCACCGCCTTCGAGACATTCCAGAAGTACAAATTGCGCAGGTTTGGCAATGTGCGCTTGATCAGTATGTAGGGGCTGACGATCAAAACCAGTAATGGCAGATAGTGATCGTCGCGGCGCATCTTCCCGTGATTGAGGCCTTACGATTTGCGGTAAACCTTCGATCTGCAAACTAGACTTTAGAATTTGCAAAGACTTGGAGACATCTAGTGGTGCCAAAGACGTATCCTGAGAACTCAACCACCCCCGCTTAAATAGACGCGGAATGAGATTGTCAGTCGGCGAATAAATAGCCGTTCCCCCTAGAATTTGTTATGAAAGCTATTCAAACAACCGAGCTTGTTCACGCTTTGGCACGCCCATCAATCATGCTCCCGATCACCAGCGCCCATATATAGCTCGCGGCCGGTTTCGTCATAGACCTTGCTCATTTGTGCCATTCCGGCCTCTGCCTCTTCAGTCGCGATGAACGCTTCGGTTGGTTGGTTCTGCAACTTCGCAAACTCCCGCACCTCTTGGCTGATCTTCATCGAACAGAATTTCGGCCCGCACATCGAACAGAAATGCGCTGACTTTGCGCCTTCCGCCGGAAGTGTTTGGTCGTGATATTGCTCGGCGGTGTCGGGGTCGAGGCTGAGGTTGAATTGGTCACGCCAGCGGAATTCGAAGCGCGCCTTGCTTAACGCATCGTCGCGGACCTGCGCCGCGGGGTGGCCCTTGGCCAAGTCTGCGGCATGCGCGGCCAGCTTGTAGGTGACAACGCCGACTTTCACATCGTCACGGTCGGGCAGGCCCAAATGCTCCTTTGGCGTGACGTAGCAAAGCATCGCGGTGCCGTACCAACCGATCTGCGCCGCGCCGATGCCGCTGGTGATATGGTCATATCCCGGCGCGATGTCGGTGGTGAGCGGTCCAAGCGTGTAGAAGGGCGCTTCGCCGCACGCCTCCAGCTGCTTTTCCATATTCTCTTTGATCTTGTGCATCGGCACATGGCCGGGCCCTTCGATCATCACCTGCACATCTTGCGCCCAGGCGCGCTTGGTCAATTCGCCCAGCGTGTAGAGCTCGGCAAATTGCGCTTCGTCATTGGCGTCGTAAATGCTGCCGGGGCGCAAGCCGTCACCAAGGCTGTAGGCGACGTCATAGGCCTTCATAATCTCAGTGATTTCGTCAAAGCGTTCGTAGAGGAAGCTTTCCTTGTGATGCGCGAGACACCATTTCGCCATGATGCTGCCGCCGCGTGACACGATGCCCGTCATGCGCTTGGCCGCCAAGGGGACATAAGGCAGGCGGACGCCCGCGTGGATGGTGAAATAATCGACGCCCTGTTCGGCCTGCTCAATCAACGTGTCGGCGAAGATTTCCCATGTCAGGTCCTCGGCCACGCCGCCGACCTTTTCCAACGCCTGATAAATGGGCACGGTGCCGATTGGCACGGGGGAGTTGCGGATAATCCATTCGCGCGTGTCGTGGATATTGCGGCCAGTGGACAGATCCATAACAGTGTCCGCGCCCCAACGGATCGACCAGACCATCTTGTCGACCTCAGCCGCGACATCGGATGCAACCGCGCTGTTCCCGATATTGGCGTTAATCTTCACAAGGAAATTGCGGCCAATCGCCATCGGTTCGGATTCGGGGTGATTGATATTGTTGGGAATGATCGCGCGGCCACGGGCGATTTCGTCGCGGACGAACTCTGGGGTCACATAATCGGGGATCGACGCACCAAAGCTTTCGCCATCGCGCTTATATTCGGCAAGGCGTGCGCGGCCCAGATTTTCGCGCTCGGCGACATATTCCATTTCAGGCGTGATGATGCCCTTGCGCGCATAATGCATCTGGCTGACGTTCATGCCGGGCTTTGCGCGGAGCACTTGCTTGCGGACATTGGGGAATGGGGCGACGCCGCCGCTGCGGTCGGGGCCAAGCTGACCATTATCCTCAGGCTTCACCTCGCGCTGCGTGACCTCCATCACATCGCCGCGTGCCATGATCCATGGGCGGCGGATTTCATTCAGGCCAACGCTGATGTCGATGCGCGCGTTGCTGTCGGTGTAAGGGCCGCTCGTGTCATACACGCGCACGGGTGGTTCGCCCGACGATGGCTCCAAATGAATTTCGCGCATGGCGACATTTAACGGGCCAACATGGATTTTCTTGCTGCCGCGAATGGGACCAGTGGTAACGCCAATTTCGGTGCGCGCGGGAACGTCTGCCATGTAATCTCTCCAAAATATCATAAGGAGAGCGATTGGCGTGAAGACCGGCCTCGGTCCTCGCCAGTCCTCCGGACTGGCTGCGGTCTCACCTCCCTACGCCCATGCAAATGGGATCAGGTTCAGCGGGTCGCGGGCATTGCAGCACCGCCTCTCAGTCATGCGACTCCCCGGGGATAGAAAAGAGATAGCCGAGACGGCGGAGCCCGTCCAGTAGGTTGCCGATAAACGCACTCTAGCGAAGCGCCGTCCTCAAAAAGTATAGCTGACGCCGCCCGCCATGAACCATTGGTTCGCGTCGCCGCGTAGCGATGTTACAGGTGAACGTGCGGCATCATTGGTTAGCCGCGCATAGTTTACGAAAGCATAGATTGCCCAACCGCCATCGCGCGCGTCACCTGATAAATCAACCGCGCCAAGCAAGCTTGCCCCATAGCTTTTCCAGCCGCCTTTGGCGTCAAATACCGGCAGGCCGCTCGCAATGCTACCTGCTTGATCGATGCTGAAATAGGTGTCGGCATAATTCCCATCAACATGGGTGGCCGACAGGCTGAAGCTGGTAAATATCGCCATCGACAATGGCGTTGCATAGCTGACGCTTGGACTGATGATGCGGCCCTTATGGGCGCCCGCGACATCCCATTGGATGTCCGTTGACAAAGATACGCTATCGAAGGGATGCAATATTTTGGAGAAAGACACGCCCGCAGTCGCGCCAACCTCAATCGCCACATCTTCCTTGCCCAGCAAGCGGACGACGGAGTCTTTGATATCATTGTTGCGGTCCATGCGGAAACGCACCAGGGGGCCTGCGAGGAATTTCACATCCTTGCCGCTGTTACCATCGGCAATAAGGTCAACATAAAGCCCCGGACCACGCGCACCAAAGTCGATGCCTTCGACGCTACCTTGAACAAGCGGCGCGGGGAAAAGGTCATATTGGTCAGAGCCATCATAGCTGGGACTTATACCTGCACCAAAGCCAACCGTTACCCAGTCACCTGCAAATACGCTGCGATTGGGGCGTTCGGTCTCTGGCGCTTCACGATCTTGGGCAAAGGCAGGTGCACACAGCACGACACTGGCGCACCAAATGGCAACACAGCTTTTAAAAACGCTCATGAAATGCTCCCCTTGAATCAGATATGGGAACGCCCCGAATGTTCAATTGGTTCCAGCTATATCATAGCAAAGCGGTTTAGAGCATGTATTTCATTTTAATCCGCTGGCTGACTGCAGCAGCATCAATGGCAAAAGCGGCGGCTTTGAACTTCGGCGGTCCAGCGACAATCGCGGGGTTGCGCGAAAAACCGAAGCCTTCTTTGGGAATGAAGATTGCCATGTCCATTTTGTCATTGCCATTTTCATCATGGACAACGGCTATCGCATAAGTGCCTTGAGCTAGGCCACGGAAGGAAACTTGCGCAGAGTCGCGCGCCGGAAGTGTAGCGCGAAAGCTTTTCGGATCTTTGCTGCAATCTGGGAAAAAGCGGGGATTTGCGGTTACGCAGACCAGAACATTGCCCTTCATACTCCGCAGGCCAGAAATATTGACCTCAAGCGTTGCGGGAGATGCCGTTGCCGCCGCAGCAGCGCTAGCGAGGGCGGCGGTGCCAATCGCCAAACCCAAGATCCGTGCCGCATATTTTGTCCCAAAACCTGAAATATAAACCATAATTTCCCCGATATGCCTCATGGTGTTTTTGATGATGCGTTGCGGTTATGAGCCAACGCCCCATCCTTCCATTAACGATGAACTTGGGAAAACATTCCCACCCCATATGGTTGGTCACGCCCATAATTGTCATGATTGCTAGCACAATGCCCAATGCCCCGACATGAATAGGAATAACGAAAACCAGAACGGGTATGACGAAAGCACCCGATAAGGCCTCCCACGGATGAAACGACATGGCTGCCCATGCGGTGGGTGGGCGGCTTTCATGGTGAACGGCATGTGCCGCCTTGAACCAAAAAGGACGGTGCATAAGGCGGTGCGTCCAATAAAACCAAGTGTCGTGCACAAATAAATAGAGCAAAACCGACAAAGGCACATACCAAAAAGGAAATGCGCCGACATCGGTGTAAATTTGCGTCCAGCCTAAATTGTCCCAGCCCCAAGCCACAATGCCCGCAGGAATACCATAGATTGCGGCACTGGCGAGGCTCCAGCCGATTTCGCGCTTAATTTGATTATCAAGACCAATATATAGCCCGGGCTCGCGGAATTTGGTCGCCCAAGCAAACGCCCCGCTGACAAGCAGATAGCGGGCTCCCACAATCAACGTCATCGCCGCAGCGGACACAATCAAGACAAGCAAGCTATTCACATTATGACCTAAAATCTTAGCAATTACCTTAGCAAATTGCGGGTTTTGAACGCTTTCGGCCCCGATATAGTGATCACATCACCGTCATGCATTACAGATATTGGTCCGTCATAATTATCCGCGGCCTTACCGAGCAGCGCAAATTCGAGCGGCTTCGGGACGGATGGCACAATATGCGTGAAGGCGAGCATGCCCACATCAGCCGATGTGGCAACATCGGCGGCCAGCTCGGGGCTGATATGGTAGTTTTGTATGTCATCAAAAATCTTGGCGCGGTTTGTCATGCCGGCCTTTTGTGCACTGTTGGCGAGGGCGCCGACGATGCGCGGGGAAAGCAACTCGCTTACCAACAGGTCCGATCCCTTGGCCGCTGCCGCAAGTTTCGGGGTAAATGCGGTGTCGCCAGTAATGGTGACGCTTTTGCCTTTATAATCGACGCGATAGCCAAATGCAGGGGAGATGGGTTCATGGTCTACGGCAAACGCAGTGATACGAACGCCGTTGGTGTTGTAAACTATCCCCGGCTCGATAGCCGCGCCTGTCATGCCAAAACCCGATAGCGGCACAACGGCTTCGCCATGATGCCCAACGCGATAGGTGGAATCAATGCGATAGGCGGCATTCAAGCCTTCGGTAATTTCGGTGACGCCATTGGGGCCGGATACCTTCAACGGCGTTTTGGCGCTCGTCCCAGCCCAGCGTTGCAAGGTAAATGGACCAAGCCCTTCAAAATGGTCGCTGTGCAAATGCGTCAGCCACACGCCTTGCACTTTATCCAGCGGCATGCCCATCAGGGACAATGTTTCGCCGGATCCTTCCCCCATATCGAACACGAACAACTGGCCATTGGCGATGACCACAGTGCAAGCGGCGGCGCGATCGCGGCTTGGCAAGGGGGATCCCGTGCCACAGAAACCAACATGCAATTGGTCAGCGGGTAAATCCGCCATGACATTGCGCGCCATGGCGCCATCTGCGGCGCGACTAATTAGCGCCATCGCGATTGTGTCGCGCTGCGTATAAGACACTGCACCCACAAGCCCAACCAATCCAAGCGCCACCAAAAGCCATTTTTTCCGCATGTGCATTCCCCCAATAGGCAGCCGCTTTGACTGCAAACTATGCTCCCAGTTCTACCCGTCTTGCGCGTGAATAGCATGTAGAAAATAATGCGCCATGCCGCCGCTGGTTAAACGGACGGATTAGAAAGCTGTGCATTACGATGGCACGCCCCTTTCCCTTGCAAAATGCCTGCGCTAGGGCGGTGGAGTGACTCTCAAAAACATCAAATGCGACGTTGCCATTGTTGGTGGCGGTCTTGCTGGGGGGCTAATCGCGCTGGCACTCGCCAAGTTGCGCCCAGAGTTACATGTTGTTCTCATCGAACAAGGCCAAAGCTTTGGCGGCAATCATATCTGGAGCTATTTTGCGAGCGACATTTTGCCCGAGCATCGTTGGCTGACCGCGCCTTTGGTCACCTATGGCTGGTCGGGTTATGACGTGCATTTTCCGGCGCACAGCCGGTCGCTGGATAACATTTATTACAGCATCGAATCCGAACATTTTGATCGGGTCTTGCGCAAGGAACTTCCGGCATCATCCCTCATGCTTGGCCGTGAAGTGAGGGCCGTATCCCCACGCCTCGTGGTGCTCGACGGCGCACAGCGGATTAATGCGGGCGGTGTTATTGATGCGCGCGGCGCTGGCGATCTCCACCATCTCGACTGCGGCTGGCAAAAATTTACAGGGCAGTTGATGCAATTGTCCGAGCCGCACAACCTCACCAAGCCTATTGTCATGGACGCCACGGTGGACCAACATGATGGCTATCGTTTCGTGTACGTCCTGCCCTTTGGCATGGACAAGCTGTTCATCGAAGACACATATTATAGCGACAAGCCGCATCATGACCCGCGCATTTTGCGGCAACGGCTCGCGGCCTATGCCGACGAAAAAGGCTGGCAAGTCGAAACGATCCTGCGCGAGGAAAATGGCGTTTTGCCAGTGGTCATGGGCGGCGATCTCGACAGCTATTGGAATAGCGGCAGTGGTCGGACCGCCAAGGCCGGGGCGCGCGGTGCCTTTTTCCAACCCGTTACCAGCTACTCCCTGCCCGATGCCGTGCGCAACGCGATTTTCATTGCCGAACAGCCGGACCTAGACGGTGACAAGCTCAACCTCGCGCTGCGGCAACGGGCTGAAAAACATTGGCGCAAGGGCACATTCTTCCGCATGCTAAACCGCATGCTCTTCCGCGGCGCGGATGGTGCGGACCGCTACAAGATTTTGGAACGCTTCTACCGGCTTCAACCCGATTTGATCGAACGCTTTTACGCTGGAAATACGACGGTCGGCGATATGGTGCGCATCCTCTCCGGAAAGCCACCCATTCCCATAGGACGGGCACTAAAAGCGATCTGGAGCAAAAAAGGGTGACCAAGACAGCCGCCATCATCGGTGCCGGCTTCGGTGGCCTTGCACTCGCCATCCGTCTGCAGTCCGCCGGCATATCGACCACAATCGTCGAAGCGCGGGACAAGACCGGCGGCCGCGCTTATTATTGGGAGAAGGATGGCTTCACCTTTGATGGTGGCCCCACCGTGATTACGGACCCGCCTTGCCTAGAAGAATTATGGGCGCTGTCCGGTCATAAAATGGCGGACGACATCGAATTGATGCCGGTATTCCCCTTTTACCGCCTCAACTGGCCAGATGGCACGAATTTCGATTATTCCAACGATGCGCCGGGCTTGAAATCAGAGATTGAGAAATTGAACCCCGCAGATGTCGAGGGCTATCGCAAGTTCCTCGAATATTCGAAGGGTGTATATAAGCAGGGCTATCAAAAGCTTGGTTCGGTTGCCTTTCTGGACTTTGCCTCCATGATAAAGGCTGCGCCTGCATTGATGAAATATCAGGCGTGGCGCTCAGTCTATTCGATTGTCTCATCTTACGTCAAAGATGAAAAATTGCGCGAAGCGCTGTCGTTTCACACATTGCTCGTTGGCGGTAATCCTATGAGCACCAGCGCCATTTATGCGCTTATCCACACCATCGAAAAAGAAGGCGGTGTCTGGTGTGCCAAGGGCGGAACAAACCGCCTCGTCAATGCCATGGTGACGCATTTCGAAAGGCTTGGCGGGACCGTTCGTTTGAACGATGCTGTCGCAGAAATTGAAACACGCGGTGACAAGGTCATAGGCTTGCGAACAAAATCCGGTTGGCGCATGGATTGCGACATGGTGGCATCAAATGGCGATGTGATGCACACATATAAAGACCTGCTGACCAATAATAAGCGCGGCGAACGGGCAAGTAATGCCTTGCGCCGTAAAAGCTGGTCGCCGTCTTTGTTCGTACTGCATTTGGGTATCAAGGGCACATGGCCGGGTATCCCGCACCATATGATATTGTTTGGCCCGCGCTATAAGGGGCTGTTAGACGATATCTTCAATCATGGTGTCGTGCCAAAGGACTTCTCGCTTTATTTGCATCACCCGACCATCACCGACCCAAGCCTTGCGCCCGAAGGTTGCTCAACCTTTTACGTACTCGCGCCCGTCGCCCATTTGGGCAAAGCGCCGCATGATTGGGATGGCGATGTGGGTGAGGCAATGAAGGAACGGATATTGGACGAGCTGGAACGCCGCTTAATCCCCGATATCCGCAGCCGCATCATGACTCAGTTCCATTATACGCCCGCCGATTTTAGCCGTGACTTGTCCGCCCATTTGGGCAGCGCGTTCAGCCTTGAACCTGTATTGTGGCAATCGGCCTATATGCGCGCGCACAACCGTGATGACGCGATTTCAAACCTATATTTTGTCGGCGCAGGTACGCATCCCGGCGCGGGCATTCCCGGTGTTGTGGGAAGCGCAAAAGCAACGGCGACATTAATGCTAAAGGACGCACATATATGAAACGTCTTGCCGTGTATTGCGGGTCAGCGACGCCCGAAAACTCCATATATATCGATGTCGCCCGCGAAGTCGGTCGGGCCTTGGCCAACCGCGGCATTGGCGTTGTCTATGGCGGCGGACGGCTGGGCCTGATGGGCGCAGTGGCCGATAGCGCGCTAGAAGCAGGCGGCGACGTGATTGGCATTATTCCAGAGGCGTTGGTTGGCGCAGAAGTCGCGCACAAGGGCTGTACCGAATTGCATGTGGTATCTGGCATGCACGAGCGGAAGCAACGTTTCACCGACTTGTCCGACGGCTTTATCACTATACCCGGCGGCGTCGGCACAATGGATGAATTGTGGGAGGCCATTAGCTGGTCGCAGCTTGGCTATCACCAAAAACCCGTTGGCCTGTTGAACGCCGCAGGCTTTTACGACCAGTTGATTGCGTTTAACCAGAATATGATCGACGTTGGTTTCATTCGGCCACAACATGCCGGGATTATGCTTGTCGATGATAATCTGGATGGCTTGTTGGACAAAATGGCGACTTATGTGCCGCACAAAACGATTTTTCAGATGAAGGCAGACGATTTGTGACGTCCCTCCCGCAAGCGGACGGGGGATAATGGACCGTCCCGCACTCGTTGCCTTTGCGCAAGAAAGCATCTCGCGCGGGTCGAAATCTTTTCGTTTCGCCAGCCGCCTGTTTGACCGGACGACGCGCGAACGGGTGTGGCTGCTATATGCATGGTGCCGCAAATGTGACGATATGGCCGATGGCCAAGACCATGGCGGCGCGATGGAGGCGGTCACGGACCCCAAGGCACGGTTGCAGGCGATACGCGAATTGACCGCAATGGCACTCGCCGGAACACCCACAAGTGAGCCAGCCTTTGACTGCTTGGGCGTAGTGGCGCGGGAATGCGGCCTTACGCCACGCATGGCAGAGGATGTGATTGAAGGCTTTGCCCTCGACGCCGCCGACTGGCACCCCCGCCGCGAAAGTGACCTGTATCAATATTGCTACCATGTCGCAGGGGCGGTCGGCGTGATGATGGCGGTCGTTATGGGCGTATCCGCAGATGATGACGCCACGCTCGACCGGGCCTGCGACCTTGGTCTTGCCTTTCAACTTGCCAATATCGCGCGCGACATTGCGGAGGATGACGCGGCGGGCCGTTGCTATTTGCCCGATGATTGGCTCGCCATGCTCGATATCGGGCCCGGCGAACATATGAAGCCGCATAACCGCAAAAAACTCGCGCTGATGGGCCGCTGGCTTGCCGATGAGGCGGAACAATATGAGGCATCGGCGCGCGTCGGCGCAGCAGCATTGTCCTTACGTGCTCGCTGGGCGGTCTTATCTGCCGCCGGCATATACGGCGAAATCGCCCGCAAGGTCCGTGCGTCCGGTGCGCATGCTTGGGACCAACGGATTTTCACTAGCCGACCAGAAAAGTTTCGATGGGTCCGCAAGGCGTTGATCGACGCGATCGCTAATAATCCCCGCGCTATGGACCGCGACACCTTATGGACGCGGCCTAACTAAGCGAGCAGTTGCGCCGCCCTTCCCGACAAGCGTTCTACCGCCGCGTCATGAATTCCCGGCGCGCAGCAGATAAGACCAAAATCCAAAGGCTTGCGTTTATTATAACGTATAGGCTGCCCCAACGCATCGGTAACGACCCCGCCTGCTTCCTGCGCCACCAAATGCGCCGCCGCGATGTCCCATTCATGGCCCCATCGCAACGTGGCAACTAGATCCGCGCGATCGCAAGCAACCATCGTCATCCGCATGGCAATGCTATTGGGTTTGGTCACCGTCACCAAATCCGCATCCAATTTTGGCAAATCATCCGCAGGCACGCGTGATCCGGAGAAGTCTAAACGTGTGCTGCCCATAAGCCGCTCTCCATTGCACGTCACGCCTTCCTTGTGCGCTGCCACCCAGATTTTGTCTTGCGCCGGCGCTGCCATCACGGCGAAAATTGGCAGGCCATCGGCCACTAACGCCACCGATACGCACCATCCGCTACGCCCGCGGACATAATCGCGGGTACCGTCAATGGGGTCGACCAGCCATAACAGACGCGCGTCCAGCCGCGATGGGTCATCCACAGTTTCTTCCGATAACCACGCGGCCTCAGGCAAAATGGCGCGCAACCGTGTGGTGAGAAAGGCGTCCACTGCCATATCAATATCGCTGACCGGATTATTCTTGCTCTTTTCCCACACCTTCGTGTCGGCCGCCGCACCCGCGCGCCAACTGGCAAAGGCCAATGCCGCAGCCTCTTGCGTGGCAGCTACAACGGCAGCGCGGTCAAGCTGCCGTTCAGGCACCTGCGATCATCATGCCGTCGATACGCAATGTCGGCACGTTCATGCTGCGGGTGAATTCCAGGTCATTGGCAGCAGTCATGGCTGCAAACATGTCCTTCAAATTGCCAGCAATGGTGAATTCACTGACGGGTCCAGCAATTTCACCGTTGAGGATCAAGAAACCCGCGGCACCGCGGCTATAATCGCCAGTGACCGGGTTCACACCTTGCCCTGCAAGCTCATGAATATACACGCCATGTTTAATATCGGCGATCAGATCCGCGACGCTGACGCTGCCCCCCTCCAAATGCACATTGGATGGGCTGACGCCGGGTGCACCGCTGATCCCGCGACTGGCGTGCCCCGTGGGTTCCAGCCCCAATTGCCGCGCCGACGCGCTTTCCATCAACCATCCGGTCAAAACGCCCTTTTCAATGATTGAACGGCGCGCCGTGGGTAGGCCTTCTCCGTCAAAGGCGCGTGAACCAAGGCCGCGCATCCGGTGCGGGTCATCGACAATCGAAATGCTGCTGTCGAACAATTGCGCGCCTAGCGATTCCAGCAAGAAGCTCGTTTTGCGTGCGATGGCCGAACCGCTAATACCGCCCAGCAAATGGCCAACGAAAGAACTGCCAACACGTGGGTCAAACACTACGGGCATCTGCCCACTTTTGACTGTGCCGGGGTTCAACCGTTTGACCGCGCGCTCGCCTGCGCGCATGCCGATGCTGGCTGGGCTGTCGAGGTCGGCGAAATGCCGCGTGGACCGCCATTCATAGTCGCGTTCCTTGGCGTCGCCGTCTCCCGACAGCACGCTGGCCGATATGCCATAGCCCGAACCAGATTTGACGCCCGCAAAGCCATGGCTGGTGGCCAATGCAAAAATACTGCGTCCGGCACTGGCGCCTGCGCCTTCGCTATTGGTGACGCCTGGCACCGCGCGCGCCGCGTCTTCGCATTCCAATGCCGCCGCACGCAGCAAAGCTGGGTCGGGGTCCAGACCATCATCACCGTCAAAGTTGGGAATAGCGCCCGTCAGCAAACGATCTTGCGGCGCAAGGCCGGCATATTGGTCCTCAGGCGCTTCTTTCGCCATATCAATGGCGCGAGTGACGAGCCCTGCAAGAATGTCAGGGTTCATGTTGGAAGATGAAATCGTGGCGGAGCGTTGGCCCACAAAAACACGCAGACCGATATCTTCGCCTTCGGATCGGGCCACATCTTCCAACTGGCCAAGCCGGACTTGCACCTCCGTTGAGGCATCGCAGACATAGACGGCGTCCGCCGCGTCGGCGCCTGCCTTCATAGCTTGGGAAACGAGATTTTGCGCGCGATCAAGCGCGTGTTGTGGTGTCAGCATGATTCCCGCTTAGGCGCGGGCCGTTACAGCGTCAATCAAGCGGCCTTCAAAAAACCGTGAATAGCACCGCCAACACAGCTGGAATGGCAATCGCGGCGCTCCACAATTTCAACCGATCGGCGACATATTGCGTTTCCAGTCCGCCCTCTGCACCAGCACTCGCACTAAGCGCCTGCCAACGCCGCTCTAAATTTCGGCAAAGCGGAATGACAGCAGCAACAAAAAGGACCAAGACAAAATAAGGAAAAATAGACGTGCCGCTCGATTCAATTGTCGGCGTCACCACAAATATCAGCATTAATGTGTACACAACCAGCGCGAGTGCGACATGGTCAGACATGCGTTTGGAATAGCTCTTATACGCGCGCAAAGGCGCCTCTTGGGCTTTTGCCATTTTTCTCTCTCCTCTTCCCTGTCACAAGACTGTCACTTTATGGAAAAGGTTTCAAGCAAATTTGGCAGTGGCTAGGGGAGCCCGAGAATCTTATGGTTCTGAAGGGATAAGCGCCATTTTGGCCGTTCCATGACAAAGCGCGTGGCCTCTGCGACATTGGCCGCATTTACACCTAAGTCGCCTGCATCCATCGGCTGAATAAGGAAATGGGCAAATTGCCATTGCTCCATGGCGTCAATGTTACTGGCGGGTTGCGGCCACACCAATTTCAACTCATCGCCACGGCGGTGGATGACGTCTGATCCCGCCTTGGGGCTGATGCAGACCCAATCAATACCCGGATGCACCTCTATCGTGCCGTTGCTTTCAATCGCGATCTGGAACGCTTGGGCATGCAGCGCGTCGACGATTGCGTCGTCCACTTGCAACATGGGTTCGCCGCCCGTGATCACGACATAGCGATTTTCAGTGCCATCGCCCCACAATGCGGCGACCTTGGCAGCTAATGCCTCGGCATCATAGCGCCCGCCATTTTCGCCATCCATGCCGACAAAATCGGTATCGCAAAATTGGCAAATGGCACTGGCGCGATCTTCCTCTCGCCCCGTCCACAAATTGCAGCCGGAAAAGCGCAAGAATACCGCGCGGCGGCCCGCATGCACGCCCTCCCCCTGCAAGGTCAGGAAAATCTCTTTAACCGCGTAGCTCATGCGTAAATCGTCGGATCAAGCAGGCCCGCATCGGCAAAGCCCTTCGCGCGCAGGCGGCAAGCATCGCATTGGCCGCAAGCCTTGTGGTCGGGACTTGGGTCATAACAGGACCAGCTCATCCCGGCATCCAGGCCAAGCCGTGCGGCCTCGCGCGCAATGTCGGCCTTGCTCATGTCCAGCAACGGCGTGTGGATTGTGAAAGAATCGCCCTCCACGCCTGCTTTGGTCGCGAGATTGGCTGTCGCCTCAAACGCGCGGATGAATTCAGGGCGGCAATCGGGGTAACCGGAATAATCGAGCGCATTAACGCCGATCCAAAGGTCGCGGGCATCGCGCGCTTCGGCAAGGCCAAGACATAAAGACAGGAATATCGTGTTACGCGCAGGCACATAGGTCACCGGAATTGCACCGGACTCGACGCCCTGCTTGGGCACATCAATATCCGCCGTCAGCGCCGACCCGCCAAAGCGCGTCAGGTCTAACGGTAAGACGATATGCTCCTTCGCCCCCAAATGCATGGCAATGCGCGCAGCGCTGTCCAGCTCGACACGGTGACGCTGATTATAGTCAATGGTCAACGCAATCAGGTCATAGCCCGCCTCTCGTGCCAATCCGGCAACGACCATGGAATCAAGACCGCCGGACAAAAGGACGATTGCGGATGTATTCTGTATGCTCATGCCGCCCCCATAGCCGTTCGACATGGGCAAAGTCGAGACTGCGTTATTGGAGTGGTTTAAGGGCTATGCACACCACATCCGTGCCCGCAGTGGTGACATCTATTAGGCTATGCCTTACGTGATCAGTTGGCCCAATAGACATATTCCTGATCCTTCTTCCATGCTGCATTCAGCGGAACGTCAATCCGGATCGCGCCTTCGAGCAGGCCGGGCCATAATGGCTTGGGAAGTCTAGCATTTTGTGCTTCAATCAACGCGCGCAGTTCCGCTACGCGCGCTGGTTCCTTAGAAGCTAAATTGAATCGTTCCGTAGGATCGGTGGCGAGGTTGAACAGCCACACCTTGTCGGGACGTTTGGAAATTTGCAATTTCCAGTCGCCCGCGCGGACAACCCGGTAATGCCCCGAACGCCAGAAGGTAATGTCGCGTTTTGGCCCAGCGCCAAGTAGGTTGAAGCTGTCCATCTTGCGATCACTGGGTATGTTAGCGCCCGTTGCTGCTGCAATCGTTGCAAACATATCCAGATGCTGCGCCACATCATTGCGTACCGTCCCCGGCGCGATTTTACCCGGCCAGCGCATCAGCATCGGCACCCGAATGCCGCCTTCAAAGAAAGTGCCTTTATACCCACGATAGGGCGTATTATGGTCCTTTATGCCTGTGTACCATGCGCCGCCATTGTCACTGGTAAAGATAACGAGTGTATTCTCTTCAAGTCCGGTGTCCTTCAGTTTTTGCAGCACATCACCAATCCGCCGGTCAAGTTGGCGCATCATCGCGCCATAGACGCGCTGGGTATGATCCTTAATCTGCGGCAGGGCGTCATAATCCGATTTCAGTGCCTGCAACGGCGTATGTGGCGCATTATATGCGAGATACATGAAGAAGGGACGGTTCTTATTTGCCTCAATCGCGGCCAATGCATTGTCGGTAAAATAGTCCGTCAGATGGCCCTTGGGACGAAAACGCTGACTGTCCCCCCAATAGACGGCATATGGCAGATTTGCCCATAAAAAGCGGTCGATCGGATCCCATGGCAGCTTTGCGTTAACGACCTGCGGGTCATCTTCGGCCATGAACAAATCCCCGCCGGAACGCATGCCAAGACTTTCGTCAAAACCCTGTGACGTTGGCCGCAATGGCTTGGCTTCACCCAGATGCCATTTGCCGATGTGGATATTATGATAACCCTTGGCTTTCAAGACCTCGGGCAACATGATTTCTGCATTGGGTACCCCCATGTCAGGATAAGCGGGCAGGTCTTGGTTCAGCTCTTCATGATAGATGGGCGGATAAGGTGAATTGCCGCCGCTATGCGCCAGATTCGAAGCAAAAGCAGCTGGAACTGCGGTGAATTCAAACCCAAATCGTGTCGGATAACGCCCGGTCATCAACGCCGCGCGCGAAGGCGAGCATGTTGCATTGGCGGCATAGCCATTGGCAAAGCTGACACCCTGTTTGGCTATAGAATCGATATTGGGAGTCGGCACCGCTCCACCAGATACCCCGCCGCCGTACAGCGAAATGTCGTTCATCCCCAGATCATCAGCGACAATCAGGATGACATTGGTTGGACGTTTGCCTGAGGGCGCTACCGCCGGACCCTGCGCCCATGCAATGGGACGGTTTTCGGCAATGGGTTCTCGCCACTCGCCAATGATGCCGGGCAGATAGATTTTATACTTCTGAAAACCCAAATAGCCTGCCCCGATGAAGAGCGCCAATGCTCCAATCCATATCCATTTTTTCATGCAGAAATCTCCGGCTCGGTTAAACGTGATCGCTGCAGGGATAGCCATAGAAATAGCAAAATCACAGGTAACGAAACTAGGCTGGCATAATGTTCGGGCGGGTGATGACCGCTGATAGGTGCATGTTTTATCCAACCAGACCAGCTGAGCAACAGACGTTCTATGAAAGACACAAAAAGAAACAGCGGCACCAGCGCACGGTAGCGCATAGCCACCACTAGGGTAACTATGCCATGCGCAATCTGTGTCGCACCGGCCCAGGCAAACAGGCCAAAAATCAATGTTGGATTATGGCTAAGGTCCAAACCTGCAATCACACCAGCCCCCCCATCGGGCATGAAACTGTGGATCATCCCCGGCACAATCCAGAGGACACCGTAAAAAGCCAGAAACCAAGCTGCACCAGGTGAACCCCGATATTGGTCATTTGTGCTCAGTGGCAGGAAAGCGCGCATCTCCAATGTTTTCCCAATCTCGATTTACGTATCGATATTCCGCCCAGCCGCAAATATAATCATCCAGCCACTTGCCATTATGACCGTTGCAATAGCCGTCAACCAGTTGGCTTCTTTCCAAAACCCTGCGGCTGCTATAAATTGAAGCAACGCGAACAGTGCCGATCCGCCGAGAAGAAAGGCCGGAGCGTGGCGCGCGTCATGTGCGCCAACATTCATAAATGTGGCACAGGCAATGCTGGCCATGCTGTGCATGAACTGAACTTGGGCGCCAAGCCGGACAATGGATGAGGTATCTTCCGCCAAATGTGCGGAGAGAATTAGTGCAACGACAGATGCGAGCGCGTTGACAGTGGCAAGCCGCATCCATAGCCGCCGGTTCCAGCACGTTTCTGGCGGCGACTGTCGCGCGGGCTTCATGCGCGGTACGTCAACCAAAGGATGTGTGCCAGCGCCGCAAGCAGCGCCAGCAACAATGCCACGGTGACCCGTGGGCTGACATAAAAGGACACCACACGCTGGGTTGGGAAAGAAAAAGTTGCCAGCGTACCGAGCAGCTTGTCTGGATGGCCTTCCATAAAAATAGGGTCCATCACCAGCTTCATCATATCGCGCCGACTGCGGTAGCGCATCAGGCCAAAGATCGTCCAATCGGGATCAGCATCGGTGTTCCAAGCATCAATATAGCCACCGACCTTGCGTCCAACCATACCGGGATGGCCCCCATTGCGAAATAGCACCGGCATGAAGCGTTTCGAATAACGCTTCAGTAGATCAAAGCCTTGAACCATTTGCCCCGTTTTGGGATCCTCAACCTGCTCCATCTGCGCTTTGACCAAATTGAGCATGACAAACTCGCGGCCGTCATCGGCTTCAAGGAACGCACGCATAACTTGCGAGCTATTTCCTGTGCCCTCAAAACGACCCGCCACCTGAGCCAGAAACGCATCAATCTCTGCAGGTTTTAATGGGCCGGACCAATTATCATACCAGAACCGAAATGCACCATAAGCGATCAGCGCCGTGCCCCATATCATCCATAATGCCATGTCTCTAACTACCTGCCTTCTTGGCGCGCTCAGCATCGCGCCGCGCCTTTGCTGCCGCTTGACAGGCAGGCGACGTTTTTTGGATATTTTTGATGAGGCAGGCGCGGACATTTTCCCGGCTAAAGCTTGCCAATTCCGCGGCGCAATATTTACGGATATCTGGCATGCACGCCGTGCGGACACTGTCCTGTGCCAATAACGGTGCGGCAGAAAATAGGAGGCCAGACACCGCCACAATACATAATGCTTTAACCATTTTTAGCTTTATCCTTTTTGAACAACGCTGCCTAATATTATGGCATTAATTGTGCCATAATATTTTTGCAATCGCTTTTGTCGCTTGCGCCAGCGTCTTTTTGCCGCAAAACATAACAGCATGACCAGCGCATCGCACAAAATGACGTCAACCGTGAAAACGCCTTTGGCCGATGGCCGACGCGAACGCAGCCGGTCTAGTCGCTCAAAGATAGTCGCTGCTATGGTAGAACTGGTCGGTAAAGGCGATGTCGCGCCGAGTGCTGCGCGTGTTGCGGATGTCGCAGGCGTAGGGCTACGCTCGGTATTTCGACACTTTGACGATATGGACGAGCTTTACCGCGAAATGGGAGAGGTGATTGAGGCGCAAGTAATGCCCATCATCCTTGAACCGCCCATAGGCGCCAATTGGAAGGAAAAGCTGTTCGACATCGCTGACCGGCGCGCCAAAGTTTTCGAGACCATTCTGCCTTATCGAATTTCAGCCAATCTCAAACGCTTCCAGTCGTCCTATTTGATGCAAGACTATCGCCGGATGTTGCGGCTCGAATGCGACACAATCGAGGTGCATTTGCCCATGGCGGTAAAAGCCGATGTGGTGGGAACCCGTGGTCTCAATGTCATATTGAGTTTCCAAACATGGAGACTTCTAAGACATGATCAGGAACTGCCTTTTGAGGACGCCAAGGCTGTCGTGCGGCGTTTGCTCAGCGATGCCATATCGAGCATGGCGGAGGATTGATGCAACGCTTTGGGTTTGTTCTCGGCTTAATGCTGCTGCCTGGGTGCAGCGATGCACCCAAGTCGACCGATAAAATCTGCACTGGTCTGTCAGGCAATGATATGGTCTGGGTGCCCGGCGGCAGCTTCGTGATGGGTGACGATCCGCATTACCCTGAGGAAGGCCCGCCGCAGACAGTCACGGTCAAAGGGTTCTGGATTGACGCCCATGAAGTGACCAACGCCGAATTCGCAGCCTTTGTAAAGGCGACTGGTTACAAGACCATAGCGGAACGTAATCCTCCCAAGCTGCCCGACGCGCCGCCAGACATGCTGGTTCCGGGCTCTGCTGTGTTCAATGTCCCGTCGGACGCAGACCCACGTTGGTGGCGCTGGGTGCCGGGCGCACATTGGCGGCACCCGTCAGGATTGC
Organism: Sphingorhabdus wooponensis; assembly: GCF_003933235.1. GTDB lineage: Bacteria > Pseudomonadota > Alphaproteobacteria > Sphingomonadales > Sphingomonadaceae > Sphingorhabdus_B > Sphingorhabdus_B wooponensis. The sequence continues at coordinate 1,447,281 of NZ_RWJI01000001.1, forward strand.
AGGAGAGCATCGTCGGGCGAGATCACGAACCTGTCGTCCAGATCGCCTATCAGGATGCAGAGGCCTATGCGAAATGGGTAGGGAAAGAATTGCCAAGCGAGGTACAGTGGGAATATGCCGCACGCGGCGGCGCGACGGCTCTGCCGGAGCCGATTGATGCACAGGGCCGACCACAAGCAAATTATTATCAAGGTGTCTTCCCGGTCAAAAACCTGAATAGCGATGGTTATATCGGTCGCGCGCCTGTGGGCTGTTTCCAACCAAACGGATTTGGTTTGTATGATATGATCGGTAATGTGTGGGAATGGACGAGCGCCAGCGGATTGCGCCCCGACGCTAGCGAACCGGTTAAAGTCATAAAAGGCGGATCCTATCTCTGCGCCGCCAATTATTGCGCACGTTATCGCCCCGCCGCACGTCAGTTTCAGGAACGCGGGCTCGGGACCGATCATATCGGGTTTAGGCTTATTGATACGAAGAAGGTGGGACCAGCTTCTTGACCTGTCATTCATAATATGACACTTAAAGTGTCAATATAATTTAACTAAAGGGGTAAAGCTATGAAAGTCCTTCGCACGCCCGATAGCGCCTTTGCCAATATCCACGATTTTCCTTTTGCGCCAAATTATCTGGAAATTGCTGATCCGTCAGATGGCACACCATTGCGCGTGCATTATGTGGATGAAGGGCCGCGCGATGCGCCAGTGGTGTTGATGATGCATGGCGAGCCAAGCTGGAGCTACCTCTATCGCCACATGATTGGCCCAGTAGTAGCGGCAGGCTTTCGCGTGATCGCGCCGGACCTTATTGGCTTTGGCAAATCGGACAAGCCAACCAAAAAAACCGACTATAGCTATGCCCGCCATGTGGGCTGGATGCGGCAGTGGATTGAAGCGCTCGACTTGAATAACATGACCCTCGTGTGTCAGGATTGGGGATCGCTGATCGGCCTGCGCCTTGTCGCGGACATGCCGGATCGCTTTGCCAGCGTCGTTTTGTCCAATGGCGGCTTGCCAGAAGGCGGTCCTGCACCCCGCGCCTTTGCCATTTGGCGTGCCTTTTCTAAATGGAGCCCATTCTTCCCGATCGGCAGAATCGTCAACGCTGGGGCAAAGCGCGCGCTCAGCGCTGATGAAATTGCCGCTTATGACGCGCCGTTCCCTGACAGCCGATATAAAGCCGGTGCCCGGATATTCCCGACCTTTGTTCCATTTGAGAATAATGTCGCGATCCCCGATCAGAAGCGCGCCTGGCAAGTGTTTGAGAAATGGGACAAGCCGTTTTTATGCTGCTTCAGCGATGGTGATCCCGTGACACGCGGCGGCGAAAGCAGGTTCATCGGCCGCGTTCCTGGCACTGAGGGTCAGCCGCATTGCACGTTGAAAGGCGGCCACTTCATTCAGGAAAATGATCCGCAAGGCTTCGTCGACTGCATTCTAAAAATATTATAGATGTGACGATGTTGCGAGCCGTCAGGATGGCCGCCGTCTGCGCCACCAGATCATTGTTGCTATAACCATCACCAACAGCAATCCCGCAGGCCACAAAGCGAGGAGCCGTGGTATCAGCAAATTGCGCAAGGCGTTGGCGAAAATCTGTTTGGGCGCGGTGTAACCCTCTGGCATCGGCAGCACGTTATTGGCTTTTGCAAATGCGGCATAATCCCTTTGCATGGCAGCAAAACGTTGCGGGTCGGAACCCGACAGATCATTGCTCTCGCCGGGGTCAGCAGTGATGTTGTAAAGCCGCCAGCGGCCATCTCCGTAGGGCGGCAGGTTTTTAACAAGCTTGTAATCGCCTTTGAACAACACCGCATTGCCGGACAATTCATATCCTAAAGGCTTATCTGCCGAATGGACCGACGATGCAGCCCCGGTGAGCATGGGTGATAAGTCCATCCCAATCATGGGCTCGACGCGGCGCCCGGCAAAACTGCCTTGCTGCGGCGTAAACCCGGCAAGCTTCAGCAACGTCAGCGACAAATCGGTGACATGGGCGAAACCTTTTGCAACACTGCCAGCCTTAAGCGCAGGGTTGCCTGGCCAGGTTATAATCATCGGAACACGCAAGCCACCTTCGCTCGCGGTAAACTTATATCCACGCAGCGGCGAAACCGATGCACTCGCAAACCCTGCACCTTGGGCGGTCAGCGAACCTGGGCGCCCCTGTTGGCCGATATTTTGATCATATAGCTGGTTAGCGTTCCAGCGTGTGAATGCACCCATGTTCATGGGATCAGTGGCTTCGGCACCATTGTCAGACAGAAACACGAAGATGGTATTTTCATATACGCCGATGGCTTTTAGATGCGCGACCAATCGGCCGATTTCCCGATCCATAGCTGTGCCCATAGCTGCATAAGCCGCCATCGCACCGGCGCGTTGTTGGCGCTGCTGTGCCGACAATTTTGACCAATCACCACTGCTGTTCATGGTAACCGTCCGAACGTCTGCCGGCATCACGCCTTTAGCGATCGCAGCGGTGCGGCGTTCCTTGCGCAAAACCGTCCAACCCGCGTTGTAGCGCCCCGCATAAGCCTCAATGTCAGCATCGCGTGCCTGCACCGGAATATGGTTGGCGATGAAATTGACCGATGCCAGAAATGGCTTTCCGCTGGCCTTGCCGCTGCCGATATAGCTGATCATCCTGTCGACAATCAGGGTTGATGAGTAGAAGCGCTTGGGCAGTTTTACAGGCTTTCCATCCTCACTCCACGCGGTCTTATCATAAATCAGCAGATTGGGTTTATCTTCAAAATTATCTGCACCCGATTGCGCGAGCGCGAACGCCCGATCATAGCCGCGCGCTGTTGGCAGGGTATCGGGCGTGTACCCCAGATGCCATTTCCCCGTCAGATAGGTGCGGTATCCACCCATGCGTAGCTGGTCAGCAATGGTAACCACGCGATTGTTCAGTTGCGCTTCATAGCCGGGCTTGCCCAAATGCTCCGATGGGATTGTCTCTGGCATATTGCCCAGACCCGCGCGGTGGTTGATGACGCCTGTTTGCAGCATTGCCCGCGTTGGCGAACAGGATCCAGCCACATGGAAGTTTGAAAAGCGCACGCCCTTGGCGGCAAGCGCGTCGATATGCGGTGTCGCAATTTCGCCGCCAAAGGCCCCCACATCCGTAAAGCCCCAGTCATCGGCAAGGAGTATAACAATATTGGGACGCTTCACTGGCACTGCCTGCGCGCCCAGCGTATTCGGGCTGAGCAACGCCAGCGCCATCAATAAGGTTGCCGCCCTCTTCAGCTTCATCGGTTCAGCATAGCGTCAAGACGCCCCGTCTGCGCCAATCCGGCAACGACCATATTATCAAGACCATCCGACAAAAGGACGATTGCCGATATATTCTGAATACTCATACCACCCACATAGCCTTTCGGCATGGGCAAAGTCGAGACTGCGTTATTGATAGTGTGAAAACAACCACGAACACCGAAAGCGGTGCTTGGGCTTAGCGAGGAGAGGAAAGTGGTGCACCCGGAGCGATTCGAACGCCCGGCCCTCAGATTCGTAGTCTGATGCTCTATCCAGCTGAGCTACGGGTGCACTGGAGCGCCGCTATTAGGGACGGCGGCAAAGTTGTGCAAGACCTAATTTGACGTTTGAACCTGCTTGCACGTCGATTTCCGGCGGATTGCATCTATGGCTGGAAATTCAGCTGGATTGGCAAGCAATATCCGGATCAAAGCGATCCCTTTATCATATTGCAGCATGACCGGTTGATAGCCTTGCAGTGCAGTCTGCCCTGCTTTGATCAACGCAAGACGGGCGGGCGCGCCTTTGGTATCGCGGTCGCTGCGGACAGCCGCGACATCGGTGCGGGCGTCAAATATGCTGACAGACCAATAATGACCGGCCACTGGCGCCACGTCGACCAGCACAGGGCCCTTTGACACGTCAAAAACGCAGGCGGCATAAGCAAGGTCAGGGCTGGGCCGGACAATAGTTTGATTGTCGGCCGTGGTCATAGGCGAAAAGGCGAATTGATTGACAGGACCGCGGTCGCCAATTTTCTTCAACGCCGCATACATCAACGCATAAGGTGTTGCCAGCAATGTCGCTTGATACGCACCCAAAGCGACAAGGCCGCCCGCAACTATCGGAAATAACCAGCGCCGCATCATGCACATCCTTTACGGTCAATAATCGGGAGCTGCGCCTTTTCCGGGTTTTTGATGATATCCGCCGCCGGATGATAAAGACGCAAGGTCAGGTCGAAAGCATCGACCGACCCTGTTGGCAACCAACTGCCCGATTGCGCATCTGGTGACACAGTGAAGTACCAGCGTCCCTGAGCATCGGTGGATACGGCGCTGGCCGGGATGGACCAACGGTTGGCGGCGTTTTTCACAAGCCAGCCTTCGCCTTCATATAAAGTGATGCTCCACCAGCGGCCATCCAGCGTTCCGCCGCGCACATCATAGGAGCAGCGGCCGTCTAGCTTGCGGCCATCGCTGTCGCGGGTGGCAGTAAAATACATCGCCTCTTTGGCGGGTAATGCCAGTAGGCCCGACAAGGCGACTTTGGCGCGGGTGAGCGCACTTGCATCTAATGTGCCGAAGCTTTTTCCTGTCTCCCACGGTCCGTTGGGGACGACGCCATCGCTCAATCCACCACGTACCTGTTGCACTGCAAAGGCGGTTCCACCAACAAGCCCGAGTACCATAAAAATGGCGTATCTTTGCCAAGCCTTCATAATCCCTCTCCTCAAGATCGAATGCTAGCTGGTTACCTTACCTGTTGGCAAGTGCCGCCTGGGCTGCCGCAAGCCGTGCGATAGGCACGCGATAGGGCGAGGCGCTGACATAATCGAGACCTACCTTTTCGCAGAAAGTGATCGATGCGGGGTCGCCACCATGTTCGCCGCAAATGCCAAGCTTAATCTCCGGACGCGTTGCGCGGCCCTTATTGGCGGCGATCTCGATCAATTGGCCAACGCCTTCGACATCCAGGCTGACGAAAGGATCGCGGGCGTAAATGCCCTTATCGACATAATGCGTCAGAAAACGTGCGGCATCATCGCGGCTGACGCCCAAGGTGGTTTGCGTCAGGTCATTGGTGCCAAAGCTGAAGAAGCTGCTGACTTCGGCAATTTCATCGGCCATCAATGCCGCGCGTGGTAGCTCGATCATGGTGCCAACAAGATATTCAATCCGCTTACCCTGTTCGGCAAAAACGGCTTCTGCGGCCTTGTCTACCACATCCTTCATCAATTCCAGTTCGCGGCGTGTGCCGACGAGCGGGATCATGATTTCGGGCACGGGCGCAACCGCAAGGCTGCACGCCGCCTCAAAAATCGCGCGCGCCTGCATCTCGTAAATTTCGGGATATGTCACGCCCAAGCGGCATCCGCGATGGCCCAGCATAGGGTTGAATTCATGCAGTTCGGATGCGCGTTGTTTCAACACCTCAACGCCCACACCCGCGGCTGCCGCAACCTCGGCAAATTCGCTTTCCTGATGCGGCAGGAATTCATGCAAAGGCGGGTCCAACAAGCGAATGGTCACGGGAAGGCCCGCCATCACTTCGAAAATCGCAGCAAAATCCTTGCGCTGTTCAGGCAGCAATTTGTCGAGCGCAACCCGTCGGCCCTTTTCATCATCCGCAAGGATCATCTGGCGCACCGCGGTGATGCGCGCGGCGTCAAAGAACATATGCTCCGTCCGGCAAAGACCAATGCCCTCCGCACCGAAATCGCGTGCGGTTTGCGCATCGGACGGGGTTTCGGCATTGGCACGGACCTTCATCCGGCGGCCCGCATCGGCCCAGACCATCAATGTGCCAAAATCGCCCACCAATTCGGGCTGAATTGTCGGCACTTCGCCCGCCATCACTTCGCCGGTCGAACCATCCAATGTGATGGTGTCGCCTTCTTTGAGCGTACGTCCAGTGATGCGTAAAACTTTGGCAGTAGCATCGATTTGCAGGCTGCCCGCGCCCGATACGCAAGGGCGGCCCATGCCACGCGCAACAACGGCAGCATGGCTGGTCATTCCGCCGCGCGCGGTCAATATGCCCTTGGCGGCGTGCATGCCGTGAATATCCTCAGGGCTGGTTTCGATACGGACCAATATCACCGCCTTGCCCAATTCGTTGAAGCGTTCGGCGGTATCGGCATCGAACACGATCTCCCCCGATGCCGCGCCCGGTGACGCTGGCAGGCCAGAGGTCAGCACATCGCGCGGCGCTTGCGGATCCAGCGTCGGGTGCAACAACTGGTCCAGCGCCATCGGATCAATGCGCAAAACGGCTTCATCTGTCGTGATCATGCCAGCTTGCGCCATATCGACGGCGATTTTCAAAGCGGCCTTGGCGGTGCGCTTGCCCGAACGGGTTTGCAGCATCCACAATTTCTCCCGCTCAACAGTGAATTCAATATCCTGCATATCGCGATAATGCGTTTCCAGAATGTCGAACACGCGCGCCAGCTCGGCATATACCTGCGGCATCGCTTCTTCCATAGACAGCGGCTTTGCGCCGGCGCGTTCCCGGGCGGCTTTCGTGAGATATTGTGGCGTGCGGATACCTGCAACAACATCCTCACCCTGCGCATTGATCAGATATTCGCCATAATACGCATTTTCGCCCGTTGCTGGGTCACGGGTGAAGGCAACGCCCGTCGCCGATGTTTCGCCCATATTGCCAAAGACCATCGCCTGCACATTGACCGCAGTGCCCCAGTCACCCGGGATATTGTTCAGGCGGCGATAGACCTTTGCTCGGTCGGATTCCCATGATCCAAACACCGCGCCAACCGCGCCCCATAATTGGTCATGCACATCTTGCGGAAATGGCTTACCCCATTCGGCAGCCACAAGGCGCTTATACTCGGCAACCAAAGCCTTCAAATCATCAGCGGACAATTCGGTATCGAGGTAGAAACCCCGATCTTCCTTCGCGATTTCCAACGCCTCTTCAAACGCGCCATGATCCAGTTCCAACACCACATCGGCATACATTTGAATGAAACGGCGATAGCTGTCCCACGCGAAGCGCGCATCCCCCGACGAAGCGGCAAGGCCTTCGACCGTCTGGTCATTCAGCCCCAAGTTCAACACCGTATCCATCATCCCCGGCATCGACACCCGCGCGCCCGAACGCACTGACACCAGCAACGGATTAGCCGGATCGCCAAAGGATTTGCCCGTTACCTGCTCAATATGCGCGAGGCCATTGGCGACTTCGGCCCGAACGCTGTCGGGGAAGCTTTGGCCATTGGCGTAATAGGCGGTGCACATTTCGGTCGTGATGGTGAAGCCGGGGGGAACAGGCAGGCCAATCGACGCCATGCCATCCAAATTCGCGCCCTTGCCGCCCAAGATGTTTTTATTGCCGCGAACGGTTTCGTCACCATCCGAAACACCACCACCGAACCGATATACGTACTGGGTCATCCCGCAGCCATCCCTTTTGCTTGGCTTTATTGCTTGCCCGCCGTTGTGCAGTGCAGCGCATGGGAGTCAAGTCTGGAGGACGGTTATTTTCCGGATTTGTTGGCGAATAACATGAAGCGCGCCAAGGGCAGCTTGAACGATAGCAGATACAAGACATGGAGCATAACGAGCGCAATCGCCAGATTTGCGAGATATTCATGCGCTTCTTCGGTAATTTCGCTGGCTTCGTCTTCGCGGCGCTCGCGCCCATTTTCGTCTGAGAGGGAAAAGGAACTAAGCGCGCTGGGCTGCAACGCGCGCCCCTTGTCCATCATGATACCCGAGCCCGTGGCACCAATCACCGAAAGGGCGATTCCCGCCAGAAGGACTTGGCTAATGGCCGGATGGGTCATGATACCTTTTAGGTGCAAATCCTTGAACGAGGGGTGGAAACGTGCAAGCCCTAATTGCGGCGCGCCGCTCAAGGCCCAAATCAGCCGGAATAATATGAGGGCAGCCACGCCATAACCAAGCCAAGCGTGAACAAGGCCCATTTCCGCCGAAAAATAAGCGGCCAATACGGTCAGCGCGAGGACGCTATGAAAAATACGGATCCGGTGCATGACGGCCATTGGATGTTCCTTTGATCAGGAAACAACCCAAACGCCCATTCGGCCCCGCCAGCAATGATGTAAATCAATCGCCGTCATGCTGAACATGTTCAGCGTGCCGTCCGCTCCTATCCCTCAATCTTCGAAAAGTCTGCCACTTGAGTTACCGCATCGCGGAACCGCGCAAGTAGGCCCAAACGAAACGCCCGTTTGGCCGGATCCGGATCATTGACCATAACGCCTTCAAAAAAGGCATCAATAGGCGCGCGTAAAGTCGCCAATGCCGCCATCGCGCCTTCGAAATCTTCGATGGACAAGGCGGCAGCGGCTTTGGGCTCCGCCGCGTCTAGCGCGGTGCGAAGGGCAAGCTCTTCCGTCACCAAGTCAGCCGGCGCAGGTGCACCTGCATCAACGCCTTCGGCCTGCTTCAATATATTCGCCGCACGTTTATAGGCCGCCAATAGGTTCGCGCCCTCGGCGGTCGTGACATAGGCCTGCAACGCCTTCACCCGCGCTAGCAGCCGGACAAGATCGTCCTCGCCACCAAGGCTAAACACCGCGTCGATGAGATCGTGTCGGACGCCCGCCTCGCGTTGCTGGACTTTGAGGCGGTCGATTAAAAATTCCTCAAGCGTATCGAAGCTGGCGCATGCGCCGCTTGCAACAAGCATTTCCTTCAATGAACAGCGTAAATCGTTTTGAAGTAGCAAAGATAAGAACCCAATCGCTGCGCGACGTAACGCAAACGGATCCTTCGAACCCGTGGGCGGCATTCCGGCCGCAAAAAACTGCGCCAGCGTATCCAACTTATCCGCCAAACTCACAGCCACCGTCACCGGAGCATTGGGGACATCATCCCCCTGCCCAACCGGCTTATAATGGTCGCGGATGGCGTCGGCGACGGCGTCGCTCTCGCCTTGTGCGCGGGCGTAATAGCCGCCCATGATGCCTTGCAATTCGGGGAATTCACCGACCATGCCGGTGACGAGATCCGCCTTGCACAAACGCGCCGCGCGTTCGGCGGCATCGGCAGTCGCGCCCTTGACGATACCCTCTTCCGCCAACCAACGTGCCAGCTTCGCCACACGTTCAACTTTGTCGGCAACGCTGCCCAATTTTTCATGGAATGTGATCTGTGCCAATTTCTGCGCTTGGCTATCCAGCGCGACCTTTAGGTCCTGTTCCCAGAAGAATTTTGCATCAGACAATCGCGCGGCTAGGACCTTTTCATTGCCTGCAACAATCGCTGCTCCGCCGTCATGCGCGTCAATATTCGCGGTGCAGACAAAAGCGTTGGCGAGCTTGCCCGTGCTATCATGGCAGACAAAATATTTCTGGTTCACGCGCGCGGTCAGTTGAATGACCTCTTGCGGCACGTCCAGAAATGCGGCGTCGAAGCGGCCAAGCATCGGTACAGGCCATTCGGTCAGGCCCGCATTTTCAATGACCAAACCTTCATCTTCCACCAAGGTCAGGCCAGCAGCCTGCGCCGCCGCCTTTGCACCGTCACGGATGATACGGCAGCGTTCGGAAAAATGGACGAGGACATGGGCCGCGCGCAGCTTTTCGATATAATCCCCTGCATTGCCGATGGTAATAGCGCCGCTGTGATGGAAGCGATGACCCATCGTCTCCGCGCCGCTCACAATGCCGTCAATTTCGCAATGCACCACCGCATCGCCGAGCAAAGCTACAATGCCCTGCAATGGGCGCACCCAGCGCAGGCTTTCGGTCGAAACCGATGCTGCGCCCCAGCGTTGCGATTTCGGCCATGGGAAGGCGCGGATGATCGCGGGGATAGCCTCTGCCAAAACATCGGCCGTCTGACGCCCTGCCTTTTCAACTACCGCATAATAGACACCATCGCGTTCGACCAACTGGTCTTGCGACAGGCCAGCTTTACGCAGAAAGCCTTCCATCGCCTGCGGCGGCGCACCGACCTTTGGCCCTTTCGTCTCTTCAGACACAGCCTCAGTCGCCAACGGCAAGCCAGTCGCGATCAACGCAAGACGGCGCGGCGTAGCAAAAACTTCGACCGACGCCGCAGAAAGCCCAGCCTTGGTCAACGCATCGTTAAACAGACGGGCCAAGTCTTCCTTGGCCTTCACTTGCATCCGCGCGGGAATTTCTTCGGAGCGCAATTCAAGCAGGAAGTCGGTCATACTAAATCCTCCCCGCTTGCGGGGAGGGGGACCGTGCTTGCACGGTGGAGGGGGCTATTAGTCCAAGCGCAAATGGTTTGTAGCACAGTGTCCAAATCTTTTAGCACATCAACGGCAGCAATCCGAAGAACCTTATATCCAGCCGCCTGCATCATCGCATTACGGGCATCATCACGCTGAGGTCGATCTCCTCGATCATGCGCCTCGCCATCAATTTCGATCACCAGCTTGGCCGCAGCGCAATAAAAATCTGCAACATAGGCCCCGATGGGATGTTGCCGTCGGAATTTCACGCCGATCTTGTTGGTACGGACTTTTTCCCACAATAGAACCTCTGGTAACGTCATTTTGCGGCGCAGCTTGCGCGCGTTGTAAACGACCGGGCGCTGTAGGGTCTGCAAGCCCCCTCCACCACGCTTCGCGCGGTCCCCCTCCCCGTTCCGGGGAGGATTTTGCGTGGACGCCATCATACTGCCCATCCGTTCTTTTCCATCCATGCCTGGCAACTGCCTTTGGCAAGGTCGCGGACGCGGCCCATATAGCTTGCGCGTTCCTGCACAGAAATAACGCCGCGCGCTTGCAATATGTTGAAGATATGGCTGGCCTTAATTGCTTGCTCATAAGCGGGAATGGGCAAAGCATGTTGCAAGCAGCTTTCGCATTCTGCCGTCGCTTTTTTGAAGGCATCAAACAACATGTCGGTGTCGGCAATTTCGAAATGATAGGTGCTCATCTGCCGTTCGTTTTCGCGGAATATATCGCCATAGGTCACCGCCGGACGATCCGCCGTTGCGTTGTTATAGACGAGGTCGAAAATGCTGTCCTTGTTCTGGATATACATCGCCAGACGTTCCAGACCATAAGTCAGCTCGCCCGAAACAGGTTTGCAATCAAAGCCGCCCATTTGCTGAAAATAGGTGAACTGCGTCACCTCCATGCCGTCGCACCAGATTTCCCAGCCAAGGCCCCATGCGCCCAGCGTTGGGCTTTCCCAGTCATCTTCCACAAAGCGGATGTCGTGAAGCAAAGGGTCAATTCCAATCGCCTTTAACGAACCGAGATACAGCTCCTGCAAATTTGGCGGACTTGGTTTCAGGATGACTTGATATTGATAATAAGCGCCCAGCCGATTGGGGTTTTCGCCATAACGGCCATCGGTAGGCCGGCGCGATGGCTGCACAAAGGCCGCGTTCCATGGGTCAGGCCCCAGCGCGCGCAGGGTCGTGGCGGTGTGGAACGTACCCGCACCCATTTCCATGTCATAAGGCTGCAATATCGCACAACCCTGCTTGCCCCAATAATCATGAAGCGTGAGGATCAGATCCTGAAAACTAAGTGGAGCAATGTCAGACATGGCCAGCCATTGGCGGAGAAGCGGCGCTAAATCAAGGTTCTGAATAAACGCATGGGTTTTTGTCACTGGTGCATAGCATTATGTAAGGTGTTGTTGACATTTTTAGCGAATCAAATTAGTAAGGTGTCCATGACACAAAGACACCGACACCTGACATGAAAAATCAGCTCAAAGTGCTGCGTGCGATGCGCAACTGGAGCCAGGCCGATTTGGGCGAACATCTCGATGTCTCGCGCCAAGCGGTCAATGCCATCGAGACCGGCAAATATGACCCCTCGCTGCCACTGGCGTTCAAGATTTCACGGCTGTTTGATTTGCCGATCGAACAGATTTTTGATGACGAATTTGAAGGAGGGAACGATGTTTAACGCGGATGAAGATGCTGGCAGCAACGGCAAACGCATATTGTGGATGTCATTGTGCGGCTTTGGCATAATCATGCTCTTAGGCGCCATCACGGGATTCCTGTCTGCACATATGGAGGAAGGCAGCGGCCCGCTAAATTTAGCTGGCTATGCTATTTTAGCGGCGTTCATATGCGTCACCCTAGCGCTTGCATTCGCCATATGGAGATTGTTTCGCCAAATGAAGCGCAGCGATCAAAAAGTGCCGCAACGTGAAAAAATCTACAATCGTTTCTTAATTGGCAGCTTTATATTTGGCGGTGTCACCGGCCTCATCCTCGCTCTGACAGGCAGTTTTGACGAAACAGAAGCCGGTCTGATTTCCAATGATGCCATGTCACCCATGCTCGCGATCATCCTTTCGGTCGCTCTCGGCGTCATTGTCCCTGCCATCACTTTCTACTGGCATAAAAATCTTGTCGATGAACAAGAAGAGGCCGCCTATCGCTTTGGCGCGCTCATCGCGATGTATGCCTTTTGGTTCATCGCACCCGTCTGGTGGTTTCTATGGCGCGGAGGCATCCTGCCCGCGATAGACGGCATAGCATTGTATTTTATAACAATATTTGTTGCCCTAATTGTCTGGTTCTGGAAAAAATATCTCTAACGACCGGTCCAAGTTCGTCGAAATAGTTTCCTATCTTTCGTTCATGGAGAATAACAATGCGTATTACTTTGAAGTCCTTAATGGCTGCCACCGCGACATGCGCATTGGCATGGGCAGCCCCCGTCGCGGCACAAAACACACCAACTGAGGCACCGGCATCGGTGGAGGCGCTTGACCCCGTCAAGGCACCGCCCGCCGTCAAGGATGTCGATCCCGCCTTGTGGGTCATCAAAGACGCCGACACCACCATTTATCTGTTCGGAAGTGTCCATATCTTAAAGCCAGGTCTTGGCTGGTTTGATGATGGCGTAAAGACCGCTTTTGACCGTTCGGACCAATTGGTGCTGGAACTGGTCGAGCCGCCCGCAGCAGAGGCTCAAGCCTTGTTTGGGAAGTTTGCGATGGATCAGCAGGGCAAGACATTGCGTTCCAAAATGAATGATGCGGACCGCGCAGTGTATGACGCAGCCATGGGCAAACTTGGTATTCCAGTGCCCGCTTTAGACCCATTCGAACCATGGGCTGCGGGAATGACACTATCACTGCTCGCAATGCAGAAATCCGGTTTTGATCCCAATAGCGGCGTTGAGAAACAACTGACCGCGGCGGCGAAGCTCAGCAACAAGCCTATCGCCGGACTTGAAACCATGGAGTTCCAACTTGGCGTATTTGATACGCTGCCAGAGGCCGAGCAAATCGCATTTTTGATCGAAACAGCAAAAATGATTGATGATGTGAACAGCACTATGGACAAGATGGTTGCCATGTGGGGAGCGGCCGAAACCGAGAGCCTTGCGCAACTTATGAATGAAGGGATGACCAGCCGGACATTATATGATGCCCTGCTGACCAAGCGGAATGCCAATTGGGCAAAATGGATTTCGGCCAAGATGGATAAGCCGGGCGTGACATTCATCGCCGTTGGCGCAGGGCATCTGGCTGGCCCAACAAGCGTCCAAGCTTTGCTTCCGGCCTATGGCCTCACTGCAACACGGGTGGCCTATTAAGCTTTGATGTGTAAATACGGGAAGGTCGGGCCAAGAACGCCCGGCCTTTTTCGTTTTGTGCAGGGTCGATATGGGAAAAATACAAATGGGCGATCCTGCTATGGCCGGAATAAAACAAGGGCCTTTTCCTGCGTTGCTGCCGACCTTCGGTTTCATACTGTTATACTTCGCCCTGCAAGGGGTAAGCACGGCCGTCATCATCGCCGCGACGCAAGGCGCATCGACCGCGCCAGAGCCTATTTCGATTATCTGGGGACTGCTTGCATCCGCCGTGATTCAATTGTCGCTAATGGGACTATATCTGCGCAAAGACGCGCGGGCGGCGGCATTGGGCCTGCATGATTTTGGTAAGGTCCCGCTGCACAAGGCAAGCGGGCTCGCTATCTTGTTGGTGGCCGCCGCCATGGCATTCAATTTTGTCTATACGACTTACGTTATTCCGGGCGTAGACATGCAAGCGGACATGGCAAAAATCCTAGCGGGCATAGAGCGGACGCCGTTGAACATGGCGGCCATGTTCTTCGCCATCGCAATCGCTGCGCCAGTGGTGGAGGAGCTTCTGTTTCGCGGTTTTTTGCAAAATGCGCTGGCGAAATATGTGCCGATTTGGGGTGCTATCTTTTTGTCATCATTCCTGTTCGCCTTGGTGCACGGCCAACCTTATGCGATCCCCGGCCTCATGTCGTTGAGCATTGCCTTTGGCTATCTCTACCACCGCACAGGGTCACTGCGCACCAACATCATTTTGCACATGGCGAACAACGTATTCGCAATATTGGTATCGCAAGTTCTGAATTAAACGACGACGGGTTCCAGCAAGCGCAGCGTTCCAGCATCAGCATCGATTTCCGCCATGCCGCCGACAGGCAACGTGAATTGGTCGGTGATATGCCCGAAAAACGCGCCTTGATAGGCTGGAATACCCAAGCCGCCCAGATGTTGCGTCAACACGTCGTTCAACGTGAATGCACCATAGCTGGTGCCCTTGTTCACGCAATCTGTGCATTGCCCAAACACGACGCCTTTCAGGTTCTTCAGCACGCCCGCCTGCCCCAATTGCGTGAGCATACGGTCAATGCGATATTCCGCCTCATCCACATCTTCGATGAACAGGATCGCACCGTCGAAACTGGGTAGATAAGGCGTGCCGACCAGCGCGGTCAGCACCGTCAGGTTTCCGCCGAGCAACTTGCCCTGCGCCTTGCCATTGCCTGTGCCCAATACGCGCGTGCGCCAGCGGCGCTGCGCCATCCGGTCTTCGTCACCAACGGGATTGGTAAACAAGGGCGTCCCTGCATCAAACGCAATCTCGCGATATATGTCCCATGACGCCTTGCCCCATGCGCTGCCCGCGTTTGGACCATGCAAGGTCACAAATCCGCCTTTGGCCGCAATCGCCATATGCAAGGCAGTGATGTCGCTGAAACCCGTCAATAATTTGGGGTTGGCGCGAATGATGTTCCAGTCAAGATACGGCAAAAGCCGCGCGCTGCCCCACCCGCCACGCACAGCAAAAATGGCTTTCACATCTGGATCCGCAAACATGGCGTTAATGTCCGCCGCACGGTCCTTATCTTGGCCAGCCAGATAGCCATAGCGGTTCAACAAATGAACCGCGCGCTTGGGTTTTAGGCCCATGGCGACAATCGCTTCTTCGACCAGCTGAATTTGAAATGGGTCGTCGCTGGCCGACGCGGGTTCAATCAAGCCGACGGTATCGCCGACACGCAACCGTGAAGGTTTCCGCGCGGCCTTAGCTGCAGGCACGCCTGCGGCCAAAAGCGGCGGGGCCGACAGCATAGCCGCCAGCCCCGCCATAATCTGACGCCGAGTTGCATTGATATCCATACCCGGCACGCCTTTTCTTAGAACTTAGCTTCGATCGACAATGTGAACGACCGTCCACGTGGGTCAGCCACACGTGGTTCCCAGCTGGAACCCGAACCCGTGTTGCTGTCATACGTGATTGCAAATGGCGGATCTGTGTCGAACACGTTACGCACACCTGCGGTCAAGCGCAGCTTATCGTTCATGTCCATAGCCGCGGACAGATTGTAGGTGACATAGGCTTTTACCCGCGCATTATAGTCTGGACGACTGGCAGACGCCGGAAGCGCGTTGTTCTTATATCCGTTGCGATAGATTTGCGAGAAGCTGAACAGCATGTCATCGACGGCATAGTTGATGAATGCGCTATGTTTCCATTTCAAGCCCAGGTCGCCAGCATAGGTGAACACGCCGATCAAGCTTGAACCAAATGGCGCAGACGGCAAGAATTTCTCCCGCTTCTTAACAAGATATGTTCCATCAAGTCCAGCCGTAAGTACACCACCCAATGCATCAATACCGCCGCGCAGCGCGACTTCTAGCCCTTGCGTACGACGCGAACCGATATTGTCCTGCCGTAAATCCAACTGCGTAATCACGCCGCCCGTCCGTATTACACGGTCAGGAAAGTAGGATTGGTTCGCCAATAATTGGGCGATGGTCAGCGCACCGATGGTATTATCCACGGCGATAGACCAGAAATCGACCGATGCGCTAAACTGTGGTGCAGGCGTAAACACAATACCTGCCGAATATTGCTCGGATGTTTCAGGCCCCAGATTAACATTACCACCGCTCAGTGACGTTGGCGTGATCGCACCGCAACCTGCCGTAACGTTCACAACACCACCCACTGGGCATGTGCTTGGGTCGGTCAGGTTGTTTCCTGGATTAGGAGATTCGGTGACGCCGTTAAAGATTTGGTTAAATGCAGGGACACGGAAACCTGTGTTATAGGACGCCCGCAGCAGCACCCAGTCAAATGGCGAAAATTTTGCGGTTAACTTTGGATTAACTGTTGATCCGAAGCCCGTATAATCGTCGAGCCGAACAGCACCGGTGAGCTCAAGGCTCTCCAACACTGGCACCGACATCTCGGCATAGACCGCCTTTACATTGCGATTTTTCGGCGTGAGCGCGTTCACATTGTCGAATGCCACGTTAAAAATTTCTGCCTGCCCTGCTACTGCAGCAGCAGAACCGTTGAAGCTGTAGGTTTCACGGCGGTAATCCGCGCCAAGCGCGACTTGCACTGGACCAGCAGGCAAATCAAACAAGGAACCGGAAACCGAGGCGTCAAATTGCTTCACCTCATATTGACCGCCATATAATGTTGTACCTTCCGCCGAAATAGCTTCAAGTCCAGCTAGCGCCGCATCCGATTGGGTCACCGAGAAGGGGTTAAGAATACCGCTATTCAACAAGCCAATTATGCCCGGACGCGATGCGCCTGGTGCAGTGGGCGCACGTGGATCAATGCCGCCGCTAACGGCCCCAGCGACACCCGAAGCAGTTGCGTTGGCTGCTGAACGGAATATACCCGCATAATGGTACCCCGTACCGAGCACGGACGATGCTTCGCTTTTTGCGTAAGAACCACCTGCGCGGTAATCCCATGTTCCACCAAGCGGACCTTCGGCCGTAAGTGCGCCACGGATTGTTTTGGTGTTTGTGACATATTCGCGATTGCCACCAGGGATATTGCGCCAGCGATAGGCAATAGGTTTGCCGTAATTGCCAACGGTATCAACCGTCCGGTCACCCACCGCGCCTACCGCAGGGAATGTTCCGGCAATGGCGTCATACACGCTGTTATAGGTTGCCGCGGTAGTCGCGTTCAACGGATAATACAGCGGCATAGTTGTCGCGTTGATCGAATATTGGTTGTTTGAAAACCGCTTCTTCGAATCCGCATCGGAACCCGTTATTTCTGCTGCCAAGCGATGGTCACCCAAAGCCAGCGTAGCCTTCCCATAAAAGGTCAGTGTTTGCAACGGCTGCTGAAGCACCGCGGCACGGCCTGTGTCCCATGAACAAGCAAATTTTGCACCCGGCACTGACCAGAGCACTTCGTCATATGCCATACCGCCATTGACGGAATCGCAGCCCGCGCCGCCTGGCAAATCAAGCGGGTTGATGCCGCCATCAGCGCGCGTTGTTGTTCCTGGGATGAGCAATCCGGGCAGGTAGAAGTTTGCGGAGCTATTGGTGGTCCCGCCAAGTAACGAACCATTGGGTGCGAATAAGCTATTTGTGTTGGCTGGGAATGCAGTCGCAATAGGCGTGCCACGGGTATCCACCGAAAGGCCACGATTGGGTTGGTTGCCGTTCACAAAATCGCGATCTTGGCCAAGCAAGGCAGAATTCCAGCTTTTGCTCACCGCGCCCATAATGTTGAAGCCTTGGGTACTCAGGTCACCATAGCCAGCTGTCCCCGAAAGGCGGTAAATGGCGCTGTCATTACGTTGCGTAATGTCTGTGAAGCCGTTGAGCACCACACCTTGAAAATTCGATTTCGTGATAAAGTTGATAACGCCGCCAATCGCATCGGTGCCATAAATGGCGGACGCGCCATCTTTCAGTACTTCAACACGCTCTAGTGCCGCAAACGGAACCTGGTTAACGTCAACAGCGCCGCCGGTCAGGCCATGCGCCGCCACCCGGCGACCATTGAGTAAGACCAGTGTCGCGGCAGCACCCTGCCCACGCAGGTTCGCGGCGGACAGTCCGTTCGTACCGCGTTGCGCGCCTGTTGTTACGTCACTATTCGATGCCAAATTGTCCGCACCATTCCCGTTGGTGGAAAGAAATGAAATCAACTGCTCTGGGCCATTGATGCCTTCACGAGACAAATCAGACGGAGTAATAACCTGCAATGGTGCAGCGCTTTTCGTCGGGTCTTGTTTGATACGCGATCCGGTAACTATAATGGCAGTGCCTTCATCTTCAGCCGTTTCCGCAGAGGCAGGTGGCGACGTATCTTGCGCAAAGGCTGGCGCAGTCAGACATGTGGCCAACAACAATATCGCAGTTTTTGAAGTTTTCATAAAAATTCCCCTTCTCGTTTCAGCTCGCCCCCGAGCCTTTTATGGGCGACACGCTATTCTGGCCAATCGAGCAATGCAACTGACTTTGCACCCAATACACAAAGAAACTGTATTAGGCTCCACCTTATTCAACGCTTTGTCTACTTGGCGGGTTGAAAATTGGCCGCATGAGGCGCAAAGGAAATTTATGCTGTCTCAAAAAACCCGCTATGCCATCCGCGCCATGCAGCATCTTGCCGATCATTATGGCAAAGGCCCCGTTCAGCTCGGCGATATTGCTGAAGCGCAAAAAATTCCGCCTAAATTTCTGACGGTTATTTTATCCGAGCTATCCCGTTCCGGCTTAGTAGCGTCGCAGCGCGGCAAAGACGGTGGCTATTGGCTTGGCGTTTCGCCGATTGACATCAGCTATGGCGACCTCATCCGTATCATGCGGGGCTCACTGGCCTTGGTTCCTTGCGCCAGCCGCTATGCCCATGAAAAGTGCAAAAATTGCGTCGAGGAAGAAAATTGCCGCACACGCGCGCTCATGCTTCAGGTGCGCGACAAAACCGCCAATCTGCTCGACAGCATCAACCTGACCGATATCGTCCACGCCGACATTTACCTGCAGGCGGCGGAATAAGCTTTTGAACAGCATTAGCTTTTGTTGCTGCTAAACCACTCCTTTGGGCCAGCCAATAAAATACAAAGGTGCATGTACGTTGCTAATCAACTATGGTCGCATGGTGCCTGAGCATTATTGGAACCTGTCAGTGCGAGATTTGGATGATTGAATATATTGCCAATGTCGACTGGATGTCGGTTGCGCCTTATATCGCTGTTGGCTTTGCCGCGCAGCTGGTTGATGGGGCGTTGGGCATGGCCTTTGGCGTGATTTGCAGCACTTTGCTGGTCAGCGTCATGGGCGTCGCACCCGCCCGCGCTTCAGCTGGCGTCCATTTTGTCGAGATGTTTACGACGGGCGCGTCTGGTATTAGCCATGTTCTGCACAAGAATATCGATTGGAAATTGTTCGCCCGCATCGCCATTCCCGGCGTCATTGGTGGCTGCACCGGCGCCTATCTGCTGGCGAGCATCCACACCGAGGCTGCACGCCCTTTTGTGATGGGATATTTGACGCTCATCGGTTTCTACCTTCTGTATAAAGCGTGGGGTTTCTCGCACGAGCATAAGCCACGCGATCCCAAGGTCACCATGCCACTTGGCCTCATCGGCGGCTTTTTGGACGCCTCTGGTGGTGGCGGCTGGGGACCAGTAGTTACGTCCAACCTTCTGATACAAGGGGCAGACCCACGCAAAACCATCGGAACGGTCAACACGGCGGAGTTTTTCCTGACGGTTGCGGTGTCGATGACTTTCATTCTGACTATCGGCTTAGAGGCCTTTACCGTGGTCACGGGCGGCCTGCTGATCGGCGGTTTGCTCGCCGCGCCCTTTGGGGCAATTGTCGCCAAGCGTATTCATCCGCGCATATTGCTGTTCGCCGTCAGCATCGTCCTGATCGCAACAAGCCTATTCAGCCTCTACAAAGCGCTGGCGTAACGCGCCAATAAGCTTGCCTTTCATGGGCAATCCGCATATATGCGCGCGCTTGCCGTGCATGGTCATCCCTGGAGGCGTGGCGGCAAGGTAACTTTTTTGGAGAATCAACATGAGCGATCAGCTGACATTGTCGGCAGAGACGCGCGATAAGGCAGGCAAGGGAGCCTCCCGCGAATTGCGTCGTCAAAACCGAGTGCCCGCCGTCATTTACGGCAACAAACAAGAACCCGAACTTATCCACGTTGAGGAAAAGGCGCTCATCAAATTGTTGATGACTGGCCAATTTTTTGACAGCGTCGTCGAGATCGAACTTGGTGGCAAAAAACAGATCACAGTTCCAAAGGATGTTGCATTTCATCCTGTCAGCGATCGTCCAATACATGTTGACTTCCTGCGCACCGTTAAGGGCGCGTAAGTCGAAGGCTAAGCTTACATTTATTTCCGGGGCTGGGTTTCGGCTCGCCCCGGATATTCCCACGAGGGACTAGCGCGATGCAATTATGGGTAGGTCTCGGTAATCCAGGCGCCACCTATGCGATGCACCGGCACAATATCGGTTTCATGGCGATTGACGCGCTGGCCGAAATTCACGACCTGCCGCTACCTGCCAAAAAATTTCTTGGTTGGGTGCAGGAATTCCGGATTGGTTCGGAAAAAATCATCCTTCTCAAACCCGCGACGTTCATGAACGAAAGCGGCCGCAGCGTACGCGCAGCGATGGATTTCTATAAGCTTGAGCCCAAGGACGTGACGGTCTTCTACGACGAGCTCGACCTTGCGCCTTTCAAGGTGAAGGTCAAAACAGGCGGCGGCGCGGCGGGCCATAATGGCATCCGTTCAATAACCGACCATATCGGCGCAGAATTCCGCCGTGTCCGTTTGGGCATTGGTCATCCGGGCAATAAAGACCGTGTCACCGGCTATGTTCTGGGTAATTTTCACAAGAGCGAGATTGACGATCTGGCCGATTTACTGGGCGCTGTGTCGGCAGAGGCCGAATGGCTGGCCAAGGGCGATGACGTTCGCTTCATGAACGACGTCGCGGTGCGGTTGCAGCAGGATTAACGCCGTTTAGCGATGGGTGCACCATCGCATTGGATGGACTTGCTGCCGAACCTCGCCTAGGGCCGCTTCATATTATTTTTGACGAGGACATTATGGGTTTCAAATGCGGTATTGTGGGCCTTCCCAATGTGGGCAAGTCCACCCTGTTCAATGCGTTGACCGAGACAGCAGCGGCGCAAGCGGCCAACTATCCGTTCTGCACGATTGAACCCAATATCGGCAATGTCGCCGTCCCTGATCCGCGCCTGCAAACCATCGCCAAAATCGGCGGCAGTCAGAAGATTATCGAAACGCAATTGGGCTTTGTCGATATTGCGGGCCTTGTGCGCGGTGCGTCCAAGGGTGAAGGCCTTGGCAACCAGTTCCTCGGCAACATCCGCGAAGTGGACGCGATTGTCCACGTTTTGCGCTGTTTCGAAGATGACGACATCCAGCATGTCGACAATAAGATCGACCCG
Organism: Sphingorhabdus wooponensis; assembly: GCF_003933235.1. Classification (GTDB taxonomy): domain Bacteria; phylum Pseudomonadota; class Alphaproteobacteria; order Sphingomonadales; family Sphingomonadaceae; genus Sphingorhabdus_B; species Sphingorhabdus_B wooponensis. Next base: position 1,468,749 of record NZ_RWJI01000001.1, read on the forward strand.
ATTTCCGATGCGGAGACCGTAGAGACCGAACTGATGCTGTCCGACTTGGAAAGCCTTGAAAAGCGGGTTCCCAACCTCATCAAAAAGGGCACGCAGGGCGACAAGGAAGCGAAAATCAGCGCACTTGTTTTGGGCCGTGCGCTCGACCTACTGCGCGACGGTAAGCCCGCGCGCCTGACCAAACGCGACGATGCCGAAGAAGAACGCCATTTCCAAATGGCGCAGCTTTTGACAGCGAAACCTGTTCTCTACGTCTGCAATGTTGAAGAGGCGAGCGCCGCCAATGGCAATGCTTTGTCCGCACGCGTTTTTGAAAAAGCCAAGGCCGAAGGCGCAGAAGCCGTTGTCGTTTCCGCCGCGATTGAGGCCGAAATTTCCACCATGCCCGCCGATGACCGCGAAGTGTTCCTCGAAGACCTGGGCCTATCCGAAACCGGCCTCGCGCGTGTCATCCGCGCAGGATACGAATTGCTCGACCTCATCACCTTCTTCACCGTCGGCCCAAAAGAAGCACGGGCATGGACCGTAACCAAAGGCGCAACCGCACCTAATGCGGCAGGGGCAATCCACAGCGATTTCGAAAAAGGCTTCATCCGCGCCGAAACCATGGCCTATGACGATTATGTCCAGTATAACGGCGAAGCCGGCGCGAAAGAAGCGGGCAAATGGCGCTCAGAAGGCAAAGAATATCTCGTCAAAGACGGCGATATCATGCTGTTTCGATTTAATGTTTGAGGTGGAACCCTACCCGTCGTCACCCTGAACTTGTTTGTACTCTGCACGCCTTCGGTTGCAGGGTCTGGCCGCGGCGCCTAAGTCTTACGCCGCACGCCTATTTCCGCCCGAAAAGCTTCTCCACATCGCCCAGCGCCAGCTTCACCCAAGTTGGCCTGCCATGGTTGCACTGCCCGCTATGCGGGGTGACTTCCATTTCGCGCAAAAGCGCGTTCATTTCGGTGACGGACAGCACGCGGCCTGCGCGGACGGAGCCGTGGCAGGCCATCGTTGCGGCGACATGGTCAATGCGTTCCTTTAACGACAAAGCGTCGTCATAAGCCGCCAGATCATCGGCGAGATCTTCCAGCAAACCTTTGGCATCCCCATCACCCAGCACCGCGGGTGTCGCACGGACGAGCATAGCGCCAGGCCCAAAGCGTTCGATGTCTAAGCCAAAGGCCGAAAGCTCTTCGGCCCTTGCCTCCAGCCGGTCACAAGCGGGTTCTTCCAGTTCTACGACGATGGGCAACAATAATGCCTGTGACGGCACGCCGCCGCCCGCTGCCGCCATCGCCTTGCGCATACGTTCCAGCACCAGCCGTTCATGCGCAGCATGTTGATCGACGATAACAAGGCCGTCTTCGGCTTCGGCAACGATATAGGTGTTTGCAACCTGACCGCGCGCGACGCCAAGCGGGTGGCTGGCGCGTTCGGGCACGGGTTCGTGGGCGACGGCGGCTCTGCCCCATAAGGGGGCGAGATCTTCACCGGGAATTGCCCCCATATCGGCAAAGCTGCTGCGGCTTTCCTGCGCTGATGGATATGCCGGGCGTTGGCCATAATTGCCCTGATATGCAGTCGGCCCAAGCGCCGCTGGCCGCGCAAAAATGTCACCTTGTGCAGTGTGCATCGGCTCTTGCTGCCACGCGGCGAGCGCATCGGCGCTGGGCCGTTGCACGGCACGAAAGCCAGATTGATCGAGCGCATGGCGCAGGCCCGAGACAATCATCCCACGGATGAGCGCTGGGTCACGAAAGCGAACCTCGGTCTTAGCGGGATGGACGTTCACATCAACTTGAGTCGGCGGCAGATCGAGAAACAAGGCCACAACCGCGTGCCTGTCCCGCGCCAGCATTTCGGCATAAGCCCCACGCACGGCCCCGATAAGCAGCCTGTCCTTTACGGGGCGGCCATTAACGAACAAAAATTGATGGTCGGCAACACCGCGATTATAGGTCGGCAGGCTGGCCACGCCGCCAAGGCGGACGCCCTCCCGTTCAAAATCCAACGCAACGCTGTTGTCGATAAGTTCACCGCTGGTCAGCGCCGCGACGCGTTCAGGCCGCGCTGATGTCGGCTGCACTGCCAAGACGCGCCGTCCGTCATGTTCGACAACAAAGCCAATGTCGGGCCGTGCCATCGCCAGCCGCTTCATCGTGTCGAGAGCGGCGGCATATTCGGCGCGCGCACTGCGCAAGAATTTGCGGCGCGCGGGCACGTTACCGAAGAGATTTTCGACACGCACCCGTGTGCCAAAAGGCAAAGCGGCTGGCCCCTCCCCCGTTACCACGCCGTGGTCCACTGTCCGTGTCCAGCCCTCGGCATTTGCAGGGCGGCTTTCCAGCGTCATTTTGGATACGCTGGCAATCGATGGCAAAGCCTCCCCCCGGAAACCCAAAGTCGAAACCATTTCAATATCTTCATCGGGCAGCTTGGACGTTGCATGGCGCTCCAGCGCTAAGGCCATGTCCGGTGGGGACATGCCGCACCCATCATCTGTAACCTCCACCAAATCAATGCCGCCTGCGCTAAGGCGCACGCTAATGTTCCGCGCACCCGAATCGATGGCGTTTTCCACCAGTTCTTTCAACGCGCTGGCCGGTCTTTCCACCACTTCACCAGCGGCAATACGGTTGACCAGATTTTCGGGGAGCCTTCTTATTGACATAAGCAGGTTCCTAGCCCAAGCGGACGGTTCAAGCGACTCCTTAATCGTTCGTAATCCAGCCAAATACCTGTTTTTTAAAACAGCGAATTCCGCTAGGACTGCGCGAATATTTGGGCGCGCTCCAAAGGACTCGAACCAAACCGAACTGGGTGGATATTACATGGTATTTGGCAAGTTTTTCCGTTTCGCTTCACAGGATATGGCGATTGACCTCGGCACCGCAAACACAGTTGTCTATGTACGCGGCCAAGGCATCGTCCTGAACGAACCTTCTGTCGTAGCGATTGAAACCATTAACGGTATCAAGCGCGTAAAGGCCGTTGGCGATGATGCAAAGCTGATGATGGGTAAGACGCCTGACAGCATTGAGGCTATCCGCCCCTTACGCGATGGCGTGATTGCGGACATTGATGTTGCCGAACAAATGATCAAGCACTTCATCCACAAAGTGCACGGCAAGCGCCGTATGTTTAGCTACCCTGAAATCGTTATTTGCGTGCCATCGGGTTCGACCTCAGTTGAGCGCCGCGCGATTCGCGATGCTGCATCGAACGCAGGCGCGTCCGAAGTGTTCTTGATCGAGGAACCTATGGCAGCCGCTATTGGTGCAGACATGCCCGTAACTGAACCCATTGGCTCGATGGTCGTCGATATTGGTGGCGGCACCACTGAAGTTGCCATCCTGTCCTTGCGCGGCCTTGCTTACACAACCTCCGTTCGTACCGGTGGTGACAAGATGGACGAAGCGATTGTGTCTTATGTTCGACGGCATCATAACCTGCTGATTGGTGAAGCCACGGCGGAACGGATCAAAAAGGATTTCGGAACAGCCCGTCCACCAGCCGATGGCGTTGGTGAAACATTGCACATCAAGGGCCGCGATCTTGTAAATGGTGTCCCGAAGGAAATTTCGATCAATCAGGCCCAGATTGCCGAAGCTTTGTCGGAACCCATCGGCACCATCCTAGAAGGTGTGCGCGTTGCGTTGGAAAACACGGCACCGGAATTGGCAGCAGACATCGTGGATCAGGGCATTGTTCTGACCGGTGGTGGCGCGTTGATGGCGGGCCTTGACGAATTTCTGCGTGATGAAACCGGCCTGCCGGTCACGGTTGCCGAAGATCCGCTAACCTGCGTTGCTATCGGCACAGGCAGGGCCATGGAAGACCCGATCTTCCGCGGCGTCCTGCTCACCGCTTAAGGCGAGGTTAGGATGGCGCCGCCGCCACATCGGCGCCCCGGATTTTCCCGGAAGGCGCAATATGGCCTGTTCGTGACCTATGTGGTTGCGATTGCAGGAACGATAGTCGCTGCGCTGCTTCTGACAATTTCGGTGGTCGATCCGACTGGATTTTCTGCGCTGCGCACCTTTGGCTCAGAAGTCACGGCTCCCGCCGCACGGGTGCTCAATAATGCGCGGCAATCTTCCCAAAAGATAACACACACTGTTTCAGCCTATATCGACGCCGCATCGAAAAATGTAACGCTCGAAAAAGAACTAAAGGCAAGCCGCAGCGCCTTAATCGAGGCGCAGGCCTTGCGTGTCGAAAATGCCCGGCTGCGCAGCTTACTCAAAATAGCGGATGAGGATGCACAGCAAGTGGCCGTTGGTCGCCTGATCAGTTCCACAGCATCAAGCACACGGCGGGTCGCCACTTTATCCATCGGACGAAACTTCGGCGTTGAACGCGCACAACCTGTGCGTGGGCCAGCCGGACTTATTGGCCGCGTCATAGAAACAGGGCCAACAACCGCGCGGGTGCTGTTGGTGACGGACAGCGAAAATCTGGTACCCGTCATGCGCGCGAGCGACGGTCTTCCGGCATTTTCCGCAGGCCTTGGCAATGGGCTGGTCCTAATCAAGCCGTTAAACTTGGGCGAAAGCCCTTTCAAGGTCGGAGACATCATCGTCACATCAGGCAATGGCGGGTTATATAGCGCAAATATCCCCTTTGCACGGGTCATCCGCAAGACGAGCGAAGGTGCGCTTGGTCTCCCCTTTGCCGATCCCGCTAACAGCCCATATGCCATTGTGATGAAACCTTATTTGGGTGCAGCGAGAGCCGCACAGCAAGCGATTGCTCCAGATGGCGAAACTAAAGAGATCGCGGAGTGAAAATTCCGGTCAGCGCCATTCGCCTGCCGACACGGCCAGGACGGGAATATGCAAGTCGTTTTGACCGTGAACAATCGCTGCTCAAAATGTTGACGATACCAATTGCCTCGGTGATTTTGGCATCAATGGTGACCAGCCTACCGATTTTTAGCGCCGGACCGCTTTTGCCGCCATTCGGATTGCTGATGTTTTTAAGCTGGCGACTGATGCGCCCTGGATTATTGCCTATATGGTCAGGCGTCCCATTCGGATTGATGGATGATCTATTCAGCGGCCAACCTTTTGGTAGCGCTGGCCTTCTCTGGTCCCTCGCAATGCTCATTGTCGAGATTATCGATTCACGGGCGATATGGCGCGATTATCTGCAGGATTGGTTGATCGCGGCCTTACTCATCGCGGCAGTGCTGCTGGGTGGTTGGTGGATTGCCGGCCTCGCCCACGCCGCCCCCAATCCGATGGTTTTATTACCACAAATCACCTTGTCCATATTGCTATATCCGCTCGTCGTGCGAATATGTGCGCGGCTCGACAGCTGGCGATTGGCAACATGAAAGTCGAAAAGCAGGTAACATCCGGACAACTTGACTTCACCTTTACACGCCGCGCCGCGTTTGTGGGTGGCGTGCAAGCCGCGATTGGCCTGACTGTTGCCGCCCGCATGTCCTATATCGCGGTGGCCGATAATGAAAAATATAAGCTTTTGGCCGAAAGCAACCGAGTTAATCTGACCATCATCCCACCGCGCAGGGGGTGGTTCATTGACCGATTTGGTAAGCCCATTGCCACGAACCGCGCAGATTTTCGTGTTGATATCATTCCCGACCGGTTGGCAAAAAAGGATGAGACTATTCAAACGCTGGCCGAATTGCTGGCGCTTTCAACAGATGATGTCGATCGCATCCATCGCGAGTTGAAAAATGCACAGGGGTTTCAACCGGTGCAAGTCGCCGATGGCTTGGATTATGACAAATTCGCAGCGGTCAGCGTGCGCTTACCAGATCTACCCGGCGTCAGCCCACGCCAAGGCTATTCGCGCTTCTACCCCAGCGGCGCGGCGGTCGGGCATCTAATTGGCTATGTGGGCACGGTGTCGGCAGAGGAATATCAGAAGAACAAAAATCCACTGCTGATTACGCCGGGGTTCAAGGTTGGCAAGGATGGCCTCGAAAAAACGCTGGAGGACAGGTTACAGGGCGAACCGGGCGCCAAGCGTACCGAAGTCACCGCGCGCGGCAAGATCGTGCGGGAACTGACCACACGGCCCGACACGCCTGGCAAGCCCGTCCAACTGACCATTGATATTGATCTGCACAATTACGCTGCAAGGCGGCTCGGCCTAGAATCGGGATCCGTGGTCGTGTTCGATTGCCTTACGGGTGACATTATCACCATGGCATCCATGCCCTGTTACGACCCCAACAGCTTTTCCGACGGCATTGGCCGTGTGGAATGGAAAATGCTGAACAGCGACGACCATATCCCCATGCTGAACAAGGCGCTTCAGGGACTTTATCCCCCGGGCTCTACGTTGAAACCCATGGCTGGGCTTGCCATGATGCGCCACGGCATCGATCCTGAAGAAACGGTAACCTGCAATGGCGGGTACCGATTGGGCAATCGCGTTTTCAGATGTCTTGGGCGGCATGGTCCAGTCAACATGACCACCGCGATCATGAAAAGCTGCAATACGTATTTCTATGCGATGGGGCGCCGTATTGGTTTTGACAATATCGCGCCTGTGGCGCGCGAGCTTGGATTGGGGCAGGAATTTACCCTGCCCTTCCCGTCACAACGTTACGGCACTGTACCCGACAGCGCATGGAAAATGCGCAAATATGACCAGAAATGGACCGAGTCCGACACACTTAACGCCGTCATTGGTCAGGGTTACATCATCGCCAGTCCCTTCCAACTGGGCCTTATGGCAGCGCGTATTGCCTCTGGTTTGAACATTCAGCCAGAAATTCTGATGGGCAAACGCGCGGTGCCTAAACCTTTATCCTTTCCCAAAGCGCATCTCGACGTCGTGCGTGAAGGCATGAACTTAGTCGTAAACGGCGACGGAACTGCGGTACGCAGTAGGCTAATGCTCGAAAATATCGCCATGGCGGGGAAAACCGGTACCGCGCAGGTGCGCCGTATTGCGGGTGCGCAACGTGGCCAATCCGGCGAATGGAAATATCGCGATCATGGCCTGTTCGTATGCTTCGCGCCGGTGGATCAACCGCGTTATGGCGCCGCAGTGGTCATCGAACACGGCATGGGCGGCGCGCGCGCGGCGGCGCCTATCGCCAAGGATGTGCTGACCTTCCTCTACGACCGTGAACAGGCCATGGCGTCGCTGGAGGCGCTGGAGGCTGGCTGGGGCGGCAATATTGAACAACGTATGGCGGCCAAATATGCTGCTTATCAGGGGCAATCAGCGCCGCCGCCTCCATTGGATCCCACAGCATGAACCGCATCGTTCCTGCCCCTATCGCCGCATTGCCTTGGCGCGTCATTTTTATCTTGATGGCGTTGGTGAGCTTTGGCGCTGCCGTGCTCTATTCGGCTGCAGGCGGCCATTTTGACCCATGGGCGGGCAAGCATATCCTCCGCTTTTTCGTTCTTCTAGGCATGATCATCATCATGTCGCGGATGAAGCTGGAATTTTGGAAATCCATCACTTTCCCGCTTTATCTGCTCTTGCTGTTGATGCTGGTGGCCGTGGAATTGTTGGGCTTCATCGGCGGCGGTAGTCAGCGCTGGATCAACTTGGGTATCATCACGTTGCAACCATCCGAACTGATGAAACCCGTGATGGTTCTGGCCGCAGCGTGGTTTTTCGACCGGCTTCCACCCAACCGCATATATGGCCTTGATGCCATTTGGCCCTTGGGTGCATTGTTGCTGCTGCCAAGCGTATTGGTGATTATCCAACCTGATTTTGACGCTGCTATTGCTTATGCCTTTGGCTTGGGCGTGGTGGGCTTTATGGCCGGATTGCCGCTGATCTATTTTTGGGGCGCGGGTGCGGCCGTCGCCATATTTGCCCCCTTGGTCTATTTCTTTGGCCTCAAACCCTATCAGCAAGACCGCGTGCTCATTTTCCTCAACCCCGAAAATGATCCTTTGGGCGCTGGCTATCATATTACCCAGTCGAAAATCGCCATTGGTTCAGGTGGTATATTTGGCAAAGGCTTTGGCAATGGCACACAAAGCCATTTGGATTATCTGCCCGAAGGCCACACCGACTTTGTCTTTGCCACCATGGCCGAAGAATGGGGCATTGTTGGCGGCTTTTTCATTCTGTTTCTCTATTTTCTGCTCATGCGCTGGGGCTTGACCGTCGCGATGGAGAGCAAAACCCGTTATGGTCAATTGGTGGCCGCTGGCCTGACCTGCACCATTTTCTTTTACATTATGATCAACCTGTTGATGGTTGTGGGACTCGCGCCTGTGGCTGGTATACCTTTGCCCTTTGTCAGTCATGGCGGGTCATCCATGCTGACCATGATGCTATGCGTAGGGATTATCATGTCCATCGAACGCCACCCCGGCGCAAAGCGGGGCCAATTCCAATAAATCGGGCAAGGCCTGCTTGACAAAGTAAGCTAAACCCATCAAAGGCGGCGCTCCAAACGGGAGTGCGCATCTGGCCATCCCGAAATGGGGACGCTTAGCTCAGTTGGTAGAGCAGCTGACTCTTAATCAGCGGGTCGTGGGTTCGAACCCCTCAGCGTCTACCATTACTTTCCGATCGCACCGAATAGGCATGTATGTCAGCCTAAGCGTGTTTCTCAAACCTGAGCCCTGCATGCGCCTGAAGCCGTGCGATTAACATATCGCCTAAAATCGTTGCTGGCGTCCAAAAGCCGCCCGGAACCGAGTCAGGCACGTCTTTGGCAAGGCAAGCAGCTGCTTGGGAGAGCATTTTGGCGGTTGAACCATAGCCCGGATCACGGTCTCCCGTGACGCGGCATTGAATAGTCTCACCTCGTGCAGTTGAACCGAAGAAAACAATATCAAACATGCCCTCATGTTGGGCTTTCTCGCTTGGCCCCTCGCCAGGTTTCGGCAAGACAAAAGTTTCGAGCAGCCAGCGGATCGGCGGCACAGCCAGGCCCAACATGAGGGCATTCACGCCCCAATGCGCCGCTTTAGCCTTCCGCTTGCCGGAGCTCCCTTGGCCCGTCACGACGGCTTCCTCATACTTAAAATCAACACCGTAGCTGTTATGGCTCAAAGCGTTGGACCGATGCACGACCCGCGTGTTGATACCCGCCATGATAAATGGCGCAATCCAGCCGCCAGCGACCGTATCATAGGCAATCTTCACCTCCGGCTGCGTGACCGAGAATTGATGGTTCTGCGGACAAAGGCTATAAGGGTCTTGAAGTTCGCGGCGCAAATCAGCGTCGCTCACGGCTTCCTTCACCATGTTAATCATGCTGGCGATGGTGCCGCCGGACGCCCCGCCCTTCATGCTAACCACCCGCATGTCAATCCGCGCACATGTCTGGCCGAATTGTTCCAATGCGTTACGTTGTAGGAAGTGCACACCCAGATCGGACGGGATGCTGTCAAAGCCACAACAATGGACGATCCGAGCGCCGCTTTTGATTGCATCGGCTTCATGCCGCAATTGCATTTTGCGTATCCACTGGGGCTCGCCCGTTAGATCGCAATAATGGGTCCCTGTTGTGGCGCATACCTTGACCAATATGTCACCATATAGCGCATAGGGACCGACCGTAGACATGACGACACTGGTCTGGGCACAGATTTTCCGCAAGGCATCTTCGTCCGCCGCATCCGCAACGATGATCTCAACGCCTGACAATCCAATCGCATCGCTGACATTTTGTAGCTTGCTATGTGAGCGACCTGCGATGGCCCAGCGGATGGATCCATCTGCAAACTGCGCATGCATATAACGCGTTATGATCTGGCCGACAAAGCTGGTGGCCCCATATACAATGATATCAAATTTTTTATCGGCCATTTTATCCCCACCGCGCAATGAAACTTAGAATAACTGTCCATCATCGATAAATTGGCGTTGATGGCTGATCATATCGATGAAGCATGGCCTCATCCATTCCTTTCACGTTAGGCGGTGGGCATGCCATGTTGCAAGTGTCCAAGTTCAACCTCGCGCAGACTGCGAACCCATAGATAATCTCTCCCTGTCGCTGCAGTGCCAGACATGTTAATGTGACCTTGATGACCGACACAGTTTTAATTCTTGATGGCGGCACGGGCCGGGAGCTTGCGCGGCGTGGTGCGCCCTTTCGCCAGCCCGAATGGTCGGCGCTGGCGCTGATGGAAGCCCCGCAGTTCGTTAGTACAGTCCACCGCGCTTATGTCGATGCTGGTGCGGACGTCATAACCACCAATTCATATGCGCTTGTGCCCTTTCATATCGGCGCGGAGCGCTTTGCGCGCGAAGGTGCTTCGCTTGCGGCGCGCGCGGGGCAATTGGCGCGCGATGTGGCGGATGCATCGCCGCAAGCTGTGCGCGTCGCCGGTTCGCTGCCGCCTGTTTGTGGTTCCTACCGCCCGGATCTTGTTGACCTTGATCGCGCCCGTCCAATTCTGGAAGTCCTGATCGGCGCACTCGCTCCAAATGTTGACCATTGGCTTGCCGAAACACTGTCGTCATTGGCCGAGGCCCGCTTATGTGCCACGCTCACCGCCCCGACGGATAAAGCATTATGGCTTTCCTTCACATTGGAGGACGAGGCTGCCACGGACGCCCCCGCCCTGCGCTCCGGCGAGAGCGTGACCGAGGCCGCTCGCCTTGCGCAAGAGGTCGGCGCGGCAGCCCTTCTGTTCAATTGCAGCCAACCTGAAGTAATGGAAGCCGCCGTCCAAGTTGCGCAGGCGCAACTGGGGGCGGATAGCGCGATCCGCATCGGCGTGTATGCCAATGCCTTTCCACCCATGGCCGCTGATGCAGAAGCGAATTCGGGGCTCAGCCCGATCCGCGCGGACTTAACGCCCGAAGGCTATAAACGCTTTGCGGCCTCTTGGCACGCAGCGGGGGCCTCCATATTGGGCGGCTGTTGCGGGATTTGCCCTGAGCATATCGCGGCGCTGCGCGCAGGCGTGACGGATTAGGACAATTTGTCCGGATCAGTATGCAGCCAATCAGCATGGCGCGGCGCTTTTTTAGTCGCGCTCCATTCCTGCAGCATCAACGGCGCGACGCGTTTTAATTCGGCATATTGTTCCGCAGTGCCAATGTTGCAGGCAAGCTCCAACCTATGCCCATTGGGATCAAAGAAATAGATCGACCGGAATATGCCGTGAAAGGTCGGACCAACGACATCTATGCCTTGCGCCTCAATATGCGCCTTGGCGGTTAACAAAGCATCAATATCCGCAACTTCAAACGCGATATGTTGCACCCAGGCCGGGGTATTGGGATCTTTGCCCATTTCCGGCTGGTTCGGCAGTTCGAAAAAGGCAAGGACATTGCCGCCGCCGCAATCCAAGAAAATATGCATATAGGGGTCATATTCGCCCGTGGATGGCACATAATCCTCGGCAAAGGCGGTGGTGAATTCCATACCCAAAACCCGCGCATACCAATCCGCCGTCGCCTTGGCGTCCTTGCACCGATAGGCGACGTGATGAATACGGTTCAGCGTGATAGGCGCGGTCATGCCGCGGGCTCCGTTACCGTCAACGCGCCGCGTTCAATCTGGTCGCGCTCGATGCTTTTGAACAAAGCAGTGAAGTTGCCTTCACCAAAGCCTTCGTCTTTTTTGCGCTGAATGAATTCGAAGAACACAGGGCCGATCATGGTTTGCGAGAATATCTGCAGCAACAAACGTGGATCGCCATCTTGCGTCGAACCATCGAGCAAAATACCACGCGATTGCAGTTCTTCAACCGGCTCGCCATGGCCGGGCAAGCGTTCTTCAAGCATGTCATAATAAGCCTTGGGCGGTGGCGGCGCGAAGGGCGTGCCCAGCGCCTTTAACCGATCCCAGCAAGCTGGCAAGTCATCACAAGAAAAGGCGATATGTTGAATGCCTTCGCCATTATAGGCACGCAGATATTCCTCAATCTGTCCGCCGCCGCCGCTGCCTTCTTCATTCAAGGGAATGCGGATTTTGCCGTCCGGCGCGGTCATCGCGCGACTGGTGAGGCCGGTATATTCGCCCTTAATGTCGAAATAGCGAATTTCGCGGAAGTTGAAGACGCGTTCGTAAAAACGGCTCCAATGCGCCATGCGTCCGCCATAGACATTGTGCGTAAGGTGATCGATGATCTTGAACCCCGCACCCACCGGATTGCGGTCCACACCGGGCAGATAGTCGAAATCAATGTCATAAATCGACAGTGCATCGCCGTAACGATCCACAAGGTAAATCATCGCGCCACCAATGCCGCGAATGGCGGGTAAACGCAGCTCCATCGGCCCAGTGCGCGTTTCAACGGGTTCCGCGCCACGCGCAATCGCTTCGTCATAGGCTAGGCGCGCGTTCTTGACGCGGAACGCCATGCCACATGCCGATGGGCCATGTTCTGCCGCGAAATAGGCCGCAGGGCTTTTGGGTTCGTAATTGGCGATCAGGTTGATCTCGCCTTGCCGCCACAGGTCGACATCCTTTGACCGATGCCGCGCGATGCGGCTGAAACCCATGCGTTCAAACACGGGCTCCAGCAGGCCTTTTTCCGGCGCGGAAAATTCGATGAATTCGAACCCATCGAGTCCCAACGGGTTTTCGAACAAATCGGCCATATACGCTCCTGCAAAATTGGTTACATTTGAAACCAATTTACGTCATTGCGGATCGCGCGTCAATGTGCCTGACGGTTTAGGGTCAGGACCACTTAAATCCACCTTCGCGGCGTCAAAATGGCAAAGATATCGAAGGAAAATGTCCGCCGCAGGCAGTCAATCTGCCTGCAAGGGCGTTTCCCTTTGAGATCGAAGCCATTTTGACGTCCGCAGGATTTGACCCATTTTGCCCAGGACGTCTTTGGCAAGCTTGGACTTAGAACCACTAAGCCCGGCGCTTGCCGCATAGCCATGAGCAAAATGGCCTCAAACCGCGAAGGTGGATTTAAGTGGTCCTGACCCTAACCCGTGTTGACTTTTCGCCATGCTGACCGTAACGGCCACTGCAACAGAAAAGGTCGCTGGGAAGATTCGGCGACTATTTTCATTTCAAGACGCAAAAAATTTAAGGATTATAGTCATGAAGCGCACTTTTCAGCCGAGCAATCTCGTGCGTGCCCGTCGCCACGGTTTTCGTCTTCGCATGTCAACCGCTGCTGGCCGCAACATCCTGAACGCACGTCGCGCACGCGGCCGCAAGAAGCTCTCGGCTTAATCACCGAGCAGGCGAACCGCGACATGCGCGGTTACAGCGTTATCACAAAAAGGTCAGATTTTCTGGCTGCCAACCGGGGGAAGCGATATGCAACTCCCGGTTTTGTTTTGCTTGTGAAAGACAGGCAGGATGAAAGCGCCGATATCCGGCTGGGCATTACCATCACTAAAAAAGTCGGCAACGCCGTCGTTCGCAACCGCATGCGCCGCCGCTTTCGCGCGCTCGCGCAGGAAATGCTCGCACACAATGGCAAGGCAGGCGCAGATCATATTCTGATTGGCCGCGATAGTGGGATTGAACGGGACTTTGCCGCATTGCGCGCAGACATGACCAAGGCGTTGGGAAAGTTATGCGGCTGATGACCAATAACCCAAATCCGCTCCTTCAACGTGCGACGGCGAGGATGACATGATTGCAAAGCTTTTCATCCTTGTCGCACGGGCCTGGCAGATCGGTCCATCGCGCATTTTACCGCCGACATGTAGATATAGCCCAAGCTGTTCGGCTTATGCGATTACGGCGCTACAAAAATATGGCGCAATTAAGGGTGGCTGGCTGGCCATCAAACGGCTATTGCGCTGCCAACCATGGGGTGGGCACGGATATGATCCCGTGCCATGAAGCTCCATTTACGGATTAACGGGGAATTTTAGACGTGGACGATAAACGCAACCTGATATTTGCAGTATTGCTGACGGGCCTCATCCTGTTCGGTTGGCCCTATGTTGCCAGCTATTTCTTCCCCACGCCGGCGCCCGTGACCAGCACAGCAGCATCCACCGCAAGCCCCGCAGGCGCGGCGACGTCTGATGTGTCTGTTGAAGCCGCACCCGCCAAGGTTCAGGCCGTTCCAATCGGCACTGCCCTGCAATCTTCGGCACGCGTGCTTGTCGAAACACCCAAGCTGAAAGGCTCAATCAATCTTGAGGGCGCGAAAATCGACGACCTTGTGTTGCTCACCCACCGTACGGAACTTGCCAAGGATTCGGCGCCAGTTCGCCTGTTTGCACCATCTGGCACCAAAAACGCTTATTTCGCACGCTTTGGCTGGGCCGGCACGGGCATCACTGCCCCAGATGACAAGACCGTATGGACACCCAGCGGCACTAAGCTGACGCCATCCACGCCTGTGACCTTGAGCTGGACCAATGCCCAAAGTCAGAAGTTTGAAATTGCACTGTCGATTGACGATAATTTCATGATTACGGCAAAGCAGCGCTTCATCAATAATAATACGGCGCCTGTCGAAATCGCCAATTTCGCGTTGCTTAGCCGCACCGGCAAGCCCGCAGACGCGACATCGGGTGGCTCTATATTCACGCATATTCACATCGGTCCGATGGGCGTTTTTGATGACCAGCCCAATTATGATTGGGGCTATGTCGATGTGGAAGAAAATAAGGGTGAAGCATCATTCACCAGCACAGGCGGCTGGTTGGGCTTTACCGATAAATATTGGCTAGGCGCGCTGATTCCAGATCAGAAAACGCCAGTCTCGGCAAAATTCCGCGCGAGCGGCGATGTCTATCAAGCACAAGTCATCCCAACGCGTTATAACAGCGTTGCCGCTGGCGCTGCATATGACAGCAGCTCACGTTTGTTTGCGGGCGCCAAAGAAATGGCCGTCCTCAACGCCTATTCCCAAGATTTGGGTATTCCATATCTGGACTATGCCATTGACTGGGGTTGGTTCTGGTTCATCGCCATTCCCTTCTTCTGGATCCTCCATTGGCTATTTGGCGTATTCGGTAACTTTGGCGTTGCCATCATTGGTCTAACCATCATTGTCCGCTTGGTCATGTATCCCGTCGCGCAAAAGCAATTTGCGTCTATGGCGCAGATGCGTGCGGTGCAGCCGAAGCTCAAGGCACTGCAAGAACGCTGGAAAGACGATAAGCCGCGTCTGCAGCAAGAAATGATGCAGCTATATAAAGAAGAAAAAGTGAACCCGCTCGCGGGCTGCCTTCCCATATTGCTGCAAATTCCGATTTTCTTCGCGCTGTATAAAATTCTGCTGCTGTCGATTGAAATGCGTCACCAGCCCTTCGTCTTATGGTTGAAGGATTTGTCCGCACCCGACCCGTTGACGCCCATCAACCTGTTTGGATTGCTGCCATTCGATCCGCCATCTTTCATCGCCATTGGCATATTGCCAATCTTGTTGGGCGTGACGATGTGGTTGATGCAGCGCCTGAACCCGCAACCTATGGACGAAGTGCAAAAGCAGGTCTTTGCAGTCATGCCATGGTTCCTGATGTTCATCATGGCCCCCTTTGCCGCTGGTCTTCAGCTCTATTGGGTGATGTCCAACCTCGTGTCGATTGCCCAGCAAAAGTGGCTTTATTCACGCCATCCCATTTTGCGCGAGCAAATGGCCCGTGAAGCCCAAGAAAAGGCGCAGGCGAAAGCGAATGCCAAGGCGTGACCGAAACGACGACTAAAATCTTTTCAGGGCCCATAAGCTTCCTGAAATCCGCGCCAAAGCTTGAATTTCTGCCCGAACCAACGGTGCCGGAAATCGCGTTTGCGGGTCGGTCAAATGTCGGCAAGTCGAGCCTGATCAATGCGCTCGTCAACCGCAACAATCTGGCGCGCGCGTCGAATACGCCGGGTCGCACACAAGAATTGAACTTCTTTGATGTGGGCGATCCTGCGGTATTTCGTATCGTTGATATGCCCGGCTATGGCTATGCCAAAGCACCGATCAAAACCGTGCAGCAATGGCGCTATCTGATTAATGATTATCTGCGGGGGCGCGTGGTGTTGAAGCGCGTGTTCGTCCTGATCGATAGCCGCCATGGCATTAAAGAGGTTGATCATGACATCATGTCGATGCTCGATAGCGCCGCAATCAGCTATCGCATCGTGCTTACCAAGACCGACAAGATTAAGGCCAGCGACTTGGCCGCGGTTGAAACCGACACTATGGCAAAGCTGCGCAAGCATGTGGCGGCTTATCCGGACTTGTCGGTGACCTCCGCCGAAAAACGCGGCGGGATTGAAGACCTGCGCGCGGCGGTATTGGAAGCTGTGGCCTCGTAAATACTCCAGTGGCTTTGCGCCTCTGCCTCTCGACAGAAAAGCAAATAACGGCCATGTAAGGTCGCATGACCTTGAAACTCATCATTGGAAACAAAGCCTATTCAAGCTGGTCGCTGCGCGGCTGGCTCGCGGCGAAACAATCTGGCCTGCATTTTGAAGAGGTCATCGTCCCTTTATATGGAACGGACTGGGATCGACGCAAACATGAGGCTGACATTGCGCCATCGTCGGGTAAGGTCCCGATCTTGTGGGACGGAGAGGCCGTCGTCTGGGACAGCATGGCGATCATCGATTATCTTGCCGACAAGGTCGGGCGTGACCGTTTTTGGCCCAAGGACCCGGTGGCGCGCGGCATGGCACGTTCCATGGCGGCGGAAATGCATTCAGGCTATTTATCCTTGCGCCGCGAATGCCCGATGAACACACGCAGAACCGATAAAGACCTAACATTTTCCGAAGAAACCCAGGCCGACGCAATTCGCATATTGCAAAACTGGGCAGAGGCACGATCGCGCTTTGGCAAGGAAGGGCCATATCTGTTCGGCACGTTCAGCGCAGCAGATATTATGCTCGCCCCCGTGGTGTCGCGCTTTGTGACCTATGGTTTCACCCTGCCGGGCTTTGCCCAAGCCTATGCCGACGCCATAATGATGCATCCATGGATGGAACAATGGTACGCCGCCGCTGCCGAAGAGCCGTGGACGATAGAACGCTTCGAGAGCGCTTTTACTTGATACGCTTCGTCGGGTAAGGCGTGCCGTCTTTGTGGAAATAGCCTTCGTCTCCGAACGTCATATCGATATCGGCATAAACGCCGCCCGCCCCGCGATCACCAGCGCCGATAGCAACAAAAACACAGTCTTGGCCGCTTCGGTTAATGAGATGATGTCCGTTAGGCACCCCAGCCGCCCACGCGGCGACGTCGCCTGCACGCAACATTGTCTCGCCGCCGTCTTCGACCAGCACAGCCTCACCGGACAAAATGATGACCAGCTCATCCTCTTTATGATGCCAATGCCGGTGCGAAGACCATCCACCCGGCTTCAGCACCACATGGCTCGCGCCTATCTGAGTTAGGCCCGCTGCGGGCGCGAGCCTGCGCCACCAACGACCTTCGACTTCAGCGTTATAAGGCTCGGGATAACCCGTATCGTTGCATTGCGCGATTGCCTCTATGTCTAACTTCGGCATCGCGAACGCCTACCCGCATTGTGCGCGGTGCAACAGCTTCTGATCCGCCAGAACCAGCGCCATCATCGCCGCGACCACGGGTGTGCCCCGGATACCTACGCAAGGGTCGTGGCGGCCTTTGGTGACGATGTCCGTTGCGTCGCCATCACGGGTGACGGTTTCAACGGGCGTGAGGATGGACGATGTCGGTTTGAACGCGACGCGCACCAAAATAGGCTGCCCTGTCGAAATACCGCCCGCAATGCCACCTGCATTATTCGCAAGAAATTCGGGATGGTTGGACCCTGCACTGGCGGGCCGCATCCGGTCGGCATTTTCCTCACCACGCAAACGCGCTGCGCCAAAGCCTGCGCCAATTTCAACGCCCTTTACCGCGTTGATGCTCATCATCGCTGACGCCAGCTCACTGTCCAGCTTGGCATAAAGCGGCGCGCCCCAGCCGGGGGGAACGCCTGTGGCAACGCATTCGATCACCGCGCCGAGCGAGGAACCAGCCTTGCGTGCTTCGTCGACCAATTTTTCCCAACGCCCCGCAGCCGCTTCATCGGGGCAGAAAAACGGGTTTTTATCAATTTGTGATGCTTCAAAATTATCGCGATTAATCGCATCGCCACCGATTTCGGCAACATAAGCGATAATTTCGACATCGGGAATGACAGCGCGTGCGACTGCGCCAGCCGCGACGCGTGCGGCGGTTTCACGGGCGCTGGATCGGCCGCCGCCGCGATAATCGCGAAAGCCATATTTGGCATCATAGCTGTAATCAGCGTGGCCAGGACGATAGGCCTTGGCGACCTCTGAATAGTCCTTAGATCGTTGATCCACATTTTCAATCATCAGCGAAATCGGCGTTCCGGTGGTGCGGCCTTCAAACACGCCGGACAATATCCGCACGGCATCGGGTTCCTGCCGCTGGGTGGTGAAACGCGACGTGCCGGGACGGCGCTGGTCCAGAAATGGCTGGATATCGGCTTCGGACAACGCGAGGCCGGGAGGGCAGCCATCGACCAACGCACCCAGCGCTGGGCCATGCGATTCGCCCCATGTCGAAAAACGGAACACGCGGCCAAAGGTATTAAAGCTCATTTGCTGTTTCCGTTTTCTTCAATTGTCCCGAACGCTCGCCCTGCGAACATCAGAGCGTGCTGATATCAGGAGCATCCTCCTGCTTCATGCCGACAGTATGATATCCTGCATCAACATGGTGGGTTTCGCCGGTCACCCCTGCTGCGAGATCGGACAGGAAATAGAGCGCCGAAGAACCCACATCATCAATCGTCACATTACGACGCAGCGGGGTGTTCAGCTCATTCCATTTCAAAATGTAACGGAAATCGCCAATGCCCGATGCCGCCAGCGTCTTGATAGGGCCAGCCGAAATCGCGTTGACGCGAATGCCCTGCGGCCCCACGTCATTGGCGAGATATTTGACTGATGTTTCCAGCGCTGCCTTTGCCACGCCCATGACGTTATAATGCGGCATAACCTTTTCCGCGCCATAATAGCTCAATGTCAGCATGGACCCGCCGCCTTCGCCCGTTTCAGGGTCGAGCGGCTTCATCATCGCAGCAGCGCGCTTGGCGACAGCGGTAAAGCTGTAGACGCTGACATTCATGGTCAACAAAAAGTCTTCCAAACCAACGTCATAATATTTGCCGCGCAACGCCTCTTTATTGGTGAAGCCAATCGCGTGCACAACGAAGTCGATGGTTGGCCATTTATCCGCCAGCGTTTCAAACGCGCGGTCGAGATTGGCCATGTCGGCCACGTCACAGTCGATCAGGAAATCACAACCCAGTTGCGCCGCCAATGGCCGCACCCGCTTTTCCATGACTTCGCCCTGATAGCTGAAGGCCAATTCGGCACCTTCGGCATGCAAGCGCTTTGCGATACCCCATGCGAGCGACTTATCATTGGCAAGCCCCATAATCAGCCCGCGTTTACCAGCCATCAATCCGGTCATATTATCCTCATTCGTCCGCTATATGTGCTTTGACTTGCCTTAGTCCATTTTCATGGGCGTTGGCCAGCGCCGCGTTCAACTGCGCCCCTGTTACCAAGCCAAGGCCGATTAGGTAAAAGAAAATCAGCGCCAACATCACGCCGGCCAGACTGCCATAAGCCAGATCATAATTGCTCACACTGGATAGGAACCTAGGCAGCAACGCGGTTAACCCAAGCCACCAAATGCTCACAAAGGCGGGGCCGGGCCATTTTGGAAAATCCGAAGAGCGATATTTGGACGGCGTGAGCCCTGCAAAAATAACGTAAATCGCAACAAACAGTGTCACAAAGGGAATGATGCGGCCCCACGCAAAATAGCTCGCCACCGTCTGCGCGGTGGGGATGTAGCGATACACCAGATCCTCCGCCGCGGTGACCATGACTTGCGCGGAAAAAGCGCCCATCGCCAGAACAACCGACGCGATAATCGCGCCCAAAGAGCCCAACCGATAATGCCAGAAGGCGCGGCTAGGCGTTGCACCATAAGCGCGATGCAAAACGTCACGGAAGGTTTCGATAAGACTTGCCGCCGTCCACAGGCTAACCCCAGCGCTCAGCCATAATAACGGACCCGACCGCGCGGTCATGGCGGACTGGATAGGTCCTTGAAGGGCGCTGGCCACGCTGGGCGGCACCGTTTTGAAAAATGCTTCGATTAACGCGAGGCCAGATTCGGTTTGGCCAAAAGCCCCCGCGATTGCCGCCGCGACGACACAAAAGGCGAATAAGGATAGCAAGGACAGATAGGCGAAATTGCCCGCATGAATGAACCCGTCGCTATACACGCCGACGCCAACGCGCTTAACCACTTCAACGACCTGACCTGGAAGGCCAAGCCGCGCAAACCATGTCGCTTCGCTTTCATTGGGGTGCGTTGTCGCCGGAAGATGCGCGCGCGCCTCCGGTGACAGAGGCGAAATTTCAGACACCTATATTCTCCCGGACGGAGCTGTCCGAGAGAATATCACTTATCCGCGCCAGCTCTGCTGGGTCTGTCGGCAAATGGATCATCAACGTCACAAGCTGATCACCCCGAACACCTGTCTTGGCGGTAAAACCGCGTCCTTTGATGCGCAGAACAGCACCCGAATTGGTGCGCGGCGGAACGGTGAGCATGACAGCGCCATCAACCGTCGGCACCTTGACCTTGCCGCCTGACACTGCCTCTTTCAATGAAATGGGTAAATCGATGCGAATATTGTCGCCATCCCGCACCAAATCCGGATGCCTGCCAATTTTTAGCGTTACCATCGCGTCGCCATGACCACCGGGGCCGGGTTGCCCCTTGCCGGGAATACGGATTTGCTGTCCCGCAACTATGCCAGCAGGCAGTTTGAATTCCACCGTCTTGCCATCGCCCAGCATGATGCGTTGCGGCGCAAGCGTGGCGGCGTCCGTAAACGACACCAGATGCGTATAAGCAATATTCGCGCCTTTGGGCGGCGGTGCGTGCTGCGAACGTGGGCCAGGGCCGCCACCGGGGCGTCCAACACCACCGCCGCCAAACAGGCCATCAAATATATCGCCCAGGTCAATGCCACCATTGCCGAAATCAAAATTACCGCCCGCCGGGCCACCTTGGCTATAGCCGCCGCCGCCGCCAAAAGGATTGCCGGCAAAGCGCGGCTGTCCATTTTCGTCAATCTCGCCGCGATCATATTGACCGCGTTTTTTGGGGTCCGACAATAGATCATAGGCCTGCGTCACTTCGCTAAACCTATCCGACGCCTTCGGATTGTCCTTGTTCTTGTCGGGGTGCAATTCCTTCGCCAGCTTTCGATAAGCAAGCTTGATCGCTTTGTCGTCCGCGCCCTTGGACACACCTAATATGGAATAAGGATCTGCCATTCTTGTCCCTGTTACTCTGCTACCCGTCTTAGATTGGTATTACAGCGCCCCGAGTCAACTTGGGAGCACGGCATTTTCGGGTTTTTCACCCGCTAATTGACGTAGCAGAAGATAGAGCAGTAAGCCAATTGGCCCAGCCATCAGGGTAAAAAACAATATCGGGATTTGAAACCAGCGGGATATTTTATGCGCATCCGCGTTACGCGCAATCCAGATACCGACAAACAGGTCAAAAGCCAAATAATGTATCCAGCCAATCGTTGCACCGCCGGGCGAGTCAAACAGCGCCATCACGCCTGCCAAAGTCGTAAAATCCGCAGGCGGTCGTCCGGTTGGTCCACCATCTGAAATGACCCCTGCCATCAACGGGATGATGAGGCCCGCATAGAGACATGCGAGCAAGACCACCCCTGCGAAAAAGACCAATGGAACAACGCGCGCGCGTTTCGGCGCAAACGCCAAAATCACCCAACCAAGCAAAGCCCACACATTGGCTAACCCAAATATCATGTCCCAGTTCATTTTATCGTCTAGCCCCTTTTAACCCGCATCAGTCTAGCCTATCGGTGGATTATGGAAAGACCTGATCCCTTTAGCCTGTTCGACACATGGTTTGCCGAAGCGCGGGCGAGCGAAATAAATGACTCCAATGCCGTGGCATTGGCGACGACGGGCGCTGATGGGCAACCTTCGGTGCGGATGGTGCTGTTGAAAGGCCATGGCCGCGACCTTGGCACACATGGCGGATTTATATTCTACACCAATTTTGAAAGCCGCAAGGCAACGCAATTGTTCGACAATAAAAATGTCGCTTTGCTGTTTCATTGGAAATCGCTGCGCCGACAAATCCGGATTGAGGGCGCCGCCAGTCCGGTCGATGATGCGACTGCGGATGGCTATTTCGCGACGCGCTCGCGCAATTCGCAACTTGGCGCTTGGGCGTCCGACCAGTCACGCCCGCTTGCCGACCGCGCGACTTTTGAAGCTCGTTTCGCCGAAATAGAGGCACGTTTTGAAGGTCAGGATGTCCCACGCCCGCCGCATTGGTCAGGATGGATGGTCAGCCCCAAGCGGATCGAATTTTGGCAAGACCGTGAATTCCGCCTGCACGAACGCTGGCTGTATGAACGCGACGGCGAAGGTTGGACAACCGGCATGCTATACCCATGACTTTACAAGGATGAGCCTCGCGCACAACCACCATCATCATGCACATGGTGACCTGACCAACCGCGCCGCGATTGCCAGCGTGACGATGGCCTTGTTCCTGCTCGCACTGAAGATTTTTGCTGCCGCCGAAACGGGCTCCGTTGCCTTATTGGCCTCCTTGGCGGACACGGGCTTTGACGTTCTGGCATCGGTGCTGACATTATTCAGCGTCCGTTATGCCGCGATGCCCGCCGATGATGACCACCGGTTCGGCCATGGCAAGGCAGAGGCGCTGTCTGCATTGTTTCAAGTCGTGTTGATTACTGTATCGGCCATATTGATCGCATGGCGCGCTATCGTGCGCTTGGGCGCACAGGAACAGACCGCGCATCCCGAATATGGCATTGGCGTTTCGGTCATTGCCATATGCGCCACCGTGGGCTTGCTGGCCTATCAACGGTACGTCGTCCGCAAAACCGGTTCGGTAGCTATTCAGGCGGACCATGTGCATTATCAAAGCGACTTACTGCTCAACATGGCCGTAATCGTCGCAATCATACTCGATACTATGTTGAATGTACGGGGAGCTGATCCCTTATTCGGGATTGCGATTGCCTTATGGTTATCATGGGGCGCCTATCGCGCAGCGCGGATAGCTTTGGACCAATTGCTGGACCGCGAATGGCCGGAGGAAAAAAGGCAGCGTTTCATTGAAGTCGCGCTGCGTCATCCGGAATTGCGCGGCATCCATGACATGCGCACCCGTTCCAGCGGCGCGCATGATTTTTGCCAATTCCATGTTTGGGTTGACCCGAATATGACTGTCGCGGCAGCCCATGATATCATGGATGAGGTGGAACAAGCGTTGATGGATGCATTTCCCGGCGTCGAAGTCCTGATTCACCCTGACCCCGAAGGCCATAAGGATGAGACGGGCTATATCCCGTCCGATACGATTGAGCATAACGAGAGAGCCAATGACTGAGCTGCCTTATTACCATGTAGACGCCTTTGCAGATCGCCCCTTCACCGGCAATCAAGCCGCGGTAATGCCGCTGACGAAATGGTTGGATGACGCCGTGCTGCAGGCGATTGCGGAAGAAAATAATTTCGCCGAAACCGCCTTTTATGTGCCCGATGCAACAGGCGCGGCGGATTATGAACTGCGCTGGTTTACGCCTGCTGTAGAAATTCGCTTGTGTGGCCATGCGACATTGGCGAGCGGGCATATCATATTGAGCCAAAATCCCACGATGGATCGCGTCACATTGCGCACCCGTAAGGCTGGCATATTAGAAGTCCGCCGCGAAGGTGATGCCTATGCCGTGGCCCTCCCCGCCATTCCGACTGAGGAAGTCGACAATCCGAAGATGATGGCCGCCATGGGTGGCACGCCTTTGGCGATGCGTAGCAACCCCGACAGCTATAATATGTTTGTCTATGCAACAGCCGCAGAAATTCTTGCGCTCAAGCCCGATATGAAGGCTTTGGCGGCGTTAGGCGATGACAGCTTTACGGCCACTGCACGCGGCGACAAAACCGATATCGTCAGCCGCGTATTCGTGCCCGGTGCTGGCGTAGATGAAGACAGCGTCACCGGCAGCGCCCATGCCGTCATCGCGCCTTATTGGGCCAACATGCTGGGTCGCAACAGCTTCACCGCCTATCAAGCATCGGCGCGCGGCGGATATTTGGGCTGCCAATTAGACGGCGACAGAGTTTGGTTGTCAGGCCATTGTTTTACGGTAGTAAAGGGAATGTTCAGCTTGCGCTGATCATCAACGACGTTTCAAAGTTTAAAGGATCATTCATGCTGAAGTCATTCGCCGTCTTGTCGGCACTCCTGCTCGCACCCGCCGTCATGGCGCAAGACGCACCACCGCCCCCGCCAAGTGGCGGCGTGCCACAGCCAGAGCAGATATTTGCGTTTCTTGATGCCAATAAGGACGGCTTCATTGCCAAGGATGAGGCGCAAGGCCCATTGGTTCAATATTTCGCGAATATTGATACGGACAAGGATGACAAAATTTCCATGGCCGAATTGAAAACCGCGATGGACGCGATGCGTCCGCCAGAGTGAACACAAGGCGGTAGTAACTAATCACTGCCGATTACTAAACAAAAACGCGCGGGAAGCCAAATGGCCGCCCGCGCGTTTTTAATTGCGTTTTTGCTTATTACGCTACTGTCGCCTTGCGGATAACACCGGGGTTCGCAGGCGGCTCACCCTTTGGCAAAGCGTCAACATGCTCCATGCCGCTAATCACTTGGCCCCAGACTGTGTACTGGCGATCCAAAAATGTGGCATCGTCAAAGCAGATGAAAAACTGGCTATTGGCAGTGTTCGGATCATTGGTGCGCGCCATCGAGCAAACGCCGCGCACATGGGGCTCCGCGTTAAATTCTTGCTTCAAATTTGGCTTGGACGAACCGCCCATGCCAGTGCCATTGGGGCAACCGCCCTGCGCCATAAAGCCTGGAATGACGCGGTGAAACTTCACGCCGTCGTAAAAGCCTTCGCTCGCCAGCTCCGTAATGCGGGCGACATGATTTGGCGCCAGATCGGGACGTAGCTTGATAACAACGTCGCCGCTGTCGAGCGAAAGGGTAAGTGTTTCATCGGCCATATTGCTATTCCTTCAGGCTTTAAAAATGGATGACGGCTGCCCTAGGGGATGCATCGCACGGGTGCAAAGCCAAAATCATTGCATTTTGACGCCGCCTGCTTAGGAGGGGCGAATTCTTAGTATAACGTCTTAGATTGAAAAACGGGAGGCCCGCAGTTGACCAGCGACATCGCCAACCCGAATAGTATTGATCTCGAAATCGTGGAAACGCTGGACGAAGACAATCGGCTGACGCGCGACTATGTCGACCGCGTTCTCGATGCTGTCGACGAAGGCGATTTGGACGAAGTCTACCGGCTTGTTGAACCGCTGCACGAAGCCGACATTGCTGACCTTCTCGAATTGACGCCATCCGAACGGCGCGGCTTACTCGCAATCAGCCTGGGCGATCTTATGAGCGCCGAGGTGCTGGCCGAGGTCAATGATTATGTCCGCGAAGACATTATCGATGCCCTCCCCGCATCTCAAGTTGCGGGGCTTGCCGGACAGCTCGACACCGATGACGCGGTCGCGATTATCGAGGATATGGAGGAAGAAGACCAGCAAGCCATTTTGGCCGAGCTGGACCCCGAAGACCGCGCCGTCATTGAAGATGCTTTGTCGTACCCCGACGAATCCGCTGGACGTATCATGCAGCGCGAATTGGTCGCGGTGCCGGAACATATGACCGTCGGGCAGCTCATCGATTATCTGCGCGATCACCAAGAGCTGACCACAGAATTCTGGGAAGTTTTTGTCGTCGATCCGCAGCATAAGCCCGTTGGCACATGCAAATTGAGCTGGATTATGCGCAGCCAGCGCAAGGTTCCCGTCAGCGAAATTATGAAGCATGAACAGACGCTCATCCCGGTCGATATGGATCAGGAAGAGGTTGCCTTACGCTTCCAGAAATATGCGCTGATCTCCGCCGCCGTTGTGGATGGAGCAGGACGGTTGGTAGGCGTCATCACTGCCGATGACATCGTCCATATTATTCAGGAAGAAGCCGACGAGGATATCTTACGGCTGTCGGGCGCCGGCGAAGGTGACATTAACGAGCCGATTTCGGACAGCTATAAAGCGCGCGTGCGTTGGCTGATTGCCAATTTGGGCACGGCTATGGTCGCAAGCTTCATCATTGCCCAATTTGGCGCGGCGATTGAAACGATGGTCGCACTCGCGGTTCTCATGCCCATCGTCGCGTCCATAGGTGGCAATGCAGGGACGCAGACATTGGCCGTGACGGTGCGCGCGCTGGCGACCAATCAGTTGACCCAATCCAACACCATGCGTTCAATTTGGCGTGAAATACGGGTCGCTTTGCTCATCGGCGCAACAATCGCGGTGATTGCGGGTCTCGGCGCTGGCTTGATTTTCGAAAATTGGCGGCTCGCGAGCGTCATTGCGGTGGCGATATTGTGCAACATTTCGCTCGCGGGATTGTCCGGCGTTGCCATTCCGGTGCTGCTGGACCGCTTGGATCAAGACCCCGCAGTTTCAAGCTCCATCTTCGTGACCATGATTACCGATTCGATGGGTTTTCTCATCTTTCTGGGCCTCGCGGTCTTTAGTGGCCTTGCTGGTTAGCCGCACGGTTCCCAAATAAATCCCATGCCATTGAACATGACCAAAATCGCCTTTGGCGCGGAAAGCCCGCAGCATTTGCGCGAGCGGCTTGCGGCTTATGCCCAAGACGGCGAAGTCCGCTTAACCACGCGGTATTTGCCCAAGCGCGTTGCAGAAATGGCGGGTGGTTCGCTCTATTGGATTCACACGCATACAATCATCGGCAGAAGCCCGATCATCGGCTTCATGGAAAATGGCGCAGGTCGGCATTGGATCCGTATTCGACCCCAGCTCATCGCCGTCCGCTCCACCCCCAAGCGCGCGCATCAGGGCTGGCGCTATCTCGAAGAAGCCAACGCCCCGCCCGATCTCGACTCGGTCGAAACCGACGGCCGCGACGAAATGTCGCCGAAGATGCTCAATGAGCTGATGAAAATGGGTTTGGTTTAAGCAGCCGCGCGCTTCGTCAGCACCTTGTTAATCACATCGGCAAAGGTCTCAGCGCTTTGGGCGCCGGGGACCATATATTTTTGATCGAAGATGATTGCCGGAACGCCGGTGATATTTTGGTCAGTCCAATGCGCCATTTCCGCCCGCACACTGGCAGTAAGCGCGGCATCGTTAATCCATGCCAAGGCCACGGCGCGGTCCATGCCTTGCGCAGCGGAAATGTCGCACAAGACGTCAACATCGCTCACATCACGGCGGTCCTGAAAATAGGCCGTGAAAAGCGCCATTTTTAGCGCCGTCTGCGCACGCCATCCGCGTTCGCTGCCGAATATCGTCAGCAATTTATGCGCGTTGAACGTGTTATAAATGCGCATGCCTTCGCCATAATTAAACGCGAAGCCGACATTGTTGCCGATGTCCGACAGTCTGCTCCGGTTGGCGCGGCTTTGTTCGGGCGTGCTGCCATATTTGCGCGCGATATGCTCGGCGGTATCTTCGCCTTCGGGCGGCATGTTCGGGTTCAGTTCGAACGGATGCCAGTAAGTTTCGGCGGCAATATCTTGCCCCACAAGAGTAAGCGCTTTCTCCACTTGTTTCAGGCCAATGATGCACCATGGGCACACCACGTCCGACACAATGTCGATGCGCAACGGCACTGCGTCGGCCGTCATTGCGACACCCAATGGCGCAATAAGCTATGCGCGATAGCAAAGGGCGGCGGCGCGTTGAAACGACGGTCGGCGTCGCCCTTTAGAGCAGCGATGGCCTCATCCTTCGTCACCCACATCGCATCTTCAATCTCGTCCGTGTCGAGCGTGAGTGCGTCGTCCAACGCATCTGCGGTGCAGGCAATCATCAATTGTGATCCGCCAAAGGGCCAAGGCTGGCTGGTGACATAACGCACCGCGCCGCAGGTCACGCCTGCTTCTTCATGAATTTCGCGGCGGACGGCCTCTTCAATGCATTCGCCGGGTTCCAAAAAGCCCGCCAGCGCCGAATAATTGCCCGGCGGAAAACGCGATTGCCGTCCAACCAAAGCCTTGCCTTCAAATTCAGCAAGCATGATGACCACAGGGTCGGTGCGCGGAAAATGTTCTTTTTCGCAATTGCCACATTTGCGGCCCCAGCCTGCACGGAACAACACCGTCGCCGCGCCGCAGCGTCCGCAGAAACGATGGCCATTATGCCATTCAATCAGGCTGCGTGCCGTGCCATAGATTGCGGCATCTTCGGCGGGTAGCATCGACAAGGCCCGCCAGATAGCAGGCGAACGAAACGCATCGCCAGCGGCGTCGACCAACGCCACAAAATGCGGCTTTCCATCGGACAGGCCAAGCAGGATAAGCTCTTCTGAACCTTCAAGCTCCGCCAAAGAATGCCAGTGCAGGCCGCCTGCATCGCTGACCCGCGGGTCAAGCCCGTCCAGCCCCAAAACCCGCGCCCGCCAATCCCCCAGCAACAGGCCATAAGCCTCTACATCATTGCGCACGCGGTCCGCGCGGTCGAGCGGTGAGCCGGTAAATCCAGGAGCCATCATCGGATCATCCACCCGATCAAGCGGGCAAGCCTAAGTCCTTCAGGACCCATTTGGCGAAATCTGCGTGGAACGGATAGACGTTGCTGGGCATATATTGCGCCATGCAAACGGCGCGTAATTTGCTTCTTGGATCGACAAACGCCACCGTGCCAGCCGCACCGCCCCAGCCGAACACGCCTGCATTCACGCCCTTCCCGACACGGCCACCCGCGCCAAAGCCCGCGCCGTCGGCATAAGTGCCATCGGTTGAGACCGCCGATGGCAGTAAATCGGACATGGCAAGTTTCGCGGTTGCCGTCGACATGATGCGGACGCCGTCCAATTCGCCATAATTGGCCAACATGTTGAGGAAACGGTCATAATCGCGCGCAGACGTCACCATGCCAGCGCCGCCAAAGGCAAAAGCTGGTTTGTCGAGGTAAATGCTCGTCGCTGCAGGGTCGATGGGGAACAACACGCCATTCACAGGGGCGTAATTGGATACAAAGCGTTTGGTTTCCGACTTGGGCACTTGGAAATAGCTGCTGGTCATTTTTAGCGGTTCAAAAATGCGGGTTTTGAGAAAAGCCTCAAAATCCATGCCGCTCGCAACTTCAATCA
This sequence comes from Sphingorhabdus wooponensis, assembly GCF_003933235.1. Taxonomy (GTDB): domain Bacteria; phylum Pseudomonadota; class Alphaproteobacteria; order Sphingomonadales; family Sphingomonadaceae; genus Sphingorhabdus_B; species Sphingorhabdus_B wooponensis. The sequence goes on from NZ_RWJI01000001.1 coordinate 1,497,853, forward strand.
CGCGGCCCAGCAAATCGAGCGAGATGGAATAGCTCCATTTCGTGCCCGGTTCGGCAATCAAAGGAAGCTTTGCAAGCCGTTCGGAAAATGTCTTAAGATCTGGCGTTGGCGCACTTGCGGCTTGGCCCGGAATGGGAAAACGGCTGACGATGCCCGGCGTAATGCCATTGTCCAGATAGGCCTGAAGCAATGGCCCTTTGGTAACGATGGAATATCCAAGGCCAGCGGTATGGGTCAGCAAATGGCGAACGGTAATCTGGGTCTTAGCAGGCACCGCATCGAGGCTTTTGTCCGGGTCAGTCAGCACGGTCATATTGGCAAATTCTGGCAAGAAATCGGCAATCGGCTGATCGAGCTTCATCTTGCCTTCGCCGACAAGGATCATGGCGGCGATGCCGGTGACAGGCTTGGTCATCGAATAGATGCGCCACAATGTGTCGATATTCACAGGCGTTGTTTCGCCCAGTCCTTGCGTGCCCATAGCGATGACATCGGGCATTCCGGCCGCGCGGCCAATGGTGGCAAGAACACCGGGCAGCTTGCCCGAAGAGACATAGCTTTGAAACTGCGTCCGGATGGTCGGATATAAATCGGCCGCCTGAGCCCATGCGCGTGCCGGTGCCAATGCACCCATGGCACCCAAAGCTGCCAATTGACCGCCCCATGCCAAAAACCCGCGCCGACCAATCATCGCCTGTTCGCTATCCTGCATATTCATACTCTCTCTCCTGCGCGCATTACCGCCTCTGCTGCTTTTCTGAATAGGGTCGGCAGACCAGCCTTGTCGAGCGATTTTAGTGGCCACCATTCACCTATATTTAGGTCATCTGCCCCCGCTGGCCATGCCGTAACGGCAATGTCGAGCAGAAGCGAAAAATGGGTAAAAACATGCGACACTTGGCCGGGCAATTTTTGCCATTTGGAAGGGACAGGCGGCGTCTTATGACCATCCAATCGGGCGGTCCATTGGTCATCGGGCAAGGCGCGCATACCCGCCAACAGGCCTTTGTTGTCACGGCGCACCAGCCAGACATGACCATCCCGCTGTATCCAATAAACAGTGCCTGTGCGCTGCGGCTTGGCCATCTTGGGCGTTTTGGCGGGATAGATTTCGGGATTGCCAAGCCTTTTGGCATCGCAGGCAAAGGCCAGCGGGCATAATTGGCAAGAGGGCGCACGCACCGAACATATCCCTGCCCCTAAATCCATCATTGCCTGCGCAAAGTCGCCAGCGCGCCCCTTGGGCGTAATGCTGTCCATCGCATCCCGAATAAGCGGCTTTGACTGCGGCAAGGGTGGCGCAATCGCAAACAAACGCGACACGACCCGTTCGACATTGGCATCGACGACGACAGCCCTTTGCCCAAACGCAATCGCGGCTATGGCGGCGGCGGTATAAGGGCCAATACCTGGCAGCTTCAACAATTCCGCCTCGGTCTCCGGTAAACGACCTGCATGCTCCACCACAACCACCCGCGCGCATTTCAACAAATTGCGTGCGCGGGCATAATAACCAAGGCCGGCCCATGCTGCCATGACATCAGCGTCATCCGCCGCCGCCAGCGCCGCAAAGTCCGGCCAGATTTGGGTAAATGTGTGGAAATAGGTTCCCACCGCCGCAACGGTCGTCTGCTGCAGCATAATTTCTGACAGCCAGACATGATAGGGATTGGCAAAGCCTTGCCCCGGCGGCGTGCGCCAAGGCAGCGTCCGCGCATGCGCGTCATAATGCGCGAGCAAGGCCGGCGCGATATCCCCAGAATTATGGATGCTATGTTGGACGACTGGCATGAAAAATGGCATGGAACAGGGGATGGATAAAGGCAAGTCACCACCACCCCCAAAAGGTACCAAAAAGGCGCTGACGCCCAAAACATTTCAGCGTCCACGTGGTGGTGAGGCGAAGTCTGTATCGTCTTTAATGCCTGATATCGGCCGTGCAGCTTTCCGGAAATTTGGTTTCGTACAAAGCTCTGTTGTCAGCCGCTGGGACGAGATCGTTGGCGCGCGCTATGCCGCTGTGTCCGCGCCAGAGGCTATTCGCTTTCCAATTGGCAAGAAATCGGACGGCACGCTGGAACTGACCGTGGAGGGCGCACACGCCACGATGATCCAACATGTGCTTCCGGAAATCATTGAGCGCGTGAACCGCTTTTTTGGATATGGGGCGGTTGCGCGAGTCAAAGTCCGCCAAGGCCCGGTCGCGAAGCCAAAGCTGCGTCCGCCAACTGCCGCACCGATGTTAAAGCCCGTGCCAATGGAATTGGGCGAATCCTTGCGTGAAATTGGCGATCCGGAGCTTTTTGCCGTCCTTGAAAGCCTCGCAAAAAGCCTTGCCAAAGACGGCAAGTGATACCAGATGCGCAAGATAAATTTCGAAGGATAAGGTCCATCCCTATGTCGCATATGAAAAAATATCTGGGCGCAATTTTGGTGGGTGTTGCGGCGTTGTCGGCTGGCTTATCTGCGGCGCCTGCGCCAAACAAATGGCTATCAACGGTGACGGTCACGGACAAGGGCGCGCATATTCTGGGCAACCCTGCTGCGCCAAACAAAGTGGTCGAATATCTAAGCTACACTTGCGGACATTGCGCGGATTTTGAAATGAAGGAAGCACCTGCCTTCAAAACGCGGTTTGTCGCCACTGGCAAGGCCAGCCTCGAAATTCGCAACATGGTGCTCAATCCAATTGACTTAACCGCCGCTATGCTCGCGCGCTGCGGCGGCAAGGCAAAGTTTTTTGGTAATCAACGGCACTTGTTCGCAACCCAAGCCACTTGGGCAGGAAAGGCCAAAAATATTAGCGCGGCCACCCGCGATAAATTGAAGGCCGAAGATTATGCCGGTTTCATGATCGGCGCTTTTGACGAAATCGGCCTTGGCCCCATCATGCAACAACGCGGGATCACCCCCGCGCAGGCAAAAACCTGCTTGGCCAACAAAGCGGCATTCAATGCCGTTATTGGCATGACCGAAGGGGGATCTGCTTTGGGTGTACGCGGCACGCCGGCATTTTTGGTCAATGGCGTTTTGCAGGACCATATTCATAACGTTGCTGAATTACAGGCGGCAATGAAGTAAACTGAGATTCCAGACAGAAGGATATCACATGCGTATCAAGACATTCATTTTGACAACTGCTGCCGCATTCGCACTTGCGGCTTGTGGCGGCGCCGACACGGCTGGCGCACCAAAGGGTGAACCGTTGGCCAAGGTTGCCGCCCCTGCGGACAAGGCATGGGTCGATGTTGTCACCAAAACCGAATTTGGTGGCTATCAAATGGGCAACCCCGATGCGAAATTGAAGCTGGTCGAATATGGCGCCATTACCTGCCCAGGCTGCGCACAATTTTCGATGCAGTCGACCGAGGAATTGCACAAGCTCGTCAATGACGGCACTGTCTCAATGGAATTCCGGCCATTCCTTGTCCATGGTATTCAGGACGTTCCTGGCTTTCTTTTGGCGCAATGCAGCGGGCCTGAGGCGTTCTTCCCGCTGACTGACCAGCTCTATGCGGAGCAGGCTTCGTGGCTTGGTAAAATCAGCACGGTGACGGAGGCGGATCAACAAGCGATGCAGAAAATGTCCCCAGAACAGATCGCCACTTTGCTCGGCACCAAAATGGGCTTGATCGAATTTGTGAAATCACGCGGCATTAGCGAAGACCAAGCCAAAGCGTGCTTGTCGGACAAGGCCGCGATTGACGCACTGATCAAAACCACGGAGCGTGGAACGAAGGAAGATAATGTGTCAGGCACGCCTTTCTTCTTGCTCAACGGCGCGAAGCTGGACGCCAGCTCATGGGTGCAAGTGAAAAGCAAGCTGGTCGAGGCCGGCGCACGCTAAATATGACGCGCAGGGGGCCTGACATCGCTTTAGCCGCAACGGGGTTCACCCCTTGCGGATAAAGAAGCTGAAACTTGTCGGCTTCAAAAGCTTTGTCGAGCCCGCTGAACTCCGGATCGAAAGCGGGCTAACCGGTATTGTCGGGCCAAATGGCTGCGGCAAATCCAACCTGTTGGAGGCCATCCGTTGGGTGATGGGCGAAAGCAGCGCAAAATCAATGCGCGGCGCGGGCATGGAAGATGTGATCTTCGCCGGAACCGCGTCCCGCCCGCCGCGCGATTTTGCCGAAGTCACAATATTGGCCGAACGCAGCGATGATAGCGCCGACAGTGACAGTGGCGACGAATTAGAAGTCACCCGCCGGATCGAACGGGGTGCGGGTTCCGCGTATCGGTCCAATGGCCGCGATGTGCGCGCGAAAGACGTTGCGCTTATCTTCGCCGATGCCGCAACGGGCGCGCATTCCCCTGCCTTGGTCAGCCAAGGCCGCATTGGCGCCATCATCTCCGCCAAGCCGCAAGAACGCCGACAGATGCTGGAGGAAGCGGCTGGCATCTCCGGCCTGCACGTCCGCCGCAAAGATGCCGAACAGAAACTGCGCGCCGCCGAAAGCAATTTGGTGCGATTGGCCACGATCCTTGCCGATATGGAGGCACGCGCCAGCCAGTTGCGCCGCCAAGCCAAGCAGGCCGAACGCTATCGCACGCTGACCAAAGACATTTTACAAGCAGAAGCCCGATTAATTTTTGTCCGCTGGCGTGAGGCGAAGGCTGCGGCCGATGTCGCACGCGCCGAGGCCAATATAGCGGCAAAAGCCGTTGAGGACGCTGCCGTTGCGCAACGCGTCCTCACCGAAAAGCAACAAGAGGCGGTGCGCCAGCTTGCCGATGCGCGGGCCGTGGCCATGGCGGCGCGCGATGCGGCCAGTGATGTGTCGAACAAGCTCGTGCAACTGACGGGCGAATATGAACGGATTATTCAGCGTGAATCCGACCTCGCGGCGCAAGCGGCACGCATGGCCGATGATGGTGCGCGCGAAGGCAAGCTCACGCATGACGCAGCCGATGCGCTAGCCCGGTTGCAGGCGGAAAGCGTCAAGCTCGCCGACCAGATTAAAGCGCAAGAGGAAGAGCGCCCTGCCCTTCTGCGCACCGCGGAAAATGCCGAACGGCAAGCGCGCGAAAGCGAAATTGCCTTAGCCAATGCATCCGCCGAGCAAGCGCGCGCAGACGCCGAATTGCGCGTGGCCGATGCCGCGCTGGCGGCAGCGACAACGCGTGCAGGACGCGCTGAACAGGTCTGTGCTCGCATTGCCAGTGAACAAGACGCATTGGGGTATGAAGCGGAATATGTGTCGGCCAAAAACCAAGCCGATGCGGATGTCCAAAAGCTGCAAACACAATTGCAAGCGGACAGCAACGCGCATGAAGCCGCAGAAGCGGAGCGTGCCGCGCTAATCTCCGCCCGCGATGCCGCCCAAGTCGCCATCGCCAGTGCCAAGGCCGAACTCGCCGCATTGTTAACCGAGCAAAACGCGCTGCAGCGTTCCTTGACCAAGGGCCAAGGCAATAAAGCCATCGACCGTATTTCGGTGAAGCCCGGTTATGAACGCGCGTTGGCCGCTGCACTGGGCGATGACGCGGACGCCAGCATTGGCGGCGAAACCGGACGCCGCTGGCTTGGCGGGACGGCCGCGCTGGGCAAGGCCGCCGACACCGCCCTGATCCATTTTGTCGATGCCCCGCCCGAGCTTGCGGCGCGATTGTCTATGGTGCGTGTGGCCGAAACCGATGATGGCCAAGCCCTCACCCCCGGCGAACGTCTGGTGACCTTAGCGGGCAGATTGCGCCGCTGGGACGGCTTTGCCACCGATGGCGATGGCGCGACGATTGCCGAACAATTGGTCCGCGCCAACCGCTTGGCCGAATTGAATGCGCTCATCGCGCCCGCGCAAGCCGCGCTCGATGCACAAGCGCAAAGCCTGTTGCAGATGACAGATAAAATCGACAAGGCGCAGGACGCAGTCCGCACGGCAGCCGCAGCGCGTGTGGCAACCGAAGGCCAATTGCGCCACGCCCTGCGCGCGGTCGATCAAGCTGAAGACGCGTGGACGCACCTAAAATCTGCGAAGGCCGCACTTGGAGACCGAATGGCCGCAGCCGCGCAGGATTTGGCCGAAGCGCAAGCGGAACGCACAGCGGCCGAGACGGCACGCAACGCCCTGCCCGACGGGTCGCATCATGCGGACCTCGTCCAAAACCTCACAGACGCGCATGAGGCAACGCGCGATCTGTTGGCGCGTAATCAGGCGGACCTGTCGGCGCTCGAACAACGCATAGCGCAAAGCCGCGAGCGCCGCGCCGTGGCGATGGCCGAAATTCGCAGTTGGCAGGAACGCGCAGGCGAAGCCGAACGCCGGATCGCCGAGATGAACAAACGCAGCGCCGACATAGCGACCGAGCAGGAAGCGATGGCGGGAAGGCCGGAAATATTGGCCCGTGACATAGCCAATTTGCGTGCGGACAAAGAGCAATTGGCCGAGAAGCTTGCTGGCCTGCAAACCGCTGAAACAGCGCATGAAACAACGCTGCGCGCGCTGGAAAGCGAATTGTCGGCGGCGGCCGAACAGCTTTCTGTAGCCCGCGAAGCCCGCGCAGGCGCCGAAGCCCGCGCCGAAAATCAGGAGCATCGCCGCATCGAAATGGGCCGCATTTCGGGGGAACGCTTCGAATGTCCACCCCCCGTACTGCCGGAAAAACTGGGCTTTGACGAAGATGCGATGGACGATGCAGGCGTGGAATCGAGCCGCCTCGACCGCCTACAAAACGAACGCGAGCGTATTGGCCCCGTCAACTTGATCGCCGCCGACGAACTGGCCGAACTGGAATCGCAGCAAGGCAGTGGCCTTGCCGAAAGCGAAGAGCTCACCCTTGCCATCAACCGCTTGCGCGGATCTATCGGCAGCCTGAACCGCGAAGGCCGCGCGCGGTTGCTCACCGCATTTGAGGCGGTAGACGGCCACTTCCGCCGCTTGTTTTCAACCTTGTTCAATGGCGGACAAGCGCATCTGGCGTTGATTGACAGCGATGATCCGTTGGAGGCTGGCCTTGAAATTTTCGCGCAACCACCGGGAAAAAAGTTGCAATCGCTCACCTTGCTATCGGGCGGTGAACAAGCGCTGACGGCGGTCGCGCTGATTTTCGGATTGTTCCTGACCAACCCCGCGCCAATTTGCGTGCTCGACGAAGTCGACGCGCCGTTGGACGACGCCAATATCGAACGCTTCTGCGACTTGCTCGACGCCATGACGCAGGAGACCGAGACGCGTTACCTCATCGTCACCCACAATGCCGTGACGATGAGCCGGATGCACCGTTTGTTTGGTGTGACTATGGTCGAACAAGGCATCAGCCGACTGGTATCGGTTGACCTTGGGGGCGCAGAGCAATTACTGGCCGCAGAATGACTTTGCATGGGCCCATCACCAACAGCTTTATCTCGCAACGCCTTCGGCTGAATTATGTCGACTGGGGCAACCCCGATGCGCCGCCATTGCTCTTGGTCCATGGCGGCCGCGATCATGCGCGCAGCTGGGATTGGGTGGCCGAGGAATTGCGCCATGACTGGCATATCATTGCACCCGATTTAAGGGGTCATGGCGACAGCGCCTGGTCGCCCGATGGCAATTACGAAATGTCTGCATTCGTGTACGACCTGGCGCAGTTGATTCATCAACTCAACCTGGCCCCGGTCAGCATCATTGCGCATTCGATGGGCGGCAATATCGCGACCCGCTATGCCGGCCTCTTTCCTGAAAATGTCCGCAAAATGGTGAACATCGAAGGATTAGGACTGTCGCCAAAGATGCAGGCCGAACGTGATGCCATCGGCATTCAAAACCGTTTCCGCCAGTGGATCGAGGACAAGCGCAACGCCGCCGGTCGCACGCCCAAGCGCTACCCCAATATCGAAGCCGCCTATGAACGGATGAAAACCGAAAACAGCTATCTAACCGACGAACAAGCACGCCACCTGACGGTGCACGGCATTAGCCGCAACGAGGATGGCAGCTGGAGCTGGAAGTTCGACAATTACCTGAACATCTGGGCTATTTTCGATATGCCGCGTGAGGATTTATTGGCCATTTGGCAATCCATCACCTGCCCGATGTTAATGATGTATGGCGCCAATAGCTGGGCCTCCAACCCCGAAAAAGACGGCCGCATCACGCATTTCCCGACGGCCAAGGTCATCGAATATGAAAATGCCGGCCATTGGTTGCACCATGACCAGTTCGACCGCTTCATGGCTGACGTGCGGGCGTTTCTGTAGGGTCAGGACCACTTAGATTCACCTTCGAGGCGTCAAAATGGCAAAGATATCGCAAGGAAAATGTCCGCCGCAGGCAGTTATTCTGCCTGCAAGGGCATTTTGTTTCGAGATCGAAGCCATTTTGGCGTCCTTCGGATTTGACCCATATTGTCCATTGCCACGTTGGCAAGCTTGGACTTAGAACCACTAAGTCCCGCGCTTGCCGCCTTGCACTGAACAAAATGACCTCAAACCGCGAAGATGAATCTAAATGGTCCTGACCCTAACCAATCATTGCGCGTAAATTGGCGATTGTGTCCGCCTCATCCGCTGGCTTGTCACGGCGCAGGCGAGAGATACGCGGGAAACGCATCGCAATGCCGGATTTATGCCGTTTGGATTCGTGCACGGCGTCAAACGCAACCTCCAGCACCAAAGATTTTTCCACCTCGCGCACGGGGCCGAAACGCGCGACCGTGTTATCGCGGACAAAGCGGTCGAGCCATTTCAACTCCGCATCGCTAAACCCCGAATAGGCCTTGCCCACAGGCAATAAGGCGCCATCGGGCGTCCAGCAGCCAAAGGTGTAATCCGAATAATAAGATGAGCGTTTTCCGCTACCGCGCTGTGCATACATCATCACGCAATCGGCCACGAGCGGTTCGCGTTTCCATTTGTACCAAAGGCCAACTTTGCGCCCCGCCAGATAAGGGGCATCGCGCCGCTTCAGCATGACGCCTTCAATCGCGGCCTCACGCGCCGCTGCGCGTATTTCCGCAAGATGGTCAAAGTCGCGCGCCTCGATAATCGCGGACAGGTCAAACCGCACAGTATCAAGTTGCGCCGCGAACCGCTCCAGCCGTTCCCGCCGCGCGTTCCAAGGCTGGCTGCGCAAATCCTCCGCCCCGTCGAACAATATGTCGTATAGGCGCACGAACACCGGATATTCCGCCTGCATCGCCGCGGTCACATTTTTCCGGCCTAGCCGCTGTTGCAGTGCATTGAAGCTCGCGGCCTCCCCGCCTTGCACATCGCCGCGCACCAATAATTCCCCATCCACCACACCAATGCCGTTGAAGGCAGCGGCGATTTCCGGAAAGGCTCCGGTCACTTCATCACCACCGCGGCTGAACAGCCGCGTTTCCCCGCCTGTGGATGCAATCTGGATACGGATACCATCCCATTTCCATTCGGCGGCATATGCGTCGAGATCGACAATGCCATCCTCCAACGGATGCGCCAACATGAAGGGCCGGAAAAACGCGCTGTCGGCGGGGTCGGGGCGCTCGGACTTGCCCTCACCCCAGGCAAATAATGCGGCATAAGGCGGGCTAAGTGCGTGCCAGACCTCTTCAACGTCATCGACAGAAACGCCAAAGGCTTGCCCAAAGGCGGTTTTGGCCAGCCGCGCCGATATACCAACGCGCATCCCGCCGGTTGCCAGTTTCAGCAACGCATAACGGCCATTGGCATCCAGCCGGTCCATCAGTTCCGCCAGAACATTTGGCGCGCGCGCACGGCTTGTGCTGTTGAGCAGGTCGATGACCTCCGACACTGTTGGTGCCACGGCATCCGCGCTGACCTCTGGCCACATCAGCGCGACAGTTTCCGCTGTGTCGCCAACATAATCGCGGCTCATACGGAACAGCATCGGGTCAAAACGTTCCTCGGCCATCGCACGTATCGCGGCAGCTTTGACCGTTGCTATGCTGAGCGTGCCCGCCAGCGCCGCCAATGCCCAGCCACGATCGGGGTCGGGTGTAGAGCGCAGATAATCGGCAATGAGTCGGACCTTATGATCGCGCGAGCGCGTGTAAATCAGCCCATCGATAAGTGCGGAGAAAGCCTGCATCAGCCTTCATCCTCTTCTTCACGGCCAACCAGATCAAGCGCGCGCGCCTTCAATTGGTGCAGCTCGCACCAGCGGCCAAGCGCATCGGTTCGGCCATGGGTAATCCATGTCTCGCTGGGCCGAAGCTCCAACAAAGTTTCGGTCAACTCGGTCCAATCGGCATGGTCGGAAATAACCAAAGGCAGTTCCACATTACGCTGCCGCGCGCGTTGCCGCACCCGCATCCATCCCGATGCCATGGCGGTTATCGGGTCGGGCAGACGTTGGGCCCAACGGTCATTCAGGGCCGATGGCGGCGCAATGACAATCGCGCCTTTCATTTCTGCTTTGGCCAGTCCCGTTGCCACTATGAGCTCGCCCAAAGGCACATCATGCGCCGCATAGAGATCGCACATTTTCTGCATTGCGCCGTGGATATAAATAGGCGCATCATAGCCCGCACGCCGCAGTTCCGCGATGACGCGCTGCGCCTTGCCGAGCGCATAGGCCCCTATCAATATGCACCCTTCCTTTTGCGCGGCGCGGGCGGCGAGCAATTTGGCAATCTCATCCTCAATCGGCGGGTGGGTGAACACAGGCAAGCCAAAGGTCGCCTCGGTAATCAGCACATCGCAATCGACAGGTTCAAAGGGCGCGCAGGTCGGGTCAAACCGCCGTTTATAATCGCCTGTCACCACCACCCGCTCGCCTGCATGTTCCAGCAGAATTTGTGCAGAACCCAATACATGCCCAGCAGGGTGAAAGCTTATCTTCACCCCATTTGCTTCAAACCCGTCGCCATAAGGCATGGGCGTGCCCATTTCGGTGCCATAACGCAGCGCCATGATCGCCAGCGTCTCTGGCGTTGCCCAGACCGCTCCATGCCCACTGCGCGCATGGTCGGCATGGCCATGTGTCACCAACGCGCGTTCGGCGGGGCGCGACGGGTCAATCCACATATCGGCTGGCTTGACATAAATGCCATGCGCATGTGGCTCTATCCAATGTTGGGCGGCGGTTCGGGAAATAGCGAATGTCCTTTTCTACTGCCGGATATGGGACGCGGCAGTGCCGATGTAAACCAATGGCCTCTGCAAAGGTTCGGCAGACGAAAGATGATTATCAGCGTCAACCCTCGAACATGTCTCAAACCGCTGAAGCGTAAAACAGCAAGCAGGTTTCGGGAAATGCGTGCGGCAATTGCAACCCATGATGCATCAATGCCGCGCCGCTGAATATTGCCCCCTCTCCGATCAGGTTCAGCGTCTCTATCGCCGACGGTCCTTTCACCGCCTGCCAATTGCTTGGCCATATAAGCTGGAGCCGATATGCGCGCTCGGGGTCCAGACCGTCGAACTTCAAACGCCCCGGCAAAACCTTTGCATCACTGGCGACATAAGCGACCGAATATAATGCTTCGGATTTATCACGCGCGACTGCGCCTTTGGCGATCAACTGTGGCGCGCTGTTCAAACGATAAAAATCACCATCATGCAGCAACGCACGGTGTTTTTTATGCAAATCTATCGCTTTTTTAAGCACATCAAGGTCCGCCGCCCGCTCGGTCAGCAAATTCAGCTCAAGCCCCATATGCCCCATAAATACCGATGCCGCGCGCATTTCCATCGACAGCCGCCGTCCCGTCACATGACATTTTGCGGGACCTACATGACAACCTAACACTTCGAGAGGCAGGGAAAAGCTTGCCCCGCGTTGGATTACTTGGCGGTCTAGCGCGTCATTGCTGTCGGATGTCCAAACACGGTCGCTATGCGCCAAAACGCCCATATCGGCGCGCGCACCGCCGGAGGAACAGCTTTCAATTTCCACATGCGGATGCGCGCTGCGGACGCGGTTTAGCAAGGCGTAAAGCGCCTGAACTTGGGCAAAAGCGCGCGCTGTGCCATCCTGCCCACCGGGATGGCTGAGGTCACGGTTGTTGTCCCATTTGATGTAGCGAATGTCATGATCGCGCAGAATCGCATCGATCGCATCGAACAAATAATCGGCGACTTCTGGTCGGCTAATATCCAGCGCAAGCTGCGACCGGAACGGGACGTTTTCGACCCCTTCCAGGCCCAGTACCCAGTCGGGATGCGCGCGGTACAAGTCGCTGTCGGGGTTAACCATTTCGGGTTCGAACCATAGTCCGAATTCCATGCCAAGGCCCGTCACATGCGCGACTAAGGGACCTAGCCCATCGGGATAAACGTCCCGCGATACAGTCCAATCGCCCAGTCCCGCGCGGTCATGGCGGCGCCCACCAAACCAGCCGTCATCTAAAACAAAGCGCTCTACGCCGATCTCCGCCGCGCGGGTCGCGAGTTCTTTCAGCTTGGCGATATCATGGTCAAAATAGACCGCTTCCCACGTATTATAATGCACCGGACGGGGCTTGGCCCGCGTTTCAGGCCGCAGCAATTTTGTCCGCACATGGTCATGAAATTTGCGGCTGAGCGCACTGAGTCCGGTTGCACTATAGGCCGCGACAATTTCCGGACTCGCATAACTTTCGCCCGGCGCAAGGCGGACTTCGCCGGGCAACAACAACGCGCCAAGGCTGGCCAACACCCGTCCGTCAGTGAGCGAATCGACGCGTAGGCGGTGGTTGCCGCTGAACGCCAAATGAAATCCATAGACCTCGCCCGCGCTTTCGTTGGTATCGGCGGCGGCTAGCCAGATAGCAGGGTAGCTGAAATGCGATGTCCGTCCGCTGCGGTTCTCGCGCAGATAGGTTGCTGCATAACGCTGCACCCGTTCCTGCGTAAACTCCTGCGTCCAACGTCCGGTAAAGCCGATGATATCGGTCATCATGTCCGGTACGGGCAGGCACGCGGTCATCATGTCATTCAGTTCAAGCGGCGTTGCGCCATAATTGGTCAATGTTGACCGGATACGCAGCACGCCACTGTTGCCATCAAAATCAATCTCATATTCCAAACCAAGTCGTGTGCGTTCGTCACTGCAAACGACCTTCGCGCCCTGGTCGCGCGGTTCAACCTTGGCGACGGTAAATACACTGCCCCAATCCTTGCCTTCCCTATGCGCGGCAAAACCATGAAACATCGGATGGCCAAGCCCTGGCTCCATCGCCAAGGACAAAGGCAAGGATATGTCCGCCACGCCGTGCATCCCCTGCCGTTCGGACAGCCCTTCCAACGCGGCACCATCCACGCCCAAGGGTAAGGCTGCGCCCCAATACAGCACCGACAATGGCGCACCCTTGGCGCAGGCCAAAATCAAGCAGCTATCTGGCGCATCAAATCGGATATGGCGCAAAATATTCTCTCCCTCGGGCGCAATTATGACAATCGCGCGCATCAGACGCGTTGCCTTTTCAAACACATGCTCTAGTTTCGCAACCAACAAAAGCGCAGAGCCATCTGACGCGTCAAGCAATGGGGGGGTTGCGATGTTTGAAGCCAGTCAATCGGCTGTCCAATTTGGCATTTTTGTGGGCCTCATGGTCCTCATTGCTGCGTTCACTTGGGCTAAGGTGCGTGGAAAAAATCACGCAAGCGGCGACCAGAGTAAAACCGACAAAGACATATTTCTAGCAGGCGGCGGGCTGAATTGGTTCTTCGTGGCTGGCGCCATTACCCTCACCAATCTTTCCACTGATCAATTGGTGGGCATGAACGGCAATCAAATGCTATTGCTCGCATGGTGGGAACTGGCTGGATTTGTAGGGTTGCTGATCTTGGCTTTTGTCTTTGTGCCCATTTACTATCGCAACAATTGCACGACGGTCACCGAATTGCTGGAAAAACGATATAATGGCGGCAGCATTCGCACCGTCATTTCGGCATTGTTCCTCATCGGCAATATATTCATTTATTTACCCGCTGTCATTTATAGCGGGTCGCTATTCATGCAGTCATTATTTGGCACGGACATACCCGTCATCGTCATTGCCAGCATCTTTGCAGTCGTTGGCGCGGCCTATGCGATATTGGGCGGGCTGCGCGCCGTTGCAGTGCTTGATACCTATAGCGGCGTTGGCATATTGGGGCTGGCGCTGGCGGTGGTGTTCTTAGCCTTAGCAGCGGTTAACTTCGACCTGTTTACCGGCGTTCCGGCCGAACGTGTATCGATGATTGGCGCATTGGATTCACCCATTCCCTTCCACACATTGTTTACAGGGATGATATTCATTCAGATATTCTATTGGTCCACCAATCAGAATATCACGCAAAAGGCATTGGCCGCACCGACAGTGCGTGAGGCGCAAAAAGGGGTCATGGCCGCAGCGCTTGTTCGCGTGCTTATCATCCCGCCAATCGTCGTTATTCCAGGTGTTGTCGCCTATAAATTGTTCGGCGATGTGGGCGACCGTGCCTATGGCATGGTGGTCGCTGAAGTATTGCCCAGTTGGACCAGCGGCATGTTCGCCGCGATGATTGCCGCAGCTGTACTTACAACTTTTTCGGCGGTTCTGAACGCGACAATCACGCTCTACACTGTCGATTTCCATCGCAAATTCATTAATGAAAAGACCAGCGCGATTACGCTCAACCGCGCGGTCGGTATTGGGGCAAGCATCGTCGCCATATCTTTGGTACCGCTGTATGCGGGCGCGAGTAGCATCATCAACTTGTTGCAGGAACTGAACGGCCTGTCGTCCATGCCCATCTTGTCTGCCTTTATCGCGGGGCTGCTGTTTCGCAATGTCGATGCGCGGGCGGCGATTTTCGGTTTGGTCTATGGTGTTGGCATCTATGCGCTGCACAATTTTGTGCTCTACCGTCCTGACACGCTATATGTTGGCGAAACATTTTATCAGCATTTCGGGATGCCATGGCTGCATTATATTGACGTGATGGTCTTTGTGCTGGTTAGTTCGGTGCTGATGGCGCTGGCGGTCAATCGTTTGGTTTTCGGCAACCGTGCCATATTCATATTTTCAAGAGAGGGACGCGCATTACGCGCGGCAGAAGCATGAGCGATTATATACTGGTCATTGACGAAGGCACGACATCAACGCGGGCCGTATTATTTACCGCGGACGGGACCGCCGTCGACAGTTGCCAACGCCCGCTCACGCAACATTATCCGCAACCTGGTCTTGTTGAACATGATGCCGAGGAAATTTGGAACCTGACGCTGGCCTGCGCGCAAGCGATGGTCGCTAAGGCAGGCGGCGCAGACCGGATCACGAGCATTGGCATAACCAACCAGCGCGAGACCGTTGTGTTCTGGGATAAACGCACTGGCAAGCCGCTTGCCCCTGCTATTGTTTGGCAAGACCGCCGGACAGCCGACAACTGCGCCGCGATGAAGGCGCAAGGCGAAGAGCCAGTGGTGCAAGCAAAAACCGGCTTATTGCTTGACCCCTATTTCTCGGGATCAAAAATTGGCTGGGCGCTTGAGAATTGGCCACAATTGAAGGACGCGGGTGCACATTTGGCGGTGGGCACAGTCGAAAGCTATCTTGTCTACCGGCTCACGGGCGGAAGCCATATCAGCGACGCTAGCAATGCCGCGCGCACCGCGCTCATGGCGATTGGCAGCGGCGGATGGGATGACGGGTTGATGGATCTGTTCGGCGTCCCACGCGACATCTTGCCGGAGATTACGGACTGTGCAGGTGACCTTGGCACGACAGTGCCGGAGCATTTCGGCGGCGCAATCCGCATATCGGGCATGGCGGGGGATCAACAAGCCGCAACCATTGGGCAAGGTTGCTTTGCCGTCGGGCAGACCAAGGCGACCTTTGGTACGGGCGCGTTTGTGCTCACGCAAACCGGAACCACATTGCGCCAGTCACGCCACCGTTTGCTCTCGACGATTTTGTACCAATTAAATGGCGAACGTCATTATGCGCTGGAAGGATCGGTGTTTGTTGCAGGTAGCCTTGTGCAATGGCTGCGTGATGATCTGGGCCTGATTTCGCACGCTGCCGAGACTGAGCCACTGGCGCGCAGCGTGCCGGACAATAACGGCGTTTATCTTGTCCCGGCGCTTTCGGGTCTTGGCGCGCCACATTGGCGGTCGGATGCCCGCGCCACGATTAGCGGACTGAGTTTTGCCGCGACAAAGGCGCATGTCGCCCGCGCAGCGCTGGAGGCGATGGCGCACCAGACCTATGACCTGAAAACCGCCTTTGCCGCCGATGGCGCAGATTGGGCCGAATTGCGCATCGATGGCGGCATGGTCGCCAATGACTGGATGGCGCAGGATTTAGCTGACATGCTCACAATCGATGTGGAAAGACCCGCTTTTGTCGAAACGACGGCTCTTGGCGCAGCTATGCTGGCGGCGGTGGGTTGCGGACTATTCCCCTCATTGGAGGATGCGGCCAGCATGCGCGGTGGGGTAACGCGTTTTGCGCCGATGCTTGATGCCGCGGCCCGTGAGGCCCGCTTGGCAGGCTGGGCCGA
The DNA here is from genome assembly GCF_003933235.1 of Sphingorhabdus wooponensis. Lineage (GTDB taxonomy): Bacteria > Pseudomonadota > Alphaproteobacteria > Sphingomonadales > Sphingomonadaceae > Sphingorhabdus_B > Sphingorhabdus_B wooponensis. The sequence continues at coordinate 1,514,222 of NZ_RWJI01000001.1, forward strand.
TGCGCTTGCCCGCGTTTTGCAATGATGCGCTGCCGAAAACAGCCTTATTGTACCGCCAATGTCTGACTTGTTTTGGCGCGCATTAATCCGTAACGCCTCCGACTAATGAATAATGCTCTTGCATTGGCTTATGCCCAACGACTGATCGCTTGCGAAAGCGTCACGCCCGCCACTGGCGCGGTGTTTGACGCGTTGGAAGATATGCTTGTCCCGCTGGGTTTCACGGTCGAACGCTTCATTTCGGGCGAAGACGACGAAAACCCCGCCCATGGCGCACCGGTGGAAAATCTGTTTGCAATCCGGCTAGCTACAAACGGACGCCATTTTGCTTTTGCCGGTCATGTGGACGTGGTGCCGCCGGGCAATGGCTGGGCAAGCGACCCGTTTGTGCCAGAGATCAAAGGCGATTTGCTGCACGGACGCGGCGCTGTTGATATGAAGGGCAGCATTGCCGCCTTTATTGCCGCGTTGCATGACATTCCCAAGGATGCAGGCACAATCAGCCTGATTATCACGGGCGACGAAGAAGGGCCCGCCATCCACGGCACGCGGGCACTTATCACTCATATGCAAAAACGGGGCAGCATCCCAGATTATTGCCTCGTCGGCGAACCCACGAGCGTCAACCGCTTGGGTGACATGATGAAAATTGGCCGTCGCGGATCGGTGAATATGTGGATTTCCGTTGCAGGCACGCAAGGCCATGTTGCGTATCCGCATTTGGCGGACAACCCGATCCCCAGATTGATAACCATTTTGGCCGAGATTGAAGCAATTACGCTTGACGATGGCACCGACTGGTTTCAGGCGAGCAATATTGAAATTACGGACCTGAACGTCGGCAACAAGGCAACCAACGTCATTCCGGCACAAGCCGAAGCGCGATTGTCGATCCGGTTCAACGACCTGCAAACTGGCGACGCGCTCGTTTCAAGGCTCCGCACGCTTGTGGAACGCCATGGGGGAAGTCTGACAGCCATGATATCTGGAGAGGCCTTTCTCACGCCTCCTGGCGCGTTCTCAGGGGCAATATCAGCGGCGGTGGAGGAAGTCGTCGGCATCGCACCCGAAGCATCCACAACGGGCGGCACATCTGACGCACGGTTCCTGACGAATATTTGTCCGGTGGTCGAGTTCGGCCTGTGCAATGCAACGATGCATAAGCTGGATGAAGCGGTCGCAATTGCGGACCTATCGGCGCTCACGGAAATTTACTGCCGCGTAGCGCTCAAAATGCTGGCGGCTGAGGCCTAGCTCTTCAACATAATGTAGAGCGCGCCCGCCCCGCCGTGCCGCGGATGGGCGTTGCGCACTGCCGAAATATGCCGGGCGTGCCGCGATGCAGCCAGCCAGTCGCGCACAACCGCCGCAATCGCCCCCCTGCCCGTCCCACTGGCTCGATCATGTGCACGCGGCTTGCCGGTTACGAGCAATATTACTTTCATTCGCTGCGCAATTGCCTGCTCCAGCGCGCCATCGAGGCGGTTATACGCCAGCGACAAGGACGCATCATGTAAATCGATGCTGACATCGGGAATGATGCTGCCCCGCGCGATCCGTTTGTCCCAATGCCCGTCGAGATTATGCGGCATAGGAGCAATTTTACTTTGCGCGGGCATATGCTTCGGCTTTGTGTCGGCAGGGACAGCTTTAGGTTTGGCGCTGAGAAACTTTGCCAGCGCCGCCTTATCCGCCGCTGGAGTTGTAACCGGCACAGGCTTTGGCTTGCCGCCATGCATGGGCTTTACGGTCGCAATGACCCTGCCCCAAAGCGACTTTTCCGTGCTGTCGAGAGGCCGCGCCATGCCGGCTTTACAGACCTAGCCGCGCAACCGCAGCTTTAGGTAAGAAAATGAGTGCCGTACCCCGCGCTGCCATGCCGCCCGCAATCTGACGCGCACGGTCGCCAGCACCCCAGAAAGTATCAATGCGGTTTGCCCCCTTGATGGCGCCGCCCGTATCCTGCGCAATCCAAATACCATTGGGCTCCGCGCGGTCCATGGACAGCCATACCGGAGCGCCGAGCGGGATGAATTTTACATCCACAGCTATGCTCGCCTCACCCACCACAGGATAGCCCATAGCACCCAAAGGCCCCGCGCCTGTCAGTTCACGGAAGAAAATATAGCTTTTATTCTCCTGCATAATCTTGCGCCCCTCTTCGGGGTTGGCACGCAAAAAGGCGACGATACCTTGCATCGATGCGTCGGTAATCAGACCGCGATCGCGCATCAGCTTGCCAATGCCAGTATAGCCACGCCCATTTTGGCTGTCATAACCAATGCGCATCACATTACCGTCGGGCAGTTTCAGCCGCCCTGATCCCTGAATTTGCAGGAAGAAAAATTCAATCGCGTCGGACGCATAAGCTATTTCTAGCCCGCGCCCTGCCAAAGAGCCGTTTTCAATCGCGGCCCGATCGTCATATTGCACAAATTTGGTGCCGTTGACTTTACCGCGGATATTTCGCCCCTTCAGTTCATCGGAAAACAGGCCAAGATCGACATCAATAAGGTCCGATGGACGTTTATAGACGGGCACATCGCAACCCGCTTGCCGCGTGCGGCAACCGGCGATTTCCGGTTCAAAATAGCCCGTGGCAAAAGCCCGGCCGGTGCCAACCTGCACCGCATCCATATATTCTGCAAAAAAGGAAATGGCGTCGCCAGTCCATATTTTAGCGGCATCGCAAGCCGTAAGCCAGTCGCTGCCTTCGGTCAGGCCGCTAGTGTCGGTACGGCGGACAAGGCCAGGGCAACTTGTCCTAAAACTGTCTAGTGCAAGCGCCGTTTTGCGCGCATCCACCTGCAACGTGGCAATTTGCGGACCGCGCACCACGCCAAGCCCGGCCGCTGTTGTAACGTCGCGCGCCGGTATAGGTGTAGCTGCGGCCTGTGCCGCAACTGGCGGGGCGGCGACCTTTGCCTCCGACGAGGTTGCAGGGCCGCCATGCGATGACACCCCGCTTGTACAAGCGGAGAGTGTAAGGGCGGATAGACCGAGAGAGAAAAGGGCGCGTTTCATCGCCCAGGTGAATCAGACCGAGTCGGTTTCGTCAAGCTTCCAGTTACGGCCGTCCGATTTCACATCGCGCATAAATGTCCAAATATCATGCGTTTCGACCGCATCGGTCATCGACCCACCAATGATATTTCCATCGGCATCTTTGACCATCGCGGCGATATCGGCGTCAAAACGAACCGATATACGGGCCATGAGGTGATCGTAACTTGCATCGACAATGCGTACTTCGTCAATGCGCACCAAACGGTTTTCGAGGGTCTCTCCGCGCGCAGCACGGCCATCAATAGCTTCGGCAAAGCTTGCATAAACATCATCATCGCACAAAAACTTAAGCGCTTCCTTGTCACCCTTCCAATAGGCTTCAAGAACCATTTTATAGGCGGTTTTTGAACCCTCAACGAACGCGCCAAGTTCAAAACCACGATCCGCATTGCTGATAGCTTTGATGCCACTTTGCGCCGCCATATCAACATTTGACAGGTCATGCGCAGGCAAAGCCGACGCAATGTCGCCACCGGCGACAGGCTGCCGCAACAGTGCCGCTTTATTTGCCTCAATCGGGCGACGAGCAACGGGTTCTTGTTCATGCCCCGTACGTTTGCCCAGCACGGCGTAAAGGCGAAGGCCCAAGAAGGCTGCAACAAGAGCGAGCAGTACAATAGTAAACGTCACAACGCCTCCATCCGGCAAAAATCTAAATACGGCTTCTGAAACAAATTTTTTCTGAGCCGACTCATTAAAACATATAGGGGTTAAACATACGGGTTTCAAAGGGCCTTGCCCAAAGAAAAACACGGCGTGGCGCAATCGCAACAATCATTGCCCTTTGGCGGTACGCCTGCTAGTCGCTTCGGCCATCAAGGGTCGTATCATTGCGGCCAAGACAACCAACAAGAAAGCACGACATATCATGGCCGACGAAACAGGCACCATCGTTTCCGACAAGGTAAAATCAAATGGCGCAGACACAGCGCCCGCTGTCGGTATGTTGAACCAGTATATCAAGGACTTGTCGGTTGAAAACCCGAACGCCCCGCACAGCTTCAACTGGGAAGGCGCGCCGCAAATTGATGTGCAGGTCAATATTCAAGCCAATGCCATCACCGACGAAGTGCATGAAGTGGCTTTGCGGCTCGCGATCAAGGCAGAGACCGACAATGGCGTTCAGTTCTCCGTTGAGCTGGATTATGGCACCCTATTTGGCTTACGTAATGTGTCCGAAGAGCAAGCCCATCCATTCTTATTCGGTGAAGCCCCACGCTTAATGTTCCCATTCGCGCGCCGAATCATTGCCGACGCTGTGCGCGATGCTGGCTATCCGCCACTGGTGCTTGAACCCATCGACTTCAACGCGCTCTACATTCAGCAGCTGTCACAAGCACAGCAAATGGCAGAGACGCAGCCTGCCGGCGAAGCCTGAAGCCGACGGCACCAGGTGAACAGATGAGCCTGGTTCGAAACAGCATCACCATCGGGGGGCTGACTTTGGTCAGCCGCCTCTTGGGCCTAGTGCGCGACATGTTGATGGCGCGCTTTGTAGGTGCAGGCCTTGCGTCCGATGCCTTCCTGATCGCGTGGCGCTTGCCGAATCTGTTTCGGGCCCTGTTTGCCGAAGGCGCGTTTGCCGCGGTATTCGTACCTTTGTTTAACAAGAAGATGACGGAGGCCGAGCGCGAAAAGGCGGACCAAGGCCTGATCGCCGCGCGCAATTTTGCCAGCCAAATACTGTCGGTGCTGTTCCCGTTTCTGGTGCTATTTACTGCCCTCATGATGCTTGCTGCGGGTCCAATTGTCTGGGCGATGACGGGGGGCTTTCCGGATGGCGGGGCAGAGAAATTCGCGCTGGCACGGCATTTAACGATTATCACCTTTCCCTATCTGGCGCTGATATCATTGGTGTCATTGCTCGGCGGGATATTGAATTCACTGAACCGATTCTGGGTCAACGCCGCCGCGCCGATATTGCTAAACGTCTGCATGATTATCGCGCTGATATTTTTCCGCGGCGATACAGAGGTTGAAACAGCGGTCACGCAAGCGGTCGCGGTTACCGTATCGGGCGCGCTGCAATTGCTTTGGCTCATCTGGGCCTGTCATCGCGCGGGCGTTAACCTGAAGCTTAGTTTGCCGCGCCTAACGCCGGACGTAAAGCTTATGCTGGCGTTGATTGCACCCGCCGCGATTGGCCAAGGCGCGATCCAGTTCAATCTCCTGATCTCTACATCGCTTGCTGCCCGGTTCCTCCCCGAAGGGTCGGTATCCTGGCTCTATTATGCCGACCGCTTGAACCAATTGCCCTTAGGGCTGATTGGCATAGCAATCGGGACCGCTATTTTACCTGCACTTTCGCGGCAGATTGCCGGGGCAGATAACAAGGCTGCATCCGATACGCAGAACCGGGCCGTCGAACTGGCCTTATTCTTCGCTATGCCCGCGACGGTCGCGTTGATTGTATCTGCAATCCCAATTGTCCATGGCATATTCGAACATGGCGCCTTCACCGCGGCCGACACGCGCGGAACTGCGGCGGTGCTGATGGCATTTTCGGCAGGCGTTCCAGCCTATGTGCTGATCAAGGTACTCACTCCAGGATTTTACGCGCGGAGCGACACCAAGACCCCGTTGCGGCTAGCCTTATGGTCGATGCTGGTCAATCTCGTCGGCAACCTCATCCTGATCTGGCCCTTGGCGCATATCGGCGTTGGCGTGGCAACGGCCATCTCGGCTTGGGTAAACTTCGCATTGCTGTGGTTCACTTTGCGCAAACGCGGCCATATCGCCGTCGATGCCCGGTTGAAGCAAAAGACATGGCGCATAATTTTGGCGGCCGGCATTATGGGCGTCGCGCTCTATTTCGGAAATGCACTTATCGAAGGTCAGCTTGGCACTGGCTTGTGGCGGCGCATTGCCGTTCTGCTCACTTTGGTAAGTGCTGGCGGCGCGGTCTATGCGCTAGCCATATTGCTGTTCGGGGCCTACCGGATTAGCGAATTCAAATCCCTTTTCCGCAGACGTGCAACCGCGCCTGCGTCTTCTACAAGCGAGTAATATCTATGCGCGTCGTTTCCGGTATTCAGCCAACGGGTAACCTTCATCTCGGCAATTATCTCGGCGCAATCCGCAACTGGGTGAAGATGCAGGATGAAATGGAATGCCTGTATTTCCTCGCGGATTTGCATGCCATTTCGATGCCGCATGTTCCGGAGGAGTTGACCGCCAACACCCGCGAGATGGCCGCAGCCTTGCTCGCCTGCGGGCTGGACACCAATAAGGCGATCCTATTCAATCAGGCGCAGGTCCCTGCCCATTCTGAACTGCAATGGTTGCTGACGGGTACTGCGCGGATGGGTTGGCTCAACCGAATGACCCAGTTCAAGGACAAGTCGGGCAAGAACCGCGAAGGCGCGAGCATCGCGTTGTTCACTTATCCCGTTTTGCAAGCCGCTGATGTGCTGCTGTATCAAGCGACGCATGTGCCTGTGGGCGAAGACCAGAAACAACATTTGGAGTTGGCACGCGACATCGCCCAAAAGTTCAACACCGATTTTGGAAAAGGTACAGAGATTTTTACTTTGCCTGATCCCATCATTCCGAAAGCCACGGCGCGCATCATGAGTTTACGTGACGGCAGCGCGAAAATGTCCAAGTCGGATCCAAGCGACATGAGCCGTATTAACTTGATTGATGATGCCGACACGATACTAAGCAAAATCAAGAAAGCGAAGACCGATCCAGAGCCATTGCCGTCAGAGGCAGATGGTCTTGAAGGCCGCCCCGAAGCCAAAAATCTGGTCGGCATATATGCCGCCTTTGCGAATGAGACGGTGGACGAAACGCTGGCACGTTTTGGTGGTCAGGGCTTCGGTTCCTTCAAGCCTGCACTGGCAGAAATTGTGGTCGAACATCTACGCCCCATTTCGGAACGCTTTAGCGTGCTTAAGGATGACCATGAACAGATTGACGCGGCATTGGCTAAGGGCGCGGCAAAAGCGCGCGAATTGAGCGCGCCGACGTTAAATGCCGCCTATGCTGCGCTTGGCTTACTGCGTTAAATGTTGTTTTTTCGTCGTTCAACCTTAGTTCAGCGAAACCATCCTAATTTTAACAGGTTAATAACAAGTCGGCATTTGGCCGCTTTCGAAGGGATATGAATGGATGAAAAAGGTCGTAACTTTTCTCGCTCCGTTGGCGCTGCTGGCCTTGGGTGCATGCGCAACGCCCTTTAACGCCGATGTGTCCCGCTTTCAGGAACTACCCGCCCCTCAGGGTCAAACCTTTGTGATCCGCGCAGCCAATCCGGCCAACTCCGGCGGCATTGAATTTGGCCAATATGCTGCGCTGGTCGCCAAGGAACTACAGGAAGTTGGGTATGTGCCATCATCGGGGGCAACCGCCGACATGACCGTATCTCTTGATTATGCCGTTGATGAAGGCAAGGAACGCAACATCGTTCATCGGGACCCCTTCTACGATCCCTTTTGGGGTTATGGCGCGTTTTACCGTCCCTATGTCGTCCATACGCGGCGCGGTGCGCGCTATGTTATGGGTTTCTATGATCCGTTCCTCTACAGCGGTTTCAATCGTCCCTATGATGTTGACAGCTTCACGGTGTACACAGCCAACCTAGATCTAAAAATTGACCGTAATATTGACGGCAAGCGTCTGTTCGAAGGCAAGGCGGAAGCCAAGTCGCGTTCAAATAAACTGCTGCATCTGGTGCCAAATTTGATTGAGGCGATGTTCACAGGTTTCCCCGGTAATGGCGGCGAAACCGTCCGAATTTCCGTCGCTCCGGAGGAAAAACGCTAGGCCTAATTAAGGCTGCGGCGTGTATTTATACGCCGCAGCTCAATTCGGTTTTACCATAAGCCGCGCCCTCACCCCGCGTAGCCGCGATACCTGCGTACAGATCAGTCCCTGCGAACAGCCCATCTCGCCCGATATCAAAACCTTGCGCGCGGAATATTTCCATAACCTTCGCAGGTGGGTCGTCGAAATATAAAGACTGGGATTCATAATGCTGCCCTAGTCCCGTCAACGATAATCCTGCGAAGGATCGGCGTAGCCTGAGATATTTGCTTTTGCCTTCAACCACCGCATAAGCCTTTTGACGGGCGGCATCATTGGCAAACTCCTTTGCCTCTAATGCTTGCCATTGTGCCCGCAACTGCGCGCCAATCTTGGCAAATTCAGCACCAATTTCTCCGGAAAAGGCGCAAGTTTGGGGATTAAAGCCGATGGTAATGGGTTTGCCCCCTATGCGCGCCAAGATCGATGGAGCGTCCGCCAGATATCCATAACGACCATCAGCAAGCTTCACCTCAACGAAGTTATCCGCCGTCGTTCCGACGAGCGTCAATGATGCCCCCGCGCGAAGCCGATCCAACAATGCGCTATCTGCCAAGGTGGTCGCCCATACATCGATAAAACCGTCGGCAACCCAGGGCTGATCGTTAAGCAACTTTACCAATGCCGGTGGCTTAAATTGCGATAGATTAGCCAAGGCAACAAAACCATTGCCATCACTCAGTTCAAGCCACCCGCCATCGACACCAGAACCGGGTTGAATTGTACCAGTCACTTGCGAACCACGGGGCAATTTGCCTAAGATTTCGCTACCGCTTATTGTCGGCTTGTTCCGCAAGTTCGCGTCGGTCATTGCGAAAAATATCTGCGCTTCCGGGTTCGAAGCTTCTCCCACTTCGGTTGTGGACAGGCTTGTGTCGCGTTTCAAATCATCGGCAATGAAGAGCCAGAAATATAAGGCCGCCATAGCCAAAACAGCGAAGACCGCGACGAATGGCATACGCCATGGGCGATTCGCGGATGGCTTTGCAGGTTTTTTGGCTATTTTTGGCTTCAACGCATGCCCACAACTGGCGCAAAAAGCGGCTTCTTTGGTCGCAGTCGCTCCGCAGGATGCGCATATATTACTCATACTCGTCCCTCCGACTCATGTCATTGGGATAAGCGCTGAAAAGCGACTTGAAAAGAGAGGGAAATTTAGGCTTCGAGCTGACGGAGCAACGCGCGGACATCATTGTCCATATCGCTGTCCTGCTGGCGCAGTCCCTCAACCAAGCGTACGGCGTGGATCACTGTGCTATGGTCACGTCCACCGAACTTGCGTCCGATTTCAGGGTAGCTGCGCGGTGTCATCACCTTGGCAAGATACATGGCAACTTGCCGCGGGCGCACGACCGCACGCGCACGGCGCTTTGAAGACATTTCGCTGCGGTCGATGCGATAATATTCGCACACAGCGCGCTGAATTTCATCGATAGTGATACGGCGGCGGCAAGCGCTCAAAATATCCTTGAGCTGCTCTTCTGCCAAAGTCCGCGTGACTGGCTTGCCTGTCAATTGGGCATAAGCGAGCAGCTTGTTCAAGCCGCCTTCCAATTCGCGGACATTGCGGCTGATCGTGCGGGCGAGAAACTCGACCACATCTTCACCGACCTGCGCCTCTGGCATATTGGCCAGGCGCTGTTCTAAGATCAAACGGCGAAGCTCTAAATCTGCAGGCTGAATGTCGGCGACAAGACCCATCGAAAGACGCGACAAGATACGCTGATCCACGCCGTCCAGCGCTTGCGGTGCGCGATCAGCGGAAACCACTAAGCGTTTGCCTGCGCCAATGATCGCATCGATAGTATGCAGGAACTCTTCTTGCGTCGACACCTTGCCGATGATGAACTGGATATCGTCGATCAGCAGCACGTCGACAGCACGCAAACGTGCCTTGAACTCCATGACTTCCTTGCGCCGCATCGCGGTCACAAATTCCATCATGAATTTTTCGGCGGACATATACAAAATCTGCGCGTCTGGATTAACCTCGGCATAAGCATGGCCAATGGCATGCATCAGATGCGTTTTGCCTTGCCCAGTTGCCGCTTGCAGATATAGCGGGTTAAACAAGGGCTTGTCTTTCGACGCAACCCGCTCTGCAGCGCTCAGCGCCAGCACATTGGTTTGGCCTTTCACGAAATTCGCAAAAGTCATGCGCGGGTCAAGCGCCGACCGGGTGGCTTGCGACTCATTCGTTTCTTGCGCAACCGCACGTTCTGCATTTGTTGAAGCACGCAGCAATTCGACGCGCGGCGCACCGGGGCGGGTGCGGATTTTCAACTGCTTGACGCTGCTATTGGTGCTAGACCATGCCAAGCGCAAACGGTCGGCATAATGATCGGAAACCCAGCTTGCGGAAAAGTCGGAGGGCAACAAAAGCTCAAGCGTGCCGGTCAGGTCGCAATAATCACCCAGGCTGATGGAGCGAATCCATTGTCCGTAAACCTGCGCACCCAAATCACGACGCAAGCCAGAAGAGATATTATGCCAATCAGCGTCAAAACGGGCAACTGATGTAGAGACATCATTTCCGTTTCCTGACAGACCGACTGTGCTTTGCGATACTGAATTGCCTTCGGCCAACGTGCCTGCCCCCATTTTCCACCCCAACCAGTGCCACATCACCGCGCGCTATCTACCGGACACAGGACGAACTGGTACTGGCCACGCATTTGTTGCCAAATGCAGCCACGCCACTTGTTCATTCTCCATGTGAGGCATTGCCCGACTGTCGTCATGCTTTGCTGGAATGCATTTCTTAGACAGCAATAAACGAGTCTATCAAGAGCCGCTCGGCAAAAAAATTGAAATAAATGGCATTGACTCGGCAGGACCTAAGCAAATGCGTTATCTATTTATTAAGTATATGATATAATGTTATTTTTTGCAATATAGTGGATTGCACACCTCCCGAATCGTGGGAAATCCTCACACTTCACTTTTGTGACAATTGGCAAAGAAAAACCCGCCGTGATTGCGGCGGGTTTTGAATGTCTGAAACCGGAAGGTCCGGTGCAGTCAGAATCGCTTAAGCGAGACCGCCGACCGCCTTTGTGAGGCGACCAAATTTGCGCGAAGCTGTGTTCTTGTGAAGGACGCCCTTGGATACACCGCGCGCCAATTCAGGCTGCGCTGCTGCAAGTGCTGCGGCGGCCGCAGTCTTGTCACCCAGTTGGATGGCCGATTCGACTTTCTTAATAAAAGTACGGATGCGGCTGACGCGTGCGCCATTGACTTCAGTGCGACGCGCGTTGCGACGGATACGCTTTTTTGCTTGCGGCGTATTGGCCATTTTTGTCCTCGAATTTCAATATCTGAGAAGACGTGCCCATGCGGTACGCCCGTTGAAGGAGCGGCCCTTAACCCTGCCCAACAGATTCGTCAACCTCATAATGCCGCCTCATCGCTGGCATTTCGGGCAGTAGAAGGTGGATCGTCCCGAATCAACACGCCGCAATATGTTGCTACCGCAGATACAAGCCTCACCTTCGCGACCGTATACACGCCAGTCTTTAGCGAAATATCCCAGCTCCCCATCTGGCGCTGCAAAATCGCGCAAGGTCGATCCGCCAGCTGCTATCGCGGCGGTGAGCACCTCTTTGATAGCGATGACCAATCGGTTCAGCCGCGGCTTGCTAATGCTCGATGCAACAGCAATTGGGTCAATGCCCGCCATATGCAAAGCCTCGCACACATAGATATTGCCCAAGCCCGCGACGATATTCTGGTTAAGTAGCATCGCCTTGATTGGTGCCTTGCGGCCAAAAAGTGCCTTTTGCAGCACAGACGCATCGAACGCCTCCGACAGCGGCTCAGGCCCCATTTGGGCAAAGAAGCGATATTCGTCGACTTGTTGCGAATCGATGATATCCAGCGACCCGAAACGGCGGTGATCATTCAACGCGACCACCCGGCCACTTGCCGTTTCCAGAATGAAATGGTCGTGCTTTTCAATTTCCGCTGGGTCGACGCGCCAGCGGCCCGACATCCCTAAATGAAAAATCAACACGTCCTGCCGGTCGGTATAGATTAATCCATATTTGGCGCGCCGGCCCAGCGATTCAACGCGTGCGCCCGTGAGCCGCTGCCGCAAATCGGGCGGAAGCGGCCAGCGCAGGTCCGCACGGCGCGGTTCCGCGCGCACGATTAATTCACCTTCCAAGACCGACCGCAGGCCGGAGACAGTGGTTTCTACTTCAGGTAATTCGGGCATATGATTTTGCACCTAACAGTCTTTGCGGCTGGCGCAACAATCGGCTAGAGGCAGCAAGATGAACGACACCGTATCCTTTGGCTATGAGGAAGTTAGCCCCGAAGAAAAGACGCAGCGCGTTGGCCACGTCTTTTCCAATGTCGCGCGCAAATATGACATTATGAATGATGCAATGTCGGGCGGCATGCACCGTTTGTGGAAAGATAGCTTCGTGCGCCGCGTTAAACCACGCGCGGGTGAGGATATTCTCGACATGGCCGGCGGCACGGGTGACATCGCATTTCGCATGGAAAAATCTGGTGCGCAGGTCACTGTCTCCGACATTAACGAAGATATGCTCGATGTCGGCATGGAACGCGCCATGCAGCGCGGGATTGACAGCCTCATCTGGTCTCCACAAAATGCCGAGACATTAACATTCCCCGATGCGCATTTTGATGCCTATACAATTGCCTTTGGCATCCGCAATGTCACGGATATCCCGAAGGCCCTGCGTGAGGCACATCGCGTGCTGCGTTATGGCGGCCGTTTTTTCTGCCTGGAATTTTCAACCGTCGAATGGCCTGGCCTTGCGCAAATATACGACATCTATTCGGACAAGCTTGTGCCAAAGCTGGGCAAGGCCATTGCGGGCGACGAAGACAGTTACCGCTATCTGGTCGAATCCATCCGCCGTTTTCCCGACATGCAAAATTTCAAGCGCATGATTGGTGAGGCTGGCTTTGTGCAAACCAAGGTTGAGCCGATATTGGGCGGTCTGGTCGCGATCCACAGCGGCTGGAAAGTTTAACACCGCTCGACATGACGCGTCCACTTACACACATCATTCGCTTGCTCAAATGGGGCCGCATATTGGCACGCCACGGGGCGCTTCGCGCCTTTGAGGCGGATCGCAACACCCCAGCGCAAGTCAAGCGCCTGTGCCGCATCGCGCGTTTTGGGACGATTCAGCCAAAGGTGCCGGATTATGCAGGCGCATTTCGCGCGATTGGGCCCGCTGCCATCAAGCTTGGGCAAACGTTGGCGACCCGTCCCGACATTATTGGCGAAGAAGCGGTGCACAATCTGCTCATGCTGCAGGACCAGTTACCGCCCGCGCCATTTGACCAAGTCTATGCGCAGATAGATAACAGCCTGAATAAGCCAGCGGCGGCATTGTTTGAATATATCGACCCTGTGCCCGTGGGGGCCGCTTCCATTGCGCAGGTGCACCGTGCCCGCACGAATGAGGGCAAGGATGTCGCGATCAAAGTGCTTCGCCCCGGCATTCGCGAACAGTTCGCCCGCGACATTGAAACCTATGAATGGGCCGCCGCGCATTTAGAAGCGCTTGGCGGCGAAGCAGCACGATTGCGTCCACAACTGGTTATCGCCAATTTGAAACGCTGGACCCTGCGCGAACTCGATTTGCGGCGCGAGGCGGCAAGCGCATCTGAATTGAAAGAGGCGATGGTTGCCGTCGAAGGCTATATTATTCCGACCATCGATTGGGACCGGACGTCTGGCCGTGTGCTGACGCTCGAATGGATCGATGGCATTAAAATTTCGGATATTGATGCGCTCAAGGCGGCGGGCCATGACCTCAATATATTGGCTGAAAAGCTTGTCCTTACATTTTTGCGGCAAGCGATTTCGGAAGGCTTTTTCCATGCCGACATGCATCAGGGCAATTTATTCGTCCGCGCCGACGGCACGATTGTCGCCATTGATTTTGGCATTATGGGCCGGATCAACCGGCAAGCGCGCTTTTGGCTGGCGGAAATTCTCTATGGCTTGACCACGGGCAATTATAAGCGGGTGGCAGAAATCCATTTCGAGGCGCAATATGTGCCCAGCTATCACAATGTCGACGAATTCGCGACGGCGTTGCGTGCGGTCGGCGAGCCAACGCGCGGCAAGCCGGTAAGCGAATTGTCGGTCGGGCAAATGCTCGACAGCCTTTTCGCGATTACCCGCGATTTCGATATGCAGACACAGCCACATTTGTTGTTGCTGCAAAAAACGATGGTGATGGTCGAAGGCATTGCGACTTCGCTTAACCCAAGCATCAACATGTGGGATGTCGCCGCACCTTATGTGCGGGACTGGATTCGCGGTGAATTGGGACCGGAAGCCATGCTGGCTGATGGCCTGCGCAAACAAGCCGATACGCTGAAGTTGATCCCCGACCTCATCCGCCGCTTAGATGAACAGCTTCCCCGCAAAGGCGGCGCGCCCGAACCGCCCCCCTTGCCGCCTGTCCAACTCATTTGGGAACGCAAAGGTCAAAGCAACGCAGCGCGCTATTTATTGGTCGCGGCCTTGGCAGGTGTCTTGGGTGCGGCTGGCATGTGGGCGATAGGATTAAGCTAATGTCTACCAAACGCATCCTCCTCATCGTCACGGGCGGCATCGCCGCCTATAAGTCGCTTGAACTTGTCCGCTTACTCAAACGGCAAGGCCTATCCGTGCGCGCGGTTATGACGCAAAGTGCGACCGAATTCGTCACGCCTTTGTCCATGTCCGTGATGACCGAAGACCAAGTTTACGGCGATATGTTCGACCTGAAGGAAGAGCGCGAAATTGGGCATATCCAATTGAGCCGTCAGGCCGACCTGGTCGTCATCTGCCCCGCTACCGCCAACATATTGGCGAAAATGGCGGCGGGCATATCCGACGATCTTGCCACCACCATTTTGCTGGCGACCGATAAGCCCGTGCTTGCCGTTCCTGCGATGAATGTCCGCATGTGGAACCATCCAGCAACGCAACGAAATTTGGCGCAATTGCGCAACGATGGCATCCACATCATGCACCCAGATGAAGGCGCGATGGCGTGCGGCGAATTTGGCCCCGGACGGTTGCCAGAACCACCCGCCATTGCTGAGCAAATTTGCACGATGTTGGGGCATCCCTTTGATGCAATGCTGACGTCGGGCCGTTCACCAACGACGGTTCCAAGCGGCGTTCCGCCTGTAACGCAACAACATCGTCCCTTGTCCGGAAAGCGCATCTTAGTAACCGCGGGCCCAACGCATGAGGCGATTGACCCCGTGCGCTATATCGCCAACCGTTCTTCGGGGCGTCAGGGCTTTGCCATTGCGGCTGCGGCAGCAGATTTGGGCGCTGATGTCACGTTGATTGCGGGTCCAGTCCATCTGGCGACCCCGCCAGGTGTCGTTCGGATTGATGTTGAAACCGCACTACAGATGCAGGCCGAGGTTGAGAAAGCCCTGCCCGTCGATGCCGCCATCATGGTGGCCGCGGTCGCCGATTGGCGCGCGGCGCAAGCACCTGAGCAAAAGATTAAGAAAGACGGCGGCAATATCCCGGCACTTAACTTAACCGAAAATCCAGATATCCTCGCTAGCCTCGCCACGCACGCCAAACGTCCAAAGCTGCTGATCGGCTTTGCGGCGGAGACTGAGAAAATTGTGGAGCATGCCCAAACAAAGCTCGCCAAAAAGGGTTGTGACTGGATTGTCGCCAATGACGTGTCCGGCGATGTGATGGGCGGCGAAAACAATGCGTTTCATATCATCACCAAGGACGGCGTTGATAGCTGGCCCGAAAGTGCCAAGGACGTAATTGCCCGTAAATTGATGGAGAAAGTGGCCGATGCACTCGCAAAAGGTTGATATTCGGGTCAAGCGCCTAGATCACGGCGCTGGCCTACCGATGCCCGCATATGCGACATCAGGCGCAGCGGGCATGGATATTTGCGCCGCCGAAGACCTGACCTTACGCGCTGGCAAACGCCACGCCGTTGCAACCGGTTTCGCCTTCGCCATTCCCGATGGCTATGAAGTTCAAGTGCGTCCGCGCTCCGGCCTGGCCCTGAAACATGGCATCACCTGCCTCAACACCCCCGGCACTATCGACAGCGATTATCGCGGCGAAGTGAAGGTCATTCTCGCAAATTTGGGTGACGAGGATTTCGTCATCAACATAGGCGACCGGATTGCACAAATTGTGGTGGCCCCGGTCACGCAGGGTATCATGATCGAAGTCGACGCCCTGGACGATACCGAACGGGGCACCGGAGGCTTTGGTTCCACGGGCATATGACGCTTAGCGACCAACAGCTTGACCGTTACGCACGGCATATTGTGCTGCGCGATATTGGCGGCGCGGGTCAGTCCAAATTGCTATCGAGCCATGTGCTGCTTATCGGTGCGGGTGGCATTGGTTGCCCTGCCATCCAATATCTGGCGGCGGCGGGCGTTGGGACGATCAGCGTCGTTGATGATGATGTCGTATCGCTTTCCAACCTTCAACGGCAAATTCTGTATACCGAAAGCGACATTGGTACCGCGAAGGTCGATGTCGCGGGCGCCGCCGTCGCGCGCTTAAACCCTGATGTAACATTCCGCGGCCTTAAGCAGCGCATTGACAGCTCCACCGCGGTAGACATTCTGAAGGGCGTCGATGTGGTGATTGACGGGTGCGATAATTTCGCCACGCGTCTGATCGTCAACGATCTGTGCCTTGCCGCGAAAGTGCCTTTGGTTAGCGCCGCGATTGGCCAGTTTCACGGGCAGATTGGCACATTCACCGGATGGCAGGATAATGCGCCCTGTTATCGCTGCTTCGTCGGCGACGCGCATGACCCCGATGATTGCGACGACTGCGCCACACAGGGCGTCCTGGGGGCCATGTGCGGGTTAATGGGATCCTTTGCCGCGATGGAGGCCATTCGTGCAATGACCGGCTTTGGGGAGGCGCAGATGGGCAAGCTGCATTTATTCGACGGCATGGCCCCGGCGATGCGGACCATTCGTCTGCCAAAAGATGCAGGCTGCAGAAGCTGTAGCGGCTTAACCGCCTAAAATTTCCTCCACCCATACTGGCACCACTGAGGATGCTGGGCCATGCCGCGATTCTTCGAACCATGACGTGCCATGCGATGGTTCAAGGTTCAGTTCCAAAGTCCGTATGCCTTTCTGCCGCGCTTCGCGCACTAGGCCCGCGGCGGGATAGACCGCGCCTGAGGTGCCAATGCTGACAAACAAGTCCGCTTGGTCCAACGCATCGTAAATTTCGTCCATCCGATAGGGCATTTCCCCAAACCAGACGATGTCCGGCCGCAACCGCCCCGTTACGCCGCAAGACGGGCAAGCGGGCCGATCCAGCAACGTGCCGCGCCACGGGTGGCGGGCATCACAGGCATTGCACCACGCGTTCAGATGCTCACCATGCATATGCAACAGACGCTTTGTCCCTGCCCGCTCGTGCAAATCATCCACATTTTGTGTCACCAGAAGCAGATTGCCCGACCATGCTGCATCCAGCCGTGCGAGCGCATAATGCGCAGCATTGGGCTCCACCTTTTGAATATGTTCGCGGCGCATGTCGTAAAAACGCAGCACAAGGTCGGGATCACGGGCGAAGGCCTCAGGCGTGGCTACATCTTCCACCTTATGCTGCTCCCACAACCCGCCAGCGCTGCGGAAGGTATCAATGCCGCTTTCGGCGCTGACGCCTGCACCTGTAAGGATCACAATGTTTTTGATGCCTTGTCCCACATGCTTTCCTTCATCTTCACCCAAAACTTGTTTCGGTTGCCTAATATAGTAAGACCCAGACATTAGGTCAGGGCAAGAGATATGAAAATTGGAATAATTGGCAGCGCAGGGCGCATGGGGCAGGCTTTGGTCGATGCGATTGCCGCCGACGGCCACACACATGCAGGCGGCGTCGATAAGGACGGCGACCTTGCCGCATTGATTGCTGCATCCGATGTTCTCGTCGATTTTTCGAGCCCCCACGGCCTTGAGGCCAGCCTTGATGTTTGCGTGGCTGCGGGTAAGCCCATCGTCATTGGCACGACAGGTTTGGAGGAGCGCCACCATTTCCTGATTGATGATGCCGCGCGCGATATTGCCATTTTGCAGACCGGCAATACGTCCTTGGGCGTGAATATGCTTGCCGCCTTGGTGGAACAAGCTGCGCGTCAGTTGGGCGCGGATTGGGACATAGAAATTCTGGAAATGCACCACAGGCACAAGGTCGATGCGCCATCAGGTACCGCCCTGCTGTTGGGTGAAGCCGCGGCAAAGGGCCGAGCGGTCGATTTGAAAGAACACAGCGACCGTGGCCGCGACGGGATTACCGGCGCACGCAAGGCTGGCGATATCGGCTTTGCATCGTTACGTGGCGGCAGCGTGGCGGGTGATCACACCGTCATCTTTGCATCTGACAATGAACGGATCGAGCTTGTCCATCGTGCCGAAAATCGCAGTATATTCGCGCGCGGCGCGGTGAAAGCTGCCGCCTGGCTGACCCGGCAGACACCCGGCCGATACAATATGCAAGAGGTCCTTGGTCTTTGAAGAAGGCCGACATCTTCGAATTTTACCGGCGCTTGGCGGAGGCCAATCCTGATCCGGAAACTGAATTGGCCTATGGCAATCCTTACCAATTGCTCGTGGCCGTCACATGCTCAGCGCAATCAACCGATGTGGGGGTGAACAAGGCGACAAAGGCTTTGTTCGAAGAGGTCAAAACGCCCGCACAAATGGTCGCGCTTGGTCTGGAGGGATTGAAAAACCATATCAAGACCATTGGCCTGTACAATAACAAGGCGAAGAATGTCATCGCTTTGTCGGAAATCCTCGTGCGTGATCATGGAGGCGAAGTGCCCGCCGACCGCGACGCGCTGGAGGCTTTGCCCGGCGTAGGGCGAAAGACCGCCAATGTGGTGATGAACACCGCCTTTGGCGCAGAAACCTTCGCTGTCGACACGCATATTTTCCGTCTTGGCAATCGCACGGGAATCGCGCCGGGGAAAACCGTTATCGCGGTCGAAAAAGCTCTGGAAAAAAGCACGCCAAAGCCATTCCGCGTGGGCGCGCACCATTGGCTCATCTTACATGGGCGTTATATCTGCAAAGCACGCACGCCCGAATGCTGGCGCTGCCCCGTCGCCGACCTGTGCCGCTTCAAACCCAAAACGCCCGCGCCCAAAATCAAGTCAGCTAAAGTTCAGACAGAATAGTTTATGGACGAGTCGTGATAATGGAGAAGACCGATGCATAAGTTGCTGTTCATCATCCCCGCGATTGCCTTATTTTCAGGTGGCGGCGCTGTCGCACTTTCAAGCAAGAACGCACCTGAACCCGTTCGGGCAGTGGGCGAACCGAAAAGCTGCGTCACAATATCGCAGATACGGTCAACGAAAGTCATCGATAGCCGCACCATCGATTTCCGCATGGCAGGCGGAAAAACCTATCGCAATATTTTGCCGCAAAGCTGCCCCGGATTGAAGTTCGAAGACCGCTTTTCCTATCGAACGTCACTCAACCAATTGTGCAACGTCGATATCGTCCACGTATTGCACGACCAAGGCGGTCAACTGCATGAAGGCGCAGGATGTGGACTAGGAAAATTTCAGATGGTGGAGAAGGTTAAGAGATAAAATCTTTTGACCTGCCTTGTCATCCTGAACTTGTTTCAGGATAACACGCTAATGTTGCCCGGTATCCTGAAACAAGTTCAGGATGACGAAAGGTTATTTACGGCAACGCCGGCAACATGTGGCCATTCACCTGACCGCGCCGCGCCTGTCCAATTTTACTTCCCAGTCCAGTTGCCCGCACGCTTCTCAACAAATGCAGCCATGCCTTCCTTCTGATCTTCCGTGCCAAATAGGCCATGGAACAAGCGACGTTCGAACACGACGCCTTGCTGCAATGTCGTTTCAAACGCCGCATTGACCATTTCCTTGCACGCAAGCGCGGCTAAAGGCGCCATGGCGGCAATCGCCGTTGCGGTTTTAACGGCTTCGTCGACCAGCTCCGCTGCCGGAACGACCTTCGCGACCAACCCAGATCGCTCAGCCTCAGCAGCATCCATCATACGGCCCGTCAGGCACATTTCCATCGCCTTGGCCTTGCCAATCGCACGCGTTAGGCGTTGTGATCCCCCCATGCCCGGGGTGACGGCTAGTTTTATTTCCGGCTGACCAAATTTGGCATTGTCGCCTGCAATGATGAAGTCAGCCATCATTGCCAATTCGCATCCACCGCCCAGCGCAAAGCCGTTTACCGCGGCGATCCATGGCTTGCGGGTGGCGGTTACGCGGTCATAGCCAGCAAAGAAGTTTACACCATACATGTCTGCAAAAGACTGCGACGACATTTCCTTAATATCCGCGCCTGCGGCAAAGGCCTTCTCACTGCCCGTCAGGACTGCGCATCTTTGGCTGTCATCGGCATCAAATGCCGCAAAGGCAGCGATAAGGTCCGCCAAAACCTGGCTATTCAGTGCGTTCAAAGCCTGCGGCCGATTAAGCGTCATTAGCGTCACTGCGCCGCGTTGTTCGACTAATAATGTTTCGTAGGTCATAGGGGCTTCCATTCATCCTGCGCCGGCAAGGCGGCGAAAATAGCGTCAATCAAATCCTCAGTCACAGCTTCTGCTGTCGCCGGATCCCATCGGGGCGCATTATCCTTATCGACAATAACGGCGCGGACGCCTTCGGCAAAATCGGGGCGGACAATCACGCGGCTGGCGATACGATATTCCATCGCCATGTTCTCGGCAAAATCGCTGAGCTTCAGGCTCTCGGACAATTGACGCAAAGCGACTTTACAGGTTTGCGGGCTTTTGGTCCGCAAGGTCGCCAATTCTTTCATCGCCCATGCGCTCGCGTCGCCTTCAAGGCTGGCGAGGATGTCCTCAAATGCATCTGAGGCGAAATGGCGATTGATCTGCACAAGCATCTCGACGATTTTCGACGCAGGCGGCGTTTCCGACAAGGTACGCAATATACCATCAAGGCGCTCTACACCTTCACGGGCAATCCGTGCCTTGGCTTCGGCGAGCGCACTGCTCGGAAGATAATGGGTAGCAAGTCCAAGCGCGAGGCACTCTGCACCGGCCACGCGTGATCCGGTGAGCGCCAGAAACTGACCCATGCGTCCTTCGAGCCGCGATAGATACCAGCCACCACCAACATCCGGAAAAAGGCCAATGCCGGTTTCGGGCATGGCAAATTTGGTATTCTCGGTCGCCACGCGGAAACGGGCGGGCTGGCTAATACCCACGCCCCCACCCATCGTAATGCCATCCATGAAAGCAACCACAGGCTTAGGATAGGTGAACAATAAATGGTTCAGCTGATATTCGTCGTGGAAGAATTTGCGGCCCGATTCTCCGCCATCATTCAGGGCTGAATTACGCAAGAAGGCGATGTCCCCGCCTGCACAAAAACCGCGCCCGTCCGCATGATCAATCACCACGCATGTCACCGCGTCATCGTCGCGCCATGCCAGCAATGCCTGCGTCATCGCATGCACCATCGGCAGCGTCAGCGCATGTAACGCCGATGGCCGGTTCAGGCTTATGAAACCAGCATGCCCTTCAACGCGAACCAAAATATCATCGGTCATTGGCGTAACAAGTCCCGGCCAATAATCATACGCATGACCTGATTGGTACCTTCCAGAATAGAGTGAACGCGCAAATCGCGCCAGAAACGCTCGATGGGATAATCCCGCAAATAGCCATAGCCGCCAAAAAGTTGCAGCGCTTGATTAACAATCTCGCTCCCGCTGTCGGTGGACAGCCGCTTGGCCATTGCCGAAAAACGCGACTTGTCAGGGGCGTTCGCCGTGACTTTCGCCGCAGCGATATAAAGCAAAGCACGCGCAGCCTCCAAATCGGTCGCCATGTCGGCCAGCATGAACTGCGTATTCTGGAACTCGGCCACCGGCTGACCAAATTGCTGACGCTCTTTGGTATAGGCAATAGCCTCATCCAAGCACCGCTGCGCGCCGCCCAGTGAACATGCACCGATATTGAGCCGCCCGCCGTCTAAACCCATCATCGCAAAGCGGAACCCGTCCCCCTCCGCGCCCACACGATTGGCAACGGGCACGCGGCAATCTTCAAAAATAACCTGCGCCGTTGGCGACGCGTTCCAGCCTAGCTTTTTCTCCGGCGCGCCAAAACTAAGTCCCGGCGTATCCTTGTCCACGACAAGGCAGGTTACACCCTTGGTCTTTTCTTCGCCGGTGCGCACCATCACGACATAAACATCATTATAGCCCGCGCCCGAAATGAACTGCTTCGTACCATTCAGCACATAATGATCGCCATCGCGCCGCGCGCTGGTTTTCAGCGCCGCCGCGTCCGACCCACTGCCCGGTTCAGTCAGGCAATAGCTGGCGATTTTATGCATCGACACCAGGTCCGGCAAATAACGCGCCTTCAACTCTGCACTGCCAAAACAATCGATCATCCACGCGGCCATATTATGGATAGAAATAAACGCGCTGGTGGTGGGGCAGCCATAAGCCATGGCCTCCATGATCAACGCAGCCTCCAACCGGCCAAGGCCAGTACCGCCCGATTCTTGCGACACATAAATCGCGCCAAAGCCCAATTCACCGGCGGCTTTCCACACATCGACCGGATAATGCGACTTTTCGTCCCATTCAGCGGCAAAAGGTGTGATCGCGTCTGCGGTGAATTTGCGCGCCATATCTTGAATGGCGATTTGATCATCTGTGAGTTCAAACTGGTTTTGCATAAGGTCGCCGTAGCATCGCCCTTTTGAGTTATCCAGACATTAGGGCAGGACCACTGATATCGCACATACCGTGCGTCCGGCAAGTTTCGGCGCAAATGCCCCTGTTTCCATGCGGCATCGTCACAGATAGGGTTAAATAAAAATGGGCCCCAAAAAAAACTTGGCGCAATGGCGTCATGCCTGCTAACCGCACTCGGCCCGCACCCATAGCTCAGCTGGATAGAGCGCTGCCCTCCGAAGGCAGAGGCCAGAGGTTCGAATCCTCTTGGGTGCGCCAGTATTTTTAGGCATTTCGGTATTCTTCGACCATTTTTGGTCCGTTGTAGTTGCGGTGACCCGCCGCACCGCCTCATATGTCAGGCCGCAATCATAATGGCTTTTTGAAGCTGAGATTAAACGCATTGATGATATAGACCTTCTCGGTCGAAGAGCCGCCATATTGATAATATAAAAGCTCAGGGCCACCATCGGCGTTGAAATCGCTCACGGCTAACAAACGTCCCGATTGGTTTTGAGGAAGCGTCACTGCCAAACGCGAAAAGCGGCCAGCCCCCTGATTGAAAAATACAAGCAGTTGGCCTTTGCTGAGGCCGTAGACAATGTCTTTCAGGCTATCGCCATCTAGATCCTGTATAAACACATCTGGTGACCAGTTGAGGCGCGCCGCGCGGATGTCCGATTGATCCTGCGGGAGCGCGTCGGCGGTTATGTCGGTAAAGACGCCCCGATCATTTCTCAGCAGCTGCAGATAATTGCCACCATAATAAGGGACATATCTGGAATGTTGGATGAGCAGGTCTAAATCGCCATCCTTGTCGAAATCAGCGCTTCTGGTTTCCATATGCAGATTTGTATCAATGCCATAAATGCTGGGTGGCAAAGCCACGCCTTCATTAAAAGTAAAGCGCCCATTCCTGTTGAAGAAAAGTAGGCTTGGCGTCGACCCATGACCAAATCCAGCCACGAGATCAGCATATCTGTCGCCGTTCAGATCAGCCAGATGCAGATCGAGAAGAAGGTTGAAGCCTTCATTGCCCTCCGATCTTGGATTGGTCATCGGAACCGAAAGCAATTGTTCAAAAAATGGGTCGTCTGATGCCGTAAATCGTCCGCTGGACTGCTGCGTGAGCAAGACAGGCCGGAAGCCATCTCCAAAAGCCGTCCAATTTCCAATCAATATATCATCTAAGCCATCACCATTCACGTCGCCCGCTGCCATCGAATGTGCGTCCACCGCATCATCTGGTAATATGTCCTTATGGGGCAAGCGCGGGATCGTGTTCGCAACGGCCCCAATGGTTCCGGACCTTTGCCCAATCAGGACAGCGCTGCCATGTGCTTTGGGATCGCGATATGAACCCGAAACATTGTGCGCCACAAAAAATGCCATAGGTTTCCCCGCAACCTGCAATGCTGCGGCCCGTCGCGCGCCAAAGACAGACGGCAATTGGGCGTTCAATCCAGCATCATAGCGCAGACGGCCATCCGCGTTTGACAGCAGCACATAGGGCAAGGCCGCATAAGCGGGTGTACCATAAGCCTTGCTCAGCGGGATAATGACCTCTGGATATCGCCCCCCTTCAAAATCCAAAGATATGCTGGCTTGAGGGAAAATATCAGCAACGCCACCAGGATAATTTACCCCGGCATAGGTATAAGGCGGCACAAGATCTTTTGTCGCAAACCTGTGGACCTCATAAGCAAATTTGAGTTCGATAAAGGGCGCGATTGCCGTAACTGGCGATGGGTCGGGCGTGCTTGTGTTCGTCGCGGAGCCCGAGCTACCTCCACCACAACTTGCCAGTAGGAATGCACAAAAAGGTGCAAGCGTTAAGCTGGTAAAGCTACATTTCACGTACAGCTCCTCTTCAGTTCACATCAACAATAATCAAAATCAGCAAAAGTAACATGATGTAAAAATACTAATACTGTGCACTTGATAACGCCCATCATTCCCTTGCACCACGCATTTAAGCGGGCATAGATACGCATGCGACTAGGGCGCACATAAAATCGGGGGGAATAAGCGTGGGTAACATTGAACAGACCGCTATTGGCCAGCCATCCGGTCACCCCAAAGGCTTATTCTATTTATCCTTCACTGAGATGTGGGAGCGCTTTTCCTTTTATGGGATGTCGGCGTTGCTGACGCTCTACATGGTGAAAGAGCTGCTGCTGCCGGAAAATGCGGCACAGGTCATTGGGCTCGCCACCTTACGCAATCTGTTCGAATTTCGCGGGCCGATGAGCGACGTTGCTTTTTCCGCAATCATTTATGGTTGGTATGCCGGCCTTGTCTATTTCACGCCAATCGTCGGGGGCTGGGTTGCCGACCGGATATTGGGTGCAAAGCGCACGGTAATGCTCGGCGTCATCCTGATGAGCGCGGGGCATTTAGCGATGTCCTTTTATGCCAGCTTTCTGTTCGCGCTCTTACTTCTGATCTTGGGGTCAGGATTTCTGAAGGGCAATATTTCTGCGCAGGTTGGCGCATTATACCCGCAATCGGATGAGTCCATGCGGTCACGCGGCTTCACCATTTTTTCAACCGGTATTTGCATTGGCGCTGCAAGCGGGCCGCTCGTAACGGGTCTGGTTGCGGCGGTCTATGGCTGGCATGCCGGGTTCGCGGTGGCGGCTGTGTTGATGCTGGTTGCGCTGCTGGCCTATATATTGGGTCAGCGCCATTTGCCCGATGATCGTCCATTGGCCGGCAAACGCGAAAAATCTGCGCCGATGACCAAGGCTGAGCGCAAGCGCTTATGGATACTCTTACTTATCATTGCCCTCACCATTCCCGCCGAAATCGCCTATCCAATGGTGTGGAGCATCGGCATCTTATGGGTCGATCAATATGTGAACTTGGCAACGTCGCTGGGCGAAGTACCCTCAAGCTGGTTTGCATCGATGGATTCCATCGGCGCCATATTGGCGGCCCCCGCGCTGGTTATGTTTTGGGCATGGCAGGCAAAGCGTGGCATCGAACCCAGCAGCGTGACGAAGGTCGGTATTGGGTCCGCCATCATTGCCTTTGCCGCGCTTCTTTTCGCTTATGGCAATATGGGACACAGTGGCCCCGACAGTGTCAACGCCGGATGGGCCATTGCGGGCTGGCTGATCATGGGGCTGGCCTGGATGTATTATTGGCCGACAACTTTAGCCATCGTCAGCCGGGCCGCCCCTGCGGGCATGGCCTCTATTTTAATGGGCGTCGCCTTCCTCTCCCCCTTTATCGGGCATGTGCTGGCGGGGTGGATAGGAAGCTATTTTGACCAAATGCACCCATCGGTTTTTTGGGCAATGGATGCCGCCATCGCTTTGGCTGGCGGCATTCTCATCCTGCTGTTCCGCAAACGCCTTCAAGCGGCGTTGGAATCTGATCTCGCTTCGTAACGGCACGAGCTAAAATAGGCGCGCGCCTTGGCGGCGGAGTTCTTGTTGCACGTCGCTAATGTTGACCTCAGAAAAATCGCGATCTGATTTGACTGCCAACGCCGCGGCTACGCCAGCGCCTTGCCCAGCAACGGCGCAACACATCATGTTGCGGACCGCAGCATGGCTGACCTTATCGCCGCCGATCACACGGCCAGCGGTAATCAAATGCCGGACATTTTTGGGTAACATCGACCGGTAAGGCAGATGGAAATAGCGCCCTGTCGTCGGCAATATAAGATAGCCATAGCCGTCGATAAATTCCGGAAATATGCCGATGCTATCGTCAAAGCGGCCTTGTTCCATCACATCATCGGCGGTCATATTATACACCGCATCAATCTTGCGCGTATCGCGAATGCCCAGCGTCATACCAAAGTTGCGCAGCTTAGCATCTTCGCAGCCGGGCATAAACGCTTGCAACGCTGCTATGGCGTGCATCGCCTGCTTACGCCCCGCCATTTCCCCATGTGTCAGGGCATCGGGGTCTGTGCCGTCCAGATATAAATGACACATGTTGAGATAGGTCAAATCCCCCTGATCCGACACTGTGCCCCAAGTGCCAGCCATTGTCTTAACGCTATCGGGTATCAGGCCCGCCTCTAACGCCTTTTGAAAGGGCTTGCGCAAAAAGGGCGAGAACATCGCATCCTCTTTGCCGCTGGTAATCACTTCCCACTCCCCGCCGACGGCCCAGTCGCCGTAGGTTTGCGGGTCCGCCTTTACGGCGTCAATAAACCGCGTCTTGTTCACGCCGCACATGGAAAACATGACCGAGACCGACATCATTTCGTCCACGGGGTGCATATGCGTAGGCGCGCCTGCCCGGTGGGCAATGTCGGCATCCCCTGTTGCGTCAATCACCCGTTTGGCAAGAATCGCTTCACGGCCCGCCTTGCTTTCGACAATGACGCCGCGGATGATATTCCCATCCATGATGGGCGCCACACATAGTCGGTGCAGCATGGGAATAACGCCCGCTTCCTCGACAAGCGTATCTGCGACAAATTTGAAGGCTTCGGCATCGAGACTATGGCTGATTGATTGCGGTTCCGGCATGGCCGCGCCCATCAATTTGGCGCGGTCTTCAAATTCACGCCCGATGCCTTCGCTGTCGATAGTGGCTGGGTGCCGATACCATGCGAAACCCTCCACCCCGACCTGCGTGATATTTCCGCCGAAACAGCCATAGCGTTCGAGCAAGGTTGTTTCGACACCCGCCCGCGCCGATGCCAGTGCTGCGGCAAGGCCACCAGGGCCAGAGCCGACGACGAGAACGTCGGTGTGGCGGATCACATCAATATGGCGGGCTGGCTCAACTATCTTTTCTATCATCTTTGGGCATCATTCCAATTTGGCGCGACGTAAAATGGCGCATTCGACGGGGCGAGCATAGGCTTGCCAAGAATATGATCGGCCGCCTTTTCCCCGATCATGATCGTTGGCGCATTCAGGTTGCCCGTGGTGATGGTCGGCATCACGCCGCTATCCACCACGCGCAGCCCTTGGACACCGATGACACGCAATTCGGGATCGACCACGGCCATCGGGTCGCGTGGGCTGCCCATCTTGCATGTGCAACTGGGGTGCAGCGCGCTTTCGACATGTTCGGCAATGAAGGCGTCAATCTGCGCATCAGTGACGCAGTCTGCGCCAGGTTGAATCTCACGCCCGCGAAAGGGGGCAAAGGCGGGTTGTTGGAAAATCTCCCGCGTCAGCCGCACACAGGCCCGCATGTCTGTCCAATCGTCGGGATGGCTCATATAGTTGAACAAGATTTTGGGCTTGTCGTGCGGATCCGCGCTTTTGAGCGTCACGGTGCCCCGGCTTTTGGAACGCATGGGGCCGACATGGGCCTGAAAACCATGTTCGGATGCCAGTGACGATCCGTCATAATTGATCGCCATCGGAAAGAAATGATATTGAATATCGGGATATTTGATACCGGCACGGCTGCGGATAAAGCCACAGCTTTCAAACTGGTTTGACGCCCCCAACCCCGACCGACCCAATAGCCATTGTGCACCGACCATCGCTTTGCCAAGCAGATTTGCCTTGCCGTACAGAGTGATGGGTTGGGTGCAGGCCATTTGGAAATAAAATTCCATATGATCCTGCAGGTTCGCGCCCACACCGGGGCGGTCGGCGCGCACTTCTATGCCATGCGCTTTTAACTCCTCTGCGGGACCAATGCCGGAAAGCTTGAGCAGCTGCACCGAATTGATGGGCCCGCCCGACAATATGACTTCGCGCCCCGCGTGCACCTGATGCATCTGCCCTGCGCGTTCATACTCCACCCCAATGGCGCGCGTGCCGTCAAAAAGGATGCGCGTCACAAGCGCCTTTTCTATGACTTTCAGATTGGGTCGCTTGCGCGCTTCGTACAGATAGGCCTTCGCCGCCGAGCAGCGCGTGCCATCCCGCACTGTCATATCCATCCGGCCAAAGCCTTCTTGGGCATAGCCATTATAATCTTCGGTCAGGCTATAGCCCGCTTGCTGCGCGGCATCGAGCCAGGCCTGATGCAGTGGATTGTCGAGCGGGCCATAGCTGGTCGACAAGGGTCCATCGCCGCCGCGATAGGTGTCCCCGCCTTCGGCCCGACCTTCGGCGCGTTTGAAATAAGGCAGTACATCGGCATAGCCCCATCCAGTTGCGCCTTCCTCTTCTTTCCAATGTTCAAAATCGAGCGCGTTGCCGCGCACATAGACAAGGCCGTTGATGGAGGATGATCCGCCCAGCCCCTTGCCGCGTGGGCAATTGAGGCGTCGGTTGTTCAAATGCGGCTCCGGCTCGCTTTCATAGCCCCAATTCCACCTTTTGGTGTTCATGGGGTAGGCAAGCGCGGCGGGCATCTGAATCAAGACCGAGCGGTCACTGCCGCCATATTCCAGCAATATGACCTGATGCGCACCATCGGCGCTCAACCGGTCCGCCAACACGCACCCAGCCGACCCTGCGCCAACGATGATATAATCTGCGGCCTCAATAGGGGGCATCGATTGGTTCCATTGCGACATAGACGCTCTTGAGCTGGGTATAATGTTCAATCGCCGCCTTGCCATTTTCACGGCCAAGACCCGACTGCTTATTTCCACCAAATGGCATTTCAATCGGGGTGATATTATAGGTGTTTATCCAACATGTGCCTGCCTCCAACGCCGCGATAACACGATGCGCGCGCGTCAGATTGTTGGTGAAAATACCGGCCGCCAAACCAAATTCGGTGTCATTCGCCCGCGCGACAACCTCTACCTCATCCTCGAAATCGAGCACCGCCATGACGGGGCCAAAAATCTCTTCGCGCACAATAGCCATGTCATCGGTGCAGTGCGTGAAGATAGTCGGCTCGACAAAGGCCCCTTGGGCCATATTGCCATGCACCGCCCGCTTTCCGCCTGTGAGCAAGTTGGCACCCTGCTGCTGACCCAGCGCGATATAGCCCAAGACCTTTTCCATATGCGCTTGCGAAATCAATGCGCCCATTTGGGTGGCGGGATCGAGCGGATCGCCCATCAATATCGCCTGCGTCCGCGCCTTCAATTTTGCCAGAAACGCATCACGGACATTTTTATGCACAAAAACGCGGGTCCCGTTGGTGCACACTTCACCCGCCGAATAAAAATTGGCGAGCAATGCGCCCGATACCGCTTCATCCAAATCGGCATCTTCAAAGATGATTAACGCCGATTTTCCGCCCAGTTCAAAGGTAACATATTTCAGCGTGCCTGCCGCGTCGACCATCACCTTTTTGCCCGTGCCCACTTCGCCGGTCAGCGATACTTTGGCGATGCCGGGATGAAGGCTCAGCAATCGGCCGGTCTCGGCTTTGCCTTGTACGACCTGAAACAAACCATCGGGAAGGCCCGCCTCAAGATAGACCTTCTCAAGCTCTATTGCGGTGAGTGGCGTCAGCTCGGCGGGCTTAAAAATCATGGCATTGCCGCACGCCAAAGCGGGTGCAGATTTCCAACACGCAATTTGTATGGGATAATTCCACGCGCCAATACCCGCAACGACACCCAAGGGCTCCCGCCGGCTGTAGCCGAATGCACTGCTGCCCAGATCATGATGTTCACCGGCAATGGTGCGCGCAAGCCCTGCATAATATTCGATGCAATCCGCACCAGATAGAATATCGACCGCGCTGGTTTCTTGAATGGGCTTGCCGGTATCTTGCGTTTCAAGCCGGGCAAGAATGTCATTGCGTTCCACCAACAAAGCAGCAGCGCGATGCAGGATACGGCCCCGTTCTACACCCGGCGTTTTCGCCCATAGCTTTTGGGCATGGGCCGCGCGGGCGACAGCCTTGTCGACCTCTGCCTGTCCGTCGATGCGAATAGTCGCAAGCAATTGCCCTGTGGCCGGATTGATTGTGTCAAAATGCGATGCAAGCGGCGCAGGTCGCGTGGTAGACACGTTGCGCGCAATGAAATCAAAAATAAGGTCGCGCGCCAACCCGTTCTGCAGCGCCACGCCGCCATTCATCGCCGCACGCAGCCAGACACCGTCAATCATGGCCGCTATGGTATGCGCCATTGGCAATATGTCACGCGTGTCGACCAGCTGTCGCAGATCAAATTTCAAATTAGACAACATGCGCTGTTGATGCGCCCTTTGCACGCGGGCCAGTTGCGGTACATGCAATGCCTGTCCCCAGAATGACAGCCAAACCCGCGCCATTTCCTCGGAGAAATCATTATGTCCCAAATGCGCGTCCACCAGCGCCTCTATGCGCGCGCGGGGTCCGGCAGCGAGCCGGAGGCGCGCCGTTGCCTGATGGTTCAACTGCCGCACGACCGTGCGGAAGGCAGCTTCAAGCAAGGCTTCTTTGCTCGTGAAATAATGCACTATCAGCGCCGCCGAGATATTAGCATGACGCGCAACTTTATTGAATGTGAATTCAACTATTCCATATTCAGCCAAAACAGCAATTGCCGAAGCAATAATATGTTGGCGACGATCAGTTTTAACTTGAGGCATAAGCTGGCGTATCAAACATTGAACGCTTATTCAATATCAGCCGTCAGATAGGCTGAATTTGGGTTATGACACGCGCTGTTCGGTAGTCATCAAACCCTTTGCCAGCGCCGCGAGCGCCAGCGCGATGATCAAGTGATAGGCATGCCAAGATACCGCCTCATCCATCCACGTCGCACGGCGGATGAACAATGTATTGGCAAGCATCACGGCACAGGCAACAGGCACAAGCCATGAAGGCTGCGATAGGCTCGGACGCACAATCGAAGCCGCACATGCAAGCATAAGGGCCAGCAAGAATAAGGGACCCAGAAAGGGAGGCGCGAACCAGAAGATTGCCAACGCAACGGTGAGTATAAAGGCAATTATTACTATCCCGTTTCGGCCCTTCGGCGGGAACAGATAATGCGCCAAAATCGCGAAGGCCCCGGCAAGGCCCAAATATTGCGACGCGCCGGAATGCAACGCGGCCAACGCATCCTGCAAGCCGCCGCCAAAGCGCACCACGCCAATACTGGCCGCCACCCCGAAACACGCCATGGCAAATGCAGGCAAAACCTTAATGTTTCGCCAAAGCGCATGCCCTGCAAATAAGGTGACGAGCACGATGGCCGCATCCGATAATGCGTAATGGGCAGGCATCATGCTCTCGGCAATGGCGCGATTGCATCATTATGGGGCAGCAAACCCGCCTCACGTTTAATATCCGCTGATGTCAAACGTGATCCATCATGGCTCCAGCCGGGCGGCGCAAAAATATAACAAAATCTTTGCCACATACTTAGGCCGCGCTGCGTCGCATCTTGCACGATGCCAACATATTCATGCGTTAAGATGGTGACGGGATTGAATGTCTCCAGATTTTTGACCAAGCCATAATCAACGGGCACAGCCCGATCTTCCTCCACAAATGTGCCAAACATGCGATCCCAAATGATCAGCGTGCCGGCAAAATTCGAATCTAGATATTCTGGATTTCGTCCATGGTGCACACGGTGGTGGCTCGGTGTGTTGAAAATAAATTCAAACCATCGTGGTAAACGGTCGATCGTCTCGGTGTGGAGGAAGAATTGGTAGGTGGCATTCAGGACGCCACAAAAAATAACCAACACCGGATCAAAGCCGATTAAAATCAGCGGAATTTTCAGCATCATCGTGCCGGTAAAATGTTTCATCCAACTTTGGCGCAGCGCAATGGGCATGTTAAAATTGGTGGATGAATGATGCACTACATGCATGGCCCAACCCCACCGGACGCGGTGGCAAATGCGATGGTGCAGGTAGAACCGCAGATCATCGAGGACAAAGCACAATAAAAACGACCCCCAAGTGATGGGAATGTCGCCAATGGCAAAGGGAGCTGCGGCAAACAAAGCGCCAGTAGTGATAAAGGCAAATATCGCGTTAACAGGGTCACTAGCGAGCCCCAGAAAAATTGAGAGCGCGGAGTCTTTCAACGGCACATCGCCCTTGCGTTTGAATACGCGAATAGCGCCCAGTTCGAGCAATATGCCCAGTGCAAAAGCAGCAAGTGCGATTACAACCCAATTTTGATTGATGAACTGCCCTATGGTCACACGTTTCTCTCCCATTATTAATAACGGGAATAAGCGGATCAAAAATTTATAAAATTGAATAATAAATGCATATTATGTAATTATTGGAACATGAATATAAATTTGAACAGACTATCCCGGTTCGTCGCCGTATATCGCCACAAAAGTTTTAGCCGGGCCGCAAATGAGCTTGGCATGACACATTCGGCACTCACCAAATCGGTCCAAATGCTCGAACAGGAACTGGGCGCAGAATTGTTTAACAGGACCACGCGCAATGTTGTCCCCACCGATGCTGGCAACCGCCTTGCGCAAAGGGCTGAGGAGCTTTTGGCTTTAGCCGATCAAATCGGCGATGAGGTCTTATCCGGCACACGACATTTGCGGCTTATTGTCGGACCCGCCGTGATGGAAGCATCCTTAGCGCCAGCCCTCACCTCCTTTTACAAGGCATATCCCGACATTCGCGTGACCGCGGAGACCCTTCCTTTAGATATCGCCGCGGACCGGTTGCGCCAACGCGAAGCGGACATGTTGCTTTTTCATTCCACGAGCGTGAGCGCTATTCCCGAACAGCGGTTGTTTCATATCCATAAGATAATCGACGAGGCCTATGTTGCCGTGATGCGCCAAGACCATCCAGCGCTACAAGGGACCTTTGGCACAGATGAAATGCTGCAGTATAAATGGGCCATTCCCGGCTATGATAGAAACTACCGCTCCGCTATTCCGTCAGACATAGAGGAAAAATATCGACGGTCGGGCTTCCCGCATTACCGCGTTCTCAGTCTGGTGTCGTGTCTCGCTCTGGTCGCGGAAAGCGACATGATTACCTTATTGCCTGCATCCTTTGCTCATCGCGAGGCACGTGCGCTTAACTTGAGTGTCATGCCCATGCCGTTGAGCGACGGCGCGCGCTATGATGTGAGCGCCATCACGCTTCGAAATGCTAATCCTGATCCTGTGGTGCAAGCGTTGAAAAACACTTTTGCTATGTAAAAGGATGCTGGCTAAATTTCCGCGCGGCGACAAACATCGTTCGCATCTGCATTGCCCGTTTTATTTGCTCTCGCGATACGCGACGGCCTCTACCTCAACCATAGCATCGGGAACAACCAAGTCCGATACAATCGTTGAACGTGTGGGATAGGGCTCTGCAAAATATCCGCGATACACCAAGATAAAATCGGTCATATAATTGGCATCGGTGATCCAAGCGGTCACCTTCACAACATCAGACAATTCCAGACCTGCTGATTTCAGGACGGCCTCAAGGTTAGCCAGGGCTCGGCTTTGAATTTGGAAAAATGGCATAATCGTCAGATGGTTGACGATAGGAGTAAAATAAGGGACAACGCAAGTCGACAACAGCTTAACTTCAAATTCAGGCGTGAGGAAATGCGATGCACGTCAATGCCCCAGACAATGACATGGACATTAAAATGGCATCCAAGGGGTGTACAATTCTTCTTGTCGACGACGATCCGGCGTGCCTTGATGAATATTGTGATGCGATAGCGAATTTAGGATACGCCGTGCGATCTGCTTCGAGCGCACCTGACGCATTGAAACAAATCGCCGAATCTCCGGAAATCGGCGTGGTCATGACCGACCTTGAAATGCCGACCATGGATGGCATTTCATTATTGTCTGAGATTTCCAACCGTTTCTCCCCACATCGCCCCATTGTTACCTTATTGCTGACCGCACATTCGGACTTGGAAGTTGCGACCAAAGCGATGCAGTCGCAAGCAACAGATTTGCTCACAAAGCCTGTGTCGACTGAACAATTGGCCGAAGCATTACGTAGGGCATCTGGGCATTATTTTGCGACAGCCTATCGGTTCCAGATCACAGCGCTAACCAAGCGGCTTGATCCGCCCATCTTGCGCGAAAGCACCTCAAGACAGGATATAAAACCAACCGAAGAAGAGCTTCAGGCGTTCACACGCATGCTGTTAAAGTTCCAGCACAGCAAAGCCAAATTTTTTGATTCGGCAGTGCTGACGGGGCCATCATGGGAAATATTGCTGGATATTACGGAAGCCACTTTGCGTGGAGAGGCTGTGCCAGCCTCCAGCGCATCAGCCTCAACACATGTTCCGCTCAGCACGGCGTTACGCCATGTCAATAATCTGGTTGAGGCGGGCCTCGTCCAGCGATGGACGGACCCAAATGATAAGCGGCGCACTTTATTAAAGCTGCAGCCCCATGCCGTCAGTACAATGCAGCGTTATTTGGAAACCGCTTGGAAATTGCAACCATGAAGCGTGGAGAGCTTGCCCCGCGCCCGCGCAAAACATCGCGTCAGGCGGATATGAGTTGAAGCAATTTTGCGCTCTCCATGGGTTTGTGCAAAAACAGCCACCCGGGTTGGAGCGCAGCAGAATCCGGCATATAGCCACTCATCAAAATGACCTTGATTGATGGATGAATGGTGCAGGCAAGCTGCGCCACCTCGGTGCCATTTTGCCCTGGCATGACAACATCGGTTAGCAAAACATCATATACCTCTTGCGCTAAGGCAACCAACGCCTCCTCACCCGACGCACATGGTGTCACGGCATAGCCCTCCGCCTCCAGCATTTCGACCAGCGCCTCAAGCGCATAAGGTTCATCCTCGACCAGCAATATCTTTTGCTTGCAAACAACTTTCGGCGCGTTTTTAGGCATTGCCCCAATGTCGGCGTCCAACATAGGCGCGACTTGTCCCGCAATAGGCAGTCTCAGATAGGCCGTGGTTCCTTTACCTTCGATCGACTCCAGCCAGACATCACCACCCGTCTCAATCGCAAAATTACGCACCGAGGCAAGGCCAAGGCCTGTCCCATTTGGCTTTGACGAAAATTGTGGTTCGAAGGCGCGCGCCAATAAGGCCGGGTTCATGCCAGTGCCCGTGTCAGCTATACGGATGACAATATGCGGAATCGGCGCCGCTCCATGCGCAGCGCCGTCATTATGGATAGGGCCAGCCTCAACCGAAGTAGACACGTCAATTTGTCCACCCAATGGCATGGCTTGGCGTGCATTAATCAATAGATTAATCAGAGCATTCAACAGGTCATTATAGCTGACGACAGTTTGGCGACCATCGGCATCTAGTTTCAAATTCAGGCTGATATTTGGCCCCAATAC
The DNA here is from genome assembly GCF_003933235.1 of Sphingorhabdus wooponensis. Taxonomy (GTDB): domain Bacteria; phylum Pseudomonadota; class Alphaproteobacteria; order Sphingomonadales; family Sphingomonadaceae; genus Sphingorhabdus_B; species Sphingorhabdus_B wooponensis. The sequence goes on from NZ_RWJI01000001.1 coordinate 1,549,926, forward strand.
ACTGTCCAAAATCCCGTAATTATCGTTAATCACTGCGTCCATGCATAGTGGCTGCCGCGTATCGGTACGCTGCAACGAAAGGGTCATCAGCGATTGCGTTATGTCTGATCCACGAGAGGCCATTTCCTGAATGATATTCGCCAGCTTCCCAATTTTTGCGTCCTTGCCGAACTGACGCACAAGGCGATCGGTATTCAAACGGATTATGGACAGAAGATTGTTAAAATCATGCGCCATATATCCCGCGAGCCGACTTGTGCGCTCCAGAAGATCAGCGCTGCGCTGGCGTTCATGCGCAAGCTCGATCGCAGTTGCTTGCGATTCCTCCAACATGGCCCGCTGCAGCACAATCAACATGGTGCTGAGGATAACCGGATCGGCATGGCCAAAGTCACGGAGGTCCATTGTACTATCGGCAAACATTTCTTCCGACACAGCAAATCGAACCGCAAGCAAGCACCCTCCTTCATGGAAAATGGCTGCGCCGTTTAATTGTATATCACCGTCCCGCGCAATCAGGCTCACCGGTTGCACATCACGGCCCTCATGGAAAAATTTGGCCGTATCGAAATTTAAGATATGAAAGGCTTCATCGCACGGCATCCCGATCCGGACATGCGGCAAATGCCGCGAAATGCCTGGTCCTATGGCGGATATGTTCAACTGCGTATCAATATGCAGGAACGCAGGTAGTAGCGCGCCAATCTGCTTTTCGGAGAGGCTTATAAGCATGGTTCAGCCTCTATCCTGATAGCGGATATCAAATAGAATGGATTTCTCTCCACGATGTAGAACTTCAATATCGCCGCGCGCCTGAAAGCGGTCCATCAACCCTTGCAGCAACCCCAGCACAAACGACTCCAAACCCGCACGGTCCGAACGATATTCCACGACAAGGTGACCTGGCGCGTTTTCTAATGTGGCAAAGGAAGGAAGCCGCGCACCCGGCATAGCTGCCCCCACAGCAAGGTGCAGACGATCAAGGTTGGAAATGAAACTTGCCAGATTTTGGCCTGTAAATTTCATGATTGATGACAGAGACCCTTGTCCGGCGAAGCGAACCCAATATTGGCCAAAGGCAAATAGACATTGTTCGACCGAAAGGTTTAATCGCGCAGCAGCTTCAGCAACAATTTGCATCGTAAGTGCATCATCATAGACCATACCGGTCAACAACTCGGTAGGCCCTATTGCTAATTTTTGCTCAAGCGCAAGCCAAGCTTCCTCACCCAATTCTTCATGCACCATCTGCCGCATGGCGCGATGGATCATGCCGTACATGCCGTTATCCTTTCAGGCGCCTTCGGCGGATGCATCATCGTCATTGTTCTTCCGCAAATCCTGCAACAGGTCCGTGGCGCGGACCACCTGCTCCTCTATGCGCATCAGCTTTGCGGTCAGATATTCTGCATCGTCCGTCGAATATTTTCCCATACGCGTGCGGATATTTCCGCAAGAAAGCCGGATGACATTCAACGGCTGCAGAACAGCATGCAACGTCTTGGCGTCCAATTCCCGATAGCCACTCATAAGGAAACCGAAGGAATTATTTTAGTTTCATGCTTTAAAATCATACACGTCCATATATCATGGTTCCATGTATTGTCGCCTGCGCGCGGCGAGTTGTAATCATGGTACCGGTACCGCGAAAAATTGTCGCGCAAACGGGTAAGAAGTATCAAGATTTTACAAGATAGCAAATCAGGATTGTTGCAGAGCGCCCAGATTGGACCGCTGGTCAGCGTCAGAACCTAGGACGCAATCGCCATATCGCTGAAGTCATCAGTCAACAATGTATGCTGAATCTCGGCAATAGCCTCTTCTGTCAGCCTCAGAAATATGCGGCGCTGATCGACAGGGTCATATTCCCGCTCAATGATTTTGCGCTCCGTCAAAATGGCGAGATGCCGCAGCGCAGTCGTCACGGGTGAAAAGGACGCATGGCACGCGCTGGAAACACTGGTCTGCAATCCGGAATGTTGCCGCACAAACAAATCGAGCAATATGAACCACGCTGGGTCCGCGAAAAGATTAGCCACCGAGGCCAATCGCGAACGTCGCTTTGTAATGGCGATGAGTTCCTTCGCCTTTTTCACTGCCATAGCCGTTAAGGCATTACCCGTTTCTGCTGGGCTTGGCTGTGCTTTAACGTCGTTAACGTCCGTCTCTACGGCGCGCAGCATTTTTTCCAACTGCGCACGCGTCAATTTGATCGGAACGTCAAATGTGTGCATTTGGTCAGTCAGCTCTGCATTGCTCTGTAAATCAAACATATTCCCCCAACGGTGTACGTCGTCGAAAATTGGGAGCATGATTTGTAAAAAGTGCGCCCGAATTTCGCATTTATGCCAAATGAACATGACAAAGTATCAATATGGCTGAATACTTATGCCTTATATTCAGTCTGTTGCGCGGGTCGCATATGAATGCACGGCATATCGCCGCCGGAACGAGAGCAAATACTACCAATATGAAACTATTTTTCAAAACTTCGGCAAAATCTGCGGCCTAGCGGCGTATTGTAAAAAAAAGTAAACTTTTACCGCTTAAAAGTTAGCTACAAAACGCGTTGTTCTGTTGGCCCAATTTACCCCTTATCCGAGCAACAATGGAGCCAATTTTGCACGTTGCCATGCCGCATCACCAAATTGCGACGCATGGAATATCGCGGCGCGGCGATGCAGGCCCGCATCGCAATCATGGGTAAAGCCAAAGCCGCCATGAAACTGAATCGCCCGGTCAGCGGCAAAGCTATAGGTCGCGTCCGCTGCTGCCTTGGCCATGCGCACCGCGATTTCGCCAACGCCTTGGTCACTGAAGCTGTTGGCGGCGCTATATAAATGCGACCGCGCCTTTTCATATTCGACATACGCATCGACCGTCGGATGCTTCAGCGCCTGATATTCGCCAATAAGCTTTCCAAACTGCTTGCGCGTTTGCAAATAGCTGACGGTATAGTCGATCACGCTTTGCGATCCGCCGCACATTTCCGCGCTTTGTAGGAGATTTGCGACCTGTTCGATATGCGACAAGGTCGATATCGCACGGTCGACTTCCAACACCGCCGCGCGCGATATGGCCAATCCATCCAGCGACAAGGCAAAGCTGCGCTTGGTTTCATCAATAATCGCCTCGCGGCGCAGGCGGCCCGCAACATCGGCAGCGGTCAACAAAACCAAGGCGGGTTTGCCGTCCAAATGCACCGACGCGATGATGACATCGGCGCTCGCGGCCCATGCGACGAATAATTTCTCACCGGACAGATGCACAGTGTCACCCTCCTGCTTTGCGGTCGCTGTAATATTCTGAAGATCCCAGTCGCCATGCGCTTCGGACAAAGCGAGCGTGCCGATTGCGCCTTCTGCAAGCTTCGGCAACCATGCGGACGTTTGCGCTTCGTTTCCGCCGACGATCAGCGCCTGTGCCGCCAAGGTTGATGATACTAAGGGCGAAGCCATCAAATGCCGGCCCATTTGTTCCACCACCGGCACCACCTCAGCCACCGTCAGGCCAACGCCGCTATGCGCCTCGGGTATCGATATCGCGGTCCAGCCTAAGGCCGCCATTTCGGCCCAGACATCGGCGTCATAGCCCAAATCGCTGTCCATCAGCTTACGGACGCGGTCGATGGGCGATTTGTCACGGCAAAAGCTCGTGGCTACATCCAAAAGCTCGATCTGTTCTTCGCTATATCCAAGCCCGGCCATTTGCATGTCATTCTCTCCTCACGCTTATGCTGTATCTATGGCGCGAGCTTAGGTACAAAATCAAGGCGATTTAACTGACCAGTTAAAAGTGAAGCTATGCCTGCTCCAATATCTTCCGACCCGGCCGCACTTTCATTTTATGGCCAGCCTTGGTGGCGAGCGACACGTCCTTAATCGTCTGCATAAACACCCATTCATTGGTCGCCGCCTGCGGCGTGAGCGACAAATGCATATAGCCACGGTTGGATGTATCTACCCATCGCAGCTCCTGTTTGCTGGTGCCAAGCAAGCTGCGCGCGACATCGGCTGGGTCCGTGAACGGAATCGCACTTTCAAAGCCCGGCGACGAGACACTGTGGCCGCCAAATTCAACACCGGCTGGCTTGCCGCCTTCGGGCAAATCAAAGGCCCAGCCATTGTGGCTATCGCCGGTTACAACGACTAGGTTCGCATCCGCGCGCTGCGCAGCTGCCAACAGACGTGAACGCGCAGCAGGGTAACCACCCCAATTGTCGAGATTATATGGTAAGCCAGCCTTTGTTGCGGCTATGCCCTGACGCACATAATTGCGCGCGCGTTCTGGCCCAAATTGGGGAACCCAATCCATCGCGTTTTCTGGCGTGTAATTATAGCCCATATTGGTAGCAGAACCGAGCACTGCCCATGTAGATTTGTTGCGGCCCATCGCGCGTGACAGCCATGCCTCTTGCTCGCTGCCCAGCATCGTCATGGACGGATTGCGCCACGCGCCATCGCGATATTCGGAAAGCGCCTTTGCCGGATCACCCGACCGAAGAAGGTCAGCATAAGCATAAGGCTTGGATCGCGCCACGGCCCGCGTGTCGGTGCGATAATAAGTGGCGAGGTCGCCAATCGGATATTCCTTCCACGGCTGCTCCCCCACAGGTAACCATTCACGCCATACCTGCATCGCGGCGTTGCGCCGTGCATTCCAGTCGCCTTCATCCACGCTATGATTTTGCGCGCCGCCTTCCCAACTGTCATTGGCGGTTTCATGATCGTCGGTATTGGCGATCATAGGGAAATTGGCATGTAATGCCTGGAGCTGCGTGTCCGAACGATAGCTAGCATAGCGCAAACGATAATCCGCCAATGTCAGAATTTCATCCGCCGGAAAAATGCGTGCGGCAAATTTTGCGCCGCCATCATAGCCGCCACGGCCATATTCATAGATATAATCGCCCATATGGAGGACGAGATCAATGTCATCGCGCGCCGCAGCATGGCCATAAGCGTTGAATTCACCAAAGCCCAAATTGGAGCAGGAGAATATCGCGATGTTAAATTTCGCCGCCTTGCCCACAGGCAGGGTCTTGGTGCGTCCAATAGGCGAAATGCTGCCATCGGGCGCGATGAAGCGGAACCAGTGCCATTTGCCCGGCGCAAGATTATCAACGGTGATTTTCACCGTATGGTCACGCCATGGCCCCGTGACCATTTCGCCACCGCCCGCGATTTTACCAAAATCCTGACTTTCGGAAATTTCGACCCGCATTTTGGAAGCACCGCCGGTTGGGTTCACATAACGCGTCCACAACAGCACGGAGTCCGGCCCCGGCTCACCGCTTGCAACATTATGGGTAAATCCGGTGAGGCCCAAAAGCGTCTGCGCCATCGCGACACCGCCCGGCAGCATCAGCCCGCCCAGACCAAATCCTGCGGTCGTTAGCAATTGGCGGCGATCGATTATAAATGACATTATGGCTTCCCCTTTTGCGTTTTCAGCATTCCCTATGGCGCTTGGTAACAACGCTTCGCCATCGGCGCTAATCAAAAGCTGTTGCAACGCTATGACAGGCGCACACGCAGTCTCAAATAAAACTGTCCAGCCATTTTTCGGCCAACGCCTCCGCCTCATCGACGCTGAAAGGTGCATTGCCCAGGCTGAGTTCAAGCCACAGGCCATCAACCAAGGCGGTCAACGCCACGGCGGCCAATCGGGCATCTGCGGGTGCATTGGGACAGGCCCGAATGAGGCGTTCCATATCCTGCCGATTTTCGGCGTAGATTTCGTCATGAATTGCACCAATTGCGGGTACTGTGCGCGACAGGCTCCAAAACGCCAACCATGTCGCGAGCAGCTCCGGATCAGCAATCGGCGCACGGAAACTTGCGGTTACAAAGGCCAGCAACCGACCGCGCGGGTTATCTGCCGGAACCGCATCAACCGCAGCATGTAACGCCGCCGCAACACGCGCACCGGTTGCGCGATAGGTTGCGGCAACCAGCGCATCAATGCCGTCAAAATAATGCCGCAGCAAACCTGCCGAAACCCCCGCCTCAAGGCAAATAGCACGCACCGATGTCCCATGCGCGCCACGCGTGGACAAGCACCGCGCCGTGGCCGCAATTAACGCGTCGCGGCGTGTATCCGCACTTTCGCGGGTGAAGACTTGTCGCAATTGCATGCCGCTGTTATACACTCGTATAACAAGGGGAGCAAGATGTCCGAATCAGGCGCACATACACCGCACGATCATTTGGAAGGTTGGAGCCTGCCGGCGTGGACCTATGATGATCCTGAATTCGCCGCGCTTGAGGTGGACCGCATCTTCCGCCCGTCATGGCAAGTGGTGTGCCATGTCAGCGACGTGGCAGGTGCGGGTGACTGGCACAGCCTCGATTATATCAATGAAAGCGTCATCGTCGTGCGCGGCAATGACGACATATTGCGCGCCTTCACCAATGTCTGCCGCCACCGGGGCAGCCGCCTAGTCGATGGTTCGGGCGGTTGCGCCAAGAAATTGGTCTGCCCCTATCACGCATGGACTTATGATCTTGATGGCCGCTTGACCGGTGTACCCGACAGCGCCTCTTACCCCACGCTCGACAAGGACAAGGCCGGCCTTGTCCCCGTCGATATGGAAATCTGGCGCGGGTTTATATTTGTCCGTCTGGAAAGCGGCGGCCCTTCGGTGGCCGACATGATGGCGCCTTATGAAGCGCAAGTCGCGCCCTACCGTTTTGAAGAATTGCGTGCACTTGGCCGCGTCACCATGCGGCCGCGCGCGGTGAACTGGAAAAATGTCGGCGATAATTATTCCGATGGCTTGCACATCCCCGTTGCGCATCCCGGGCTCACCCGCCTGTTCGGCAAAAGCTATGGTGTTGAGGCGGAACCGCATGTGGACCGCATGTGGGGCGACCTTGTCGACCGACCATCGGCCAATTGGTCGGAACGCGGCTATCAAAACCTACTGCCACCTGTGCCGCATCTGCCCGCCGCCAATCAGAAACGCTGGCTCTATTTCAAGCTATGGCCCTCGGTCGCCTTCGACATTTACCCCGATCAGGTAGATTTCATGCAATGGCTGCCCACCGGCCCCGATAGCTGCGTCATTCGAGAAATCAGCTATGTGCTCCATGATGACCGCCGCGAAATGCGCGCCGCGCGTTACCTCAATTGGCGGATCAACCGGCAAGTCAATGCCGAGGACACCGTCCTCATCACCCGCGTGCAGCAAGGCATGGCAAGCCGTAGCTTTTCTATGGGGCCGCTGTCCGACAAGGAAGTATGCTTGAAAAGCTTCTGCCGCCAAATCCGCAACATCATTCCCGAGGCTTGCCTCGAACAACGCCCGGCATCGGGCTGGAGCAAAAAATGACCCAAAAATATGACGCCCTCATCATCGGTGCTGGCCATAACGGCCTTGTCTGTGCCTTTTATCTCGCGCGCGCTGGCCTAAAGGTCCGCATCGTCGAACGCCGCGATGTCGTCGGCGGCGCGGCGGTTACCGAAGAATTCCACCCCGGTTTCCGCAACTCGGTCGCCAGCTACACCGTCAGCCTGCTTCAGCCCAAGGTCATTGCCGATATGAAGCTGGTCGATCATGGCTATCGCGTCATTGAACGGCCCATCTCCAATTTCCTACCACAAGAAGATGGCGGCTATTTGAAACTCGGTGGCGGGCTGGAACGCACGCAGGCCGAATTTGCGCGCTTTTCAAAGCATGATGCGGCGGTCCTGCCGCAATATTATGACATGTTGGAAGGCGTCGCCGACGTCCTGCGCGATCTTGCATTGCGGTCGCCGCCTAATGTCGGCGATGGCCTAAAGACGCTTATCGATGCCGCTGTACAGGGGCGCGGGCTGATGAAGCTTAACCTGTCGCAACAACGTGATGTGCTGGAACTGTTCACCAAATCGGCGCGCAGCTTCTTGGATAGCTGGTTCGAAAGCGAGGCGGTGAAGGCTGCGTTCGGTTTTGACGCCGTCGTCGGCAATTATGCCAGCCCCGACACCCCCGGTAGCGCTTATGTCTTGCTGCACCATGTCTTTGGCGAAGTGAATGGCAATAAGGGCGCTTGGGGCCACAGCATCGGCGGCATGGGTGCGATCACGCAGATCATGGCCAAGGTATGCCGCGATCTGGGCGTAGACATCAGCCTCGAAGCGCCCGTATCGCGCGTGTTGGTGGATGGTGAAAAGGTCGCGGGCGTGCGCCTTGAAAGCGGCGAAGAAATCGTCGCGGACCGCGTTATATCCAATGTCGGGCCAAAGCTGCTCTACGAACGCATGTTCGATGATGCCGACCTGAAACCCGAATTCAAACGCCGCGTAAAGGGTTTCAAGGCGGGTAGCGGCACGTTCCGCATGAATGTCGCTTTGTCTGAACTACCCAAATTCACCTGCCTGCCCGAAGCCGGCGAGCATCATCAATCGGGCATCATCATCGCCCCAACATTGGATTATATGGACCGCGCCTTTTTGGATGCGAAGCGCGATGGCTGGTCGCAAAAGCCCATCGTTGAAATCCTCATCCCCTCGACCGTTGACGACAGCCTCGCACCCGCAGGGCAACATGTCGCCAGCCTGTTCTGCCAGCAATTTGCACCAGAACTGCCAAATAATGCCGATGGCACGCCACGCGATTGGGATGCCGAAGAAGGCAAAGCCGCCGATGATATCATCAATACAGTGGAGGCTTATGCCCCCGGCTTCCGCGCGTCGGTTTTGGGCCGCCAAATCCTCAGCCCCAAGGGGCTGGAACGGAAATTTGGACTGGTCAGCGGCGACATCATGCACGGCAATATGAGCCTCGACCAATTATGGTCCGCGCGTCCCATTTTGGGCCATGGCGCCTATCGCGGACCATTAAAGGGCCTGTATATGTGTGGCGCAGGCAGCCATCCCGGCGGCGGCGTCACGGGCGCTCCGGGGCATAATTGCGCCGCAGAAGTGCTCGCCGACCGCAGCCTGTTCAAACGGATATTTGCGTAAAATACGCACACACGGGAAATGAAAAAGCCGGACCTTTTCAGATCCGGCTTCCTCCCCCTGTCGCTTTTGGCGACAAACTTTATGTCATGCGCTTAAGCACGATGTTTCACTTTTCTTTCTACAAATTTTCTTTGCGAAGAAAAGTGAACAATCGTTAAAAATCGCGCGAGAATTTCACACCGATGACGCGTGGTTTGATAACCACATCGTAAAACGCACCGCCGGTTGGCGTTGACGCCGTGACCCCCGTTCCGCATGTTGTTTCAATACACTGGACGCCGGTGTTCACCACGCCGCGTGTATCAAACAGATTTGTGGCAAATGCCTCAATCGCCCATGCTTCATTCTTCACGCCAACCGAGAAGTCGGCGGTGGTATAGGCATCCAAATTGCCTTTGATAGCATTTTGCGCAGGCCGCAGATCGCTTCGACGGCTGCCGGTGTGATTGACCGCAAACTGCACATGGCCATCCCAATCAGCGACCGGGAATTCATAACGCGCAATCGCATTGCCCTTCACCTTTGCGGTCACAGGCAAGCGCGATCCGGACGGCGCAAGCAACTCATTATCAGTCGTTGTGCAATCAAAAGTTGCGTTGGCAATGGCGCAGAAGTCGCGACGGATTTCAGCATCATTATAGCTAAATCCAGCGTTCAAGCTGAAACCATTGCTCCGGAAGCCAGCGTCCATTTCGATACCGCGAATACGGGCCACACCAGCATTGCGGATTTCGGTCAGGCCGTTCGCACCCAAGAAGGAAAGCTGGATATTGTTCCAATCTTCCTGGAACACAGCGCCATTCCAACGGAACGCACCGAATGTGGTTTTCCAGCCCAATTCATAATTGTCGAGCTTGTCCGAACCATAAGGTGGCAAGGTACCGCGACGGTTGATACCGCCCGGACGGAAACCGCGCGACCATGTGGCGTAGACAAGAACGTCGTCGGTGACCTTGTAAGTCGCGTTTATTTTGTGGATGAAGCCCGTGTCAGATGTCGACTTGTCGACATTGGTGCAAGGGCTGCCTTCGACAATCGCTGGCCGTCCATTGCATGCCGCTTCACCTGTTCCATCTTTAATGAATGCCCCAGTATCTTCATCATATTTGTCGCCATTATAGCCGGCCGCATAGCCAAAGAAGCCCTGTAACGAGTTATCAAACTTATAATAACGCAAGCCTCCGGTTAGTGAGAGCTTCTCGGTCAAATCATAGGTCAATTCACCAAAGGCCGCATAATCACGGTCAACGCGCAGTTGCTGCGTCAACCAGATATTGCTGCCGGTTCCCGTCACGGTGATGGAATCGGCGATATTGTCGATGATGTAATTTTGTTTGATATTGTGCGACTGGCGCTGTGCAAACAGACCACCGATGAAGCGCAAAGGTGCGTCGGCAGGGCTTGCGACCCGCAATTCGCCGAAGCTTTTCTTATAACGGTCAATGCCTTGAATATATTGGTTCGGGTTCACAAGAGCGCCGGCATTGTCATAGAAATAGGCGCCGTAACCGGACAAAGCGTCATAAAAATACGCATAATCCGAATAATCCGACTGCGTTTCGGTCTTACGACGCAAATGGCCGCCCGTCGCGGTCACATCCCAATTACCGATCTTGCCTTCCACCGTCAGCGCCGCCTGAATCCATTTATCACGGCTGCCTTCGGGGTTGTATTGAACGGTCTGTAGCTCCTTCTTGGTTTGCCCTGAACGTTCTTGCGAGAAGCTTCCTTGCGTATTCTGGACCTGCCCCATCAATGTTGGCTTGATGGTCCAATTGTCGTCAAGATCGATACCCAGCGCCAAACGCGCGCCATAGGTTTCGGCGTCATTATAATTTTTCTCAACCAATGCGGTGTTGCTTTGGCGGATGCCGGATGAGGCATATGTCCGGCTACCCGCGATATTGTCGATGTAACCGCCATCGTCGCGATACCAGCCAACCAGACGCGCTGCCGCACCTTCTGCGATCGGCACGTTGAGAAAGCCTTCGTAAATCGATCCTAAATCGCCATGCGCGACGGTGTTCAACTCAACGCCAGCGCTGCCGTAGAAACCAGAAGGATCGGGTGCGTTTGTGACCAGCTTCAACGTGCCAGCCATCGAACTTGCGCCATAAAGGGTGCCTTGTGGTCCAGCGAGCGCCTCAACACGCGCAAGGTCATAAGCATGCAAATCTAACGCACCTTGAATGGTCGTGATCGGCATTTCGTCGAGATAAGTGCCCACCGTTGGCAGTGACGCCGAGTGGTTTGCGTTTTCGCCCGAGGCCACGCCACGGAAATAGACCTGCGCGAAACCGGGTCCGCCTTGTTGGATCGTTACCGATGGCAGAAACTTCACAACATCCTGCAATTCGCTGACCTGCAATTGGTCAAGCTTTTCATTACCAATGGCATTGATCGCGATTGGCACGTCCTGCAAATTCTGTTCGCGCTTTTGCGCGGTAACGACGATGACGTTGCTATCCGAGTCAGCCGCTTCCTGCGCCATGGCAGGAACAGCAACGCCAAACGCAGTTGATGTCAGCAATGCGGCCATGGCCGTCCGGACTTTAGTCCGATGATGTAGTTTACGCACAATTATCCCCTCATGGTTAATTTGATACAAATAGGCTCCTAAACGCGCAGGCACGCAATGTTTTTTTCGCATTGCAGCCCATTTATTTGTTACTTTAGTTCACTCTGTTGCAATGCAGCAACTATGATATTGCAGGATAAATCTCCCACAACGCGCCTAATGCATCCTTCAACGGCTCCAGATGCGCCGCATAGGGCTTCCACTGATCGACGCCATCGCGGTTGATGGGCCGCCGCACTTGCTCGCTCGACGCGGTCCGCACGGCGCGTGTGTTTTGATGGAAATTTAAACAATTATCTTCAAATGGAAGACCCAGAAAATCCAACAGGCCGCGAATTTCGCGTTCTGGATTTTCCAATAATTCTTCATGAATGACGCGGTAGACATATCCCGGCTGAACCGCGTCAAAATGCGCCATCAACCGCACATAATCGGCATAATATTGCCCCATATGTTCTAGGTCATAGCTGAACGCCTGCCCCTTGGCGAAATGTTGCCGGTAATTGGAAAAACAGCAATCGAGCGGATGCCGCCGCGCGTCGATAATCTTAGCATTGGGCAAGATGAAGCGGATGAAGGCGACATAATTCCAGTTGTTGGGCAGCTTATCGATAAAGTACGGCTTGGTCGTTTTACGCTGAATGCGTGTGCGTTCGATAAACTCCGCGCCCAGCCGTTCAGCGTCCTGCGCGCTGAAACCAGATAGCGCCTCAATCCAGTCGGTGTCGCGCCCTTCGCGCCCCTCTCGTCCTTCGCGTAATGCCATCGCCGGAATATCGGGCAATTCCATAGTGCCCTCCACCATAGAATGGCTGGCAAGGATTTGCTCAATCAATGTCGAACCCGCGCGCGGCATGCCAATGATGAAAATCGGGTCAGGCGCATCATGCCCCTGCCCGGCGCGGGCATCCCAAAATGCCGCCGTGCATTGCGTAATGATCCTATCGACCTGCTTACACACCGACTGCGGATCATAATGAAGCTCGGCACTGCGCAACGCATTCGCTTTAGCATAATGTGCGAAGGCCGCGTCATACTCGGCGCGCTCCTCCATCGCCTTACCCAATGCGAAATGGAGATGATATTTATCCTCCGTGCCAAGGCCGTCCGCCGTCAAAGCCGCCTCCATTGCCGCGACGTCATCGGCGGAGAAGCTTAATGTCTTTAAATTGGCGAGGCTCCACCAAACCTCACCTAAGGTCGGTTCCACCGCCAGAGCGTGGCGATAAGCGGCAATGCTTTCCTCCTGATTGCCAACGGTTTTGAGCATATGGCCATAGCTCATCCATAATTTGGCATGGTCGGGGAAACGCGCGGTCAGCTCCTGATAGAGCACAATCGCCTCAGCATAGCCGCCAATCCGGCCAAGCGTTGCGGCTTTCAGATTTTGCTGCACTGGGTTGTCGCCGCCCTCCGCCAGAACGGCGTTGAGATGCTCCAGCGCCTCAGGAAAGCGGTTTTGTTTATAGAGCACTGTTGCCAGATTGGCGCGCGCTGCGCCAAAGTCCGGCGTCAGTTCCAAGGCGCGGCGCAGCAACGCCTCGCTATCTTTCAACCGGCCAACGCGCGCGGCCAGTTCGGCCATCATGCGGATTGCCGCCACATCGGTTGGCGCATCGCGCAAATGCCCGCGCAATAATGGCTCTGCATCTTCCAACCGGTTTTCCGACAAAGCCACAGCGGCCGTCATCAGTTTGGGGTTGCGCAAGGCGGCTTCAATCGCGGGGCGAGCGGAGGTCTGGTTCATAAACTCTGGTCTAAGCCAAGCGACGGCGATTTTGAAGCGGCCAAATCATATGGCGTGTCTATGTCGCGCAAACTGCCGATGGGCGCGGCCAAATAGCGGGCTTGCGACAAGATGTGCCTTGCGCCCGCATCGCCCTGTGCTTGCAAAAGCAAAGGCCAATTGGCGCGCGGAAAAATGGCGGGCGGCATGGCTTGGGCGCCATCCGATGACGCGATGATAGCGCCATCGCACGCCGCAATCAGCGCACCGATATGCGCTGCGCTAATGAACGGCATATCGGCCAGCGCAATCAGCAATGCTTGCGCCTTGGTCATTGCCGCAGCCGCAACCGCGAGATGTAACGAAGCGGATAGACCAAGATCGGCATTTGGATTTTCAACGCGTGTATAGCCCAAGTCCGCATAATGCCGCGCAATGGCGGCTTTGGGCTGACACACGGCAAAATGCGCTGCGGCCGGAATGCCAAGCAAGGCGCGCGCCGCACGCACACCCAGCGGCGCACCATCCAAATCCGCCATCAACTTATCTGAACCAAAACGCCGCGCATGTCCGGCGGCCAGGATTACAATTGCGACCTGTTCGGCCTCCATCACCGCAGGCCCAGATTAAACGCGCGGATCATGCCGCCCGCAATCGATAGCGCGATTTCCGGCGCGCTGATCGCATTAATCGCAACGCCCGCAGGCCCCTCTATCCGCGCGCAGTGTTCCGCGCTGACGCCCGCCGCAGAGAGCCGCAAAAGCCGCTCCTGATGCGACCGGACCGAACCCAAGGCCGCCACATAGGCCGCGGGGCTCGCCAATGCAGCGATCAAGGCCGGATCATCAATTTTGGGATCATGGCTTAAGGTCACGATGGCGCTGCGGCTATCGGGCGCAAAGGCCTGCACCGCATCATCGGGCCAACGATCATCCAAGCGGACATTGGGGAAACGATCTTCAGTCAAAAACCGCCCACGCGGGTCGCATAAGGTGACATTTATGCCTTGTGACACCGCAATTGCCGATAATGCTGCCGCAATCTCCACCGCGCCAACAATCAACAAGCGGCGGGGCGGATAATAGACATTTACAAAACCGTCCGCCTGCGTGTCGTCCGAAACTACACTGCGTCCCGTGGCAAGGTCCGTCACGACCAATAACATGGCCCCATTGCACCGCGCATTGACGATGTCGGCAAATAGGCTTTCGGGAAAGCCGTCCGCCGACACCGGCTGCACCAACACGACAATATCGCCGCCACAGGGCAAGCCAACGTCCCACGCCGCATCATCGGCCACGCCATACCGCCTGAGCATCGCTGGCGCGCCCGCCAGCACCATCTGCGCGCGTTCCAGAACATCGGCCTCAACACAGCCGCCCGACACCGAACCTACAAACCGCCCATCGGCATGAACCAACATATGTGTGCCGGTCGGACATGGCGCGGATTTCCATGTTTCGACCACAGTCGCAATCGCCATCGGCGCGCCCGCCCAATCTCGCGCGGCGGCAAGGATGCGATCATGATTGGCACTGCCTGTTTTCATGGCTACCCGCTAGCAAAGTGACCGAAGCGTTGCTATATGAAACGCAATATCGGGTGGGAGCTTCTTTGTATGGCAATTCAGACGTCAATCAACGGCAAAGCAGTGGCCCTGTCCGCTGAACCGGATACGCCCTTATTGTGGGTCATCCGTGAAGAACTTGGCCTGACGGGTACGAAATTCGGTTGCGGCGTTGCCGCGTGCGGGGCGTGCACTGTCCATGTCGATGGCGAGCCCACCCGTTCGTGCAGCCTGCCGGTCAGCGAAGTGGCTGGCAAATCGATTACCACGATTGAAGGCCTGAAATCCGCCGATGGCACGCTGCATGCGGTGCAACAGGCGTGGATAGCGGCGCAAGTGCCGCAATGTGGTTATTGCCAGTCCGGACAAATCATGGCGGCCGTCGCGCTCATCGAAAAAACCGGTCGCCCCAGCGATGCCCAAATTGACGAAGCGATGACGAACCTTTGCCGCTGCGGCACCTATCCGCGTATTCGCAAAGCCATTCGCGCCGCCACCGGGCAGGCCGCCCAAGCTGTGGAAGGAGCCGTCTGATGACCGATACCCCCACAGCCGATATTGCACCCGAAGCCCCCCACAAGCGCAAGGGCGTCAAACGCCGTGCCTTTTTAATCGGCGGTGTCGCCATCGTCGGCGCTGGCTTGTTCGGCATCTCGATTGCAGACAGCAACGCCGCCAAAGACGCCAAGGCACGCATTACGGGTGAAGGCGAGCATAGCTTTGCGACTTGGCTGAAAATCGGCGAAGATGACATCATCACCATATATTCGCCGCACACCGACATTGGTCAGGGGTCAAATACAGGCCTTGCGCAAATGCTGGCTGAAGAATTGGACGCGATGTGGGATCAGGTGCGCATCGTCTCGGCGCCTGCGGAACCCGCCTTTGCCAATGTCGGCTTGGGCCGCGCGTTTCTTGCGGACATGACGGGCAAGCCAGCGATCATCAACGGCATTCCCGAATCTTTTTTATCGTTCATCGCGCGGCAAATGAACCTTCAGATGACCGGCGGTTCAACCGCCTTGCGGTTCACCGGCCAAGTGACCTTTCAAAAGGTGGGCGCGGCGACACGGCTGGCACTGATTGAAACCGCAGCTAAGCGGCTAAATGTCCCCGTCGGCGAACTGACGACGCAGGACAGCCGCGTCATTCACGCAAAATCGAGCCGGTCTTTGCGTTATGGCGAGCTGGCGGCAGAAGCGGCGACCTTGTCGCTCGACAATGAACCCAAATTAAAAGACCCCTCGCAATATCGCTTGATGCGCCAATCGATTCAGCGGCTCGATATTCCGGCCAAGGTCGATGGCAGCGCGCAATATGGCATCGATTTCGCGATCCCCAACATGCGCGTGGCAACAATTCAGGCTGCCCCCGTGCGCGGCGGAAAACTAACGTCCGTCGACACCGCACCTGCCTTGGCCATCAAGGGCGTTGAGAAGGTGATTAAGCTGGATGATGCTGTCGCGGTGGTGGCCAAGGGCTATTGGCCCGCTATCTCCGGCCTGCGCGCTTTGGCCCCCAACTTCACCGATGGCGGCCATGCCGATGTTTCAACCGCATCGATATTAGCGGCGCATGACGCGCTATTTGCCAAGGGGGAAGCAGATGGCGAAGCGGGCGAAGGCGATGTGCAAGCAGGCCTTGGCGCCAAGCCGATAGAGGCGAAATATCAAGTGCCGTTCTTGCACCATGCGATGATGGAACCCTTTGCGCTGACCGCCCATTTCAAGGACGGCAAGCTCGACATTTGGGGCGGGATGCAGGATCCGTTGGCGACCAAGATGTTGGCGGTCGATGTGTCGGGCCTTGATGCCGACAATGTCACATTCCACCCCATGATCATCGGCGGCAGCTTTGGCCGACGCTTGCCCATGTATATGGAAATTGTGGGCCAAGTGACCAAACTGGCCATGCAATTGCCTTATCCGGTGAAGCTGATTTGGAGCCGGGAAGAAGAAGTCGCGCAAGGCGCTTATCGCCCGCAAAGCTCGGCTGTACTGACTGCCGCGCTCACCGACAAAAAACGCATTGCCGCTTACCGCAATGATTATGCGCAACCCGAAAGCGCGGAGAGCGAGACGGTATTTCCTTACACCCTGCCTGCCGTGTCACGGCGGCATTTTGCCCATGTGTCAAACCAGCAAACGGGTGCATGGCGCTCCGTCAACTCGACGCAGCAAGGCTTTTACAATGAAAGCTTCATGGATGAACTGGCGCATGCCGCGGGCGAAGACCCCGTCATTTTCCGTCGCAATCATTTAAAAGCGGATTCACGGCATTTGCGCGTCTTGGATGAAGTCGCGGCGCGCAGCGGATGGAACACCCCACTTCCGGCTGGACGCGGGCGCGGTGTCGCCTTGGTCGAAAGCTTCAAAACCATCGTCGCAATGGTCGTGGAGGCATCGGTTGGCGCAGATGGCATGCCAAAGGTGCACAAGGTCACGACGGTTGTCGACGCAGGCAGCATCGTGAACCCCGACGCCGCGATGGCGCAAATTGAGGGCGGCACGATCATGGGCCTGTCCTCAGCCATTGGTGAGGCTATCACGCTTGAAAAAGGCGCAGTGCAGCAAAGCAACCTCAGCGATTATCTGTTGCTGAATATGGCGCAAACCCCGTTGGTGCAGGATATCCATTTCCTGAACAGCGGCGCGCCGATGGGCGGCATTGGTGAACCCGGCGTTCCGCCAGCCGCGCCTGCCTTGGCCAACGCCTTGTTCGCGGCGACGGGCAAGCGCGTTCGCAATCTACCCATCATGACACAGGCAAAGGGATAATCTTGCCGCACGCAAAGCTGCTCAAGCCCACAGACAATCTGGAGATTGCCGAAACGCTGGCGCGCGCGTTCCAGAATGAATCGGGTTGGAGCTATGTCATCCCTGACCCAGCGTTACGCGCACGGCGGCTGACGGGGGCATTCCATTTGTTCCTGCGCGATGAACATCGCAAAGGCGCCGTGTTCGGCACGGACGGCATAGAAGCGGTTACCTTATGGCGCGGCCCCGGCCAAGCGCGCGATACCCTATTCGACACCGCGCGGCTCTTCATTCCCTTTGTGCAGCAATTGCGCTTCTCGATTTTACGCGGTCTTGAAATATCGCATTTGATCGAAAAGCATTTGCCGCAGGAACCTGTCTGGTATTTGCATTTTGCCGGTTGCGATCCCGCTTTTCAGGGCAAGGGATTTGGCGGTGCGGCAATCCGCGCAGGTTTAGACCGCGTCGATCAAGATGGCCTACCCGCCTATCTGGAAACCGCCGACGAACATAATATCCCTTTGTACCAAAGCTTTGGCTTTGCCATCAAACATAGCTGGCAAGTCCCCGAAGGCCCCCAATTTTGGGGCATGCAACGCCCCGGCAAAACGCGGCATTAAGCGCGCCGCGCCCCGCCCCTTGCCCTATACCTAAAACCCGCCTAACCTCGTAGCACGCACCAGGTCTGCGCGAGAGCGTGGATAATAGGGAAGCCGGCGGAAATCCGGCGCTGTTCCCGCAACTGTAACCGGCGAGCTTTTGCTCCATATGCCACTGGAAAAACGGGTGACCGTGAAACTGGGAAGGCGGAGCAAGCGCATTGACCCGGAAGCCAGGAGACCTGCCTGATTGCGGTTTGTCCTTTGTGCTTGCGGGACACTGGCGCAATCGGGGTTTGCCTCCGCGTGACGACATACTGTTGAACGTCATGCGAAGGAGAATGATCCATGACCCTGATAAAAACGACGGCAGCCGTGCTTGCGATGCTGCCCTTCACGGCCTTTGCGCAAACGGCAGAGGATGACATTGTCGTCACCGCCAGCGGCTTTGCCCAGCCGCGATCCGAAACCGGACAAGCCATCGACATTGTCGACCGCGACCGGTTGGAACAATTGCAAAGCCCAACCATCTCCGATGCCCTGCAAACCTTAGCGGGTGTCAGCATCGCCACGCGCGGCGGCCTTGGTGGGCAGAGCAGCGCCTTCATTCGCGGCGGGAGCAGCGCGCAAACCTTAGTGTTGATAGACGGCGTGCGGATCAATGACCTTTCCAGCCCCAATGGCGCGTTCGACTTTGGCGCGTTGATGACGGGCAATATTGGCCGCGTGGAGGTTTTGCGCGGGCCGAACGCAATCATCTGGGGCAGCCAAGCGATTGGCGGCGTCGTGAATGTCCAATCCATCGCGCCCGTGACCGGTTTTGAAGGCCGCTTCGGGGCGGAATATGGGGCCTATGATACCAAAAGGCTGAACGCCAATATTGCGGGCAGCAGTGGCGTATTGGAAGGCAGCGTCGGCGGTTCCTTTGTGAATAGCGACGGCATCTCCGCGCTGGCGGGTGGGACCGAACGCGATGGCTATGACAATCTGACGGGCAATGCGCGTTTGAAGGTCAATCTCAGCGACAGCTTCAATCTCGATTTCCGCAGTTATTACAATCGCGCGACAGTTGCATATGACACCGCCTTTGGCGTTGGGGCCAATGGCTTGCCCGTGTCGCACAACCGGCAATTTATCGGCTATGTCGGCGCGCAGTTCGACCTGCTGGATGGGCGCCTGCAAAACCGGATCGCTTATACCCGCACCGATATAAAGCGGGTGGGCACGGATCCCATTGTTTTCAGTTTCAACAATTTCAATGTGCGCGGCGCAATTGACCGCGCCGAATATCATGCAGCGTTTGACCTGAACGATGCGCTGACTTTCGTGGCGGGCGCGGAATATGAACGCAGCTTTGCCAGCACCGCTTTTGAGGGGGCTGCACCTGATATCGCCCGCAACACATTGGGCAGCGGATTTGGGCAAGTCATTGTGCGTCCCGCCTCCGGCCTGACGCTCACGGCGGGCATGCGGCATGATGCCTATGATGATTATGGCGGGCAAACGAGCTTTGGTGGCAACGCGGCCTTCACCCCCAATGACGGGCGGACAATGTTCCGCGCGACTTATGGCGAAGGGTTTCGCGCACCAACCTTGACCGAGGGGCAACCACCTTATGGCAATCCGGACCTTAAGCCCGAAACCGCGCGCAATTTCGACTTGGGCGTTGAACATCAATTTCTGGGCAATAAGGCGCAAATCTTCGCGACCTATTTCAACCGCCGCAGCGATGACCTGATTGCCTTTTCATCGGTCACGGGCCAATCGGAAAATATCGACAAGGTGACCGCTAAAGGGTTTGAGGCGGGTGTTAGCCTCACCCCCCTCGACACTGTGTATATAGAAGCAAGCTACACATTAGTGGACGCCATCAACCGCACGGCAGGCGCCAATTTTGGCAAGCGGCAAACATTGCGCCCGCAACACAGTGCCAGCCTGACCGCCGATTGGCAGACCCCGTTCGGCCTTTCCGTCGGAAGTAGTTTGCTTCTAATCGGCGACAGCTTCGACGATGCCGCGAACAACGTGCGTCTTAAAAGCTATGCATTATTCGGGCTGCGGGCGTCGATGCCACTGACCGACACGCTGGAGGTGTATAGCCGCATCGATAATCTGCTGGACGCCGATTATACGGTGGTCGCAGGCTATAACAGCTTTGGCCGCCATGCGACGATGGGCATCAGGGCCAAATTCTGATGCGCTTTGGCTTCTGCCTCCTTTCGGCATTTGCCTTGGCGGGATGTGCCAGTCAGCCCGCCATTGCGCCCCATGGCGTCGTGTCCAACAATCCGTGCATTGACTCTGTGCTCGCCGAAATTGCGTTGCCCGGCCAAGTCACGGCGGTCAGCGTCTATTCGCATGATCCCGATAGCGCGTCCGCACCTTTGGCATGGGCGCGGCAATTGCCCGCCATTGGCATCAGCGCAGAGGAATTATTATTGGCGCGGCCCAAAATCGTGCTCACCGGAAATCTGGCCAGCGGGGGCACCAATGCGCTGCTTGCGCGGGCGGGCATTAAATCGGTGGCCTTGGGGGTCGCGCCAACGGTCGCAGACGACATGCAACAGATCCGGACGATAGCGGCCCTACTCGACAGGCGTGATGCCGGAGAAGCCTTGATTTCCGACATTCAGGATTCTCTACCCAACACCCCATCTTCCGGTCCATCTGTGTCGGCGATTATCTGGCAAAATGGTGGATTTGTGGCGGGTAAAGGCACGTTGCAGGACGAATTACTGGCACGCCACGGCTTTCGCAACGCGAGCGCACAATATGGCCTATCCTCCTGGGGGATATTGCCATTAGAAACGCTGATGCGAAACCCGCCTCAGGTCATTTTCATGCCCACGCAACCGCGCGGTTCGGATGCCCGTGAGACGAGCGCGCGCCAGAAATTGCTAGCCCATTTGGGCGACCGCACGCGAATTGTCGATTTCCCCGACAGGCTGTTATTCTGCGGCGGCCCGACGATCATAAAAGTATCGGCTATAATAAAGAAAACCCGCGCGTCCTTCGCTAAGGATAAGCCATGAATACACGCAGCTTAACATCGTTCCTGTTGCTCCTTACGCTCGCGGCATTCCTACTGTCGTTGATGGCGGGGAAGGTCTGGATTTGGCCGACCTCTTGGGCGGCAGACAATGCCGATGGCTGGATTTTCCTCGAACTGCGCCTGCCCCGCGCGCTCCTTGGCCTTTGCATCGGCGCCGTGCTCGGGCTTTCAGGCGCGGTGCTACAGGGCTATCTGCGAAACCCGCTGGCGGACCCGACGGTACTAGGCGTGTCGGCCAGCGCGGCTTTGGGCGGCGTCGGGGCGATTTACCTTGGGCTCAACCTGCTGCCCTTCGGCTTATTCGCCTGCGCGATGTTAGGTGCAGGTTCTAGCATATTGTTATTGCTTGTAATTTCTCGGAACGGCGGCCCTATTGGTTTTATCTTGGGCGGCATGGTGCTGTCGACTTTGGCGGGCGCGCTCACCGCCTTTGTCATCAGCATCGCGCCGAACCCCTTTGCTGCGAGTGAGATTATTAACTGGCTGATGGGCGCGCTCACCGACCGCTTGATGGCCGATGTTGCAACAGCTTTGCCCTTTATGGCGCTGGGCGTCGCTTTATTGTTCTCCACCGGCCGCGCGCTGGATGCGCTGACCTTGGGCGAAAATGGCGCACGAAGCCTTGGTATCAACCTAGTCAGGCTGCAATGGATTATTGTTCTGGGCGTTGGACTTGCCGTCGGCGCCTCGGTCGCGGTGTCGGGTGTGGTGGGCTTTGTAGGTCTGATTATTCCGCACCTCATCCGCGCCATATATGGGGAGCAGCCATCGCAAATATTGCTGCCCTCGGCCCTGGGTGGCGCGATACTGACGCTGGTCGCCGATAGCCTTCTCCGGTTGCTCCCCGGCCCCAGCGAAGTGCGGCTGGGCATTGCCATGGCTGTGCTGGGCGCGCCCTTTTTCCTTTTGCTGTTGCTGCGCTACCGAAGGGGTAACGTATGACCCTGACCGTCCGAAATCTTGGCTTTTCTTATGGTCAAACGTGCATATTGGACGCGATTGACGTAACATTTGAAGCTGGAAAATTCACTGTCATTTTGGGCCCCAATGGCGCGGGTAAATCGACCTTGCTCGCCTGCCTTGCGGGGCTTTTGGAACCGCAGATAGGGAACGCCAGCCTGAATGGCGCCGACATCATCCGCATGGCCCCAACCACCCGCGCCCGTCACATCGGCCTGTTGCCCCAAGGCGCCGAAACGCATTGGGCAATCCCGTCCGAGGCTTTGGTTGCGCTGGGCCGCATTCCCCATATGCGTGGCGCTGGGCCATCAGCAGATGACCGCGAGGCCATAAAGGCCGCAATGTCGGCGACCGCCACCGAGGGCTTCGCAAATCGTCCAGTCACGCGGCTTTCGGGCGGCGAACGCGCCCGCGTTCTGCTGGCGCGCGTGCTGGCGGGAGAACTCGACTGGATATTGGCGGACGAACCGCTCGCGAACCTCGATCCGGGCTTTCAACTCGACATTCTGGCTTTGCTCCAGCGGCAGACGGAAGCAGGAAAAGGTGTCGTCGCGGTGCTGCACGACTTGCAATATGCGGTGCGCTTTGCCGACCATATACTGTTGCTGCATGAAGGTTCGCTATTTGCGCAAGGCAGCGTCGAAGACGTCATCACGCCGGCCAATCTGGCGCATGTTTACGGGATTGACGCGAATCTCTTCAAGGACGAGGAAGGGACAATACAGCTAAGCATCAAAGGCAAGGTCAGATTATGAAATATGCCCTCCCATTTATCGCGCTCTCGCTCTCCGGTTGCGCCATCAGCGTCACATCAACGTCGAATATAGCCCCTATTGCTCCACAGAGCGCGCAGGAGGCCCTTCGGCCTTATTACGCAACCTTAGGCACCCAATTGCCCAAGGCTTCGCCCAACCCCGTTCTGGCCGACGATACAGTGATCACGCGCTTTGCCTTTGGCAGTTGCCTAAACGAAAATCGCGACATGAAAATTTGGGACGTCATAGCTGCGCAAAATCCCCAGGCTTTCCTATTGATTGGTGACAATGTCTATGGCGACACAAGGCCCACCAATGGGGCCGATATCCCGACGCTGGCGGCAAGCTATAAAAAGCTGAACAGCCGCGCGGAATTTGATCGCTTCCGCCGCAGCGTGCCTATGATGACGGCATGGGACGATCATGATTATGGCGCCAATGACGCTGGCGGCGCTTTTGCTTTCAAAGAATGGGCGGAGAAAGCCTATGAAACTTATTGGGGTTCCTCGGACGAGGTAAAGTCGCGTCCCGGCGTGTATGAAAGCCGCATCGTCGGGCCAAAGGGCAAGCGCGTGCAGTTCATCATACTTGATGGCCGCTTTTTCCGTTCTGACCTTGCAACCATGCCCTATCGTGACCCGGGCCCAGCGCTGGGTTGGTATATTCCCAACATGGATCCCAAAGCGACGATATTGGGCCAAGCGCAGTGGGATTGGCTGGCGCAGGAACTGGAAAAACAAGCCGATGTTCGCTTCATCATTTCATCAACACAAGTCATCACCGACGCGCATAATTTCGAAGGCTGGACCAATTTTCCCAAGGAACGCGATCGTCTATATGCGTTGCTCGGTCAAAAGGGCGTGAACAACGCCATTTTCCTGACCGGTGACCGGCATAGCGGCGGTTTCTACAAGACCAATGCCCCCGGCCTGTCTAAACCCTTATGGGATTTTACATCCAGCTCGCTCAACTTCGCCTTTGGCAAGGGCGATGGAAGCGAACGGGAACCCGATCCGCGCCGGACAGGCGGGTTCTGGGGCATCCCGAACTTTGGGCAGATCGATATTGATTGGGCGACGAAGAAAGTGACGATGACGCTGCGTAAGGACGATGGCAGCGTGATAGAAACGCAAGTTGCTAATGCGGTTGATTAATCGCTGAATAATCGACAGCGGCGACCTTTTCCATCACTGCCGCGCGAATGGCCTGCGCCGTTGACAGCGGCAGGGCCACCATTTCCAGCGTGCCGCCTGCAACCCCGAATTTGAGCGATGCGAGGCCATAACGCCGCGCCAATGGCCCTTGCGCAATCTCTATGCTTTGTACCTTCACCTGCGGCGCAAGCGTCAATCGCTGACGCCACCAACCGCGCCGAAGGTATAGTTGCTGATCATCCAGCCCGAAGCGATATCTGCGCCAGTCAAGCCAGAGTAAGAGTGCGACAATGATCAACAACAGCATTGGCAACAATGTCGGCGCAAGGGGCGCATGGGCGAAAATCACCAACGCCCCCACCGCTATCAGCAACGGCGGCACAAACAGGAACCACTGAATTACCCAGTGCAATGCTGCACCTTTACGCAGCCGTTCGTCGCCATCAGGTGCGGCAATTCCTGCGGCCTGCGATATGCGCCACAGCTCGTCCAATGTGGCCAATGGCGCAGCGACATAATTGCTTTCTTCTTTGCTATCCTGCGCCAGGCTGACGAATTTCAGGCTGTGCCAACCGCGCCGTTTGCGGATCGGCCCCGTCTGCACAACCGCCGCCTGCACCCGATGCGTGGGCATCACAACATCGGTGAGTGTAAACAAACCGCGCTGCCGCCGGAAACCTTTTGTCGTCTGGGTTAAGCGGAACCCATGTTCGCGCAAAAATGTGCGGACAATGCCTGTGGCAAAGCCAATAAAAATCAGGCTGATCAACGCGCCAAAAGCCAGAATGAGATGCCCCGTTATGCCGACACCATTGAGCGTATTGACGCTCACACCGCTTTCTTCGGCGAGGCCCGCCCAGCGTTTAAAGTCCCAAAACTCGAACGGCAGCAGAAAATCAAACTGTTGGGCAAGGCCGCCAAGAACTGCAAAAATGACAAGTGAAAAGGAATAGATGCCAAGGATAAACACACGTTGATCGTCCATCGCGAAGATCGTTTCTGCATCCTCGGGTTCCGCCATATGTGGCACATCTTGCGCGACCACTTCGCCCGCCTTGCGCGCACGGATTAACGCGCGCAACCGGTTCGCTTCCTCCAAAGTGACGAAGCGCAAGGTTGCGTCATCACCATCGCCACCGCCGGTTTCAAACTTGACCTCGCTCAGCCCCATCATGCGCGCCAGCAACTTTTGCTCAATGCTCACATCCTGAATGCGGTCATAAGGTATCGAACGCGCTGTGCGACTCAACACGCCCTTTTCCACGCGAATGTCATCGTCACCCACATGATAGCGAAAACGCCGCCAAGCCAGCCAGCGGAAGAATAGACTGATCGCCAGCACAGCCGCGATCATGATTGGGATGAGCGCAGGATTATCTGATTTGCGTGCGCCAAAAACCGCAGCAAGCACAGGGAATAGCAATTGCGGTAGGCCCGAAACAAAACCGACAAACAGGCCGCTTATATGCAACCGTTCGCCGTCCTGTGCTGTCACCTCAGTCGGGGCATCGCTGATTTCGTTCACAACATTTCTTGCCGAATCGCCGCGCGAATGGTCTCCCGCATCGCCAAAGCGTCGGGATGCGCCAACCCCGGTAGCGCCACTGTGCTATTGTGATTACCAGCGGTGTGCACCGTCAGCGTTGCAAGGCCATAACGCCGGTCGATTGGGCCTTGGTCCACATCAATATGCTGGATCCGTGCAAAAGGAACAATCGTATCTCTGTAGAACATATATCCACGCACGACACGCAACCGGTCGGTTCCCATATCATAGCCCCAATGCCGATATTTGCGGGCGGGCACAGTAAAGACGACAAACGCATAGACCAAAAGAATGGGCACAAGAAAACTGCCGGGCGGTAGCAATTGTGCAAACTCCAGCACCCCTGCCCCAATCACAAATGGCAGCAAGCCAAGCGCAGTGGCTATCCGGCTCGTCGTTATAAATGCGGGGTCAAGCGGGGTAAGTTCCGGCAGATTGTCATTGTTCATACACCGGATATGCGCACGCTGTGTTGTGTTGGCAAGACGGTTTATCTTCCCATCTTTAGTCGATGGGGAGCATTATTCGTTACCTGGCCAAAGCGGTGTTGGCTTCATCCACCAGCTTCGCGATGATATCGACCACAGGCCGCTCGACATGGACCATACCCACCGACTGCCCAGCCATGACCGAACCATATTCGACATCGCCATCAATCACCGCGCGGCGCAGCGCCCCTGCCCAATATTTTTCGATCTCAAGCTGCGCCGTTTCCATGTCAATTTCGCCGCGATCAAGCATCGCTGCAATTTCCACCTGTTTCTTGGTGAATTCTTCGGTGCCCTTATTCTTCAAAGCCCGCACGGGGATGACAGGTAAGCGGGGATCAATCTGCACGCTGGCGACCGCATCGCGCGCATTGGCGCGCAGGAACGCTGCTTTGAAATTGGGGTGCGCGATGCTCTCATGTGCGCAGACAAAGCGCGTGCCCAATTGCACACCTGCTGCGCCCATCTCCAGATAGCTTGCAATCGCGCCGCCGCGTGCAATGCCGCCTGCGACGAAAATCGGCAATTGTTCGCCAAGCTCTGGTAAGATTTCCTGCGCCAATACGGACGTTGCGACTGGCCCAATATGGCCGCCTGCCTCACTGCCCTCAATGACCAGTGCATCTACGCCGGAGCGCGCGAATTTCTTCGCAAGCGTGAGCGCAGGGGCAAAGCAAATGACCTTCGCGCCAAAATCCTTAATGGCCTCAATACTGCCCTTGGGCGGGAGACCACCAGCCAGCACAACATGGCTTACCTGGTGGCGCGCGCATATCGCAATCAAGTCCATAATCTGCGGATGCATGGTGATCAGATTCACGCCAAAAGGCTTGGACGTAAGCGCTTTAGTCGCGGCAATTTCTGTGTCCAACAACGCAGGTGTCATCGCGCCACAGGCAATGACGCCAAAGCCACCCGCATTGGAAATGGCCGACACAAGGTTGCGTTCAGACACCCAAGACATAGCCCCGCACATAATCGCGACCTCGCAGCCCAAAAAGTCCGTGCCGCGTTGCATGAGATGTTGGAGTTTAGTCATATATTAGAACCATATTTTGCTCACGCAGAGGCGGAAGAAGTTCCTCACTCCGCATCCAACCCATAAGCCGTATGCAACACCCGCACAGCCAGTTCGGTTTCATCCTCGTCAATCAACACGCTGACTTTGATTTCGGACGTTGAAATTGCCTGAATGTTGATTTTGCGGTCCGCAAGACTGCTGAACATCGTCGAGGCAACACCGGCATGGCTTTTCATACCAACGCCGACCACCGAAATTTTCGCGACCTTGGTGTCCGGAATCAGGCGGTTATAGCCAATGGCATCGCGGCGGTTTTCCAATATGTCCGTGCAACGCGCAAGGTCAGCTTGCGGGCAAGTGAAGGTCACGTCGGTCTCGCCTTTATCGCGGCCAACGTTTTGAATAATCATATCTACGTTGATGTTGGCGTCGGCCAAAGGCGTGAAAATATTGGCCACCGCGCCCGGACGGTCGGGAACGCGGGTAAGTGTTATTTTCGCTTCATTCTTGTCATGCGCGATGCCGGTGATCAGTTGGCGTTCCACTTGGCTATTCTCCAATTCTGCGTCGGTCACGATCATCGTGCCGGGGATGCTGTCGGCGTCAGGGGCACTGTCGTCAACGAAAGAGGACAGCACTTGAACCCGCACGCCTTCCTTCATCGCAAGGCCGACCGAGCGGGTTTGCAATACCTTTGAGCCAACGGAGGCCAGCTCAAGCATTTCTTCGTACGTGACGGCTTT
This sequence comes from Sphingorhabdus wooponensis, assembly GCF_003933235.1. Taxonomy (GTDB): domain Bacteria; phylum Pseudomonadota; class Alphaproteobacteria; order Sphingomonadales; family Sphingomonadaceae; genus Sphingorhabdus_B; species Sphingorhabdus_B wooponensis. The sequence goes on from NZ_RWJI01000001.1 coordinate 1,577,820, forward strand.
AAGCTTGCGCGCTCGGGCCACGATGCGCGGGTCTGTGGTGTAAACACCGTCGACATCGGTATAAATATCGCAACGGTCGGCCTTTACCGCCGCAGCCACGGCAACCGCCGATGTGTCCGACCCGCCACGCCCCAATGTCGTGACACGGTTGTTATCGGTTAGTCCCTGAAACCCTGGAATGACGGCGATATTACCCGCCTTCATCGACGCGAGTAAATCGTCGGTATCAATCGACCCGATCCGCGCCTTGGCATGGGCATCATCGGTATGGATGGGCATTTGCCATCCCAACCAACTGCGTGCTTCACAGCCCAGCGCTTGCAAGGTGATGGCCAGCAAGCCAGCGGTAATTTGCTCGCCTGCCGCCACGACCACATCATATTCAGCGGGATCATACAGCGCATTTGCTTCGCGACAGAAATTAACAAGGCGGTCCGTATCGCCAGCCATGGCGGAAACGACTACAGCGACTTCATCGCCGCGTTCGGCCTGACGCTTCACCAATTGGGCAACGCGGCGGATGCGTTCGGTGCCGGCCATTGACGTGCCGCCAAATTTCATAACTATGCGCGCCATGCAAACCTTCAATAATTGCTATATTACAATCGCAGGTCCTGATAGGGACAGGATATGACAAACGCAAGCTTGCCCGAGACAATTAATGCTGCGGAAGCCGCGCATTTTGGCGCCCTAGCCGCGGAATGGTGGGACCCAAAGGGCAGCTCTGCGATGCTGCATAAGCTAAACCCTGTGCGATTGCGCTTTATCCGGTCTGCAATCGATGCGCATTTTGGCAGTGATGACAAATCGCGACATCCACTTGTTGGCAAAAATGCGCTGGATGTCGGCTGCGGCGCTGGTTTGCTGTGCGAACCACTCGCGCGGCTTGGCGCGGACGTTACCGGCGTTGATGCTGCGCCTGAAAATATCGCGGCAGCAAAGGCACATGCGGCGGTTTCCGGACTTGCCATTAACTATCGCGCTGGCGAAATCGCTGCGCAGGGCCTTGGCCAGTTTGACGTCGTGACCTGCATGGAGGTGATCGAACATGTTATGGATCCGGTTGCCTTTATTGCTGAATTAGTCCGTCACCTTAGGCCCGATGGGTTATTGCTGCTTTCAACGCCCAACCGCACAGTAGCGTCGCGTTTGTTTCTGGTGGAGGCCGCTGAACGGCTGGGCCAAGTCCCCCGCGGTACGCATGATTGGGACAAGTTCCTAACGCCGGAAGAATTGACCGCCTTGTTGACCGATGCGGGACTGGAGGTGGTCGACATGCAAGGCATCGCCTTTTCACCAATGTCAGGACTGCATTTAAGCGACAATAAGGCGTTGAATTATATTTTGAGCGCACGATTGCGGGGTTAGTTACCTTTATCGCGTTACCCCAAAACAAGTTCGGGATGACGGTTTTTCAAATTAGCCTGCGATTTAAACGCGCATTAATCATATCCCATATCGGCATATTGATCATCGGCTAAATCGCTAAAGCGCGTAATTTTCGCTTCAAACTTCATTCGCACGCGTCCGGTTGAACCATGGCGTTGCTTGGAGATAATAAGCTCTGCGATACCGTGGATCCGTTCCATTTTTTCGTTCCAGGCTTCAAATGCGGGTGTGCCCTCATCGGGTTTCTTCATAAGCTCATAATAATCTTCGCGGTAGACGAACCACACCATATCAGCGTCCTGCTCGATCGAACCCGATTCACGCAAATCGGACAACATCGGCGTCTTGTCTTCGCGCTGTTCGACCGCACGGCTTAGCTGAGATAGCGCAACTACCGGAATGCTCAATTCTTTTGCCAGCGTTTTCAGACCACGACTAATCTCCGAAATTTCATTGACGCGGTTGTCGTTCGCACGACTGGAACCTTGGAGAAGTTGTAAATAGTCCACAACGATCAAGCCAATCCCGTGCCGCCGCTGCAACCGCCGCGCGCGGGTGCGCAATGCAGCGATGGTGAGTGCGGGCGTATCATCAATATAGAGCGGCAATTCCTGCAATTCACGCGATGCGCGCGACAATTCGCGGAAGTCGTCACGGGAAATTTTACCCATGCGCAACAGTTCGGAACTAATCCCCGATTGTTCGGCCAAAATACGTGTCGCCAACTGGTCGGCGGACATTTCGAGGCTGAAAAACGCTACTTTTGCGCCAGATCCCTTCGATTCTTCAATGCCGTCTTCACGTTCCTGTACCCAACGCCGCGCCGCATTGAACGCAATATTGGTGGCCAATGATGTCTTACCCATGCCGGGACGCCCTGCCAAAATCACAAGGTCGGAATTGTGCAAGCCGCCGCATTTGGCGTTGATACTGCTCAGGCCCGTCGTGATACCCGAAAGGCTGCCACCCGAGTTAAGCGCCTTCTCAACATTTTTGATGGCCTCCGTCGACGCGGTAAGAAAGCTCTTCATGGAGCCAGTTTCGCCTTCGCCTTCTGCAACTTTGTATAAAGCGCTTTCCGCGGCCTCGATCTGCCCCTTTGGATCCACGCTTTCGCTTGTGTCTAAGGCGTTGTCGACCAAGGTCCGGCCCACCGTCACAAGCTCACGCAGCAGGGCCAAATCGTATATCTGTTGGGCAAAATCGCGCGCGCCAATCAAACCGGCGCCATCGGCGGTGAGCTTGATGAGATAGCCTGGCCCACCCAGTTCACGCATCGCCTCATCCGCTTCGAAAAATGGCTTCAGCGTCACCGGCGTGACCAGCATGTTACGGTCCATGAGACGCTGGATTTGGTCAAAAATCCGCCCATGCAACGGTTCAAAAAAATGATCGGGCTGCAGTTTGATCGATACATCCTCGATAATGCGGTTATCGATAAGTATAGCACCCAAAAATGCTGCTTCCGCCTCAATATTGCGTGGTAAGCGTTGGGGTTCAGCTTCATGTGCTGCGGAAAGTCTGATCAATTCGGCCATGCCTTCCTATCCTTTACCGCACGCCGCTGCGCAAGAGGCCCAAAAAAGAAGTGCGGGGATATGGCTGTGGACAATATTTTGCATAACCCAGTCGCCCGTATCTCGTTAACCTCTTGCCCCAAAAATATCTGAAGCTAACACAGCATCATGGCGGACCCGCGCATCATCAAAGTTGAATTGGACGAAGCAACGATCTTGCGGCGCAATGCCGATATTGAACAAGAACGCCGCGTCGCGATTTTCGATCTGATTGAAGATAATTTCTTCAAACCGCTGCGCGACATGGGCGACGGCTATGCGGGGCCGTATCATTTGAGCATTAGCGTCGCAGAGGGCCGCCTCATCCTCGATATCCACCGCGAAGATGGAACGCCGCACGAAATCTTGGTGCTGGGTCTAGGGCGTTTTCGTCGGCCGGTGAAGGATTATTTCGCTATATGCGACAGCTATTACCAAGCCATTCGCAAGGCGAGTGCGGCGGAAATTGAAACCATCGATATGGCGCGGCGCGGGGTACATAATGAAGGCGCGGAACTATTGATGGAGCGGCTTGATGGTAAAGTCGAAGTCGATTTCGCCACCGCCCGCCGACTATTTACGCTTATCTGCGTGTTGCACATTAAAACTTAGGGTCAGCGCGCCATTACGCCTCTCGACTTTGCGAGGCTGGAGAGCCTATTAATGGCGTCGAATCAAGGGGTTTAAACGGGGCTGCATGCTAAAGCGAAATCGCAAATTGATCCGCTGGATTTTGGTCCTACTGGGTTTAGCTCTTTCGGGCTATGCGGCGTGGACCTATGCCACCGGGTGGGCCCCATCGCGCAATAGCTATCCCGTGCAGGGCATCGTCGCGAACGCAAGCAATGGTCAACCCAAATGGTCGGAATTAGCCGCAACGGGGGTCGATTTCGCTTATATTACCGCCGTCGAAGGCGCACGCGGCCGCGATCCGCAGTTTGAAACCAATCTGGCCGCGGTGCAGGAAGCGGGCATTCGTTTTGGTGCGCTGCATCATTATGACCTGTGCCGGTCGGCGTCCGAACAGGCGACGATGTTTATCACCAGCGTACCCCGCAACGACCGCGCGTTGCCACCCGCGGTGCAGATGGATTTTGCCGAAGGCTGTAAAAGCCGTCCGAACCGCGCCTTGATTTTGGCGGAATTGGCAACATTCCTGAACCAGATTGAGGCGCATAGCGGCACCCCTGCAATCCTGTTACTAACGCCCGATTTCGAAGAGGAATACCAAGTGAGCAAGTCGATTGACCGTAATATCTGGCTCGAGGGCAATGGCATTTCCCCCGATTATTCGGCGCGCCCTTGGGTGATGTGGACCGCAAATAGCCACCGCCGCGTCAGTGGCATTGACGGCGCGGTGCGCTGGGTCGTGGTGCGCAAATGAGCGCGATGACAAAACGCTTGGTCCAAGCCGCCATAGACGCGGCCAAGTCCGCTTATGCGCCTTATTCCAATTTCCATGTGGGCGCGGCATTGTTGCTCGACAATCATGAGATTGTGACCGGCAGCAACTTTGAAAATGCCAGCTATGGCATGACCTTATGCGCCGAAACCGTGGCCATTTCTAAAGCCAATAGTGACGGCCAATTGCGCGCGATCCGCGAAATTGCGGTCGCCGGCGGCTTGGCCGGACATGTTGGCGCTGGCGCTGACCCCATTACGCCCTGTGGTCGTTGCCGTCAGATAATAAAGGAAGTGGCGGACCTCACAGACACCGACATTCCGGTGCATTGCGCCCATGCGACGGGCTATACGACATTTCGTTTGTCCGAATTGCTGCCGCACGGCTTTGGTCCAGCCAACTTAAAATAGGTCTGCCAGTGCGCCGCCAAGATACGCACAATTTTTTCGTGCCGAACACTTGCATGCGCGTCGCAGTATGGCAAAAGCGGAACGGTTAACAGGGAGTGATTATGTCCATATTGTCTGACATCTGGATCCGCGAACAAGCGCAAGCGACGGGCATGATTGAACCCTTTGTCGAGGCGCAGCGCCGTGATGGCTGCATAAGCTATGGCCTCTCTTCTTATGGCTATGACGCGCGCGTGGCCGACGAGTTCAAGATTTTCACCAATGTAGATAGCTCCATCGTCGACCCCAAGGAATTTGACCCGAAAAGCTTCGTGGATCGCAAGACCGATGTCTGCATCATCCCGCCCAACAGCTTTGCCTTGGCCCGCACCGTCGAATATTTCCGCGTGCCGCGCGATGTGCTCGTCATCTGCCTTGGCAAGAGCACTTATGCCCGCTGCGGCATCATCGTGAACGTCACGCCATTGGAACCCGGCTGGGAAGGCCATGTGACTTTGGAGTTCAGCAACACCACGCCTCTACCCGCCAAAATCTACGCCAATGAAGGCGCATGCCAGTTCCTATTCCTAAAAGGCGAGCAGCCCTGCGAAACCAGCTACGCCGACCGCGCAGGCAAATATATGGGCCAACGTGGGGTCACATTGCCGAAATTGTGACGGGGGCATGAAGACCTGAATGGCGGGAAGTTTGTGGGGTGCGGAGGGTTCGGTTTTGGACAAAAAAGCTTAAAAGCAGATCTCCCTTAAAACTGTTCGACCTGCCGCCGTTGCGCGACACGGCCTGCAATCTGACCATCAAGCAAACGCATCAGCGTCTTTGACCTTTCACGATGCCGTTCGCCACGAAGTTCAAAAAGCCGCTTGAATTGCCTGTTTGGCAATTTGGTTCGGTCGCCAACAACAATTACGCCTGTTACTTCCGCCGGACTATCGATCAGGCTAAGCTCCTTGTCGGCTTTAATCTTCATACCATGTTTGTGAATCGCCTGCTTGATTTCCCAAATCACCTTTTTAGGAACAATGGGGCCGGAAATCGTAATGTCGTCGGCGTAAATGCTGTGCTTTAACGCTGCCTTTGAAACTGATTGCTCAATTTCGCGCCACATGTCCAAATTCGAGAAATAGGCAAGTACAGGACTACACGGCGAACCTTGAGGCAAACACTGCTGCAAAGTCGTCAGGTGAACGAGGATCGCTGTCACATCAGGCGAGCATTCGAGCTTACGCTGAAAGAAATGTGCGACGTTGTTAGCTGTACAGCTAGGAAAATAGTCGGCAATATCTAAGAGCCAAAACGCTTTCGATCCTCGGTGGCAAGCTGCGTTGCCGACGTAAGAACGCCCCTTAACAGGACTGAACAACCAATCTGGAGGCGTTATACGCCCCAGCAGATTTGCAATCCGCGACTGAATAGCCTTTAGGCCGCCGTCTGGAATGTCAATTGGGCGGTAGAGATGGGCAATGTCAGCTGACGGTTCATCATCAAGCCAATTGTTTTTTAGCTTCTTGTGCTTCCAGCAACGCTCATAGAGATCGTTTCGCGACGCGATAGTAGCAAGCGTAGTTTCAGAAACGTGCAGCAACTTTGCTAAATCTTTGCGTCTTCGTAAACGGAAGAACGGGCTATCTCGTAAAGTGTATGGTACTGCTCTATGCCGCGTTGGCATCTGCTTTCCTCTCGATGAAGCCAAGCAAATCGAGCACGGAGGACGCAACCATGGTTCGCGCTTTTTCGCCGCGTTTCGCAGCAGGAAGCTCTTCAGCAAAGAACATGATCGCCGAAACCGGAATTCGAAATTCCGTAGAGTATTTGTCAACCAACTCCAATGATGGTGTCTTAGCGCCGCTTTCAATCTCTGAAATATGGGACTTTGAGACTTTCAGGCGTTCGGCCAGCTCAAATTGCTTCAAGTCGTGAAACACACGGATCAATCTAAGGGCTTCGTTTATCATCTCAATTCCTAACATTCGTTCGAAGTAGATATTAGGTTGGCGGTTTACTCGAAGAGATCGAAAATCCTTAGGACCGACCGCATAAAACGATAGATCAAGAAACCCACCGAAACGATGAGCCTCCATGTATTTGGGTTCTTCAATTTCTTCCAGAACCCACGACGCTGCTCAAGAGGTTTACCTCGCAGCTCACGTCGCCGCCGCCGTCGGTATGTGATCTTAGAAAAAGCCAATGCTTTTCTCCTTGTTCGCCTTGGTGACCAACTCGGAATGAGCGATCTGGCCAAGGATTCTCGTCGAACAAGGACGGACCCGACAACTAAACCATTTATCTAGAGACGATAGCAATTCTCGCTATCGTCTCTGCTTCGCTCGCCGTCGTCCGCGCATCCCCGTCGCCGGGGCCATCGCGGCCTGTGCGAATGAAGTGTCAGAGAGCTTTCGCTCTCCACGCTCGGACTAACGTCAAAGCTGAATATGAGAACTTGTTCCGTTATTCACACTGCACTTTAATGCGTCATCATTTTTGTGATTGCAAGTAAAAAATTCGCTTTAAGCGAATTATAGTTTGAAAATTACGATTTGGATTCTGTCGGACAGTTAGGGCCGCTTTGGGTGATGTTGCACCATTCGCCGAGCGACCGCGACATTGCCGCAAACCGACCTACAGCAAAAACCAACAGATTGACTATATTATCCATATAGGTTAATAAAATTCATCATGCAAACCATATCCGACTATGAACCCGAATTCACCCCCGTCGCGCTCGACCGCGTGCGGCATGATGGTTGGACGCCGGAGCGGCAGCGGTTGTTTTTGATTGCGCTGGCGGCGCTGGGCACGGTCGATTCTGCGGCGCAGGCGGTGGGGATGTCACGAATTTCGGCCTATAACCTGAAAAAACGTGCTGACGCAGGTAGCTTTGCAGATGAATGGGACCGGGCGTTGGGGTTCGGGCGGGACATGATGTTTGACTATGCCTTGGAACGCGCCATTTACGGTGTCACCAGTATTAAGATGCGGTTGGGCGGCGCGTTTGAATTTCAAACTGGCCCCGATGACAAGCATTTGATGAAAGTGATGCGCGTGCCACCGCCGCGCCGCGATGCCAAAGCACGCCTGCCTGCTTCCTAGGTCCTGACCCTAGGTTTACAAAAATAGCGGCGCATGCATATATGTTTGTAAACTTAAGGGTCAGAATCCTGTCCCCAATATGCCGTCACCCCAAAGAGAGGAAACTTCATGTCAAGCACCCCACGCGAATTCGATATCATTGTCTATGGCGCGACGGGCTATACTGGTCGCTTGGTTGCCGAATATCTCAAGGACAAAACGGGCCTGAAATGGGCGATGGCGGGGCGTTCGCTCGCCAAGCTGGAAGAAGTGCGTGATCTTATTGGTGCCGCCGCAGACACAGCCCTGATTGTCGCTGATGCATCTGACCCCGCTACACTCGACGCGATGGTCAAGCGCACTAAAGTCGTTCTGACAACCGTCGGTCCCTATCAGCTTTATGGCAATGAACTTGTCACCGCCTGCGTTGCCAACGGCACCGATTACACCGATTTATGCGGCGAGCCTGCATGGATGCGCCAGAAAATCGACCAGCATGACGCGGCCGCCAAGGCCTCAGGAGCGCGGATCGTATTTTCCGCCGGCTTTGACTCCATCCCCTTCGATTTGGGCGTGTTGATGCTGCAAAAGCATTGCATGGAAACATTTGGTGCGCCTGCGCCGCGCGTGAAGGGCCGTGTGCGTGCCATGAAGGGCACTTTTTCGGGCGGCACCGCAGCCAGCTTAAAAGCAACAATGGCTGCCGCATCCAAGGACCCTGCGGTCATCGGCTATTTGACCAACCCGTTCAGCCTGTCCGCCGATTTTGCTGGCCCGCCGCAGCCTGCCGGCAATAAACCTGAATATGACGAAAGCCTCGGCAGTTGGGCGACCAGTTTCGTCATGGCGCCGATCAACACCAAAAATGTCCACCGCACCAACCATTTGCTGGGGCAGGCTTATGGTGCCGATTTTGTGTATGACGAAATGATGCTGACGGGCCCCGGCGAGCAAGGCGAAGCCATTGCCAAGCATGTTGCCTCCACCCCCATGATGGGCGGTGCGGATGACCCCAAGCCCGGTGAAGGCCCTACCAAAGAAGAACGCGAAACCGGCTTTTATGACGTGCTGTTTGTTGCAGAATATCCCGATGGCCGCACAGCGCGTTTCAGCGTGAAGGGCGACCGTGACCCCGGCTATGGTTCGACCAGCAAGATGATCAGCGAAACCGCAATTGCGTTGTGCGCGATTGAGGGCGCTGGCGGCGTCACTACGCCGGGTGCGGCCTTGGGCGAACATCTCGTCGACAGGTTGCAGAAACATGCCGGATTGATTTTCGCGGTTGAAAGCTGAACGCGCCCTCTTGCGCCGGACAGGATGGGACAGGAACGATGATGAAAAAACTATGCGCATTGGCAGGCTTTATCGCTATCGGCTTCGCGTCCCCCATGGCCGTATATGCCAGCCCCGCAAACGAGGCGAAACCAGAACGGCTGAAGGCTGATGTGGAAAAACTCGTCAGCTTTGGCACGCGCCATACATTGTCATCGGCGACGGACCCCAAACGCGGCATCGGCGCGGCCCGCAAATGGGCGCACAGTGAATTCGCGAAAATCGCAAAGGCGTGCAATGGTTGCCTGCAGACCGAATATCTCGAACGCATCATGTCGGGCCCGCGCATCCCTAATGGCGTTAACATCGTTGACGTGCTCGCTATTAAGCCCGGCACAATGGGCTCGGACCATGTCATCATTATCGCAGGACATATCGACAGCCGCGTTTCTGATGTGATGGATTTTACTCAAGATGCACCCGGCGCCAATGACGATGGTTCGGGCAGCGCCTTGGTGATTGAGGCGGCGCGGATCATATCGCAACAGCCACAACATCAGGCGACGATTGTCTTTGCCTTGCTGTCGGGCGAAGAACAGGGACTGATGGGTGGGCGCCTGCTCGCGGAAACCGCCAAGGAACGTGGTTGGAAAGTCACCGCCATGTTGAACAATGATATTGTCGGCGGCACGCTTGGCACCGACGGGCGCAAGGTTGATAATGTCGTGCGGGTTTTCAGCGAAGGCATTCGCGCATCAGAAGATCTGGCGGGGCAAATGGCGCGGCGCAACAGCGGCGGCGAAGATGACGGCCCAAGCCGTGCACTCATGCGCTATGCCGATACGCTTGCTGCAAAAGCCTATCCAGACGTGGTACTAGATGTCTTTGGCGTCCGCCGCCCGGATCGTTTTGCGCGCGGCGGTGATCATTTGCCTGCGCTAGAGCTTGGCTTTCCCGCAATTCGTTACACCGTGGGCGTCGAAAATTATCATCACCAGCATCAGGATGTGCGCACCGAAAATGGTATCGAATATGGCGACACCGTCGACAAGATGGACTTCGACTATTTGGCCAAGGTGACGATGTTGAATATCCTGACGGCAACAGCCTTGGCCGATGCCCCGCCAGCGCCTGCGTCGGCGACCTTGGGCGGCGCCGTTACTTCCAATACCACTGTCAGATGGGACGCAAGCCTCGGCGCGCACGCTTATCGCATATATCAGCGCCGCGCGGATGCGCAGGATTGGAGCTTTGTCCGCGAGCTGCAGGGCACCGAAACGGTGCTAGAGGGCTTAATCGTGGATGATCATTTTGTCGGCGTCAGTGCATTAGGTAAGAATGGCGCGGAAAGCACAATTACCTTCGCTGGTCTGCCGCCGCGGCGTTAATCCCTCTATAGCAATGGGTTTGGGTCAGGTCGCTTTAGGCAATGTTCGGCTGCACGACATCGTCGAAATCGCGTAATATATAACCGCGCCCCCACACCGTTTCGATATAGTTTTCACCGCCACAGGCCAGCGACAATTTTTTGCGCAGTTTGCAAATAAAAACGTCGATGATTTTCAATTCAGGTTCGTCCATCCCGCCATAAAGATGGTTGAGAAACATTTCCTTAGTCAGCGTCGTGCCTTTGCGTAGTGTCAAAAGCTCAAATATTGCATATTCCTTGCCAGTAAGGTGCACGCGGCTGCCATCGACTTCAACAGTTTTGCTATCGAGATTCACGGACAATTTGCCCGTGCGAATGACGGACTGCGAATGGCCTTTAGAACGGCGAACCACTGCGTGAATACGCGCAATCAGTTCGGCGCGGTCAAAAGGCTTAGTCACATAATCATCCGCGCCAAAACCGAAGGAGCGGACCTTCGTCTCCATCTCACTAATGCCTGAGACAACGAGCACTGGTGTTTTCACTTTAGCAACGCGCAGTTTTTTCAAAACGTCATAACCGTGTAGGTCAGGCAAGTTCAAATCGAGCAATATCATGTCATAATCATAGACCATGCCTAGATCGAGACCTTCCTCACCCGAGGCCGTCGTGTAGACAGTGAACCCTTCAGCCGTGAGCATCATTTCAACGGCCTTCGCCGTTGTAGGTTCATCTTCAATCAAAAGAACACGCATCGGCATTCCCTTTTTCAACCTCCTTTTAGTTTTAGCACCGGTACCCGCGCGGCTTCATCCAGCGATGCGACAATCGTAATAAACCATAAGGGGCACAAACTTGAAAGGTGAATTTGATCTTAATATTCTGATTTATAATGATTGTGATATTTTAGTTCACAGAAAATAACTATTTTCCAAGAGTTACATTTTTCAGAATAATGTAAATTCTATCATGTATTTTGTAACATTCTCGAAGGCCTCGCACCGAAGGGACCATATTTGCGGCGGTGAAAATTTACCAAGTGCAAAAATCAGCGCCCCAGTTTCGCGAGCAGCCAGGCGAGAGCGTTAGAATAAGGGCTAGCAATTAATGCTGCTTACCTGCCCACAGGCTGCCCTTTCGCCCGCTGCATATTCGAAGCAATATGTTTCTAAATCTTCTATTTAAATACCAATATCCTTCACTATCTTGGGCATATCGAAAACACCCTGTTGATGGAGTGCGTGACATGGTCGACACAAAAACCAATTTTGAAATTCGCCCTTTTGAAACACTTGGCGCGGCGAACCATGGCTGGCTGAACGCACATCACCATTTTTCGTTCGGCAACTATCATGACGCTGCTCGGATGAATTGGGGCGCAATCCGCGTCTGGAATGACGATGTGATCGCGCCGCAGTCTGGCTTTCCACCCCACCCCCATGCTGACATGGAAATCATAACTTATGTCCGGACTGGCGCTATCACGCACAAGGACAGTCTTGGTAATGAAGGTCGCACTGCGGCAGGCGACGTCCAAGTCATGAGCGCCGGCAACGGCATTCGCCATGCGGAATATAATCTGGAGAATGAAGCAACCACCTTGTTCCAAATCTGGATCATGCCAAATCGAACGGGCGGCGAGCCAAGTTGGGGGGCAAAACCATTCCCCAAAAATGACCGCTCGGGTGCATGGCAAATTCTGGCCAGCGGCTTTGATGAAGATAATGATGCATTACCCATCCGCACGGACGCCCGCGTGCTTGGCGCGACGATCAAAGCGGGTGACAGCTTGGAATATGCCATTGGCACTAATCGTCATGCCTATATGGTACCAGCCACCGGCGCGATTGAGATTGATGGGCACCGTGCGCAGGCCCGTGATGGCGTGGCGATTGGCGAAGGTGTGATTACCATCACCGCCATTGAGGACGCCGAAATCGTTCTGGTAGATTCACGTTAATCCATCTTAACTCTAGCCAATCGGTTGTGACATTGGCAAAATGTGACGCTGGCTGTTACAACCGCCCTTATGGCCTTTGACCTTCCCGAAGAATATCTTGAAGAAACCTTCTTGGCCTCAACCGGCCCGGGCGGGCAGAATGTCAACAAAGTCGCGACAGCCTGCCAATTGCGTGTTGATGTCTATGCTTTGGGTTTGCAACCTTATGCCTTTCGCCAGTTGAAAATTCTGGCGGGCAGCAAGATGACGATATCAGGCGAGTTGATCGTCACGGCGCGCAGTCACCGCACGCGCGAAGCCAATCGGCAGGATGCGCGCGCGCGGGTCATCGAACTTATCGACCGCGCACATATACGCCAGCCCCGCCGCGTCGCTACCAAGCCAAGCAAAGCGGCTAAGGCACGGCGGGTTGATACCAAAATAGGCCGATCCACGATCAAGAAAAACCGTGGCAAGGTCAGTTTCGATTGATAAGGCAAGACGATGTACACATTTGCAATTGATGCCGCGGCACCCAAAGCCGAACTATATGCTGAACTGGTCCGCGCTGCCGATGCCCTGACCGGCGATGAACCCGATGCTGTCGCTAATATGGCGAACATCGCGGCCTTGCTTTGGGAATATCTGCCTGATGTAAACTGGACGGGCTTCTATCGCGTCGTCGATGGCGAACTTGTCTTGGGTCCCTTTCAAGGTAAGGCAGCATGCATTAGGATCCCTTTTGGCACAGGTGTTTGCGGGACCGCAGCGCAATCAGGCAAGACGCAGCTGGTGGGCGATGTGCACGCGTTCCCCGGTCATATCGCCTGCGATGCCATTAGCGCATCTGAACTGGTAGTGCCTGTGCAGCGCAATGGTAAGGTTGTTGCGGTGATTGACCTCGATAGCCCAACACTGAACCGCTTTGATATCGAAGATGCAAAGGGCATCGAGATGCTCGCCGAGATTATCGCTGACAGAATTTGAATGGCCTAAAGGCCAATTCTAAACCGCCTCAGCATCGGGATCGAAACATTCCCACCCGTCAGGTCCAAGGCGCTCCAATGGCCTGTACCGGGTCTTGTAATGCATCCGTGCCGCACCATTCACCCAATAGCCTAAATAGACATAAGGAAGCCCTGCGGCCTTTGCCCGCATGATGTGGTCCATGATGATGAAGTTGCCGAGGCCAGATCGGCCTTCAATCTCGGTATCGTAAAAGCTATAGATCATCGACATGCTGTCGGTTTGCTGATCAGTCAGGCACGCACCGACCAATTCTCCAATCCGTCCGAAACGCGGCGGGGTTCGATATTCAATGACTTGGCTGCGCACCGGCGATTGTTCGACCATGTCGGCATAATCCATATCATCCATATTCGCCATGCCACCGTCAGGATGGCGTGAGGAAAGGTAACGGCTTAGCAGTTCATATTGCTCGGATGTTGACCAAGGGCGGCACGCGCTCACAATCAAATCAGCATTGCGCCGCAAAATTCGGCGCTGTGTGGCGTTAGGAGTAAATTCGCGCGTGCGCACGCGTACCGAAACGCATGCCTTACAGTCCAGACAGCTTGGCCGGTAAGCAACATTCTGACTACGACGAAAACCAATACGTCCAAGCGCTTCGTTCAGTTCATCGGCATGGCTACCGTTGAGCTCGGTAAATACTTTCCGTTCGATTTTGCCGGGCAGATAAGGGCAAGGACCAGGGGTCGTTACAAAAAATCGCGGGAAACGGACTGGTGCGCTCATATTCTCTCCGCTAGGTCGCGATGGCATTTAACACATTATCTGCCTTTTATGCACAGCTCAACCTATGCTGAAAGGTACATTTGCCGTCTGGGTTAGGATGCCTCTTTACTTATTAAGCTCTACCCGTTCGACTTTGTAGCCCGCAACATTCAAACCATCAACAAGCCCTTGTAATTGTTGGGCATCACGCGCTTCGCATTCAATATCGGTGATCAGTCCCTTCGCCGGCAAGGTCGTAAAAATCCGCTGATGGTAAATTTCGATGATGTTGACATTATGTTCGTTGAACAAGCGCATCACTTTAAACAGCGCACCGGGGCGGTCTTGAAGGGTCAAGCGCAGACGCGCCAAGCGACCTGACCGCGCAAGATCCCGCAAAAGAACGTTTGCGAGTAGGCGTGTATCGATATTGCCTCCGCACAAGACGACTCCAACATTCTTACCAGCAAATTTCTCTGGATGGGCCATCACCGCAGCAAGACCCGCAGCACCAGCACCTTCGACAACAGTTTTTTCAATTTGCAACAGCAGGCTAACTGCCGTTTCCAATTCCGCCTCGTTCACTAAGACTATTTCGTCGACCAGTTCGCGAATAACTTCGCTGGTGAATGCACCGGGCATTTTAACAGCTATGCCCTCCGCTAAAGTATCCCCTTCGCAAGGCATTTGTAGATTGTTCAGCAAAGCATACATCGATGGGTAAAGCTCCGCTTGAACCCCAATGAGGCCAATATCCGGTTTCAACGCGCGTGCGGCCGTCCCCATGCCAGATAACAAGCCACCGCCACCAATAGGCACAACCAACATATCAAGGGACGGAATGCTCTCGAGCATCTCAAGCGCGACAGTACCCTGCCCTGCGGCAACATGCGGGTCATCAAAAGGATGAACAAAAGTAAGCCCCTGCTCGGCCTCTAGCTGTCGTGCATGTTTATAGGCGTCGTCAAAAGTTTCGCCAAACAGCACAACTTTGCCGCCAACACTTTCGGTTTGCATGACCTTAACCGTTGGCGTTGGGACGGGCATGACGATGGTCACCGGTATACCAAGGCGCGTACCATGATAGCTCAGCCCCTGCGCATGGTTGCCGGCGGACGCCGCGATCACGCCCTTGTTGCGTTGTTCCTCGGAAAGAAGCAGGATCGCATTGAGCGCGCCGCGTTCCTTATAGGCTGCGGTAAACTGCAAGTTTTCGAACTTCAGGTAAATATTTGCGCCAGTGAGCTTTGACAAAGTCTGGCTGTGCAGGGTGGGCGTAGCCACGATAGAATCGCGAATACGGTCATGGGCGGCGCGGACATGGTCCAAGGTCAATAGATCAGACATATAAATTGGCCCTAACGCATCTGGTGTTAAGTGAAAACAGCCATTAAGACCAAAGGATGACCAAAATAGCTTTTATCGGATTGGGCGTCATGGGCGGCCCGATGGCACGGCATCTCAAACAGGCCGGACATGATTTGACTGTGTATAATCGTTCGCGCGCCAAGGCCGAAAAATGGATTGAAGTTTATGGTGGAGCTCTCGCCACCTCGCCAGCAGATGCCGCCAAAGATGCTGAAGTTGTGATTAGTTGCGTTGGCACGGATGATGACCTGTCAGGCGTCACGCTTGGCCGCGATGGCGCTTTTTCGACGATGGCGAAAGGTAGCTTGTATATCGACCACACAACGGTTTCCGCACGCATTGCGCGACAGCTCGGTGTTGAGGCGAAATCACGCGGATTAATGATTGTCGATGCGCCAGTGACTGGCGGTCAAGCAGGCGCAGAAAACGGAACATTATCGATCATGTGCGGCGGGACAGAAGCCTCTGTTGCAGCAGCCTCACCCATCATTACGGCTTACTCTAAGCGTATCGTTCATGTCGGCGGTCCTGGAACGGGCCAGATTACGAAAATGTGCAACCAAATTGCCTTTGCCGGCATAATTCAATCCTTGTCCGAAGCCATGCGCTTTGCGCAGTCCGCTGAGTTGGACGTTGAGAAAGTATATGAAGCTATTTCCGGCGGCGCAGCACAAAGCTGGCAAATGGACAATCGCTGGGCCACTATGGCAGAGGATCGGTTCGATTTTGGTTTTGCCGTCGATTGGATGCGAAAGGACCTTGGATTAGCATTCGAAGAAGCCCGCGCGGTTGGCGCAACTTTGCCGATCACCGCAATCATTGACCAATTTTACGCCGATGTGCAGCATATGGGTGGGGGGCGACTGGATACCAGTGCGATTGTAAAGAGGTTGCCTAAGGGATGAGTAAACTACTCGCCCTCGCTTTGCTTGCGACCAGCATAGCAACCCCCGCGTTCGCCGATGGGCTTGTCGAAAACGTCAATGGCATCACGCTCGACGCCGAAGGCAAAGTCATTCGTTTTAACGCCATGCTCGTTGGCAGCGACGGTACAGTCACCGAACTGCTCACCAAAAAGGATAAGCTGCCCAGGCAACTGGATTTCCGTTTGGATGGACGCGGCGCGACATTGTTGCCGGGCCTCATTGACGCGCATGGTCATGTCATGGGCCTCGGTTTCCAATTACTCACGCTTGACCTGTCGACGACAAACAGCCTTGCCGAAGCACAGGCCGCGATAAAGGCTTATGCTGCAAAATATCCCGAACGTCGTTGGATTATTGGTCGCGGTTGGAACCAAGAGAAATGGGGACTTGGCCGCTTTCCGACGGCACAAGACCTAGACGCAGCCGTCAGCGACCGGCCCGTCTGGCTTGAGCGCGTCGACGGCCATGCGGGCTGGGCAAATAGCCGTGCGATGGAAATCGCTGGTGTAAACGCCGCGTCAAAATCGCCACCAGGCGGACGCATCGAACGCATCGGCGGAGAGCCAAGCGGCATTTTTGTTGACGCTGCGGCAAATTTGGTGGGCAAATTTGTGCCAGCGCCCAAGCCACTGGAGCGCGACATTGCTTTAGGTGAGGCGCAGAAGAAGCTACATAGCTTAGGTATCACCGCTATTGCCGACATGGGCACATCTATGGACGACTGGCAAAGCTACCGCCGTGCAGGGGATGCTAGCTGGTTGACGATACGAATAATCGCTTATGCGGGCGGTATCGATAACATGGTTGCCATTGCTGGGCCACGACCCAGCCCATGGTTGTATAACGATAAGCTCAGGCTAGGCGGGGTGAAGCTCTATCTCGATGGAGCTTTAGGCAGCCGTGGCGCTTGGTTGAAAAAGCCTTATGCCGATGCGGCTGGCCAAACGGGTCTGCAATTTCTGGCGAGCGCCGAAATCCGCAACCTCATGGTGCGCGCATCTATGGACGGCTTCCAAACGGCTATTCACGCCATTGGTGACGCGGCCAATGCAGAAGTTATCAGCGCAATTGAGGAATTGTCCGACACCTATAAGGGTGATCAACGCTGGCGGATTGAGCATGTGCAGATTGTTGATCCAGTGGATCTGCAAAAGCTTGGCAGGCACGGCATTATTTCCTCGATGCAGCCTGTACACCAGACATCTGATCGATTGATGGCAGAGGCACGGCTTGGTTCAGAGCGTCTGAACGGAGCATATGCGTGGCAGTCTATTGCACGCGCCGGGGGCAAGCTCGCTTTCGGTTCGGACGTGCCAGTGGAATCAGCTGATCCCTTCGCTGGCCTTGCCGCTGCAATGACGCGCGAAGATGCCGATGGGCAACCCTTTGGTGGATGGCGCCCCGAAGAACGTGTCACCCGCGAACAGGCGCTTGCAGGTTTTACCACAGGTGCCGCGTATGCAGCTTTTGCAGAAGGAAAATTTGGCGCATTGACGCCTGGGCATTATGCCGATTTCATCCTGATCGATGTAGACCCTTTACTTGCAAGCCCTCGAGAATTGCGTAATGCTGTAGTCAAGGAAACATGGGTCGCAGGACGGCCCGTTTATAAAAATGCTGCAGCAAATGCTGCAGACGAAAAAACGAATGGAGAAAAACAATAATGCGCGCATGGACATTGGCTAGCCGCCCAGTTGGACTTCCGAACAGCAGTAATTTTGCGATTGTTGAACATCCAGACACGCCGCTTGGCGCGGACGAGTTTCGCGTGACGAATAGCTGGCTGTCGGTCGATCCATATATGCGTGGACGCATGAATGATGCAAAAAGCTATGCGGATCCGTTCATGTTGGGCGAACCCATGACTGGCGGTGCAGTTGGTACTGTGACCGAAAGCAATAACGCCGAATTTCCGGTTGGCGCAAAAGTGCTGCACATGGCTGGCTGGCGCGACTCTGTCGTCTTTGGCGGCAGCCATACACCGCCTGCCGGAATGCCTCCAGTGAAGCTGCCTGACCTCGGTGTGCCGGACCAACATTGGCTCAGCATCATCGGCATGCCTGGTGGAACCGCATGGTTTGGTTTGCTCAAGGTAGCTGAAGCGAAGGCTGGCGAAGTCATTTTCGTGTCCGCCGCGGCCGGTGCCGTAGGCTCCACAGTGACCCAAATTGCTAAAGCCAAGGGCATGAAAGTCATTGGTTCGGCTGGCGGCGCAGACAAATGCGCTTGGGTTAAAGAACTGGGCGCAGACGCCGTGATTGATTATAAATCGGGCAAAGTGCTGCCGCAATTGATGTCCGCGCTTAAGGATATGGGTGAAACTGGTATTGATGTGTATTTTGACAATGTCGGCGGTGAACATTTTGACGCCGCGCTTGCGACATCCAAGGAATGGGCACGTTTTGCTATTTGCGGCATGATTGATGTCTATAATGATTTCAAAGCGCAGCCGATGCAGTATTTGCCAATGATCATCGGCAAAAGGGTCATGATCAAAGGTTTCCTCTACCCTGATTTCTACGCGCAGGTGCCAGAGTTCAATGCGGACATGGCCGCTCTCATTCAATCGGGTGCTGTCAAGGGCCGAGAAACCGTCAAGGATGGACTGGAAAAAACACCCGAAGCTTTCATCGGGCTGTTCAGCGGCGAAAACACCGGCAAAATGCTCGTTAAGCTCTAACTAAAAATGCTGCGCAGCATTTTCACGTGGAAACGCCAACAGTTTTCACGGTGAAATGTCGCGCTCGGTGCTGCTTATGCTGCTATTGTTGTAATATTGACGCACCGAAAATTTTTCAAACCGCATTGTTGTTTAGAACAATGACAAGCAAATACCCTTTCGTTAGATTGTTAAAAAAAGTGTCATTTAGGAGAAAACATATGTTGCGACGTGACAAATCTTTTAACCGTGCCTTGAAATTGTCGGCCGCCTGCCTCGCATTGGCCGCACCCGCTATGGCATTTGCGCAAGAAGCGCCTCAAAGCGAAGACACTTCCGACGCAGAAATCGTTGTGACGGCCCAGGGGCGCAGCCAACTGCTCTCCGACGTTCCTGTTGCCATTTCTGCCGTTAACGCAGAAACTCTGCAAAACAGTGGCGCCAATGACATTCGTCAGTTGAACCAAGTTGCGCCATCTTTGCTCGTGTCCTCCACCGGATCAGAGGCCAATGGCTCGGCCCGTATTCGCGGCATTGGTACCGTAGGCGACAACCCCGGTCTTGAAAGCTCGGTTCCCGTGTTCATCGACGGCGTTTACCGTTCGCGTTCGGGTATTGGCCTTAACGAGCTCGGCGAGATTGACCGCGTCGAAGTGCAACGTGGCCCGCAGGGCACGCTGGGTGGACGTAACTCGTCTGCTGGTCTCATCAGCATCTATTCAAAAAAGCCAAGCTTCACTTTTGGCGGGAACGGCGAGCTGACGTATGGCAATTATGATTTCATGCGCGCGGCAGGTAGCGTCACCGGCCCCGTTTCGGAGCAATTGGCATTCCGTGTTGATGGCGTTTACGTTAAGCGCGACGGTTTCTACCGCGATGACCAGAATGGCCGCGATATCAACAATCGTGACCGTTACTTCCTGCGTGGACAATTGTTGTTCGAACCCACAGACGCATTGTCCGTCCGTTTAATTGCTGACTATACCTTCCGGAAGGAAGAATGCTGCGCCGCAACTTATGTCGACCGGGCCGTCAATCAATTTATTGGTGACCTGAACACGCCAAGCACGGTTGGCGTTGCATCAACCGCCACGTCAAACAACATTATCAATGTGTTGCGCGACTTAGGTCAGCCTTTGGCCGCATTCAACCAAGGCTTTGGTCGCAAGGTTTCTGTTAGCCCGAACCGCGTATTCAGTGGTGAGACCAAAGATTATGGCTTCTCCGGTCAAGTCGATTATGACTTTGGCGGTGCGACTTTGACCTCGATCACTGCTTACCGCCAATATCGTTCGGGTCAGGCTTCCGACACTGATTATGGCGAAGTCGACATTCTGTACCGCGCCCCAAGTGACGACGCCTATCGTCAGTTCCACACTTTCACGCAGGAACTGCGTCTGCAGGGTGAAGCAT
Organism: Sphingorhabdus wooponensis; assembly: GCF_003933235.1. Lineage (GTDB taxonomy): Bacteria > Pseudomonadota > Alphaproteobacteria > Sphingomonadales > Sphingomonadaceae > Sphingorhabdus_B > Sphingorhabdus_B wooponensis. Next base: position 1,598,323 of record NZ_RWJI01000001.1, read on the forward strand.
TGGACGGCAAGCTTGATTGGCTCGTCGGCGGCTTCTTCGCGAATGAAAAGCTGACCGTACGCGATAATCTCCGCTTTGGCAGCCAATATGGCCGCTTTGCAAATTGCCGTCTTGTTTCAGGCGGTAGTCTTGCCAGTGGCTATCTCCCGTCTGGTCAGGCATGTCTCAGCGCGACTGTTCGCGGTGCCATTGCAGGAGGATTGACTGCACTAGGTGCTGGTGGTCCCGCGATACTTGCAGGACTTGATCGTCTGGATACCCTAAACAATCTCGGTTCGACCAACGATCGTTATTTCCAGAACGGCACGAACTGGGCCGTTTTTACGCATAACATCTTACATATTACCGACACAGTCGATCTCACTCTTGGCCTTCGCTACACGAAGGATAAGAAAAAGTTTGATGCAACCTTTGGTAATGACAATACGGTCTGTACCGCAAACCAGGCGGCGCTTGGATCTTTGCTTGCAGGACCACTCGCAGCAACAGCAGGTGGGATCATTGGTTTGTCCTGTCAGGGCAACTCGACTGCTGAACTCAACGGCGTCTCTATCCGCGATGACCGCAATGAAGATCAACTTACAGGAACGGCCATCCTTTCCTGGAAGCCAGTTGATGACCTCTTGGTCTATGGCAGCTTTGCCCGTGGATATAAGGCAGGTGGCTTCAACCTAGACCGTTCTGCGCTCAAATCGCCGATTGCCACATTCGCGTCAGTTGGCGGCGCGCAGGCATTGGTTGGCAATCTCCAGTTCGACCCCGAACTGGTGGACAGCTATGAATTAGGTGCGAAGTTCTCAAACGGTCCATTTGGCTTGAGCGTCTCGGGATTCCGTTCTGACTTCAGCAGCTTCCAGTTGAATACCTTCAATGGTACAGTGTTCCTCGTTCAGAACGTCAATGGTTGTAATAACCTTGTTGGCGGCTCAAACGCGGACACAGACCTAAGCAATACAACTGGCAGTTGTGCCGCTGGCGACATCACTTATGGTGTTCGCACGCAAGGTCTTGAGCTTGAAGCATCACTGACGCCAGCACGTAACTTCCGCATGGCAGCTGGCTTGACTTATGCAAAGACCACCTATCGCGACGATCTGATCGGCACAAAGAACGGTGCACCTCTAGATTCAGCTCTGCGTAAGTTACCCGGTGACAATTTGTCGAACGCACCTGAATTCGTTGCCACCTCAAGCGTCACCTGGACGCCTGATATTGGTAGCAATGGTATGAGCGGCCTTGTCTACATCGATGGGCGCATGACCAGCGATTACAACACAGGATCTGACTTGTTCCCGCAGAAGGAACAAGACAGTTTTGCGGTGTTTAACGCCCGAATTGGTCTTCGCGGTGCTGACGAAGCTTGGGGTATTGAGCTTTGGGGCCAGAATATCTTTAATCAGGATTATGCACAGGTCGCCTTTAACTCTCCATTCCAGGCGGGTCAAAGTTCAGCGCCTTTTGTGGATCCGCAATATCCAGGCGGTCGCCAGATCTTCTCGCAGTTCCTTGCTGAACCGCGGACGTACGGCATTACTTTGCGCGGCAAGTTCTAAGACCTTCGCCGGCTAATAACGAAAAGGGCCTGCAGTTATGCGGGCCTTTTTTTATGTGTGACTTTGAAAATGTAATGTTGCGCGTTAGCTTCGTTGAGTAAACAAACAGCGCCTTCATCCCGAAACAAGTTGAGAGTGACGGTAGCGAGTAGATTTCAAAAAAGATGCCCGCTTGACCGGGCGGTATTTAAGTGGTCCCAAAACCCACACCTAAGAAACCGGGCATTGGTCCGTTCCAGCGGTCATCGCCTAATGCCTCGCCGTTCGACGGATCTGGCTTCACCGTTTCAGCTTTAGGGGCTTTCTTTTCGCGTGCTGGCTTGGCCACTGTCTTCGCACGCACTGGCTCTAATGCTTCGACCGCTTCCTCAGGCCTATCAGACCGCATCTCCTTGGTCTTTGCCGAAGATGTGCGGCGTCCGCGCTTTGCTGGCCCGCGCTCTTCGCCCTCGGCGGGCGCTTCAATCTTACCAAGGCGCTCGATTTTATTGCCGATAAGTTTCTCGATGCTTTCAATCGCTTCTTCGTCGGCCTTGGTTACAAATGTAAAGGCCTTGCCCTTGGCACCGGCACGGCCAGTCCGGCCAATGCGGTGAACATAATCATCTGGATGCCATGGCGCATCGAAGTTAAACACGTGACTAACGCCCTTAACGTCAAGCCCACGTGCTGCGACATCGGATGCCACAAGAAGATCAATGTCGCCATTCTTAAACGCTTCCAATTGCTTCTGGCGCGACGCTTGGTCGATGTCCCCATGGATTTCGCCGGACCGAAAGCCGTGGCGTTGAAGACTGGTGTTCAATTCGCGAACCGTTGTCTTGCGGTTGCAAAAGATGATAGCATTCGACACTGTTTCTGTGCGCAGAAGGTCGCGCAAAACGTCGCGCTTTTTCATCTGGCTTACATTAACCAAAAACTGTTCGATGTTGACGTTGGCGGTCGCCGGGCGCGCAACTTCAATATATTTGGGATTGGACAAAAACTTGTCCGCCAGCTTTTTGATAGGCGGTGGCATTGTTGCTGAAAACAATAATGTTTGGCGCGTTGTTGGTAGTTTTGTACAAATATTTTCAATATCGGGAATAAAGCCCATATCGAGCATCCGGTCGGCTTCATCGATGACGAGCATTTCGCAGCCAGTCAGCAAAATCTTGCCGCGCTCAAACAAGTCCATGAGCCTGCCTGGCGTAGCAATCAAAACGTCCACGCCCTTTTCAAGGGCCTTAACTTGGTCCCCCATTTGCACGCCGCCAATCAAAAGCGCCATCGACAGCTTATGATATTTGCCGTATTTTTCAAAATTCTCTGCAACTTGCGCTGCCAATTCGCGTGTTGGTTCCAATATCAGGCTACGCGGCATACGCGCGCGTGCGCGTCCATTGGCAAGCACATCAATCATCGGGAGAACGAAGCTCGCGGTCTTGCCTGTCCCCGTTTGCGCAATGGCGATAATGTCGCGCATCATCTGGACCTGCGGAATAGCTGCTGCCTGAATTGGGGTCGGCGCATCATAGCCAGCCTCGTTTAAGGCTCTCAATAACTCGTCAGACAGGCCGATATCGGCAAAACGCATATAGTGTTCCGGAAAAAAGATGGCGCAGCGCCACCGGAAACAAATTCACAGGGACGAGCGTGGGCATTGGTCGCTACCGCAAGAAATGTCAAGATACATGCCCTATGGCGCTGGTGCTAGCGCGGGATCAGCAACCTGAATTTGTCGATATCACATTTGGCGCCAGTGCGCGCATGCAAAAGATCGCGATTGACGCATAACTTACCGTCATACGACCGTTCCATATAGGCACCCGCGTAGAATTCGCGTGCGAGGCAGCCGTCCCCCAGATACGCGCGAATAAGAATGCCGTCCCGCGTCACCAAATCCAAACTGCGATCAGGACCAGGGCGCGAACCACCAAGCCTGTTAACCAACAGGCATTTGCCGATCTTTTTTTCCTTATACCTGATTTTGCCAATAGACTGCCGTTGCGCACCCACCGGAGCCGGTGCTAAATCCGAGGCAGGGAACCTAACAATGACACGTTGGTCAATACGTACCTGATGAAAGTCGGTCTGTAGCCCCAACGACGGCGTCATCGGTCGATCAATCGCAGCGACCTTAAAATGCGCCCATGCCTCAGGCGACAAATTTGTCCATGCGACCGCAAAAAGGATGATTGCCAATAATGCGCGCAAGAAACATTCCGGTATGAAGTTGAAGTTCGGATCGCTTTACCCGATAAGGTTGAACCTATCATGAATTGCGACCCAAGGCCTTTGCGGACAATGGAAAATACTGTGCCAGATGTAAAGATTTTATCGGAATTTCGCGCCATATTGGGACCGAAGGGTTATACGGACGAAGTCGAGATGATTGCGCCTTGGCTGACCGACTGGCGCGGCCGATTTACAGGCGCAGCCCCTGCCCTGCTTTCGCCAGCCAATACGGACGAAGTTGCAGCCGTCGTGAAGCTGGCCGCCAAGCACCGTATTTCTCTGGTTCCGCAAGGCGGCAATAGCGGGATGGTTGCTGGGGCAACGCCGGATAAGAGTGGCGAGCAAGTCATTCTGTCTTTGCGACGAATGAATAAAATAACCGTGATGGACGCGGAAGACGGCCTGATATGCTGTGATGCGGGGGTTATTCTGCAGAATTTGCATGAAGCTGCAGCGGCGGTTGGACGCCGCTTTCCGCTTACCTTAGGTGGCAAGGGATCGGCTACTGTTGGCGGGCTAATTTCAACTAATGCCGGCGGAACGCAAGTGCTACGCCACGGCACGATGCGGATGCTTGTGGCTGGCCTTGAAGCGGTCTTACCTGATGGATCCATCTACAACGCGATGGCACCGTTGAAAAAAGATAATCGCGGCTATGATCTGAAACAACTTCTGATTGGCGCAGAGGGAACGGTTGGTATCGTCACCCAGGCCGTCTTACACACGGTTCCTGCCCTGATAGATCGCTGCGTCGCTTGGGCAGGTGTCGAAAGCCCCGCCCAAGCATATGACTTGTTATTGTTCATGCAACGCCATGGTCGGGATCGTTTAGAAGGTTTTGAAATTCTGCCACAGCGCGCACTGAATGCCGTGACAACCCATATCGCCGGAACACGGCCACCCCTCGACACCGCGCATCGCTGGCACGCGCTCATGGAGTTTGTGCAGGATGAGCCAGGGCAGATACCCCCCAACGAACTGGCCACACAACTTTTGGAGAAGGCCATGCATGAAAATCTGCTCGGCAATGCAACCATTGCGAGCAGCGACGCGCAAGCCGAGGCATTCTGGAAAATCCGCGATTCCATTGCAGAAGCAGAGCGCGCGGCGGGGCCAGCATTGCAACATGACATCAGCGTACCCGTGTCGGCAATGGCCCGCTTCATTGAAGATGAATCGCCTGTGATCGAAAGCACCTATCCTGGGACCAAAACGCTTGCCTTTGGGCATTTGGGCGACGGAAACATCCATTTTCATGTCAAGGCACCGGATGGCGTTGACGTGACCTCTTGGTATGCGGGCGATGGGAAAGCGATTACTTCACATGTTTATAACCGCGTGCGCGCTTATGGCGGATCGCTTTCTGCCGAGCATGGCATTGGACAGGCCAAAATCGATGAGTTCGAACGTCTAGCAGATCCAGCGCGACTTGCTGCATTGCGGGCCATTAAAAATGCGCTTGATCCGCTAGGGATAATGAACCCCGGCAAGCTTGTTCCACTTGCGTAAACGTGCCCATCCGCTTAAACGGCGCGTTCAAAATTTATTTACTATAATTCAACGATGGAGTTACATATGGCCACCGCGCCCCAAGCCGCTAACCTCCCGCTTTTATACAACGACCTCGTGCCGTTGAGCAGCAACGATCATGCGACGTGGAAATCACGCATGCTCGAAAACGCAAAATTCCTGGAGGGCCAGCACGCCATTCCGTTGACGATTGAAGAATTTGTGCCCGCGTCACGCACCTACCCAATCATCTTTTCCGCATCAGAAAACCCCGTACCGCTTGTGTTGATGGGTATGAACGAAGGCGTGAACACTTTCATGAACGACGAAGGGCATTTTGAACGCCCCGTTTACATCCCTGCATATGTTCGTCGTTATCCCTTCCTGCTAGCAAAACTGCGTCCTGATGCCGACGAATTGTCGTTATGCTTTGACCCAAGCTCCGGTGCGGTTGGCGAATTTGAAGAAGGCTTGCCTATGTTTGACGACGGCAAGCCAAGCGAGAATACGCAAGCAATTTTGAAGTTCTGTGAAGACTTTGAAAATGCTGGGGCGCAAACACACGCTTTTGTTGAAGAACTCAAAAAGCTAGACCTGCTAATGGATGGCGAAGTATCGATCCAACAAGAAGGTCAGGAGCAACCTTTTATTTATCGTGGCTTTAAGATGGTCGACGAAAACAAATTGCGTGAGCTTCGTGGCGATACAGTCCGCAAATTGAACCAAAATGGTATTCTTGCGCTCATCCACGCACATTTATTCTCGTTGCAGCTAATGCGGGAAATCTTTGCAGTTCAGGTCGCCCAAGGTAAGACACCGCAAGTGACGGAACTGCCTTCAACCTAAGTTGAAACTCTGCTTGATGCCGTCACTGACCGATTTGGAGAAGTGACGGCATGGGCTAGCTGCCCTATGCGTCTAAAGTCTGATGATAGTCATACCTTAGCGGGTAAATGCACCATTCCTCGCAACCATCGGGCGGCTGGTCGGCAAACTGCACTTGTTTTCGGCCTAGGACTTGAAACCGTCATGGCAGCGCCCCATCCTCTTGGTATGGACGGAATCATCCCCTCCCGTTTTCGTCCACTGATGCCTGCAATGGCATCAACTCCCTGAACCTAGGCCACCCCGGACAACTCCGGGGTGGTTTTTTCATGGTCATTCCGCAGCAATCAGAGCAGCGGAGCCCAAAGATTCGTCGGCAAGCGCCGAGACTAAGGCCGAAATCATAATGTTCATGCGGTCAATCCCTGCCCCAGGATGGCGCAAATCGGTGTCAAGATATAGCGATCGGTCAACCTCCAATTGAATGGCATGGATATTGGCACGCGGACGCGCGTGACGGCCGAGAATATAGGCGCCAGCATATGGATGGTTCAACCCAATGTTAAACCCTTCGGCTTGCAAACGCGTCATTACCAATTCCGCATATCGCGACGCAGCACTTTTACCGAAACGGTCACCAATGACAAATTGCGGCGCGGGTCCAGAAGCCCCGCCGCAGATCGGAGGCATGCTGTGCAAATCAAGCAATATAGCAACGCCAAACCGCAGCCGCATCTGTTCCAGCACGTCAGCAACGGCTTCATGATAAGGTCGGTGGAACGTCATGATACGGTGTTGCAACTCATCTAAGGTAAATTGCCGTTTCCACAATTCGCCCTCCCCAGACAATCTTCGGGGAATCAAGCCAAGACCGCCGCGTTGCTTGGCCCCTGGCTCCGGATAATCGCTGCGCAACGCCCCTTGCACCATTTCTGCGTCAACATCCTGCTCGTCACGGTTCAGATCAATCCACGCCCGTGCGCGGTGGGCAATGATCACAGGATATCCCAGCGCGACACAGCGCCGCGTCAGTATGTCCGCATATCTGTCCTCAAGCCTGAGTAAGGAAGCAGCTGGTAACCTCAATGCCTCCAACAGTTCGGTTGGATAATGACGCCCAGCATGCGGCACGGACAGCAGCACAGGCACGGATGGCGTTTCCGTACCCCAACTTGCGAATCCATCTATATCCGTCAGTGCCATGTGCCTCTCTTAACGTCTGATGTGCATGGTTGGCAGATTATCAGCAAAATGGGAAAATTTTAAAAGCTTGGCGAATATGCAGACGTTATTTCACAGCCATTGCCCTGTCTCGGGACCGTTAGGTTGTGTCATGACATAGCAGAAAGCCTGCGGGTCATCCGCCAGAGTCTTAACCTAACCCTTCCCTCTGAAGTCTCTTGTCGTCAAAGCCGACCATGTGATGGCAAAGGAAAATTTGGGTGCATTGAAATAGGCTTGAATGATACGGCAAGCCCAGCTAGAGGCTGCCGCAGCGTGGGCGTATAGCTCAGTGGTAGAGCACTGTGTTGACATCGCAGGGGTCGCAAGTTCAATCCTTGCTACGCCCACCATTTTTCCCTGGCGATGTCTTATTAGATGATTTTTCGAAACTTAACGACCTCAATAGCTGCAGCTTAACATTGGATAGTTCCTAACCGATCCAGTTTTCGTGCGCGGGTTGCGACATTGATTTTCCCTCGCTAAGTCCAAGACATGAACCTCGCATCGCTTCTTGCCCAGTTTACGCCTGGCGCCACGACCCACAAAATCTCCATTCCAACTACATGGCATCAGGGGCGCACGTCCTATGGCGGCCTGAGCTCCGTGCTGGCCTATAAGGCAGCTAAGCTCACAGCAGATGACCTTCCTCCCCTGCAATCGGCCCAGATCGCCTTTGTTGGGCCTTTGGCGGGCCAAATAGAGGTCAGCGCACATATCCTGCGGCGCGGTAAGAACACCGCCTTCATTCAAGCGGAGATTTCAGGCGCGGACGGCGTGGGGCTGATGTGTAATTTCATCTTCATGAACCGCCGCCATAGCCATTTGGATTATGCGAATATTCCAGCAGTAGATTTGCCAGCAATTCCTAAACCGGAAACCGTGCGCAGTGGCCCGCCGGAGTTTTTCACAGGGCATATGCAATATCCGGACAAAAGGCTGGAGCTGGGGAAGGCCACCAATAGGCTTGCAAGCTGGCATCGGCTGACCGAGCATCAAGGGCTAGATTCAATTGCCGAGCTTATTTGCATTGGTGACGCCCTGCCTCCGTCTGCCATGGGGCTCATGACTGAAAAGGGCATGGTGAGCTCCATGAACTGGCAAATCAATATGTTGACGGATGCTCCAAGCACCGAAAATGGCTGGTGGTATCTATCCAGCGAAACGCACCACGCCGCTAATGGCGCAAGCAGCCAGTATATGACCGTCTGGAACAGCCGCGGTGAAGCGGTGCTAACCGGAATGCAATCGGTCGCTATTTTCGCTTAAACAGTAGATTTTGTGCGGGCAAAGCGCAGGGCAAACATCACAAGGCCAATGACGATAAAATTATCGATAAAGGTTTTGTAGAAAAGCCAATTGTCGGTCGTTAGCAATTTTGCCGCGCCATAATTTAACGCCGCCATGATCAGACCGATGACACCCATGACGATAGCAAAGCGGCCCGCATGGATATCCGAATAGGGCATATAGCGCGCCAAACCTTTGCCGATATAAGGCCCGCCGCGCACACCGTCGATGATGAAGAAGCTGGCGGCGATTAATCCAGTGATTGTGCCGCGTAATTTGATCCATTCATCATCATTCAACCAGACCGCCAGTCCCGCCGAAATACAGAGCATGAGAATGCCAAACAAAGCGAGGCCGCCCGTCACATCGATTTTTGTGATACGTTGAAACGTGACAAGGCCAAAGCCAACGACAACACCAACCAAAGCGGCAGTCTGTAAATCGGTCATTTTGGCTATGACGTAGAATAATAAACCCGTGGCGACATCAATGGCAAATGGCAGGCGGTTGTGGCGCGCAAAGACGCCGCCATTCTCTTCAGTTCCTTGGACAGCCATGGCTTAGCCTAATGCCACCTGTTTTTCTTCGGCGAGACGGTCAAGCTCGGCGCGGCTTTTCTTCTCGCTGGAGGATTTCAACTGCCCACATGCTGCCATGATATCGCGGCCACGGGGTGTGCGCACGGGCGCGCTGATACCAGCTTCAAAAACAATGCTGGAAAAACGCTTTATCCGTTCAGGGTCAGAACATTCATAGTCTGCACCCGGCCAAGGATTGAAAGGGATCAGATTGACCTTGGCGGGCAGTTTATACTGCCGGATGAGGCTAACTAGCTGGTGCGCGTCTTCGTCGCTGTCATTTTTGTCCTTCAGCATCACATATTCAAACGTGATCCGCCGCGCATTGCTGATACCCGGATATTCGGCACAGGCGCGGAGCAATTCATCAATGCCATATTTGCGGTTGAGGGGCACCAGTTCGTCACGAACTTCTTTGGTGACACCATGCAACGAGACAGCAAGGTTGACGTTAATCTCCTCACCTGCGCGCGCCATCATGGGCACAACCCCCGACGTCGACAGCGTGATACGGCGGCGCGACAGGCCAAGGCCATCGCCATGCATCACGATCTTCATCGCATCGCGGACATTATCAAAATTATAGAGCGGCTCCCCCATGCCCATGAGAACAATGTTGGTCAGCATACGACCATCGGCAGTGTAATGCCCAACATCGTCGTCATCATCTTCATCTGCCGATGCGAAAGCCATATTGCCCTTTGGCCATTCGCCCAACACATCACGCGCCAGCATAACCTGACCCACAATTTCACCGGGGGTGAGGTTACGCACCAGCCGCATCGTCCCAGTATGGCAGAATCGGCAATTCAGCGTGCAGCCAACTTGGCTCGAAATGCATAGAGTCCCGCGATCCGCATCGGGAATAAACACCATTTCATAATCCTGCGCATCGTCGGTACGCAAAAGCCATTTGCGCGTGCCGTCGGATGACACATGTGCTTCAACAACCTCTGGCCGACCAATGACAAAACGATCAGCAAGCCAAGGCCGCATTGTTTTGGAAATGTCGGTCATCGATTCAAAATCGGTGACACCGCGATGGTAAATCCAGTGGAAGACCTGCTTGGAGCGCAGTTTCGCGGCCTTTTCGTCCAACTGCGATTCCTCAAACAACTGCCGGATTTGAAGATGGCTCAACCCCATGAGGTCAATGCGTCCATCACTGCGCGGAGTTATGGCGCGCGGCGTGACTACGGGGTCGATATGGCCAGGAATTAGCATGATAACCGCGCCTATAATTATGTTATCCGCTAAAAGCCAGCGTTGCGGCCTTCCCCGACCCTTTCACCCGCGCTCGCTATGCCCGCTGCCATCGATAACCAGCACTTCAACGCCGTCGCGGATCATCACCATGCTACCTTGTGCCAAGCTGGGCGCGATGGGTGCGCCGAATTGCGCCATCGGCTCGACGCCGAGCAGCAAACCGCGCAGCACCCGCGCAGTCATCCCATGACAAATGATGAGCATATCCTGATCAAAGGGCAATTCGTCCAACCAATGCGACAGCCGTTTCGCCACGTCATCATAATATTCGCCACCTTCGGGCCGGACCGAAAATAATGCATGTTCGGTATCTACGATGGGGCCGATTTCGGCAGAAATGTCAGAATAGGTCCGGCTGGACCAACGCCCGACGTCAATTTCCAACAAACGGTCGTCGCGATTTGTCTCGTGCCAATCCGCATCAATTTCTTCCGCAATCAACGCCAGTGTTTGCAACGCGCGACCTGCGGTAGAGGACCAAAGCTGCGGCCTTATGTCTGGCCCGAGATACTCTGCCAATGCACGCCCCATATCACGCGCTTGGATGCATCCCTCCCACGTAAGCGGCGTGTGCAATTCGGCCTGGCCTTGCATCCGTGCAATCTTGTTAAACACTGTCTCTCCATGCCGTGCGATGAAAAGGCGTCGATTATGTGTTGAAATACCCATATTGCCCTTATTCCACAGGATATTGCTCGACGCAAAAGCTATCGACTTGCCCTAATGGTCAAAGCGGTTATGGAAGATTCGGCATATTAAAAGGGGTTTTTGGCTGGTTTGCGGACCACCCAGCCCGGCAAGGGGAATTTGAATGAGAGCCACGATCGAACGCGCGACGCTCCTGAAAAGCTTGAGCCACGTCCAGTCCGTGGTGGAACGGCGTAACACTATTCCGATCCTATCCAACGTGCTGATCGAAGCCAGCGAAGGCGGCAAGATCAAGCTGACCGCGACCGACCTTGATTTGCAAGTCGTCGAAACCTTTGCCGCTGATGTCGAAACACCAGGCGCAACGACGGTTTCTGCGCATACCTTATTTGAAATCGCCCGCAAGTTGCCTGATGGCTCGCAAGTGCAACTGCACGCTGCTGATGGTCGTATGGCCGTCAACGCTGGCCGCGCGCGTTTCTCGCTCGCGACCCTGCCACGTGACGATTTCCCGACGATCGCCGAAGGTGACTTGCCTACATCTTTTGAAATTCCAGCAAGTTCGCTGATCCAGATCATTGATAAAACGCGCTTTGCGATTTCGACCGAAGAAACGCGTTATTATCTCAACGGTATTTTCCTGCATGTCACTGACGATGCGGAGCCTGTGTTGAAGGCAGCAGCAACAGACGGCCACCGTTTGGCCCGCGTGACCTTGCCACGCCCTGCTGGCGCGGAAAACATGCCTGACATCATCGTGCCGCGCAAATGCGTTGCCGAAATTCGCAAGCTGCTTGACGAAAGTGGTGATAATGTCATCCAAATCGACCTGTCAGCCAGCAAAATCCGCTTCACATTTGACAGCGTCATTTTGACATCGAAGTTGATCGATGGAACCTTCCCCGATTATAGCCGCGTTATTCCAACCGCGAATGACAAGTTGCTGCGCATCGACCCCAAGGCATTTTCGCAAGGCGTTGACCGCGTTGCGACCATCGCCACCGAAAAAACCCGTGCTGTCAAAATGGCGCTGGATCAGGACAAAATCACCTTGTCGGTCACCAGCCCCGAAAACGGTACTGCGGCGGAAGAAGTGTCTGGTCAATATAGCAGCGAAGGCTTCGAAATCGGTTTTAATGCACGCTATTTGATGGACATATTGGGTGAAATCGAAGGCGACGTGGTTGAACTCCACTTAGCCGACGCCAGCGCACCGACCTTGATCCGTGAGAATGACAAGTCAGCGGCGCTGTACGTACTGATGCCCATGCGGGTTTGATTTTTTCGAACAGTTTTCGAAAATTTAATTACTGCAACAAGATAAGCATAGCGACAGCTGGGTGGGCGCGTAAATTCTGCGCCCTTCCTGTCCCGTAAGACGGAAGCGTGCAGAGCAATCTCGTCTCAGAATTTTGGTTTTAAGTTCCCCTCACTCCGCCGCTTCAGCCATCAGCACGCTTTGCGGACCGCGTATCACTGTGCCGGGCAGGGCACCGGTCATCTGTCCATCGCGGAAGGTAACCACACCGGACTTGATGGTCGCGACATAACCTGTCGCCTTTTGTAGCAAGCGCTTTCCGCCAGCGGGCAGATCAAACGCCAACCAAGGTTTTTGTAGTTTCAGCGTGTCAAAGTCGATCACGTTGATATCCGCAAGATAGCCGGGCTTCAGCAACCCACGGTCATTCAGTGCATAAAGCGCCGCGGTGTCATGGCATTGCCGCTTCACCGCCAATTCCAGCGGAATCGTTCCAGCTTTGCGGTCGCGCGCCCAATAGCTCAATAGGAATGTCGGCGCGGCTGCGTCACAAATAGTGCCGCAATGCGCCCCGCCGTCCGAAAGCGACGCTAACGTATCCTCTGCCTCCAGCAGCTCTTTGGTAAACTCCAGATTGCCGTCCATATAGTTTAGGATTGGCAAATATATCATCCCATTGCCATCATCTGACATTAGCTGGTCATAGGCAAATTCAGCAGAATCTTTGGCCGCAGCACTGGCAAAACCGAAGACGCTTTCTTCCCGTGTAGGCTCATAGCTAAAATCGTCCGTCAACGGGAATTGCATCGCCCATGCCGCGGTCACGAGCATGAAAAATGGCGCCATATCTGGGGACGGTGGTGGCAGATTTTCCTCTGCCAGCAACTGCGCCTTGAACGCAGGGTCAGCCAACTTTGCTTTTTGCGCATCCCATCCAAGGTCTTTAATCGCCTGCCAGCTTGGTTTGCGCATGAATGGATGCACTGTACCGCGCCAGTTCATAATGACACCGATGCCCCGCAACCCAATCGCCGCGACAATATTTGCGCCATTGTCATTCGCCGACCGCATTGCCGACATCTGGTCCGTCCAATGCATCTGCTTAATGGGAGATTGCAGCATCGTAAAAACAATTAGCTGCCCCGTTTCTGCCGAAAGTCGGTGCATCCAGCCGAATTCATCCCATTCGGGCAATAGATCCGACGTCAATTCAAACACACCATGTCCGGCACGGGCCATCGCCCGGCCAAGCGCCAACAACTCCGGTTCGGTTGCTGTGGTGCCGGGGACAAGCTCACCGTCGATTGACTTGTGCAAAACGGTCCGCGAGGTGGAAATGCCAAGCGCACCTGCGCGCACGCCTTCTTCAACCAACCGCCCCATTTCGCATATGTCTGCAGCCGTAGGCTCTTCATTATCCGCGCCGCGCTCTCCCATCACATATGCGCGTAACGCGCCATGCGGAACATGCGTGCCGATATCCACTGTTCGCGGCAGGCGTTCCAATGCGTCCAAATAATCGGGAAAACTCTCCCAATCCCACTTCATACCTTCAGCCAGTGCTGTGCCAGGAATATCCTCCACACCCTCCATCAGGCCGATTAGCCATTCATGCTTCTCTTTGCGCGCCGGCGCAAAACCAACGCCGCAATTGCCCATGACGACCGTGGTGACACCATGCCAGCTAGATGGCGCCATTTCACTGTCCCACGTAGCTTGGCCATCATAATGGGTGTGAATGTCAACAAATCCGGGCGCGACGACCTTACCAGTCGCATCGATTTCTTCGCGGCCTGCTGCACTGATTTGGCCAACCGCAGTAATCACGCCGCCATCGACCGCTACATCAGCCAAAAAGCGCGCTGCACCCGTGCCATCAACTACGGTTCCGCCACGAATAACCAGATCATGCATGTCGACTCTCCTCTTTTCTCAGCAGGAGCGTATCAGCTTTAATTAGGCAATTAAACCTTCGCGTGTCCAAAGAACTTTCTTCTATTTTGTCAGCTGCGTCCTCTGTGCCTTAGCGCAGGAGTTACCCTTTACGCCCTGCCAGCAAACGCAAACGCAACGCGTTCAGCTTGATAAAGCCCGCTGCGTCTTTCTGATCATAGGCACCTGCGTCGTCTTCGAACGTCACAACCTTCTCGCTATACAGGCTGTTGGGCGATTTGCGACCAACCACGCTTGCAAGCCCCTTATAGAGATTCAACCGAACGGTGCCGGACACATGAACTTGGCTATGGTCTATCGCGGCCTGCAACATCTCACGCTCTGGTGAGAACCAAAAGCCATTGTAGATAAGCTCAGCATATTTGGGCATCAGCTCATCTTTCAAATGCGCTGCGCCGCGGTCCAACGTGATGCTTTCGATGCCGCGATGGGCACGCGCATAAATCTCGCCGCCGGGCGTTTCATACATGCCGCGCGATTTCATGCCGACGAAACGATTCTCCACCAAATCAAGTCGTCCAATGCCATGCTTGCGGCCTAATTCATTCAACGCTGCCAACAATGTCGCTGGCGACATGGCTTCACCATTCAGCGCAACGCCGTCGCCTTTTTCAAAATCAATAGTGATATATTCGGGCGTATCTGGCGCGTCTTCGGGGTTAACCGTCCGCGAATAGACATAATCTGGTGTTTCATCCCACGGGTCCTCAAGCACTTTACCCTCGGACGAGGTGTGCAGAAGGTTCGCGTCGGTTGAAAACGGGCTTTCGCCCCGTTTGTCTTTTGGCACAGGAATTTGATGTTGTTCCGCCCATTCAATCAGCCGCGTGCGGCTGGTCAGATCCCATTCACGCCAGGGGGCGATAACCTTGATATCGGGGTTGAGCGCATAAGCCGACAGTTCGAACCTAACTTGGTCATTACCCTTACCCGTCGCGCCGTGCGCAATGGCATCCGCGCCTGTTTCTGCCGCAATCTCAATTAACCGTTTCGAAATCAACGGCCGCGCAATCGACGTACCCAATAGATAGTCGCCTTCATAACGTGCATTAGCGCGCATCATTGGGAAGACAAAATCACGGACAAATTCTTCGCGCAAATCATCAATATAAATATGATGATCAGGGACACCCATCAGCACAGCCTTTGCCCGCGCAGGTTCGAGCTCCTCGCCTTGACCCAAATCAGCGGTGAAAGTCACAACTTCGCAGCCATATTCAACCTGCAGCCATTTCAGGATGACGCTGGTGTCGAGGCCACCCGAATAAGCAAGAACGACTTTCTTAATGCTGTCTGTCATGTCACTTTGTTTCCGAAGCTAAAATATCTGCGGCGCGCCTAACAGCTTAGGCGCGGTTCGACAACTCCCACAACTGCCCAAGCCCCAGAAGAAGGAACATTACAGCAGCGATGATATGCACCGTACGTAACGAGATTTTCGCGACCAGCTTCTCGCCTAAATAGACCGCTGGTACATTGGCAATCATAATGCCCAATGTCGTGCCAGCAGCAACCGCCCAAACTGCATGATATTGGGCACCCAGCGCTATCGTCGCGACCTGCGTCTTATCACCCATTTCGACAACAAAAAAAGCGATTGTGGTCGCAATAAATGCCCCACCTTGCGACACCACTTTTATATCATCATCCACCTTGTCTGGAACCAACGTCCATGCAGCCATCAATATGAAACCAATCGCCACAACATAACCGAAAGTGTCGCTCATAAAAATTGTGGCAAGCGCGCTGCCCGCCCATGCGGCGAGTGCGTGATTGGCGATGGTAGCGGTAAATATCCCTGCGATCACCGGGATCGGCTTTTTGAACCGGGTGGCAAGTAATATTGCCAAAAGCATCGTCTTGTCACCAATTTCGGCAACAGCAACCAACAAGGTGGATGTGAAAAAGATTTCCATAAAAATATCCTGGGTCAGGCAGTTTTTCGACGCAATGCCACCGGCCACCCCGCCCGACCAGAACGGATAACCGATGCCATTGGTCTCGCCTTGAACCACATGATCTTTTTCGACCTTGTGGTCCCACATGCACCATGACCTCTCGGCCAAATATGTTGATGCATGTCTCGTTCGGGTGGAACGACTGGCTACTCCCCAGATGACTGTCCTATCATTAAGCCGCTGAGGCAGAGGATGCAAGCGTGACACTAGACAGGTTATGCTTGATTGAACTCAGGTATATTTTACCTTGGCCTAATGCATTGCGTGCCGCCATATTAACCAGTTATCCCTTTTTTCCTTTTGTCGTTGGGCAACAGCCGTTAATGGGTTGCGCAACGATAAAAATCTCCCCAGGCACCATATTTACTGGAGCCAGATAATGACCAAATATGTAACGCGTGCCGGAATTCGAATTGCCGAACAGCTTTCCGAATTTGTCGAGAATTCCGCAATTGTCGGTACAGGCATCGCTGCAGATACTCTCTGGCAGGGCCTATCTGATATTCTAGGGCGCTTTGTACCCCACAACCGGAAGCTACTGGCCAAACGCGACGATATACAAGCCAAGCTGGACGCATGGCATCGCGCCAATCCCGGCCCAATTACCGACATGGCAGGCTATCAAACCTTCTTGCGCGAAATTGGGTATCTGGTTCCCGAGCCTGAGGCGTTCCGCATTGGTACGCAAAATGTTGATGCGGAAATTGCGACGATGGCGGGACCGCAACTTGTCGTGCCAAGCCTCAATGACCGCTTCGTTCTCAATGCCGCAAATGCGCGCTGGGGCAGCCTTTATGATGCGCTATATGGTACTGACGCTCTGTCGGCACCCGCAGCCCGGCCCGGTGGCTATGACACCGACCGCGGCGACGCAGTTGTTGCATATGCACGCCAATTTCTTGATGCCAGCATTCCAGGTTGGCAGGCGGCTTTAGCGGGCGGCAACAATCCCTATTTCGTGGCGAAGACACAATCGGGTGACACCACCCGTTATTTGTTCAAGCATCATGGCCTGCACATCGAAGTCGTGGTTAATCCGCAGCATCCTGTAGGTGCCACCGACGAGCTACACATCGCCGATGTTATCCTTGAATCGGCACTGACAACAATTATCGACTTGGAAGACTCAGTTGCTGCGGTTGATGCGGATGATAAAGTCGCAGCTTATAGCAACTGGCTTGGACTCATGCGGGGCGATCTGGTTGCAAGCTTTGACAAAGGCGGCAAGACCATCACCCGCGCACTTGAGGCAGACCGCGTGTATGACGGCCTCACTCTACCCGGCCGCAGCCTGATGTTTGTGCGCAATGTCGGGCATCTGATGACCAATCCGGCTGTATTGCTGGCCGACGGTAGTGAGGCGCCCGAGGGTATACTCGACGCTTTGTTTACGTCACTCTGCGCGCTGCATGACCTGCAAGGGCTGGGTACATATCGTAACAGCCGCGCGGGTAGCATCTACATCGTCAAACCAAAAATGCACGGCCCCGAAGAAGCCGCGTTCACCAACGACCTGTTCGATGCGGTCGAAGATGTGCTTGGCCTCGTACGCCACACGATCAAGGTTGGCGTGATGGACGAGGAGCGCCGTACCAGCGCAAATCTTGCCGCGTGTATTCACGCCGTTCGCGACCGAATTGTTTTCATCAACACCGGTTTTCTCGATCGCACCGGCGATGAAATGCACACGGCCATGCACGCTGGCCCGATGATCCGCAAAGCCGAGATGAAAACATCATCCTGGATCCAAGCTTATGAAGCCCGCAATGTCCAAATCGGCCTTGCCTGTGGCCTCAGCGGTAAGGCGCAGATCGGCAAGGGCATGTGGGCCGCGCCCGACATGATGGCCGATATGATGGTACAGAAAATCGGCCATCCCAAGGCTGGCGCAAACACAGCTTGGGTGCCGTCACCCACAGCTGCAACCTTGCACGCAATGCATTATCACCAGTTCGACGTATTCGCCCGTCAGGCAGAACTCGCCAAGGAACCGACGCCGGGCCTTGAGCCGCTACTGACCATTCCCGTCGCCCCCGTTGGTCATAACTGGTCGGCGGAGGATGTGGCCCAAGAATTAGAAAACAACGCGCAAGGTATATTGGGCTATGTTGTGCGCTGGGTTGACCAAGGCGTTGGCTGTTCCAAAGTGCCCGACATTGATGACATTGGCCTTATGGAGGATCGCGCCACGCTGCGCATTTCGTCCCAGCATATCGCCAACTGGCTTCTCCACGGCATTGCGACCGAGGCGCAAGTAGACGCCGCGCTTACCAAGATGGCAAGCAAGGTCGACACCCAAAATGCAGGCGATCCGCTCTACGAAAAGCTAGACGGAGCAAGCCTTGCGCTAAAGGCCGCCCGTGCCTTGATATTCGAAGGCGCCATGCAACCCAATGGCTATACCGAGCCGCTGCTGCACAAATTTCGGCAGGAGAAGAAAGCGGGGGCCTAACGCCGTTAAGCCACGGCGTCGATGAACCTTTCGGCATCCAATGCGGCCATGCAGCCTGTGCCGGCGCTCGTGCAGGCCTGACGGTAAATATGGTCCATCACATCACCGCAGGCAAAAACGCCGGGGACGCTGGTTTCGGTTGCTTGACCTTCGAAGCCGCCGCGCACCTTTATGTAACCGCCAGCCATATCGAGATGGCCTTCAAAAATGCCCGTATTTGGCTTGTGACCAATCGCAATGAATACACCGTGTAGCTCAATATCTTCGGTCCCGCTACCGTCGGTCGCTGCGATGCGCATGCCCGTAACGCCCATCGCGTCGCCCAGAACCTCATCAAGCCTGTGGTTCCATTTTATGGTGATTTTGCCTTCTGCTTCACGCGCGAACAGGCGGTCTTGAAGGATTTTTTCTGCCTTTAACTTGTCGCGGCGGTGGACCAGGGTAACGTGACTGGCGATGTTTGCCAAATATAACGCCTCTTCCACCGCCGTATTGCCGCCGCCGATCACGGCGACGGGTTTGTTGCGGTAGAAAAAACCGTCACAGGTGGCGCAGGCCGACACGCCCTTGCCCATGAACGCAGTTTCGCTCGGCAGCCCTAGATATTGGGCGCTTGCACCTGTCGCGATGATGACAGAGTCCGCAGTATAATCACCTGCCCCGCCTGTCAGGACGAATGGCCGTTTCGAAAAATCGACTTTCTCAATATAATCATTCTCAATACGCGTGCCAAAACGTTCGGCATGCTTGCGCATCCGCTCCATCAATTCAGGGCCCATGACACCCGCATCGTCGCCGGGCCAATTGTCGACTTCCGTCGTTGTCATCAACTGCCCACCGACTTCAACGCCCGTGATCATCATAGGTGTCAGGTTCGCGCGTGCAGCGTAAACGGCGGCGGTATATCCGGCGGGACCGGAACCAATGATGATGACAGGGGCGTGGCGATTTTCGGTCATATATTGTCTTTCTGATTCTATTGACTGCGGACATAGGCGCTGGCGCGGCGCTGGCCAAGGGCAGCACCTAACTTATCCCCATTAAATTAGGGCTTCACATGTCCGCAGGTGCAACCTATCAGACCGTCAACATTCAGAATATAGGGAGCAGCTCATGGCCAAAGTCACGGTAATTTCACGTAACGGCGAAGGTCGCGAAGTCGAAGCCGAAAACGGCCTGTCGCTTATGGAAGTCATCCGCGACAATGGTTTTGACGAATTGCTCGCTTTGTGCGGTGGCTGCTGCTCCTGCGCGACGTGCCATGTGCATATCGACCCTGCTTTTTCCGATCGACTGCCGAAAATGAGCGCCGACGAAGACGACTTGCTCGACAGCACCGATCACCGCAACGAAACCTCACGCTTGTCGTGCCAGATCCCCGTCAGCGATGCGCTTGATGGCTTGACAGTCACGATTGCGCCCGAGGATTAATAACAAGCTGACGCAAACACCCTCCCGCTTACGGGAGGGGAACTTACCCCCGCAGGGCGCTACCGAGCGGTTCCTGTATGATAGGATAGCCATGGCCATCTGGGATGCATAGCCAGCTTCCATCCGCGCGTTTATCGATATAGGTCAGCACCGTTGATACGGGATGCTCTGCGGCATGCGCAGCCGCCGCGTCAAAATCACCGAACATCGCCAGCCGTTCCAGATTGCGCCGCGTGGGGAAGATGATCTTCACTTGGCCTTCATCTGCTTTTTCCAAAACCTCAGCCGCCGTTGCCCAAAACAGCATCCGGTTCTCGGTCTGGTCCACCGTTGCAACGGGCGTGGTATCACCCGCATCCACGAGATAGAAACGCGTATCAAAAACGCGGCTGGCATTTTCAAAGGCAGGCGGGCGCCAGCGTGACCATGGCACAAGCTGTGCAAAATCCGGCGTCCAGCCAAAGCGGTTGCAGACGGCTTGCAGGCTTTCGCCATCATGCAACGCCGCCCGCGCCGCAACGCAATTGGCAGCGTCCGAAACGCCGGACAGCCCAAGCGCCAGCCCAGCCTCCTCTATCGTCTCGCGGATCGCGGCAAGTCGCGCCGCGGCCTCATCCAACGGCAAAGGCGACTCCAACATCTGCGCATAATCGAAATCGGCGGGGTCAACCTTTCCACCGGGAAAGACCGCCGCACCTCCGGCAAAGGCCATCGCTTTGATACGCTCGACCATCAGCAATAACGGCGCGCCGCCATTCGGGTTCTTCCGAAAAATGACCATTGTTGCCGCTGGCGTTGCGACGGGAAGCGGTTCGCCGCTGATCGGGTGGTTACGCAGTTCAGTTTCCATGGACCTACTCAAGCATGCTTTCGAACGCGTTAGAAGCGGAAAATCAATCGGCAGTCATTCCTGCGCCGCCACTGCCGTTATTCCGACGTCCGCAAATGCGCATGGATGCAACATACGGCAAAAGCCTAGCTTGAAATGCGATGATTTTTAGCCCAGGTCTATATCAACACGCGCACTTGCGCATTTAGAACAAATCTGGAACAAGCTATACTATGTCACTCACCCACATCAAGGTGCGCGGTGCGCGCGAGCATAATCTCAAGGGCGTCGATATCGACCTGCCGCGCGACAAGCTTATCGTCATCACGGGCCTGTCCGGTTCCGGCAAGTCCAGCCTCGCTTTCGACACCATTTATGCCGAGGGGCAGCGTCGCTACGTCGAATCGCTGTCCGCTTATGCGCGCCAGTTTCTGGAGATGATGCAAAAGCCCGATGTCGAGCATATTGAGGGGCTATCCCCCGCAATCTCCATCGAGCAGAAAACGACAAGCCGCAACCCGCGCTCAACCGTCGCGACGGTGACCGAGATTTACGATTATATGCGGCTATTATGGGCGCGCGTCGGCGTGCCTTATTCGCCCACGACGGGTCTGCCGATTACCGCCCAAACCGTCAGCCAGATGGTCGACCGCGTCATGGCTTTGCCCGAAGGCACCCGCGCCTTCCTCCTCGCGCCCGTCGTCCAAGGCCGCAAGGGCGAATATCGCAAGGAACTCGCCGAATGGCAGCGTTCGGGCTACACCCGCGTACGCATCGACGGCGAACTTTATGCGATTGAAGAGGCGCCTGCGCTCGACAAGAAATATAAGCATGACATTGAAGTTGTCGTTGACCGCATCGTCGTCAAGGATGGCATTCAGCAGCGTTTGGCCGAAAGTTTTGAGGCGGCGTTGAAACTGGCCGATGGCTTGGCGTTTGTCGATCTGGCCGACACCACGGTTGCGGAGTTGCAAACGCAAAATGCCGATGGCGTGCCAACCGCATTTGGCGAAGCGCGCGCGACATTCTCGCCTGCGTCCACGAACGTCACTGGCGGCGCGATGAAGGGCACTGGCCTGCCCGCCAACCGCATTGTCTTCTCCGAAAAATTCGCTTGCCCCGTTTCCGGCTTCACCATCGCCGAAATCGCGCCGCGATTGTTCTCCTTCAACGCCCCGCAAGGTGCTTGTCCGGATTGTGACGGCCTTGGTGAGCGGCAGGAATTTGACCCGCAACTGGTGGTCCCCAACGAACATCTGTCCCTCAAAAAAGGCGCGATTGTGCCTTGGGCGAAGTCGAACCCGCCCAGCCCTTATTATATGCAAGTGCTGTCCAGCCTTGCAAAAGCCTATGGCTTCAACCTCGATACCAATTGGGAAGATTTGCTCCCCGAACAGAAGCTCATCATCCTGCACGGCACGGGCGGCATGGCGGTGGAGTTGACGTTTAAGGACGGGCGCAAGGAATATACGGTGCGCAAGGCGTTTGAGGGCGTCATTGGCAATCTCAACCGCCGCTTGCTACAAACCGACAGCGCGTGGATGCGCGAAGAGTTGAGCAAATATCAAACGTCGCAGCCCTGCGAAACCTGCCATGGCGCGCGCCTCAAACCCGAAGCCCTCAGCGTCAAAATCGCTGGCGTAGACATCGCCACACCCACCCGCATGAGCGTCGGGGACGCGCTGGAGTGGTTTGGCAGCGTCGATAAGACGCTCACCAATCAGCAGCAGCAAATTGCCAAGGCAATCCTTAAGGAAATCAACGAACGGCTTGGCTTCCTCAACAATGTCGGGCTGGATTATCTCAACCTTGACCGGACCAGCGGCACGCTGTCGGGCGGCGAAAGCCAACGTATCCGATTGGCCAGCCAGATCGGCAGCGGCCTGTCGGGCGTGCTCTATGTGCTCGACGAACCCAGCATTGGCTTGCATCAAAAAGACAATGATCGCCTGCTCGCCACGCTGCGCCGCCTGCGCGATCTTGGCAATACCGTCATCGTGGTCGAACATGACGAAGACGCAATCCGCACCGCCGACTGGGTGGTGGATTTGGGCCCCGGCGCGGGCGTCCATGGCGGAACCGTCATGGCCGAAGGCACGCTGAAGCAAATCCTGAAATCAAAAGACAGCCTGACCGCCGCCTATCTGAATGGCACGCGCGAGATTGCGGTGCCCAAGACCCGGCGCAAGGGCAATAAGAAGAAGCTGACCGTCCACAACGCCCGCGCCAACAATCTGAAGAACGTCACCGCGAGCATTCCGCTTGGCACATTCTGTTGCATCACCGGCGTATCAGGCTCCGGCAAGTCCAGCTTCACCATCGACACGCTCTACGCCTCTGCGGCCCGCAGCCTCAACGGCGCGCGCGTCATTGCGGGCGCGCATGACAAGGTCACAGGGTTAGAACATTGCGACAAGGTCATCGACATTGACCAATCCCCCATTGGCCGCACGCCACGGTCAAACCCCGCGACCTACACCGGCGCGTTCACCAACATCCGCGACTGGTTCGCGCAATTGCCCGAAAGCGCCGCGCGCGGGTATAAGCCGGGGCGTTTCTCGTTCAACGTCAAGGGCGGACGCTGCGAAACATGCAGCGGCGATGGCCTGATCAAGATCGAAATGCACTTCCTGCCCGACGTCTATGTGACGTGCGAGGAATGTAACGGCAAACGCTACAACCGCGAAACATTGGAGGTCAAATGGAAGGGCCTCTCCATCGCCGACGTGCTGGACATGACGGTGGAGGACGCGGTGGAGGTGTTCAAGGCCGTCCCCCCGATCCGCGACAAAATGGCGATGCTGGCGGAGGTTGGCTTGGGCTATGTCAAGGTCGGGCAACAGGCAACGACCCTATCGGGCGGCGAAGCGCAACGCGTGAAGCTCGCCAAAGAACTCAGCCGCCGTTCCACTGGCCAGACGCTGTATATCCTCGACGAACCCACCACCGGCCTGCATTTCGAAGACGTCCGCAAACTCCTCGAAGTGCTCCACCGTTTGGTGGAACAGGGCAACAGCGTGGTGGTCATCGAACATAATCTCGACGTCATCAAGACCGCAGACTGGATCATCGACTTGGGCCCCGAAGGCGGCGTTAAGGGCGGCGAGATTGTCGCCGAAGGCACGCCGGAGGATGTGGTGAAGGTTGCTGCGAGCTATACGGGGCATTATTTGAAGCCGATGCTGGCGAAGGCAAAGTGAGAGATTAAAGCAAAGGCTTAAAGAACGCAGAGAATTGCGCACCGGAAACCCCGAAACCTCCTCTCGTCATCCCGACACCCCCTGTCGTCATCCCGAACTTGTTTCGGGATAACAAACCACCATTGCCGCCCCCTTCAGAAAGCCATTCGTGTTTGGTGCGTTATCCTGAAACTAGTTCAGGATGACGAAGAGTGGGAGAGCCGTGCTGGAAAAGGCCAAATAACCCAAATCCTCCCCGGCACGGGGAGGTAGCAGCCGGAACGGCTGACGGAGGGGCCTGCGGCGGCGAAGTCGCGCCGAAATTCGCAGCCGGCAAGCGTTGCATCCATTTTGTTTCGCACGAAGACGCGAAGAAGACGTTGGCCCGTCGTCATCCGCCAAAGCTATTTCGGGGATGACGCAATTGTCACCATATCGCTATTTTAACTCAGCTTCCGATTTCAAAAGTTTTACAAAATCTATTGGATCGTTAAAATAATTTCGGTAGATGGACCTTAGTTGAGATGGATTGTCTGAACGTACATAAACGGCATTAATACTATTTTCCAAAAGTTCTAAATGATTTGCCATCGCTATTGCAGCTTCAGCATTTTTGAAGGGAAGAACTTGTAAATTTAATACATCGTTTTCCCTAATAATATTTAAAACGCTGTGCCGACCCAAGGAGTCTCCATCACTGAAAGACTTCAAAGCCTCTAACCGATCCATAATATGAAGATCATTTTCCAAATTTTGTAAATCATTCTGTAAATCATTAGTTGATTTATCTAATAACGCTTTTTGTTTATTTTCATAAGTTCGTGCAATTATCTCACTTGCGATACGAAAAAACTGCACCCTGTTGTCATCGTTGTTATCAAGGCCGGTGACGAATTTCGTCCGTTCTTGATCAATCATATCGGAAATTTCCACCGCAGTTGCCCAAGCGTGTTGCGTCCGTGTCCGATACTGGACTTCTACCAACAGTCCATGCCATGGGTCAGAAGAAACCGAGGTTCGACGATGCTGGCGAGGCTGATGTCGGTATACGTCGTGTATTCCTCTATAACCTGTATCTTTAGGGGATTCGATGTAATCGAACTTATCTTCATCGTTTTTTAATTTATGCTTCACATTTCGAAGCACCCCTTCGGATCTCATATGGCTTCGAAAATCGATAAGTTCGTCCAGCGTTTCAAATACAAGTCTGCATCCCGCCAAGTCCTGCATTGATGTAACATCTTGGATTAAGGGTTGCCCGTCTGGGCGCACTCTTTTCAGCTTATCAATCACCGTCGCTCGGCGCTTTAAGCGCTGAGCAAACTCGACGTTATAATTTTTCTTTTTTATTTGTCCCTTCAGCCACGCCTGAAATGTGTTGATCACATATCCGTGAGATGACCTCCATTGATCAACCAACTCGAAATCTGCATCGGTAGCAGTTCCAGCTCCGATGGCACGACCCGCCCGTTTTACATTTGACTTGGGGTTTGGTGGCGTTGGATATGACATACTCAATGTGTTCCAAGATTGAATTACAATTGCAAGCACTTTGAAATTCGGCCTTTAGAATTACGTTGGAATTACGGCGATAGGTGCGACACCCCCTAAACTTGCGCGCAACTCTACACCGGACATAAGAACCCACGCCCGCCCCCACACGCCCTCTCGCCAACGCAAGCTTGGCCGTGTAAACACTTCGCATCACGCCCCTGTCACGCGCTGGTCATCTTGGTCGGCGATGGGGTGCCACGCTTTTGAGGAGTATCGCATGCGTAAACTGTCATCCGCCCTTTTGGCATCCAGCCTGATCGCCGCGCCGTTGTTCGCGCAAGGCGCGCCTACCGCTGCCCCTGCTCCCACGCCTACTGCCGCACCTGCGCCCGCAAAGCCGCCGATCAGCACCAGCGAAGGCTATCTTAAGGCTGGCCAAGCCGAGCTGCAACGCTTGCGCGCCGACAAGCCCAATGACGGCAAGGCGCGTAATGTCATCCTGTTCATCGGCGATGGCATGGGCGTGAGCACATTGACCGCCGGACGCATTTTTGAGGGGCAGCAGCTTGGCCTCGACGGCGAATCCTATGTCGCGCAAATGGATCGTTTGCCGCACACCGCCTTGGTCAAAACTTACTCGCATGACGCGCAAGTGCCCGACAGCGCGCCCACTGCAACCGCGATTGTATCCGGCGTCAAAACGCTGAATGGCGTGATTGGCGTGGGGCCTGAGGCGATTGAGAATGACTGCGCCGCAACCGCGCCGTTTAAGGTGCAATCCTTGTTCGGCATGGCGGAGGATCGCGGCCTTGCCACGGGCATCGTCTCCACCGCGACCATCACCCATGCCACGCCCGCCTCCACCTACGCCCATGTCGCGCAGCGCGATTGGGAAGTCGACGCCAATATGCCCGCCGCGGCCAAGGCCGCTGGTTGCACCGACATCGCCCGGCAGATGGTCGAATGGCCGCATGGTGACGGGCTTGAGGTTATGCTGGGCGGTGGGCGTCAGCATTTCATTCCGGCGACGATGGCCGACCCCGAATATGCCGAAAGAAAGGGCAAGCGCGCCGATGGCAGGGATTTGGCCGCGACATGGGCCGCCGCCAACCCCAAGGGCGCTTATGTCTGGAACCGCGACAGTTTCGTCGCGGTTGACCCGAAGAAAACGACCAAGCTGCTTGGCCTATTTGAACCATCGCATATGCAGTTTGAGGCGGACCGGACAGCGTCAGGCAATAAAGAACCTTCGCTTGCCGAAATGACAACCAAAGCGATTGCTATGCTGTCAAAGAACCAAAAGGGCTATGTCCTGATGGTTGAGGCAGGCCGGATTGACCATGCCCATCATGGCGGTAATGCCCGCCGCGCCTTGCAAGACACCGTTGCGCTCAACGCGGCACTCAAGGCCGCGATGGAGAGCGTTGATCTGCGCGAAACGTTGATTGTCGTGACATCGGACCATAGCCATGTGTTCACGATCGCGGGCTATCCTGAGCGCGGGAACCCGATTCTTGGCGTTGTGTCTGCGCCTGTCGGCACGCCGACCTTGGCGATGGATGGCAAAGGCTTCACCACTTTGGGCTATGCCAATGGTCCCGGCGCGGTGAATGCGGCCGAGCGCCCTGACCCTGCAAAGGCGGACACAAGCGCTCTCAATTACCGCCAACAATCGTTGATCCCGCTTATGTCCGAAACGCATGGCGGTGACGATGTCGTGGCGCGCGCGGCAGGGCCAAAGGCGCATTTGTTCAAGGGCACGATTGAACAAAACACTATCTTCCACATCATGCGTGTGGCGTTGGGCTTTAAATAAGGCGGGGCTGCACATAAGCCGACTTGTAATCTTGGCAGTGCCGCCCACATCTTTGGGTGCGGGGGTGCTGCACAAGAGGAAGCTTATGAAACGGATGATGACGATAGCCTTATTGTCGGTAATGCTGGCAGGATGTGGTGAAGGCGGCGCGCTCAATGATACTGTGCAGATTAGCGTGCGTAAATCGCTGGTCGCGACGTGCACGACGGCAGCAGGCGAGCAGATTCCCGAAGGCATAAATGTGGATATCAGCGCCGTCTGCGGCTGCGCAGCGGACAAGGTCATGGATGGCCAAAGCGTGGCGGAACTTGTCTCGAACCCGCCCAGCCCCAGTGAGGCCATGTCGAAGGTGCAGGCTTGCTTGAAAGAACTTGGCCCTGTAAAAGTCGACGCCGCCGCTTAAATACAGCCGGAAGCGCCTGTGCGCGCGCATAGCGCGGAAAAATCATTGGGCTTTGCCTGTGGTGGGATATAGGGGCGGATGATGACTGGCCTTGCTCCTGTTCTGCGCGAAGCAACCGCTGCCCTAGAAGGCATCAGCCCGACACCGCGGTTAGACGCGGAGCTGTTGCTGGCGCATGCCCTCGGCATGGACAGGTCCGCGATGCTGCTGCGGCAGCATGATATCAATGCGCCGGATAGCTATGCTGGCCTACTCGCCCGCCGAATGGCCGATGAACCCGTCGCCTACATCACAGGAGTGCAGGCGTTTTGGGACCTAGAGTTGTGCGTCACACCCGATGTACTTATTCCGCGATCTGACAGCGAAACCCTGCTGGAGGGGGCGGTGGACTGGTTTGTCGAAGATCAAGCGCCCACGCACATTGCGGACCTTGGTACTGGGTCAGGGGCGCTGTTGCTTGCGGCTTTGTCGATATTTCCGGATGCTCTGGGAATCGGTATCGACGCCAGCGCAGGTGCCCTTAAGGTGGCCAGCGACAATGCCCAGCGATTGCGCTTTGCCGACCGCGCCCAATTTGAACGGCGCGATTGGACGAAGGCGGACTGGACCGAAGGGCTTGGGCGATTTGACATTATCTTATGCAACCCACCTTATATTGAAGATGCCGCCACGCTCGCGCCGATGGTATCGGATCATGAACCGCATAGCGCCTTGTTTGCCGGAGCGGACGGCCTGAATGATTACCGAATCCTGATCCCAGCCTTGCGCCATTTGCTGCATGCGGGCGGAGTCGCCTTTTTTGAAATTGGCTATAATCAGGCGGATTCTGTGCGCGCTCTTGGCGCGGAAGCGGGGTATCTGACTGAATTACGGCATGATCTTGCCGGAAATCCGCGCGTTATTCGCTTTTCGCTTGGAATCACAGAATAGTAGGACTAGGACAAACAGGCATCGCAGCAAAAACACCTATTTGAAGGTCTTTTAGCGCGAAGCCGCCCCCCAGCGCAGATGGACGAAGTATATGGGTCAATGCTGACCCGCGCGCAACCTAACAGGGTTCAGGGGCTCCATGCAATTGAAGTGCTAAAAAGAGGACGGGTCAGCCCTGATGAATACCAGCAACAGGCAGCAGCAGAACAACAATCGTCGGCGCGGTCGCAACAATAACAACAACCGGCAACAGAATAACAATCGTAGTGGTTTTGATTATCAGAACCAGATTGATAATCGTGCGCGCGGCAACGCAGCGCAGATGTTGGAAAAATACAAAAAGCTGGCACAGGATGCACAGTTTAACGGTGATCGCGTGAACGCAGAATATCACCTGCAATTTGCCGACCATTATTTCCGCGTGCTCGCCGATTTCCGTAGTCGTCAAGAAGCGCGTCAGGAACAGCAAGGTGAACGCCGTCAACGTGATGATGCGCGTGACGACAATCGCGATGATCGCGACGATTGGCAAAACGACAACCGCACGCCAAATTATGATCGGTCGCCCAATTACGATGAGCAACCTTCATCGGGGAATGATGATGCGGAAGACGCATCTGATGAGGAAGCAAACGACAGAGAGCCGCGCGGTCAGCAACGCGATATGCGCACGCGCCGTCCAGAACGTAGTGAGCGCAACGAACGCAGCGAACGCAGCGAACGCTCTGGCAATCGCGGCCCACGCCGTCATCACAGCGAGATTATGGACGACGCCCCAGCAGGCCTCGACCTTGCCGTTTTACCTCCATCCATTGCGATTTCGTCAAGCGACGATGATGCCGCCGAAAAGCCAGCGCGCAAGCCACGCGCCCGCCGTGCCAAAGCATCTGGTGATGATGAAATGCCCGCCGCCGCCGAATGATTGAGGCGTTAAAGCTTATTAGGATTATAAAACGGGCGCTGGATTAGGTTCCGGCGCCTTCAAGCCTCTGGCAAGGGCCGTGGTTTGTGATTTTCATCTAGCGCGACGAAGGTGAATAATCCTTCAGTTACCTTAACCTCTTGCTGGCCACGCTCGCGTGTGGCTATCACCTCGACACGGATGCCCATCGACGTACGCCCGCGATGTTCCAGGGTTGCATAGACAGAGATAATGTCGCGCAACAATATGGGCGCGATAAACTCCATCTTTTCAATCGCAACGGTTGCGCAGGCGCCCTGTGCGATACGGCCTGCCAATATCCCGCCGGCCTGATCCATCATACCAAGCACCCAGCCGCCAAAGATGTGGCCATTGGCATTGATATCTGCTGGCCCCGGAATAACACGAAGTACCGGGTCATTCCGCTGCGGTAGATTACGGATATTCTCCGTCACCGGTCGACTTCATCTTCAAATGGATCATCAATGGCTTCATCATGTCCCGACCCGCTGGACAAGAAGACAAGGCCCATCAACGCCGCTGTCAGCATGATAGCACCCACAATTGCGCCTGTGGTCGCAATGAAAAAGTGGATGGAAACCATTCCGTTCTGCCACCAGAATGCACCCAATGCGATTGCGGTCACAAGCAATGTGACACCAAACATCCACCGCATAAGGCGCCAGTATCGCTGCCATGCGAAGTGAGCATATTCGGGATCATCGAGGCGGGAGGGGCGAGTCATAGCTTGATAAGGCTGCCTTATGCTATAAGTTCCATCATGGGCAAGGACATAAGGGAGAGAGTCGATGACGATTTCTGCAATACTGGCCAATAACCATCGAGACGTGTTGACGGCACTGCCACATGAAAGCGTGGGTGAAGTCGTTACCCGATTGGCAATAAACCGCATTGGTGCGCTTCCTGTCGTCGACGACACATCCGTGATTGGTATCTTCTCCGAACGCGACATAGTATATGGTGTGGCGAAGCATGGCGCGAGCTTTCTTACAAAAACAGTTTCCGAGACGATGACGGCACCAGCCATTACCGTCGCGCCAGATACCGCCATATTGTCGGCTCTATCGCTCATGTCAAAACGGCGCATTCGCCACTTGCCCGTCATCAAGGATGATGCGCTTGTCGGCTTCGTCTCCATCGGCGACTTGGTCAAACACCGTATCGAGAAGATCGAAACCGAAGCCGCCGCCATGCGCGATTATATTAGCATGGCTTGAAAAAGCGTTCATCCGTTCACATTATCACGGCTGTGAACGGTTCTTCCTATTGGTGGGCAAAGCCTCTTAGGGCTGCGAAGTTACCGATGGAACCATAATGTTGTTGGCAGGATCATAAGCCGGTTTTGGTGCATATTTCATGTTCCAATCCGCTAAATCCTGTACATATTTTGCATAGGCATCGTAGAAATTGACAAACACATTGTCGATATCGGCGAGGCTACCCATCGCATATTCGGGCAAGGCTTCTTTTGGCACTTGATTGGCCTCTTGCAGCTTGCGCAGCGCCATATCGCAATATTGTGCGCGCACGGGCGGTAGCGCGAAATAATTGTATAGATCCGTCATCCGCGTATCGCGGATGCGGAGACCATTCTGCTTTGGATAACGCTTAACATATTCGCGGTCGACGGCCTTGCTGGTTCTCGACAGCAATGCCTTATGAATGATAATGAACTTATTATACTCGGTTGCGATTTGCCCCCACACAGGCCCCTGACAATTGAGCGCCGCAACGTTGAGCGCGGAACGGAAATGCCAAATCTGCTCGTCACGGCTGAGCCCCCGATTGGGCGTTACGCGGATACCATCGACACCGATGGGTGGTAGGGTCATCGACAAGGCGGCGGCGCCTGGTGGTAGCGGCATAGCAGGCGTAGGTGTCGGCGGAAGTTGAATTGGAGCAGGTGCAACCTTTACAGGGGGTGGTGCACAAGCGGCAATGACAGTGACGAGGATGATGGCTGCTAAATGTTTGATGCCCCGACGCATTTTTTATTCTCCGATATGCTGAACCTAAGTCCAACAAAATTTTAGACCGAATGAAAAGCCCTGTTCGACCAAATCACAAAGAAAATGGCCCAGTGGTGCACCACTGGGCCATGATTATCTGTTCAAGCTGAGCCGCAGATGGTTATTCGCGGTTGCCCAAGAAGCTGAGCAGGAACTGGAACATATTGATGAAGTCGAGATAGAGGGTCAGTGCAGCCATAACCGCAGCCTTACCAATCATTTCCGGACCTTGCAGATAGAAATATTCGTTCTTGATACGTTGGGTATCATAAGCAGTAAGACCAGCAAAGATGAGTACACCTGCGCAGCTGATCACCCAACCCAAAGTGTCAGAACCCAAGAAGATATTGACGATTGATGCCACGATCAAACCGACCATGCCCATCACGAGGAAGCTTCCCCAACCGCTCATATCCTTCTTAGTGGTGTAGGCCCACAGGCTGAGACCCGCAAAAGCAGCCGATGTTGCAAAGAAGGTTTGCGCGATAGATTCACCGGTGAACATCATGAAAATGCGCGCCAGTGAGAGGCCCATCAGGACCGCAAAGCCCCAGAACATAGCCTGAAGCGTTGCCGCTGAAAACTTGCCCTGTCCGAAGCTCATCACCATTACAACCACCAGAGGTGACAGAATAATGACCCAGCTCATCAAGCTTGGGTTAAGCATAAGATTTTGCGCCAGTTCGGTTTGCGCAAACAACATCGCGACGATGCCAGTCAGCAACACGCCCGACGCCATATAATTGTAAACCTTGAGCATGTGCGAACGCAGACCGGCGTCAAAAGCGACATCACCGGCGCGTGAGCCGACACCTGCAAGACTTGACTGGGTCCCGGTTACCCGTGGATCGGACCACTGTGCCATGAATTATTTCTCCTCAAAACACGGCAATATAGCCGCATAACGCGTATATTGGATGAAATCGTTCCAGATTCAAGCGAAACACGACACACAACGTAACGTTTTTTGCTGATGGTGCCGGATAAGACATCGACAACTGGCGATATAGTTTTCCCATGGCTGCCATACCGCCCCCAAGCTCGTCGTCGATCCTGTCGTAAATCGGGTTGCACCGCTTGGCTGTTCTGCTAGCCATAGGCCTATATGGCGCAGCCAGCCTAAAAGGGAGAGTGATGTGAGTGTGACGACCGATGGTGAAAACAACAACGTCGTTTTGCAACAACCCGAAGCGCCATTGCCCGAAGCAAGCAGTTACAGCTGGTATGTATTAGTGGTGCTGGTTGTCGTTTACATCCTCAACTTCATCGACCGTCAAATTCTCAGTATCTTGGCGGTTGATATCAAGGCCGACCTTGGCCTGACCGACGCAGACATGGGTTTTTTGGGCGGGGCGGCCTTTGCGGTATTTTACGCATTGTTTGGCATTCCTCTTGGCCGCCTGGCGGACAATTGGAGCCGCGTAAAGCTGTTATCCATTGGCCTTGCCTTATGGTCAATCATGACCGCCGTGTCTGGCTTTGCCCGCAATCAAGCTGAATTGACCATCGCGCGCATGGGCGTTGGCGTCGGCGAAGCGACAGCAAGCCCAACAGCATATTCCCTGATTTCCGATTATTTCCCCAAAAGACAACGCGCGACCGCACTCGCAATTTATTCCTCCGGTTTGTACATTGGTGGCGGTGTGTCTTTGTTCATTGGCGCGCTCATCGTCCAAGGCTGGAACGACGCATATCCCCAAGGCGGCCCACTTGGTCTTGTCGGTTGGCAGGCAGCATTTCTCGCGGTTGGTATTCCGGGCGTCTTAGTAGGATTGTGGGTTGCAAGCTTACGTGAACCAAAACGCGGGGCAATGGACGGCTTGGAAACGCCTGCGCACCCGGCTCCTTTCCGCGCATTTGTGAGCGACCTATCGATGATCGTTCCGCCCTTTACGTTGCTCGGTGCTTGGCAACGCGGTCCCGCTGCACTTGCGATAAATATCGCAACCGGCGCAGCCATTGCCGCTTTTGCTTATTGGATGATTAAGCTTACCGGCAATTTCCCGCAATGGTCCGCGGTTGGTTTTGGTTATTACGCGGTCTTCTCATGGGCATCGACGCTCCGCGCCAAGGACCCTGCGACCTTCCGCCTGATTTGGGGCACGCCTGCATTTATCTGCACAACCATTGGATATGGCCTTGTCGCTTTGGCAGCCTACGCCTTGGCCTTCTGGTCCGCGCCTTATGCGGAAATCGTGCTTGGCCTACCGAAGCAGGAACTGGCCTTCATCCTCGGCGCAAATGGCGCAGTCAGCGGCTTTTTGGGCGTAATCGTAGGTGGCCGCGTCGCGGATGCCCTGCGTACCAAGAATCCCGCTGGCCGTATTCTTGTGGTTATTCTCGGCGTCTTTGGCCCGATCATCCCCATCGCCATTGGGTACACCACCGATAACGCGATCTTGTTTTACATGATGAATTTCCTCGCCGGAATGTTGGGCGCGACGGCACTCGGTGCAGCTGCAGCCACAACGCAAGATCTTGTCCTGCCACGCATGCGTGGCACGGCAACGGCAGCGTTTTTCTTGGGTACTACGCTCGTGGGCTTGTCATTCGGTCCTTATATGGTCGGGCAAATTTCCGACCTTGCCGGAACGATGGTCGATGGCAAATTGGTCGGCGATTTGCGCGTTGGTATCCTCTCGCTCATTGCGGTTGCACCTATTGCCTTGGCTTTATTGATCGCAGCCTATCGGACGGTACCTAAGGCCGAAAGAACGATTGTCGAGCGTGCACGGGATGCCGGCGAGCCAGTTTAATCAAACGATTAAATTCGGCTTGACGTCCGCGTCAAGTTACTGTCATTGATGCAAGCAGAAACCGTCGGACATTTTTGCAGGGGATTTTTCCATGTCACTCGATAGCATTCCACGCACCGCTTATAATGAAGATCATGAAGCCTTTCGTCAGTCGGTGCGCCAATTCCTGCAAAAGGAAGTCGCGCCCCACGCAAAGCAGTGGCAGGAAGACGGCATCGTCCCCAAATCAATCTGGCCTAAGGCTGGCGAAGTCGGCATGCTTTGCCCCACCGTGCCAGTGGAATATGGCGGCCTTGGTCTCGACTTTGGGTATAATGCCATTGTCGACGAAGAGTCGGCTTATTATGGCGGCGTAGCCACTGGCTTCTCGCTGCAGTCCGATATCGTCGTAAACTATATCACCAGCTACGGCAGCGAAGAGCAGAAGAAGCACTGGCTGCCCAAAATGATTTCTGGTGAGGTTATCACTGCCATCGCCATGACTGAGCCAGGCACCGGCAGTGATCTTCAGGGGATGAAAACCACCGCCAAAAAAGATGGTAATCATTATGTCATCAACGGTAGCAAGACATACATCACCAACGGCCAAAATGCGGACCTAATCCTCGTCTGCGTAAAGACCGACACCGAAATTCAGCCCGCTTATAAGGGCATGTCGATTGTTTTGGTTGAAGCCGACCGTGAAGGTTTTAAGCGCGGGCGCAACCTCGACAAAATTGGTATGGATGAAGCCGACACCTCAGAGCTTTTCTTTGAAGATGTGCGCGTGCCCATGACCAATTGCTTGGGCGAAGAGGGCAAGGGCTTCATCTATCTGATGAGCGAATTGCCGCAGGAACGCCTCTCAATCGCTGTTTCATCCATGGCCAGCACGCAAAAGGCGTTTGATGAAACTGTTGCTTTTTGCCGCGACCGGATTGTCTTCGGCAAACCATTGCTGGATTTCCAGAACACCCGTTTTGTTTTGGCTGATATCAAATCGAAGTTGCAGGTGGGCTGGGCCCATCTCGATTGGGCATTGAACCGCCATTATAAAAAAGAACTGACTGCCGAAGAAGGCGCCGCGGCCAAATTGTGGCACACTGAACTGCAATGGGAAGTTGTCGATGCCTGTCTGCAACTGCATGGCGGCGCAGGATATATGAACGAATATCCTATTGCGCGCATGTGGCGCGCTGCCCGCGTGACGCGGATTTTCGGCGGCACGAACGAGATCATGAAAGAGCTGATCGGTCGGGGTCTTTAGAACAATCCATATCCTCGGACTATTCTGTCACCCTGAACTCGTTTCAGGGTCCATCTTGCCACACAACCGGCGGTTGAGGCTGATAAATTGACCCTGAAAAAAGTTCAGGGTGACTATTGTTGATAAAGGTTCCCTATGCCCAAACCACAAAGCTGGCAGCTTAATCCCGCCAGCTATCCTTTCAATCATCGCACCGAAACGCGTTTTGCGGATCTCGACCTTCTGGGTCACATAAACAACGTGTCCATGGCCGGATTGTTCGAGCATGGTCGCGGCATGTTCAACCACGCGATTGAGGTCGAGCGCCGCGCTCCCGGGCAACGCTGGCTGATTGTCAGTGTCGCGATTGAATATATCGCCGAGGCTCATTTTCCTGAACATGTGGAGATTGCCAGCGGCATATTACGGATTGGCCGCAGCAGTTGGGACATTGCCTCTGCCGCGTTTCAAGGCGGGGAATGCAAGGCGACCTGCATCACAACTATCGTGCTGACCGATGCGAACGGCCCAACGCCCTTACCGCAAGAATTGCGCGCGGAATTTGAACGGTTGCACGTTAAGCTACCTTAGGATCTGAACCTAATCGACAAAAACCCCTGCCCGCTTTTGCATTCCGGCCATCACGGCTTCGATTTGATTGGGCGTACGGATAACACGCGCTTGGCGGACGCTTTCCGCCATCAATATCGCGTCTTCGTCCATGTCGGCATATTCATTGAACAACGCCTTTGCTTCGCGCATCGCATGGGGGTTGCGGTCCGCAATTTCGCGGGCAATAGCCATGGCACGGACGTGTGGGTTTTCGTCCACGAACGTCGCGAAGCCAAGGGCAAGCGCCTCGGCTCCTGAAAATTCGCGGTTGGTGTAGGTTAGCTCACGCAGAACATCCTCGCGAACCATCCCGCGCCATAAAGCATAGCCGCCCATATCAGGGATAAGGCCCCATTTCATTTCCATAACCGCAAGCCGCGCATCCGGCGCAATCACGCGCATGTCCGCGCCGCTCGCAATTTGCAGACCGCCGCCAAAACACACACCATGCACCGCCGCGATCACTGGCATCGGCAGTTTACGCCAGAGCATGGCGACCTGTTGGAATGTATTGGCATTGCCATGAGTCCGGTCGGTGAGGCTTCCCATACCGCTGCTCGCGCTTGCGCCTCCACTCGCCATGCTGGCCATGTCGAGGCCTGCGCAAAAACTGCGTCCTTCCCCAGACAATACCACTGCGCGAACGCCTTTCATGCTGGCAAGCTCTTCGCCTGCGGCTATGATCCCTTGAAACATCGCCGGATCAAGCGCGTTCATCTTGTCCGCACGCGTCAGGCGGACATCAGCGACATGATTGTCGATGGAAATAGATACGCGGTCGTTCATGCTTCGCTCCTGTTCAGTGCAAATTCCACCAGCGGCAATTGATCATTGCCAAAATACATCTTGTCCCTGTCCACAAATATAGTCGGCGATCCATAGCCGTCGCGCGCTATGACCTCGTCGGTGTTCGCGCGCAACAGGGCTTTCACCGCATCGGTCTGTGAAGCGACACGCATCGCTTCTCCGTCCAGACCAGCTTTGTTCGCCACCGCGACCAACACATCAGGATCGTCAAGATTTTCCTGCGCGCCAAAATAACTCTCAAAGGCCGCTTTTGTGAAGGTTTTTAACGCCACCTGATCGCTTGCAAGTGAACATGCCATGCGCATCGCATTGATGCTTTTTGCCGGATGATAGATGCTTGGAAAGTTCACTTCTACGCCCGCCAGCTTTGCCCAATCGCGCATAACCCGCCAACTATGCTTGAACTTGGGGTTATCACCCGCTTCTCGGGCGGCATATACAGACGGATTGACTGCATTGAAAACACCGCCAACTAGTATCGGGCGCAAGCGCACAGACACGCCGGTGCGGGCGATAAGGGCATCAAGATTATGGAACGCAATATAAGTCCATGGACTTGAAAGATCGTAGAAAAATTCAACCCGCGCGTCGTTCATGTCCTGCTCCCTTGGCCAATACGGATCATAGCATTGCGTTACATTTTATGAAGCTGATAAATTGCGATCCGCGAGTTTGTGCCAAAATTCCAACGCTTATCCGCGAATTTGCACCGTTTGCCGCAGTTCGACAAAAGCAAGGCTCCTGTTAATTTGACTTTAACCACCGCACGCCACAGGGGTGCGTTTGGGAACGCCCGTAGGGATGGGAAGACGGTCGTGGAATATACGCCTTATGTTTGATGGCAAAGAAACCCGGCTCGTCGGACAGGGCTGGGACATAGATGTGTCGTTGCCCGATGCCATGACCAAGTCGATGCGTCACAAATCAACAAGCCCTGCGCTTAGCGCCAGCTGGCTGTACCGTTTGGCCGAACTTGATTATGTGCCGGATCTCGGCGAAGATATCGGATCGGTTCGTTGGTTCCGTGGGCTTGCCACTTTAATCGCATTAAGCGCGGCTGCACTAGCACTTATACCTGATTATGGGCCGATTTATGGCGTACAGCCTTCAATACTCACCGAGGCGGAGTTTGAAGAAGCGCGCGCGCAAATGATTATGCCCATCGGTTATGGCAGCGACAGTGGAAAGCGCATGGCAGCCACCGACGCCGTTGTCGCGCTAGCCGATAGCCCGGAACGGCCGCGCATTGAACTCACAGCATCTTTGGGACGCGGCGATAGCTTTGCCCGTGTGCTCCAACGTTCGGGCGTCAGCGGCATTGAGGCAGCCAATATCGTGAATATGGTATCGGGCGTAACTGCTTTGTCAGACATCGAACCGGGCACTCCCGTAGACATTGTCCTAGGGACGCGACCGTCCAAAAATCAACCGAGGCCACTTGAATCTGTGGCTTTTCGCGCACGCTTCGACCTCAATCTTGAAATCAATCGTGAGGTCGGAAGTTTAAGATTGAGCAAAAAGCCCATAAACGTTGACAATACACCGCTGCGTATTCGCGGGACTGTTGGGAGTGCAGGTATTAGCCGTTCGGCACGGGCCGCGGGCGCGCCAGCACAGGCTGTTCAGGATTATCTGAAAGTCATCTCCGGACGCACATCCTTATCCAGCATCCGGCCGACAGACCAATTTGACATCATCATTGATTACAAGCGCGCTGAAACCGGTGAAGTTAAAGTCGGCGACTTGCTATACGCAGGGCTGGATCGCGGAGGAAAATCGAATATCCAGATGCTCAAATGGACACAGGGCGGCAACACCCAATGGTTTGAAGCATCGGGCATCGGTGAATCAAAAGGCGCGCTCAGCCGTCCCGTCAATGGTCCTGTAACCTCTGGTTTTGGGCCCAGACGGCACCCGATTTTGGGTTATATGCGGATGCATGCTGGCCTTGATTTCAAGGCAGGCTATGGCCAGCCCATTTTTGCGGTAACCGACGGCGTGGTTTCTTTTGCTGGACGCAATGGCGGCTATGGAAATTTTGTGCGTCTCAACCACAGTGGCGGTCTTGCCAGTGGCTATGGTCATATGAGCCGCATAGCCGCGCGTCCCGGCAGCAGAGTCCGGCGCGGGCAAGTTATTGGTTATGTCGGCTCCACGGGCCTTTCGACAGGGCCACATTTGCATTATGAACTTTATCGCAACGGACGCGCAGTCAATCCAATGTCCGTGAAATTCACCCAGCGCGCACAATTGTCCGGGAGCGATCTCTCCCGTTTCAAGAGTAAGCTGCAAAGCCTGAAGTCCGTTGCGCCAGGCGCGGCGCTTACGCCATTGCAAACAGCCGCTAAAAAAGACGAAGCGCCAAAGCGGGAAATTGACCGGCTGACACGTCGCGAGAGCCAGACATCCTCCGGCGGATAAGGCGTTGAGGAAAGAATGTATCGCGGCTAAGTGTTTTGGATGAGCGATATATCTTCTTTCCCAAATAGCCGCCTACGCCGCACCCGAGTTACCGGGTGGAGCCGCGCGATGGTGCGCGAAAATATGCTTTCGCCCGCCGACCTCATTTGGCCCTTATTCGTAACAGAAGGCGAAGGTGTTGAGGAACCGATTGCAACGCTCCCCGGCGTCTCGCGCTGGTCCGTTGACCAGATTGTCTTGCGCGCAGCCGAAGCCATAGAATTGGGTATACCCTGTATAGCTTTATTCCCGAACACACAGGCCGATCGCCGCACCGAAGATGGCGCAGAAGCGTTCAACCCCGATAACCTGATGTGCCGCGCCATCCGCGCTATCAAGCAAGCACATGGAGACAAGATCGGCGTTTTGACTGATGTCGCGCTCGACCCTTACACCACCCATGGGCAAGACGGGCTAATCGATGAGGATGGTTATGTCGTCAATGATGACACCGTCGCTGTACTCGTTGACCAAGCGATCAACCAAGCCAATGCGGGCGCGGATATCATCGCGCCAAGCGATATGATGGATGGCCGCGTTGGTGCTATTCGCAAAGCATTGGAAATGAACGAGCATCATAATGTCCAAATCATGTCCTATGCCGCCAAATATGCGAGTGCCTTTTACGGGCCGTTCCGTGATGCGGTTGGCTCTCGTGGCCTGCTAAAAGGTAACAAGAAATGTTACCAGATGGACCCGGCCAACACCGACGAAGCGATGCGCGAAGTGGCCATGGACATTGCCGAAGGCGCAGACAGCGTCATGGTAAAGCCAGGTCTGCCCTATCTCGATATTGTCCGCCGGGTGCGTGAGCGCTTTGACATACCTGTGTTCGCCTATCAGGTATCGGGCGAATATGCCATGATTGAGGCGGCAGCCGCTGTCGGCGCTGGTGACCGTGATGCACTTGTGCTGGAAACGCTCATGGCCTTCAAACGCGCGGGATGCTCGGGAATATTGACCTATCATGCTGCGGTAGCGGCGCGTTTGCTTAGGGCGTAATCCGTCCACCTCCGCATATTCATCTATGGAAACGCCAATGACACACATGCGCCACGACATCAGCATTATTACGTTGAACGGCAAAACACCGACAATCCACGAAACCGCCTTTATTGCGCCGGGTTGCCGGATCATTGGAGATGTCACCATCGGTGCAGAAGCAAGCATCTGGTACAATTGCGTCATACGGGCAGAGGTAAACCGCGTTGTCATTGGCGCGCGGTCGAACATTCAGGACGGCAGCATAATTCATTGCGATGGCCCTATGCCCGGTGTTGAGGACGGATTTCCAACCATCATTGGCGACGATGTGCTGGTTGGGCATAATGTCATGCTGCACGGTTGCATTTTACATGACCGCGCCTTTGTTGGCTTGTCCTCCACTGTGATGAATGGCGCAGTGATCGAAAGCGACGCCATGCT
This sequence comes from Sphingorhabdus wooponensis, assembly GCF_003933235.1. Lineage (GTDB taxonomy): Bacteria > Pseudomonadota > Alphaproteobacteria > Sphingomonadales > Sphingomonadaceae > Sphingorhabdus_B > Sphingorhabdus_B wooponensis. The sequence continues at coordinate 1,639,370 of NZ_RWJI01000001.1, forward strand.
CGCCGCCGGCGCAATGCTGACCCAAGGCAAACGGATAGAGACGCGGCAATTATGGGCAGGTTCGCCGGCCCGCTTTGTTCGTGACCTTGACGATGCTGCGGTCATGGGGATGCGGCTTGGCGTTGCGCATTATGTCCACAATGCCAAGGCACATGCCGCCGCTGTAACTTAGGCTTAAAACTTCGCCCTTATAGTAAAGCGGCCGTTCACGGGTGCGCCAGTTGATATATTGTTATTGTTATGGGCATCCGAAAAATAGTCGGCGTTGAAAAGGTTTTCGACGTTTAACTGCAATTGCAACGCATCACTCAGATCATAATAAAATGCCGCATCGACACGCGTAAATGCAGGTAATTTTGTGGTATTTGCAGTGGTCCGGATTGCCGCTAACTGGCTAGATTGGTGAATGATGCCAAGGCCAGCTGCAAATTGATCGTTAAAGTCATAACGGTTCCACAGGCTCGCTTGATGTTTGGGAACCTGCCCCAAACGCACGCTGTCATTGCCAGCCAGGGCTGCGTCTTGATAACTGTAGCCGCCATGCACTTGCCATGCCGATGTAATGTTGCCCGTGGCAGCCAACTCAACGCCTTGCGTGCGCGTCGTTCCGATATTGATGCTGGCGACCGGATTGCTTGGATCAGGCGTTGTCGCATTGCTGCGTTCCAATTGGAACACGGCAAGCGTCAGGTTGAGATTAGGTTGCACATCCCATTTGGCGCCAAGTTCGTAATTGGTGAACTTTTCCGGTGCGAGATTTTGCTGCGTCACCGTCAGCGCCAAGAACTGATCGCCGGAGCGGGGCAGGAACGACTGGCTGTAGCTGCCATATAAAGAGATATTTTCCTGTGGCTTGAAAATCAGGCCAAGGCGAGGGCTGACCTTTTCGTCCTTTCGGGCGAAGGGCCGGTCAACCGCTGGAAATAGGTCACTGCCTTCAATGTCGAAGTTATCATATCGCAAGCCCGCTACCACGTCGATATGGTCGCCAAAGCTAATCTGATCTTGAACATAAGCCGAGAAGAATTTTACGTCGGACACAGTATCGCGCGATATTGTGTCATAACTTACGGTCGGGAATATCGGATTAGCCAAGCTGAGCGTTGGCATGGAGAGCAGGCCATTGAAACGCCGGTTGGCCGATTTTTGATCACCATATTCCGTACCGACCAGGATTTTATGTGTCAGCGCACCTGTTTCGACATCCCATACCAAATTGGCTTGGGCGATGAAGTTTTCACGTTGGGTCGGATCGCTGTAAGCGGCCAAAGCAACGGTGCCACTTTGCGCGGTCGCTGCGCCATTGGGATAGACGTTAAGGTAAATTTTGTCATAGTCGCCGTATAATATCGTTCCGCTAAAGCTCAAATTTGAAGCCAAAGCCCCATCAAGCCGAAGCTTGGCTATTTGCGCTTCCAACCGTGTGCGATTATCGTCCGGAATTCCGAAAAACTGATCACGATAGCCCGAAATGGGGCGATTAGCTTGTCCCGCTCCGGTCGCGATAGACGGAACACCGCGGTCCGTCGTGCGATCGTCATTCACATATTCGTATGAGAGGCCGAGCTTCCATGCATCGTTAAGCCTAAAAGCGACATAGGGGTTCCAAGCATAACGCTCTCCGCCGACAAAATCACGATGGCTGTCAAAATTCTCGTATATCGCATTGATGCGCACGGCAGCTGCATCGCTTAGGGGCACGTTGATATCCGCCGATATATCATGAGCACCTAAGCTGTTGATGCTCGATTGACCTACATAAACAAAATCATCGCTTAACGGGGATTTCTGCACGCGATTGATAATGCCGCCGCCACCGCCACGACCGAAGATCAGGGCATAAGGCCCTTTCAGAATTTCGACCCGCTCAATGTTATACAGCCCGCGATAATATTGGACGTCGTCGCGCACCCCATCCAAGAAAAAGTCAGCGGTGGTGTTTTGGCCGCGCAACGTAATCTGGTCGCGGTTACCTTCGCCTTGGCCCACAGTCGTTCCGGGAACATAGCGTAAAATGTCTGCAAGAGAATGATGGGCCTGATCATCCAGCTGGTCGCGCGTGACCACGTTGATTGTCTGGGGAATATCGATAAGCGGCGTGTCGGTTTTGGTCGCGGTCACTGAATTGGTCGCAAGATATCCCTCGCTCAACCCTGTCACAATGATCATCCGGCTGTCGTCATACGCTTCTTCGGCAAAGACAGGTTGCGTCAATGCAGAAGCTGACAACAAAGCGATAAGGGACGCAGACAGGCGGGGCATAGTGAACCTTTTTATTTATTGCGAATGACTCGCAATTCATATTTGCCGCACTATTGAGAATCGTTATCATATGCAATTGAAAATTGTAAAAATCATTGGATTGCTTTTGCATCTGGGCGATTGTTTGCACTATCAAGACTGAACTGAAGGAGCTTTTGACCATGCAAGCAACGATTTGGCACAATCCAGACTGCGGAACCTCCCGCAAAACGCTCGCCATTCTTCAGGAAACGCCGGGCGTGACGGTCGAGGTCATCGAATATCGCAAGCAGCCTTTTTCGCGGCCAAAGTTAGAACAGCTATTCCATGATGCCGGTCTAACCCCGCGCGAAGCGTTACGAACGCGCGGATCTCCAGCCGAAGAATTGGGCCTTTTGGAAGGCGCTCCGGCAGACCGGATCTTGGATTTTATGGTCGAGCATCCGATTTTGGTAGAACGCCCATTTGTCGAAACCGATAAAGGCGTCAGGCTATGTCGGCCTCAGGAAAAGGTCCGCGAAATTCTGTAAGCCACTCTAGGACGCCCGCCGGACGCCTTACGCCGCGATGGCGTAAGGTTGAATTTCACCCGACAGATACAGGTTGCGCGCCTTAGCACGGCTCATCTTGCCCGAGCTGGTTCGTGGCAAAGTGCGCGGGGGAACGAGTTCGACAACGCAGTTCATCCCCGTAACGGAACGCACCTTGTCACGGATCTGTTCACGCAGCTTGGCCCGCTCCACCTCGTCTGTTGTGCGGCATTGCACGAGCACCGCAGGCGTTTCTTCACCGCCCGGCGTCGTAACGGCAAAAGCTGCAATATCGCCTGCCTTAAAGCCCGGCAATTGTTCCACAGCCCATTCAATGTCTTGCGGCCAATGATTTTTGCCATTGATGATGATCATGTCCTTGGCGCGGCCAACGATATAAATATAGCCATTTGACAGATAGCCCATGTCGCCAGTGTCGAGCCAACCATCGACCAAGCACGCATCGGTAGATTCCTTGTCGCGGAAATATTCCTTCATCAAGGACGGGCCAGTGCACCACACTTTGCCAATTGTCTTGTCTGCAACGGCTACATTATTTTCATCGCGGATCTCGATGGTCATGTCTTTGACGGCACGCCCACAATTGACGATTGCGCGATAACGGACTGGGCGGTCAGGCGCGCCAGGGTGCCCTGTAAGCTCCGTCTCTTCCACCAACTCAACCTGAATACCTTCGCCCGGAGGCATGATGGATACCGCAAGCGTGGTTTCGGCAAGGCCGTAGCTTGGCAAAAATGCAGATGCCTTAAAACCGGCATCGCCAAATGCGTCCACAAATGCCTGCATAACGTCAGGCCGGATCATATCCGCACCATTGCCTGCAAGCCGCCATTTGGACAGGTCAAAACGATCATTCACATGACTCTGGCTGGAAATGCGCCGCGCGCAAATGTCATAGCCAAATGTCGGCGAGTAACTGATAACCGTTCCATCGGCGGCGCTGATCACGTCCAGCCATGCCAGAGGGCGACGCGCAAAGTCCTCCGTCTTCATATAATCAGTCGACACCTGGTTCGCCACCGGCGACAGGAAGCAACCCACAAGTCCCATGTCATGATACCATGGCAACCACGATACGCAGCGGTCATTTTCGGTCACTTCCATGCCATGCGAGTGCGCTGACAGATTGTTTAGCAATGCCTTGTGCGTAACGGCTACACCATGCGGAAAACGGGTCGATCCGCTCGAATATTGCAGATAACAAACTTCGTCCGTGCCTGCAGTCGGCAGTTCGGTTTCCAAAGCGGTCTTGTCGCTAAAGCTTTCCCAATCCAAGCCTTCGACACCACAGGCGCGCGCCGCATCATTGGCCATGTCAGCCAGTTCGGCGGGGAAAAACAATATTTTGGGATCGCAACTTTTCAACTGCACCGACAATTGATCGACATAGCTTTCTTTACCGCCGAACGAGGTCGGTAGCGGTAGCGGGACGGGCCATGCCCCCGCATAGACACATCCGAAAAACAACGCAGCAAAATCTGGTCCTGTTTCAGCGACCAAGGCAACACGGTCATCCTTACAGACACCATGGCTAATCAACCTATAGGCCATTTGCAGGGCATCTTTGCGTAATTCGCTATAAGGATAAGGCCGCGCCAACTGGCCACGCATGTCGTGGAAGTTTAATCCACGCTGCCCCAAGGCCGCATAATCGAGCGCCTCACCAAGCGTTGCAAAGTCCGAGAAACGGCGTTGCAAACTGTCCTGCGTTGGTGTGGATTTGAGTGCGCTCATAATAATTCCCATATTGTGATTGGGCGGCCGCCCGTTTCACTTTTATTCACTATAGCCTTTAGCCGAGGATAGCAGTTCAAATTTCGGCCCGACTGTGGCAAGAATAGGGCGTGAACCAACCCCGTCCCGTCAAAAAGCCCGCTCCACCGTTGAATGCGGACAGCTTGCGTCAATTGGCGCTGCATTATGTCGGCAAATATGCAACCACACAGGCGAAATTGGCTGGCTATTTAACGCGTAAAATACGCGAACGGGGTTGGGAAGATGCTCGCTCCGCCGACATTGCCGGATTGACCGAAAAATTCACGTCATTGGGCTTTATCAACGATGCCCAATTTGCCGAAGCACGCAGCCGTTCCTTTGTTCGCCGTGGCTTTGGTGGGCGACGGCTGAATGAAGATTTGCGCGCCAGCGGCATTGGTGACGCCGATGCCGTCAATGCCAAAGCACATATGGAAGAGAGCATTTTTACCGCTGCCGAAAACTTCGCTAGACGAAAGCGCATTGGTCCCTTCGCGCAAGAAGCGGCATCGCCCGAGAAAAGGGTTAAGCAGATGAATGCTTTCCTGCGCGCGGGGCATAATTTTGAATTGGCCAAACGCTTTGTTTATGCCGAACCCGGCGATGAGATCAACGACGGCTAAACTCAGTCATAGACGCGGTCTGCGGTTGCCACCGCCTCTGACGCCCGAAGCGCGGAAATGATACGCATCAAATGCTGCAGATCATGCACTTCCAAATCCACCTCAAAAGTGTGGAATTCAACATCACGCGCGGTCATCCGCAAGTGAATGATATTGGCCTTGTGATAGCCGAATATCCCTGCAATTTCGCCCAATGTGCCGGGCCGATTATGGATGATGACACGTAAGCGCGCCGAAGCGCCGTCACTGCCCTGCCCCCAGCTTAAATCGACCCAATCTGCATCAGCCCCACCTGCCAATCGGTCGCATTCAATCGTATGGACCTCAACCGGCTGACCCGCTAGCCGCAGCCCGACAATCCGGTCGCCGGGAATGGGGTGGCAACATTCACCAAGATGATATCCCACACCAGGGGTCAAACCACGGATAGAGATCGCGCTTCCCTGCCCCGGAAAATCGACATGGATGTCATCGGCGTCAAAACCGGGGACCAGTGCCTCCATCAACGCGCGATCATTAATCCTGCCCAAGCCAATGCGGTGCATCAACTCGTCTTCATCCTCCAGCTTCAACCGCGTCACCGCTGCCGTAAGTGCCTTTTTGCCGATCTTGCCCGGCATACGCGCGGCTATTTCTTCATAAAGCTTACGCCCAATCACGACCAGCTCATCACGCTCCTTGTGTCGAACATGGCGACGGATTGCGGCGCGCGCCTTGCCCGTGGTGACGAAATTCATCCATGCCTGTTGCGGCTCTTGCGCCTTGGACTTCAGGATTTCGACCATGTCTCCATTGCGCAACTGGGTTCGCAACGGCACGTGACGGCCATTGACCTTGCCACCAACAGTTTTGTCTCCAAGGTCGGTGTGCACAGCGTAAGCGAAATCAACAATGGTGGAACCCTTTGGCAATTGGTGCAATGCGCCTTTAGGGGTAAAGGCAAAAATGCGGTCCTGATACATCGCCATCCGCGTGTTTTCGAGAATGTCTTCAGCGTCTTGGCTAGTCTCAAGTATCTCAATCAGATCACGCAGCCAGCCCGCCTGCCCATCGGGCTTATCGGACTGCTTGTAAGCCCAATGGGCAGCAAAGCCATGTTCCGAGTTGCGATGCATCTCGGCGCTCCTAATCTGCACCTCTACCCGCATATTTTTAGCGAACATGATAGTGGTGTGGATTGATTTATACCCGTTGCGCTTGGGTGTGGAGATAAAGTCCTTAAAGCGCCCGGGCACCATCTGCCAACGCCGATGCAGCACACCCAAGGCGCGGTAACAATCCTCGGTCGTTTCCGTAATGACACGAAAGGCATTGATATCGGTCAGTTGTTCAAACGCTACATGGCGTTCCTGCATCTTTTTCCAGATCGAATATGGGTGTTTTTCCCGACCCGAAATTTTGATTTTCAGACCAGCCTGCTCCATTTCCCACGCGATGGTCTGGTTAATCTGATCAATTTCGACATCCGCTTTCTCACGGATTTGCTTCAGGCGGCCCGTAATCGTTTGATAAGCAGCGGGTTCCAGTTGCTCGAAGGCGAGCAACTGCATCTCGCGCATATATTCATACATGCCAATCCGCTCGGCCAGCGGAGCGTAGATATCCATTGTTTCCTTAGCGATACGGCGCCGTTTTTCTGGGCTTTTGATGAAATGCAGCGTCCGCATATTGTGCAGCCGGTCGGCCAATTTGACCAAAAGCACGCGGATATCATCGGAAATTGCGAGCAGGAATTTGCGTAGATTTTCCGCCGCTCGCTCATCTTCCGTTTGTGCTTCAATCTTTGACAGCTTGGTTACGCCATCGACCAAGCGCGCAACTTCCGGACCAAAGCGCTTTTCAATGTCTTCGATAGAAGTCAGAGTATCTTCCACGGTGTCGTGGAGCAGCGCGGTAATGATCGTGTCCTCATCCATTTTGAGGTCAGTCATCAACCCTGCAACCTCTACCGGGTGGCTGAAATAGGGGTCGCCCGATGCCCGCTTCTGCGTGCCATGCATTTGTACCGTGAAAACATAGGCCCGGTTCAGCCGATCTTCATCAACGTCAGGTGTGTATGCCCGCACCCGCTCAACCAGTTCATATTGCCGCATCATCCTTCCAACTTGGGTCTTTTACGTTGCGATGCAACAGGAAAATTTTTGGACTAGGGTCAGGACCACTCGGATGGACCTAAGCATAACGTCGGCGAAACAAAAAATGCGCCGAAGGGCGGTCCCTCCGGCGCAGTATATGTTCAGCTCCTAAAGCTGCCCAAAAAAGCAGCAAAGGGATAGGAGAGAGGAGCCGAAAAACTCCAGTATCGCTTTAGTTCTTAGCGACTGCCTTGGTATTGTCGCCATTACATGCCGTAATTTCTTCAGCCGTAAACACGCGCTCACCGGCGGTGAAAGCAGTAACTGCGCCAAATTCACGCGCGATGCTTACGCACATATTCTTTGGCGCGGTCGAAGCGATTGGCGCGCGGCAGCTCGTGCCTTCACACTTTACATATACGCTGCGCAAAAGCTGTGGCTTAGAAGTGGTCGGCTGCGCCAGTTCTGCTTTGTAATAACTACCGTTGGTAGCGGCATGTGCCTGCGGCGCCGCGAACAAAAGGGTGGCGCTCAAAACAGTGGCAGCGGCAAGCGCGCCCATACGGGCGGAGATTTGGGAGAGAGTCATATATAATCCTTTAGCTGTGCTAAATAATCAAAATGCCGGCTGGAACTTTGGGCCCTCGCAAGCATTTTGCGCTTCTGGAAAATCAGTTGCGAATCGCTACTTATTAGTATAGGTTTCTATTTGCAACTTAAATTTTCATTTTGGGTTGATTATTTGAAACAAGGGTCGCAATCTGCGACCGAGAGGATATTTGATGCGTGAATTGCGGGAACCTTTGCAGCAGCTCGCTGAATGCGGCCTCCCCACGGCGCTAGAGGCAATGGGCGAACGCTGGTCATTCATGATTTTGCGCGCTGCCTTTAATGGCGTTCGGCATTTTGAGGAGTTTCTGTCCGAAATCAGCATTGCGCGCAATATATTGGCCAACCGCCTGACCCGCTTGACCGAAAGCGGGATATTGCACCGCACCCCCTGCCCGGACGACCGTCGTAAGGTGGAATATCGCCTGACGGAAAAAGGGCTCGACCTGCTACCGACTATGATCGCTTTGCGCCAATGGGGCGAGAAATGGGGAACGGGTATTTTGTCCAATCCGGTATTGGTCGATGACCGTGATCGCCAACCCATCCTGCCCATTACAATCCGCAGTCATGACGAACGGGTTCTCGGTCATATGGACCTATGCTGGATGAATTCAGCAGATATAACGCCGATCAGCGCCGATACGCACGAGGTCGATGATCGCGTCCGGAAATTAAGCGCGATCTAACGTCCGCAACTAACAGGATGTAAAGCGACCATTGAATTTTTGTTGCGAATCTGTTACACTCCGTTGCGATAGGCCAACTTTGGTCGATGACTGCGCATCCAATCCAGGTAGCGACAGGTTCATGACGTAAGGGACGAACGTAAAAGTCTGATGGGCGACACTCCGTTGCCTGAACAAGCTATTTCTCCCGAATAATCAGAAAGGTCGTAATATGACGTCCACCGCGGCGATGTTTGATGTAGGCGATTATGTGGTTTATCCCAAACATGGGGTTGGTCGCGTAATTGAACTTCAGGATTCCGAAATCGCAGGGATGCAGCTTCAGCTTTATGTCCTGCGCTTTGAAAAAGAAAAAATGACGCTGCGCGTGCCTTTTAACAAGGCCGAGGGCGTTGGCATGCGCAAGCTTTCAAGCGATAAGACGTTGAAAGAAGCGATGCACACCTTGACAGGCAAGCCCAAGGTAAAGCGCACCATGTGGTCACGTCGTGCGCAAGAATATGAAGCAAAAATCAACTCAGGTGATCTTGTATCGATCGCCGAAGTGACGCGCGATCTGTTCCGCCCCGATGACCAACCAGAGCAAAGCTATTCGGAGCGGCAGATTTTCGAAGCCGCATCAAGCCGTTTGGCCCGAGAGCTTGCCGCCATGGAAAAGACTGACGAAAAAGCGGCGCTCCAGAAAATCCTCGTCATCTTGAATGAGGCGGCACCGCAATATTACGAAAAAGCGGAATAAATTTTCCCCATCGCATGATTTGAAGGGCGCTGGAAACGGCGCCCTTTTTTATGGTGCCTCGCTACCGCCTAATGCCTAGCCTGACAGTAAGATGTCCGAGATGATAAAAGGCATCATGGCCAAAGTAATTGTCTGGTATGATGGAGCATGTCCTCTGTGCATGCGCGAGATTGCATTAATGCGCCAGCTCGACGTTCGGCGCTCTATCCTATTTCTAAATATAGCACCTGCGGATGCGGTGTGCCCGCTTGACCGTCAATTGATGCTCGCGCGCTTCCATGCCAGCGAAGACGGCGTAATTTTATCTGGTGCCGCTGCCTTCGCCGCCATGTGGCGGGCTATACCATTACTGAAACCGCTGGGCTACATCGCTCGCAACCGGTTTGTTCTCGGGCTACTCGAACGGCTCTACAACCGCTTCCTCATCATCAGGCCGCGCCTGCAAAAGTTACTGGATTAAATATGGCCTGCGATACCTTCCCAGCAACACGCAATGCGGGGCTGTTACGTCTCACCCAATTTGCGCCGCGCGCAGGCCATGCTTATGCGTCTGGCCGCAATACTGACCCCGGGCCAGATCAAGTGGGCGCCGTGTCGATGCTTTCGCCATATCTGCGCTATCGGATGATAACCGAACAAGAAGTCGTCGGTGCGACGCTGGGCCAACACAGCCTGCCCGCAGCCGAAAAATATGTGCAGGAAGTTCTGTGGCGCACTTATTGGAAGGGCTGGCTCGAGATGCGGCCATCGATATGGGACCAATATATACAAGAGTGTGACCGGCAACGCGACAGCTTCCCCAATGCTCGCGCAATTCGCAGTGCGGAGGCCGGCGAGACGGGCATCGAAGGGTTTGATGACTGGGCCCGCGAATTGGTGGAAACGGGCTATCTCCACAACCACGCAAGAATGTGGTTTGCGTCAATCTGGATTTTTACCTTGCGCCTGCCTTGGTCGTTGGGCGCTGACTTCTTCCTGCGGCATTTGGTGGATGCCGATGCGGCCAGTAATACATTGTCTTGGCGCTGGGTTGCGGGATTGCAGACAGTCGGTAAGACCTATCTTGCGACCACCGAGAATATAGCGCGCTATACCAACGGCCGGTTTGCCCCAAAGGGTCTGGCAACCACTGCAACGATGCCAGCCGAGACGCCGATATGTGCAGTACAACCGCTACCCCAAGCTGTATCTGTCGATACGCAAAAACCATCCTTTCTGCTTGTAACGACCGAGGACTTGAACCCTGAATCCGCCTTTGGTGCATCGGCCAAAATCAACGGTGCAGGCATTTTCTTCGACACGGACACCTTATGGGGCGACAATGCATGTTCATTTGTCGCAGGAGCAGCAAAGGACGCCGCCGGACGTGTTGAAAACTACTTTAAATGCCCAACGAAATTGCACGACAATTTGGATGCCGCAAGCTTGATAACCCAAGCCCGCGAAGCAGGCGCAGAACAGGTCATCACCGCATATGCGCCGGTTGGTCCCGTCGCTGACGCCTTAGCCCGCATCGCGCCTGTATTGGCATCGGAGGGGATGCCCCTTGTTCAAATTCGGCGCGCCTGGGACGAACATTTCTGGCCGCACGCGACCAAAGGTTTCTTCCCATTCAAAGAACGCATTCCGAATATATTGAAGGAAATGGGTCTTTCGAGATAGACACAGGACCATTTAAAACCGCCCCTGCAACGCAAATATGGCTTGCGTGGAGCAATGCCGCGCATATGGTTAGTACCATATTCACAAGGGGGCATTATGGGTCAGGCTGTATATAATCTCAGTCAGTTTCGGCGGGATCATTTGCGCCTAAATAACGTCGGAAAATCCGCATGAGCAATTGGTGGGATCGTCATGTCGTTCCGCGGCTCATCGGCTGCGCCTGCACCCAACCAGCGGTGATGCGTGATAGGGCTAAGGTCGTGCCACATGCCTCAGGTGATGTTCTGGAACTTGGTTGCGGCGCCCCCAATCTCGATTTTTATGACTGGGACAATGTGCATTCGTTATCCGGCGTTGATCCATCAGTAGAGTTGCTTGCCAGCGCAACACGCGCCTTGGAAAGCAAAGGACTGACAGCCAATTTCATGCCCGGGGTTGCGGAGGCGCTTCCTTTTGCCGACGCTAGCTTCGATACTGTTGTGACGACTTTCACGCTCTGTTCGGTGCAAGATCCGCGCTTGGCATTGTCGGAGGCGAAGCGGGTGCTCCGGCCAAACGGACGCTTGCTGTTCGTTGAACATGGCCGTGCACCGGATCCTTCAGCTGCAGCATGGCAAAAGCGTATCGAACCAGTCTGGAAACGGATTGCAGGTGGTTGCCATTTGACCCGCCCTGTAACGCAAGCCATAACGGACGCTGGATTTCTGTGTCATGCGCCACAAGGACATTATATGAAACGGACGCCAAAATGGCTTGGCTGGGTTGAATGGGGTGAGGCACGATTGGCCGGAGCAGACGCGGCTTCACCAAAAATGTCATAGACGCTGCCATCCATATTACCGGGATCAAAAAAAGGAATATCGTCAATGACTTTTAGCCAGTTTAGCCGTTGCAGCGCCTTTGCCATCGCCTTGTCGCTCACTGCTTGTAACATGCCAGCCAATGGCGAAAGTCCTACAGCAGTTTGCGCGCCAGGCACGGCGGCAGGCCAGTCACCGGCGGGGCTACAACAAGTCACGTTATGCGTGACCAGCGCCACCAAAACGCATAGTTTCACGGTTGAAGCCGCAAGAACGTCTGCGGAGCAAGCCAGGGGGCTTATGTTTAGGACGGAACTCGCGGACAATGCGGGTATGATTTTTCCCTTTCCAGATTTGCGGATCGCGAGTTTCTGGATGAAAAACACTGTTATTCCCTTAGACATCATCTTTGTGCGCGCCGATGGTACTATTGAGAGTATCGCCGACAATACGGTCCCTTATTCCATGACACCCGTTGTCTCGGGCGAACCAGTTGCTGCTGTGCTCGAATTGCGCGGCGGTCTCGCGGCTGAACTGGGAATCGTTTCCGGTGACAAGGTGCAATGGACAACCAAATAAGGATTGCGCGGAATCATGCTTAGTCCTAATCGCGTGAGCCATGGGTATTCTGAGTAAAATCTTCACATGGTGGGACGGCGCGACAATTGGCACGTCCATCTATAGCTGGCGCAAAGGCAGAGCTGTGGGCTCTGACGCCTTAGGCAATCGCTATTATCAATCATCTGACGGCAAACGACGTTGGGTCATCTATAATGGGTCCAATGATGCAAGCCGCGTGGCGCCCGATTGGCATGGCTGGCTGCATGGCACACATGATGGCGACCCAGAAAGCTATTTGCCGCCACATCGTGGTTATGAAACCGCGGCCGTACCCAATCTGACGGGAACCGACGCTGCCTATCGTCCGGCGGGTTCGATTGAACGTGGCGGCCACCGTGCACGCGCAACGGGTGATTATGAGGCGTGGAGTCCCGACGCATCATGATCCGTGCGCGCGGCTTAATTTGGTTGCCGTTACTGGCAACACTGGCTGCATGCGGTTCTTCAGAGGATTCAACGCTTACGCCCGCAAAATCCGGCGAGGCCATTTCTACCAATGACAAAATTGTTGCAATGTCCGGCGCCAATATCGGCACGCCAATGGCAGAACGCGTTGCAGTGCTGGGCCTGCTGAACAAACGAAATGGTCAAACCCGCGACGTTGAGCTCAAACCTGGCCAAGCTATTCGCTTTGGCAAAGTGGTCATTCGACTCAGAGCTTGCGAGAAAACCGCGCCTTGGGAAAACCAGCCTGACGAAGGTGCATTTGTGCAATTGCTGGTGAATGAACGCCCCCCCGGAACGACCGAGGCGGAAAGATGGCGCAAAGTTTTCTCCGGCTGGCTGTTCAAGGAAAATCCTGCAGCCAATGTTGTCGAGCACCCGATTTACGATGTTTGGGTCAAGGCTTGCAAAATGCGCTTCCCCGGCGAAGAAGAAGCTTTAGAGAAGACATCTTCTGAAGAGCCCACAGCAGCCGACACTGAGGACAAAACGCCATCAAGCGCGCCCCAATTGCCGCCAGAACCTTCTCCCGCAGCAGCGGAAGAAGCCAGTCCTGACGAAGCATGAACCGCTTTGGCCAATGCGGCATTAAGCAATTTGAGATATGCGGCTTGAGTCATTTCGACTGCACCTAGGCTGGCTAAATGTTCAGTCATGAATTGGCAATCGAGCAATGCGAATCCGCCAAGTCGAAGCCGTGCGACCAACCATGCCAAAGCAACCTTCGATGCGTCGGTTTCACGCGAAAACATGCTTTCGCCGAAAAACGCGCGTCCCAAGGCGAGACCATATAACCCGCCTACGAGGCGGCCCTCCACCCAGCATTCAATACTGTGGGCATGCCCTTGTTCGTGCAAGCGGCAGAAAGCCTCCTCGATATCCGCATTAATCCAAGTGTCCAACCGATCGGCTTGCGATTCGGCGCACGTGGCAATGACCCGCGCAAAAGCGGTGTCAGCGGTGACAACAAAACGGTCCTGCCGAATAGTTTTGGCAAGCGACTTAGACACTCGAAAGCCATCCAGCGGCATGATCGCCCGCAATTCCGGTTCAATCCAAAAAGTTTCGGGGTCATCACGGGCGTCAGACATCGGGAATATGCCATTGGCGTAGGCCTGAAGCAGCAAATCCAGATCGATGGGCAAATGATGTCCTTTCGTGTCCGTCCTATTTAGGGTCAGGACCTATTAAATCCACCTTCACGGTTTGAGGCCATTTTGTTCAGTGCAAGGCGGCAAGCGCAGGGCTTAGTGGTTCTAAGTCCAAGCTTGCCAACGTGGCAATGGACAAAATGGGTCAAATCCGAAGGACGCCAAAATGGCTTCGATCTCGAAATAAAATGCCCTTGCAGGCAGAATAACTGCCTGCGGCGGACATTTTCCTTCGATATCTTTGCCATTTTGACGCCGCGAAGGTGCATTTAAGTGGTCCTGACCCTACCTATCTCGAATTGCGCCGACGCATGCAATGGATTATAGCATCTAAATCGCCCCGGTAGAGTTAGTCTCATTAACGGCCAACTCCACCGGGGCGCATCATTTCAAGCAAAGTCAGGGACCGCATATGACCCGCCGCCGCAAAATATACGAAGGCAAGGCCAAGATTCTTTATGAAGGTCCTGAACCCGGCACGTTAATCCAATATTTTAAGGATGATGCAACCGCCTTTAATGCCCAGAAAAAGGGCACGATTTCTGGCAAAGGCGTCATCAACAACCGCGTGTCGGAGCATGTCTTTACGCGGCTGAGCCATATTGGCATCCCAACGCACTTCATTCGCCGCCTCAATATGCGCGAACAGCTGATCCGTCAGGTTGAGATTGTTCCAATTGAAGTCATCGTGCGGAACGTGGCCGCGGGCACCTTGTCCAAACGCCTCGGTATCGAAGAGGGCACACCACTTCCGCATACCTTGCTGGAATATTGCTACAAGGACGATAGCCTTGGCGATCCCTTGGTCGCAGAAGAGCATATCGCCTGCTTTGGTTGGGCAACGCAGGAAGAAATGCAGGATATTTCGTCCATGGCGATCCGTATCAATGACTTCATGTGCGGCATGTTTGCGGCCATCGGCATCCGGCTGGTGGACTTCAAACTTGAATTTGGGCGCTTGTTCGATGGCGATTTTTCACGGATCATACTCGCCGACGAAATCAGCCCCGATGGTTGCCGGTTGTGGGACATTGAAACCGGCGAGAAGCTGGACAAGGACCGCTTCCGTCGTGACCTTGGTGGCGAAGCAGAAGCTTATCAAGAAGTCGCCCGCCGCCTCGGCCTAATGCCCGACGAAAGCGAAGGCGCGGTTCTTGATATGGTCAGCCACAGATTACGCAAAGGCAAGTAAATCAATAATTTACATAAGAAGATATTGCAGTTTCCAAACTTCTACGGAAGAAAAATAAGCGTATGAAAATTACGCTTCGCTTCATTTTTGGTCTCGCGATTGCCTTTGGCGGATCCGCCAACGCTTTTGCAGCGCCTGCGGGTGCAGAGCGGACGCAAGCCTGGAATGCCGAGACGTCTGATCTCGAAGCTGATGCCAGTATCATCTACGGGCGCCTGCCCAATGGTTTGCGTTACGCCATTCGCCCGAATCAACGTCCACAAAATCAGGTGCTGGTCCGCATGACCATCGACTTCGGCTCTGCGGCCGAGGCGGAGGATGAACAGGGTCTAGCGCATTTCATTGAGCATATGGCCTTTAACGGCAGCACGCATGTGCCTGAGGGCGAAATGGTCAAAATGCTTGAACGGCTTGGCCTGTCTTTTGGTGCGGATACCAATGCATCAACGGGCTATACGCAAACGCAGTATAAGCTCGACCTGCCAAAGGCTGACCCGCTTTTGATCGAACGTGCGCTTTTTTTGATGCGCGAGACAGCGCGGGAAATATCGTTTAACCCGGCGTCAGTGGACCGCGAGCGCGGGGTTATTCTAGCGGAAAAAAGCGCACGCGAGAATTTTGGATTTCAAAGCGCGCGCGCGGCAAACAACCTGTTTTACCCGAATAGCTTCTACGCAACGCGCTACCCCATTGGCACAGTCGAGGTCATACAAACCGCGCCGGCCGAACGAATGCGCGCACTGTATCGCACATATTATCGCCCGGACCGCATGAAAATCATTGTCGTCGGCCCCGTAGACCCGATTGCGATTGAACGCGAATTGGTAGCAAAATTTGCTGACTGGCGCGTGGACGCGCCGCCATTAGGTGCAATCGACCAATGCAACCTGGATACCAAGCGCGGTATATCGGCACAAAGCTTCGTGCACCCAGAGATTGGCGAAAGCATTAGTGTTCAGCAATTCTTACAGGATAAAAAGCGGCCTGACACCTTAGGACGCGCGATGATAGAGCTCAAAATGAGCATCGCAAACGCAATCATATCACGCCGCATGGCGCGCCGATCCCGCGAAGAAGACATACCGTTTTTAGGTGGCGGGGTGACTTTCGACCTCGGTCTGTGCGACCAATATGCAACCATTGGTTATGGCGTTGCGGGCAAGGACGGCAGTTGGCGGTCATTGCTCGCATTTACCGAGCAAACTGTTCGCCAAGCGGTCCAATATGGGTTTGAAGAGTCTGAGATTGCCGAACAGATAAAGCGCCTGGACGCACAATATGAAAATGCCGCCAAGAATGCGGGTACAGAATCAAGCGCAGCAATTGCGAACGCGTTGGTCGCGCTTGACGAAGACGTGTACAACTCGGACCAATATCGCCAGTTGTTGTGGCGGCAGATACGCCCGTTTATCACAAAGGCATCGATCCATGCCGAATTTTCGTCATGGTTTGGTCAAATGGACAGACCGCAGATTTTCCTGACAACGAAGGAAAATGCCGGCGCACCTGCGGATGACATATTGGCCGCTTATGTTGCCAGCCGCAATGCGCCGGTCACTGCGCCGATGGCGCGTACAGCCACAAGTTTCGCCTATACCGACTTTGGTCCCGCTGGCTCAATCATGTCTGACAAGACCATTCCAGACCTTGGCATTCGCGCTATCCGCTTTGACAATGGTGTGTTGCTCAATCTCAAAAAAACCGATTTTGAAGATAATCGGATCCGCTATTCCTTACGCATTGATGGCGGCCAGCTACATTTTGGTAAGGAAAATGCGGTGTTGGCCTCCCTGATGTCGGCAACTTATGTTTCGGGCGGATTAGAGGCGCATGACATCGAAGATTTGCGCTCCATATTGGCCGGAACAACCGTGTCTCCCGCATTTGGTGTTGGTGATAGATTTTTTGGCGCAGCCGGAGCCGTCGCGCCCGCCGATTTGGAACGTCAGTTGCAAATCATGGCAGCCTTCACAACCCATCCGGGCTATTCGGAAAATGCGCTTCGCCTATTTCGCCGCCCGCTACCCGAACTATATGCACGGTTACAGGCGACCCCGGCGTCGGCGCTTGCAGTCGCGATGTCGAAAATCATGACTGATGACGACCCACGCTTTGCACTCGCGCCCCTTGAAACCATCCAGAGTGCTGATTTTGCGATGCTGAAAGCAAGCTTGGGTGACGCTTTACGGCAAAATCGTTTGGAAATCGCGTTGGTCGGCGACTTGGATGAAGATGCGGCCATCGCGGCCGTTGCGCGCAGTTTTGGCGCCCTCCCCAAACGCGCAAGTGATGGGCAGGACTATGATGCGCAATTGCAACCTGGCTGGAGCGCAAAGCGCGGAAATTTTGATATTCCCCATAATGGCGAGGCGAACCAGTTGGCGTGGCGCCGCATATGGACGACCACAGGTGATGTTGACCAAAAAACCACCCAATCCATGGATCTTCTTGCACGCGTTGCAACGCTGCGCTTGACGGACGAATTGCGCGAAAAACTGGGGGCAACTTATGGCGTCTCTGCAAATTCTGATATGTCCAACCTATATCTTCAACGGGGTACATTTTCGGTATCTACCGCTGGCGACCCCAAAGATATTGCTGTGATAGAAACGACGGTCGACCAGGTCATATCAGCGCTGGTAAAGTCACCCGTTGATGCCGATGTGTTCGAGCGTGCGCGCAAGCCCGTTCTTGAAAGCTATGCCGATTGGAAAAAGCAAAACAACACTTGGTTAGGTGTCGTGGCAGAGTCGCAGACAAACCCAGATCGGCTCAACCGCTTCCGAAACAGTGAATCCAATTTTACATCGATCACAGCGGACGATCTATGGCAATTGGCCAAGCAATATTTGGGCAAGCCCGCAGAGTTCACATTCCGCGCACTACCAGATGAAATGATCAGCGCTGGCGCAAAATCCGCTGAATAAAGCTTGTCTTATTTTTAGGCGAACTTTGGTCGCTCACCTATTTAAAAACAGCTCAGCCATGGCATCAATAATCGCGGCCGCATCCAGGCGATATGTGCCGTAGAGATCGGGCAAATCCCCTGTCTGACCGAAACGATCCATGCCGAGCGGACTAACACGCATACCGTGCACGCCGCCCAACCAAGACAAAGCGCCGGGCGAACCGTCAATCACCGTCACAATGCCTGCATTAGGCGCCAATATGGATAACAAATCCTCTGCATGGCTTGCTTGCGCGTCCCGATCTGTCCAGCGCGCAGCCTTGCTTGCAGACCATTCACGATGCAGCACATCGGGCGAGGTGACATTCAAAACGCCTAAACCGGGAATATCGTCCAGCATTTGTTCGTACGCTGCCAACACCTCAGGCGCGATGGCCCCTGTAAATATAATGGCTGCCTCCGCCCCTGCTGCAGGTCGCCGCAACCAGTATCCACCCTTCAGGGCATCTGCCTCCCAATCCGTATTGGCCCGCTCAACTTGCGCAATCTGACGCGTACTCAGCCGCAGATAGACAGAGCTTCCCTCAGGTTGTTGCAGATATTCAAACGCCCACCGCATGAATAAGGCGACTTCATCGGCATAAGCAGGTTCAAAATAGGCAAGACCTGGTTGCCCCATACCAATCAACGGGGTGTTGATGGACTGATGCGCGCCGCCCTCTGGTCCTAAGGTCAAACCGGACGGGGTTCCGACCAACAGAAAACGCGCATCTGAATAGCAACCATAATTCAGCGCATCGAGGCCACGGGCAATAAACGGATCGTAAACCGTTCCAACCGGAATAAGGCGCGTACCGAAATGCGGTGCAGCCAGTCCAAGCGACGTCAGCAGCAAGAAGAAATTGTTCTCGGCAATCCCCAGTTCAATATGCTGCCCCGCCGCATGTGCCGCCCATTTCTGGGCGGATGGGATCTTCGCCTCGCGAAATATATCAGCCACGTCAGACCGGCGAAACAAACCACGCTGGTTCACAAAACCACCGAGATTGGTTGTCTGCGTCACATCAGGCGCAGTGGTGACAATCCGATCCGCTAGCTCTTCGGAAGACTTTGCAAGGTCAAGAAGGACATTACCGAACGCTGCCTGCGTTGATTGTACATCGCCCGATGGAACTGCAAAGCTAGCGGGTACATGTATCTGCGGTGATACGGGTTCTAACGGTTTGGCGGCAAGAACGCTGTCCCCGATGAACTTTTTGAGCCGAGCCGCCATATTGCCGCCGAGGCCTGCAAATGGTTCCCACTCCTCGCCCGCTTCAATACCCATGGACATACGAAGCTGATCAATCTGACCGGGGTTCATCATCCCCGAATGATTGTCCTTATGCCCCGCCAGTGGAAGGCCATAACCCTTGACCGTATAGGCAATGAACAAAGTGGGCCGTTCATCATCAGCGCTGTCAAAGGCATCCATTAAGGATTCGATGCAATGCCCACCCAAATTAGTCATCAATGCGGCCAGACCGTCGTCGTCGAAACTATCGAGCAGTTTCTTCACATGCGGTTTGCCACCAATACCTGCCATCAAACGGGCACGCCAAGCCGCGCCGCCCTGATAAGTGAGGACCGCAAATTCCGCATTGGGGCAATTTTCGATCCAGTCCTCCAGCGACCTCCCTCCGGGTCGTGCAAAAGCTGCTTGCTGCAACTTGCCATGCTTTAGAGTGATGACCCGCCATCCCGTGGTCTCGAAAATATCGTCAAAGCGCCGAAACATCCGGTCCGCCGTAGTGCTATCGAGCGATTGCCGGTTATAATCGACCACCCACCAGCAGTTCCGGATATCATGCTTATATCCTTCAATGAGGCATTCGTAGATATTGCCTTCATCCAGCTCCGCATCGCCCATCAACGAAATCATCCGGCCTGCCTTGCCCTCGTCTATCGATCCGTGCGCGATCAAATAGTCCTGAACCAGACTGGAAAAGGCGGTAATCGCCACACCCAAACCGACCGAGCCGGTGGAGAAATCGACTGGGATTTTATCCTTTGTCCGCGATGGGTAGCTTTGCGCGCCGCCAAGGGCACGAAACTGCTGCAATTGCTCCAGCGATTGATTGCCTAAAAGATAATGGATGGCCTGCAGCACTGGCCCTGCATGTGGTTTAACGGAAACCTTATCATTCGGGCGCAGCGCATGAAAATACAGTGCCGCCATAATCGCCGTCATCGACGCGCAGCTGGCTTGATGACCCCCGACCTTTAACCCATCGCGTTTTGGCCGGATATGATTGGCGTTATGCACGGTCCACGAGGCCAGCCAACGCAACCGCGCGTCGAGCGTTTCGATTGTTGCTATTTTTTCTTCACGCTTGTCAGCGACAATATTGGCCATGGCTGTTTTCCGCTTAAATCAAAGCAAGACTTTAGCCAGCACATCCCAGCATGTCCTTGCGTATCCTAACGGTAAATGTCATATTATTTGGAATATTCTGCTTAAATTATCAAAATTAGGTTTAAGATATGCCAAAAAATACCTTAGATGCCATTGACCGCAAGATTATCGACTGCCTTCAATCAGATGGCCGAATGTCCAATCAAGAACTGTCCGAACGGGTCGGCTTATCGCCCAGCCCCTGTTTGCGTCGGGTACGCCAGTTGGAAGCCGATGGTACTATCACGCATTATGTTGCTTTGGTTGATCCGGATAAGGTCGGTCTCGCCGTCACAGCATTTGTCCGCGTGCGTCTCGATCAACAAGATGACCGCCATTTGGAAGATTTTGAGACGGCCGTTGCCAGCTTTCCTGAGGTCATGGAATGTTATCTGATGACAGGTGAGGCAGATTATCAATTGCGCATATTGGTCGCATCCTTGACGCAATTTGAGGATTTTCTGCGCCATCGGCTGACCCGCGTGAAGGGTGTTGCCAATGTGACCACCAGCTTCGCGCTACGGCCTGTTATTTACAAGACGTCCGTTCCCACGTTGGAGCCGCACATATGACCCCGAGGCGGCGGACATGTGAGACCCAACTAAAATTTTCCGGACACAACAATCTTTTCAATCGAGAATGACCGCAATACGGTCGCATAAGGGCTAAAGACCTGTTGGTGGAGTGACGTGATGAAACTGGAAAATGACCCCCTTGCTGCATTTTGGATGCCGTTTACGGCTAACCGCGCGTTTAAGACGACGCCGCGGCAGCTGAAATCTGCGAAGGACATGCATTATACCAGCGATGATGGACGGCAGATTCTTGATGGTACCGCAGGGCTTTGGGCGGTCAATGCAGGCCACTGCCGCCCCACTATTGTCGAAGCGATTCAGAAATGCGCCGCAGAACTTGATTATGCGCCGCCCTTCCAACTGGGCCATCCTCTGGCATTTGAACTGGCTTCGCGCCTCGCGACCCTCATGCCCGAAGGACTGGACCGCATATTTTTTACCAATTCGGGTTCAGAATCGGTCGATACGGCTCTTAAAATTGCGCTCGCGTACCAACGCGCGATAGGCCAAGGCACGCGTACCCGCCTCATCGGACGGGAACGCGGTTATAATGGCGTCGGATTTGGCGGCATTTCCGTTGGCGGTATCGTCAACAACCGGCGCCAATTTGGCACCCTGCTGACGGGTGTTGACCATCTGCCGCACACCCATAATCTGGAACATAACGCCTTTACGATGGGCCGTCCCGAATGGGGCGCGCATTTGGCCGATAATCTGGAGGCCATAATCGCGCTGCATGGCGCGGAGACCATTGCGGCGGTTATTGTTGAACCCATGGCTGGCTCAACTGGCGTGCTGGTGCCGCCCATCGGCTATCTCGAAAAATTGCGCGAGATTACACGCAAACATGGCATCGTGCTTATCTTTGACGAAGTTATCACGGCTTTTGGCCGTGTCGGCGGCACGACAGCATCCGAAACCTTGGGCGTCACCCCTGACATCATTACAATGGCAAAGGGCCTTACAAACGCAGCCGTACCGATGGGCGCTGTCGCCGTCAGCCGCCATATCCACGACGGCGTTGTCGAAGGCGGGCCTGACGGCATCGAATTGTTCCACGGCTACACTTATTCCGGTCACCCCTTGGCCGCAGCTGCAGCTTTGGCAACGTTGGACCTTTACAAGTCAGAAGCTATTTTCGAACATGCAAGTTCGCTCCACGGCTATTGGCAAGATGCGGTGCACAGCCTGAAGGGCAAAAAACATATCATCGACATCCGCAACATGGGCATCGTTGCGTCTATCGAACTTGCGCCACATGCCGCCGGCGTTGGCAAGCGCGGGATGCAATTATTCCACAAATGCTTCGACAATGGCGTGCTCGTGCGCGCAACCGGCGACATTATTGCGCTGTCGCCGCCGCTCATCCTGCAAAAATCCCATATCGATGAAATTGTCGGACGGATCGGTGAATTGATCGAAACGGTCGACTAGGCTGTGCGCGCCTAAAGCGACAGGACAATTTTCCCGACATGCTGCTTCGTCAAAAATGCTTCCTGCGCTTTGACGATGTCAGATAGGTCATATGTCGCTGCCACCACTGGCTGGATTTCACCGCGTTCGATATAGGACACAAGGTTTGGAAACACTTCGGTTTCTAAAACCGTGCAACCAATGAGGCGCAAATCCTTAAGATACAAAGTCCGCAGATCAAGGTCGACAATGGGCCCTGATATAGCACCTGAAACACCATAGCGACCGCCGCGTTTCAGGACGTTTAGGATGGCGCCGAACTGCGGACCGCCAACAATATCTACCGCAGCGTCGAAATATTCCTGTCCGAATAAGGCAGTAATATCCGCATCGCGCGGAACCACCCGAGACGCGCCCAATGCCTGAACCATTTCTGCCTTTGCATCGGCGGCCATGGCGATCACTTCCGCACCACGCCTTTTGGCAAGTTGCACCGCGGCGGAACCAACACCGCCCGACGCTCCAGTAATCAGCACGCGCTCGCCCGCCTGCAAATCAATCCGCGTTAGAATGTTTTCAGCTGTCCCATACGCGCAGGGGAAACTCGCCAGTTCAACGTCAGATAACGCAGAACGCACGCGATGCGCATGCATGGACGGAACACACGCATAATCCGCAAAGCCGCCATCGACTTCAGAGCCAAAATAGAGAATGTCGAAGCGGCCTGCGCCACGAAAGACAGGTTCAACCAACACGCGCTCACCCATGCGCGCTGGGTCAACATTATCGCCCACTGCAACAATCCGGCCGCAGGCATCCGCACCTTGAATACGTGGAAATTGAAAGGCCGCACCTGACCAACCATCATCGCCGGCGCCGTCTATGCCAGATGCCGCATTAGCGTCTGTGGCTTCTGCCACCGCCTTGGAATACCAACCGATGCGGGTGTTGATATCGGTATTATTAATACCGGCAGCGGCAACGCGGATCAAAACATCATGCGGCCCCGGTATAGGCACCGGAACGTCGTCCCGAATATCCAACCTGTCATAGCCGCCATGGCCGGTCAGCAAAACCGCGCGCATGTTGGCGGCTATTGTCACTCGGCGCGTTCCAGCCCGAATTGGTTGAGATACCATTTCTGGAAATTAAGCACGCTGCCTTCCTGATCAGAATAGCGACCGGGCCGATAACGGCTCGACATGATGCCTTCCTGATTGTTTTCGGTGATGACTTTGTCCTGCGTCGTTGTCGCATGATAGCCCCAGATCATCTTTTCAATGTCAACGTCCGCCTCAGTCGCGCGTCCGTCTACTAGCCAGATCATCTCAACATCGGTTGCCAATGCGCCACGCGGGGTAAATTGGAACAGGATCGCAAAATGATCATCTGCAACAATCTGGCTGAACGGACTGAAGCTTAAATGCATCCGTCCGCCATCCGCTTTCGTACGCTTGCCCATTAGCGGCGCTGGCGCTGTGCCATCTTGCGTTTCCGAGGCCCAGCCGTCTTTGTTCATGCGTTGCATCAGCAGGCGCAAATGGCTGCTATCGGGTGCATCATCAATGGTACCAATTGGCCGGCCTGCGGCAGCAGCGTTGTCTTCCCACGCCTTTAACTTTGGCGCGAAGTCAGCGATTGCGTCCGCTGGACCGGAACTTGGACCAGCGCCTACGGCCACGATAGATTCAGATGCATGCATCGAACAGAATTCTGGATGCGATGGCACACAATGATAGCATTCAAAGAAATTCTCGATGACCAGTTTCCAGTTGGCGGTCGTGGGGTAACTGCCTGCATGCGCAATCCGCGCATCCGCAAATCCGTGATACTCGAGAATGGCGCCCATGTCGCCAAAGGTGGCGTCAAAATCGACGGGCTCATCCTCGCTCATATTGATGAAAATCAGGCCGTGGAACACACGGATATGGCATGCGAACAGGCTGTTTTCTGCCTTATCGAAATCTTCGGGCATCAGCCGCGCCGAAATCAAGCGTCCATCAAGGCCGAAGGTCCACGCGTGATACGGGCACACCAAACGCGGTGCATTGCCGCTTTCCGACTGGCAGATCGTCGATCCACGGTGGCGGCACACGTTAAAGAAAGCACGCACGCTGTCGGCATTTTCACGAATGACAATGATCTGTTCATTGCCAACACGAAATAGGAAATAATCGCCCTTATTCGGGATCCGCGACACATGCCCGGCTAGGAGCCATTTCTGGCTAATGACTTGCTCGAAATCCGCCTTGAACACCGCATCGCTGGTGTAAAATTCCTGATCAAAGCTGTATCCCATCCGCGTTTGTGCGGCGAGCCGTTGCATGGTTGCATGTGATGTTTCGGTCATTAGATTTTGATCCGTGCATTTGAAGGGTCATAAAGGGGCTTGAGCGACGCGGTCACAGGGTAACGCACACCCGCAATTTCGATTTCATAATCATCCGCGCCAATCGGGCCGACAACGCCGTCATCTGCCGCCGTCACATAGCCAAGGCCACAAGACGCGCCGAGCGTATGGGCGTACATGCCAGAGCGGATATATCCCGCAATCCGGTCACCCTGCCAGATCGGCTCATTATGATAGAGCATGGGCTCGGGCGATTTCAGCAGGAATTGAACGAGCTTTTGCTTCAGCCCCTCTTCCTTCTGCTTCACCAATGCCTCTCGGCCGATAAAGCCGCCGGTTTTGTCCATCTTCACGGCAAAGCCGAGTCCAGCTTCCAAGGGCGTATCTTCATCGGTGATGTCATGACCCCAATGGCGATAGGCCTTTTCCATGCGCAGCGCGTTGAGCGCGTGATAGCCGCAATGCTTGAGACCAAAGGCCGCGCCTGCGGCGACAATCTCATCATAAACACCCGTCATGAATTCGGTCGGGATATAGAGTTCCCAGCCCAATTCGCCGACATAGGTGATGCGTGAGGCACGCACGATGGCATAGCCCAGCTCAATTTCCTGGCTCGTCGCAAAGGGAAAGGCCTCATGCGACAAATCATTAGGGCAAATCGATTGGAGCAGCGCACGCGCATTTGGTCCCATGATCGAGATCACGCCCATCGCAGAGGACACATTGGTCAAAATGGCATGGGAACCCTCTGGAATATGCCGCGACAGCCAGTTAAAATCCTTCGTTTCTGTCTCTGCCCCAGTGACGATGAGATAGGCGGTCTGCGACAGTCGGGTAACCGTCAAATCTGCCTCAATCCCACCCTTGTCATTCAACCATTGGGTATAGATCAACTTGCCGGGCGCCACATCAACATCATTGGCGCAGACGCGGTTCAGGACAGCGCAGGCATCGCGCCCTTCCAGCCGGAATTTTGCAAAGGAGCTTTGATCGAACAGGCCCACGGCTTCGCGCACGGCTTTGCACTCTTCGGCATTGGCCTCAAACCAGTTTTGGCGGCCATAGCTATATTCATATTTGGGCGTGCTGCCTGGTGCCCCATACCAATTGGGGCGTTCCCAGCCAAAAGCCTCGCCATGGCACGCGCCCGCCGCAACCAACCGATCATGAATGGCGGAACGGCGTACGCCGCGCGCTGTTTCATATTGCTTGAAGGGATAATGCGTCGCGTAGAGCAGCCCAAGGCTCTCGGTTACGCGCTCGCGCAGATATTTGCGGTTAATCTGGAACGGCATGTTGCGCCGAATATCGACCGTCCACAGGTCCGCTGGCGGAATGCCGTCACGAATCCAGTCGGCCATCACCTTGCCAACGCCGCCTGCGGATTGCAGGCCGATGGAGTTGAGTCCAGCGGCGACAAAGCAGCCCTTCAACTCAGCACTTTCGCCCAGATGATAGCGCACATCCGGCGTGAAGCTTTCCGGCCCGCAGAAGAATTTCTGGATACCCGCTTTTTCCAACGCAGGCACGCGGCGCATGGCATCCATCAATAAAGGCTCGAAATGCTCAAAGCTGCCAGCGATTTCATCAAAGCAGAAATCTTCGGAAATGCCGTCCATACCCCATGGCCGCGCATTGGGTTCAAACGCCCCAACCAGCAGCTTGCCCGCATCATATTTATAATAGCCGCAATAATCATAGTCGCGCAGGACAGGCAGCGTATTGTCGATACCCTCTACGCCTTCAAACAGAACATAATAATGCTCGCACGCGTGCAAGGGTGCGGCCACGCCAATGCTCGCCGCCAGATCGCGCGTCCACATGCCGCCACAGATCACGACATAATCGGCATCAATCGATCCATGTTCGGTATCGACGCCCGTCACACGCTCCCCATTATGGCGGATTTTAGTGACCTTGGTATTTTCAAATATTTTGGCGCCGCCGGTGCGTGCGCCCTTCGCCAGCGCCTGCGTAATGTCCACGGCATTGGCATAGCCATCGCTCGGGATATGAATACCGCCGACCACATCATCGACATTGACGATTTGGGCGAGTTCTTTGATCTCTTGTGGCGTCACGACATGGACGGGCAGGTCAAATACCTTCGCCATCGAAGCGCTGCGTTTCAGCTCTTCAAACCGCTCCGCATTGGTCGCCATCGAAATGGAACCGCACTGGCGATAGCCTGTGGCTTGGCCCGTTTCGGCCTCAAGCCCGCGATAGAGTTCGCCTGTATATTTGGCGAGCTTGGTCATGTTGATGGACGGGCGCAATTGGCCCACCAAACCGGCCGCGTGCCAAGTCGTACCGCTGGTCAGTTGCTTGCGCTCCAGCAAAACAACATCGTCCCAGCCAATCTTGGTCAGGTGATAGGCAATCGAGCAGCCAATAACGCCGCCACCGACGATGACGACTTTCGCCTTTTTGGGAAGTTCAGCCACTATATCACACCTTCATTTTTGCGTTATCGGCATCATATGCCGGATGCTCCAGCACCGTTCCAACCCGCCGTTCGCCCTGCAGCATGATATCAAAGCGTGATCCTGGCGCGGCATTTTCAAGCGGCACGCACGCAAAGAAAAGGCTCTTGCCCACACGATGCCCATAGCCACCTGACGTTGTCAGACCGATGCATTGGTCGCCGATCAAACATGGTTCCGCACCGCGTACGTCGACATTGGATGCATCCACCTCACCATAGACAATGCGGAAGCGGTCTGGCGCATCCAGCGTTGCCTGCTTGCCGACAAAGTCATCCTTGTTGAAATTGATGAAGCGCGGCATGTCCGCCTCAATCATCGTCAATTCATTAGTGAGTTCGGAGCCCCAAGCTTTATAGCCTTTTTCCACCCGCATCGTGTTTGCAGCGTAAAGGCCGTAATTGACGATTCCATATTCCTGCCCAGCGTCCCAAACGGCATCATATAGCGCCGCAAGATCGTCCATCGCGGGATGCAGCTCCCATCCAAGCTCACCGGCATAAGACACCCGCAATGCGCGCATTTTTATACCTGCGATGGTGATTTCCTGACCGCTTAACCAACGGAAACCGTCATTGGTTAAGTCTGCATTGGTAAGCTTTGCCAACACATCGCGCGAACGCGGGCCGTTCATCACCAATACGCCCAAGTCCATCGTCAAATTGCGAATGGTGACATCCTCATGCGGCAATTTGCTTTGGATCAGCAAATCCCAATCGCGCTGCTCCGCCGCCGCCGCCGACAGACAGTAAAAATGATCATCAGCAAAGCGCGTGACCGTCATTTCGCCGTAAATACGGCCTTGAATCGACAAGGGGTGCACCAAGCCGATACCGCCCAATTTCTTGGGCATGCGGTTGGCGCAAATACGGTTGAGGAAAGCCTCCGCATCGGGGCCGCTTACGTCATATTTGGCAAAGCCAGACAGATCGAGCACACCAACGCCTTCGGCCACAGCCTTCACTTCGGCGGCGACCGCGTCGAAACTATTGGTGCGTTGGTAGCCGCCTTGTTCTTCCGCGCCATCAAGCGCGAAATATTTGGGCCGTTCCCAGCCATAGGTTTCGCCATAGACAGCGCCTGCCGCCTTCAGCGTTTCATACAAAGCACTGGTCTTTTGCGGACGGCCGTCGGGCTCTTCCTCGCCCGGCAACCGAGTTGTGAAGGTCATCCGGTAATCCAAGAACACCTTGTCACGGCTATAATCTTCATCGGCATAGGGGCCATAACGACGCGGGTCGAATTCGGTCATGTTGATGTCAGCATCACCAAACACCATCCATTGCGCCATATATTTACCAGCACCGCCGCCTTGGGCGATACCAAAGCTGGTGCCGCAGCAATGCCAGAAATTTTTGAGGCCTACCGCTGGCCCCAATAATGGCCCGCCATCTGGCGTATGTGGGATAGCGCCATTGACGAAGCGCCTCAGGCCAACCTCACCAAATATCGGCATCCGTTCAATCGCGCGTTCAAGCCATGGGGCAATGCGTTCCAAATCTTCAGGGAACAGCTCGCTGGTGGAATCCCATTCCGGGTGTCCGCCGCGCGGAGCCCACGCCTCGACCAAACCTGTGTTTTCGTAAACGCCGATTAGGCCGCTTTTCTGTTCCTGCCGGAAATAGCCCGACACATGCGGACAGCGCATAACGGGGATTTCTTCTTCGCGATCCTTAAACGCAGGAATAGGATCGGTGACGACATAATGATGCTCCATATTCGTCACGGGAATATCAATGCCTGCCATTTGCGCGATTTGCCGCGCATAACAACCGGCCGCATTGACGACGATTTCGGCACGAACAGTGCCTTTTTCGGTCTCCACATCCCATTCGCCGGACGGCAATTGAGTCAGGCCCGTCACACGGTTTTTGCGGACAATCTTTGCCCCCATATTTTTTGCACCAATGGCAAGCGCATTGCAGATACCCGATGGATCAGCATGCCCGTCTTGGGTTGTGCGTGCGCCAGCAATAACCCCGTCCAGCGTCATAAACGGATTATGGCGCAGGATTTCCTCTGGCGGGATGATTTCCATATCAAAACCAATGATTTTGGAAAAACCTTGTATATAGCGCATCCACGCCAACTCGCGCTCGTTCGTCGCAAGGCGAATTCCGCCCGATGTATGCCAGCTGACATATTGCCCCGTCAGCCCCTCCAGCTTGGGATAGAGTTGATTGCTATAAGCATGCATTTTGGCAAGGTTATAGCTGCCGGTAATATTGGGGCATTGCCCGGCGGCGTGCCAAGTCGAACCGGACGTCAGTTCGTCCTTTTCAATCAACAAGCAGTCGGTCCATCCAAGTTCAGCGAGATGGTAAAGCAGCGAAGCGCCCATTATGCCCCCGCCAATGATGACAACCCGCGCCGATGTTTGCATGAAAGCCGTGCTCCTTAAGGCATTAAATCCATCGAACCTTACGGCGGGATTAAGGTCCGGCACAAATGGGGAATATGACGAGATCGGTTAAAAAAATTTTTGAATCACAACCGCCAGTCCCTGTAAGGAAGACACTGCGATAACATGATGTGAAGGTGGAATATGCGGGTTGTATTGGTAACGGGTGCTGCGCAAGGGGTCGGCTATACGACCGCGAAGACATTTGCCGCGATGGGATGTCATGTCGTCCTGACCGATGTGCAGCCGCTGGGTACGCAAATTGCAACGCTATCGGCCCTTGGGGGCAGCGTGTCCGCTGTGTCCGGTGACATTTCCTCAGAGGCTTTTGTGACTGAGCTGGCCGACACAGTGGCGCGCGACCACACGGCAATTGATGTCCTTGTGAATAATGCCGGTATCAGCATGATATGCCCCGCCGAAGATACAAGCCTCGACCAATGGCAGCGCGTTATGAACATCAATCTGACCGGACCGTTTTTATTGTGCCGGGAATTTGGCAAGCAAATGCTGGCGCGTGGACAGGGTAATATTGTCAATGTCGCCTCAATTGCCGGTTTGCACGGCGTTATCGATCGTTCGGCCTATAACGCCTCCAAACATGGGTTGATCGGCTTAACACGCACGCTTGCCGCCGAGTGGGGCAATCGCGGCGTGCGTGTAAATGCTATCTGCCCCGGCTGGATCAAAACCGAAATGGACGAAGCGGACCAAGGTTCGGGCGCTTATTCCGATGCAGACATTATCAACCGCGTGCCCATGGGCCGCTTTGCAAAACCCGAGGATATTGCCCGCGCCATTACCTTTTTGGCGCATGAAGACAGCTTCATAAACGGCGTTAGCCTTCCTGTGGACGGCGGGTGGGTTGCCGACGCTAGCTGGGATGCCCTTCGTTTAAAAAAACGGTGACAGAATTTGCATGGCTTTTGATGCGGGCACGTGTCAGATAGAACCTTTCTGGACCGTCATAGCATAGTCACAGTTGTCATCTATCGTCCAGATATCTGAGATGTTGTCTTAACAGCAAAGTGAAGTCCAATGACGACGATTGCTATGACGATCCGGAAGTTAGATTTACAGGCCTATGTCCTGTGCGCGTTCCGGCTGCTTTGGATAGGGCTTCCATTGGCGCTATTGTTACCACTGCATATTGTTTGGCATGTGCTGAAACTGCCTTCGCCATGGGCCATGCTGTTTTTACGCATTTGTGCACGTGCACTCGGCGCGCGCGTGACGGTTTACGGAACACCATTGCACCGAGATGTATTTTTTGTAGCCAACCATATTTCGTGGCACGATATTCCAATTTTGGCGGGAATTACCGGTTCATCGTTTGTAGCGCAGGACGGCGTGCGGGATTGGCCGGTGATTGGCTGGCTGGCAAAACTGAATCGCACCATTTTCATCAGCCGCACCGAAAAGCAAAATGTTGCACAGCAAGTGGCCGAATTGCGCGAAGCCATCGCCGAAAATTGGTCCGTAACCCTGTTCCCAGAAGGCACGACGTCCGACGGGCTTGGGCTTTTGCCGTTCAAACAATCTTTGTTTGCAACACTTGCCCCACCACCCAAGCCGATGATGATTCAACCTGTGTTGCTTGATTTCGGTGATGACGGCCCGGACATCGCTTGGTTGGGCGAAGAGACCGGCTGGGAAAGTGCGTGGCGCGCGTTTACGCGGCCTGGCAGCTATAACGTTGGAGTGCACTTCCTAGAGCCATTCGACCCGGGCGCGCTTGCTGACCGTAAACTTGTGTGCGCCCTTGCGCGGGCACGGCTGGCAGAAGCTTTGTCGGCAAAGCTTGGCTACGACGTCCGCTAAAGCAGACGTTCGCGCTTCCATAAGCTTTCCAATAGCAAAATAATTCACCCAATCGGCCAAATTTTTCAATTGTGGCAGCGCATCGACGGCGCTCTAACTTTTCAATCGGCGGGTAACGCTTCTTGAAAAAATATTGGGTGTAATCATGAAAATCGGATTTATCGGACTTGGCAATGTCGGCGGAAAACTGGCGGGAAGCCTGATCCGCAACGGACATGATGTGACTGTCCGTGATCTTGATGACAATTTGGTCGCCGAATATGTCGCTCACGGCGCAAAGTCGGCTGCATCGCCCAAGGAATTGGGAGAGAATGTTGACCTGATCGTCACCTGCCTGCCCTCGCCCGCTGCTAGTTCGGCCGTGGCCGAAGGCGCAGATGGCTTTTTGCAAATCATGCGCCCCGGCCAAGTCTGGCTGGAAATGAGCACGACAGATTATAGCGAAATCATCCGCTTGGGAGCACTGGTCGAAGCGCGTGGCGCAATGTTTATGGAATGCCCAGTTTCAGGTGGATGCCATCGTGCCGATACCGGCAATATCGCGATTTTCGCGGGCGGCCCACGCGCGGCGTTTGAATTTGTTCTGCCTGTTCTCACCACAATGGGTCGTCGCATCTTGCACACGGGCGATCTCGGCACAGCCTCTCAGTTAAAGGTGATGACCAACTATCTGTGCACCGTGCATCTGGTTGCGCTCGCCGAAGCCTTGACCACGTGCAAGGCCATTGGGCTCGACATGAACACCACCTATGAGGCGATTAAAATCTCATCGGGCAACAGCTTTGTCCATGAAACGGAAAGCCAAGTCATTCTGAACGGCAGCCGCGATATCAATTTCACCATGGATCTGGTGTCGAAGGATATTGGCCTGTTTGACAAAATTGCACAGGAAGCGGGCGTTCCGGTGGAAATGTCCCCGCTGATCGTGCGTCTCTTCAAAGAAGCAGAGGCCAATTACGGATCACGCGAATTTTCGCCTAATATCATCCGCCGTTATGAAGAGCCGCTGGGCCTCAAAGTTCTAGGCACAGGCTTTCCTGCCCAAATGGTCGATGATGAGCCCGAAGAGCGCGGGTACGAAGTCGTTCCCAAACGCTAAGAGCGCAACTTAGCCAGCCTTAGCCGACTGGCTATCGGCGACATTTTTGGCCACCCAATCCATGAACGTCCGGATTCGGGGATTTTCGCGCATATCCTTGCGGCAGATTAATCCCCATGCGCCTGGACATACCGCCTTATGGGCGATGGGCTGCACCAGCCGTCCTGCTGCCATATCCTGATCCACAAACGGGCCGTTAACCAAGGCAATTCCTTCGCCATTCAGCGCCATTTCCAGTGCAACTGCCAAGGTATCAACCATCAGATACGGCACGGATGGTTCAAATTCCGCGCCGACGGACGCAAACCAAGTCTCCCAATTTTGCACTTCTGTATAAATGGCGACGAGAGGTTTGGTCATTAATTGTTGTGATGTCGGCTTTTGCCCCATGGCTGCGGCCACCTCAGGACTACATACTGGGAATAATGCATATTCATACAGCGGAACCCAATGAAACTTGGCAGGGTCAGGTTCGGTAGCGCAATAGACCAACCCGACATCCGCATGCACATCGTCAAATTCCCATTCAACCGCGCAGGTATTGAGCGTCAGTTTGATTTCGGGATGATCGGCCAGAAATTGCGGTACGCGCCGTGCAAGCCATCGAATAGACGCGGTCACATAGGTTTGCACCCGAAGCGGCTTATCAAGCGCGTTACGATGCACTTCTTCGACGCCCTCCAGCAAGGATTCAAATGCGGCGCGGACATAAGGGTACAGCACTTTGCCTTCTTCGGTCGAG
Source organism: Sphingorhabdus wooponensis (assembly GCF_003933235.1). GTDB lineage: Bacteria > Pseudomonadota > Alphaproteobacteria > Sphingomonadales > Sphingomonadaceae > Sphingorhabdus_B > Sphingorhabdus_B wooponensis. Next base: position 1,672,748 of record NZ_RWJI01000001.1, read on the forward strand.
ACAATGTGGCGTCCTTCTTGGACGAACAAAGTAACGCCAAGCGCATCTTCGATAAGTTGAACTTGGTGGCTGACCGCAGGATGTGTCAGGCACAGCTCGTCAGCCGCGTCGCGAATACTTTGGTGGCGCGTCGCGGCTTCAAAGCCTTTAAGCGCCTTTAACGGCGGCAATTGCTTAAGATCAATCTTCGGATGCATCGCCACTCCCTTCCCGGATTCGCGCAGTTTCAATGGACTAGCACAGCGGAAAAGGACTGGTAAATAAAATTAACGCATCAATTTTGCATCTTCCAAAATCATCGCAGCACCCTTTTCGGCGACCATGACGGTGGGCGCGTTGGTATTCCCAGATGTGATCGTCGGGAACACTGACGCATCGACAACCCGCAATCCCGCAATGCCATGCACGCGCAAGCGCGCATCAACGACCGAAGTGGCCGGATCCGTCCCCATCATGCACGTGCTGGTGGGATGATACACCGTGTCTGCACGGGCTCGGAAATCCGCCAATAAGGCTTCATCGCCATCCACATCGCTGCCGGGAATAAGCTCCTCAGTGATGATATCGGCAAGTGGCTTTGTAGATGCGAGCTGACGGAGTATCCGGTTGCCAGCCAGGACGTCGTCAATGTCCGTCTGTGTCGCGAGATAATTGGGGTGGATCGAAGGATCTCCAGAAGGGTTCGAACCGTTAAGCTCTATATGTCCCCGACTGGTCGGACGACAGGGGTTATGCGAAAGCAAAAATGCCGAAAATGGATCAGGGTTCAGCAACTTGCGTTCCGACAAGGGCGTTTTGGTATAGCTGACTGGGCTAAAATATAATTGCAAATTGGGGTGCTCTTTGGTCGCATCGCTGCGCACGAAACCACCACTTTGATTAACGCTCAACGACAATGGCCCTGCGCGGTCGGCGACATAACGCAAGCCCGCACGCAACTTGCCCAAAAACGGGTGAAGCACATCGTTCAGTGTCGCCGTCCGGACCTTATAGAAATAGGATACGGCAATATGGTCCTGCAAATTGCGGCCCACCGCTTTTGCATCCAGTAAAGGCGTAATGCCCACATTTTTCAGATGATCCGCAGGTCCTATGCCCGACAGCATTAACAATTGGGGCGAATTGATCGCGCCGCCCGAAAGGATGACCTCGCGCCGTGCCTTCGCCTCTTTACGCGCGCCCTTGCGCGTGTAAGCAACCCCTACGGCGCGCTGCCCTTCAAATAATATCCGCGATACATGCGCTAAGGTCTGAAGCTTCAATGTCTTACGCTTGCGCGCAGGATGCAAAAACGCATTCGCGGTGGAGGCACGCCAACCGCCACGCGTGTTGATTTGATAATAGCCTACGCCCTCTGGCCGGCCACCATTAAAGTCATTGCTGGCGGGAAAGCCCAATGTCTGTGCAGACTCGATAAAGCTACGACAGATGGGGTGTGCAAAGGGCGATATATCGGTGACATGCTGTGGTCCACCTTTGCCGTGATGCGCGCTGTGCCAGTCGAAATCCTCTGACTTTTTGAAATAGGGTAAGACATCATCCCAGCCCCAGCCCTGATTGCCCAGTGCTTTCCAGTCATCAAAGTCACGCGGCTGTCCGCGCACATAGACCATCGCATTGATTGAACCCGAACCACCAATCACCTTGCCGCGCGGCCAATAGCTTCGCCTGCCGCCAAGCGCTTCAACCGGCTCGGTATCGTACATCCAGTTGATCCGCTTATCGAAAAAGGTGCGGCCATAACCGATGGGCATCTGTATCCAGATGGACCGATCACTGCCCCCTGCTTCAAGCAATAAAACGCTATACTTGCCGTCTTCGGTCAACCGGTTGGCAAGCACACAACCCGCCGTGCCTGCGCCGACGATGATATAGTCGAATTCTTCGGTCACTGAACGGGGTGCTGCGTCATTTCAAGGTGGAGCATATTACCCTTATATGGGTTGGCGCGTGCCACATCTTCGTTCAATTCGACCCCTAAGCCTGGGGCAGTCGATGGAATGACATGCCCCTCTTCAAACTGGATCGGCGATTTCAAAATTTCGGTATGGAACCCGCCCCAGGTTTCAATGCTCTCAAGAATAAGGAAGTTGGGTGAGCAGGTCGCAATTTGGATATTGGCCGCGCCCACAATGGGGCCGCAATATAAATGCGGCGCGATTTGGACATGGTCAACCTCCGCCATGGCGGCGATCTTCTTGGCTTCCAATATACCGCCGACCCGACCAAGGTTCATCTGCAAAATCGCTGCTGCGCCAGCACGTAACAGCCGCGCAAAATCATATTTGGTGGTCAATCGTTCACCTGTTGCAACAGGGATCGACGTTGCCCTTGCAACCTTGGCCATTTCTTCGGGCGCATCGGGTGGCACGGGTTCTTCCAACCACAAAGGATCATAAGGCTCTAGACGCTTGGCAAGACGAATGGCCCCTGCCGCGGTCATTTGACCATGCGTGCCGAATAACAAATCTGCCTTCATGCCCACCGCTTCGCGCAAAGATTTTGCAAAGCGTTCGCACAGATCCAGCGCTTCCAACGACAGTTGCCGCCCATCAAACGCCGAATACGGCCCTGCTGGATCAAATTTCAAGGCGGTGAAGCCTTGCGCTAAATATTCCGCCGAACGCTCCGCCGCCAGATCAGGATCGTGATACACATCTGTTTTGTCGCCGGGTCGCGGATAGATATAGGTATAAGCGCGCAGCCGTTCATGAACCTGTCCGCCCAGCAACTTGTAAACTGGCTTATTAGCCTCTTTGCCGATGATGTCCCAACACGCCATTTCAAGCGCCGACAAAACCCCCATCAATGTCAAATCGGGATGCTGGGTAAAGCCGCTGGAATAAACCCTGCGCCACATATTTTCGATGTCGTGCGGGTCATTACCGGCGACATAACGCGCAAACACATCCTCTATCATCTTGGCGACGAGATGTGGTTCAAACGGCACGCAATAGGCCTCACCAATGCCGGATACACCACTGTCGGTCGTTATCTTGACGAAGACAAAATAGCGTCCGCCAAAATGCGGCGGCGGATTGCCGACAACGAAGGTTTCAATGTCAGTCAGCTTCATGCGGTGCGAAACCCGCTGATCGATTTGATTTCCAGAAAATCGCGGACGCCAAATTCGCCATATTCACGGCCATTGCCTGATTGTTTATATCCGCCAAAGGGCGCCATATAATCCTGGCTTGTGCCATTAATGCTCACACCACCCGCACGCATCAACCGCGCTACACGGCGCGCACGATCCATGTCGTTCGTTTGCACATAGGCATAAAGGCCATAGGGCGAGTCATTCGCGATAGCGATGGCGTCTGCTTCATCTATAAAGGGTATCAGGACAAGCACGGGGCCGAACACTTCTTCTTGCGCGATACGCATCTTGTTATGGACGCCGGCGAAGACCGTAGGCTTCACATAATAACCGCGGTCAAAGCCTTCGGCACGGCCAGTGCCACCGGCAACAAGCTGCGCACCTTCATCAATGCCTACCTGAATCAGGCCCTGAATTTTGTCATAATGTGCCTTGCTGACCACTGGGCCATAATGCGGCCCTTTTTTCATTGGGTCGCCCAGCTGTGCCGCTTTCGCAACGCGGGCCGCAATAGCAACCGCCTCGTCATAGACCGATTGTTCGACAAGCATACGCGTCGGTGCGTTGCAGGATTGGCCGGTATTGCCATAGCAATGCAATACGCCGCGCGTGACCGCTGCCTCTAAATCGCTGTCGGCAAAGACGATATTGGCGGATTTCCCACCCAGTTCTTGGGCAACACGCTTCACGGTATCCGCAGCATTTTTGGCAATTTGAATGCCCGCCCGCGTCGATCCGGTGAAGGAAATCATGTCGACTTCGGGGTGGCTGGTCAACGTATCGCCGACCGACGCGCCCGTCCCGTGGATCATGTTAAACACGCCTTTTGGGAATCCAGCCTCTTCAACCATTTCGGCAAAAAGCTGCGCGGACAAGGGCGCCATTTCGCTAGGCTTCAACACCATAGTGCAGCCTGTGATGAGCGCAGGCCCCACCTTGCACACGATCTGATTGATTGGCCAGTTCCACGGCGTGATCAGCACGCAAACACCGATAGGCTCATGCGTGACGATGCCATCTGTGCCAACATCATAATCCCACGCCATTTCGCGCACGGCTTTAACCGTCGCCTTCAAATGGCCGGGGCCACTTTCCGCCTGTGCATCATAAGACAGGTCATAAGGCGCGCCCATCTCAGTTGATATGGCCGTTACCATTTCGTCATAGCGTCGCTCAAAAATGGTGATAAGCTTTTCCACTAACGCAATCCGGTGTTCCAGCGTTGTCGCCGCATAGCCATCAAATGCCGCCCGTGCCGCCTGAACCGCCCGATCAGCATCATCATGCCCGCACACCGCAACAACGGCGCAGACTTCTTCTGTAGCTGGGTTTATCGCATCCACCGTTGCTGTGGATGTCGCAGGCAAGACCCACGCGCCATTGATAAAGGATTTTAGGGGTGACTTAGACATATCCAATGGCTCTCTTTTGATCTTCAATAATATATTTTTCGGCGCGCCAATAATGCCAAGCCGCCCAAAGGCCCGTAGGCGCGAGAATAAGCTGCGCAAGACGCAGAGAATCTGCATTGCCGCCACCCGTAGCGTCAAAAAAGTCGCTTAGGCCGCCAACAATTGCAGGTGCAATAATCAAATTAAGCACATTGGCAACAAGCAAGGATATTGCCACAGCCATGGACCGCATTCTCGGTGCCGCCAAGTTTTGGCACAGTGCAAATGCCGGGCCGATGTAGAAATATATGGCCGGAATAAACAACCACCACATAAACTGAGCAAAGCCCAGATCCCGTGTATAATAAGCAAGGAATGACGGGATAGTAGCCAATGCCGTTACCACGGCCAAAAGACGGGCGATTTTACGTGGGTCGGTATATCTAGGGCGCGCCACCACCCATGCTGTCAACAAAGACGCACCAATACCGCCAATAAGGTAAATCCAGCCCAACATGCCGCCAGCTTCGCCTTCATCCATGCCATAGGTCCGTTGCAGGAACAAAGGCGTGAACCACATTAATCCCCAGCCCCAAAATGCCGACAGGCCACTTCCGGTCATCGCATGCACAGCCGATTTTTGTGACCAAAGAAATTTGAGCGTTTCCATGATTTTTGGCGCTTTTTCTTCTTGCACTGCGTCAAGGCGTCCGCGCTTTGGTTCCTTTATTGTTACCATGATGATCAGCGCCAAAATGATACCGGGTACGCCCAGCACCAAAAATGCAGCGCGCCAGCCATGTACTGTCGATACCAATCCCGCAATGTCGGAACCGAGCCACGCCCCGATAGGCGCGCCAAGTGCGAAAACGGTCATGGCCATGGAGCGTCGGTCGGCAGGGAAATAGTCAGCAATAATGGAATTACACGCTGGTGTGCCGCCCGCCTCACCGATACCAACACCAACACGCGCCAACAGCAAGTCGAAATAGCCGCGCGTATACCCTGTAATTGCGGTCATGAATGACCAAACGGCAACCGACGCCGCCAGCAAGTTGCGGCGGTTCGTGCGGTCACACAACCAAGATAAAGGAATGCCCATGACCACATAGAAAAGCGCGAGTGGCAGGCCAAGCCATGCGGTCTCTGTATCGCTCAACTGCAATTCTTCGCTAATCGGGCCAAGCAATGTGGACAACACATAACGATCCGCGATGCTGATCGTGTACACCAGCATCATGATGATCAGGACATACCAACGCTGCCCCAGCGAGGAGACTTCGTCGACACGAATTGGAGCAGTCGGCACATTGTCAGCCATAAAATTATCCCTCAGGTTGCGGCCAGCTCTGGCCCTAATTTATTGCGCAGTGGATCAAGGAAATTACTGAAATTTTCCCATTGGTCGACCCCGCTTTTGAAAATGGGTTGTCGCACCTGCTCCGAACTCGCGGTGCGAACAGCGCGCTCAGTCTGGTGAAAATTGAGACAGGCCTCTTCAAAAGGAAGCCCGCAATAATCAAGCAAGCGTCGGACTTGGGTTTCTAAATCCGCGACAACATCCTCATAGCGGACGCGCAAGATCTTGCCGGGCAGCACAACGTCCCAATGATCCATGAGCTGCACATAATCCGCGTAATATTGGCCAATTTCCTCTAGTCCGTAAGTAAATTCCTGACCTTCGGCGAAGAGCTGCTTAAACCCGCTGAAGCAGCATCCCATGGCCCCGCGCCGCGCATCAATGATTTTCGCGTTCGGCAAAATCATATTGATCAGGCCAATGTGACGGAAGTTATTGGGCATTTTATCGATGAAGAAAGGCGTGCCGCCTTTGCGGAAAATTTGCGTATCGCGGATAAATTCCTCGCCAAAGCGGGCGACATCTTCGCGGGTCAAATCGGCTAGATTACCCGGATATTCCGGCTCCTCACCAACAATACGCTGCCGGTCGAGGCGGAACGCCAAAGCAAAGATATTCGGGAGCTCCATCGTCCCTTCAACTTGACTGTGCGAAGCAAGAATTTGTTCCAGCAAAGTGGACCCTGCGCGCGGCAGTCCGACGATGAAAATCGGATCTGGGGCGGCACAGCCTGCCCCTGAAAATTTCTCAAGCAAGTCAGGCGTTACCAATTCGCGTTGGAGCTGCATTTCCTTCGACAGCCTGCTCGGATTATACTTCAACTCTTCCCGTTTCAAGCGGTTACCGAGCTCATAATATTCAAACGCGGAACTATATTCGCCGCGATCTTCTAGCGCTTTACCGAGCGCAAAACACAAATGATACCGGTCTTCCAGCGCCGTCATCGGCGATGCTTGGCGCGCCTGCATCTGGGCGATTTCGCTATCGTCAAAACGATATGTCTTCAGATTGGCCAAGCTCCAATAGGCATCGCCAAAGTCTGGCCGCACCTTATACGCCTGTCGATAGGCGGAAATTGCATCCCCCTGCCGGCCAACGGTTTTTAGTGCATGGCCATAAGTCAGGTTTATGCTTGGATTGTCTGGCATGGAATTTAGCAATGCTTCGTAACTTAGCATTGCCTCATCGAAATTACCGACCGCGAGATTTTCATTCGCGTAGAGCATTTCAAACTCGGGATTATCGGGTTCTTTTTCGCGCAGTTCTGACGCTTCACTGAGTGCCATTTCGAATTTTTGGCGCTTATGCAGTACTTTCACATAATCGAAATGTGCATTGACGTTTTCCGGCTCCAATACCTTGCAGGATTCAAGTAGAAACTCAGCCTCATCATAGGCATTGAATTTCATCCCAGTCTCAGCCAGCAACCGCATAGCCTCGACATGGTGGCCGTTGCGTTGCAGGAATGCACGGCACAATTGCTCGGCTTTGTAGATGCGCCCTTCCTGAATAAAGCTTGCGACACTCAGCAGCTCCGGCGGAAGGGCTGAAAGATGCGTATATTGGGCATGCGCAAAGTTAGCAGGCCCTTCGCGCCCAGCCGCATCATGTAATTCGGAAAGAATGCGCCAACTTGCGACAAGCGCACCATTATGGGCCACTGCCCGCTGATAAGCTGCGATTGCCTCTTCGACACGGCCGATATCGCGAAAGCAATGCCCGCGCTCTTGCCATGCACGGCCGTAGCCAGGATTAATAGCGATCAATTTATCGAGGGTCGTAAGCGCAGCCGACACTTTTCGCTGCATCCGCTGCGACACTGCCAAAGTGTAAAGAGCATCAATATTATCAGACGCAACTTCGAGTATGCGTACACACAAAGCTTCTGCGTCAGCTAATCGGGCATTTTGCAAATGCGACCGCGCTTCACGCAAATTGGCATCAATGGTTTCCGGCGAGGCCTCGGCCAACATTGTCACCTACTCTCCCATATTGTGACGAACGATTGCACGAACCCTGCAGCAATTCGCACGCTTAACGCAATGCCGAAATGCAGATGTGGCAAAGCGCCCCTAGTTTCCTAGGGGCGCTCACCTTGTTGTTTAGATCTTGTACGAGAAACGCAGTCCGATTGTGCGTGGACGCGAGGTCGTTGTGCGAAGCTCACCGTCATTCCCGCTCTTATAAAGCTCGGGACGTTTATCAGTCAGGTTGTCACCGAACACTTCCAGACGCCACTCATCCTTCGATACGCCGAATGATGCACCGGCCGTGGCATATGAGCCAAGGTTCTGCGCCGCCTTGATTGGCGCAATAACATCGCCGGAACGCACAGTTACACCGTTATAGACTGCAGTAGCGCCGCCGTAACGAATATCGACATTGTCGATAACGTCAGAGATGCTCTTGCCGACATAATGAATGCCGATTTGCGCAAAAGGAGCGAGGCCCGAGGACAGTTCCTTTTCCCAATGTAGGCGCGCATTAAACTGGAATTTGGGGCTCAAAGCAAGCGGACCACCCAATGGACGGAGCACCGTTGTGTTCTTCCGGTACTTCGTCATTTCAGAGTCGTTATACGAGAACGCGCTGTTAAACGTCAGTTCCGGAGTGGTTCGCCACGTTACGTCACCTTCCAGACCCCTGATACGCGCATCAAGCAGGTTGGTGGTAAATGTCTGGTTCGAAATATTCTGATCGAACACCGTAATCTGGATGTTGCTCCAGTCGATCTGATACGCTGCGAAGTTCACCTGCAAACGACGATCGAGCAGTGAGAATTTACCACCCACTTCATAGTTTTGCACCTTGTCTGGTACATATGTGCCCAAACGAACAAAGTCGGCGTTGGTGGGGCAAGTCGCACTACCAACACTGCAAGGCTTCCGGTTAAAACCACCTGGACGGAAACCATCGGAATAGGTTGCGTAAACCAGCGAACCGTCACCGATGCGATAGGTCAAGTTGGCCTTGTACAGCACACCATTATATTTGGCAGGCGAGGAATCGGCATAAAGCTGATTCATGTTAACGCTAATACCATATAGCGTGGGAGGAGTTGCGGCAGCGGAATATGTTCCAGTCGCAGCATTGTAAACACCCCGCGCACCGCCAAAACTAGTCGCAGACGACCCGTTAATAGAAGCCTTTTCATTGTAGTAACGAAGGCCACCGGTCAAGATCAACTTTTCAGGTATGATGTCGAACGACGCTTCACCATAAGCGGCAAATTGCCTATCCTTACGCTGCACATCGTTAAAAAAGCCGACTTTTACAGGGCGCACACTGGTATCATTGGCGTTAACCGCGGGATTTGGCGATCTGCGATAGATATATCCTGCGGCCTCTTGCAGATAGGACCAGTCGGTATTGTCGAACAATTTGTTATCATCATAGAACAAACCAAAAGTACCGCGAACGCGCTTATCGACTGGCGTAGTTAAACGCAACTCTTGCGTCATACGCTCCGTCCGGTTGCGAACCTGATAGCTTTTGTTAGGTGCGTAACATGTATTGCCAGCGGTCTGGGCTCGACTGCTGTAGTAAACACCCGCATCACATTCATAATAAGGCAGATATAGACCGATGTTCGAATATCCTGCGTAATCGGCGACTTGCGTTGCACGATGCTTCATGAACGAGCCCGTGTAAATCACATCAAGTGCGCCCAAACGACCATTTACGGCCCAAGTTGATAGGTTAACGCGGTCCTTTAGCGAGTTATCACCAAATTTTGTAACCTTGAGGTCGCCAACTTCGGGCTCAAAATCGAAGACACCATCGGTATCAAGCTCCTGACGCACATGCATCAGATCAACCGACCAATCTTCACTAACATTCCATGTCAGCGCAATACGGCCGCCACGATAGCTTGCATCGTTATAATTATCCTCAACAAAGGCATCATTGTTAATGGTCTGACGGGTCGGCGCGCGATAGAGGCTTCCCGTGCAATTCGAGATACCAACGCAAGATGAGATTGCGCGAGTCACCAAAAGCGGGTTACCGGTCGGCAATTTTCCAGCAACGCCTACATTGCCGTTGAACGGCATTTGATATGTTCCAGCAACATTGTCGATATATCCACCCTGATTGTCGGAATAAAACACAGCACGAATGGCCAGCTTATCCTGCACAATAGGAATATTGATAAACGCGTCACCAGCGACACTCTCCTCACCGCCCTTGGTGAAGGCATAGCTGGAGTTAAAACCAGCGCTGAACGCGCTCGTATCAGGCTTATTGGTTATGTAACGAACGGCACCGCCCATCGCGCTGGCGCCGAAGAGCGTACCTTGTGGACCCGCCAAAACTTCGACGCGCTGAAGATCAACTGCGTAAAGATCGAGGTTACGACCAACAAGCGATGCAGGTGCATCGTTAATGTAAAGCGCAACCGTTGGCTGCGCACCAGCAGTACCCGCGATTTGCAAGCCCGGCGAGTCGGTCGAAAGGCCGCGGATGAATATGGAAGATGCGCCAGGACCACGCGAAGCAGCGCGCACATTAGGAAGATATTCAATCAGCTTATCGAATTTGGTAACATTAAGATCGCTCAGCGCCTCACCACCCAAAGCGGTAATTGCCAGCGGAACGCGATTGGCCGACTCTTCACGACGCGTTGCTGTAACAACGATATCGGCAATACCACGGTCCTGTTCTTCTGCAGTTTGCTGCGCAAATGCAGGATTGATACCGATACCGACACTGGCAGAGGCGATGACAATCGCCGCCGTTGAAATTTTCAAATAACTTTTCAATTTTCTTCCCCTCAACCATCCCCCGACAATGCGAGGGTTTTTAATCTCCACTGTGCAGACTGAAACTGGAGACCCACTCAAGCAATTGACCAAATTTTCGTGATTGGTAAAATAAATTCTTTAATCAATTACATCATCTACATATCCCGATTAGAAGACCTAATATATATCCGAACGAGATGGTGGGTGCGGAGTTAGGCGGCTACGCGGTGCCCAATTTCTATGGGAGCAGGATACAAAATGAAAACGGGCGCCGACTTTGTTTTATTAATCATGTGCGAGGACCGAAAAGGTATCGTCGCCGCTGTCGCCAATTCAATCGCCAGCCAAGATTGCAACATCGTCGAAAGTTCGCAGTATAGTGACGAAAATACCGGTCGGTTTTTCATGCGCATCGCTGTTTCATTTGCAACCGATACAACGATTGAAAGTTTTAGCGCGGCATTTTTGCCTGTTGCGACCGCGTTCCGGTTGGAATGGCGCATCCACGACCTGCGCAAAAAGCTCCGTGCCATGATCATGGTCAGCCAAGGCGGTCATTGCTTGAACGACCTGCTCTACCGCACCTCCACCAACCGGCTACCCATGGACGTTACCAGCGTGGTATCCAACCATTTGAATTGGCAACGGCGTGCAGAACATGAAGGTGTGCCTTTTTACCATTTGCCGATCACGCCCGAAAACAAATTGGAGCAAGAGGCTAAATTGTTAGCGATGGTGGAAGAGCAGCAAGTCGACCTCATCATCCTCGCGCGTTATATGCAAGTCCTGTCGGATCAGCTTTGCCGTAAACTTGATGGCCGGGTGATTAACATTCACCACAGCTTCTTGCCTGGCTTCAAGGGCGCGAAACCTTATCACCGTGCGCATGAACGGGGCGTCAAAATGGTCGGTGCCACAGCGCATTATGTAACTGCTGACCTCGACGAAGGCCCCATCATCACGCAGGACGTGTCCATCGTTGATCATGCCGACACCGTCGACGATTTAATTGCGCAGGGCCAAGACACCGAAAGTCGGGTACTTGCACGCGCCGTCAAGCTCCATTTGGAACATCGCGTGATGTTGAACGGCAACCGTACTATTGTGTTCAAGTAAATTTCGCGCAAACCAGATACTAATTTAAGGATTTTTACCATGAAGACCCGCGCAGCTGTAGCATTTGAAGCCAAGAAGCCGTTGGAGATTGTAGAGTTGGACTTGGAAGGTCCCAAGGCGGGCGAAGTGTTGGTGGAGATTATGGCGACGGGGATTTGCCATACCGATGCGTATACGCTGGATGGTTTTGACAGCGAGGGTATTTTTCCATCAGTGCTTGGC